>NZ_GG740072.1:1782465-1790471 GCF_000162415.1 Prevotella sp. oral taxon 317 str. F0108 | reverse complement strand
CAATAAGTTATGCAAATTTCCAAAGAACTGTTTTGTTACTTGGAACGTTAAATGTCAGGGCATTATGTTAACAACTTGACGGGTGACTTCAGCCTCTGTTTTTCGGAACATCTAACTGGACACCCTAATTAGTATAGCGTTTGAACATCCAAAAGAAATAACAGAGGACCAAGCGATAACTCTTGTCAAAGACTTTTCGGGGAAACAAGCGACAAGAAGTATATCTCAATCCCCTATCATCGAAAAGAAGTACTATATTGGTGGAATTTCTTCCAAAAGCGTAGAAGACACAGTTTCTTCCATCCCTATATATCAGTTAAAATTATCAGAAAAAGAAGGGTTTGCTCTTGTTGCTGGGGATGAGAGGTTTGCAACAGTTATTGCATTCGCTGAAAAAGGTAATTTAGCGGATACAACACAAAATAAAAGTGTTGCTTTGATGGTAAGGGAAGCAGAAAATGCCATCAAGAGAAAATTGCGTTATTATAATGCTATTAGAGACTCTCTTCATGATAAAACATTATGTAAACTTAAAACTGCTTTTCATACAAATGACATTACATATCATGATGTGAAAGAAAAAATAAAGGTAGTCCAAACACCTCTTACTCGTGGGCAATGGATACCTGAACCAACAATGGGGATTTTTGGTAAAAGAAGTTAAGCCCATGTTGCGTACAGAATGGGGACAAAATAGGCCTTACAATAATGAACTTGGATATATTAATAATGATATTCCAAAGGTTGTTGGATGTGTGGGGACGGCTATTGCCCAGATTGTTGCACATTATGAGGCGATGTCTTCTGTATATGGTCATACTTTAGATTGGAATTTAATAAAAGAACGCGCAGGCATAGATGCCTTAACGGATGATGATATTCAACA
This sequence comes from Prevotella sp. oral taxon 317 str. F0108, assembly GCF_000162415.1. NCBI lineage: Bacteria > Pseudomonadati > Bacteroidota > Bacteroidia > Bacteroidales > Prevotellaceae > Prevotella > Prevotella sp. oral taxon 317. The sequence continues at coordinate 1,789,585 of NZ_GG740072.1, read as the reverse complement.
CCAAGTCGCACTGCTTTGCAAGCATGTTGCATACGGCATCAAAACAGAATGGAATATGGATGGAACAGGCGGTGCCTCCATGACTAATAGTCATAAATATTTGGAAACAATGGGAGTAACTTTTAATTTGGGAAAAAGAAATAAAGGATATGATATGGATGCGGCCATAATAATTGCATCTTTAGACCGCGGTTGTCCTGTGTTGATAACAGGAGATGAGGAGCCTTCCGAAACAAGAAGTTCTGGAAATAAGAAAGGGGGACATTGCTGGATTTTAGACGGTTATCAGGTACGGACGCGTTCTACCCCAACAAAACTAAAGGCAATGATAAAATCACACGATGTCTATGTTCATGCCAATTTTGGTTGGAAAGGATATGCAAGTGGATACTATATGGTTGACAGAAATGAGACTTCACTCTCTTTCGATACAAGACCGGTAGAAGGACATTATAATCAAAGACTTCGCTTATTTCCGATGGTACAAAGGAAATAATTCCAAATTCATTTCACACTTTCTAATGATTGACAGTTATTATGGGTAGATATTTTAGATTCTCTTTGGCCTGCCTTTTGTTTGCATTTATAATAAGTTGCACCTCTTCTGATGAGGATAAGAAGTTGACTTTTCAATTGGATAAACCTTATAGGGAAATCATGCAAGGCTCCACGCTCCGTGTGTTCATCACGAGTGGCAGTGGAGACTTGCAGATAAGCAATTCCAATGCATTTAAGGACTATGCTAGAATTGCCTATGCGAGAACTCCCGAACAGGCAGGGCATGTAGGTGTTCTTTCAATCCAAGCCCTGCAAGTGGGAGAATTTCAGGTCTCACTGACCGACAACCTCACAAAGGAAAGACAGCAACTGACCGTTAAAGTCCTCCCGCCTTATCTGTTACTGGAAATTCACGAGGGCTCAGACCCAGTATGGTCAATAGGAAGCGGAGTTTCGGGACTTTTCCTTGTCCAGAACGCAGCGCATTCTTTTTATCTGTGCCGTTACACCCCTACTGTATATCGGCATGTCGGGCCTGCCGTTCTCTCGGGGGTATATGAGATTGTCATGAAAGACGGCATTCCGACGAACTTGCGCCTGAAAAGCAAGAAACAGGGGTTTGTCCGTGATTTCACCCTAACAGTGAAAAATAAGAAAGAGGCTTTGGAAAGGCTTGGGAAATTAGGAAAGCTCGGCCTACTTCCGGATGAAGAGAAATTCATCTATCCTGTCTTTCTTGACGAGCATGACATGGAAGAGCATATCATGGCGGAAATATCTTATAAGGAAGCAACCTTGCCTGAAAAGGTCATGGAATGAGATGCAGAAAACAAGGAGCATGCGGAGACATGGTTACAGCCTGACTCCCTTGCTCCTGTTTTCTTTTGAGGAAAGGATGGACGTCTGTCTGATTTTCTCCCACTGCCCCTTGAACCATGCGGCAATCGGCACTCTATCCACGAGCAGGTCGAGTATGGTCTTGCCTTCCTTCTCCGTCCTACCCACCTGCAAACGAACCTTCTCAGCGGCGAACGAACGCCTGTATTCCTCCGACCGCAGTTTTCCCGTAACAACGAGAACTTTGCCTTGCAAGAGTTCGTCCGTGTATTTCTCGGACAATCCAACCGAACGGCAAAGCCTTTCTATCTTGAGAAACTCGGCAAGCATGGGAAACCACTCCTTCGCCTTGTCGACGATGCGCCTGAGATTGCCGATTTCTCGCTGATGCTGCTCCGATGCTCGCAATCGCTCTGCGGTGTGGCTGTCCTTCATATTCTGCATATCCGTGCGCATCTGTCCAATGTTCTCTTTCAGTTCCGCCACCTCACCGTGCAACTGCCTGTTCTCGCTTTCGAGCCTGCTCATCTTGTTGCTTCCCAAAAGAGAACCAATTCCGTTGAGTGCTGCGGTGGCAGTCCTGGCAGCGGAGTTCTTCAGTTCCACCGTCTTTGTCTCCGCCTTGATGCGTGCGAGTTCCTGCTTAGCTTTCTCTGCCTCTGCTATGATGCGCCGTGCTTCTACCTCCCTTGCCAACAAGTTAGCGATGTTCGCCTGTATGTCCTCACCCTGTATGATAAGGTTGCGATAATATTCATGCGTGGAGAGGTGCTTGGCAACCGAGCCTCTGATGCCTCTTTTTTGCCCGTACTTTGCCATGTGATCGCCATAGCTATCCTGATAGCGTATAAGATTGGCACGGCTCATCACTTCATCTGCACACAGGCGTGGGGCAGGTGCTTTTACCTTGTACTTGCGCTTCACATTTTCTTCCTTTTTCTGCTTCCTACATTCTCCCTGTACTATCGGCACGATAGTGGCATGGATATGCGGTGTTTCCTCGTCCATGTGCAAGACTGCTGAAACAAGATTATCTGCTCCATAGGTTTCCCTCAACCATTTTACATTGTCCGCACACCACTCATCGAGTTTGCCCTCACCCTCCACGCGTGCCATGTCCTCGTGTGTGCCGCTCAATACAATTCGTATTGCCTGCACTTGGTTCTTTCCAATCTTACGTTTCAGTCCCGCCGTGTCAAGGCGGTGGCGTATGGCAGCCGTGCGGTTGCGCACACCGTCGGGGAACTCTACCAATTCACGGTTGAGGTGCGTTCTCGTGGGGTCTATGTTCTTCGGCACGATGGTGCGCTCGATGTGTGCCGACATTCCGCTGTCGGCTCCCTTTGCCTTCTCTAAATGCAATACACAATATCCCATGATGTTATCGTTTTATAGTTGTCGTCCTTTGTCTTTTATATTCCTGATTTTATCGGTGAGAGGAAAACTGAAACCTGTTTCGGCGTGCCCGTTCCTTCATGTTGATAGGCTTGGCAGGGGTGTCCAGAGGGGTGCAACCCGTTGGCTTATTGGGGGATTTTTAGCGGACACGGAGTGAAACGTGAGGAAAATCCCCTAATAAGCTACGGTATTTTCTGCCCTGCAAAAATATCCGTACCGTGCCTGCACCTGCCGTTCCCTTTTGTCCTTGCACCTGAAGCCCCCTCGTGGGCTTCTCCATCGGTGCTGCCGATTGGACCTGCCTCTCCGAAGGCATACTTGGACTGCACCCGAATGTCTGAACACCCTGCATGCTTGGAAATACAGAATGCACGGCTTGCCATGACTGCCGTTTTCTGCTGCTTATATCAGCATGTTCTGCCTGTTTCGTTTCTGCCTGTAATGCCACTGCCGTTTCCCACAGAAGTCGGAGTGATGAAATTTCTGATGAATTGATGAATCTTGTTTCAATAATCTGGAAATCAGTACAATATGTTTTCATCATGCCCTCATCGAGCCACTTGTCAAAGCTGAGTTTCATCATTTCCACTCCCCCTATCCCTGCATTTCCTCCAACTGCTTCCTGCCGATGGTGTAGAAACGCCCCGTGCGCCTTACCTCCGTGTATGGGCACATGTTGTCATAGCTCGGCTGGCATGTCGTATAGGTGAGCGTGTTTTCGGCGGGGGTGAGCTTCCATATATCCTGCACAACACGCCTTACCTGCGTCCTGTCCGTCCTGCAGCCTGCGCAGTTCAGCAGAAGGAGCATGTCGTTGATGCAGAAAGAGAAAGCGGAGGCTTTCATGCAGGCCATGACTTCAAGGCAGGTTTCCGCCATCTCCACCTCCGTCCTGTTACGGTTGCTCCGTATAATCCTGCTCAGGGCTTGCGTGTGGATGAGTTCGGGACTGAACCACATGCGGCTCTCTTTCTTCGTGGAGAGCGTGCGGTGCTGGAGGAAAAAGAGGAAGGCGGGTATTTCCTCCTTTATTCTTTTCAGAAAGTCAGTGTCGTCCTTTTCTATCCTCCCCACTTTCCTCACCCAATAGCGTGTCTCCCCTGCGTCGATGATGACGGGCAGACGCTCGTTGTTGGAGCATAGAACGAACTTGGCGAAGAACGAAATCTCGTCTCTGTCCTTGCCCTTCGCCTCCACCTTGTAGGAAAGGGTGGTGCTGAGGTTCTTGAGCCGCTCGCTGTCCTCCCTGCGGTCGAGAAGCGCCTCGTCCACGAGGATGAGCAGTTTCCCTGCCCAGTCCGAGTTGAACTGACTTCGGAAGTCCTCGTTTGTGTTGAAGGTTACATTGTTGCCGAATAGGGCTTTGAGGAAGTTGAGGAATGTGCTCTTGCCCGTGTTGCGCTCCTCTGATACGAGCAGCAGGATGGGCAGTTTCTCTATGGGGTACAGGTAGAGCAGTTGCAGGTAGTCCATGCCAAGTTCGTACTGCTCCCCGAAGATGTGCCTTGCCAATGCCTCGATATGGGGAAACGCACCTTGCTTCGGATGATGCCCCGTCGGCTCGTAGAGGTTGAGGAAACTGCCTACTACGGGCTGATAGTTCACATGGTCGGGGACGGTGCAGAAACCGTCATACTTCGGGACGGTTGCCAAATAGTCCCTGCCGTAGTCCTGACGGAGCGTCTCGTTGTTCCACACGATGCGCTTCCTTACAAAACCGCCTCCGACAAGAGGCATGTCTGCAAGTTTGTAGAGCGTTGTGCCCACACGGACGAAAGCCCCGTCCTTTTTTCTTTTTTCGGGCATATCTTCCAGCAGCCCGTCATTGTTTTTCTTATCCATTTCTTTCTTGCTTAAATGGTTGATATATAGCATCGTGCAAAGTTACGGACATCGTTCGGAAAACTACTTGTGAAGAATGGCGCGGAACGGTGAAAGAAAAACGGAATGGAATAAAAACAGGGGAAAGCAGGGAGGTGCGGGGCAATAATTGAGGGGAACAGGAGGATAATTTTGCAGGATTTGTCGAGGGTTGCTGAAAAAGGGAAAATGCCTTTTTCTTTCATCGTTCGCAAGCGTCTGATGATATGTTGATGAACTTGCAATCGCTTGATATTCAATTATATTATATCAATATTCATCAATTCATCAAAATAAAAGAAGTTGTGTTCGGTATGCTTTTCTTTTCTCGGCAGTCCTATACGACTCGTCCCTAACTGTTATCCCTGCCCTTCAACCACCCAAAAAGAAAAAGGTTTATCCCCTTGTGTCGATGGGGATAAACCTCTATAAACCTCTGTTAAGGGGTTTCAGCAGGGACTGCCTGTTCAGGAAGGAGCATGACAAACCTTTCGTGCCGTTCGGTCAGCATTGCGATGACATGCTCCCGAAACCTTTTTGCCCTTTGCGACCTGATACGGAACGCAAGGACTATGACCATTTTAAGGCTGTACGCATCAAGCCAGCGCCCCTCCGCTATCCTGATGTTCCTCTCTGCCGTGTGGGGATGCAGCAGCCCTGCCTTGTATATTTCCCTGACCTGTGTACGGACGGTATGCCCGAACACGCCAAGCAGGTTGGCAATCTCATACTCGCCCATCCATATCTCGCCGTTGGGTATAGTGACGTTCCCGTGTTCGTCCATCGTGATTATCTGACGGGCATTGTTGTTTGTATCTTTCCCTTTCATTGTTATCCTATCTTGATATTGCCGAATGATACGTTGAGCTTACTGCCGAGCATGGAGAGGTCGGTGTCGAGTTTCTCGGTGGTTATCTTCGCATAGAGTTGCGTGGTTACGATGTTCGTGTGTCCGAGTACACGGCTCACGCTCTCGATGGGCATGCCCTTGCTGAGTGCCAATGTCGCAAAGCCGTGCCTTGCGCAGTGGAAGGAGATGTCCTTTGTGATACCGCACTCGCAGATGACTTTCTTGAGCCTCTTGCAGACCGTCCAATAGTTGATGTCCCCGAATATGGAGTTGTCTTTCTGAAACGGTCTGTATCGTTCGATGATTTGCAGGGGGACATCAAGCAACTTCACTTGGAACGGAACATGCGTCTTGTGTCTTCTCGCAAGTATCCACTTCTCGCCGTTCACCTCCACGATCTCATCGGTGGTGAGTTCTTTCAAGTCCACGAACGAAAGGGCAGTGAAGGAGGCGAAAACGAACAAGTCACGCACGAAGGCGGAGTGACTGTCGGCAAACTCGTGAGCCATAAGTTTTTTCAGTTCGTCCTCCGTGAGGAATTCGCGCTCCTTCGTGTTCGGGCTTACATGGAACTGCGCGAAAGGGTTTCTCGGTATCTTGCCGTTGAAGTGCGCACGCATCGCCACACCCTTGAGCCACATGCAGTTCAGCCAAATCGTGGCGTTCCTGTTTCCTTTCACCGTACTGAGGTACACGGCGAAGTCTCTGATGAAGTCGGGAGTGAGTTTCTGCATCGACATGTCGCTGCGGTTGTACTTGTAGCGGATAAACTTTTCCGTGTTGTTCCTTGCCCTGAGCATTACCTTGTATGTCCCCATGCTCCTGTCCTTGCCCACACGCTTGAGCAGGGAAGCGCAGTCCCTGTCGAAGGATTTGAGCAGGGTGTCATACTCGCTGCCCAGCCCCTGATAGGGGCGTTGCGCACCATCTCTGCCGTGATGAATGCCTCACGATCGGAAAGCCTTTGGTAGTGCTTGATGATTTGCGCCTTGATGTTGTCAAGTGAGAGATTGGTAGCGATGGCTTCCTTGCTCTTGCCTTTCGCCCTGTTGCCTCTCACATCCCACAACTCCCTAGGGATGGTGCGCTTGCAGCTGAACTGTGCCACCGTGCCGTTGATTGTGACACGCCCCATGATAGGAACAATACCGTTTTTCTCCTTGCTGCCGTTCACATAGAACAGCACCTTGAATGTACTTCTTGCCATTGCCTCTTCTTTTTGATTGCAAAATTAAACATGAAAGAGCCTAACCCTGCTATGCAAAATATAGAGCAGTGAAGCAAAAGCAACGGATGCACCAGAAAACGCTATTTTTCTTCTTGTTGATGAAGGTGATTACCCCGTTTGGAGGTAATGATTTGAAAACCATTCTTCTGCTGTAATCCGCATATTACTGCCTCGTGGCAGGTGGCGGATTTTCTGCGGTTTACACCGTATAGCCTTAATAATCAAGCCCAATTGCGTTAAACTGCCGATTTCATGCAAATATTACAGCAATTTTTCGTATCTTTGTATTGTATAAATGACTGGCATACTGATGAATACGTTCAACAACAAGACTGCGCTTGACTATCGTTTCTTAACTCGAGAAGACGTTGTAAGTCTTCTCGTGCAAAAGGACATGGAGCTTATGCGTAAGGACGTAGAGCTTGAGCAAAAGGATGCCGAGCTTGTGC
>NZ_GG740072.1:1773900-1781478 GCF_000162415.1 Prevotella sp. oral taxon 317 str. F0108 | reverse complement strand
TGCCATCTTCTATACATTCATGGCCTGTTGCAGGGAGGCAAGGATAGAACCTTACGGATGGTTAAGGCACGTCTTAGCGAAACCTTTGCTGGACATGAAGGAGGATGAATTGATTAAGCTACTGCCCATAAACTGCAAATAACATAAAGCCCTTATATGAAACCTGTCATATAAGGGCTTTTTTGTGAAGTATCAATACGGCGAATTTTGGATGCTTACCCTTAATATGTACGCGCGCGAGTGCGAACACCTCAACAAAGCCTGTTCTGCAAACAGGCGGGCATGGCATAAACGTATTTTATTAGGCTGTAATAATTATTTCTTCCTATCTTTTGGCCGTATCTTCCAATTGTCGTAACTTTGCTCAAACAAATTATGCACACCCAACAAAAGACGTTTGCAAGGGCGTGCATTGAGTCGGGATAGGGCCGAATACAAACGATAAACAATCAATTAAATAAACCAACATTATGTCTGAAAACAAAAATTATCTAGTGCCTATTGCATTCTTAGGCCTGATGTTCTTTTCTTGCGGCTTTGCGTTAGGCATCAATTCGCTATTGGTGCCAGTGTTGCAAGAGTCGCTCAACGTGCCATCTGCTGGTGCCTACCTGCTTATTGGCGCAACATTCATTCCCTTTTTGATATTCGGTTATCCCGCAGGTCAATTAGTAAAGCTTATCGGCTATAAGCGCACAATGGCCGTAGCGTTTTTGTTTTTCGCCCTTTCGTTCGGTGTGTTCATCGTATCGGCCAGTCAAGAAAGCTTTGTGTTGTTCCTCGTAGCATCGTTTTGCTGCGGAACGGCCAACGCATTTCTACAAACGGCCATCAACCCATACATCACCATTCTTGGCCCTGTAGAGAGTGCAGCCAAGCGTATCAGCGTTATGGGTATATGCAATAAGCTGGCTTGGCCCATCTCGCCGTGGTTCATTACATTGGTCGCAGGCGAACATCTTACCGTTAGTCAGCTAGATAAGCCCTTTTATATCATCATCGCCGTGTTCCTCGCACTTGGTGTTCTGTCGTTGATGGCTCCGCTGCCAGAGGTGAAGGCAGCTGGCGAAGACGAGAGTGAGGCATCAAACAACGCCGAAGACGCACAGGTTTCGCAGTATGCCAACAGCAAGAAATCTATTTTCCAATTCCCTCACTTGGTGCTTGGTGCCTTTGCCATCTTCTTTTATGTGGGTGCCGAAACCATCGCCTTGGCCACGCTTATCGACTATGCCAAGGGCCTTGGCCTAGAAAATGCCGAAAATTATTCGTGGATTACGCCTCTTTGCATTAGCGTTGGTTATGTGTCGGGCGTTGTTCTCATTCCCAAATACATGTCGCAGACACGCGCATTGCAGGTATGCACCATCATCGCCATCGTGGGTACGCTGCTTGTTGTGCTGTTGCCTGGTGCATTGAGCGTGTTTAGCATTGGCGTTATCGCTTTGGGTTGTTCGCTGATGTGGCCTGCATTCTGGCCCTTGTCGATGCAAGATTTGGGTAAGTTCACCAAGTCGGGCGCATCTGTTCTTACAATGGGCTTGATTGGAGGAGCGGTTGTAACCGTTCTTTTCGGACTTCTAAAAGACAACTACGGGCCACAAAACGCCTATTGGATTTGCCTTCCCTGCTTCCTCTACATCGCTTTCTTCGCGTTTAAAGGGCATAAGCTGAGATAAAGTCGTTAGAGTTGACGAGTTGACAAGTTAACAAGTTGTAAGTGGACGATGAATAATGGTCGAGAGCCAATGATTTAGGAATGTATCCATAGAAAGCCTGTCTTAACATCATGATATTAACTTATCCAAAGAGGCACTCGAAACCCTATTCGTAGTTTTCGGCACAGCAAGGAGTGTGAGTCATATTAGGCTCACATCACTTGTGTGCCGAAACTGGCACGAGGATTAAACAACTGTTTCTACGTTCATGTTCACCCAACCATAACCTCATTGAATGCCAATGGAAGGTGTTTAGAAAGAAAGTGCTCAAAACAAACATCGTTGAACGAAAGAATCGTTTAGACGTTCAATGACGAGACTCTTCGTAAATACCGTGGAATACAAGAAGAAGTTGGTGTCATTTCTAACGCTCAATTTTCGATAGGCTAGTTCTAAAACTATTTCTTTTTGCTTATAAATAGATTTAAAATGAAAAAGATAGCTGTATTTACATTTTCGTTAGTTTGAATATGGCACTGGACCAGAATCTACGAGTACACAGGGTTGTTTGTTGTTGAACGACAATGATAAGTTGTTAAAAGACGTAACGTTAGATTCAATTAAACCAATCCACAAAAATGTAATCCTCAGCTTTTGTCATATAAGCCGCTGTTTGGACTTTAAAATAACCCCCTAATATGAGATAGTGTTAAGAGAAACAGTAGTATTAATAGATGGTGATGTAGTTGTTAAAGAAAAGGTCTTCCAAATAAACAATGGCAAATTTGTACAAAGCAGGAAAAATGATAAATACGGATGGTTAAAATGAGCTAGACTAGCTACTCGTGTACTCAATGCTCATCAAATAACAATTGCATAAATAATTGGTATGAAAAAAATATGGATACTCTTTATAGATACAAATTCTCCAATGTTTTAACTTATCCTCCATATATATCTGCGATATGGGTAGGGGTATTCATCATGTTCGGTTATTTCATAATCAAATTCTTTTGCCCTACCGAATATTATAATTGGTGGATCATGTCTTGCTCCTTCTGTGCTATTGTGTATATGTGCATCTATTTGTTGCATAAAATCTGCAATAAGACCGTACTTGTGTGTTATACCAAGGATTATGTCGTTTTCCAAATAGGAAAGAAAGAAAAACGTTATAGAAAAACAGATTTATTAGGCTTTTATAGTCTTGATTATATAAATACAAGTCAATACAAAATAGCGATACAGTTTGTATTTAAAGATGGTTGTAGGTTAAACTTGTTTGAAGATAGTCCATTTGAAAAGTCAGAAGAGGTCAGACTTCAAAAGAATGAAAGTCTGAAAGAGTTTCTATTAACTTCAACGCATTATTTTGGTTTTAAGTTACATAAAAGAGTTAAATGGCGAAGTAGGCTCTCCTCATTGAATTCTGCAGACACCTGGTATACAAAATAATGGTGAGTGAGTGCAGCAGTCTTATGATTTAAAATCAAGAAATAGTGGGATATAAATTAAGGTTCACAGACATAACGACGCTACGCCCATATATGTTTGCTGTTGGTGGAGCCCTTTGGGGGTGTGTAGTTGCATGGCTACTTATAAATTACGTCTCCCACAATCTCCTTTTATTGGCTAGCTTGTTTTGTACTTAGGTGTCGCTTACGTATTAATTCTGCTAGTGCGTATATTTTATAATCAAACCAAGCCCATCAAAAAAGTAAAATGGCGCACACGTACTAATATCTGTAATGTATGGTACTCCAAATAATTCCATACACGAGTTTGGAACAACGAAGAACACCATTCTTGCTGGTTGCAAGGGGTAAACGTCATTCCGACATACCTGTTGCGATTTGAAAATTCGTCAACTTGTCAATAGAAGGACTTCAAGAATTTGTTTGGTTTTCTTTCTCTTGTTTTTCACCTTGAAGTTGTCCTGTCTTCAGCTCACAAACTCACGTACTCGTCACCACAAAACTTAAATCTGGAACTAATACTTAAAAAGGCGTCGTGCTTTCGACATTTTCTAGCGAAAAGTATGCTTGCAAATTATACAATTAGCCGCAAATCTCAGCATAACGCAGCTCTTTATTTGTCCCTCTTTTGAGCGTGTCGCCTGCATTTTGCATCGCTTAGGGTTTCTAGATGCTTGTCGGCTCGTTTGTTTATGTTCTTGGTCAAGCCTTCTTCCTACCCAAACGCGTGCCAAAGGTTGTCGTCGGGTAGGGGAGCCTCTACGCAGATGGTTTCTTTCGAGACGGGATGAACAAACGAAATCTTTCGTGAAAGCAGCGAAATGCTGCCATCGGCGTTGCTTCGCCTTGCTCCATACTTTAAGTCGCCCTTGATGGGGCAGCCCATAGCGGCCAACTGGCAACGTATTTGGTGGTGCCGGCCGGTCATCAGTTGCACTTCTAAGAGCGTGTAGTTTTCGGAGCGGCCGATAACCTTATAGCTAAGTATGGCCTTCTTTGCACCTGCCACTTCGTGGTTGTGGGCATAGCTCTTGTTTTGTTTTTCGTTGCGCGTGAGCCAATGTACCAATTCGCCCGTTTCGTTTTCGGGTGGCGACTGTACGATGGCCCAATAGGTCTTCTCCACATCGCCCGTTCTGAAAAGGGCGTTCATGCGGCTTAGTGCCTTGCTGGTTTTAGCGAATGCCACAAGCCCCCATACCGGTCTGTCGAGCCGATGAACCACTCCTAGGAACACGTTCCCAGGCTTGGCATACTTTTCTTTGAGGTAGCTCTTTACGATATCTACAAGTGGCACATCGCCGGTTTTGTCGCTTTGAACTATCTCTCCACTATGTTTAGAAACGATAATGATGTGGTTGTCTTCGTAAACAGGAATCATGATATCTAAGGATTGGGTGTGTATGAGGTGGGCAAGGTTCTCGGTTCACAAGTGTACTGGTAAATAAATTGACCGATTGTGTTGGCAAACTTGCCATTGCTTGTTTGGGTTAAAGCTTGTTCTGAAAAGCACAAAGTTAACATTTAGAACCGCCTTAACCGCAAACGTTAGTTCGGCGAAAGGGCACAACGGCCTTTTCGCCGAACACGAATGCTTGTGTGTAATTACGTATTCATACCGCCGTCTACCTGGATAACCTGTCCGCTTACATAGCTAGATAGGTCGGAGGCGAGGTAAAGTGCGCAGTTGGCTACGTCTTCAACGGTTCCACCACGGCGCAAAGGAATTTGGTTCATCCATTCTTTACGTACCTCATCAGACAGTTCTTGCGTCATGGCCGTATCGATAAAGCCAGGAGCAATGGCGTTGGCACGAATGCCTTTGGGACCCATTTCTTGGGCTACAGACTTGGCCAAGGCAATCATACCAGCCTTAGAGGCGGCATAGTTGGCTTGTCCCGCGTTGCCATGAACACCTACAACAGATGCCATATTGATGATGGAACCACCACGTTGGCGCATCATTACGGGGATGACAGCGTGAATGAAGTTGAATGCGCTTTTGAGGTTTACGCCGATAACGGCGTCCCACTGTTGTTCGGTCATGCGTAGCATAAGGCCGTCTTTGGTGATACCGGCGTTATTCACGAGGATGTCTACCGAGCCAAAGTCTTCTTTCACCAGTTTAACAACCTCTTCGCTTTGTGCAAAGTCGGCGGCGTTGCTGGCATATCCTTTGGCTTTAACGCCGAGAGCGGCAATTTCGGCCTCGGTAGCCTTACCGTTTTCGTCGATAACCAAGTCGGTGAATGCGATGTTTGCGCCTTCTTGTGCAAACTTCAATGCGATGGCTTTGCCAATGCCGCGGGCAGCACCCGTAACAAGGGCAGTTTTGCCTGTTAATAATCCCATTTTGATTTTATTTATGTTAGAAAATACATTGATTTCGTTAGGCAAAGGTACAAACTTACTTTGACATGGCAAAACAATGTTTGCGCCTGTTGCCCGTTAGCCGTTTTAGGGGCTAGTCGGCACTGTGGATGATTTCGCGGTTTACACCTCTGCTTTGCTCACGTAGTATGAGCGTGGTTACACCGCCATTATAGTACATTTCAACCGTTGCTTGCCGGTGTCCGATTTTATAGGAAATGCCAATTAGCCCGTTCTTATCCACGTCCACTTCTTTGCTCTTCGAAGGAAGTTTGGGCAGCAACATCTCTGCATTGTCGATGTCTCCTCTTCGTATCGTTTCTTGATAAAGAACTTGCATCGATGACGTTTCTGTAAACAACTTACTTTCAATTTGTGTCATGCCACCATCCTCTTCTGTGTACTTCGTAGTCGTGTCGGGGGTGACGGAACGTTGTGGCGGCGTGATGTCTTTCACTATTGTCGCCGTTTTGGGGGCATGTGCAGTGGCGGGTTGGGTGGCGTGGCTTTGCTCTTTTGGGCTGGATGCCGTGCATGCAGCCATGATTATGGCCACGAACGAAAATAATACGGCGGCTTTCATTGCTTATTGATACGTTTGCCCAATGCACCATACACCACCTTTGCCACCAACGGCTTGCTGGCCTCTTCGGTTAGGCCATGTCCCAAACGGCCGTAGATGAACGGCACTTCAAGTCCTTTGATACAATAGTGTGTGATGTCGGCCACTAGTTCCACGTTGTCGATGTCAAATTCGCCATCGGCTTTGCCCTCAGCATACACCTTCCTGAATAGTTCAATCTCGTCTTCGTCGAAGTTTTTGCGCATTTTCTCCACGGTCCAGATGTTCCTGAAGAACTCTGCACGTAGGTTTCCGTTGCGCACCACCGTTTCTTTTATCATGCTTAGGTGGGTGTATATCAGCTCGATAATCTTGTCTTGCGGACTGATTTTCTTCGCCGCCACCTCGTCTAGCTTGTCAGATAGGCGTTCCAGTTCGGCTTCAATCACGGCATAGTACACGTCTTCTTTCCTATTGAAATAGGTATAAAGCGTTCGCCTGCCCTTTCCCGATGCCACGGCGATGTCGTTCATCGTGGTGTTTGCCACGCCGTTGCGTGCGAATAGCTGGCGCGCCACGTCCACTAGCTTTTGTCTTGTTTTGGAAATGGACATCTTCGTTTCCTCCTTTCTCTAATAAATGCTTGCCGCAGGTTGTTGCACACGGCTTAGTTAATGTGCAAATTTATCGTTTTTTTGTCGAATGAACAAATTATTGGTTTGTTTTTTAGAGAGAGGCCGCCTTGGCTTTTGATATTTCTTTAACTTGAAAGAGTTTATAATCTTTGTGCCGTAAAACCAAGATAAACACTCCTCTCATATACAGAGTGCAGGACAAAGACGCGACAAAATCTGAGAGTCAGTTCCATCTGTCTGTGGCAAAACGTGGTTAGGCCTTAAAAAGTTTCCTGTCATAAGTCATTCAATACATTCTACACAAGTTGAAAACTAGCTGTCAATGGCGTATTACTTCTGCGTTTTTCATGATGTTGTCTCCGCTGGCTGTGGGCAGCATGCCCTGCAACTGCTCGCGCTGGTGGTAGTAAGCGTACGTGTTCTCTGTGCCGTTGCCCACTCGTGCGTGTATGAAGTATAATCGTTTTGTCTAACTTTTAGCAAGAATTTTAACATTATGAGTGCCCTTTTTGTCCACCAATCGTTCACCTTGCCGCAAAAAATCGATTCTCGCGGAGGTTTGTTTTGGTGCCAAAAGGGGGCAGTTGTGTATGCAGACAAAATGAATTTTTATTTAAAACGACCGCCACTAACACCCGTTTTGGGACGATTTGCAGCAAAATGCAGTGTGTTTTGGTGCAAAACGCAAGGCGCTTTGGTGCAAAATGCAAGGTGAAATGGTGCTAATTGCGAGACGAAAAGCATAAATATCCACTGCAATTGTATAAATAAAACCTTTTAGAATCATGAAAAACATGGTTGAAAAGGGCGAAATAGTCGTTAAAAAGTGGGTTTTTAGGGGCTAAAAGCAGGTTGTCGGGCTTTAAAAAAAGACGAGC
>NZ_GG740072.1:1733413-1773063 GCF_000162415.1 Prevotella sp. oral taxon 317 str. F0108 | reverse complement strand
AAAAACATGGTTGAAAAGGGCGAAATAGTCGTTAAAAAGTGGGTTTTTAGGGGCTAAAAGCAGGTTGTCGGGCTTTAAAAAAGACGAGCCGGCAACCCAAATAGAAAGGCAAAATGGTGCAAAATGCAGGTTTTGCTCTTAAAAACGGCCAAAACAAACAACGAGAAAAGCCCAAAATAGGGGTGATTTACCTACTTTATGGCCTACATTTTCGCTAGAATGAAACGAAAATTAGAGCTGTGTTGTAAAATAAAAGATAATAATTTAAGATTTTGGTTTGATGAGTTTGTAAGTTGATGAGTTGATACCCTCGGGAGTTGTTGGTTTTATCTTGGTTTTACAGCACAAAGGCAATAAACTTCTCTCAATTTGCAGAAAGATTAAAAGTCAAGACGGCCTCGATGAGATAGTATGGACGAATGCAAATTGATATGCCATTTTAGGGCATCGCGCCTTATGCTGTTAACATACAAAGTGCGTGTGGTTATGTTTAGCACTTGTTCGTAAAATCTAACGTACTGCAACAGAGTTTTCCCTTGTCGTTTAAAAAGAAAATGCTAATTTTGCAGAATAACCATAACACTCAATCCTCATGGACATACGCACAACCCTTACACTTAATGGTCGCAGTTACGACGTCGACTTGTTTGACCAATGCTTTTATCGTCTCGTAGGATGGCGAGGAAATCTCTTATCGCACTATCCTGCCGATGGCGACCTGTAATGTGTCGATGGAGGCTCCTAATGACTATTTCATCTTAGAGTTAATGCTCAAAGACGAAGACAAACCTCGCGCACGAGGATGTATCGAAATGTACGACGGGTTGGACGACCTACCTGTGCGCCGCATACAGTTCAATGAAGGCTGTATTTGGCGACACAAACTATCAGAAGATACCATTTTATGTTGAAGGTAAATGCAATTTGGCATAAGATTGACGATAAGTTTGTAATTAACAATAACATAGATGCGTATGTCGATGGACAAAACCTCATTGTCAAAGAATAACAAGTATAAGAAAGCTGTTTTGTGGTGGCTGCTATGCCTTATTGGCCTTTTCATTTTGTTCGTGTGCATATACTTCTTGGCATGGGGAATGATGATGCAACCAAAGCCAAGTTATCAGCCAGAACATTCAATTAGAGAAAAGCAGTTCTTTAGCGACTTGGAGGAAAAAGAGGGATGGACTGGTGCAGACAGATACATTTATAATGTAGACAAGGAAGGAAAATCTTTATTCCAAAACCAAATTCGGTTGGATAAAAACTATGCATACATGTTTACCATAGAAATTGAAGACTCCTCAACATTCTATTCCTTACCAGCAAATGTCGAAGATACAATTGCCCTACATTTATATAACAATGTTCTCGAGAAATCGCCAAAACTGCAAAAGATCGTTGTTGTATTCTCTTATGAAGAAATACTTAACGAACGCGCAAGCATGGGACATGGACTAACTGCAGAGTATGAAATTCGTGGCAAAAAGCTTGTCAAGTTAAAACGTATAAAGGAATGATATGGGGCATTTGTTGCTGTCACACCACCAACGGTTGGTAGCAGCAGTACAGAAACCTAGATACTGCACGTTAGATGAGCGGCCAATAGGGTAAAGGCGCAAGTTGTTGTGGCTAGGAACGTTTTTCTCGTTCCTCGAAAAGTGCGTTTTGCCTTTCCACTTCGCCCAAAGCTCCGTGTCGGCGATTTCCAATTCTCGCCATGACAATGTTCGAGTAAGCTCGACATCGTTCATTTGGCTTAACGAAAACGTTACTTTTGGGCTCATTGCAGCCGTTCGAAGTTTACCTTATTCATTTCTTCCACTCGTTTAATGGCGTCCTTATACATCTGCGTTGTGATGCCAATGCTCCGCGCGTCTTGTTCGGAAATGTCGAGAACGTACTTCTTCTTGGTATAGTCGTATCTTATCATGCTATTCAGCATCTGATTCTTGTCCGTTTGGAAACGGTAAACAGCTTCATCGTCAAGTTCTGCGCTTTTTGCATTTGTATGAGGGGGTGGAGGATTGGGAACTTGTAGCTCGGTTTCTTCTTTACACGACACCGCACAAAGAAGGGCCGTTAGGCTAATGATTATAGTTCTTGTCTTCATATCTGTTATTTTAAATATGGTGAATAATATGGATATTCGCTAAATTTCGTTTCAAATTTGCCGTTGATTCTTAGATCTTCTTTGCCGTCAACCGCAGGAGTCGTTATTGTATACTCTCCTCTGCAATCTCCACTTTGCAAGTCGAGAGAACGAATGATGAACTGCCCTTCCACAGAACGTGTAGCTTCTCTTTTTAGATTTGCTACAATAGCAATACCGTCATTTGTTTTCGTATTTATAACTTTTTCTCTGTTCGTTGCAAAGTTTTTTATCACATCATTCGGTATTCTTTTTGTTGGTGTCTCCAACGACTTTTTATATTCTACTCTATAAGGGTAGTTAATCTGTAAGCCTCCGGTCTTCTCTGTTGATAAGCAGAATGAAATCCAATATTCATAGTTCAATTTGGTTTGACCTTTGGGTTGGAGTTGCATGCATATTAAAAACATGCTGTATTCAGGATAGAAAGACAAATTATTAATGGTAAAGTCAGTATTCCAATAACGTTTCGTTATGTCTACATACTCTTTCCCGTTTATGGTGGCCGTTCCTCTTATTAAAGTTTCACCTTCGGAGGTAAACCTTGAACATCCAATGCTGATGAGAGAAAGCACAATGGCTGCACACATCTTTGTCGATATTATTCTTCGTATCATGGTTACAAAGTTGTTTTAAAAATGAAACTGATAGGTATATATTGGATAACTTTTTGCTCATCGTTGAGCAACATCAACATATAATTATACCTCTGATTGTCGTTTGACTTGTTTCGGATAAATTCGTATTCTTCTTCAGACAAGATGTCGCAGACAAGGGGACCGCCACCATACATGGAAATTTCTTTGTTCCCTTTCTGTGGACTCAACACAATGGCTGTTATTGGCATCCATTCACGGCCTTTGTACTTTTCAGGCAGGTTTGGCTTATAGTCGATGAATACTCTTGACGATTCGTACAAATCATATCTTTTTTTGAAATCATAAAGGTTTCCCTCGGAATCTATGTAAAAAGTGGTATAATCCGAGGCGTAGACATCTTGTGGATGTACACTAATGTGTTGCAACGCACTTTTGTTGCCTAGGGCGTCAGCCACTTGCAAAAATACGGTAATGTCTTTGTCTAATGCTTGCGCCTGGATGGTTAAGCTGGACTTATCAGACGTGGACCAGCGGATGTTCTCGTCAGGGTACTTAATGCCCCATTTGAACCTGAGCACTTCGTTTAAAAGAGGCTGGTAGTTCTTATATTCGCTATCTATGCATTTGGCGACAACCTTGTACCCACCCTTTTGGGGCGAAGACAATAGAATAAATCGTGGGATGCCCACAAGAATGGTTTGGTTATATGTTTGTTTTTTGTAATTTGCAGTGAGCACTACCACGCCTCTGCCCTTCACCGTCAGTATGCCCAAGGCGTTGATTGATGCCACATCGGGATTGTTGCTGCTCCAAGTTACGTCGCCTTCTTGGGCAGACTGCAAGCTGTATTTTGCTCCTTCGTAGCCCACTTTTGGACCAATGATGACTGTTGCTTGCGTGGTTGATGCCAAGGGGGCTAAGTTTTTTGCTTGATGTAATAAGTGCCTAGCACTTTCTATGTCTGCAACTTTGTTTTCTGCTTTGGGCAGATGCGAGGCATTGTCGTTGTGAACAGTCTGCCCAAAGGCCGAATCCGCCCAAAAGACGCTTGCGAACATTAGCACAACTAATAATTGCGTTACGGTGTTTGGCTTAGGTATGTTATTGCATTTCATAACTAATTAATTCTAGATGCGTTCTTAATTTACTGTTTAGGTGGCTCCTTATCTACATGAAAGTAAAAGAAATTAAGATGCAGGGCACACGTTGCAATGTTACATATAATAATTGAAACGGCCAAATATTCAATAACATTTTTTACGTGAAGGCTATTTTACTACGACTCTATTAGTGCAAGGATGCAACACATCTACATGCCGTTTGTGCGCCAGCGCGTAAACAAAAAAGCAGGCACAAGGCCGGTTTCCCGGTTGCTTGTGCCTGCCTTTTTAAAAGCGTATTTATTGTGTGGAGTGGCTACAAATCTGTGCTTGGCGCGCGTTGTTGGCCACTATTCCACGTTGATTTCCATTTTAGTTCCTGAACACCAGCTTGCCATCAAGGGCGTCGATGAGGATGGGCTTGTCGCGACTAACCTCTTCGGCCAGTATTTTCTTGCTGAGGTCGTTAAGTACATAGCGTTGGATGGCGCGCTTAACGGGCCGTGCACCAAATTCTGGGTCGTAGCCAAGGTCGGCCAAAAGACTGATGGCATCGTCGCTAACGTCTATCTTAAAGCCCTGCTCGGCAAGCATGCGGCCAACCGAACGCATCTGCAACCGAACCACTTCGGCAATCTCTTGCTTGGTGAGCGGCAAGAACATGATGGTTTCGTCGATACGATTGAGGAACTCTGGACGTATGGTTTGTTTCAGCATGTCCATTACCTTTTGGCGCGTTTCGTCTAAAACCTCATCGCGATTGGCCTCGCTGAGGTTGGCGCACTGTTGCTGGATGTACTGCGAACCAAGGTTAGACGTCATGATGATGATGGTGTTCTTGAAGTTCACCGTGCGACCCTTGTTGTCGGTTAGCCTACCATCATCCAGCACTTGTAGCAGGATGTTGAACACATCGGGGTGCGCTTTCTCAATCTCGTCGAAAAGAACCACGCTGTAAGGCTTACGTCTTACAGCCTCAGTAAGCTGTCCGCCCTCGTCGTAACCCACATATCCGGGAGGTGCGCCGATGAGCCTAGACACGCTGAACTTTTCTTGATACTCGCTCATGTCGATACGTGTCATCATCGACTCATCATTAAATAGGTATTCGGCCAAGGCCTTCGCCAACTCCGTTTTACCTACGCCCGTGGTGCCAAGGAAGATAAACGAGGCGATGGGACGTTTGGGGTCTTGCAGCCCTGCACGACTTCTGCGCACGGCATCGCTAACAGCGGCGATGGCTTCATCCTGTGCGATAACGCGGCGATGCAGCTCTTCTTCGAGGTGCAACAGCTTTTCGCGCTCGCTTTGCAACATTCGCGTTACGGGAATACCCGTCCAACGGCTCACCACTTCTGCAATGTCGTCGGCCGTAACCTCCTCGCGAACCATGCCTTCTCCGCCTTGCGTGGCTTGCAGTTGCTGCTTAATGTTCTCGATGTCGCTGTCAAGCTCTTTCAGCTTGCCATACCTAATTTCGGCCACACGTTCGTAATTGCCCTCGCGTTCGGCCCTATCGGCCTCGTGGTTCAGACGTTCAATCTCCAGTTTGTCTTGCTGTATCTTGTTTACCAGTGCCCTTTCGCTTTCCCATTTGGCCCTGAACGCTTTCTCTTGTTCGCGCAGTTCGGCAATGTCTTTGTCCAATTGCACCATCTTGGGCTCGTCGTTCTCGCGCTTAATGGCCTCTCGTTCAATCTCCAACTGTTTAAGTCGGCGGGTTATTTCGTCCAATTCTTCGGGCACCGAGTCGCGTTCCATTCGCAGTTTTGCGGCCGCCTCGTCCATCAAGTCGATGGCTTTGTCGGGCAAAAAGCGGTCGGAGATGTAGCGTTCAGACAGTTGTACGGCGGCGATACAAGCATCGTCCTGTATGCGCACCTTGTGATGGTTTTCGTAACGCTCCTTAATACCGCGCAAAATAGAAATGGCGCTAAGCTCATCGGGTTCGTTTACCATTACGGTTTGAAAGCGGCGTTCCAGTGCTTTGTCTTTTTCGAAGTACTTTTGATACTCGTTTAGCGTGGTGGCACCAATGGCCCTGAGCTCTCCACGAGCCAACGCGGGTTTCAAAATGTTGGCGGCGTCCATCGCTCCTTCGCCTCCGCCAGCCCCAACTAGCGTGTGAATTTCGTCGATAAAGAGGATAATCTGCCCGTCGGCGTTGGTCACTTCCTTGATAACGCTTTTCAATCGCTCTTCAAATTCGCCCTTATACTTGGCCCCTGCAACCAGTGCGCCCATGTCTAGCGAATACAATTGTTTGTCTTTCAGGTTCTCTGGCACGTCGCCACGCACGATGCGTTCGGCCAAACCTTCAACAATGGCCGTCTTACCCGTACCGGGTTCGCCAATCAATATGGGGTTGTTCTTGGTGCGGCGCGAAAGAATTTGCAGCACGCGCCGTATCTCGTCGTCGCGCCCGATTACAGGGTCTAACTTGCCGTTACGGGCATCTTCCACCAAGTTCTTGGCATATTTCTCCAACGATTGGTAGTTCTCGTCGCCCGATTGCGACTTCACCTGTTGCCCTTGTCGTAGGGCCTCGATGGCAGTGCGCGCGTCTTTTTCGGTGCATCCCGCATCTTTCAAAATGCGAGCAGCCGACGAATTGACGGCCAATAAAGCGAGGAAGAGCGGCTCAACCGAGACAAACTCGTCGCCAAGGCTCTTCGATAGGTCTTCGGCCTTCAACAAAACGTTGTTGGCTTCGTTACTTAGATAGGGGTTTCCGTCCGCTACACGCGGGAGATGTTCTACTTCCGAGTTGGCCAACGTGCTTACTTGCATGGCGTTAACGCCAAGTTTCTGGAAGATGTAGTTGGTTACATCGGCAGCCTTTTCAAGCAAGGCTTTGAGCAGGTGCACCGGTTCGATGCTCTGCTGGCCTGCCCGTTGCGCAATGTTAACGGCCTCCTGGACCGTTTCTTGCGCTTTGATTGTATACTTGTCGAAGTTCATTGTTTATATCTTATGTTGTTTATTGTCTGACTTATTATTCTAGCTTATTATCTGACTTATTGTCTGTTGAACACTACTCAAATAGTGTGCCGTGACCGTTTTCTCTGTCAAATTGTCATCTTTGCGACTATTTTTTATGTAAAACATAATTTATTGTCGGAAAATTTGTCACATAGATTTGTTTTTCCTACCTTTGTCCCGACCGATAAAGCCATCGGCGAAGAATTCAACGTAAACAATCAACCAACGTTAAACCCTTTTAACTAAAAAAAGACATCAAACATGGCAAACAATGAACTTTTGATGAATGCCAACGAGGTGGTGGCGTTCTTGCAAAAACCCTCTTCCGAATTTACCAAGGAAGACATCGTGCGTTTTATCCAAGAAAACGAGATTAAGATGGTGAATTTCATGTATCCCGGGGGCGACGGCAAGCTCAAAACCCTCAATTTCATCATCAACAACTTGGCTTACCTCGACACAATACTCACTTGTGGCGAACGTGTAGACGGGTCCAGCCTATTCTCTTTCATTCAAGCAGGCAGCAGCGACCTCTATGTTCTGCCGCGTTTTTCGTCGGCTTTCGTCGATCCCTTCGCCGAAATTCCTACGCTTTGCATGCTTGCATCTTATTTCGACAAGGACGGCAATCCGCTTGAAAGCTCGCCCGAATACACGTTGGCCAAGGCCGCAAAGGCTTTCCGCGAGGTTACGGGCATGGAATTCCATGCTATGGGCGAACTGGAATATTACGTGATAACGCCCGACGAGGAGGTGTTCCCCGCCGTTGACCAGCGCGGTTACCACGAGTCGATGCCCTATGCTAAAACAAACGACTTCCGCACGCTTTGCATGTCGTACATTGCTAAGGCCGGCGGACAGATTAAATACGGACACTCTGAGGTGGGTAATTTTAGCCAAGACGGGCTGATTTACGAGCAAAACGAAATTGAATTCTTGCCCGTACCCGTAGAAAAAGCCGCTGATGAGCTGATGATTGCCAAGTGGATTATTCGCAACTTGGCCTATCAAATGGGTATGAACGTTACCTTCGCACCGAAAATTACCACTGGTAAGGCCGGTTCGGGCATGCATGTGCACATGCGCTTGATGAAGGACGGCAAGAGCGTGATGGTAGAAAACGGCAAGCTTAGCAACACGGCACGCACGGCTATCGCCGGATTGATGAAGCTTGCAGACAGCATTACTGCCTTTGGCAACAAGAACCCGATGGCTTACTTCCGCCTTGTTCCGCACCAAGAGGCACCCACCAACGTTTGTTGGGGCGACCGCAACCGCTCTGTTCTTGTGCGTGTGCCACTAGGTTGGGCTGCCGGTGTTGACATGATGCACAAGGCTAACCCCCAGCAACCGGCCGAAACGCCCGACACGTCGATGAAACAAACCTTCGAAATGCGTTCGCCCGACGGCTCGGCCGACGTTTACCAACTTCTCGCTGGCTTGTGTGTTGGCTGCCGTTATGGCTTTGAATTGCCCAACGCACTCGAAATTGCAGAGCAAACTTACGTTGATGTGAACATTCACGATGCTGCAAATGCCGATAAGTTGAGCCGCCTTGGACAGTTGCCCGACAGTTGCGTTGCCTCGGCCGATTGCCTGGAACGTCAACGCAAGGTGTACGAGGCTCATGGCGTGTTCTCGCCCGCTATGATTGACGGTATCATCAAACAGTTGCGCGACTTTAACGACAGCAACCTGCGTAAGGAAGTGGAAAACCGCCCCGCCGAACTGAAAGAACTCGTTGAACGCTACTTCCATTGCGGATAAGACCGAGGTGGAATAGCTAATTAAACCATAAATGTGAGCCCAGTACAAGGGTAGGGCAGCGCGCTCTGCCCTTGAACTGGGTTTTTGTGTTTAGACTTGTGCCACATACTTCACGCTTATAACTCATGGCTAAGAGAAAAATGCGTGCCCTAAGGGGCAGTCGCGAGGCACGCCAACGTAGCTATCGGTGGGGCAAAGTGCGCATCACCACGTACGTCACGATGGCCGTTTTGCAGCTGTTTGTTGTTGGCTACGAGTCTTTTTGGGGACTTCCGCAGGTTGGATTTGCCGGATTGTTGTGGCAACTTATTGCCGTTTCCACGCCTGCAATGCTGTTTGTTTACGTCGTGTTGATTATCGTGGTAGGTGTTAAGATGAACCGAATATCCACGTACGAAGAACGGTATAAAAGCTTAAACTTTGAAGAGGAAGAACGAAAATGGCGCCAAAATGCTGCCATACTTGGGCTGATGCTCGTCGTGCTAATGGCGATTGCCGTGTTTATTGCTGGCAGCATGGGCGTGTTTAATTACGTTAAGGACTTGAAATGCGGACCGAAAGTTACGAAAATGACCTTGAACGAGGTGTCGTACAAGCATCATGTGGTACGCTCAAAACGCGCATATGCTTGGCTGTTTCCTCAAATTGGAGGCGGAGAATTTACTTTGCGTTTCGCTAGTTGTAATGAAAAAGACAAGTGGGGATTGACAAAATATTATTACTTTGATTTCTCGCAGTACGAAACAGATGTGGTTGATAGGGTGCTGCGTGGTGTTTTGGTGAAAGGCAAGGCTTTTTCTGCCATGCAGTTTATGAAAGAAACCGACGCCAAGGGTTTGCGCGGGTGTGGTTTTAAAGCTGGGGTAATCAATGGCGGAGTGCCCGCTCTGTATCTTGTTAGGTACTATCCGCACAGCCACATCTTTATCAATGCCACGCCTGTAAGGGGCAAACGGCAAGGCCTCGGGGACAAGTAACGCTCCGCTTGCCCCATGTCTGCTCGCAGTTATGTGGCTTGGACATTGTCTTTTCAATATGGTTTGTATGGCAAGGGCATGTCCCAACCAACGTTTTCGTTAAGCCAAATGAGCAATGTCGAGCTTGATTGAACATTGTCACGGCGAGAAAACGCACTTTTCGGGGAACGAGGAAAGAACGTTTTCATTAAGTCAAATGAACAAGGTTGAGCTTGTTCAAACATTGCCATGGCGAGAAAACGCACTTTTCGAGGAACGAGGAAAGAACCCCATGTCTCGTCGTTTAGCGCAGTTTGTTAAGCTGTTGTTAGGCATCCGTTCGTGTTTGGTGCGGAATTTGCAGCGTATATATGCAACATAACCATACATAAGATGAAAGAAATTAATTATAAGGAAATGAAATTTAATCCATTCAACCTATTGGGAGAAGAATGGATGTTGGTGTCTGCGGGTAATGAGCAGGACGGGTGCAACACGATGACCATTAGTTGGGGACACCTAGGCTGCCTGTGGGGACACAACGACCCCACGGCAGTTATCTATCTGCGCCCATCGCGTTACACAAAGACATACGTGGATAAGGAGAAGTACTTCACACTCTGCGTTATGGATAACGACTTCAAAAAACAAATGGCCTACCTGGGGAGTGTGTCGGGGCGCGATGAGGACAAGATAGCCAAGGCAGGACTTACCAAAGTGTTTGCCGACGAAACGGTGTATTTTAAGGAGGCCAAGCTTGTGCTTATCTGTAAGAAACTATATGCATCGGAATTGCAGGAGAGTGGTTTCGTGTATCAGGAAACACTCGATAAGAATTATCCTAAACGCGACCTCCACACGATGTATGTGGGAAAGATAGAGAAGGTGTTGGTGCGAGATGAGGAATATATTGGCATTGATGTCCCTTTAAAAAAGTAATCAATATCTGCCAAGATAATGCCTGAAAGAGCCGCCAAACGTTCTTTCTCGTTCCTCGAAAAGTGCGTTTTCTCGCCATGACAATGTTCGAACAAGCTCAACGTTGTTCATTTGGCTTAACGAAAACGTTCTTTTCTCGTTCCTCGAAAAGTGCGTTTTCTCGCCATGGCAATGTCCGAGCAAGCTCGACGTTGTTCATTTGGCTTAACGAAAACAATGCCTTTTTAGAGGCAACTATAAATGTAAAAATAGTTTTAGGATGAAAACAATAAAGTTCTTGGCATTGGTAGCCATGTTGTTAATGCCTCTTTTGGTACGCGCCCAAGATGTGCAAGGACCTTGTTATGTTGTTGATGGTAAAACCTACGCCTTGTTTCTTCAACAAGCAAACAGGCTGTAGAGAAAGAATTGAGCGAATACATCGCCCGAAACTTGCCAATTATACGATATGATAACTCTTCTTTCCGCTTTGTTGTGTCTGCAACAATAGGCAAGGAAGGCAAGATTAAACGGCTAAGGCTAGTAAATAAAAAGAGTTTTAAGGGCAACATGTCGGCTTGGGAAGATGTAAAGAAACTGCTGAATGCGGTTCAATTTAAGCCTGTGATGTATGGCGGAAAGGCTATTAGCTATTCTTTCGTGTTTCAAATAAAGGTGGATTTCACAACTTAGAGGTAGGCATTGATATTATCTGTCGAGCATTGGTCTGTGGAATCTATTCCACAGACCTGCTGTTTTTGAAAGCTGTTTGCCACAAAACTGCCATTGGCGATCGGCTTGCAGCGGCTTGTTCTCACACCATAAAACCCCTTGAACAAACACTACAAGATGCTTGCACACGTATTACAAGCCCCCTGTAGTGTGACTACAAAATGCTTTGTACACTACATTGTGCAACAAAACGGCGGCGTACAACCACCATCCTAAAAGCAATTCTTTTTGGCCATGACTTGTTGAAAAGTTAGCAAGTGGACTGGATTATCAAACCCTTACCAATGGCTTAACTATCTCTATGCGCATGCCTAGCGCATTAATCATATTATAGAATTTGGCTGCACTGGGTATAATATCTCCACTCTCAACTCGCGAAATGTAGGATTTACTGGCGTGTATGCGCTTAGCCAATTCTGCTTGTGTTACTTTTGCCTCTTTTCGTGCGTCTAAGAGTAGCTGTCCCGTATAAAAAGCGTATGCCTCTTCATCAAATTTTTCGCGTTCTGTTGTACCTGGTTTGCCAAACTCGCGCTCTATCTCTTTACTGATGCTCGTTATCATTTTTTCTTTTGTACTCATAGTAATCCTCCATTATTTTAATTGCTCTGTCTATTTCTGTTCTTGGCGTTTTCTGGGTTTTCTTTTGGAAACCATTGAACAATACAACAATTCGATTGTTGTCGAAAATAAAAAAGATGCGGTAGATGTTGCTCTCGTATTTAATTCTTAATTCATACAAACCTCTCAATAGGTGTTTGATGAATTTTGTCGGAAGTCTGTCTTCTCTCTTTCCAGTAGTGAGAGGACATAAAGCACCTTTCGCCGCTCTTTGTCATGCAGCGTTGCCATAAAGTCTTTATAATAACTGCCAAAGGCAACGATTTCTCTTCTCATCTACCTTATATTTAATGCTACAAAGATACAGAAAAGTTTTGATATGTTGAAACTTCTATATTGAAGTTGTCTTGACTTTTAATGTTTCTATAAATTAAGAGGAGTTTGTTCTCTCTGCGATGTCAACACAAGATAAACACCTTTTTCACACACGAAGTGCAGGACAAATCAACCTACCAACTCATCAACTTATCAACTCATCAACTCAAAAAATCAAAAAAGCACCAGCACATCAACTCAAAAACTCAAGACATCTCCAACTCACCTGCTTTCCAACTGACCAACTTGAAAACTTAAATTATTAGCTTTAATTTTACAATATCGCTCCAATCTTCGCTCCGTTCTAGCGAAAATATAGGCCATAAAGTAGGAAAACAACCCCTGTTTTTAGCTTTTCACGCCTCCCGATATGTTCAATTTTAAGAAAAGGACCTGCATTTTGTACCATTTAGCCTTTCTAGATTGGTTGAATACTCGTAATTCTTTAAGCCCAATTACACGCTTTTAGTTCCTAAAAACCCACTTTTTAACCACTATTTTGCCCTTTTCGGCCATATTTTTAATGTCTCTAAAAGGTTTTGTTTATACAATTGCTGTGGATGTTTATGCTTTTTGTCTTGCGTTTAGTGCCATTTTGCCTTGTGTTTTGCACCAAAACGCATTGCATTTAGCGGCAAAATACACTGCATTTAGCACCAAAACGCACTGTATTTTGCACTAAAACGTAGTGCATTTAGCACCAAAACGCGGTGTGTTTAGCAGCAAATAGCCCAAAATCTGTTGCAAATGGCGGTCTTTTTAAATAAAAATTCATTTCATCGCATTCACAAGCTACCCCCGCTTTACATCAAAACAAACCTTCACGAGAATCGATTTTTTGCGACAAGATGAGCGATTGGTGGACAAAAAGGGCACTCATAATGTTAATTTTATAGCTGGAAACTGGACAAAATGGTTATACCGTAAACGCGTGCGAGTGGTCATCGGCTCCGAAAACATGTACGCTTGTGACGGCAAGGGGGAGCAGTTGCAGGGCATGCCACTTACACACAGCATGATGTAAACGCAGAAGTAATCTGCCATTGCAGCAGGGTTTTCAATCCGTAGAGAGTGTTTGGAACAACTTTCGCCAGGGCAGCCTTCTTAAATAAAACCATGCTTTACCACAAACAAATGGGGCTGTGTTTCTGGCTCTTGTCGTATCTTTGTCCAGGTGCTTTGTACATGAACGGGGCGTTTGTTTTGATTTTAAAGCACAAAGAAAACAGACTACACTCAATTGGTAGAAATGTAAAGGCCAAGACGACTTCATTGTTTTTTCCAGTTTCTTTTGCCATCCGCTAAAAGTTTGGGAACAGCAAATGTGTTGTTCATATTGCCGATTGGGGGAAATTCGTTTCATCTCGCCAAAAGCAAGCCTCTTCCTGTTCCTCATACGATCCTTTTTAGGGCGCAGCCAAAGTATAACAGCGCATAGAAGTTTCGATACCCACACAAGAGTTTACGAGCTAAGGCATTCCATATTTAGAAGAGTGCGGTTTACAATATATTGTGTTTCAGCTCTCTCATTTTAGCGGACAGCCGATAAGGGGATAGTCTGAAAGGGTGCTTGCTTTTCGAAAGAAATCCGCAATGCCTGTTGATGGGCATTGCGGATAGGGGATATTATTGTGCCGTTTTTGAAGTTGGCGGACAGCAACAATGGTTTATAGGTTTTACCTTGACGTATGATGATTAGGACAACCCATACGGGGAAGTCGGGCATTTTGCTGAAAGTTGGGTTAGAGCAGTTGCTTTGCCGAAACAACAGTAACCTCCAACACACTTCTTATAAAGGGGTATTTCTTGTACATCATGTCATAATCGGCCCCTTGCGTAAGAAACCTTGCGGTTCCCTCAATACGAAAGCCCGTACCTTGATAGCCGTTGAATCCCTCCACATTACGTGTGCCCAGTGCCAATAGGATACGATTGTTCACTTCTACGTTAGCCTCGGTTTTCTTCATTCCTGCAGCGGGTATCAAAATCCTTTCGTCGTGGGTTACTACCAGATAACTATTCCATGTACAGGTGAGATGGGGTTCTGCGTTTCCCCAAGACACGATGGAGACAACACCTTCGTTGCCTATAACGTCGAAAAACTTTTCTGTCAACATGTCTTATAAATATTTGTGGTGTTCAATATAATGCTTACAAAGGTATAGAAAATAAATGAATTCCCACTTTAAGTACGTTTC
Source organism: Prevotella sp. oral taxon 317 str. F0108 (assembly GCF_000162415.1). Taxonomy (NCBI): domain Bacteria; kingdom Pseudomonadati; phylum Bacteroidota; class Bacteroidia; order Bacteroidales; family Prevotellaceae; genus Prevotella; species Prevotella sp. oral taxon 317. The sequence continues at coordinate 1,758,723 of NZ_GG740072.1, read as the reverse complement.
AGAAAATAGCCTTCACCGTATTTTTAGAGCCTGCCCATAGATAAATCCCCGTTACTCGCTCAACCTAAACACGCGTGTGGCGTGCGGACGAACCTTTGTTGTAAAGCTACGTTTTACGGCAGAAAGCCTTTCGCCCGTCCATAAGTCATGGCATTGATAGCGTTTGTTGGCATCGAGGGCGGGTATTTGGGTGAAGTGGAAAGTGGCTTCAAGCGATTTGCCCGACATGTTGGTAACAGAGAGGGCCACATCGCCATTCTCCAAATCTTTGGCAAACATCACAAGGCTGTCTGCATCTGATATTAAGTCGGCCTGTTGCCCCATTCGGTCTTGGTTAAGGGCAATAAGGTGGCGATTGGTTAGTATCTTCAAGTCTTCTTTTGTAACGGTGTTGGCACGTGGATCAAAGGATAATGCCATGGGCGACGACCACATGCACCACAGCGCAAACTGCGTGGCGTACTCGTCTTGCGTCATGCCTGGCGTGCCAAAACATAAGTCGTTCGATGATTTTCCCTTGCCATGCAGTCCTGTACAAAGCATGTCTGCATCGTTAAAGCGGTTTACACCTGCATATTGCGCGATGTTTTTCATGGCCTTGATGCTTTCTACCACGCCCGTTCCGCCTGGTTCGCAAGTCCATCTGTCGCGCACATCCGCACTAACGCGCCAGCAACTACCGCCCGACTCTGCGCCCCAAAGCCACGGCTTTCTGTCGCCCCACTCGCAGATGTAGAGCGTAATGGGGCGTGCAACAGCTTTGAAAGCATCGCCCAAACGGCGGTAACGCACCATGGCGGTGTCTTGTTCGGGCGGCGCATTGCAGTAGTCGCACTTCACAATATCCACGTTCCATTGGGCATATTGTTCGGCATCTATCCGCTCATAGCCATACGAGCCAAATGCACCTGCACATGTTTTGTCGGCCGCATCGGTGTAAAGCCCAAACTTCATGCCCTTGCCGTGCACGTAATCTGCAAGGTTACGCAAGCCGTTAGGGAAGCGTTTGGGGTCGGGTAGCGGCTTTCCGTCGTCTGCACGCTTACGTGCTTGCCACAAGTCGTCCATCATCACCGTGTTCCAACCAGCCTGATACAATCCGTTAGCCCGAAACATGTCTGCCACACGCTTAACAATAGCCTCGGAAACATCGCCTTCTACCGAGTTCCACGACAGCCATCCCATGAAAGGAAGGGGCATGGCCAACTTGTCAGACACGATAAGCTTGATTTGTTCTTCGCTTACCTGCCCGTTTATGCTAGAAGTTACGGTGTAGGTGTATGTGCCAGGTGCTTTTACCTTGCCTTCAACCAAGTTGCGGCGAGCGTTCCATTGCAGTCCGCTAGGTAATCCCTTAACCCCGATGACGGCATCGGCGTGTATTGATTTTATTTTCTGCATGAAACGCACATCGGGTTGCGTAAAAACGCTTTTGGCACAACGCAATCCGTTATCGGCAGCGGCCACGAGCGGCATGAACAGCAAAAGAAACGTTGAGATGAGATTTTTCATATTTGCATGTTACGGGTGTAAAGATGGGGAGAAAAGGCTGGATGGGCAAGCCGTTACAGGTCGTCTTCGATGGCTGTGCTTTTGGCATACGCCGTACTTTTGGCCTCGAAGAAGTCTGTTTTTACCATGTTGGCATTGGCATATTGAGCTACCCAGCGCATGTTTTCGGGCTCTTCGATGTTGTCTTCAAGCAAATTGCCGAAACCAAGACTACGCCAGCGCATGTTGCCAAGGTAGCGAATGTAGTCGTTTACCATCTGTGCGTTAAGTCCTTGCACCTCGTCGCCTATTACATATTGGCCCCATGCAATTTCTTGTCGCACTCCTTCGCGCATCATTTCTTCGTAGACTTTCACCTTTTCGGGCGTAAAGTATTCGGGTTCTTCTTTCTTCATCTCGTGAATGATGTTGCGGAAGAGCCACAGGTGCGTGTTTTCGTCGCGGTTGATGTAGCGTATTTCTTGTGCCGACCCCGACATCTTGCCGTTGCGCGCCAAGTTGTAGAAGAACATAAAGCCGCTATAAAAGTAGATGCCTTCGAGAATATAGTTGGCCATGAGCGTCTTCATGAGCGATGCTTTGTCGTTGTTGGCGTAGAACTCGTTGTAGCAATCGCCGATGAAAGTGTTGCGGCGAAGTAGGTGTTCGTCGGTTTTCCACTGGTAGAGAATGTCGTTTCGCTCTTCGGGCGAGCAGATGGTGTCGAGCATGTAGCTGTAACTCTGGCTGTGAACGCACTCTTGAAAGGCCTGAATGTGCAGGCAGAGGTTTACCTCGTTGGCCGTGATAAACTCGGTTAGCGAGGGCAAGTTGGCACTTTGCAGCGAGTCGAGAAACACCAAAAAGCTCAATATCTTGTCGTAAGCCTTGCGTTCGGCAGGCGGCAACAGCGGATAGTCTTTGGTGTCTTGGGTAAGATTAATCTCTTCTGGAATCCAAAAGTTGTTCATTGCCTGCCTATACCAGTCGCTTGCCCACGTGTAGCGCATGTTGTTAAAGTCGTTTAGATTGGTGGTGTTGCCTCCAATCATGCGCCTTAGTCGTAAGTCGGTATCTCCTTGTGGGTTAAACAAGGCGTTCTTTTTTAGCTTATTGTCCATTTGTGCTGTGTTGAGTTTCGTTTGTGTGTGTAGTGTTGTTGGTTACGATGCGCAGCTTTCGCATTCTTCCACTTCTAGCGATTTACTTCGTACGTAGTAGATGGTTTTCACCCCACTTTGCCATGCCAAGAGGTAAAGGTCGAGCAACTGTCGCATGGTATAGTTGTTGGTGATGTAGAGATTAACGCTTTGCGCTTGGTCAATATGGCGTTGGCGTATGCCTGATGCGCGCATGCTCCATGCTTGATTGGTTTGGTATGCGCCCTTGTAGAGCCAGAAAGTGCGGTCGGATAGCGCCGGAGCCACACGTGGTAGCATGGCGCCTTTCTTCTCTTCCAAGAAGAAACGCTGCATAACGGGGTCTAATCCCGCCGTTGTTGCGGCTACAATGCTGGTGCTACTTGTGGGGGCGATGGCCAAGAGGTAGGCGTTGCGCATGCCCTGTGCCTTTACACGCTGGGCGGTTTGCTGCCATTGGGGCGAATTATAGTTGCGCTTGTCGAAGTAAGCGCCCGTTTGCCAGTCGCTACCCTCGAAGTAAGCGTATGCGCCTTTCTCTTTTGCCAAGGAAGAACTGGCCTCGATTGCGGCGCGGTTGATGCGTTCGAACACTTGATCTACAAATTGCAAGTGTTCTTCGCTCTCCCATTTAATGCCTCTCAGGGCTAATGCGTGGTGATAGCCGCTTACACCCAGACCGATGCTGCGATAGCGGTGGTTGGTGATTTGGGCGTAAGGCACGGGGTAGAAGTTCAGGTCGATAACGTTGTCGAGTGCACGTACAACTGTCGCCACAATATCGTTGAGATAGGTTTCGTTTTCTAATGGTAAGTTGCCAAGCGAAAGGCTAGCCAAGTTGCAAACCACGAAGTCGCCCGGCTTAACCGTACGTACCACCACGGTATCGCCGTCTTTGGTCAGCACTTCGTTGCTTACCTCTTCGATGGCTTTCATGTTTTGAGCAATCTCTGTGCAGAGATTAGAACAATAGATGATGCCGTTGTGACCGTTGGGGTTGGCTCGGTTAACGATGTCGCGGTTGAAAGTGAAGGGCGTTCCGGTCTCGACAGCCGAACGGAGAACAAGACGGATAACGTCTTTAATGGTCATGGTTCGGCGCGAAAGGCGTTTGTCGGCCACGCATTCGTGGTATTTCTCCTCCCATGCCTCGCCGTAGAAGTCTTCTAGCGAGTAACCGCGCGTAGTTAGAACTTCGTTGGGACAGAACATGTGCCAATCCTGATTGAGGTCTTGTTGCGCCATTTTCCAAAACAAGTCGGGATAACACACGGCGGGGAATATGTCGTGCGCTTTCATACGGTCGTCGCCGTTGTTGGTGCGCAATTGTAGAAATTCGGGCAGGTCTTTGTGCCAAACATCTAGGTAAACGGCCACTGCGCCTTGGCGAACGCCCAGTTGGTCTACGGCCACAGCGGTGTCGTTCACCAACTTCATCCACCTAACCACGCCACCGGCGGCACCCTTAAATCCGCGAATGCGACCGCCAGCGGCCCTCACTTTGCCGAAGTAAAGACCCATGCCTCCGCCAAACTTGCTCACTTGGGCAAAGTTGTCGATGCTGCGGTAGATGCCTTCAAGACTGTCGGGTACGGTGTCGATGAAACAGCTTGACAGCTGATGGAAGGGTTTGCGCGCATTGGCTAGGGTGGGCGTGGCCATAGTTACTTCCAGACGGCTAAGCATGTCGTAGAACTTTTTCACCCAATGCAGTCGGTTTTCGCCTTCGTTCATAGCCAGGTGTAGTGCTATGCCAAGGAACATTTCTTGCACGCTTTCAACGGGTTTGTGGGCAAACGACCTGATAACATAACGTTTGATAAGGAGGTCGAGCCCCGAATAGTTGAGCAGCTTGTTGCGTTCTTCGTCGATAAACGATGCCGCCTGTTGCAGTTCGTTCTCGGTATAAGCATCGACAATGTAGGCTCCGTAGAGGTTCTGGCTGGCCAAATGGCGCACCTTTTGGGCAAAGGATTGTATGTCTTCTGCTTGCTCGAACGTTTCTAAGTCGCGTTGCAGGCGATAGCTAAGCAGTCGAGCCGCGATAAATTCCCAATTAGGAGCCTCGGCCGAAGTAAGTTCCACGGCGGCTTTTATCAAGGCCGAGAGTTTGTCGCGCCCGTTCATGTCGGCCTTAACAAAGCCCATGAACTTCTCGGCGAGCGCTGCAATGGGGTACAACTCGGGCTCGAAGTCGGCCGCGATGCCTTTCAACACGGGCGCAATTTCGGCTTGTTGCAGGGTGTTGGCAATCCTATTGAGGTATTTTCGTTGTTCGGTTCGCTGCCAACGAAACAGAATATAGCTCTTAGCCTCGGCGTAAAAGCCGCGTTGCATAAGGCTTCGTTCCACCTCGTCCTGAATACATTCAACGTTAAGTTTTGCAGGGTGGGTTATGATAACTTGCTCAACGGCGATAGCCACGTCGTGTATTTCGTCTTCCACGATGGGTCGCCCTGTGCTGATAAAACTCTTTTTGATGGCCGTGGCAATCTTTTCCCTGTCGAAGGGAGCCATCGAACCATTTCTCTTGGTTATGTCCATGAGATAACTTTGACTTGCTTATTGATTAAAAAAACGTTTCGTGGCGTTCCCTATTCCCACGAGTGGAACGGCACTTTTGACGAACAGGCAGGTCTTCTGACTTTGTTCTAATTCTCTTCGCCTTCCCAATTCGGTTCGCCAAACCATGCGATTGAACCGAAACAGTGGCTTATGTAACAGCGTTATTTAAAAAGCATGCCTGCGCTGACACAGCGTGTTTAGTGGCTTTTTAGATGCCGCCTCTGGAAGAAAACCGTAAAGAACTTACAGCTGCGGGACAGTCGGAGAGTTGCACCCCGTTCCCTTTTAATCGCCTAGCACTGGGCCTTGGCAAACCAATTCGGGCACAAAGGTACTCATTTTGCCGCAAAGGGCGAAACATTTGCTGGGCGTTATGTGGGGCGAAAATGTGTTTTGGTGGCGGATAAGGCTTTTCGGAAATTAATGTTTACCTTTGTACCAAACAAACAATACAAACGAATTATCATCATGATGGAAATAGGAACAAAGGCTCCAGAGGTGTTGGGGCACGACGAAAACGGCAACGAGGTACGCCTAAGCGACTTTAAAGGTAAGAAGTTGGTGTTGTATTTCTACCCCAAAGACCTCACTTCGGGCTGCACTACGCAGGCTTGTAACCTGCGCGACAACTATGCCGAGCTGCAAAAACAGGGCTATGCCGTGGTTGGTGTGAGCATAAACGATGAGAAATCGCATAAGAAATTCATTGAGAAAAACGACTTGCCGTTTCCGCTGATAGCAGATACCGAGCATAAATTGGTGGAAGAATTTGGCGTTTGGGGCGAGAAAAGCATGTATGGCCGCAAGTATTTCGGCACGTTCCGCACCACGTTCGTCATCAACGAAGAGGGTGTGATAACCCGTATTATGCAGCCCAAGGAGATTAAGGTAAAGGAACACGCACAGCAGATATTGGGTGAGTAATGAGGGTTTGAAGGCCTTCTAGTATTCACCAACTGATGCTCCACCTAACCATAGGCATGATGGGAACAATGCTAAGTTGTTTCCATCTGTCTTCTTCATGGAAGATGGCGTATGGGTTACGCCTGTTAAATACGTTGAAAACAGAGACGGATAGCTCTCTTGTACAACGTCTGCCACGAGAGATGTAGTTGTAGGCGAGGTCGGTTCGAAAATAGTTTTTGATTGAGATGGCGTTGACGTCGGACATCTGTTGCCTATCGTAAATATGGCGATAATACTCGTCGGGATGGATGAAACCGGTTTTTAAGTTGTCCCAATGAGGGGGCGCGACACCTTGATAAGTGCCTATGGGGAGGGTTAGCCGGTTGCCCGAGGCGAGCACGACATTGCAAGCTACATTGTGTTCGGCTGTCCCCTTGCGTGTAGGTCTCCTTACAAAGGCATATTGCAATTGGCAGTTAAGAACGTGCCTCCTGTCAAACTTATGGGGAAAAGGCCTGCCGCCGTTGATGAAAGGGTAAGTGCGGGTGGTTTTCGAGAGCGTGTATGCAATCGATGCAGTGAATATTGGCAGGCTGATTGCCGAGCTTACTTCTATTCCAAGCGAACGTCCTTTGCCGCGTGATGCCTCTTCTTCCCACGTGAATGTGTTTAAGCCGAAGGCGTTAATGGGGCTGGTGTAGGCTACGAGGTTGTTCATCCGCCTGCAATATGCCCCGAGTGTGGCATCGAATTTATTGTTGTCGGCCCATCGTTTTTTAACGAACGCACCTGCATAAAATTGGTTTGTCTCCTCTTTTGGAAAACGTTCGTTGCTTGCCACTCTGATGTTGAGCGGCCAACCAGTGGGCAACCCTTCTAGAATGTGGTGAAATTGGTTCTGCTTGTCGTAAGCAATCTCTAAGCCCAACCAAGGTTTGAAGTACCAATGTGTAAGCGCGTGGAGGTCGGGATTTATGGGCTGGCGCTCATCATGAAATCGGGTAGTGTTTCTTATGCCGAGCTTAAGGTCGGCTTGTTTGGTAAATTTTAGGTCGACCTCCGCGAAAACGGCGCCAAGTGTGTTCGGGTAAGTTTGTACGTTTTCTGCTCCTTTTTGGGCTGTTAGGCTTCTCTGGTTACCATTAGTGGACTTTTGGCTTTGCATGGATAGTCCTGCCCGCACTGCCATTCCTTGCTTCCAAGTGTAGGCAAACATCGCCCGCAATGCCCATTCATTCAGCTTAGAGGCAATGGCGACGTGCGAGCGGGTGTCGCTGGTGTTGGGGGCGAAGTGGTCAGACTCTTGTATTGAGAATGCGTAAGTGTGGTAGGCTAAGAAATTGAAGTTGGTCTGCTCGTTCAGTTTAGCATCCCATTCCAGCTTGGCGGCAGATGCTTGCCACGCTTGTTTGTTGCGCAACTCTTGGTATTGGGTGTATTCGTAGAGGTCGTTTGTGTGGAAATAAAATGCAGAGAAGGCGTTTCGGGCATTGGGCTTGTAGTCTAGCTTTACGCAAATGTCGTAAAGGTCTACCCGCAGTTTGTCGTCTGTGCGGTTCATCCAGTTCAACATATATGGTAGGATGGTGGTTCGGGCGGACAGCCTGACCGACATTTTGTTCATTATGAGCGGCAGTGTGACGTGCAATCCGCAAAGGTAAGGCGATATGTACGCCTTACCTGTGGTGGGTGTGCCATAGCAGGCTTTGGGCGAAACGCTTATGAGGGCAGAAGAATAGTTACTGTTTGTGGCAGGCAGTCCGCCTTTGTAAAAGTCGACTTTATCGGCCATTTCGGGTGGAATGACAGAGAAAAGCCCCATCAGGTGCGACGTTACGTATAGTGGCACGCCGCCGAAGTAAAGGCCATTGCCGCTTGTGTCGCCTCCCCTCACGAAAATGCCCAACGTGCCTTCCATGCCAAACGATGTGCCGGGGAAGCTCAATGTGTGCCTTAGCACATCGGGTTCGCCAATGATAGAGATGCTCGAGGCGGCTTGACGAGCATCGTAACTGAACTCGCTGCCGCGGTTGTTGGGCGTGGTAGAGGTGATGGTGGTTTCTTTTAAGGCAATGTTTTTCGGCGTGATGTAAATGGTGTTGCCTGCGAGTTCGCTCAATTCAACCTGTTTTGGTTCGTATGCCACGTGTGAAACAACAACACTGGCAACGCCGTTTGGTAAAGAAAAGCATCCCCTGGCATTGGTTACAGTGCTTTGTTCGGGGGGGCCGTGCCGAACCTTACGTGGCATCCGCGCACGGCGAGCTGCGTTAGGCTGTCTTTAACGACATACGTCCTGGACTTGTCTTGTGCGTAGAGGCATACCTCCACGCAAATGGCGACGATGAATAGGGCTACAGTTCTCATCTGTTATTCGGGCAGGATGTTGTTGCAATTAAAAAGCGTTTCTTCGTAAGCTCCGAAAATACCCACTCCATTTTCTATGTTCGAGTACACGGCGTTCTCTTCTAGCCATTGCGTTGGGTCGCTAAACGATTCGTACGCTTGCATCTTCAGAAGGCTGCTTTTAAGGTAATGGTCGTATTCTTCAGAAACAGCCATGAACGAAACCACGCTGCTGTAAAGCGGATAGAGGGTAAAAGTAGTAGGCACGGCGTTTGGTAACATCCTAATATAGTAATGGTAGGTATTCACTCTTTCTGCTTCTGCTGGTTGCATGTTGAATTGGTCGGTCTTGGGATAGTCGGTTGCGATGTCTTCTTTCATTGTATAATAGGGGCGTATCACTACCGTGCGCATAATGGTGTCTTGGTCTTTTGCGAACGCGCACGCCCAAAACGGGTCTGCATTTTTGCTTATCCTGAATGCGCGTCTACCTTCTTTGTCTTCTGGTTTCAGTCTCTGGATGGGCAGGCGTTCGGGAAAAGTGGTGTTTGCTGTTATGTCTGGGTGGTTGGGCGTTTGTATTCGCAGGGTGTATGTTCGTCCTCTTACGGGCGTGAACGCCATTCGCCACTCGCCATACGCCACCTTGTTGAACACGCCCACTTCGCGGTCGTTTTCAAACAAGGTAGCAATGGCTTGAGGAACTTCCTCGTATGCGGTGTTGCCCAGCTTGCTGGTGTACGTCAGCCACAGCTTCTGCACGGAGTCTTGTGTGAGCAAGCAGTTCACCACCATTTTGGGTTCGTGCAGATTTGGTGTATCTATCTCTTCCACGCAAGCAGAGAGTAAGCTCACCAACATTGGTAACGCCAATAATGCTTTGAGGCTGTTCTTTCTCATGTCGATGAATATCAGGGCACCAATTTAACATCAGCAGCCGTGGCCTTAATCAATTTGTCTTCGCCAGTTATCAGCTCTATGGTGAATTGCGCTGTAACTGGTGCCGGCACACTAACGTTATCTTTAAATCGCAGGTATATCTCCGCGGGTGCCATGGGCTTATAAGACAGGTATTGAGAAAGGCTTATTCCAACAATTTTTTTATGGTCTGTAATCACGTTCTTGTTGGAAGTCACGATGAAAGAATGGTTTCGGAAATAGCGTTCAATAACGAAGAGATCACTTAATGATTGGCCAGGAGCTCGTCCTGCTATCTCTGCCGAAGACGTAATCTTAATGTCTTTGAGCCACGTAAGTCTGTAATCCACATGCACTAGATCTGTTGTTGGCATGTCGTGTATGGCTCTTGTACCACGCCTTTCAAGCTGTTGTTTCAATCGGCTTTCTATAATAGGGTCTTTTTCATCGGCCATGTTGTCTGGCATAGTGGAAAGCACATTGAAAGGTGGAAAGTCTACCAATAGGCTTTCACCATTCCTTTTGTACGCTTCTTGATAACTTTCCCAATCTGGATTCTTCCTTATGTCTTTAATGTCTACATTGCAAGTGGTGAATCCTAGTATAAAGTCGCTTGCTTTTAATGTCGTGTCTTTTTTTAGCGAACTTATTTTTGTTTGGACAAACCCTTGATGCGGTATTTGTTTAATGTAAGCATTGAACGCCCATGCGTAGTTACATTCCCTAGCGATGAGGCGATAATGGGTATGCCCCCCGATAACCTCTTTCTCATCCTTAGGAGTACAGGCGAGAAGACAAAGCGCAAACAGCGTGAAGATAACGTATCTTGTTTTAATCATTGCTTAATGTTTATTTGTTTAGCGGCCTTACGTTAAAGTATATTCTTTTGTTGTAACGGAAATTGTGTCCACCCGCCGACCAAATCTCCGCATTGGGGGAAAATTCTAGGCTGTTACCCTCCCCGTCCCATCCCCAATTCATCTGTAGGTAGCGAGAGTCATTGTCGTAATATTTATATGTTCGGTCGTATTCTCGTATGCCCGAAGCTCTTGCTGCGTTGATGTAAAGCACTTCCTCGTACTTACCTAGTGATGGCTCTACATCTCCTTGCGAACGATCAACGATTACTTGTTCCCATTGATACTCACTTCTAATACTTCTATGTCTGTTCACAATGCCATCAATTAGCCACGCATGGCCATCTCGATAATGTGTACGTCTCCAGAAAAGCCAACCCTTTCTGTACTTTCCTTCAAAGGCAGTGATGAGAACGGGGCATCCTTTTTCGATACTTTGCATAACAGTATTTGCATCATAGTCGCCTTCGTCCCAAGCTATGCCGTAACTTCTCATAACTTCGGTTGAAACGTTCGCACCACTTCCAGTTGGTGAATAATCCATATTCAAATAGAAACCCAGCTCTGCCATGAGGTCGGCCACATAGTACTCTTGCTGACCATTTTCCCATTTTCGCAAAGGCATCTCATTCCATCGAGGAGAGTTGGGTACGTAGTGGCCGGGTATGTAATTCTTGATGGAATAGTGGTTGTCTACAATTCTGCCAGTGAAAGAAACTCCGTGGTTTAAGCCATTAGGCACATTGAATTTGAAATGTGTAAAATATAAAAGCTGCGCCATCGCTACTGCTGTGCAACCTGTAGGGGGATAAATGTAGTTGTTACCATCAAAAACTTGTGGTAGGTTACTATTCCAAGGACTACGTTGTCCCCATCTCGTCTTTGTTCGCTGTCCGATATGGTTTTCTTTTTCCTCGATAATAACATTGTCTACCAGCTTCTTGCAGATGAATGTGTCGATATTTCCATCATCTTCACATCCATGACATCTTGTGGAAGGCAGGCTAGATGCCGTTTTTATACAATCTTTGTTTGTCGCTCCCCAGGTCATTCTTAACCAAAACATGAAGTTTTCATTCTTCTTGAGCTCAGCGAAGGTAGCTTTTTCCCCTTGTTGTTTCATGTTCGTCAGTTTGTCTGCAAAACTGTTCAATAGTGTTGCAACGCCCGGATTTGTTGAGTTTTGGTTAAACTCTCCTGATGGCGAACTCGCGAGTATTGGTGTTACGCGTTTGTCGGCGGAAAGTAACATCCATCCTTTTTCGCAATTTACAATGTACATGATTGTGTCGTGCGGCTGCGGAACGATTGGTGTTATACTCTTAACTTTAGAATGAGACATAAGCTCAGCTGTATATTTGGCCGTAGCCAAACTTACATTGATGTCGCACTCGTAATTGCTGATATTGCTAGCATTAGTTCCCTGTCGTTGTTTGTCATCAAGAAAGCTGTCTTGTTGGCATGCTGATGCTATTAGTATAAATAAACTAATAGCAACATTTAGATTTTTTTCATTGGCGTATGTTTAATTAAAAGTAATAAATGGTGTTCTTCCAATTTCTCTGCTTTTTGTGAGCAAAATAGAATTGGCAGATATTAACTGGCTATGAGTATATATTAGCAGCTGAATGGAACGCAGCTTCTATTTGGGTAAAGTCTACTTGCGCTTATTGGTTGTAATGGGCTTAGCAGGTTTGGTGGTAGGTCTTGTTCCATAATGGTTGTTCTAGATTTAGTATTTTTATGATGCAAAAATAATAATATCTAGTGGGACATGCAAGAAAAAATGTACTTTTTTTATGATACTTAAAAAACGTGCGTTATTTTGCTTTGGCTCCCAAGTATTTGCTATCTTTGAACCTTAGTTTAAAACAATCTAACGATGGAAATAATTCGTAAAGAGGATTTTAAGACGAGTGTGTGGAGTGGCGGACTGACTCGCGAAGTGTGCATATTGCCCTCCGTGGGGAGCAGTTTGCAAGACCGTAACTTCGACCTTCGTGTCTCGTCTGCCGTTATTCATGTTACGCAAAGCACGTTTTCAGACTTCACGGGCTTTACGCGCCTCATCCTTTGTCTTGATGGCGACATCACGCTTTGTGTGGATGGGCAAGTCGTGACGTTGTCTGATGAGTGCCTTTTTGAGTTTGATGGGGCCGCAGATGTTACCTCGGTGAACTCGCCTGGTGCTGTTGATTTGAACGTTATATATAAACAAGGTACGCGTGTATGCGCGCGCGTAGAGCGCGGCGAGCATGTGTTTGCAGGTGTGGAACACATGTTGGTGTTTGCCATTGGCAGCCAAACCACATTGAATGGCACTCCTCTTCGGCAGCATGATGCAGCATGGGTTAGTGGCGATGTGCGTGTTTCGGGGCATGTGCTGTGCGTGGAGGTGGGATAAATACGCCTCACCCCCAACCCTTCTCCAAGAGGAGAGGGGCGTAATATGCCTTATTGCATTGTAGCGCAAAAGTGTGCTATTTGCACCAAAAAGGCAGCAACTTGCTGCAAAATGCACTGTTATTTGCTGCAAAACACAGGTGATACGCTCAAAAAATGGACTAAAAAAAGAAATGCGTTAGGCCGAATAATGCGGCAATAAGGATAGTTACAGCAATTTATTTCTGCTAGAATGGAGCGGTAAGCATGGTGCGTTTTTGCAATAAGAAATTAACAATGAGCTGCAAACGACACACGGCAAGCAATCTTAGGCGACAAAAACAAACAGGCATCCTCGGTGTGGAGGATGCCTGTTGCGTTGTGACAGGGTAGGTTTCTAAGGGGATCGTCTGCTTGACGGCTTGTTAATTCGTGAATCCGCCAACCTGTAAACTCGTTAATTCTGTTGACTTGCGAACTCGCCAACCCTATTAACTCGTGACTTGTCAACTCATCAACTCGCTAATTACCGACATACCAACTCGTCTTCCCTCCCCTTTCTGCTTAATCTTCTACTGCTGCTTGTGCGGCGGCCAAGCGTGCGATGGGCACACGGAAGGGCGAGCAGCTAACGTAGTTGAGGCCTACGCGATGGCAGAACTTCACCGATTCGGGTTCGCCGCCGTGCTCTCCGCAGATACCGCAGATTAGTTCGGGACGTGTGGAACGGCCTTTCTTCACACCCATGTCGATGAGCTGGCCAACACCTTTCTGGTCGAGAACCTGGAAGGGGTCTACCTTCAAAATCTTCTTCTCCAGGTAAACGGGCAAGAAACTGGCGATGTCGTCGCGGCTATAACCGAAGGTCATCTGCGTTAGGTCGTTCGTTCCAAAGCTGAAATACTCGGCTCTCTTGGCGATGTTTTCGGCAACCAAGGCTGCACGTGGCACCTCAATCATGGTTCCAACGTGGAAGTCAACCTCCATACCTTCTTCTTCGAAGAGTTTCTTAGCCGTGTCGCGGATAACCTTTTCCTGCTGGTCGAACTCGTGAACAACACCAATGAGCGGTACCATGATTTCGGGATGTGGGTCGAAACCTTCCTTCTTCAGCTGGATGGCTGCACCAAGAATGGCGCGTGTTTGCATGGCTGTAATTTCGGGATAAGTGTTACCCAGACGGCAACCGCGATGTCCCAGCATGGGGTTATGCTCGCTTAGTGAGTTTACGCGGCGTTGAATTTCTTGCACAGACACGCCCATGTCTGCCGCCATTACTTGCTGACCTTCCAAGTCGTGTGGCACAAACTCGTGCAAAGGCGGGTCGAGTAGGCGCACGTTTACGGGGTATCCGTTCATCGATTTGAGTATGCCGTAGAAGTCTTGGCGTTGGAAAGGCAGCAGTTTTGTCAGTGCTTTTTCACGTCCCTCGGTGCTGTCGGCGAGTATCATCTCGCGCATGGCCTTGATTTTCTCGTTCTCGAAGAACATGTGTTCGGTGCGGCATAGGCCAATTCCCACTGCTCCGAAGTTTCTTGCCACTTGTGCGTCGTGTGGGGTGTCGGCATTGGTACGCACAACCAGCTTGGTGTACTTGTTGCAAAGCTCCATCAGGTCGGCCAAGTCGCCCGTCACTTTGGCGGGTTGTGTGGTAACTTGTCCCAGATATACTTCGCCTGTGCTACCGTTTAGCGATATGTAGTCGCCTTCGTGCAACAGCACACCGTCTATTTCGAGCGTACGCTCCTTATAGTTGATGTTGATGGCACCGGCGCCCGAAACGCAGCACTTGCCCATGCCGCGGGCAACAACGGCAGCGTGCGAAGTCATGCCGCCGCGTGCGGTAAGAATGCCCTCGGCTGCCGACATGCCGGCGAGGTCTTCGGGCGACGTTTCTATGCGGACCATGATAACCTGGTGCCCTTCCTCGTGCCAGCGTGCGGCATCGTCGGCAAAGAACACTACTTGTCCGCAAGCTGCACCGGGCGATGCCGGCAAACCGCGGGTAAGAACCTTAGCTTGCTTTTGTGCAGCCTTGTCGAATACGGGGTGCAGCAGTTCGTCTAGCTTGTTGGGCTCGCAACGTTTCAAGGCCGTCTTCTCGTCAATCTCGCCTTCGCGCAGCAAATCCATTGCAATTTTCACCATTGCCGTACCCGTACGTTTTCCGTTACGCGTTTGCAAGAACCACAGTTTGCCGTCTTGTACGGTGAACTCCATGTCTTGCATGTCGTGATAGTGGCGTTCCAGCTTTTCTTGAATGGCGTTAAGCTGAGCGTAAATCTCCGGCATGTTCTCTTCCATAGAGGGATATTGGCTTGCGCGAACGTCTTCGTCGATGAGCTGTTGTGCCGCCCAACGCAACGAACCCTCCTTCGTAATTTGTTGTGGCGTGCGGATTCCGGCCACCACATCCTCGCCTTGTGCGTTAACGAGATATTCTCCGTTGAAGAGGTTTTCGCCTGTTGCGGCGTCGCGACTGAAACAAACGCCCGTTGCCGAAGTGTTGCCCATATTGCCGAACACCATCGCTTGCACGTTAACGGCCGTTCCCCATTCGGCGGGGATGCCTTCCATCTTACGATAGAGTATGGCGCGTTCGTTCATCCAACTGTCGAACACGGCGCAGATGGCGCCCCATAGTTGTTCCATCGGGTCGGTGGGGAAATCTTTTCCCGTTTGTCTCTTAATGGCCTGCTTAAACAATACAACGAGCTTTTTGAGTTCGTCAACGGTCATTTCGTTGTCTAGTTTGATGCCGCGTTCGGCCTTAACTTGCTGTATGATTTCTTCAAAGGGGTCGATGTCTTCCTTGTTGGTGGGCTTCATTCCCAGTACCACATCGCCGTACATCTGTACGAAACGGCGGTAGCTGTCGTAAGCGAAACGCTCGTTGCCCGACTTTTCTGCCAATCCTTTGGCCACTTCGTCGTTCAGTCCGAGGTTAAGGATGGTGTCCATCATGCCAGGCATAGAGGCGCGAGCACCCGAACGAACCGACACGAGCAACGGGTTTTTCACGTCGCCAAACTTGCAGTTCATCAAGTTCTCAATGTGATTGACAGCCTTTTCAACTTCGCCTTTAAGCAGAGATACGACCTTTTCTTTCCCTTTTTCGAAGTATTCGTTACAAACATCTGTGGTGATGGTGAACCCCGGAGGTACGGGAACGCCGATAAGATTCATTTCAGCCAAGTTGGCTCCTTTACCACCTAGCAGATTTCTCATGTCTGCCTTACCCTCAGCAACGCCATTGCCGAAGGTGTAAACTCTTTTTTCACTCATTGATTAGAACGTATAATGTTTTCTGTTTTTACCTTTTGCAAATATAGATAAATATTATTGATTTACAAAACTTTCAGCTCCGATTTTGTAAATTGTACATGACAAAAGTGCCTGTTATCGTAAACAGCGAGCAAAATATTCGGATATTTTGAAGGAAATATGTATCTTTGCAAGTGTGTAGCGTAAGTTCGAATGCAGCCTTGGCGTTGCGTGCGATGGCTTTTTGTGAAGAAAAGGGCGAAAAGTCCGCCTTGGCGTCTCTCACGAAACGTTTGCGTTGCACCTTATTATATATATGGCAAGAAAGAGAAAAGAGTTTCCGATATTGGAGAACGTCACCATTACAGACGTGGCGGCAGAAGGAAAGGCGTTGGCGAGGGTCAACGACATGGTTGTTTTCGTACCCTTCGCGGTGCCAGGCGACGTGGTAGACCTCAAAATAAGAAAGAAAAAACACAGCTATTGCGAGGCCGAGGTGGTGCGTTTCGTGAAGTACAGCGACGTGCGCGTTGAGCCCGCGTGCCAACATTTCGGCGTGTGCGGCGGCTGCAAGTGGCAAAATTTGCCCTACGAAGAGCAGTTGCGGGCCAAGCAACAGCAGGTGTACGACCAACTTTCGCGTATCTCGCATGTGCAACTTCCCACGTTCCATCCCATCATGGGCTCGCAGTTAACCCTGCATTATCGCAACAAATTGGAGTTCGGATGTTCTAACAAGCGTTGGCTAACCCGTGAACAAGTGGCATCGGGAGAAACCTTCGACACCATGAACGCCATCGGTTTCCACATCACAGGGGCGTTCGATAAGATACTCCCCATCGAGAAATGCTGGCTGATGGACGACTTGCAAAATCAAATTCGCAACGAGATAAGGGACTATGCGCTAGCACATAACATCACGTTCTTCGACCTTCGACAACAAACAGGACTGCTGCGCGATGTGATGATACGCAATAGCGACACGGGCGAATGGATGGTATTGGTGCAGTTTCATTTTGAAACAGCCGACGACCAACAAACGGCCGATGCCCTGCTTGCCCACGTGGCCGAACGTTTTCCGCAGATAACGTCGCTGCTTTGGGTAGACAACCAAAAGTGTAACGACACATTCGGCGACCTGCCCGTGTATGTTTTCAAGGGCAACGACCATATATTCGAGGTGATGGAAGACCTTCGTTTCAAGGTAGGCCCAAAGAGTTTCTACCAAACCAACACCCAACAAGCCTATCATCTCTACGAAGTGGCGCGCCGCTTTGCCAACTTGAGCGGTACGGAAATTGTTTACGACCTGTACACAGGCACGGGAACAATCGCCAACTTTGTGGCCCGACAGGCCAAGAAAGTGGTGGGTGTGGAGTATGTACCCGAGGCAATAGCAGACGCCAAAGTGAATAGTGAGCTGAACGGAATAGGCAACACCACCTTCTATGCAGGCGATATGAAGGACATTCTGAACGATGACTTTATCGCCAACAACGGACAGCCCGACGTTATTATTACCGATCCGCCGCGCGCAGGCATGCACGCCGACGTTATCGAAACCATTATCCGAGCCAATCCCCAGCGCATTGTGTACGTTAGCTGCAATCCCGCAACGCAAGCGCGCGACCTCATTGCGCTAGACGAACGCTATGCGGTGACGGCCGTACAACCCGTAGACATGTTTCCGCATACGCCCCATGTGGAGAACGTGGTGCTGCTGGAACGCCGCGCATAACAATCCAACCAAAAACAAGCCTAAACAATAACTATTAACAAGATACTCATGAAACAAAAGACAATGCTTGCGCTGCTCTTGACAGCAACAACGCTACAAGCCAGCGCACAAAGCGGCGATACACCGACAGAAGAGAAGAAACTTACCTTGGTGAGCAACCTCAAACTTAGCGGATACATGATATCGCAGTATCAATGGGCCGACCAAGAAGGGGCGGAAAGCAACGGGTTTAACATCCGTATGGCGCGCCTTTCGTTAGAAGGACGTGCGCTTACCGACTTCTATTGGAAAGCCCAGGTGCAGTTTAACGGCAATACGGCCACCCTTGGCACGTCGCCGCGTGTGGTGGATGTGTTTGCCGAATGGCAGAAGTATAAGCCCTTCCGCGTAAAGCTGGGGCAATTTAAGCGGCCGTTCACCTTCGAAAATCCTATGCACCCCATCGACCAAGGCTTTATGTCGTTTGGGCAAAGCGTACTGAAACTATCGGGATTTAGCGACCGAACGGGCGAGGCCGCCAGCAATGGACGCGACATCGGCTTGCAAATTCAGGGCGACCTCTTTCCCAACAGCAACGAACGGCCACTGGTTCACTATCAGGTGGGCGTGTTCAATGGGCAGGGCATCAACATGCGCGATGCCGATCAGCGCAAAGACGTCATTGGCGGACTGTGGGTTATGCCCATTAAAGGCATGCGCTTGGGTGCGTTTGGCTGGACTGGCTCATACGCGCGAGTGGGAAATTACACACTAGTAGACCCCGATACGCACGAGCCGATATTGGATGGGGCAGGACAAAAGCAGGTGGTGAAAGGCAAACAAACGGTAGAAAAACGCCGTTTTGCCGTGAGTGGCGAGTATGTTACGAAGGGTTGGACCTTCCGCAGCGAGTACATTTACAGCAAAGGCTATGGCTTTAAGACCGTTCATAACACCAAAGCCGACCTGCAAGATGCCAACATCAATTATGAGGCAGGCGATAAGGCCTATGGCTTCTATGGCTTAGTTATTGCGCCTGTGGCAGATTTTAATGGGAAAAAGCTGCACGTAAAGGCACGCTTCGACCAATATTGCCCCAACGGAAAGCGCAGCACGGCCAAGACTTTCTACGAACTAGGCATCGACTGCGAACTATCGCGAATGCTTAAACTAAGTGCCGAATATGCGTTGGTGAACGATAAGGCACTGAAAAAGACCAACTATAACCTCATCGACTTTCAACTGGGATTGAGGTTTTAAGGGCTATTGCCGGCCGATGTGCCAGCCGCTTTGGCCCATAGCTTGCACAACAAGAACGGCTCGTTGAAGTGTCAGCGCGCGTTTCTTTGTTATTTGGTATGCTTGTTGCGAGCTTAATTTGCCAACTGGTAAGCTGGTAAACCGGTCTGCGCGTTAATTCGTCAACCAGATACATCATGATAGAGTTAGATTAGCATGTTGTCTTGTCAACTTGTTAACTTGTGCACAAGTTAACCGGTTAACTCGCCAATTTGTCAACATTATTTTATAATATAGAGTTAGAACATGGATAAAGGAAAGAGAAATAGAGTTAGTGAAGAAGAACGGATAAAGCAGCGCAACCTTAACTGGCCTGCGCGTCGTCGCGTTATAGGGCGCGTGTTGTTCGTGGCATTGACCATTTTGGCCATTATTATCTTGGCCTTCGCCTTGTGGGTACACTTGGTGGAGTAGAACGAAACACGTGGCTGTTGCAAAGCGTTTGCAGCAGGGTCTTCTTCCTTTTCAGGCCACTTGATGGTCTAATACCATGCTAGCTGTTTGTGAGAAGCCGCTAGCAGCAGGCTTTTTGTTTTATACGCGCAGGTTCTGCCCCAGCGTGTATATGGTTTTTCGTATGTATTATTTTCTTGCTTTTTGTGTGTTCTGTTTGTACATGTTTGGGCGTGGCATGGCCGTCATCACAACTTACCAGCCCATCAGCTTATAACCCCGTAAACTCACAAACTCACGAGCTCATAAACTCACAAACTCACAGACTCACAAACTCACAAACTCATCAACTCACAAACTCATAAACTCACAAACTCATGAACTCACAAACTCATGAACTCACAAACTCACAAACTCATAAACTCACAAACTCATAAACTCATAAACTCACAAACTCACAAACTCACAAACTCACAAACTCACAAACTCATAGACTCATAAACTCACAAACTCATAAACTCACAAACTCACGAGCTCATAAACTCACGAGCTCATAAACTCACAAACTCACAAACTCACAAACTCACAAACTCATAAGCTCACAAACTCATCAACTCATCAACTCACAACCTCATCAACTCACAAACCCATAAACTCATAAACTCACAAACTCATGAACTCACAACCTCATAAACTCATAAACTCATAAACTCACAAACTCATAAACTCACAACCTCATCAACTCACAACCTCATCAACTCACAAACCCATAAACCCATAAACCCATAAACTCATAAACTTATAAACTCACAAACTCACAAACTCATGAACTCACAACCTCATCAACTGGTAACCTTATCTCCCCGCTGACTTAATAGTTAAATTGTTGTCTTTGTTTTACAAAACAGCTCCAAATTTCTCTCCGTTCTAGCGAAAATAAAGCTTATAAAGTAGGTAAATTACTCCTGTTTCTAGCCTTTCACGTCTTTCGTTTTGTCTATTTTCGAGAATATTGCCTGCATTTTGCACCAAATAGCCTTTCTAGTTTGGTTGCCAGCTCGCATTTTTTCAAGCCCATTTCCCCACTTTTAGCCCCTAAAACGCCACTTTTTGAGGGGTGTTTTGCCCTTTTGGGCCATGTTTTTAATGACTTGAACAGCTTTTGCCTATACCTTTTCAATGAATATTTATGCTTATCGCCTCGCATTTTGCAGCATTTTACCTTGCGTTTAGCACCAAAATGCGTTGCATTTAGCACCAAAATGCGTTGCGTTTAGCACCAAAATGCCTTGCGTTTAGCACCAAAATGCACTGCATTTAGCACCAAGTTGCCCAAAATCTGGTACAAATTGAGGTTTTATGCAATGCGTATTCACTTTGCTTGCATTTACAACCAACCCCATTTTGCCTCAAAACAAACCTTCGCGAGAATCGATTTTTTGCGGCAAGGTGAGCGATTGGTGAGCAGAAAGGGCACTCAGAATGTTAAAATTCTTGCTAAAAACAAGACAAAAGAGGTTGTGTAATGTACACGCTTGTGGGCAATGGGGCGGGTAGCATGTACGCTTACAGGTATACTTAATAGGTTTGATACGGCACTGTCCTGTTGGAGGGCATGGAACAATATTGCATTCAAACTAATTCTTCTCAAGAAGATAAGAGAGAGAAAAGCCAAGATGACTTCATATTAATGAAATGTAGGATTGAGAGTTGTTATAATCAATCTATAACTTTTTAGGATAATTGTAAAGCAGCATTTGTGCAATCATCTGGTGCTTTTCCTTTCATTAGTTTGCAATTCTCAAAGCAAAGAGTTACATTTGCAATGTGAAAAGGAGAATTGTATATGATTAAGTTCAAGGAAAAGACAAGGGAAGAACTCATAGCAGGCTTCAAGCGTGCCATTGAACGTAAAAGGGAATTTGAGGAGCAGGCTCAAAAAGAGTTTGCTGATATGCGTAGGCGTGGAGCAGACTGAAAAGCATCTTTATTATTTTGACACTGTGGAAATGCAAGCAGATGGGGTGGAGAATTTTGCAGCCATCATTGTGCAAAAGTCAAATCCCAAGCTAAATGAGATTGTGGAGGCATTTAATCGTGTGGTGAATATCCTCAAAGAAAAGCCTGAATAATGTTTCACCCCATGACATTTCACTCTGATAATCTGATATACACCCGAATGTGAAAATGCCACTTTATATTGAAATTTGAGCTTTATATGGTCTTTGCAAACCTATTTTTTCTGGTATCTGACAAGTTAACTATAACCTTATACTGCGATATACCGCAGGAAACCCAACAATATAAAGCACGAAAAGGGGTATCTCCCGACACCCCTTCACATATTATACAAAAACATTATGAATTTTATTTAGCGAACAAGATTAAAAGTTATCGTTATGTTAATTATAGTCAGTTGGATATATTTTGTTGGCTTTTTTATTGCGCCACTTTGAAAGTGCGCTCTTTGCGTTCGCAATAGCGTTCGCATTGTCGGCAAATGTCGTAGCCGAGCATGGCTCCGAGTATGAAATCCTCTTCTGGACTAAGCTCGTTTAGCGGACGGTTAATCATCATCCTAATGGCGTTGAGGCACTCTTTCTTTCCGAAAAACAAGTTGAGGTTCTCTTTCCCCACTGGTTTTATCAGGTAGTCTATGTGCTGTCGTTCAAGCCTTGCTATGGCAAATTGCTCGTATTTCTTGTTGAAGGTGTATAAAACCATTTGTCGCACGCCTTTCTGATACTCATAAATATGGTTCATCAACACCTTCATGTCGGCTGAAATCAATTCTGTTTGCGGCATAGTCTTGTGTTTTTTATATGGCGGTGGGGCTGTTTTCGGCCCCACCGCCGGGGGTTTGCTCTATGCAAAAGTATTTCTTTGCAATCGAAATTACAATGCTGGCTTAATTTCTTCGAGCCATGCGTCGATGCGACCTTCGGTCTTATCGTCTTCGTTTACGTCGTCGAGAGCCAGTCCCACGAACTTTCCGTCGGCAACAGCCTCGCTATCGTCGAAGGTATAGCCATCGGTAGACACCTCGCCAACCATCTTTGCGCCACTTTCTTTTGCTGCATTGTAAAGCTCGGCCATTGCGCCGCAGAAGGTGTCAGAGTAAGATTCGGCATCGCCGCAACCGAAAACGGCCACCGTTTTGCCGGCCAAGTCGGCCTCTTTAAGCACTTTCACGCCGTCGTACCAATCGTCTTGCAGTTCGCCTGCACCCCAAGTAGAGGTTCCGATGAGTAAATTTTCGTTCTCGGCAACAACGTCTGCGTTGAAGTTAGCCACGTCTAGGGCTTCTACGCCTAGTTTGCTTGCAATCGTTTCAGCGATGCTTTGGCAGGTTCCTGTTGAAGAACCGTATACTACCACCGTTTTTTTCATTTCAATTCTTAGTTTTAGTTGTGTTATTATTATGGTTGCAAAGTTAAGTACAAATAAATAATGGCGCAATACCTAGAAATGGTGTTTTTTGCGTAAGGATTGTTTTGAGGCGTAATGTGGGTTGTTGGTTTATTTTGCAATGAGCCTAACAAGTGTGCTGCCGCTATGTTTAGGGCTATCTGCGTGTATCTGAACTACATACACGCCTGCTGCTAATGCTCCTAGCTGTATGGTGGATTCGGCGGCCAACAGCGTGCGCGGCCTACTTAGAACTAATGAACCCGATAGCGAATAAAGGCGCAGCGAACAGGCGTGCGTTTGCCCGTCGGCGAAGGTTATGCGCAGTTTGTTGTTGCCGTCTGGGCTTATATGCACGCCCTGTGGTTGGTGTTGGTAGATGCCTTGCACCTTGGTAATGCCCAAGATATGGAGCAGGCCGCGATAAACATCAACCTGTCCGTAGCCATATAGGTTGTTGGGATGGGGTAGGGATGTGCTGTGTTGCGTGCCTGTTTGTGCCACAATGTTTCGCACATCGCTGGCCGTTAGCGTTGGGTTGGCCTGCAACCACAGGGCGATAGCGCCTGCAACAGCTGGCGCGGACATGGAAGTACCCGTGTTGCAGTTCCACGGATAGGTGCGGCCGTTGTGTTGGAAGTGCGCCACATCCCATTGCACGTCGCTGTTGTTGGGATGATTGGCAATGTAAAAGCTGTTGTACGACGAGATGATGTTGCTGCCAGGAGCCATCACGTCGGGCTTTGTGCGGCCGTCTGCGGTTGGTCCTTTCGAAGAGTAGGGTGCTCTTTCGCCCCCTGTTCCTTGCAACGAATACTTTTTTTCGCCCTTATAATTGGTAATGTGTGTGCGATACGAGGTTGCGCCAACGGCAATAACTGCTGGTGCGCTGGCTGGCGATAGGATGGTGTGGGTGTCGTCGCCGCCCAACAACGCAGGCTCGAGCTTGTTCGTTTCCCATCTGCCTGCACCTCGGAACAGCTCCACATCGGCATTTGCGCCAATTAATACCAATGCCGTTGGCGGCACGTAGGTGCTAGAACCCAACGTGCGCAAATACATCTCGTAGGCCAATGCGCCCTCGTTGTCGGGCTGATAGGCAGCCGCTTGTATCTCGTATTGCAGCTTTCCAAAGGTAAGTGTGTCTATCAGTTGCGAGTCTTTGGCGGCCACTAATGCACGCGTGTCGATGTCGTATGTGGTTAATGTGCCCACGCGATGAAACCTCAATCTAAGCAAAAAATGCTCCTTACTTTTTGCCGACACGCGTATTTTGCCGTTCGAATCCTTGATAAAAGTACCTGCCGAGTCGGTTTCCAGTGGCTTTCTAAGGTAGCTTGCCCGTCCGCCTTCATTGCCTGCCGAGGCCACGATGATGCGCCCTGGACCTTGAAGGCTGTCTAAAACGGCATGGTAGAGTTGCGTGTCGCTGTCGAAACGAAAGCTAGAACCCTCGCTAAACGATGCCACGCAGGGTTGGTTGTGTCGCTTGGCATAGTCGAAAATGTATTTAAAGCCCAACGCGTCTGTCGCAGTGGTGTATTTATATAGGTCTTTTTTGTCCACCAAGTTTTTGTTTTCGCTGGTGAGGTTAGCCACTAGGCAAATGTCGCTTTCCCATGCCATGCCGCGATAAGGGCTTTTAAAGCCACTGCCTGCTGCAATGCCCAAGGTGTGTGTGCCATGCGTTTCTTGTTTGCCGTCGCGTGTGTGGCGCAGGCTGAGGAGGGCGTTGGGTGTGGTGTAGTCGCGCCCAACGGGTAGGGTTGTGCCGATGGTATCGGTTGAAAGTTGGTCCCATAGGGCCTTGATGCGTAGTGTTTGACCCGTAGAGTCGCAGAAATTGGGGTGCGTAAGGTCGAAACCGATGTCTTGAATGCCCACCACCACGCCCTTGCCCGTGTAGGCTTGTGGCAGCGATTGGCTTTGATATGCGGGCCAAGCGTTCAGCACTTTGGCTGTGGTGTCCATCAATATGCTGTTGCTTTGGCCCATTTCGATGCGGCTAACCCATTTGGATTGCGACAACTTGGCCAGCTGATTGAGGGGGATGTTCACGATGTGGATGTTGCCAAACTGCGCTAACGATGTGCATGCGTGGGCTTTAAACACCGCCTCGGCGTGGCTGCCAATGCGCACAAAGGCACATACGGAGCGGCTGTCGTATGGGTTTGAGCGAGTGGTTGCCTGCCGTTCGGCTTGGCTTTCTATGTATAGCTGGCGTAATTCGCCCGACATCTTGGCATAAACAGGGCGTTGTGCATGGGCATGCAGTATGCACAAGAGGGCGATTATGGCTAATGATAACGTCTTTTTCATCGTTCGTTGCAGTGTTTGTACAGTTGAGGTGGTTAGGATAGGGGCTGAAACGGCCATCTCTCCAGGCGCGTGTTGGCCTAGCGAAAGCAAAGTTACGGAAAATAATGGAGATAGCATCTGGCGGATTATTAAAATTGACTTTGGTGGAGTTTTAGACTTAATTTTGGGAAATTTGGCTTATTCTTTGGAAGGGACTTTGTGGATTATGTGGCTGAGAATGCAAGCAGAAGATGCCCAATAGAATGGTAAAACGACAAAGAACAACGCGATAACGCAATTGGGTTAAGTGGCAGGGAATTTGTGGAA
>NZ_GG740072.1:1688758-1732859 GCF_000162415.1 Prevotella sp. oral taxon 317 str. F0108 | reverse complement strand
TAGGCCATATATACGGAAAGTTTTTCGTAACTTTGCATGTAATGCCGCGTGCGTGGGGTTGCTAATTGTGGCATAACGCGCATTGGCATCATTATTGCAAGGAAAAGATAAAAACGAAATATGACAATGGAAAAAGAAAACAACAAGTTTATCGCCGTGGCTTATAAGCTTTATTCGCTGGCCGACGGCAAGGAAACGCTTATCGAGGAGGCACCTGCCGACCGCCCTTTTGTGTTTATTACGGGCTTTGGCATCACCCTCGACGCTTTTGAAAACGGTGTGGAAGACTTGCCTAAGGGCGAGCAGTTTACGCTGAACATTGAATGCGAAGAGGCTTATGGCGAACGTCTTGACGAGCGTGTTCTTGACTTGAACAAGGAGATATTCACCATCAATGGCCACTTCGACCACGACAACATCTACAAAGATGCCGTTGTTCCGCTGCAAAACGAAGACGGAAACCGCTTTATGGGTCGTGTGCTTGATGTGACGGAAGACACCGTGAAGATGGACTTGAACCACCCGCTTGCAGGGCTTGACTTGCTGTTTAAGGGCGAAATAGTTGAGAACCGCGAGGCTACGAACGAGGAAGTGCAGCAAATGCTGAACCATATCAGTGGCGAAGGCGGCTGTGGAGGTTGTGGTTGCGGGCACAATCATGGAGATGAAGAAGGCGGTGGCCATGAACATGGCGGCTGTTGCGGGCACGAACATCATGGCGATGGCCACGAACATGGTCATCATGGCGGCTGTTGCAGTCATGGTAATGGCCATCATGGCGGTGGCTGTGGACACCATTAATCCTTTTGTTGTGTAGATCACACAGATATTATATATACAATGGCGAACACATCATAACTGCGTTTGGCGCGGTTGTGTGTTCGCCATTATTGCTTTAACTGTTTATCCCTCACAATTATGCGCAACACATTTGGAAACCTTTTCGCCCTTACCACCTTTGGCGAAAGTCATGGGCCAGCCATCGGAGGCGTGGTAGACGGCATGCCAGCAGGCATTGACATCGACTTAGACTTTATCCAGTCGGAGCTTAATAGGCGTAGGCCTGGCCAGAGCAAGCTTACCACGAGCCGCAACGAGGCCGACCAAGTGGAATTGCTTAGTGGTGTGTTCGAGGGAAAAAGCACTGGCACGCCCATTGGCTTTGTCGTGCGAAACGCTAATCAGCACTCGAAAGATTACGACAATATGCGTGGACTTTTCCGGCCGTCGCATGCTGACTACACCTATTATAATAAGTACGGATTGCGCGACCATCGTGGCGGTGGACGCTCGTCGGCTCGCATTACTTTGGCTCGTGTGGTGGGCGGAGCATTGGCAAAGCTGGCTCTTAGGCAGATGGGTATAACCATTTCGGCCTACGTGTCGCAGGTGGGCGACATCGTTTTGAACAAGGATTATCGCCTGTATAACCTCGCGAACACAGAAAACAACGACGTGCGATGCCCCGATGAGGAGGTGGCCAAGCGCATGGCGCAACTTATTTTGGATACGAAGAACGCGGGCGACACCATTGGCGGCGTGGTTACATGCGTGATGAAGGGTTGTCCTGTGGGGGTTGGCGAGCCCGAATTTGACAAACTTCACGCCCGATTGGGTTATGCCATGCTGAGTATTAACGCCGCAAAGGGTTTTGAAATTGGCGATGGTTTCGACTTGGTTAGGTGTAAAGGCAGTGAGGTTAACGATGTTTTCGTGGCCGAAGAAGGTCAGGTTTCTACGCTTACCAACCATAGCGGAGGCATCCAAGGGGGCATAAGCAATGGGCAAGACATCTTTTTTCGTGTGGCGTTTAAGCCTGTTGCCACCGTGCTGATGGAGCAAGACACCATTGAACTAGACGGAACGCCCACCACTTTTGCGGCTCGTGGGCGTCATGATTCGTGCGTTGTTCCGCGTGCCGTGCCCATTGTCGAGGCGATGGCTGCGATGGTGTTGATGGATAATTTGGCCATGGCAGGGGTCAAGTTTGGCGTTGATGCCGAATAAAAACGGGTTGGCAAGGCTGTATGTTACCTTGTCAACCCGTATGCTTGGGGAATGTTGGCTCGCCAACTCGTCCACTCGTTAACTTTCCACTCGTTAACTCGTAAACTTGTTCACTCGCAGCTTGTCTACTCATCAACTCGTTAACTTGTCTACTTGTTAACTCGTCAACTCATTATCACTTACGTCTTTAAGTTCGGATATTTTTCTTCTAATGCTTTAAAGAATTCCTTGCCAGCAGCATAAGCCAACACGCGTTGGAGCTTGTTGTAATTGAAGAACTGCTCTGTGGGAGTATAGACCACGGTGCAGATTTTTATTTCGCGTACCTGGTCCTCGCATGGAACTTGTAGATTATAAAACTTAGCACAGTCGACCAACAGCTTTGGAGCTTGCTCGTCGGGTAAAGGTGTTAGTGTAGCGTTCTCTAATCTTGAGTTATTGAACATCAAATGCCGTTTCACCTTTCCTTCAACGCTGAGGTCAAAGATGTGTAATCCATCAGCGGTGAGTAATAATGGTGTGGGCGTTTCCACAGTTGTATACTTCACGGTGCCAAGTGTCATTGCGCTTCTCAGCAAATCTTTGCCTGCACTCTTAAAGTATTCCTTCATGCTAGGGGTGTAGTAAACGTAGTTTACCCCTAACACCCTTTTGTCGTCAAGATGTTCGATGCACATTCCAAACTTATCGTTTATGAACGTGTTTAGTTCGTTCTCGCCAAGTCTTTGTGATTCGCTTTCTACTTCTGCAAAGTTTAACGGCTTATTGTTAGCTGAGATGAAGAATACCAAAGCGACAACTATGCCAATTGTCATAATAATGGCGAAGATGATAAATGGAGTTATTCCCATGGCATCTTAGTTATAATTCAGTAGGCTCTATCTTCTCTTCTTTTTTGCGCGAAGGAATCTGTCCCCATATCATTAAGGCCACGATAGCCAACAAAACAGCCTTTCCGCCGTAGCGTGTATAGAAACCTAGTTTCAACATACTGGCCTCATCGAGTTTCTTTTCTTTCATATACTCTTTCAGAAATGCCTGCGATTTTTCGGTTGTCATTTCGTAATAGGTTTCCGATGGGGCATCGTATAGCACAAGTTTAGGTTCTTCAGTCACCCATAGGGGCAGGATGTAGGCAATGTTGAACTCCTTGTGCATACGTGCCAAGTTCACCTGTTTGCCGTCGATAATGATACTGTCCGATGCAGGGATGTTGTAAACGATGTCGATAACATCGCGTGTCCCGACAGGAATCCTAGCTCTTGCGTGTGCAATTTGTGGCATGGTTAACAACAAAACTAAGCCTGCGATCAGTGCTTTTCCGATGGAGTTAAGTCTATTCATAGTTTATTTAATTTTATGGATGAATAATATTTCTGTGTTCAAAATTAGTAATTATATGTCATAATCTTTACAAAAATGAGTTTTTTCTTACGGTCTTTCACTTTTGTTTTCACTTGTTTTGTTAAATTAAATGAAGTGACGGGTGATAGCTTTGTTAGAGCGATAGCGCGGGTTGGTAGGTTGCTGTGGCCTAATGCTTGCGTGAGGTGAGTATGTTGCTCTGTAAAGTGGCAAATTGTAAGTTATACAGGTGATAGCTTTCCCTTTTGATATGCTTGGGTAGTTAAGGTGAAAGTGGTTGTAATATGAAATAACAAAGCCTCTCAATGATTGAAAATGCTTACTTTATCTGTGCATATTTTGTTGTTTTTTTGCAACAAAATACAAACTCTCGCTCATGCTAAAAACTCAAAATTCAATTATTCTCACAATTATTTTGCAGTTTGACAAATATTGTCTAACTTTGGAAACACAATCAATATACCACAAAGATGTTCGAATACCTCAATTCAAATCAATGGCTATTTTGGCTACTAATAAGCCTATTATGCCTAATAATAGAAATGGCCTCTGGCACGTTCTACATCCTTTGTTTCGCCATTGGCGCCCTTTCGTCGATGGTAGGCTGCTGGCTTGGTTTCCCGTTTTGGGGCCAAGTGGTTTGTTTCGCCTTCTTCTCAATCTTATCCATCTTTGCCGTTAGGCCTGTGGTGATGAAATATCTGCACCGCGATGAGGAGGAACGAAAAAGCAATGCCGACGCGCTTGAAGGGCGTGTGGGCGTGGTGATAGAAGATGTGCAGCCACAACACAGCGGCTATGTAAAGGTAGACGGCGACGAATGGCGCGCTGTTTCGGCCGACGGGTCGCTTATTAAGATAGGAGAAAGGGTGCGCATCGTTAAGATGGAAAGCATCATCGCCACGGTTGAACGTGTCTGAAAAACAATCTTTGGCCGTTATGTGTAGCTATGGGCGCATGTGTTAAGCGGGTGCTCAAATGTTTTTGCAGGCCAAGGCTGTGGCTAATTTCTTCGTTGTAATCGTGCCCAGGACGATGTCTTAGGCTTAGATTATCCGTAGTAAACACCTAATTTGAATAACACCAAAAACAATAATCAATAATGGAATATCTAGGAACTTATTTAATTATCGCCGCAATATTGCTGGCCTTTGTCTTTGTTAAGAAGTCGCTTGTAATTATTCCCCAGTCGGAAACGAAAATCATCGAACGCTTGGGTAAGTTTCGAGCAATCCTCAAACCAGGTGTCAACATCATCATACCCTTTGTGGATAAAGCGAAAAACATCGTAAGAATGACCAATCGCCGCTACTCGTATTCAAACACAATCGACCTTCGCGAGCAAGTGTACGACTTCGACAAGCAGAACGTTATCACCAAAGATAACATCCAAATGCAAATCAATGCCTTGCTCTACTTCCAGATTGTGGACCCCTTCAAGGCCGTTTACGAGATTGACAACTTGCCCAACGCCATTGAGAAACTTACTCAAACCACGCTGCGTAACATCATCGGTGAAATGGAATTGGACCAAACGCTCACCTCGCGCGACACCATCAACACCAAACTTCGCTCGGTGTTAGACGATGCAACCAACAAGTGGGGTATCAAGGTGAACCGCGTTGAGCTGCAAGACATCATCCCGCCATCGAGCGTTTTGCAGGCGATGGAGAAACAGATGCAAGCCGAACGTAACAAGCGCGCCACCATTCTTACCAGTGAGGGTGAGAAACAAGCCGTGATTTTGCAGTCGGAAGGTGAGAAGACTTCTACCATCAACCGCGCTGAGGCTGTCAAACAGCAGGCCATTCTCTATGCCGAAGGTGAGGCGCAAGCACGCATTCGCAAGGCCGAGGCCGAGGCAATAGCCATTCAAAAAATTACCGATGCTGTTGGACAGAGCACCAATCCGGCCAATTATCTGCTTGCACAAAAGTACATCGCCATGATGCAAGAGTTGGCACAAGGCGACCAAACCAAGATGGTTTACCTGCCTTACGAGGCTACAAACCTACTGGGTAGCCTAGGAGGAATAAAAGAACTCTTCAAGATACACTAAGGGTTTGAACCTTTGAATTGCTGAGTTTGTGAGGTTATAAGTTTGTGAGGTCGTAAGTTGGTGAGGTTGTAAGTTCATGAGCTAATGAGTTAATGGGTTTGTGAAATCATGAATTAGTAGGTTCATGAGTTTTTGAACTCATGCGTTTAAAAGCTTATGAGTTTATCAACTTACGACCTCACTACTTTATATCCCCACCAACTTACGGCCTCACGGCTTTACAGCCTCACAAGCTTATAACCGCATCACCTTATAAAACTTACCACCTTACAAACTCTCAAGCTTATAAACTCTCATCATCAGAAAGTTTTTTTGTCTAGTTTTCGGTTGGAATTTTAACATTATGAGTGCCCTTTTCTTCCACCAATCGCCAACCTTGCCGCAAAAAATCGATTCTCGCGAAAGTTGGTTTTGATGCAAAAAGGGGTTAGTTGTAAATGCAGACAAAATGAATTTTTATTAAAAACAAACGCCCTCTGCACTGGTTTTTGGGTCATTTGCAGCAAAATGCGGTGCAATTTGATGCTAAACGCAGTGCAATATGCCGCTAAACGCAGTGCGTTTTGGTGCAAAACGCGAGGTAAAATGGTGCTAAACGCAGTGCGTTTTGATGCTAAATGCAGTGCAAAATGCCGCTAAATGCAAGATAAAAAGCATAAATATCCACTGTAATGGTATAGACAAACCCTTTTAGATCCATGAAACACATGGCTGAAAAGGGCAAAACACCTGTTAAAAAGTGGGATTTTAGGGGCTAAAAGTGGGTAATTGGGCGTAGAAAATAATGAGCTGGCAACCAAACTAGAAAGGTAAAATGGTGCAAAATGGCGGTTTTGTTCTTAAAAATAGACAAAGCAAAAGGCGTGAAAGGCTAAAAATAGTGGCTATTTACCCACTTTTTGACCTAAATTTTCCCTAGAACGGAGGGAAAATTAGAGTGGTGTTGTAAAATAAAAAATAAGAATTTAGGTTTTAAGTAGCTGAGTTGCTTAGTTGGCGAATTAACAACTTAACGGGTTGGCAAGAGTGGTGAGTCGGCAAGGGTGGCGAGTTGGTGAGTTTGATGAGTTGGTGGCTTGATGAGATTATAAGTAGATGAGTTTTTGAGTTTGTAAGTTGATGAGCCTATAAGTTGATGAGTTGACTCGTTCGGGATTTGTTGTTTTTTCGTGAGCTTATAAGCCAGTGAATTGATTTGTCCTACACTTCGTATATGAGAAGGATGTTTATCTTGTGCTGGTATCACAAAGGTAACAGATTACTCTCAATTTATAGAAACATTAAATCAAGGCGGTTTCGGTTTCCGAAATTTGCGAATGTGTAAGTTCCACCGTTTCTTTTTTTATTGGTTTTAAACACAAATGTAGGAAAAGGGGATTACACATTTTAAGGACACTACCAGAAATAGCGTAGAGGAAATAAAAAGTAATATTATGGATACAAAGGGATTGATTCTAAATACTGCATATAACGACTTTATTCTCGATTCAGATATTTCAAATTATTTATATAAACGCCACACAAAAGCGGTTTACAATGAATCGACATTTACAAATAGTTCATATTATTTTTATGATGATGAAATAGACATTTGGTGCGATGATGATGGAAAGATCAATGTGATTCGATGTGCTTCTTCTTGCTTTTATCAGGGAGTAGAGTTAATCGGCTTGCCGTTTCAAGAATTATTATCCGCTATCCGCATCCTTCCCAATAATCATGAGCGAATATATTTATTAGTTAATGGAAAGGGACAAAATCAACATGTTTATGATTTTGAAACAATAGGATTACAAATTTGGGTATGGAGACAAAAAATCAAGACTGTGTTAATATATAAAGTGGTTGAGGAAGAGTTATGAAGAGAGAAAACTGCAAAAACTTGATAGGCTCTCTGCCGCCTATCCCAATGTCTTGCAGAATGGGAAATGCTGGTTCTATGTGGAAAAGCGGTTGGTACGTACATCATGGGGGCGTAAACTATTCCCCTGCGTAAAACATGTGGGTGACACGTTGGGGAATCGTGCATTCATGCTAATTTTCTCACGAAGAAAAGAAAGAGAGAAAAGTCATGAACTACCTATTGTATCTTGCGAGTGGCTCTTTTAATTATCCATTGGGTGTGTGGATTATCAGACGTTTTCCATCGTTCAATGAGAGGTAGAACCCCTTCTCTGTTCACTTTGAGCCAATCGGTAAGATGGTTGGCAACCGACCTCTTCACGAAAAGAATTTCGTCTTCTTTTAGAAACTCCAATATTTTGAACACAGGTGCGGGGTTTTCTATAAATGTTTCCAGCTTACTTGCCCAAGGCAATTTAGGGCGGAGCCCTTCGCTAGCCAGTCTGCGCAAGTGGAAGTTGGGCGATTTTGCCCATTGCTCGATGATTTTGAGCGAGGTTTCTGGATATTTTCTGATGTATGGCCTAACGGCATACTCGCCCGTATTCCGCTTGGTTATTTCTTCAATGGCTTTCATTGAGCGGTCGAAATGCTCGATGCCGTACTCCTGCACAAACTTCCCGATGGGCAAAATCCAATAATAGTGGGTAAACATCCCAGTTTCGTTGGGGTTTTCTTCGCCCAAGATTGCCATCAGGATAGGTAAAGCTTTCTTGTAGTCTGCTGGGAGATAGATTTTTAATAGTTCGGCAAGCGTAGCCACTCGCTGTGTGTAGCTTTGCCCGATGGTTTTGTTGGCGGTGTCTTGTATAAAGTGGACAGTGTCGAACTCATGGTAGACCTTGCAGATTTTCTCGGCTAGCAATTCGGCGAGGTTAGCGCCGAATTGTTCGGTGATGCTGTAATTGGTTCCCATCTTTTGTTGTTTTGAGAAAAAGTAATTGAAACATTCTCATTGCTGTCTGATAAAAGAAACACACTGTGTTTGGGAAATAACTTTTATCAGACAGCAATGTAAAACAGCTTATAATAGTTGGCGTGCGACCAAAGCGCCTATCGCACCAACTGCTATACCCTAGCTAACGCAACGGATGTGTTTCGTTGTATATGGACGAAAGCCTGTTGCTTGTTTATATAAGGGTGGGCGCGCGTTAAGGTGCAGGCAATTACCGTTGCTTTATAAGCAGCATTTAAAGCTGAAACGGAAACTTCAATGCGCCCATAAAACCGTTTATCCAACCGCCCCAACAATCTCTTTAATGTCTTTAACACCATGATTGTCTAGCCATTGGTTTATGCCATCGCGTACCTTAATGGTAACGGTAGGGTCGAGGAAGTTGGCGGTGCCAATCTGAATGGCCGATGCGCCAGCCATGATAAACTCGATGGCATCGGTGGCATTGCATATTCCGCCCAACCCGATGACCGGTATCTTCACCGCCTTTGCCACCTGCCACACCATGCGCAAGGCAACGGGCTTAACGGCAGGGCCACTTAAACCACCCGTGTTGATGCTTAAAACCGACTGCCGCCGTTCGATGTCGATAGCCATACCCATAAGCGTGTTGATGAGCGAAACGCTGTCGGCGCCCTCTGCCTCTACTGCTCGTGCAATCTCCGTTACGTCGGTAACGTTGGGCGAAAGTTTCACGATAAGCGTCTTGCCGTAGCGTGCACGTACCGCGCGCACCACGCTAGCAGCCCCAGCACAAGTTGTTCCGAAGGCCATTCCCCCCTCTTTCACGTTGGGACACGAAATGTTCAGCTCAATGGCAGGTATGTTTTCGAGTGCATCTATACGTGTGGCACACTCTGCATAGTCTTCGGGTGTGTTGCCACTCACGTTCACAATCATGCGTGTGTCAATGTCCTTGATTTTGGGATAGATGTGTTCGGCGAAGTAGTCAACGCCTTTGTTCTGCAATCCCACACAGTTTAGCATGCCTTGTGGCGTTTCGGCCATGCGCGGATAGTCGTTACCTTGTCGTGGATGCAAGGTTGTTCCTTTTACAATAATGCCGCCGATGCCGTCAAGCGGCACAAAGTCTTCGAACTCCAAGCCATAACCGAAGGTGCCAGAGGCAGTCATCACGGGGTTTTTCATCGACAAATTGCCGATATTCGTTTTGAGAATGGCCATTACCAAAGCAGTTTTTGAATGTTAAACACAGGTCCTTCTTTGCATGCGCAGAGATTTCCGTCTACTGTTTTCTCCACACAACAGAGGCATGCGCCAATGCCGCAAGCCATTAAGTTTTCGAGCGACACCTCGCAAGCCGTTCCTTTTTCGCGCGCATAACGTGCAACGGCCATCATCATGGGTTTGGGCCCGCAGGTGGAAATCATGTCGAACGTCTCGTTTTGCAGTACCGAGTGGTTGGTAACGAAACCTTTTTCGCCAGCCGACCCGTCTTCGGTGGTAACGAGTACGCGCCCCGTACGTTCAAAGAGGTCCATTTCCAGCAAGTCGGCTGCCGTGCGTGCGCCTAGCAAAAATGTGGGTTGTGCGCCCATTTCCTTGATTTTTTGCCCCAGGAAGAGCATCGGTGCTACGCCCACGCCGCCGCCAACGAGCAAGAAACGCTCATCGGGCGATGTGGGAAGTGTGAAAGGATTGCCCAAGGGAAACACGCAATTAAGCGTGTCGCCAGTCTTTAACAAGGCCATTTGGCGTGTGCCGTGCCCCACTGTGGCCACCAACAGCCCCATCTCGTTGCGCTGTATGTCTACGTAGTTGATGGAGATGGGACGTCGCAGAAAGGTTTGTGGCGAGTGGTCTACCCGCACTTCAACAAATTGCCCAGGTTTCATCAGGGGCAAAGGTTGGGCGCGGGAGAGCCTGATAAGCACGTAGCGGGCATTCAGCCGCTCAACGGCCACGACGTCGAGGTCGAGGCAAAACTTCTTCATTTCTTCGTTCGGCATGTTCTTTTTGTTACGCTATTTGCGCTTAGAGTTTCGATATAAGCCAGAGGCCGACACGCCTTTCGAACCCTTGTTCTTGTTGGTGGGTTGGGTGTTGGCTGGCTTTGTGCTCGTTGTTGCAGGGGCGTTGGCGTGCGCGTTGCCAGAGGCTTTGTAGTAACTCATGGCCTCGGGCAGCAGCTTTTGTATGGCGGCGATGCGTTTCGCATCCGAGGGGTGGTCGCTAAACATGTCGGAAGTGTTTCCGCCACCCGACTTTGCCGCCATGCGTTGCCAAAAGGCCACAGCCACCGAGGGGTCGTAACCGGCCATAGCCGCGAAGATAAGTCCCATGTGGTCGGCCTCCGACTCGTTGTCGCGCGAGTATTTCAAGTTTCTAAACGAGAAGTATTGCCCTGCCGCCACCTGCGCCAGTCCGCCCACAGTTTCGCCACCGATGGCGCCAAGTATGCTGCCGCCAATCTGTGTGCCGTAGGCTTGGCGTATCTTTTTGGACATTTGTTCGGCCGAATGTTTGGCAACGGCGTGTGCAATTTCGTGGCCCAGCACGATGGCCAACGAGGCTTCGTTTTGGGTTACAGGCAGCAAGCCCTCGTAAACCACGATCTTTCCGCCAGGCATACAGAAGGCATTTACATGATTGTCGGCCACGAGGTTGAACTCCCATTCAAAGTTCTTAATCTCGTCTTGGTAGCCGTTGTTCATCAGATAGGTTTCCACAGCACGTGCCAATCGTTGGCCAACACGTTTCACCATGGCCGTATTGGCGGCGTTAGACGATAGGCGGGCGCTGCTTAGAAACTTGGCATATTCTTGCTTGCTGAGGCTAAGTATTTGTGCATCGGATACGAGCAGCGAGTGTTTTCGCCCCGTAATGGGCACTTGGCTAGTAGTTCCACAGGCCAACATCATGGCGGCCAATGCACCGATAAGAAGATGGTTTAAACGCTTCATATTTCTCATTGTTTATCTTTTTCTTTCAGGCAAAGTTAGTTATTTAATTACGAAAACGTGCCGCAACATCCATATTATTCGTTAAAGGCATAAAAACGAGGAAGTAAAGTTTTGCTTTTCAGAGATATTTTTTTACTTTTGCATTAGTTGCGCGAACTTGGAAAGGGCATGGCCAAGTTATGTTTGCACATCGGAGAGTTGCACACCCTTGCGTCCGAACTTAATAAACCTCGCCTTAAAACATAACGATAGCGTATGAGAAAAGCTGTTTTATTGGCATTATCCTTATTAATAATGGTATGCCAGACTGTTTTTGCCGACAATTACGACGCATTGTGGAAACAATACAGTGTGGCAAGGAAGAAAGACTTGCCACGGACGGCTATGGACGTTTTGCAGCAGATTGAAAAGAAGGCAAAGGCCGAAAGGCAATATGGGTCGATGCTTAAAGCCGTTTTTTGCAAAGGACAGGTGATGGTGAGCATCTCCCCCGACTCGCTCGAAGGCGAGGTAAAGCGAATAGAGGCGGCTGAACTGGCCGTGCGAGATAAAATGCCTGTGTTGGCAGCTGTGTACCAGTCGGCCTTGGGGCAGCTATATAATGTGTACGACGAACTAAAAGATGGTGACGGCAGTAAGTCCAGAACCTATTTCAGTTTGTCGGTTAAACATCCCGAACTATTGGCCAAGACATCGGCCAAAGGTTACGAACCACTGCTGGTTCCTGGCATGGATAGTCATGTCTTTCATAACGACCTGCTGCATGTGCTAGGGCTTGCAGCTGGTGAGTACGACTTGTTGTATCGCTATTACGAGAAGGTTGGAAATAGGCGAGCGGCTTGCCTGTTGGCTAGGTTGATGTTGGAAGAGACGGAAACCAACTTTGCGGATAGTGTTAACGAGGAAAATGGGGAAGAGGACACATGCAAATTTGATGAGTTGCCCATCGTTCGCAAACTCGATTCGCTGATGAACGTATATGCCGACCTGCCCGAAGTTGCCGAATTGGCCATCTATCGTTACAGCTTAATGTACGGATCGGAGAAGGTGAAAAAGAGCGAGGTTCTGAAATATATTGATTATGCCTTGTCTAAGTGGGGCTCGTGGAAACGGATGAACGTGTTGCGCAACGCTCAGAAGACGGTATCTAATCCTACATTCGATGTGGCTTCTAGGCGGCTTATCTTGCCGAAAAAGCCCCTAAAGGTACATTTCTCTAATGTGCGCAACCTCTCAAGCATCACCATGAAGGTGTGGCGACTAAACATAAACGGGCGTTTTGAAGGAGATATAAACAAACCGCAAGTGTTGCAAAGGCTTAGGAAGACGATGCAGGCGGTGCCTTCGGCCACAAGAGAATGTAAGTTTGTGGGCAAGAGTGTGTACCAGTTCTCGAACGATTCGGTACAGTTGGATGGTTTGCCCGTGGGTGCATACATGTTAGAGTTTATACCCAGCAACAAGGAAGTGGCCGTGCAACGCTCGCTGTTGTTTGTAACCAATGTTACGGCCGTGATGCAGGAACAGCCCGGATATAATGTGCGCATCGCCGTATTGAATGCTACCACGGGGCATCCCATGCCCAATGCCAAAGTGGAGGTGACCATTAAAGATCGAACGGGCTACAAGACGCGGGTTGATACTCTGGCGTGTAAAGCCAATGGCGAAGTGGTGTGTAGTTTGGAATATAATGAAGATTTAGAGGATGTTTTCCCCTATACGCCAACCGACGTGTATGCTTGCAGAGAAGGTTGGTCTGGATTTTATTTTCAAGGGAACGGGCATAGTGGCCTGCCAACATTGTTTATTTATACCGATAGGAGTATCTATCGGCCAGGGCAAGTTGTGCAAGTGGCTGGCATTTCGGCTTGTGGCGGTCCCGACTTAGAACGTAAAAGCGTAGCAGGAAAGAAAGTAACGCTAAGACTTTGTGATGCCAATGGGAAAGAAATTGGGGAGCGTGAGGCCGTTACTGATGCCTTTGGCAAAATCGCCACGCAATTTACCTTGCCCAAAGATGGGCTTACGGGTAATTTCACCATAAAGTTAAAAGGAGATTATTATACCAGCACGTCGTTCAGGGTGGAAGAGTATAAACGTCCGACGTTTGACGTGAACTTTGCCGAAGTGAAAGAAAAGTATGCTTTGGGCGACACCGTGGTTGTTAAAGGGCATGCGCAGAGTTTCGCCGGTGCGCCTGTTCAGGGGGCGAAAGTGTACTATACGATAAAGCGTAGCCCTGTATTTTGGTGCTATCAAAGCTGCGACGTCGATGAAGATGCGGGTGAGTTGGACAACGATACCACAGTTACCGACAGTGAAGGGATGTTTAGCGTGAGGGTTCCTATGGAACTTCCCTACTTTAAATGGGAATGTGCCTTTTTTTCTTTCAGGGTGACAGCCACTGTTGTAGACCAAGGCGGAGAAACGCATTCGTGTGCGATAAGCCTGCCGTTGGGGTACAAGTCCGTTTCGGTGACGTGCGATCTGCCTGACAAAATAGAGAAAGACAGCATTAAAACATTGCTGTTTAACGTAAGGAACAACACTGGTGCAGAAATCCCCGGCAACGTACGTTATTATATAGATAAGGAGAGCAACACCCAAACGGTTGTGGCCAACACGCCCATTCCATTCGATGCTGCCGCCCTGTCCTCAGGCAAACATCGCTTGGTGGCCATTTGTGAAAACGACACGCTCGACCGCGAGTTTGTGCTTTTCGGCTTGAACGATCGCCGTCCTGTGGTGGAGTCGAAGATATGGTCGTATCAGTCGGCATCAAGTTTTAATCTCGACAACAAGCCCGTGTATGTGCAAGTGGGCACATCGTTGAAAGATACATACGTGCTTTACGCCATCTACTCGGGCAATAAGGTTCTTGAAGAGGGTACAACCATAATCAGCGACTCGCTCATCACCATCCCCTACACCTACAAACCCGAATACGGCGACGGCATAACGATTAGCTATGTTTGGGTGAAAGACGATGAATGCTACGACTGCAACATCTCGATAGTAAGAGCTACACCCGACAAACGGCTGATGGCCGAATGGAAGACGTTTAGAGACAGGCTTACGCCAGGGCAAACAGAAGAGTGGACCCTAAGCCTGAAACATCCCAATGGCGAGCCTGCCAACGCCCAACTGATGGCCACACTCTATGATAAGTCGCTCGAAAGAATAAAGGAACACCATTGGGGGCTTGATTTGGGATATAATTTCAATGCGCCTTCTGTTAATTGGCAATGGATTTGGAATCCCGCCTCAGTAGAACTTTCGGGTTCTCGGCCAGTGCGTCTGCTACCCACTCCCTCGTTTAGGTTCTACCGTTTTTCAAAAGCTTGTTTCCGGTATGATGACCCCTTTGACTATCTAGACGGACTAAGTTATGCTGAGGAACTGTACGAAGATGAGTCGGTGGGTAATGGAAACGTGAAATTTACTGCGCCTGTTTTGAAACGCGATGATGAAATAAAGCGCATTGCTGTTTTATCCTCTATGGCAGACGATTGTGTGGAAGACGAAAGACTTGAAGTTATGGAGGCAGGCAAGGACAAAGGTTATGCTGACAATACTGATAAGGAGGTAGTAGCGGGTAATGGCGAAAAACCTACCATTAGAGAGAACCTGAACGAGACGGCTTTCTTCTATCCTGCCCTCACTTCCGATGCCAATGGCGACGTGGCCATCAAGTTTACGCTGCCCGAAAGTGTCACCACCTGGCGCTTTATGTGCTTGGCCACCGACAAGGACATGAACAACGTGCTGGTGGAAAACGAGGCCGTGGCCACCAAGAAGATGATGGTGCAGCCCAATATGCCGCGCTTTATGCGATTGGGCGACAAGGGTTGGATAACCGCCCGCGTAATCAACACCTCCGAGAAGGCGTTGACGGGAACGGCCTTGATTGAGATTGTAGACCCCGAAACGGACAAGACGTTCTATACCGACACGAAGACCTGCACGGTGAGTGCCGGCCAAACCACGAACGTGAGCTTTCTGCTCGACCTGCAAGAAGGCTCCAAGTTCTACACTGCCGGCGTAAAAGTTTGGGTATGTCGCATATCGGTAACGGGCAAAGGGTTTAGCGACGGCGAACAACATTACCTGCCGCTGCTGGGCGATACCGAGCTTGTCACCAACTCGAAGGCCTTTACGCTGCATCGCCCGGGCAAGCTGAACATCGACCTGCGCAAGCTTTTCGCCGTGAACAGAGCCGACAACCGACTCACCATCGAATACGCCAACAACCCCGCTTGGATGATGGTACAGACTTTGCCGTATATGGGTAGTGCCAACGAAAGCGATGCCATATCCCTAGCCACCTCGTTCTACGTAAACAGCTTGGCCAACCACATGCTCAAACAAGTTCCCGCAATAAAGCGCACTATCGAACTGTGGAAACAGGAAAACAACGGTGAAGGCTCGATGGTAAGCGAACTTGAAAAGAACGAGGAGCTGAAAACGCTGGTGCTGAACGAAACGCCTTGGGTGTGGGAAGGCAATAACGAAACCCGTCAACGCCAAGAATTGGTGCATTTCTTCGACGAGAACGGCATCGCGCAACGCCTCAACACGGCCACGAACAAGCTACGCCAACTGCAAAGGTATGACGGCGGTTGGGGATGGTTTGAGGATATGAAGAGCAGTCCCTCGATAACGCTAGCCGTTGCCGAGATGATAACACGCCTGCAAACCCTAACGGGCGGGCGCACCGACATGAACCGCAGCCTGGAAAGGGCCTTCAAGTTTATGGGCACTGCGGTTAAGGAAGAAGTGACCGAGATAAAGGAACGCGAGAAGAAAGGCGAGAAAGACGTGCTCCCAAGCGAATGGGCTGTGCGCTACCTTTATGTAAGCTCGCTGGTAGACAAGGAATTTTACGAGGACGTTCAGGCCGAACGCAAGTTCCTCATCAGTCGCATGGCCAAGCAGCCTGTCGCCTTCACCATCTACGGCAAGGCCGTTGCTGCCGTTATTTTGGCCAAGAACGGCTATGCGCAGATGGGCAAAGAGTATTTGCAGAGCATTCGCGAGTACAGCGTGTTTACCGAAGAGATGGGCCGATACTACGACACCAGGAAGGCCTATTACAGCTGGTTCGACTACAAAATACCCACGCAGGTGGCCGCCATCGAGGCCATACAGGCCCTCGAACCCCACGACACGACCACCCTCGACGAGATGAAACGTTGGCTGTTGCAGCAGAAACGCACGCAGGTTTGGGACACGCCCATCAACAGCGTGAATGCCGTTTACGCCTTCCTCAACGGCAACATGCAGGTGTTGCAGGCCGTCGCCGACTCGCCCGCCAAGCTCTCTGTGGACGGCAAACGCCTCGAAACGCCCAACGCCTCGGCAGGCATGGGCTACGTAAAGACCACCATGACGGGTGCCGACCTCAACACCTTCACCGTAGACAAGACCGCCCCCGGCACCTCGTGGGGTTCTGTCTACGCCCAGTTTACGCAGCGCACCACCGACATTACCGATGCCT
This sequence comes from Prevotella sp. oral taxon 317 str. F0108, assembly GCF_000162415.1. Classification (NCBI taxonomy): domain Bacteria; kingdom Pseudomonadati; phylum Bacteroidota; class Bacteroidia; order Bacteroidales; family Prevotellaceae; genus Prevotella; species Prevotella sp. oral taxon 317. Next base: position 1,716,150 of record NZ_GG740072.1, on the reverse strand, counting down.
CGATGGGGCTAAGCGTTAAGCGCGAGCTGCTGTACGACGGCGAATTGAAGGTGGGCAGCAAGGTGAAGGTGCGCATAACTATCACTGCCGACCGCGATTACGACTTCGTTCAGGTGGTAGACAAGCGCGCCGCCTGCATGGAACCGACAAACCAACTGACGGGCTATCGCGACGGTTACTACCGTTCGCCGCGCGACAACGCCACCTATTATTATACAGACATGATGCGAAAGGGTACGCATGTGATAGAGAACACCTATTATATAGATCGCCCCGGAACATTCACAACGGGCACTTGCACCGTGCAATGCGCTTACAGCCCTGCGTATATGGCACGCACCAAGGCCCTAACCATAACGGTAAAGTAAACAACGACAATGATGTACAGTGACACATAGGTTTCTCCATGTCCCCCATTTGTGCGGTTGAGGCGTATATTTTAGCAGCAGAGTGGTTTGTTCCATTGTGATCGAACTTGATATAAACAGGTCTTAAAACAATAGAAAGACGTATGAAGAAAAATGTTTTTTGGGCATTAGCCTTATTTATAATGGTGTGTCAGTCGGCTTTTGCTGATGGATACAACGAGCTTTGGAAACAGTTTGATGTGGCAATGGTGAAAGATTTGCCTAAGACGGCCCTGGGCGTTTTACAGCAGATAGAGAGGCAAGCAAAGGCCGATAAGCAATACGGCTCGCTGCTTAAAGCCTCCGTTTGCAAGGGCGCTTTGCAGTCGGCCATCGCTCCCGACTCGCTTTTGGGCGAGGTGAAGCGGATAGAAGCGGAAGAGTTGGCGGTGAGAAACACGGAACCTGTCTTGGCTGCCGTGTACCAATCGGCTCTGGCGCAGATATATCACAACAATTACAGTTTGAGAGATAAGGACGGTAAAACGGCACAAACGTTTTTCAACTTGTCGTTGCAGCATCCCGAACTCTTGGCCAAAACGCAGGCCAAGGGTTACGAACCGATGCTGTTACCAGGCGTCGATTCCCGCATTTTCAACAACGACCTGTTGCATGTGCTGGCAATGGCCGCAGGAAACTACCGCTTATTGTACGACTTCTACGCGAAAGCGGGCAACAGACGGGCTGCTTGCATCGTTGCCAGCATGATGTTTGAAAGGGGATTTCGTTCCAATTCTGACGATGAAGGCGAAGACGAAGATGATGGGAAAGGGTTCTCGTTCTACAAGTCGCGTATCGTTCATAAGCTCGACTCTTTCATTAACATGTATGCCGACTTACCCGAAGCGGGCGAATTGGCCATCGTGCGTGCTAACATGATGCAATCGGCATCCGACGTTGGTGTTGAGAAAGAACTGGAATATATCAATTACGCCCTGTCGAAATGGGGCACTTGGCAAAACATGAACACTTTGCGCAATACTTATAATGAACGCATAAACCCCACTTTCAACATGCGCGTGCGCCACATGTTATTGCCCCAAAAGCCCCAACAGGTGTATCTTTCGAACGTACGCAACATCAAGACGATAACCATGAAGGTGTGGCGATTGAACGTGGATGGCGATTTTGAAGGGGATGTGGAAGAACCTAAGGTGTTGGCCAAGTTGCGAAGGAACATGAAAGCAGTGCCAACCGCTACCCGCGAACGCAAGTTTGTGGGCGTGCCCAACTACGTCTTCACAAACGACTCGTTGCAATTGGAGGGCTTGCCCGTAGGTATGTACATGTTGGAGATTATCCCCGACAACAAGAATGTACCCACACGCCGCGTGTTGTTGAATGTAACCAACCTCGTTCCGGTGTTGCAAGAGTTGCCGGACGACCGTGTGCGCATCGCCGTTTTGAACGCCACAACGGGGCATCCCGTACCAAATGCAAAGGTGCGACTGAGGTTTTACGATGACGAAGAAGAGAAAGAAAAGACGAAATTGTTTACTTGTGGCGTCGACGGCGAACTTGAACACGCCTTTGGTGATAACGAAATACGTGGCATTTACGTGTACACCAAAGACGATACTTATTTCAACGAAGCGGCTTATGACACCCAATACCGCTATTATGGCTCCGACAAGACAAGTCCTAGGCTGCACCTGTACACCGACCGAAGCATCTATCGCCCAGGGCAAACCGTTCATGTGGCAGGCATTTGGGTGCTTCGTGGACCCGACTTAGAACGTAAGGGCGCGGCCGGGCAAAGCTTAAAACTTAAACTTTACGATGCCAATTGGAAAGTTGTAGCCGAAAACGAGGTCGTTACAGATGCCTTTGGCAAATTGTCTACACAGTTTACGTTGCCTACCAGTGGGCTTACGGGTACATTCAGAGTTAGTGCATCGAGCAAGATAAGTGGCAACGTAACGTTCAGAGTTGAGGAATACAAACGCCCGACGTTCGAAGTTTCTTTCCCCAAGGTGAACGAGAAGTATGCCCCAGGCGACACGGTGGTGGTTATGGGGCACGCCAAGAGCTTTGCGGGCGTGCCTGTCCAGGGTGCAAAAGTTACCTATACGATTAAGCGCAACCCCGCTTTTTGGTGGTGGTGGAGTAGGGATGACGACGAGTCTCCAAACGAAATAGCCCGTGAAAGCACGGTGACCGACAACGATGGAGCTTTCCGTGTGAACATCCCCTTGACCCTTCCTAAGGGTAAGAAACGTCCAGGCTTCTACAACTTCGAGGTTACAGCCACCGTTGTAGACCAAGGCGGCGAAACCCGATTGGGTTCTATGTCGTTGCCGTTAGGTAGCAAACTCACGGTGTTGAGTTGTGATTTGCCTGAGAGAAGTGAGAAAGACAGCCTCAAAAACATTACTTTCAGTTTCAGAAACGCATCAGGTGCAGAAATTCCAGGCAATGTACGCTACTATATAGATAATGAGTTGACCACCCAAACGGTGAAAGCCAACACACCCATCGCATTCGATGTTGCGGCCTTGGCATCGGGCAAACATCGGCTGGTGGCTGTCTGCGAGAACGATACCGTTGACCAAGAGTTCGTGCTTTTCAGCATGAACGACCGCCGACCTGTGGTCGACTCGAAGATATGGGCCTACCAAACGTCCTCGAAATTCAATCTCGATGGCAGTCCCGTGTACGTGCAGGTGGGCACTTCGCTCAAAGATGCCTACGTGCTTTACGCCATATATTCGGGTGATAAGGTTCTCGAAAAAGGCACAACCGTACTCAGCGACTCGCTCATCACCATCCCCTATACCTACAAACCCGAATATGGCGAGGGCATAACCATCAGCTATGTTTGGGTGAAGGACGACCATTACTACGACCACACCCTAAGTATCAGGAGAGCGACACCCGACAAACGATTGCTGGCCGAGTGGAAAACGTTCAGAAATAAGCTCACCCCCGGACAGAAAGAAGAGTGGACTTTGACCCTGAAACATCCCGACGGCAAGCCGGCCAACGCGCAATTGATGGCTACGCTTTACGATAAGTCGCTCGACCAAATTGTAAATCATCGTTGGGGTTTCGATTTAGGCTACTCGTTCCCCGTGCCCTATGCCGTCTGGCAGTGGGCATGGAGCCTACGCTCTTACGAAGTTTATTCCCGCAATCCCTTGCGCTCGTTACCCGTAAACTCCTTAGGCTTTTATCGATTTGACACGTCATGCTTCGATTGGGCCTATTATTTCACCTCGATGTTTGGTCTCAAAGGGGATCGACTGGAAGAAGTTGTGGTTTCCGGTTACAGCAAGAAGAGCAGTCTAACAGGTTCTGTTAGGGTAAGGGGCTTATCTTCTGTTTCTGCAAAAGAAACCAGGGCATCCGCAGTTGCATACGAAGAGGTGAAGACGAAAGACGTGGAGGAAACCCCTGAGGCTAAACCAGAGTCTAGCTCTACTGATAAACCCACCATCCGCGAGAACCTGAACGAGACGGCTTTCTTCTATCCGACCCTCACTTCTGATGCCAATGGCGACGTGGCCATCAAGTTCACGCTGCCCGAAAGTGTCACCACATGGCGCTTTATGGGCTTGGCCACCGACCAGGAAATGAACAACGTGATGGTGGAAAACGAGGCTGTGGCCACCAAGAAAATGATGGTGCAGCCCAATATGCCGCGCTTTATGCGTCTGGGCGACAAGGGTTGGATAACTGCTCGCGTAATCAACACCTCCGAAAAGGCGTTGACGGGAACGGCATTGATTGAGATTGTAGACCCCGAAACGGGCAAGACCTTCCACACAGAAACGAAGACTTGCACGGTGAATGCCGGTCAAACCACCAATGTCAGCTTCCCACTCAACCTGCAAGAAGGTACTAAGTTCTATGCTGCTGGCGTACGTGTGTGGATATGTCGCATATCGGTAACGGGCAAGGGATTTAGCGACGGCGAACAACACTACCTGCCCCTGCTGGGCGATACCGAGCTTGTCACCAACTCGAAGGCCTTCACCCTGCATCGTCCGGGTACGCTCAACATCGACTTGCGTAAGCTTTTCGCCGTAAATAGGGCGGATAATCGCCTCACCGTAGAGTACACCAACAACCCCGCTTGGATGATGGTGCAGACACTTCCATATATGAGTAGTGTCGACGAAAGCGATGCCATTTCCCTAGCTACTTCGTTCTATGTAAACAGTTTGGGTAGTTATCTGCTTAAACAAGCCCCCGTAATAAAGAGTACAGTAGAACTTTGGAAACAGGAAAACAAAGGAGAAGGCTCGATGGTAAGCGAACTTGAAAAGAACGAGGAGCTGAAAACACTGGTGCTGAACGAAACGCCTTGGGTGTGGAACGGCAAGAACGAAACCCGCCAACGCCAAGAATTGGTGCGTTTCTTCGACGAGAACGGCATCACGTATCGCCTAAACCAAGCTACAAACAAGCTGCGGGCGTTGCAGCGTGGTGATGGTTCGTGGAGCTGGTTCCCTGGTATGCCAGGCAGTAGTTACGTCACTTTGACCGTGGCCGAGATGGTAACGCGCCTGCAAACCCTAACGGGCGGGCGCACCGACATGAACCGCAACCTGGAAAGGGCATTCGCTTTCATGGGTAAGCGTGTAGCAGACGAAGTCGCAGCAATGAAGAAACGCGAGCAACGAGGCGAGAAGAACGTGCGCCCTAGCGAATGGGCTGTGCGCTACCTTTATGTAAGTTCGTTGGTAGACAAGAGCTATTACGAAGATGTTAAGGCCGATCGTGCCTACCTCATCAGTCATTTGGCCAAACAACCTGCTGCGTTCACCATCTACGGCAAGGCCGTTGCAGCCGTTATCTTGGCCAAGAACGGCTACGCGCAGATGGGCAAAGAGTATTTGCAGAGCATTCGCGAATACAGCGTTTTTACCGAGGAGATGGGCCGATACTACGACACCCGAAAGGCCTATTACAGTTGGTTCGACTACAAGATACCCACGCAGGTGGCGGCAATCGAGGCCATACAAGCCCTCGAACCCCACGACACGACTACCCTCGATGAAATGAAACGCTGGCTGTTGCAGCAAAAACGCACGCAGGTTTGGGACACGCCCATCAACAGCGTTAATGCCGTGTACGCCTTCCTCAACGGCAACATGCAGGTGTTACAAGCCGCTGCCGACTCGCCTGCAAAGCTCTCAGTGGATGGCAAACGCCTCGAAACGCCCAACGCCTCGGCCGGTCTGGGCTACGTAAAGACCACCATGACGGGCATCAACCTCAACACCTTCACCGCAGAAAAGACCGCCCCTGGCACGTCGTGGGGGTCTGTCTACGCCCAGTTTACGCAACGCACCACCGACATTGCCGATGCCTCGATGGGGCTAAGCGTTAAGCGCGAACTGCTGTACGACGGCGAATTGAAGGTGGGTAGCAAGGTAAAAGTGCGCATAACCATCACTGCCGACCGCGATTACGACTTTGTTCAGGTGGTAGACAAGCGCGCCGCCTGCATGGAACCCGCAAATCAACTAACGGGCTATCGCGGCGGATTTTACTGCTCGCCACGCGACAACGCCACCTATTATTACGCCGACATGATGCCTAAGGGCACGCATGTGGTAGAGAGCACTTTTTATGTAGATCGCCCCGGAACATTCACAACGGGCACTTGTACCGTGCAATGCGCTTACAGCCCTGCGTATATGGCACGCACCAAGGCCCTAACCATAACGATAAAATAAACAATAACAATAATGAACAGTGGCATCTTGGCTAGCCTTTCGGCATCTGTGCGGCAGATGAAGGTTGCACGTGCCGTTATCGACATGGCAAAACGAATGCCCAATAAAGACAAACCATCGCAAAAAGTGAAACAATATCGTTTTTTGTAAAGAAGAACAGGTTTTGCAAAAGCAGCCATTAAGCGACCAACAACAGCATACGCAGGTCAATACAAGTAGCTTGTACTGCCGCTACAAAGATGCTTGTAGCCCCACTACAAGCAACATGGTACGGATGTGTAGCAGGCAAATTGCTTTCTAAAACCCCATTCATTTTACTATCAATAGAACATCAGCGTGGACTTAGAACATGTTTTCACATAGTTGCGCAGCTTGAATAGGGCGCGGTAGAGGTACATACCTTGATGGCAGAGCAGTGTATCTTCACCCCCGAACATCATAAACAGGTCTTAAAACAAAAGAAAGGCGTATGAGAAAAATTGCTTTTTGGGCATTAGCCTTATTCATGATGGCATGCCAGACGGCCCTCGCCGGAAATTACGACTCGCTGTGGAAACAGTACGAGGTGGCAATTAAGAAAGACTTGCCAAAGACAGCCATCGGCATATTGACCCAAATTGAGAAACGGGCAAAGGCCGATAAGCAATACGGCTCAATGCTCAAAGCCGTTATTTGCAGGGGTGCTTTGCAGTCGGCCATTGCTCCCGACTCACTGCTTGGCGAGGTAAAAGGATTGGAAGAGGCCGAGTTGGCGGTTAGAAATTCCCAACCTGTGTTGGCTGCCGTGTACCAATCGGCGTTGGCGCAGATGTATTGGGACAATCCCAATATGGGAGACAGCAAAGCCCAAAAGAGCAAGGCATATCTCGAAATGTCATTGCAGCATCCAGAATTATTGGCGAAGACATCGGCCAAAGGTTACGAACCGCTGTTGGAACCTGGCATCGACAGTCGCATTTTCAATAACGACCTGTTGCATGTTCTGGCTATGGTGTGCGAAAATTATTGCCTAATGTACGACTATTACTCGAAGGCTGGCAACCGGCGAGCGGCCTGCATCGTGGCCAGTATGATGTTTCGCAAGGGATACAACAACTTTTCGGGACGTACAATCGAGCGGGGAGGCGAAATTTCACCTTGGTCTTTCTATAAGTCGCACACCGTTCACCAACTCGATTCGCTCATTGAGATATATTCCGACCTACCCGAAGTTGCCGAATTGGCACTTGTTCGCTATAAGATGATGGAGTCGGCATACGACGTTCCTGAGAAAGACGTGATAGAGTACATTAATACAGCCTTGGCTAAGTGGGGTGGGTGGCCGCGTATGAACGTCTTGCGCAACGCATATAAAAAACGCATTAACCCCACGTTCGATGTGAAACTAAGAGAACTCACGTTGCCCAATACCCCACAGCAAGTGCATCTTACAGGCGTACGCAATATCGGGAAGGTTGCGATGAAGGTGTGGCGGTTAGATGTTGATGGGCTGTTTCAAAAGGATATAGAGAAACCTGAGGTGCTGGATAGCCTCAAACATAAGATGAGTGCCGTACCTTCGGCCAATCGCGAATGCAAGTTTGTGAGGAAGCTCCCTTACAAGTATTCAACAGATTCGGTGCTGTTGCAGGGCTTGCCCGTGGGCACGTACATGTTGGAGTTTATCTCCGACAACAAGGATGTGCCTGTTCGGCGAGTGCTCTTAGCTGTAACCAATGTTACGGCGGTGGTGCAAGCATTGCCCGCTAACCGCGTGCGCATCGTCGTGTTAAACGCCACTACGGGCTATCCCATGCCCAATGCTAAGGTAAGATTGACCCTTAAAGATAGGCGCAAGTATGAATTTAGGGTAGAACATCAAGACTGCGATGCCAACGGTGAGTTGGAATATAAAGTGCGTGCTGATGAATATCTGAGTGCCATTCATCCCTATACGCCCACTGATGTATATGCGCATGAAAATAATTATGAAAGCTATTATGGCTATTATGACAATAAAAGGCGATACGCAACGTTACATTTGTACACCGACAGGAGCATATACCGCCCAGGACAAACTGTACATTTGGCCGGCATCTGCGTTGAACGCGGAACGGACTTGGAGCGAAAGCCGATAGCGGGAGAGAAGTTGACACTGGTGCTTTACGACGCCAACTACCGAGAGGTGGCCCAAAACGATGTCGTTACAGATGCTTTCGGCAAATGTTCCACACTGTTCACCTTGCCTTCTGGCGGACTCACAGGTGCATTCGAGGTGCGTTCAAGGGGCAAGGTATATAGCAGTATACAAATTCGGGTGGAAGAATATAAGCGCCCGACATTTGAAGTTGGTTTCTCCGAAGTGAAAGAGAAGTATGCACCAGGTGACACCGTGGTGGCTAAAGGTCATGCGAAAAGCTTTGCTGGCGTACCCGTGCAAGGGGCGAAAGTGAGCTACAAGGTAAGGCGTAACCCCGCTTTTTGGTGGCACTGGCGAAATAGAAACGATGAGAGGGGCACGTTGATATCCAGCGGAACGCTCGTTACCGACGGCGATGGAACATTCAGTGTGGGCATCCCCATGATTCTACCCGATAGCAAACAAAGCTATGGATTCTATAATTTCGAGGTGATAGCCACAGTTGTAGACCAAGGTGGAGAAACCAGAGTGGGCTATATGAGCCTGCCTTTGGGTAGCAGATCCACAGTGTTAAACTGTGACCTGCCCTACAAAATAGAGAAAGACAGTCTTAAAACACTGCTCTTCAATTACAGGAATGCCTCGGGAGTGGGAATCCCCGGCACAGTTCGCTATTATATAGATAAGGAGAAAGACGTACAAACCGCCAAGGCCAATACGCCAGTGCCATTTAATGCAGCCGCCTTTTCCTCTGGCAAACACCGCTTGGTGGCCATCTGCGGGAACGACACCATTCAACAAGAGTTCATCCTTTTCAGTATGAAAGACCGTCGTCCCGTGGTTGAATCGAAGATGTGGACTTATCAAACGGCAAAGAGTTTCAACTTAGCCAACAAGCCTGTGTATGTGCAAGTGGGCACTTCGCTTAAAGACACCTATGTGCTTTACGCCATTTATTCGGGCGATAGGGTGCTCGAAAAGGGAGCAACCGTTGTAAGCGACTCGCTCATCACCATCCCCTATACCTACAAACCTGAATATGGCGATGGCATAACCATCAGTTATGTATGGGCCAAAGGCGACCATTGTTACGATACTTACATCAGCATAGCAAGGGCAATGCCCGACAAGCGCTTAGTGCCCGAATGGAAAACGTTTAGAAACAGGCTTACACCTGGGCAGAAAGAAGAGTGGACGCTGAACCTGAAATACCCCAACGGCAAGCCAGCCAACGCCCAACTGATGGCCACACTCTACGATAAGTCACTCGATCAGATATTGAACCATCGTTGGGACTTTGGTTTGGCCTATTCTTTCGGTACGCCTTCCGTTCGTTGGCAGTGGGTTTGGAACCTCCGTACCCGTTACTTAGGTGCCAGCTATCCACTAAAACTGTTGCCTGTAAACCAGTTCAACTATTATCATTTTGCCTCTGGATGTTTCCAATGGAACCACTATTTCACAAGAGCAAACGCCATGGCTGCATTAGATGTGAAGGGAAACGACATGGCTAGCCCAGAAGAAGTGATTACATCCAGAGTACAAGTAGAAAGCTATAGCGCATCTGCCAAGATCACAAGAAGTGGGGCTGCTGCCTATGCAAAAGAGGTTTCGACAGAACGCAGCAGCGATGAAGTGCTGAAAGTACGCGAAACTGGCAAAGAAGACCAAGGCCAAACGGCTGGTAAGGGCGACAAACCCACCATCCGCGAGAACCTGAACGAGACGGCTTTCTTCTATCCCGCCCTCACTTCCGATGCTAACGGTGATGTTGCCATCAAGTTTACGCTGCCCGAAAGTGTCACCACCTGGCGCTTTATGGGCTTGGCCACCGACAAGGACATGAACAACGTGCTGGTGGAAAACGAGGCCGTGGCCTCAAAAAAGATGATGGTACAGCCCAACATGCCCCGCTTTATGCGACTGGGCGACAAGGGTTGGATAACTGCCCGCGTAATCAACACCTCCGAAAAGGCGTTGACGGGAACGGCATTGCTTGAGATTGTAGACCCCGAAACAGGCAAGACCTTCCACTCAGAAACGAAGACTTGCACGGTAAATGCCGGTCAAACCACCAACGTTAGTTTCCCACTCAACTTGCAAGAAGGTACTAAGTTTTATACCGCCGGCGTACGTGTGTGGATATGTCGCATATCGGTAACGGGCAAAGGATTTAGCGATGGCGAACAGCACTACCTGCCCCTGCTGGGCGATACCGAGCTTGTCACCAACTCGAAGGCCTTCACCCAGCATCGTCCGGGTACGCTCAACATCGACCTGCGCAAGCTTTTCGCAGTAAATAGAGCGGATAATCGCCTAACGGTAGAATACACCAACAACCCTGCTTGGATGATGGTGCAGACCCTGCCCTATATGAGTAGTGTCGACGAAAGCGATGCCATTTCCCTAGCTACTTCGTTCTATGTAAACAGTTTGGGTAGTTATCTGCTTAAACAAGCCCCCGTAATAAAGAACACGGTCGAACTGTGGAAGCAGGAAAACAATGGTGAAGGCTCGATGGTAAGCGAACTTGAAAAGAACGAAGAACTGAAAACGCTGGTGCTGAACGAAACGCCTTGGGTGTGGAATGGCAAGAACGAAACCCAACAACGCCAAGAGTTAACGCGTTTCTTCGACGAGAACGGTATCACGTATCGCCTAAACCAGGCCACAAACAAGCTGCGTGCGTTGCAGCGTGGTGATGGTTCGTGGAGTTGGTTCCCAGGTATGGCAGGCAGTAGCTACGTCACTTTGACCGTAGCCGAGATGGTAACGCGCCTGCAAACCCTAACGGGCGGGCGCACCGACATGAACCGCAACCTGAAAAGGGCATTCGATTTCATGGGGAAACGGGTAACAGAAGAAGTTGCTGCAATGAAGAAACGCGAGCAACGAGGCGAGAAAAACGTGCGCCCTAGCGAATGGGCTGTGCGCTACCTTTATGTAAGTTCGCTGGTAGACAAGGAATATTACGAGGACGTTAAGGCCGATCGCGCCTACCTCATCAGGCATTTGGCCAAGCAACCTGCTGCGTTTACCATCTATGGTAAGGCCGTTGCAGCTGTTATTTTGGCCAAGAACGGCTATGCGCAGATGGGCAAAGAGTATTTGCAGAGTATTCGCGAGTACAGCGTGTTTACCGAGGAGATGGGCCGCTACTACGACACGCGGAAGGCCTATTACAGCTGGTTCGACTACAAGATACCCACGCAGGTGGCCGCCATTGAGGCCATACAGGCCCTCGAACCCCACGACACGACCACCCTCGACGAGATGAAACGTTGGCTGTTGCAGCAGAAACGCACGCAGGTTTGGGACACGCCCATCAACAGTGTCAATGCCGTTTACGCCTTCCTCAACGGCAACATGCAGGTGTTGCAGGCCGCCGCCGACTCGCCCGCCAAGCTCTCTGTGGACGGCAAACGCCTCGAAACGCCCAACGCCTCGGCTGGTTTGGGCTATGTAAAGACCACCATGACGGGTGCTAACCTCAACACCTTCACCGTAGACAAGACCGCCCCCGGCACGTCGTGGGGTTCTGTCTACGCCCAGTTTACGCAGCGCACAACCGACATTGCCGATGCCTCGATGGGCCTGAGCATTAAGCGCGAGCTGCTGTACGACGGCGAATTGAAGGTGGGCAGCAAGGTGAAGGTGCGCATAACCATCACTGCCGACCGCGACTACGACTTCGTTCAGGTGGTAGACAAGCGCGCCGCCTGCATGGAACCCGTAAATCAACTTACGGGCTATCGCGGCGGATTTTACTGCTCGCCACGAGACAATGCTACCTATTATTATGCCGACATGATGCCAAAGGGCACGCATGTAGTAGAGAGTACCTTTTATATAGATCGCCCCGGAACATTCACAACGGGCACTTGCACCGTGCAATGCGCTTACAGCCCTGCGTATATGGCACGCACCAAGGCCCTAACCATAACGATTAAATAAACAATAACAATAATGAACAACAGTATTTTGGCGGCCATGTTCCTCTCTATGGCCAGCCTTTCGGCCTCGGCACAGCGTATGGAAGCTGTACGCGCGGCCATTGATTGTGGGCAAGTGCTGTATCGCACGCCCGTAACCGCAGTATTCGAAGTAAAAAACAAGGGTGGAAAACCGCTGCGCATCATCGATGTTCGGAAGAGTTGCGGATGCACAGAGGTTAGCTATCCCAAGACCGAAATACCTGCCGGGCAGGTGTTTAAGGTGCAAGCCACCTACGATGCCGCCCAAATGGGGCACTTCAACAAACAAGTTGGCCTCTATGGGCCATCGGGAAAAGACCCCCTTGTGCTAACGCTGAAAGGCGTTGTGGTTGAAGAAGTGGTAGACTTTTCAGGCACTTACCCCTTCACCCTTGGCGATGTGATGGTAGAAAAGAACAACATCGAGTTCGACGACGTGAATCGCGGCGACCGTCCCGTGCAGAAAATACACATCATGAACAATTCGGGCAAGCCCGTACAGCCTGTATTGATGCACCTGCCGCCGTACCTCCAAGCCGATGTTTCGCCCTCAACCATCATGTCGGGGCGTGGTGGTGTGGCCACTATTACGCTCGATTCGCGTTCGCTCCGCAACTTCGGACTAACCCAAACCAACATCTATCTGGGCATGTTCCCCGGCGATAAGGTGTCGGCCGACAAGGAAATAAGCGTGTCGGCAGTTCTTTTGCCGGGCTTTAACGAGTTGTCAACGAAAGCCCTTCACAACGCGCCACAGATAAAACTCTCGGCAACGAAGGTAGACCTTGGCGCTATTTCAGGAAAAAAAGTGAAGAAAGCCGAGATAGATATTGCTAATGTTGGCCATAGCACGCTAGACATTAGCTCGCTGCAAATGTTCACCGCAGGGCTTAAACTATCGCTCAACAAAACGCACATCGTGCCAGGCGATATGGCCAAGCTTAAAATAACGGCCGACGAAAAGCAGCTTAAAAACGTGAAGGCTGCACCGCGTGTGCTGATGATTACCAACGACCCCAAGCAGCCCAAGGTTGTGATAACCATTAATGTGAAATGATACAGGTAGAGATAGACAACGGTAGTGGCTTTTGTTTCGGCGTTACAACGGCCATCAAAAAGGCCGAAGAAGAGTTGGCGGCAGGCAAAAAGATGTATTGTCTAGGCGATATTGTGCACAATGGCATGGAAGTGGAACGCCTAACGGCTATGGGTATGACCACCATCAACCACGAACAGCTACGTGAATTGCACGATGTGAAAGTGTTGTTGCGTGCACATGGCGAGCCACCCGAAACCTACGAACTTGCCCGTCGCAACAACATCGAGATTATTGATGCCACTTGTCCTGTGGTATTGCAGCTGCAAAAGCGCATCAAGAAACAGTTCGATGCCAACCCCGACGCGCAAATCGTAATCTTTGGAAAGAACGGACACGCCGAAGTGCTCGGTCTTGTGGGGCAGACGCGCAGCGAAGCCATCGTGATAGAGCATTTCGACGAGGTGTCAAAGTTGGATTTCAATCGCGACATCTACCTCTATTCGCAAACCACGAAGAGCTTAGACGAGTTCCACCGCATCATCGAGTACATCCAATCGCACATCAGTTCCACGGCCACCTTCCGCAGTTTCGACACCATTTGCCGACAAGTGGCCAACCGCATGCCCAACATTGCACGCTTTGCAACCCAACATGACGTGATAATCTTTGTGAGCGGACGGAAAAGCAGCAACGGAAAGGTGCTTTTTAACGAGTGCAAGGCCGTAAATCCAAGGAGTTATCATGTGGAGAATGCCAGCGAGATAAACCTCGATTGGTTTGCCGATGCCCAAACGGTGGGCATTTGTGGAGCAACCAGCACCCCCAAATGGTTGATGGAAGAATGTCGCGACCATATTCTGGATGCACATAAGCAGCCATAGTCTGCGCGCAAGTGGCCTCGCCCACAGCGGTATGCTTGGTTGTAACTAACTAACAAACAAACTCACCTCTGAGTCCTCTTACAAGAGCATGTCTTAGGGGTGAGTTGTTGTTTGCTAGCTGTCGCGCACTTCTTTGTTATGCGCTGCTGGCCCATGTAAAGTTGTTTGGCTCTTACTTAGAACTCAAAGCCAAACTGTATCTTGATGGCCGATGTGGGCGTTCCATCGAAATCCACGTTATAGTAATACTCATTACTTTGGCCATAATTATAGGTTTCGCTGAGATATACATCGTATAACAGGGCATAGCCAATGGCTGCGTGCAGGGCTAACTTGTTGGTAAGGCCGAAACGACAGCCCAACATGGGGTTGAAATAAAAGCCTTGAATGTCTCTGCCGAATGCATAACCAAACTTAGTGCCTACGAAGGGCGAGATGGGGCCATTGATAAAGTTGGTACGTATGTCGAGATAAATGGGGACGGTAACCGTATTGGGCTTGCCAAAATACTCAAAGCCGATGCCACCACCCACAAAAAGTTGCGGAAGAATTTGGCTACCAAGGCTAACGCTTAATCCTTCTCTATGATAACTGCTGCCGTCTAAACTGGCCGAAAAGCTACCTTCCACAAAGCCTTTAAAGCCTCTGGCTATTTTTTTTAGGCCATTGAAAGTCGGCTCGTCTTCGCTCTTCTTTTCTTTCTTTGCAATCTCGGCATTCTCTATACGTGCAACATCGTTCGTGTTGTAAACAAACAAGCTGCCGTCTGCTGTTTTTATCTTTACCTGCTTATTGGGTATTATTTCTACCAGCTGACCACGTATTACGTTGCCGTCTTTAAGATAAACCACGTCTTTCGTTGTTTGTGCAAAGGTTGTTACCGATGCAACAAGCATCAGTGTCAAAGTTAGTAATGCTTTCTTCATGTCGCTTTTGTTTTCTTTTTGTAAAGGTAGTAAGGGTTGCGGGTTTCCTTTATGTTGTTTCGCGATAAAGCACATGGGGCACAATGCCTGATGCGCCTTATCGCTTTTTTATTTTAGAATTCAAAGCCAAATTGTATTTTAATTGCCGAGATGGTAGAAATACTTCGCCTGAATGTGGTTGTGCCGTATGGGCTGTAGTAGCGTTCCTCGTGTGTATAATCAGCGTTTTGCAGGGCATAGCCAATGGCGGTGTGCAGGGCCAACTTGTTGGTAAGCCCGAAACGGCATCCAATCATGGGGTTGAGATAGAAACCTTCGAAGTCGCCAAGAGCCGTATAACCCACCTTCACGCCAAGGAAAGGACTGATAGGGCCATTGATAAAGTTAACGCGTACATCGGCGAATACAGGTACCGTAAGCACTTCCGGCTCGTTGTAATATTCAAGTCCAAGTCCTGCGCCAACAAACAGCTGTGGTAAGATTTGGCTACCCAAGCTAACGCTAAGTCCGCCCCTGTTAAAGTCGCTACCATTCATGCTTGCCGAGTACGAGTCGTCGATAAATCCCTTAAAACCCGTGGCAATCTTGCGCGTTCTGAACGACGACTTGCGTTCGCTGCGCTGCTCTTTCACTTCTTTCTCCGCTTTTGCAATGCGGTCTACTTCACTTGTGTTGTAAACAAACACACTTCCATCTGCTGTTTTTATCTTCACCTGTTTCTCTGGCACCATTTCTATGAGCTGTCCATAGATAACGCTACCGTTTTTGAGGTACAACACATCCTTTGTCGATTGGGCAAAGGTTGCGGTGGATGCACCTAGCATCAGGGCCAATATCAATAGTACTTTTTTCATGTTGAGTTTGTTAGTATGCGCAAATATAGCAAATATTATTAATACTTGTTCCGTTTTGTGGCATAAATTATGTATTTAGTTGGAGAGTTTTTAAGTTTATGAGTTGAGTATGTGATTTCCTGAGTATGTGAGTATGTGAGTTTGAGCTTATGAGTTAGTTTTGAGTTTATGAGTTTGGGCTTATAGGTTTGTGAATTTTTAAGGTTATGAGTTTTTGTGTTTGAGCTTATGGGTTGGAGAGTTTTTAAGTTTATGGTTTTTTGAGTCTGAGCATATGGATTGGTGAGTTTTTAAGTTGATGAGTTTTTGAGTTTGAGCTTATGGATTGGTGAGTTTTTAAGTTGATGAGTTTTTAAGTTTGAGCTTATGGCTTGGTGAGATTTTAAGTTGATGAGTTTTTAGGTTTGAGCTCATGAGTTAGTTTTTGAGTTTATGAGTTTGAACTTATAAGTTAAGGTCGTCATGCCTTTTAGTGCAAGCTCTGTACCCGCTCGCCTTGGCGAACGTAAGTGTATGTGTTTTCCATGTCGTTGCCCATGCGTGTGTATGTGGATGACTTGATTTTGTCTGGTTTTTAGTCGGAAATTTAACATTGTGAGTGCCTTTTTGCCCACCAATCGCTCGCCTTGCCGCAAATAATCGATTCTCGCGAAGGTTTGTTTTGATGCAAAAAGGGGGTAACCTGCTAATGCGGCAAAATGAATTTTTATTTAAAGTAACCGCCATTTGCACCCGTTTCTTTGCTATTTGCTGCTACATTCAGTGCAATATGCCGCAAAACGCAGTGCATTTTGGTGCTAAACGCAGTGCGTTTTGATGCTAAATGCCTTGCGATTTGCTGCTAAACGCAAGGTGAAATGGTGCTAAATGCGCTGAAAAATGGTGCTAAACGCATGATGAAAAGCATAAAAATACGTTGCAATGGTATAAATACAACCCTCTCGAACCATTAGGCACATGGCTCAGAAGGGCAAATTAACCATGAAAAAGTGGGGTTTTGGGTGCTAAAAGCGGGTAATTGGGCATAAAAAATAATGAGTCCGCAACCAATCTAGTAAGGCTAAATGGTGCAAAATGCAGGCCTTTTTCTTAAAAAAGGACATATTGGAAGACGTGAAAGGTTATAAAAAGTGGGAATTTATCCACTTTTTGGCCTGTATTTCGCTAGAACGGAGTGAAAATTAGAACGATATTGTAAAATAAAAAACAGTATTTTAAGGTTTTGAGTTGGGGAGTTTATGAGTTTTTGAATTGGTAGGTTTATGAGTTAATGAGTTTATAAGTTGGTGAGTTTGCAGGTCGGTGAGATTATAAGTTGGTGAGTTTATGAGTTAATGTGTTTATATGTTGGTGGGTTTATGAGTTAATGAGTTTATAAGTTGATGAGTTTGCAAGTTGGTGATTCTTTGCGCCGATAAGTTTAATTCACCACCTCACCACCTCAAAAAATCATTAACTCCCCTCCTCAACAGCTTATAACCTCAAAAACTCCCTAACTTGTTAACTCAAAAACTCAAAAACTCATCACCTCATTTTTGCACCTATTCCGCCAAATTGTTGTACCTTTGTGCTAATCAATAAACACGAAAATGAACATCTGTATCGTAGCGGGTGCGCGCCCAAACTTCATGAAGGTGGCACCCATTGTACATTCAATAGAGAAAGCGAAAGAGCAGGGTAGGGACTTGAACTACCAACTAGTGTATGCAGGACGTGAAGACGACCCCACGCTAGAAGGCTCGCTCTTCAACGATTTGCAGCTTGCAAGGCCGCAAGTGTTCCTCGGTGTAGACTGCGAGAACCTGAACGAGCTGACAGGACAAGTAGTGTCGGCCTTTGATAAGTACCTGAGGAATCACCCCACAGACGTGGTTCTTGTGGTAGACGACCTCGCATCTACCCTCGCCGTTGCCATTGTTACCAAGAAAAAGGGAATTTTGTTGGCCCATTTGGTGGCAGGTACGCGTAGTTTCGACATCGATATGCCCAAGGAAATTAACCGATTGGTTACAGACATGCTTAGCGATTTGCTTTTTACAGCAGGCATGCAGAGCAACAGCATCGCCACGCGCGAAGGGGCGGAACTATCTAAAATATATATGGTGGGCAACATCCTGATGGACACCATGCGCTTTAATCACAATAGGTTGGTGCGCCCTGCGTTGCTCACCGACTTGCAACTTAACGATGGCGGGTATCTCGTTTTCACGCTTAATCGTAAGGCGCTCATCGCCAATACGCCCAATCTTTTGGCTATGGTTAGGCAGATTGCAGCGGCATCAGTGCATGTGCCCGTGGTTGCTCCCTTGCGCGGAGCGGCAGCCAAGGCCGTTAACGAGTGCTTGGAGCAGTTGGGGTGCCCTGCCAATGTGCATGTGGTAGAGCCGCTTTCGTACTTGGAGTTCGGCTATCTTACGGCCCATGCTAAGGGTATCATTACCGATTCGGGTAACGTGGCCGAAGAGGCGACGTTCAATGGCGTGCCTTGCATCACGCTGAACAGCTATACCGAACATGCCGAAACGGTGAAACAGGGTACGAATGTGTTGGTGGGCGAAGACCCTGAGGCTCTTGCCGCTGCCCTAAACACACTGCAAGCAGGACAATGGAAACACGCTTCAATACCCGACCGATGGGACGGACGCAGTGCAGACCGCATTGTTAGTATCTTGTTGGAACAGAGAAAGGGATGAGGAGTTAAGGAGTATGTATAGGTGGTGTCAGGTTAATAGAACAAGTCGGACTGGTCTGACTTGTCAGGAAGTTAAAATGAACTAGAAATCTAGAAACCGCTAGATAACTTTAAAGGGCGCAGCCATTTTTTCACCCTTTCACCTTTTCACCCTTTCACCTTTTCACCTTTTCACCCTTTTACCTTTTCCCTCCCTCCTTGGAGAGGATTAGGTGGTGAGGCCTTTTTTATCAACAAACAATTTTATCAACAAACAATGGAAAAACGAACAATACCCGTGGTGGGCATGGCTTGTTCTGCCTGTTCTGCCAATGTAGAAAAGAAACTTAATTCGTTGCCAGGCATAAAGAGTGCGGCAGTGAATTTGCCTGGTCGTACGGCTTTGGTGGAGTATAATCCCGAGGAGGTAAGTCTCGAAAAGATGAAAAGCGAAATCAATGCCATTGGCTACGATCTCGTGATAGAGACCAATCGTTCGGCAGAGGCCATAGAACGTCGCGAGCTGCAACGGCTAAAACGGCGCACGCTGCTTTCGTGGGGCTTTGCCCTATTGTGCATGTGCGTGTCTATGGGATGGCTTAACTTGGGCGGAAAAAGCATGAACAACCAGGCGGCTTTGCTCTTGGCCTTGGCCAACTTCGTGGTTTGTGGCGGCGAATTTTTCTCGCGTGCTTGGCGTCAACTGCGTCATGGGTCGGCCAATATGGATTCGCTTGTGGCCCTATCCACAAGCATTGCTTTCCTTTTCAGCGCGTTCAACACCTTTTGGGGCGATGCCGTATGGGGCGCGCGAGGCATTGTTTGGCACACCTATTTCGATGCCTCGGTAATGATTATCACCTTTGTTCTTACAGGCAGACTGCTCGAAGAGCGCGCCAAAAACGAGACGGCAGGCAGCATTAGGCAGCTAATGGGACTTGCACCCAAGACCGCACGCCTTATCGACGGCGACGAAATGCGCGATGTGCCCATTGCCACTATCGCTGTGGGCGATGTGTTGGAGGTTCGTGCAGGCGAGAAAGTGCCTGTTGATGGCGTTGTTACCACGGCCGAAAGCTTTATGACGGCCGATGGCGCATATATAGACGAGAGTATGATAACGGGCGAACCAACACCCGCTTTGAAACAAAAGGGCGCGAAAGTGCTGGCTGGAACGGTGGTGTCGCAAGGCAAGTTCAGGTTTAAGGCACAGCAGATTGGCGAACATACGGCCTTGGCCCAAATCATCAAGATGGTGCAAGAGGCCCAAGGCAGCAAGGCTCCCGTGCAGCGCACGGTAGACCGTGTGGCGCGTGTTTTTGTGCCAACGGTGGCCTTGATAGCCCTTGTAACCTTCCTTTTGTGGTGGCTGTTGGGCGGAAATACAGCCCTTCCGCAAGCCATTCTCTCGGCTGTTGCCGTGCTGGTCATTGCTTGTCCCTGTGCTATGGGCTTGGCCACGCCCACTGCTTTGATGGTGGCCATTGGCAAGGCGGCACAGATGAACGTGCTGATAAAAGATGCGGCGGCACTTGAAAGCCTTAAAGGGGTGAACGCGATGGTGATAGACAAGACGGGAACGCTGACCATTCCCAACCAAAACATCGACTTTACCAAGGCCGACGACCTGCCGCTTGAAATGCGCGAGACCCTTAAACCCCATGCCGAAGAGGCCATGGCCGAATTGCAAAACATGGGCATTGAGGTGTATATGATGAGTGGCGACAAGGATGAGGCTGCGCGTTATTGGGCGCAGAAGGCCGGAATAAGGCACTATCGCAGTAGGGTTTTGCCACAAGATAAGGAGAACATGGTGCGCCAACTGCAAGCCGAGGGTAAGCGGGTGGCGATGGTTGGCGACGGCATCAACGACACGCAAGCCTTGGCTTTGGCCGATGTGGGCATTGCGATGGGGCGTGGAACGGATGTGGCAATGGATGCAGCGCAGGCCACTTTGATGGGCGACGACCTTCGCCGACTGCCCCAAGCCATACGCCTAAGCCGTAAAACAACAGCTATGATTGGGCAAAACCTGTTTTGGGCCTTTATATATAATGTGGTGTGCATACCGCTTGCGGCAGGTGTGCTCCATCTTTTCGGCATCAATTTCCAGATAACGCCCATGTGGGCCAGTGCTCTTATGGCCTTTTCTAGCGTAAGTGTGGTGCTCAACAGCTTGCGTTTGAAGTTGGCCAAATAGCTGTTCGTAGAATAACTTAACCCCCTAAATAAAGATAATATGCAGAGAAAACGTTTTGCCATTTTTAGTCGTGGGCTAGCTTTGGTGCTGCCATTGATGTTGGTTTTGTGTGTGCAGGTGGCTTTCGCTGACCGGCCTTTGAAGTTGCTGGCCATCGGGAACAGCTTTTCGGAAGATGCCATCGAGCAGAATCTTTTTGAGTTGGCGGGTGCAGCAGGCCACCAAATGGTTATCGGCAACATGTATATTGGCGGTTGTTCGCTAGAAAGACATTGGGGAAATGCGCAGAGCAACAAACCCGATTATAATTATCGCAAGATAGAAGTGGACGGAAAAATGACTCGTACGGCCAACTATACGCTCGACAAGGCTTTGCGCGACGAGCAGTGGGATTACGTAAGTTTGCAGCAGGTTAGTCAGCTTTCGGGCATGTACAGCAGTTTTCAGCCCCATTTGGATAGTCTTATCGCCTATGTTCGTGCGCGTGTTCCAGCCACCACTAAGCTGATATGGCACGTTACTTGGGCATACGCGCAGAACTCAACGCATGGCGGATTTGCCAACTACGACCGCGATCAAGGCAAGATGTATCGTGCCATCGTTGAGGGCGCACAACGCTTGAAGAAAGAAAACGCACAGTTTAGCCTCTTTGTTCCCGTGGGCACGGCCATTCAAAACGCCCGTACTTCGTTTGTTGGCGACCATCTTAACCGCGACGGTTTCCATCTCGACCTCGTGTTGGGGCGTTATATCGCGGCTTGCACATGGTTCGAATGCCTGTTCGGGACGAATGTTGTTGGCAACAGATATGCGCCAAAGGGATTGGATAAGGCCCAGAGAGAGGTGGCGCAATGGGCGGCGCACCTCGCCGTTGAACGGCCTTTCGAATGTTCGCCAATAGATATTGTCGACATCGACACAAAGGTTTCGGCAAGCGAACAGGGTGAAAAGAAATAGAATGAAAGCAGGCGTGAAATACCTTTAAGGTACATCACGCCTGATTTTTGTTTAGCCCAAACGGGCGAAGTGGACGTTTTGCTTGCATGGTAAGCACGTGGCTACCATGTTTAGAAGTGGTGCTGGGCGTGTAGGTTCGTAAACATGTACGTTACAATCTAACGCATTTTATTCGTCAAATTCAGCCTTATGGCCTACTGCTTAACCTCAATAAGCGTGGTTTGGTTGCCGTTTACAAACAACGCCTGCTGGTTGGTGATGGGTTTTAACCCCAGCTTGGCATATTTGACAAGCATTTTTTCGGTAACTTCTTCGAAAGGAAAACTTTTGTAATGGGGGAGCGGATAGAAGTCTACCAGCCCCAAACCTTCGAACGATTTTAATTGCGGTGCAGCCTTTTTGGCTTCGTCCATGTCTTTTGCATACGAAGTGTTGGGGGCTAAAATGATTGAACCGGCCGACTCGCCAATGTAGGGTTTGCCCCCTTTCACTTGTTCGAGTATGATGGTTTTTGCACCACTCTTTTCCAATTCTTGTAGTAGGTAAAACGTGTTTCCGCCCGAAACATAAATCAAGTCGCAACGTTGCAGTGTGCGTTCGATTAAATCCTTGGGCGCGCTACTCACGTCCAACACTTCAATATTTAATCCCAAATTCTCGAAAGCCTCTTTGGCTTCGTCAACGTAGTCGGTATATTCTTCGAACAAACTTGCGGTAGGGATGAACGCCAACTTCTTACCTTTCAAGTCGCCACCTACAAATTGGGGCGTGAAAGACGAAACAGCGGCAAAATAGGAGCATAAGAATAGTTTAACCATCATTGAATGTTATTTGTGAATAGATAGGTGGGATGTTGGCCTCTGTGGGGCTTTCCCGTCTTTATGTAGGTGTTTAAACCGTCTGTTGGTTAAGCCGTTAATGCGTGGCAAAATAAACTTGTCAAGCTGTTCAACGACTTCCAAAATTAATAAAAACCAGCGAACAAGCAAAAGAAGCGCGAAAAAAGTAGTACCTTTGCAGACGAAAAAAATGTATAGAGTGCTTGGTAAACCTCTTTAAAAACAAGAATTATGAACAACAAGGATAATAAAGTGAGTGTGCTGTTCATGCTTTTCAGCATACTCTTTTGCGTTTGCTTGATAGCGGCAAACGTGTTGGAAACAAAGCAAATAGCGTTTGGTTCAATCAGTTTGACGGGTGGTTTGATTGTATTCCCTGTGTCGTATATCATCAACGACTGCGTATGCGAGGTGTGGGGCTACAAGAAAACGCGCATGTTGATATGGACGGGCTTTGCCATGAACTTCTTCTTCGTGATGTTGGGTGCCATTTGCGACATGATACCCGGTGCGCCTTATTGGACCAACGACGAGGGTTTCCATGCCGTTTTCGGCTTGGCACCCCGCATAGCGTTTGCGTCTTTCTTGGCTTTCATTTGTGGTTCGTTTGTAAATGCCTATGTCATGAGCAAGATGAAATTGTCTTCGGGCGGCAAAAACTTCTCGTTGCGCGCTGTGGTTAGTACCATTTTCGGCGAGTCGGTAGACTCGATTATCTTCTTTCCACTGGCGTTGTGGGGCGTAGTTCCCACCGAAGAACTGCCTTGGTTGATGCTTTGGCAGGTGTTTTTGAAGACCGCTTACGAGGTAGTTGTGCTGCCGTTGACCATCCGCATAGTGCGTTATGTGAAACGACACGAGCAGGTTGACACCTACGACAACGACGTGAATTACAGCATTTGGCGCGTGTTTAGCATTTAGTTTATAAGCTCACCACCTCACCAAACTAACTTTACTGATAACAAAAATGGATAAGAACAGAGAAACCGAGGGCTTGAAATCATTGGGAAACAACACGAAATATAGCATGGATTATGCGCCCGAAGTGTTGGAAACGTTTGAGAACAAGCATCCTGAGAGCGATTATTGGGTAAGGTTTAATTGCCCCGAATTTACCTCGTTGTGCCCCATTACAGGGCAACCCGACTTTGCTGAGATACGTATATCGTACGTGCCTAACGTGCGAATGGTGGAGAGCAAGAGCTTAAAGCTATATCTTTTCAGCTTTCGCAACCACGGCGACTTCCACGAAGACTGCGTGAACATCATCATGAAAGACCTCATTAAGCTGATGAATCCAAAGTATATTGAGGTTGTTGGGCTGTTCACTCCTCGTGGCGGCATCAGCATTCATCCTTTCGCCAACTACGGAATGCCCAATACGAAGTATGCAGAAATGGCCGAACGGCGTTTCGCGGAGTACGGAGGATGAGGGAAATTTGTGAGTAAATACGTTGACGAATAGGCAAGTTTGCTGGTTGACGAGTAGTTAAGCTCACAAGTTAATGTGCGGATACTAAGGCGGATAGACAGGTTAACCGGTCTACCCGCCTTATTGTTTGCACCCACCTAGCCTGCAAACATCACCATCAGTCCACCAATAATAATGTACAAGGCGGCATAGGGTAGGGCCGAACGGAGTATCTCGCCATCCTTGCCTTGCATGTCGCAAGCGGCCGTTGCGATGGCTATACTCTGTGGCGAAATCATCTTTCCGCCTGTTGCACCTGTGGTGTTGGAGGCCACAATCCAATTGGGATCGGCATGATGGAGTTGTGTTGCCACGTTAGCTTGCAGCTTGGCGAAGAGTATGTTCGACGAAGTGTCGCTGCCTGTAACGAAAGTTCCAATGGCACCGATTAACGGAGCGAACAGCGGATAGGCCTTACCCGTAATGTTGGCCAGCGTATCCGCGATGACAAGTATCATGCCCGCATAGTTCATGATGGCTGCCAAGGCCACAAGCGAGATGATGGTAACGGTGGTTTTGCGCAGGTTTACCACCGTTCGAGCCAGCGAAACGAGCAGTCTGCGGGGTGAAACGCCTTGCACCAAGCCGCCTAACACCGTGCCTAAGAACAGCATTAGGCCGGCATTGCCTATCCATGCGAACGAGAAAGCCGTGCCTGGGGCGTGTATGGGCAAGGCTATGCGCGACACCAAGGTAGACTTTAAGAAGGCATTGATGGGTGGAAAGAGTGGTCCCGAAAGCAAAATAAACAATAAGATGAAGGCGTACACCGCCCAAGCCCTAAGCGTTTGGCTGGCGGTGTATGCCTTTTCGTTTTCCTCTTTTTTCTTCGGCGCAAACAGTTTGGCGTAAATAACGATGGCCACGATAGCTGCCAACGAGCCGATAATGGCCGGTGTTTCGGCTCCCAAATAACGTGCCACGAGGTATTGCGTGCCTAACGACACGGCACCCACCCACACTGCCAACCGCACATTTTTAAGTATTGCGCCCTTACTGTGATTGGTTAGCGTAAGGATGATAAAGGGCAGAACGAAGTAAAGCACGGATAATTGCATCACGGCATATACCGAAAGCTGCGAGATAAGTTCTTGCGAGGCAGCTCCACCAGGTGCAATTTCGTTGGCCAAGGTTATCACGGGCACGCCCACAGCACCGAAACCAGTGGGTACGGTGTTGGCGATGAGCGACACTAATGCACTGAAAAGCGGTTTGTAACCCAACGAAATAAGTATGGCTGCGGGAATGGCAACGGCCGTTCCGAAACCTGCCATGCCTTCAAGCAGTCCGCCAAAGCCCCAAACGAGCATCAATACCGTTACGCCATCATCGTCGGAAAAGGATGTGAATTGTGCCTTGATAACGTCTATCTGCTTGCTTTCCACCAACACATTATAGCTAAACAAGGCCATCAAAATGATGATGAGGATGGGAAAGACGGCTTTGAGTGTGCCCTCGACAAAGGCCCATGCCACGCCCGATTGTGTGAAACCATCGGGGGCGAAGTTCATGGTTGGTGCGAGAAACACGGCTATTGCCGCCGTGGTGAGCAAGCTGATAAAGGCACTGCGGTGGCCTGCCATCTTGAAACCAAGCATCAAGACGAAGAGCAGAACGATGGGAAGGATTGAAACGAGTGCGGCCATAAGGTGCTGTTTTGTTGGGTTATAGGTTGGTATCTGTGTGCGCGGCGTTGGCGATAGGTTGCTTTCGCCGGCATTGTATTGGGCAAATATAGCAAAAAATGCTGGATGTGCCGCTCTTTTAAGGGTATAAAATGTTGAAGGGCGAACGCTCTCTTGCAGGACATTCGCCCCATATTGGGTTTTGCTAGTGGCGCGTTTGGGATGTAGCCAAGTTAATTTCTAGCTTGGATGTATCTTTTAGCCAGTTTGCGTTTGTGCGCTGTTATGGCGTGTTGCTTGGTCTTTTAGTCGTTATAGTCGGCCACAATCTCGCAAATCTTAATGATAACGTTCATGGCTTTTTCCATTACTTGCACCGAAACAAACTCGTAAGGCCCGTGGAAGTTTACGCCTCCTGCGAATATATTGGGGCAAGGCAGCCCCTTGTAGCTTAGCTGTGCGCCGTCGGTTCCTCCGCGTATGGGTTTCACTTTGGGCGAAACGCCGCTTTGCATCATGGCTTGCAGAACGATGTCTATTACGTGCATGTTGGGGTCTATCTTCTCCTTCATGTTGTAATATTGGTCGTTTAGCAGCACTTTAACCGTTCCTTCGCCGTATTTTTCGTTCATGGCGCGAGCACATTTCTCGAAAAACGCCTTGCGATCTTCGAACTTATCGCGGTCGTGGTCGCGTATGATGAAGTTCAGTTTGGCCGCCTCGGTGCTGGTTTGCATACCAATGAGGTGGTAAAAGCCCTCATATCCTTCGGTCGTTTCGGGCGTTTGGTTGTCTGGTAGCATGTTGCAGAACTCGCAAGCCAGTCGGTTTGCGTTAATCATCTTGCCCTTAGCATAACCCGGATGCACGCTAACCCCCTTGATGATGACCTTTGCGCCGGCGGCATTAAAGTTCTCGTACTCCAATTCTCCGAGGTCTCCGCCGTCTATTGTGTACGCCCATTCGCAGCCAAACTTCTCTACATCGAAGTGGTGTGCGCCCTTTCCAATCTCTTCGTCGGGGTTAAAGGCCACGCGAATGTCGCCGTGTTTCACCTCGTTATGGTCGCGCAGCCAGCACATGGCCTGCATAATCTCGGCAATACCAGCCTTGTCGTCGGCTCCAAGTAGTGTGGTTCCATCAGTTACGATGAGGTCTTCGCCCACATGACTTTTTAGTTCGGGGAACTTCGTTGGCGATGAAACGATGCCTGGCGACAATTCGATGTCGCCTCCATCGTAATTCTTCACGATGCGTGCCTTTACGTCTTTGCCGCTGCTGTCGGGGCTAGTGTCGTAGTGCGAGATAAAACCGATGGTTGGAATTTTCTTCTTGCAGTTGGCTTTCAGCGTGCCATAGAGATAGCCCATGTCGTCCATCTCTACGTCGCTTAAACCCTCTCGTTCCATCTCCTTCTTTAAGTATTCGGCGAAGACGAGCTGTTTCGGGGTGCTCGGAACCGACTCCGAGTTGTCGTCCGACTGTGTGTCGAACTTGGTATAATTAATAAATCTTTCTGTTATTTCCATGTTTGGTTTTAAGTTTGAACGAGCCGCGCGGGCTTAGTCTTGGCTTAGTCTGCGTGGTTTGGCGTGTGCGTTGGCGTTCCTTTCTTGTTGGGGGAGGGTGGACAATGTGGCTGCCCTTTGCCCAATTTGTTGTTTAGAATAACCGTACGCGTTGCTTAGCCGTTCGTATGGGTTTATGTTTTTGTTATTGTTAATGTAAAATTGACTTTTGTTTTT
>NZ_GG740072.1:1683441-1688411 GCF_000162415.1 Prevotella sp. oral taxon 317 str. F0108 | reverse complement strand
ATTGGAGAAAAAGAACCGCTGCGCGCCTTTGGCCGTTGCCAAGGACAAGGCTTTGGGCGTACAGTTGCTTTTGCAAAGATACAAAATGTTTCAAAAAGGCGAAACAAAAGGGCAAAATCTTTTACGCGGAGTGGGGTGGAAGTAAATGATATTTCAGTGGTAAGAGGGGAGCAGCAGCGAGTGGGTTGCTTTGAAAAAACGACTTAGCGAAGTGCACGAATGCCATGTCAAAAGCGCCAAAATGGCGTGCACGATGGGGCGAAACGCCAATCGTTAGCCTGCAAGGCAAGTGTGTTAGGCGAAGGTTCGGGCGTTCGTTCTATCCCATTTTTCCCGTTTTCAACTCGGTTTGCAGGAACGAGAACACATATCCAGGGCTT
Organism: Prevotella sp. oral taxon 317 str. F0108; assembly: GCF_000162415.1. Classification (NCBI taxonomy): domain Bacteria; kingdom Pseudomonadati; phylum Bacteroidota; class Bacteroidia; order Bacteroidales; family Prevotellaceae; genus Prevotella; species Prevotella sp. oral taxon 317. The sequence continues at coordinate 1,688,031 of NZ_GG740072.1, read as the reverse complement.
TGATAGTAAAGTTTTGAGGCATCGTCCATCAGCTTTTCGTATGTTTCTGAGTTTAAGACGAGCGTTAAAGCCTGTTCTATTGATAGGGTGTTGTCGTTGGCTATTAGCTGTTTTGCCAACTCTTTCACCAAAAAACCTTTCATTTCTTCTTTCTCTGTCATAGTCTTTTCAGGTGTTCTACTAACAAAAGCGCACGTGTTTGGGCAAAGTCTTTGGCCTGTTCCACCTCGGCAGACAAGTAAAAGCCGCGCCCGAAATCTTTGCTGGGCTTAGACTTCGTGAGGTCTATCTCGCCAAAGTCGCTCGTTGTTCCGTGATAAAGCCTCATCATAACGACCCTCCCATTCTGCGACAATACTGTGAAAGCTCGTCTACCATTGTGCGAAACGATTGTGTATGGGCATAGCCATAGTGCTTGTCAATGAAGTCGATGGCCTTAAACCGCTGCAAATAGCCAAAGGCCTGTTTCATTGTTAGGTCGTACTTCTTCCCAAACTCATAGATGAAGTAGACTATCCATTCTAGTTTCTCTTCCGTACTATATTCCATGTTCCACTCCTTATATAATATAGGGCATACCGCTTATTTCTATATGTTAGATTGCGAATACCACACCTTAATAGGGCGATTTGCTGATAAACAGCTTGCACATCGCCTACTTCGATTACAAAAATAGGAAAATAATGTGAGGAAACCAAGTTGTAAAGTAGAGAATTTCCGTATTTATGAATGAGGATAAACAAAAAGAGGAACGCCCCAGCATTCCCCTTTTGTGACCCCGGCGGGATTCAAACCCACGACTTCAGGAACCGGAATCCTGCGTTCTATTCAGCTGAACTACGAGGCCTTTGTTACTTATTGCGCTGCAAAAGTAAGCATTTTTGTTGGTTTGAGCAAATGTGGTGCAACGAAATTATGAACATTAAATTTTCATTTCGTTAGACAGAGGTATTGTCTTCCTCGGAATTGTTTTTTCGATAATGCTTGTTTATTCAGTATTAATTACTATCTTTGTTGTGCCTGTTAAGCTCATCCTGCTGTTAAAGTTAAAGCAATGTTTGAATTTTCGGTTTTATATAAATAAAATAGTTTCATATAATTTTCAAGATCATGTTTCTAAGAAGAGTAACGATAGATAACTATTCTTGTTTTAAGCAATTTGACGTTCAGCTTGCTGAAGGAATTAATGTTATCATTGGTCGAAATGGCGCAGGTAAAACATCTTTGATTAAAAGTTTAGTTTACCTAATGAACTTCATGTTTACCAATGACCGCTCAATGGGTGACCATTTCCTCTCGGCAGGAAACCCAGACTTGAAGATGACTTCAATTAAGCAAGATGAGTTTTATCGCTTTAATGCAAATAGTGAGGCCGTTTCTTATGCTAATTTTCATGGCGAAATGACTTTCGAGGGTGAAGACATTTCATGGGATATGTATAAAAAGTCTATTTTTGGTGCGTCGCTATATCCCTCAAAATATGTTGACGCTTATCGTAAATTAATGGAAATGTCAACAAGAACGGGAAGGTTGCCTTTGCTTGCTTACTTCTCTGACTCTTTTCCGCACAAGCAAACAAATATATCTTCTTTTGCAAGAAATGAAATTAGTAAAACCACAGATATTCTCAGGAATTTTGGATATTATCAATGGGACAATGAAACAGCATGTACAGTTATTTGGCAAATGAGATTGTTGAACGTTATGGCAAAAAGTATGTCGTTAAAGGAGACGCATTCTGCAGCTGTAAAAGAGAACTCTTATGTCTTGAATGCATTAAAGTCGTTTTCAAGAACAATTAACATAGATGGCGACAATAGTTTTGAAATAGATACACTTATGTTGGACTATAATGGTGCCGAAAAACTTGAACTGTGGGTGAGACTAAAATCAGGACAGGAGATTCCCTTTGAAGCTTTGCCGGCAGGATACCATCGTCTGTATAGTATTGTGCTTGACCTTGCCTATCGTTCTTATCTTTTAAATAGGAACAATCCTGATGAGACTACAGGTTTGGTGTTGATTGATGAAGTGGATTTGCATCTTCATCCATCACTCTCTATTGAAGTGCTAGAGCGTTTCAGAGCCGTGTTCCCTGCAATTCAGTTTGTAGTGACCACGCATTCCCCACTAATAATAACTAGTTTGAAGTCTGATGAACATAAAAATCAAGTTTTGCGGCTTGTTTCTGGTGAGAATAAACCACACGTTTTACCCGATTTGTATGGAATTGATTATAATGCTGGTCTTGTGGATGTCATGGGGATAAATCCGACTAACGAGGATGTCAATTACCTGAAAAGGGCTATTATACGCGCCGCAAGACGAGGAGATAGTGCTAATCGTAAATTAAAAGAAACCGAATTAAAGGGACTTCTATCTGAAAGTACATTTGAGAAGATTATTGCCGACATTAATAAAGAAATTTAAAGACCTTTAATAATATGCAATGGATAAATAAACGAAATAGAAAATACCGTAAGAAAGCACATCATTTGTTGAACAAGTTCTTAAATGAAGGTTGGAATTCATCGGTAGGCAAATATGTAAACTGTGATTTTAACTCGTTGAAGTCATTTAACGCTAACCATGGAATTCGGGCTTTGCTCTATTCTGAACAGAACGGGTATTGCTGCTATTGCATGCGCAAACTAAATCTGGGAGACAGGCGGATGTGTACCATTGAACATGTTATGCCACATAAAGTGAACGATTCCGACCTTGCGTTTTACTTTGCCAATGTGCCTCATTTAAGGAAAAATGTTAGGGCATTGGTTATTGATAACAAAACCCAGCGTTTGCGACATGCTCGTCCCTATCCCCATTTTTGTGCTTACGAAAATCTTGTTCTCTCTTGTAGTGGAGGCATTTACAGAACCGATGACCCCGACAATGAATGTCTGTATAATATTCATGCTTGTTGCAACAATGTGCGAGGCAAAGAAAGGATATTTCCTATTTTCTTCTATAAGGAAGAAAACATGATATATGAAAGAGACGGACTGATTACTTGCTCCCAAAAATACGAGCATACCATAGACGTCTTGCAATTAGAAACAGAAAATTTATGTCTTTTTAGAAAAGCATGGGCCTATTTGTTGTCTTCTCATTCGATGGAAGAAATTAAGGATGCTAGGGCAGAATCGAAACGGAGTCTGCGTGAAGAGATTCTTATGGACACTCCCTTAAAACTAAATGAGGTGAAACGGCTTTGCCATCGACTATATTGGGAAACCTTGTACGAGTATAGGTGGTTTGGTTTTTATTTCCAAAGGCACATGCGGCAGAAGAAATAATAAAATAATAAGATGAATATTTGCAGTACGTCAAACCGTACAGATTTGATATTATGACGAAACTCCCGTCATGATTACATGCTTGTTTTGTAGAAATTTTGTATCTAAATTTCTAGATTTTTGTTACATTTATTCCAGCCTGTTTCCCATTTATTGTTTATTTTGCTACCTTTGTACAGCAAAATAACATTTCGACCTATGAGCACATTGATACGGCCAGAACATTACCATGCCCTACTAGATAAGGTGAGAACAGAACAGGCTATAAAGGTGATTAAGGACTTTTTTCAGCAAAATCTCTCCACCGAACTGCGCTTGCGCCGAGTTACGGCACCGCTTTTCGTGATGCAAGGATTGGGCATTAACGACGACCTTAACGGCATCGAACGCCCCGTTACGTTCCCCATTAAGGACTTGGGAGACGCGCGTGCCGAGGTGGTGCATTCGTTGGCCAAGTGGAAACGCCTAACATTGGCCGAATATAAGATAAAGCCTGGCTACGGCATTTACACGGATATGAACGCCATTCGTGCCGACGAAGAGTTGGATAACCTGCATTCGTTGTATGTAGACCAGTGGGATTGGGAGATGGTTATCACGCCCGAACAGCGCACGCTCAGCTTTCTGAAACAGACCGTGCGCCGTATATACGCGGCGATATTGCGCACCGAGTATCTCACTTGCGAAACCTATCCTGCCATACAGCCTTTCTTGCCGCCCGAAATACACTTTGTGCACAGCGAAGAATTGTTGCAAATGTACCCCCATCTCACCCCGAAAGAGCGCGAAGACGCCATTTGCGAGAAGTATGGGGCGGTGTTTATCATTGGCATTGGCGGAAAATTGAGCGATGGCAAGCGGCACGATGGCCGCGCACCCGACTACGATGATTGGTCGACATTGGCAGAAGACGGCCACGTGGGGCTAAATGGCGACATATTGATATGGTATCCCGTGTTGGGACGTTCGGTTGAGTTGTCGTCGATGGGTATTCGTGTTAATGCAGATGCCTTATTGCGGCAGTTAGAAATGATGGGGCAGCAGACTCGTGCAGAGTTGTATTTCCATCGTCAGTTGTTGTCGGGCAAACTGCCTTTGTGCATCGGCGGTGGTATCGGACAAAGCCGCTTGTGCATGGTGTTATTGCAGAAAGCACACGTGGGCGAGATACAAGCTAGCATTTGGAGCGACGAAATGCGAGCCGAATGCCAGGCCGCAGGTATGCCGTTGATATAGGCATGTTCTAAAAATTCCCCGCAAAGGTTCAATTGATGTTCCTTGTATTGCTCTTCGC
>NZ_GG740072.1:1661130-1683289 GCF_000162415.1 Prevotella sp. oral taxon 317 str. F0108 | reverse complement strand
TTCACTATGCTCTTTCAAGAAGTAAGCAAAATCTGCTCAGCTAAAAGCTAAAAAATACAGCAAAGGTAATTTTTAGCACCTGCCTATGGCATGTTCTAAAAATTCCCCGAAAAGGCTCAATTGATGTTCCTTGTATTACTCTTCACTGTCTTTTTGCTTTTATCTGGCATCTTTTGCTTTCTCTTTCAGAAAGCATAGTTCACTATGCTCTTTCAAGAAGTAAGCAAAATCTGCTCAGCTAAAAGCTAAAAATACAGCAAAGGTAATTTTTAGCACCTGCCTATGGAATAAACTTTAAACTGGGGTGTGACCCCATAGATATATGGCGTGTGTTTATCGGCATGTAGGTTCAACATAAGGATGGTGAAGGGCGAACTAAAAAGCAAGAATGAGCATAAGCGTGGCATTTTTAGAATATGAATTAAATAAGAACCTGAGGATTAGAACTTTGTACTTATTCGCTCACGGCTTCACAAGCTCATATACTCATCAGTAAAAAACGCATCCGCCCCAAAAGTTAAATTATTATTTTTATTTTTACAATACGGCTCTAATTTTCACTTCGTTCTAGCGAAATAATGGCTTAAAAAGTAGGTAAATGGCTACTATTTCTAGTCTTTCACACCTTACTTTTTGTCAATATTCAAGAGAAGAACCTGCATTTTGCACCATATTGCCTTTCTATTTTGCTTGCCAGCTCATTATTTTTTATGGCCAATTACCCGCTTTTAGCCCCCAAAATCCCACTTTTTAGGGGTTGTTTTGCCCTTTTTAGCCATGTATTTCATGTCTCTAAGAGGTTATATTTATACCATTGCGGTGTGTTTTTATGCTTTTTGGCTCGCATTTAGTCGCATTTAGTGCCGCATTTAGCACCATTTTACCTTGCATTTAGCACCAAAACGCACTGCATTTAGCATCAAAACGCACTGCGTTTAGCAGCATATTGCACTGCGTTTAGCACCAAAATGCACTACATTTAGCTGCAAATAGCCCAATAACTGGTGCAATTGCCGTTTCTTTTAAATAAAAATTCATTTTGCAGGCATTAACAACTAACCTCTTTTTGCATCAAAACCAACCTTCGCGAGAATCGATTTTTTCGGCAAGGTTGGCAATTGGTGGACGAAAAGGGTACTCATGATGTTAAATTCCTTACCGAAAACTAGACAAAATAGTTGTACTGCATACGCGTAAATAGGCAACGGCCAAGGAAAGCACGTACGTTTACAACTGCCAAGGCAAGCGGTTGCAGGGCATGCTGCTCACGGCCAATGGAGACAATATCATGGAAACGTGGAAGTGACACGCCATTGGCAGCTAGTTTTCAACTTGTAGAGAAAGGTATTGAATGTTTTTCGTTCGGTCGTGGTTTGAGGCATAATCACGTTTTGCCAAAGACAAAGGGGGCGAGATTTTAGATTGTATCGTATCTTTGTGCAGTACTTTGTATATGAATAAGGGTACTTATCTTGGTTTTACTGCACAAAGATTATAAGCTCCTCTCAACTTATTAGAAACATTAAAAGTCAAGCCGATTTCAGTAAGAAGAAAGTTTGGTTACGGCGCGTTTGCGATGCCGATGGCTAGGGCTTAGGCCAATTCCAGCCCCAACGCATCGCGCAGATTGTCGATTGCGGGATTGGCTTTAAGCATGTTTTCGTATATTTCCTTTTTAGAAAGGATGCGTTTCATCTCTTCAACCTTGGCCAGTCGGATGTGAAGTTGCAGTTGCCCATTGTGCAAATACTTGGCCAATCCGCCCTCAATACGTTTCTTAATGTTGTTAACCTCTTCCAAAACAATCTCGTTGTCGGCCAGCACTTCTATGTTGGGAAATTGGGTTATGCGCGGCGACATGTTCTTCATTCTCGTTGCAATGGCAATCATGGCTTGCGGCATGCGGTTACAAAGCGCCATCCATTGCAGTTCAAGCTCTTCTTGCGAGAACACATGGTTCTCCTCTTTATTCGTTATTTCGTCTTCTTTAACTTGTCCAACCTTTTCGGGACCCCGTTTAAGGTCGGCAAACGACGTGCCCACCTTGCCCAATTTAAGCTTTCCGATGGGCATAGCCGTTCGTTGTGTCGTTGTTTCTGGCTCGTTCGCCTTAGGTGTTTCAACGGCAGGCTGTGTGGGATAGGGCGTTGTTTTCGCCTCGTTGGTGTTGGCCAATGCCGTTGCGGTGCGCGTTGCCACGGTTGTGCGCACCAAAGGTTTGTCCCCACCGACCACCTGTAGAGCCGGTTTAGGTTGGGGAGTGGCAAGTTTTCTGAACAGGGATTTCAATCTCTTGGGGCTACGCCCCGCGGCCGGTTCGTCTTCGGGTTGCGTTATTTGCGCCACTTGTATCAGCGTAAGCTCGGCCAATAGGCGCTTGTTGCTGCTTGCGCGATAGTGAATGTCGCATTGGTTCATAACCTGCAAGGCCTTATAAAGAAACTTTGTGGGGCATTTTTGCGCCTGTTCCTTAAAGCGTTCGCGTTGGCGTGCGCTAACTTCCAGCAGTGGCAGGGTGCTTTCGTCTTTTGCCATCAGCACATTGCGCACATGCGTTGCCAATCCGTTAACAAGGTTGCCCGCATCAAAGCCCTTGGCAATGATGTCGTTCACCAAAACCATGATGTCGCTCACCTTGTTTTGCACGGCCAAATCGATAATGCTGAAATAGTTGTCGCTATCCAGCACGTTAAGGTCTGCAATAACGCTGTCGTATGTAAGGTTGCCTTGTGCAAAGCTAGCTGCTTGGTCGAAGATGGAAAGCGCATCGCGCATTCCGCCGTCTGCTTTCTCGGCAATTACGGCCAAAGCCTCCTCTTCGTAGGCAATTCCTTCGTTCTCGGCCACGCGTTTAAGGTGGTCGATGATGCCAGGGACGGTCATCCGTTCAAAGTCGTAAATTTGGCAACGCGACAGGATGGTGGGCAAAATCTTGTGTTTCTCGGTTGTGGCCAAGATGAAAATGACGTGTGCGGGCGGTTCTTCCAGTGTTTTAAGGAAGGCATTAAAGGCTGCGGTGGAAAGCATGTGCACCTCGTCGATGATGAAAACCTTATATTTTCCCACCTGCGGAGGGATGCGCGTTTGGTCCATCAGCGTCTTAATGTTCTCAACCGAGTTGTTGCTGGCCGCGTCTAGCTCGAAGATGTTGTACGAACGTTGGTCGTTAAAGGCCTGGCAGCTTTCGCAATGGTTGCATGCCTCGCCCATTTCGGTGGGCGTAAGGCAGTTAATGGCCTTGGCAAAAATGCGCGCGCAAGTGGTTTTACCCACCCCTCGTGGACCGCAAAAGAGGTATGCGTGCGCCAACTTTCCGCTTTTAACCGCGTTTTTCAGCGTGGTGGTAAGGGCCGATTGCCCCACCACCGAGTCGAAAGACACGGGTCGGTATTTGCGCGCCGATACGATATATTCTCCCATAAATGCTGTATTGTGTTCCGTTTATGTGTTGGGTTTGGCGTTGGGAGGCTTGTCCCTCGCCGTATGGGTGTGGTGTTTGGTACCCCGTTGTGCAAAGTTACGCATTATTTTTGTCTTTTCTTTTGGTTCATGCTTTTTTATTGTTTCTCTCTTTTTTGTGCTTTGATGGTGCAGCATCGCTTGCCCATCTAAAGGCATGTCCTAAAAAGTCGTAGAGCGTAGATGTAGCGTGTGCTTTGGCTTAAAACACACTTACTTTTGCAATATTTACATAATAAGTGTGCTTGTTGTGTATGGCGATTGAAAAAAAAGTTGTAAGTTTGCAGCGGATAATAGGCCTCCAATGAACAGCAAATGGAATGAAGTGGGCAGAATGCTTAACCATTATCGCTACCTCATCGTAGTGGTGGTGGGCGTGCTTATCGTCGGTTTTCTCGACGATAACAGCTTTATGCACCGTTTGGAGTACGAAATTCAGGTAAGCGACTTAAAAAAACAAATAAAGGAATATAACGAACGCCACAGCACCGACACGGAACGGCTTCGCCAACTAAAACGCGACCCCAAGGCCATTGAGAAGATTGCGCGTGAGCGCTACTTTATGAAAGCCGACGATGAAGACATCTATGTGCTGAGCGATGACGAGAAACCTACACAACAACAAGATGAAACAACTGAATAAACTGCAATCCATCCTCTACGCCGTTGGTGGTGCGCTGATGGTGATTGGTGCGGGATGCTTTGCATTTATGTGGCAACAACAGGCGGTATGTTGGCTCTACCTCGTGGGAGCAACGCTGTTTTGCCTCATGCAATCCATGCAAACTTACGAAGGAACCGACTTTGTGGTGCGCCGCTTGAAACGTATTCAAGCTGTGGCCAACATCTTCTTTATGCTCGCCGGCATACTGATGATAGACACGGCCTACATGTTTTTCCGTCCACTTTTCGACAGTTCCATCGCTTATGTAGACTATTTGTACAACAAGTGGGTGGTGCTTTTGCTCATTGCAGCCCTTTTGGAAATATACACCATGCACCGCATAGACCACGAAATGAAGAAAGACAAAAGGCAATAGGCCCTGACATGCGGCTACACCTTTTATATATACGCGCCTGCGGTGCGCAGGCTTTCAACAACTAACACTTTTCTTAAAAAATACTTAAAAGGGGGTTTGTTTGGATTAAATAGCATGAAAATAATTCGATAGCCCGCAAAAGCGTATTATCTTTGTGTGACAAGACAGAAACAATCAACTTATGAATAAAGTTCTATATACATTGTTCGCGTTGGCGTTGCTCACCTCGTGCGGTAGCAGCTACAATATCGAAGGTACTTCAAACATATCTACCCTCGATGGCCGAAAGTTATACCTGAAAGTACTGAAAGACAACGAATTTAAAAAGTTAGACTCGTGCGACGTTGTGCACGGCAAGTTCGGATTCTCTGGATCGTTAGACTCTGTACGCATCGCCAATATCTTTATGGACGAAGAAAGTGTGTTGCCCTTGGTGCTTGAAAGCGGCGACATCATCGTAAAACTAGACGATGCACAGCAAAACGTGTCGGGAACGCCCCTTAACGACAAGCTGTTTAAGTTCTTTAATAAGTACAACCAGCTGAAAAACCAAGAACAAGAATTGGTGCATAAGCACGACCAAGCCATTATGAACGGCAGCAATATGGACGTAGTGAACGCCCGTTTGAACAGCGAGGCCGAACGTTTGTCGGGGCTTGAAGACAAGCTTATCACATCGTTCGTGTGCGAAAACTTCGACAACGTGTTAGGTCCGGGCGTGTTTTTCATGGTTACTATCGGGTACGACTATCCCGAACTTACCCCTTGGATAGAAGACATCATGAGCAAAGCCACCGATAAGTTTAAGAACGATGCTTATGTGAAGGACTATTACGCTAAGGCGCAAGAAAACCAACAGATAATGAACGGAATGAAAGACGTGCCCATGCCTGCGCCAGCTGTTACGCCGCAAGCTGCGCCTGCACCCACGCCAAACGACTTGGCCCAGCCCACAAAAGAATGAAAACCCTTATTTACGGCGCAACGATTGTGAACGAGGGGCGGAGCTTTAAAGGCTGCCTAACCCTTGAAAACGACCTGATAGCAAGCGTAACCGAAGGCGAGGCCGTGCCCGAAGGACACTTCGACCTGCGGCTGAATGCCGAGGGTTGTGTGGTTATGCCCGGCGTGATAGACGACCATGTGCACTTTCGCGAACCGGGTTTAACGGCCAAAGCCGACCTCGAAAGCGAGAGTCGCGCTGCCGCATATGGTGGTGTGACCACGTTTTTCGAGATGCCTAACACCCTTCCGCAAACCACAACGCTCGACGCACTGAACCAAAAACTGAAACTTGCGCAGGGCAAGAGCCACGTTAATTATAGCTTTTTCTTTGGAGCCACCAACCAAAACGCCCATCTTTTTGAGCGTTTAGACACCAAACGCGTGCCGGGCATTAAGCTTTTTATGGGTGCTAGCACAGGAAACATGCTTGTTGACAGGCTCGAAACGCTTGAAAACATCTTTGAAAACGCACCTTTGCCCATCATGACGCATTGCGAAGATACGCAACTCATAAACCAAAATATGGCCGAGGCTAAGCGATTGTATGGCGACGACCCAGGCGTGGAGCACCATCCTGCAATAAGGAGTGCCGAGGCTTGCTACCATTCGTCGGCCTTAGCTGTGGAGTTGGCCACCAAATACGGGGCGCAACTGCACGTGGCACACCTCACAACAGCACGCGAACTGTCGCTCTTCGGCCATAATCCGCGTATCACGGCCGAGGCGGTAATTGCTCATTTGTGGTTCTGCGATGCCGATTATCGCACTCGTGGCACACAAATCAAATGCAACCCAGCCGTAAAGACCATTGCCGACCGCGATGCTTTGCGTGCGGCTTTGACCGATGGGCGCATCTCGGTGGTTGCAACCGACCACGCTCCACATCTCGTTTCGGACAAGATTGGCGGCTGTGCGAAGGCTGCATCGGGCATGCCGATGGTGCAATTCTCGCTGCCTGCCATGCTCGAACTTTGCGAAAAGGGCGTGCTTACGATAGAAAGGATGGTTGAACTGATGTGCCATGCGCCTGCACGCTTGTTCGCTGTTAGCAAACGAGGCTTTATTAAGCCCGGCTATAAGGCCGACTTAACCATCGTACGCCGTGGCGAACCGTGGACAGTGACGAAGGATTGTGTGCAAAGTAAGTGCCAATGGAGTCCGATGGAGGGCGAAAAGTTCCGTTGGCGAGTGGTGCAAACCATCTGCAACGGACACTTATTGCTCGATGAAGACGGCACGTTCGATGCACAATATCGTGGCGAAGAGGTGGCTTTCTGCCATTGATAATGGTGAAAAGAAAGGAAAGGTGAAAGGGTGAAAGAGTGAAAAGGTGAAAGGGTGAAAAGATGGCTAGCGCCTTTAAAGGTGTCTAGCGGTTTCTAGGTTTCTAGTTCTTTCTAGCTTTCGGACAAGTCAGACTGGTCAGAATTATCCTATTAGCCTAACACCACCTAAACATTTGGCTTCACTCCTTAACTCCTCAAAGTTTAAAAGCATTTGGCTTAACTCCATAACTCCTTAACTCCTTAACTCCTCAAAAAGAACTCCTTAACTCCTCAAAAAGAACCCCTCAAAAGAACAGAATGATACTAAAATATAAAGTCCACGACATACGTCCCTACATCAGTTGGCTGTACTTTTTCCACACATGGGGCATGAGTGGAAAGCCAACCGACGAGAAAGAGAAGCTGCGAAAAGACGCCGAAGAGATGCTCGACGCAATGGAAACGCGATACAGTACGCATGCCGTATTCGAACTTTTCGATGCCAATAGCGACGGCGACGACCTTCTTTTGGGCGACAAGCGCCTGCCTCTGCTACGCCAACAGAAACCCAAAAGCACGGGCGCACCTAATCTTTGCCTTGCGGACTTTGTGCGTCCGCTATCAAGTGGCATTAAAGATAAGGTGGGAGCATTCGCCACGACGGTGGATGCAGGCATTGAATACGACTACAAAAACGACGACTACAAGCAGATGATGGCCAAGGTTTTGGGCGAAAGACTAGCCGAGGCAACAGCCGAACGCATGCACGAAGAAGTGAGAAAACACTATTGGGGCTATGCTCCTGATGAGCATTTCGAGCCGCAAGAGTTGCTTAAAGAGCCTTATCAAGGCATTCGTCCGGCCATTGGCTACCCCTCGTTGCCCGATACTAGCGTCAATTTCCTGCTCAACGAGCTTATCAACATGGGCTCTATTGGCATACATCTCACGCCCACAGGCATGATGCAACCCCATGCTAGCGTGTCGGGTTTGATGTTCGCGCATCCTCAATCGAAGTATTTCGACCTGGGAAAGATTGGCGAAGACCAGCTAGCCGACTACGCAAAGCGACGCGGTGTGCCGCTATACATGATTAAAAAGTTTGTGCAATAAGTGCAACAAGGGCGTAATAACACAACATTTAGCAAGTGATTTCAAGAATACTTATACCTCTATTGTTAGCCATCCTCTTGCCCGATCTCTACATCGAACGGCGCAATTGGAAAAGCAAACGCAAGGCAAAATGGCCTTTGCGCGTACTTAGATGGGTACTTAGCCTAGGCATGGTGGTGTTTACCATTGTGATGGCGGGTTCCAAAAACTTCGTCCCCGACAGTGTAGAGATGCTCAACGTCTACCTCATTTGTTTGGGATTGTTGGTCGTTCCCAAGTTTGTTTATGTGAGTTGTGCCGTTGTTGGGCGCGTGTTTGCACGCTTACGCCACTCAACCACCAACTGGGGAAAGGCCGTTGGCTACCTCTTGGCGCTGTTCTGCATCTATGTTTTGGCTTACGGATGGCTTTTCGGAGCCAACAAACTGAACGTAAACCACGTGGAAATTTATTCGCCCGACCTGCCTGAGACCTTCGATGGCTACCGTATTGTGCAGTTTACCGATGCTCATGTGGGCAGTTTCGTAGGCAGTCGCGCCCACTTTTTGGAGCGAGCAGTCGATACAATCATGGCCCAACACGCCGATGCTATCGTGTTTACGGGCGATTTACAGAACGTACAACCCGCAGAACTCTATCCTTTTCGCGAGCAATTAAGTCGCCTGAACGCCCGCGATGGCATGTTTTCTGTATTGGGCAACCACGATTACAGCATGTATTTCAATGGCCCTGAGGCCATAAAGGTTGCTAACGAGCGCGAAATGGTTGCGCGCCAGCGGCAGTTTGGATGGGATTTGCTGCTTAACGAGCATCGTGTAGTGCGCCGCAGAGCCGACTCCATCGTGATTGCGGGGACCGAAAACGATGGTAGACCGCCGTTCCCTTCGCGTGCCGACTTGTCCAAAGCACTTAAAGGTGTGGGCAAAGGCACTTTCGTTGTGATGCTACAACACGACCCTTCAGCCTGGGAACGCAACATCTTGCCGCATAGTCATGTGCAGCTAACCCTGTCGGGGCATACTCATGGCGGTCAAATAAGTCTTTTCGGACTTCGTCCCACTAGCATTAGCTTTAAGCAAGACAAGGGATTATATACCCAAGGACAACGCTCACTCTTCGTTTCATCAGGCTTGGGCGGTGTTGTTCCTTTCCGATTTGGTGTTCCACCCGAAGTTGTGGTCATCACCTTGCGGCGCGGTAATGTGGCTGAGAAGTAGTAAAAGGAGTGCTTTGAGGAGTTAAGGAGTTAAGCCAAATGCTTTGCGAGTTTCGTCAACCAGAATCCTAAGGAAACTAGGAAATCTAGGAGATCTAGGGAAACTAGGCACGCAAGAGAAACGAGGATATTTAGAAGCCATACGCATCTTTGTGGGCGTTAGCCATCTTTTCACCCTTTCACCTTTTCTCTCTTTCACCTTTTAAGCCAATGCTTTGTTGCAAATATTCTTGTAAACTCGTAAACTGATCAATGCGAACGATTATAAAAAATCAATCAGCAAGGCCATTTACTCCCTGCTCCACTAGGAGAAGAATTGGGGAGTGAGGCAATGTTTCTCGTCAATAATAAACAACAATGACAATTCTCTATCGCATCTACCAATTGTTTGTGGCCATCCCCCTAATAGTGTTGGCCACAGTGCTAACAGCCCTCGTTACCATCGTGGGATGCCTCATTGGTAACGGACACTTCTGGGGTTATTACCCAGGAAAATGTTGGTCGTGGTTTATTATCCGCATCTTGTTTCTGCCAATTAAGGTAGAAGGACGCGAACATTTGCAGCGTGGGCAGTCGTATGTGTTTGCTGCTAACCACCAAGGGGCGTTCGACATCTTTATGATTTACGGCTTTTTAGGGCGCAACTTCAAATGGATGATGAAACAATCGCTGCGCAAAATACCACTCGTAGGTAAGGCATGCGAGGCGGCTCACCATATTTTTGTGGACAAACGAAGTGCCGCAAAGATAAAGAAGTCTATCGACCAAGCCCGACAAACCTTGCATAACGGTATGTCGTTGGTTATTTTTCCCGAAGGAGCACGCACCTTTACGGGGCACATGGGCGTGTTTAGGCGCGGTGCTTTTATGCTGGCCGACGAGTTACAGCTGCCCATCGTGCCTGTAACCATCAACGGCTCGTTCGATGTTATGCCACGAACACGCGACCTTAAATGGGCGCGTTGGCACCGATTGAGGCTCACCATACACGCTCCGATAATGCCAATCGGACAGGGAACAGACAATATGAAATTCTTAGAAGAACAGAGTTACCGAGTGATTATGGGGTCGCTTGTTCCCGAATATCAGGGATTTGAGGCCAATCCCGACCAATAATCGCGCACAATCAGTCAAAAATACGCACGTATGGCATTGCACTTCTGAGAAATAGCCTTACCTTTGCATAAGTAGAACCAACACAGTTACACGGCATGAACACAAGCGACAGCATCGTTATCATCCCCACATACAACGAAAAAGAGAACATCGAGAAGATAATTCGGGCCGTCTTTGCACTCGAAAAATGTTTCCACATCCTTGTTATCGACGACGGAAGTCCCGACGGAACGGCGGCTATCGTGCGCAGATTGATTGACGAAGAGTTTGCCGACCGCCTGTTTATGCTCGAACGTAAGGGCAAATTAGGGTTGGGAACGGCTTACATCACGGGTTTCAAGTGGGCTTTGCAACACGATTACGAGTATGTCTTCGAAATGGATGCTGACTTCAGTCACGACCCTGCCGACTTGCCTCGCCTATACGCAGCATGCCACGACGAAGGCTACGATGTTGCCATTGGTTCGCGTTATGTTAGTGGTGTAAACGTTGTGAATTGGCCCATTGGGCGCGTGCTGATGAGTTACTTCGCATCGAAGTATGTGCGTTTCGTAACAGGGTTCACAGTGCACGATACCACGGCCGGCTTTAAGTGTTATCGCCGGCGCGTACTTCAAACCATCCCGCTCGATGAAGTGCGTTTCAAGGGATATGGTTTCCAAATCGAAATGAAGTACACCGCTTACAAGATTGGTTTCAAGATAAAAGAAGTTCCGGTGATATTTGTCAACCGCCGCGAGGGAACAAGCAAGATGAGTGGCGGCATTTTCGGCGAGGCTTTCTTCGGCGTTATGCGGTTAAGACTCGACGGATGGACACGAAAGTATCCCAAAATTACACAATGAACAAATTCGTATGCGGATGGAAAGGAGTGGAAAGCCCCTGTGGTTTCCACTCCTTTTCATGGCATAATAAGCTTATCGTTTATGGAGTTCTAAGGTTACGAGTTACTTTGTTCGTCAGTTCTTAGCCCTTTAAGTCCTCAAACCAATCGTATAACAGCAGAACGTTAACTAACAAGTTAAGCAACTCGTAAACTCATAAACACAAGAACTTAGGAACTCAAAACACGCACAACCTCACATGTCGATGAACCTCCAACAAATATATTCAGGACAACCGCAGGCTGCCGCACTCGACAAATTCCTTGCCGATGCAGCCATTAGCCGCATCTTTCTCCAAGGGATGGTTGCCTCCACTGCGCCTGTTTTCTTTTCGGGCATGGCGCAACGCCGTCCTAAAACCACCCTTTTCGTGTTGCAAGACGCTGACGAGGCAGGCTATTTCTATCAAGACTTGGTGCAACTGATGGGGCAGAACGATGTTTTGTTCTTCCCTTCATCGTACAGACGCGCCGTAAAATACGGACAACGCGATGCTGCCAACGAGATTTTGCGCACCGAAGTGTTGGCTCGACTTGCTGCCGAAAGGGCCACTTACGTGGTTTGTGCGCCCGATGCTTTGAGCGAATTGGTTGTTTCAAAGCAGCGGTTAGACGAACGTACGTTGCGGTTAAGCGTGGGACAGACCATAGATGTCGTGCAAATGGTGAAGACTTTGCGGGCTTTCGACTTCCGCGAAGTGGACTATGTGTACGAACCTGGGCAGTTCGCCGTACGCGGTAGCATTGTAGACATCTACTCATACAGCCACGAATTGCCTTTCCGCATCGACTTTTTTGGCGACGAAATCGACACCATTCGCACCTTTGATGTAGAAAATCAGCTGTCGAAAGACAAACGGCAAGCCGTTGAAATTGTACCCGAACTAGCGCGGCAGTCCAACGAAAAGGTGTCGTTCCTAACGCTTTTGCCTCCCGATGCCCTGCTCGTGATGAAAGATTTCGGCTACGTTCGCGACACAATAGCGCGCATTTACGATGAGGGCTTTGCCCATCAAGCATTGGAGGCGCAGCTAGATGGTGCCACCGAGGTGGAACAACAGCAGATACGGGCCGCCATGCAAAAAGAGTTGCAGCTGCTCACCGCTAGCCAATTTGCCCACGATGCCGCCGCATTTAGGCACATTTACATTGGTAGTAAGCCGTCAGACGAGGTTCAAGCCACCATTGCTTTCCACTTTTCGGCACAGCCCCTGTTTCATAAAAACTTCGACTTGCTGCGCCAAACACTCGAAGACTATCAGCTGCAAGGCTACCGATTGGTGCTTTTGGCCGACAGTAAGAAACAACAAGAACGCCTTCGCGACATCCTTACAGCCGAGCAAAAGTCGGCTGCACCACTAAAAATGGAGTCGGCAGGCGACTTTACTTTGCATGCAGGATATGTGGATAACGACCTTCGCATCTGCTTTTTCACCGATCACCAGATATTCGATCGTTTCCACAAATACAATCTCAAAAGCGAACGTGCGCGTGCTGGCAAGCTAGCGTTAACAATGAAAGAGTTACAAGAGATGGAACCGGGCGACTTCATCGTGCATGTAGACTTCGGTATTGGCAAGTTTGGCGGGTTAGTTCGCGTGCCCACAGGCAACTCGTATCAAGAGATGATACGCATCGTTTACCAAAACAACGATAAGGTAGACGTTTCCATCCATTCGTTATACAAGATTTCGCGCTATCGTAAAGGTACGGCCACCGAACAGCCAAGGCTCTCTACACTAGGAACGGGAGCTTGGGAACGTTTGAAAGAAAAAACCAAGAAACGTATCAAGGATATTGCCCGCGATTTGATAAAGCTTTATGCCAAGCGGCGCACCGAACGCGGGTTTGCTTTCAGTCACGACTCGTTTATGCAGCACGAACTGGAAGCAAGTTTCCTTTACGAAGACACGCCCGACCAGCTAAAAGCCACAACCGAGGTGAAGGCCGACATGGAACGCGCCCGCCCAATGGACCGCCTGGTGTGCGGCGATGTGGGTTTTGGCAAAACCGAAGTGGCCATACGCGCCGCGTTTAAGGCCGCATGCGACTCTAAACAGGTGGCCGTGATGGTGCCAACAACGGTTTTGGCCTTCCAACATTTCAAGACTTTCAGCAAACGATTAGAGAATTTGCCCGTAAGGGTCGACTATTTGTCGCGCGCTCGTTCGGCAAAACAAACCCGACAAGTGCTAGACGACCTCGCCGCAGGCAAGATAGACATCATCATTGGCACGCACAAGCTTATTGGAAAGACCGTAAAATGGCACGACTTGGGACTGCTTATCATCGACGAAGAGCAAAAGTTCGGCGTGTCTACCAAAGAAAAGCTGCGCACACTTAAAACCAATGTCGACACGCTCACCATGTCGGCCACGCCCATTCCGCGCACGTTGCAGTTTTCATTGATGGGTGCGCGCGACATGAGCGTAATGCGAACGCCACCTCCAAACCGCCATCCCATACACACAGAGATAGCAACATTCGACGGCGCATTCGTTGCCGAGGCCATAAACTTCGAGATGAGCCGCAACGGACAGGTGTATTTTGTGAACGACCGAATAGCAAATCTCCCCGAATTGGCCAACATCATACGCAAGCATGTGCCCGATTGCCGTGTGGTTATAGCGCATGGACAGATGAAACCAGAAGACTTGGAGAACGCGCTTATCGACTTTATGAACCACGAATACGATGTGTTGCTCTCCACTTCGATTATCGAAAACGGCATCGACATATCCAATGCCAACACCATTATCGTGAACCATGCCCACAAAGTGGGACTAAGCGACCTGCATCAAATGCGTGGACGCGTGGGCAGGAGCAACCGTAAGGCCTTCTGTTACCTGCTGGCACCACCCCTTTCGGCCTTAACGCCCGACGCCCGACGTCGACTGGAGGCCCTCGAAACGTTCTCCGACTTAGGCAGCGGCTTTAACATCGCCATGCAAGACCTTGATATTCGTGGGGCAGGCAATCTGCTTGGAGCCGAACAGAGTGGCTTTATGGAAGACTTGGGCTACGAAACGTACCAGAAAATTCTGTCGCAAGCCGTTACCGAACTGCGTAATGACGAGTTTGCCGACCTATATGCGGAGAGTATTGAGCAAGGAGAAGAGGTGGGAGGCGACCAATTTGTGGAAGATTGCGCCTTGGAAAGCGACCTTGAAATGTATTTCCCCGACAACTACGTGCCAGGTAGCAGCGAACGAATGTTGCTTTATCGCGAACTAGACAACATTGAGAGCGACGACGAATTGGATGCCTATCGCAGTAGGCTTGTGGACAGGTTCGGTCCTGTTCCACCGCAGGGCGAAGAGTTGATGCAAGTGGTGGCTTTGCGACGAATAGGCAAACGATTAGGCTGCGAGAAGATAATGCTTAAACAAGGGCGCATGCTCATGCAGTTTGTTAGCAACCCCAACAGCGCTTACTATCGGTCGAAGGCTTTCGACAACGTGCTGACTTACATCGCCAATAATCCACGCCGTTGCGACTTGAAGGAGATAAAGGGCCGCCGAATGATGCATGTTTCGGCCGTGCCAACGGTTGGCGATGCCGTTAAAGTGTTGCGCGCCATCGAGAATAAGCCTGCGCCCAAGCTGGGGTAGGCTTGCACTAATGCCGCTACACCTTATATATATATAGGGCGTATGCGCACAATAAACAACAACTACGGCATGCTTTCGTGGTGCCAATAAATTTTTAGGAGGATAGAAACAATGACAATCAACCACACCAACAACGAGCAGAACGGCGAGTTTGTGGTCTTCGAAGGCGAAGAAAAACTGGGTTACATCAGCTACGAATGGGTGGATGCCGACCACTTTGCCATCGTGCACACCGTGGTTTCGCCCGAACATAAGGGTAAGGGCATTGGCAAAATACTGCTTGATGCCGCTGCCGATTATGCCCGTAAGAACAACAAGAAGATAAAAGACGTATGTTCTTTTGTCACCGTGCAGTTTGCGCGGAGCGATAAGTACAACGATGTTAAGGGCTAGTCCCTACATTCTATACAGCGGCTTTCTTTAATGGACATGCCCTACAGAGGGATACATGGTGCAAACTACCGCAAAACGGACCAACCGTTTTGCGGTAGTTTGCACAAATTCTATTACCATCTTATAACCAAACAAAATTAGATATGGAAAGCCATAGGGTGCATCGTAAGCAAACTTGTAACAACGTTTTCGTCAAGCCAAATGAACAACGTCGAGCTTGCTCGAACATTGTCATGGCGAGAAAACGCACTTTTAGGGGAACGAAAAAAGAACAATTAACTCATTCACCTATCCACTCGTTAACTTGTCAACTGGTTAACTCGTCAACTTGTTCACCTGTCCACTCGTTAACTCGCCAATCACTGTAATCTTTTCAGCAAGAAATTTAACACTAAAAG
This sequence comes from Prevotella sp. oral taxon 317 str. F0108, assembly GCF_000162415.1. NCBI lineage: Bacteria > Pseudomonadati > Bacteroidota > Bacteroidia > Bacteroidales > Prevotellaceae > Prevotella > Prevotella sp. oral taxon 317. The sequence goes on along the minus strand of NZ_GG740072.1, from coordinate 1,667,790 downwards.
TGCCCTTTCTGTCGGCCAACCGCTCATCTTGCCGCAAAAAATCGATTCTCGCGAAGGTTTGTTTTGATGTAAAAAGGGGGTAGTCTGTGAATGCAACAAAATGAATTTTTATTTAAAGCAACCGCCATCTACACCACATTTAAGGCCGTTTGCTGCTAAATGTGGTGCGTTTTGGTGCTAAACACCGTACGTTTTGATGCTAAACGCAAGGCGTTTTGGTGCAAAACGCAGTGTATTTTGGTGCAAAACGCAGTGTATTTTGGTGCTAAACGCAGTGTATTTTGGTGCTAAACGCAGTGCAAAATGCTGCTAAATGCAATACGAAAAGCATAAATATACACAGCAATGGTATAAACAAAACCTTTTAAATCCGTCAAAAACATGGCTAAATAGGGCAAAATTGCCGTTAAAAAGTGGGATTTAGGGGCTAAAAAGTGAGTTATTGGGCGTAAAAAATAATGAGCTGGCAACCAAACTAGAAAGGCAAAATGGTGCAAAATGCAGGTTCTTTTCTTTAATCTAGACAAAACAATAGACGTAGAAGACTAGAAATAGTGGCAATTTGACCACTTTTTAACCTATATTCTCGCTAGAACGGAGAAAAATTTAGAGCAGGATTGTAAAATAAAATCTAAGACTTTAAGGTTGTGAGTTGATGTGTTTGAGGTTGTGAGTTGATGAGTTTCGTGAGTGTTTGAGTTGGCGTGTGTTTGAGTTGGTGTGTGTTTGAGGTGATGAGTTGATAAGGTTGTGAGCTTGTGAGGTTGTGAGTTGATAAGTTTTTGAGTTGATGGGGTGATATATTCGGGAGCTGCTGGGTTTTAGAGTTTATAAGTTAGGGAGTTGATTTGTGCTGCACTTCGTATATGTTTTCCCAATGCAGCCCCTCGTTAGGGTACTTGTGAGCAGGCAAAACTGCGTTAAACATACACCCGAAGGCTGGCAATACGCCATTTTTTAGCTATCTTTGCAACCATGAATATCGACGAATTGCAGGGAAAAAAGATTGCCGTGCTACTCTCGGGAGGGGTAGACAGTTCGGTGGTGGTGTACGAGTTTAACCGACTTGGACTGCACCCCGATTGCTTTTACATCAAAATTGGCCCCGAAGAAACGGAGGAATGGGATTGCGCATCCGAAGAAGACTTGGAGATGGCTACGGCTGTGGCCAAACGTTTCGGGTGCAAATTGGAGGTGGTTGACTGCCATAAGGAGTATTGGGAGCAAGTTACACGCTACACCATGGACAAAGTGAAGGCGGGATTTACACCCAATCCCGACGTAATGTGCAACAGACTGATTAAGTTTGGCGCATTTCATGAGAAACGCGGACACGAATACGACCTCATCGCAACGGGACATTATGCCCAAACGGAATGGATTGACGGTAAGAAATGGCTGGTTACCAGTCCCGACCCAGTGAAAGACCAAACCGATTTCCTTGCACAAATATACGATTGGCAACTGCGAAAAGCCCTCTTCCCCATTGGTCACTATCAAAAGGGCGAGGTAAGAGAGATTGCCGAACGCGAACATCTTATCAATGCCAAACGTAAAGACAGCCAAGGCATTTGTTTTCTTGGCAAGATTAACTACAATGAGTACATCCGCCGCTTTCTTGGCGAAAAACCTGGCGAAGTGTTGGAACTGGAAACGGAAAAGAAGATCGGCATGCACCGCGGACTGTGGTTTCACACCATTGGTCAGCGTCACGGACTGGGCTTTGGCGGTGGTCCGTGGTATGCGGTTAAAAAGGATGTGGAACGCAATGTGCTGTTCGTAAGTAAGGGTTACGAACCTGCCACGGCTTATAAGAAAGACTTTAAGGTGCACCACTTGCACCAGCTGACGGCTCCACTCGATGGTCTTGACGTTACATTTAAGATTAGGCACACGCCCGAATATCATCGCGCACAACTAGAACCGCTACCCGATGGGGGCTATATCGTTCATGCGGAAGAACCCATGCAAGGCGTTGCGCCTGGCCAGTTCTGCGTTATATACGATAAAGAACACCATCGCTGCTTTGGCTCGGCAGAAATAGCATGGTGAGTTTATAAGCTTGTGAGTTTGTAAGTTCGTGTGTTTTTGCACCGAAAGCCTTTTAAGTTCGCGAGGATGTGCGGTTAAGAGAACTTGGGTTCGTGAGGTTATGAGGACTAAGGTTCGTGAAGTTATGAGAACTAGAGTTCGTGAGGGTATGAGAACTAGGACACGTGCGGTTAAGAGAACTAAGGTTCGTGAGGTTAAGAGCCTTTAATTTAATGAGCCTGTAACCATACAAGTGCTGAAACAGCAAGGCATATCACTCCCCTCTCCCCTTGGAGAGGGGCTGGGGGTGAGGCTTTTTCTCTGTCAAGGAGGGGCTGGGGGTGAGGCTTTAATACGCCTCCCTATACTTGCTTTCGTCCTTATCATCAAGCATGCTAAGGTACGATTGGTAGCGGCTTTGGGCGATGTAATGGTCGTTTAAGGCCTGCAACACAGCGCAACCAGGCTCGTGCGTATGCGTGCAGTTGTTAAAACGACAACCTTTTGAAAACTCGAATATCTCCTTAAAATAGCTGCTTAGTTCGTTGCGTTCGATGTCGAACGTGCCGAAACCTTTGATGCCCGGCGTGTCGATTACCCATCCACCCTCAGGCAACTCCAACATTTCGCTGAACGTGGTGGTGTGCATTCCTGCGTTGTGGGCGTTCGAAATCTCGGCTGTTCGCAGGTTCGCTGTGGGTAAAAGGCGGTTAATTAGGGTGGACTTCCCCACCCCACTGTTGCCACTTAAAAGCGAAATGCGGCCTTTAAGCAAGGCCCGCACCTCGTCTACACCTGCTCCCGTCTCGGCCGAAATGGCCAAACAGTGGTAACCAACCGTCTCGTAGAGGTTCATCACCATCTGTTGGTAGCGCATTTCGTCGTCGTCGAGCAGGTCAGTCTTGTTAAAAACCAACACAACTGGTATTCGATAGGCCTCGGCCGAGGCCAAAAAGCGGTCGATAAAGGTCGTGGAAGTCTGTGGCCGGTTAACGGTTACGATGAGCAAAGCCTGGTCGATGTTCGCGGCAAGGATGTGACTTTGTTTTGAAAGGTTCGACGACTTGCGTATAATGTAGTTCTTACGGTCGTGGATAGCCGAGATAAAGGCCGTTCCCTCTTGGTTGGTTACAAGCTGCACGCGGTCGCCCACAGCCACAGGCGATGTGCTGCGTATGCCTTTAAGCCTGAAACTGCCCTTTATCTTGCTGTCTACAATTCGGCCGTCGTCGGTTTTCACCGTGTACCAACTGCCCGTATTCTTTATTACCAGTCCTTGCATGTTGTGCCTTTGGCGCGGTGTTTTAAACCGTCATTATCTCCTTATTCTTCGCTTCAAGCAGTTCGTCAATCTTCTTAATGAACTTGTCGTGTAGCTTTTGGAGTTTCTCTTCGGCGTCTTTTTCGTTGTCTTCAGACAGTCCGTCCTTGATGGCCTTCTTCAGTTTATCCTTTATTTCGGCACGCACGTTGCGCACTTCAATCTTGGATTTCTCGCCAATCTTGTTGCATTGTTTGGTCAATTCCCTGCGCCGCTCTTCGGTAGGCTGCGGTATTCCTAGGCGAATTACCTCGCCGTTGTTCTCTGGCGTGATGCCCACATCGCTGTCCATGATGGCCTTTTCAATATCGCGGATGGCCTTTTTATCAAAAGGTTTGATGGCGATGGTACGCGCATCGGGTGCCGAAACGTTGGCCACTTGGTTCAGTGGAACGGTCATGCCGTACGATTCAACACGCACACCATCGAGTATTGCCACGTTTGCTCTACCTGCACGAACGCGCGACAATTGCTCTTCAAGATACATCGCCGCCATCTCCATGCGGTCTTGCGCATCTTGCAATGCTTCCTTTACGTCTATCATAATACTTAGTTCTTAATTGTTTTAATGCACAAATTTAGAGAATTATCGCCAATAACCCAAATTGTTTGGCGCAAAAAAGTGGTTAAGCACGCGTTTTATGGAGTTACACTTGATTTTAATGCGCGCGTACAATATATATGGACAGCGCGCGTTTAAAAAGAAATTTAAGACCGAAACAGAATATGCAAACAGGTTATCAAGCTGTTATCGACAAATATTATCCGCACGACAACGAGCTGCGACACATCCTAATAACCCACAGCCGAAGTGTGGCCGACTTGGCTTTGGCCTTGGCTAAACGGCTGCCCGAACAGTGCCTCGACCTCCAATTTGTTGAAGAGGCGGCCATGTTGCACGACATCGGCATTGTGCGTTGCGATGCTCCGTCAATCCATTGCTGTGGAACGGAACCTTATATCGCCCACGGACGACAAGGCGCAGAGATGCTGCGAGCCGAAGGAATGCCGCGCCATGCCCGCGTTTGCGAACGGCATACGGGCGCAGGCATCACTCGCGAGGCCATCGAAACGCAACATTTGCCCCTTCCCTTACAAGATTTCTTGCCCGAAACGCTCGAAGAACAGCTGATTTGCTATGCCGATAAGTTTTTCAGCAAGACCAAACTCGACCGCCAAAAAACGGTGGAACAGGCCGAAAAGAGCCTCGCCAAGTTTGGCGAAGATGGACTAGAGCGTTTCCGCGCGTGGGTGAAAAGGTTTGGAGAACCGCCAATAGTGCTCCCTACGACATAACCTTTGGCGTTTGAAATGCTATTGGCTCAGTGTCTTTCGTGGACGAATAGGGAAACAAACGTTTGGGCTACACCGCAAAACTCGTAGCCTTTACCCCTATTTTCAAACACGATAAAGTTTAAAAGAAACTATCAAAAACAAGAATGTAAAAAGAAAAGAACCCCGCATGATGCAGGGTTCTTTCTTAAAGAGAAACGGCAACCGAATGCCTAACCATTGGCAAAGGTGAGGTTTCCTCATACCCTATGCCGTTGGTTTTATCGTCTTTCATTCTGCTCTTTGTAGGCTGCCGACACCTTATCGGCAGCCTAATACAAACATAAAATTACTTATGAAACTTCAATTTCTCTATACCAAAGGTCATTGTTACCTCTCCTTGCGTGTCGCGCAACTTCAAAGGGTTCTTCTCTGTATCGTAAAGTTTCTTAATTTCTCCATGGCCCAGTCTCTTACCTTCTCTTACCAGCGTCTCGAACAAGGGAACTTCAAAGGTATATTCTTTCTTAAATCCATCGTTTTCCCTTTCTCTTTTGAACACCACAAAAATCTTTTCACCACTTTTATAGCTAGGAATATTGTAATGTGCATACCTACTCCAATAGTCGAAATGAAACTCTGCTTGTTGCTTAGGGTCGGTACCAAACTGCACATAACCCCTGCCTGCATTGAGTTTTTTGCCTGCTAACGACTTCAAATCATCTTGAACAACAAGTTCGAAACCGACACTCGAGAACTCGCCAGCGTAGGGATCGTTCTTGGTGTACTTAGAATAGATTACCGTTTTAAATGTGCGGTTCGTTCCAAGTTCCTTTAATTTGTAAGCAATTGGTGCGCCAGGGTTTTCAGTACTCAGTCGAGCGCCTTCGCTGATGAACTTCTTCACGTCCTCCAAGCTGATGGCGGCCAACGAACCCAGTTTGGCATCGCCACCCAAAACACGTCCCTTGATGGTAGATTCTTTAAGCAAGTCGTTGTAGGCAGCCTCTGCATTGGCGCCAATCTTTCCGCCCAGCACAGATGCTTGCAGCTTAGCCTCTGCCTCTTTCTTCGTCATATTTGTCTCGATGCCCAAAAGCAAGATGCGACCATATTTGATGGAAGAGACGAACAGGGGCTTTTCTTTGCCAAACTCCTTCTTATAATCAAACTCCTTGGCAAAGAAGTCCGATGGATTCTTGGGCAAGTCGATGCTCAATTCATAGAACACCTGCTGCACTTTCACCAAAAAGCGGTTCTTTTCCTTCTCAAAGCTGAAACCCGCACTTGCCTCAACGGTGTTGGCAGCACCTTTGTAGTTGCCACCCATAGCCATTTTAAGGTGCGCTTTGTCGTAAACCTCCTCGATAGAATAGGTGAGGTTAGCCGCCGGAGCGTTGAATTTACGGCTAAGCAGTTCGTTAATTCCCTTTCTTACGCCCGAAAGCGAGGGGTTTTCTATTTTGATAGTGGGGTCGGAACTACCAGGAAGGTCGGTAGAAAGCATGATTGGAGCGCGGTCTGCCTCGATGGGATCGTATTCTCCATCAACAACACTCTTCGCCCGCAGCAGCGCACCAGGATAGAAAACGTTCTTATCGTCCGAGAAGAGCAGTTGTTCTTCAAACTCTTTCGCTTGTTCGTAGTATTCCTTGGCCGAGGTTCCTCTTGTATCAGCAAAGGCATATCCGAGGGATGCAGGTTTGGCATCGCCCACTTTTCTTTCCGAGAAAGGTTCCATCTGTTTTACCGATGGCATGGTATTTACATACGAGTTAATCTCCGTTGGGAAAGTTCCATTCCCTGTGTTTGTTCCCAAATCCCCGTCTTTGTCATTGCCACAGGCACATACTAGGACTGAAAGTGCAATCGTCAGTTCTTTTCTTAATGTTAGTTTCTTCATTTTTGTTTTGATATTAGTTACTATTCTCTAATTAAATGTTTTACTACACTTGCCCTTATTAATCAAGCTTTTCGGTAAATCTTGCACCAAACGGCATTTGAATTATAGTTATTTAACGTTTACAGTTGCATCT
>NZ_GG740072.1:1637942-1660241 GCF_000162415.1 Prevotella sp. oral taxon 317 str. F0108 | reverse complement strand
TTGCATCTTTACGAGGTCATACAACGAGAAAACGCCTTTACTTTTGCCGCCCATCTTACCCAGCCCTGCAAGAAAATCATGTTGGCAACCACGTTGTTGCTGCCCAACTTGCCCTACGTTACATCCGTGTGAGCCATTCCTTGCGACGGTTCTTTCAATATTGCAACATTTCTCACAAGGCAAATCGCTAAAAAAGAAAGGCTTTATTGCACACGCACCTACCAACACTTCCGCAAAATGTAACCTCAAACGAATTATAATTCAAGGAATTATTGTACCTTTGCCAAACACTTCGTACATGATGAGGAGCATCTACCCAGCCAACGCAGCAACGAGGATAAAGTAAGGACACACTGCCATCCAACAAATGCAAGTAACAGCTATTATGCCCATCCTTCAAGGGGTAATCGGGAGAAAAGATGTTACAACGCATTAAACTAAGGCTAGTTTTTATAACTTCGCACTAGGTTCCTATGTTGTTTGGCAGAGCAACGCTTTGTTATTTTCTGCTTTTACCAAGCAGCGTATGCCCGCTTTTCTGTGGCTTAGCCCCACCATGTCCGCCAAATAAGCAAGCAGAACCCGCTCAGAGACAACAAAGAAAGCCATTAAAGACGACTTTTTGAAACATCCCTAAGCCAAGAAAGTTTATCTGAATTATACATCAAAGCAATCGTTATTTATGAAAAAGTATGTTGGTTTATTGTTATTGCTAACCATATTTTCTGTTGGTTATGCACAAGAGAATGTGGTAAAACATTGGGAGTACGACATTAATGGCAAGCATGGAATTGCATGTCGTTACGTTCAATCAAGGAATTTGTTGTTCATGTCTGGCTTTTCTGTTGCGGATAATGATGTTTTCTACTTTGCGGGAGGCAAACCGCTAAGCGTTGTTTGTTTTAAAGGAACAAAGAAAATGTACGAAAGAGTAATAGATGAGCTGCCAACAAAGCTATCGATGTTTAAAGTAGAAAAAGACAGCGTGTACTTGGTGAATGATCAAAACCTAACTTTGTACCGCATGCACAAAAGCGGGCAAGAACCTGTTAATAAAGTAAAGCTGAACGTTGGCAAACTCAAGCCGTGCGAAGGAGCAATGCGGGAGTTTGGGTTTGTATTAATCCAAAGGATAGGCCAGCCACTTAATGCCAATTATAAAGCAATATACTTTAATGACTCGGGTAGATTGATAAAAAAGGAAGACATTGAAAACAAAGACAATGCATTGTGCAACAGTTCCGAATGCAAAAAGATATTGGACAGCTATTTATATCCTTCTGCAAAACTGGTGTTCCCTGGTTTTGACGGCAACTACAAAGGCACATGGAACGGCTATAACATCTTTTGGGGATTGTTCGGCAATTCGGAGAAAGCCAGTTGGACGCTTGCTTTTGCCGATAAAGACGGAAAGGTAGCAAAGCATTACGACATCAATTATCATCTAAACGACATGTATGATGTCATTCCCTTGCCTGTGCTTACAAATGATATTGACCCTGAAACTTTCACCACTGCGCCAACCTACTGTATGTTACATGGTGAAAATCTGTATATACTGGGTTATTCTGGTGCAAAAAAGAAAATAATTTTATGCAGAATCAATCTTTTAAATGCCTTCAATTCAGAGCAGTCTGCTAAATAGCGCGTGAGTTTATGAGGAGGCCAGCTGCCAAGCGCACGAATGTATACGAATTATGTCCCTACATGAACGAAAGGAAATCGCTTTCTTTCTGAACAAAACTAAAGAAGTAAGCAACGGCACTTGCGCCCATTACCGCACAGTTGGTTGGCAAAAGGAAGAACACAAGAACGCAAACCATTATACAACCACTCATCGTTTTTAACGCCAACAACGATGAATGTTTGCGCACATTTTTCTATCTTTGCAAACAAAAATCACAACATAAACGGTAACAAGTATGCAGTATTTCGAAATTGCAGTCAAGCTGATAACGGGCATGATAGGTATTTTGGTCTTCCTGCGCATTGCAGGTAAGGCGCAGATGGCACAGCTGACGCCACTCGATACGGTAAGCGCGTTTGTGATAGGAGCGCTAGTCGGCGGTGTGCTTTACAACCCCGACATGAGCGTTTGGCACATTCTCTTCGCCCTTGCCGTGTGGACAGGGTTCAATCTCTTTATCCGTTTCTGCATGCGTTCCAAGGTGTTGCGACGCCTTATCAAGGGAGACAGTGTGTATTTGGTGAAAGGTGGAGCTATCAACTTCAAGGCATTTAAGCGCAACAGCTTGGAAATGGAACAGTTCCGCTTGCTACTCAGGCAAAAAGGTGTGTTCTCGATGTTCGACGTAGACGATGTTCGCTTTGAAACTAACGGTGCCATAACGGTGTCGGAAATGGGAAAAGTGTCCGATTCGTACTTGCTTGTGAACAACGGCGCCATTGTAGACAGCTCGTTGTACCATTGCGGAAAGACCCGCCAATGGGTACTAAGGCATATCAAGCACTATGGCTACGACAGTCCCACCAACCTGTTTTGCATGGAGTGGACACCGAATAAGGGTTTCTACCTTGTAGCGAAGAACGGCGACGTAACACGCGGGAACGAAGAGATACCAGTCGAAGATATAGCACATGAAGTGCTTAACTAGGACGATGGCGATGCCTTGCATAAACGACGAAAAGCGAGAAACAAGCGACACTTGCCTATGGACGAGGTGCCGCTGCCTGGTCTTGTGCGCGTTGGCGTGGTTCGGCACCGTGGCCTTTGCCCAACAAACGGATAGCGTTTCGCGATGGGGCGTGAGCCTTTCAGCCATGAAAGGAAATGTGGTGGCAGCCGACCAATATGTGAAGAAATGGCTTAAACGGGGCGACAACCTTTCTGTTGCCCTCGAATTGTTGCGCGCTCCGCTACCCAAAGACAGCGACTTCTTTGCCGTCGACTATGGCAATCCCACCTTCGCCTTTGGCTTACGCTACACATTTAACAATGCAGTAAGGCTACATCGCGAGGCCGATGCCGATTGGGGGCTGCTTGTTCCCGTGCCCTACGAGTCGCCTTTGGGCAATACACTCTCGCTCTACACCACCTTTTATCGTCCTCTTCATCGTTCGCGAACATGGGAAACGGCCTATTCGCTCAGTGGCGGCGTAGGCTTTTCATCGTCTATATATAATAAGGAGAACGCCATCGACAACGAGTTTATCGGGTCGCATGCCTCCATCTACTTTGCCGCAGGTCTGCATCAGACCTTTCATTTCGCCCCAAAATGGGGGTTACGAGCATCGTTAGAGTTTGTACACCACAGTAATGGTGCCCTTTATCGCCCCAATAAAGGCAGCAATACCTTAGGCGCATCCCTGGCTTTGTTGTACACGCCTTACTACGAACAAACGTTGCGCACAGCACAAACACGCAGCAAAAAACCATTCGAACGGGGTATGTACCTCAACTTCGCGGCAGGCGTGGGGGCGAAAACGTTGCTCGAAGACTGGCTGTTAACGCAGTTTGGAACGCCACCTGGGCATCCCGACTATCGCACAGAACGCTTTCGCATCTACGCCGCCTATTCGTTACAGGCAGATTTGATGTGGCGCTATGCGCGCCGTTGGTCATCGGGCGTGGGCGTTGATGCGTTTTATGGAACATACGCACGTCGTGTGGAAGAATTAGACCAACAAGCCGGCCACAATCTCCGTCACTCGCCATTCTCCTTTGGCTTAGCAGCCAAACACGAGGCACATTATGGGCGATTGTCGCTGGCTATGTCGCTCGGCGTTTACCTTTATCGCCGAATGGGAGCCAATGCTAAGATAAACGAAACGCCATATTACGAACGCATTGGCCTGCATTATGCCTTGCCTTGGTTCAATGGGCTTACGGTTGGCGTGAACGTAAAGGCTCATAAAACCAAAGCCGACTTTACGGAAGTGGTGGTTGGCGTGCCCATCAGGCTGTAAGCAAGGAATACGAAAAGAACATTTGCACCATAACAACAAAGCATACCACTCCCCCTTTCCCATTGGAGAGGGGCTGGGGGGGAGAGGCCAATTACCAGATTTCTGCCTTTTGTTTGGCGCATACCCAATTTATACTTACATTTGCATAACGAAATAACAAAAACATCATGACATTATATCCCAAACTGATAAAAGACACATTGGCCACAGTGATGTACGCCGGAACAAAAAAGAATATCATTGAAAGCGACATGCTTGCCGACGACATACACATTGATGGCATGAAAGTAAGTTTCACATTACGCTTTCCCAAGGAGACCGACCCTTTCTTAAAGTCGACCATCAAGGCGGCAGAGGCGGCTATACACTATCATGTAAGCCCTGATGTAGAAGTGGAAATAAAAACCGAATTTGCCGCTAAGCCTCGCCCCGAAGTGGGAAAGCTACTGCCACAAGTAAAAAACATCATTGCCGTTAGTTCGGGTAAGGGTGGTGTTGGCAAAAGCACAGTGTCGGCAAACCTTGCTATTGCACTTGCCCGATTGGGCTATAAGGTGGGCTTGTTGGATGCCGACATCTTCGGTCCGTCAATGCCTAAGATGTTCAACGTTGAGCAAGCGCGACCCTATGCCTCGAAAGTAGACGGCCGCGACCTTATCGAACCCATCGAACAATATGGCGTTAAGCTACTTAGCATCGGCTTTTTCGTAAACGCAGAGACGGCTACGCTGTGGCGTGGCAGTATGGCCAGCAATGCTTTGAAACAGCTTATCGCCGATGCCGACTGGGGAGAGCTGGACTATTTTATACTAGACACGCCGCCGGGAACAAGCGATATACACCTCACCTTGCTGCAAACGCTGGCCATTACGGGCGCGGTTATCGTCAGTACGCCACAAAGCGTGGCCTTGGCCGATGCGCGAAAGGGTATCGACATGTACCGAAACGAAAAGGTGAATGTGCCTATATTGGGCCTTGTTGAGAACATGGCGTGGTTTACACCTGCCGAATTGCCCCAAAACAAGTATTACATCTTTGGCAAAGAAGGCGTTAAACAACTGGCCGACGAGATGGAAACGCCCCTATTGGCGCAAATTCCATTGGTGCAAAGTATCTGCGAAAATGGCGACAAGGGTACGCCGGCGGCGTTGGATGCCGACACAATAACGGGCCAAGCCTTCATAAACTTGGCGCAAGCTGTGGTTACTGTAACCAACAGGCGCAACAAGGAGCAAGCTCCCACAAAGATTGTTGAGGTGAATAAAGGGTAAAACAACACCGCCCAGACGGTTCGTTGGCCTGAACCAAAAAGTGCGTTTCTAGGCACGGCAACACGCAAATTAAATTGCATCTTGCCGTGCCTAGAAACGCATTTTATGTAAAAGGGGGTTCAACAAACGCCCCATTTCCATTTGCAGTCAGGCCTTTTCAATGGCCTGCCGCATTGCATTCACCCTTACTTCACCACCACAGCCTTAATAATCTTCATGTCTTCGAAAGGCCTACTACGTTCGTCGCAGGGCGTTTTCTGTATCTTTTCTACCACGTCCATCCCTTCAACCACTTCTCCAAATACCGTATAAGTGCCGTCGAGGTGTGGCGTTCCGCCTTTCTTAAAATAGGTTTCGCGTTGTTCGGGAGTCAGTTTTACACTGCCGTTGGTTCTCAAATCCAACTTTGCTTGCACGGCATCAAGTTGATAATCGGTCATACGTTTGCCATAAACGATGTAGAATTGAGCCGAAGACGACTCCCATTTGGGGTTAACATCGTCGCCTTCGCGTGCAGCTGCCAATGCGCCACGCTTGTGATAATACGTTGGGAACACTATTTCGGCAGGCACGGTATAGTCGGGCGAATAGCCACCAGCAGGCTCTCCGAAGGCCGCATGGCGCGAAGTAGAGTCGCCACCTTGTATCATAAAGTTCTCTATTACTCGGTGAAAAAGGGTTCCATTGTAATAACCCGACTTCACAAGCCGTATAAAATTGTCGCGATGTTTAGGCGTTTCGTTATACAAAACCACGCGGATGTTGCCCATATTGGTTTCTAACAACACCTGATGCCGAACCGTATCGGCCTGCGTTTGCGCCAAAGCTACCATGCAAAACATGGCGCAAACAAAAGTAAACAATGCTTTTTTCATAACTTTAAGTTTGTAAGTTTATAAGGTTTTCTGAGTTTATCAGTTTACGAGTTGGTGAGGCTTTGAGGTTATGAGCCTGTGAGTTGGTGAGATGTTGAAACTATAAGTTGGTGAGATGTTGAGTTTATAAACCTGTGATTTGTTGGCTTTGTGGGTTTATAAGTTGGTAAGCTTGTCTCATCATGTTCAGCGTTCATCGCTCATTAAGCGATAAGCACAACAACTCACAAACTTATAAGCTCAACACCTCACCACTCAGTTTAATAGCTTTCGCCGTTCATTATCTCGTCTTCGGTAATGGATTTGCGGTCTATGGCGCGCCACGCGGCAAAGATATAAGCCAATACGAAGGGGATAAGTAGCGACACAACCGACATGGCTGTTAGCGTAAACTCGCTGCCAGAGCTGTTGGCAATGGTGAGCGAACTTTGCAAATCGGCGTTAGAAGGATAGTAAGCCGTGTTGTTCCAACCTGCACAAAGCAGCAGAACCAACACCACCAACACTACGCCAACGCCGCCAAACCAGATGCCACGCTTAAACTTGGGTTCGCGAAGGGTACGCACAATGCCGTAAAGTAGCGACACAACGCCCACCAAAAGCACGAGGGTTAGATACCACATCGTGGTGAGATTGTGCAGATACTTAAAGGGTTGCATAAAGATAAGGTCCGTTTGTGGGTCGTAAGCATAGCCATCCTTCAACAATACGTGTACCAAGAAACTCAAAAAGAATGCTAAGAACACCACCGTGCAAAGGCGCAGTTGCTTACGAGCGCGAGTAACGATTGCCTCGTGCGCCACATTATTAATAATATACAGCAAACCCAATACGCGCGCCAAGAAGAACACGGCTACGCCTAAGACAACGTTCCACAAGTCGAGTAAAGCGTCGAGCCCATGACTACCATTGGCCCAACGGCTAATCACAGGTTGCGCCATAGCCGTAATGTTACCTTTATCTACAACAAAGTTAGAGCCGTTGAAGAATGTGGCCACAGCACCACCCAAGAGTATCGGACCAACAACGCCGTTGATGATGAGGAACGTTTGGAATGTGCGAACGCCCAAGAGATTGCCCAACTTGTTTTGAAATTCGTAGCTAACGGCTTGAATAACAAACGAGAAGAGTATAATCATCCAAAGCCAATAGGCACCGCCAAAGCTGGTACTATAAAACAAAGGGAACGATGCAAAGAAACCACCACCAAATACCACCAACGTAGTAAAGGTAAATTCCCACTTTCGGCCAGTGGAATTAACCACCAACCGGCGTTCGTTCTCGGTCTTGCCAAGGGTAAATATAAGGGTGTTTGCGCCCTGAACAAACATCAGGAACACCAGCAATGCGCCTAGGAGCGACACCAAGAACCACCAATAATGTTGCAAAAATTCGTATGACATAATAAATTATTTATTCTGTTAAAGGGGAAGAGGGAAAAGCTGAAAGGGTGAAAAGATGGCTAACACCCACAAAGCCGCGCATGTTTTTGCTATCTTAGTTTCCCTAGATTTCCTAGAAATCATAGCCCCAGGTTTCTTGGGGAACCTAGATTTCTTACAGACGCAAGCCCCAACGCATTAGGCTTAACCCCTCCTTTAAAGTAGCAAAGCTATCCACGCCCCTCTCCCTTTGGAGAGGGGTTGGGGGTGAGGCTTTTTATTTTCCGTACTCAGGACCCTTCTTAATTTGTTTAACCAAGATGTTTATTTCTACCACAAGCAGCGTGGTAAACAAAGCCAAGAAGAGGAAGAAGGTTGTGGCAATGGAGGCTGGACTAACGTCGCTTACAGCCACCCAGGTGGGCAACATGTCTTGAATAGTCCACGGTTGGCGACCCAACTCGGCCAAAACCCAACCTGCCTCAGAGGCGATGTAGCCCATCGGCAAGGTGCACATGCCCAAAATAAGTAGCCAACGATAGCGCGACAGGTCTTTGCGATAGCTGAAAAAGGTGAGAACAGCAAAGAAAAGCACGAAGAACGAACCCAAACCAACCATCAAACGGAACGACCAGAAGGCAAGGGGAATGTAGGGCACCACCTGTTCTTCCTTCTCTACGTAACCATATCCAAAATATTTCATATTGGCTTTGATGATGGGCAACACCTTCTGAGCGGTTGTTTCGTCGCCCGCCTTTTTGGCTTTGCGATACACCATCAGGGCATTTACGGCTGCCTTACCCATCACCATCTTCTCTGCCACCGACGGTTCGCGTGTACCGTCGGCCTTAACATAACCATCCAGCAGGTCGTTAACACCAGGTACAAAACCATGCGCGGTGTGAGTAGCCATCACCGAGAGGGCATAAGGAATAGAAACATGGCATGCAAGTTCTTCGCCTGAACGATAATCGTGCTGCTTAAAGGGATTAACCAAAGCAATTGCAGTAAGGCTTTGGCTCTCGCCACCCTTGCATAGCGCCTCCATTGCAGCTAGTTTCATGGGTTGAACCTTACCAACGAGCGTGGCAGAATGGTGTCCCGTCATGGCTGCGAGTATCGAAGCCACAAAACCAACGCAAGCGGCTATCTTCATGCTTTGCTTAGCCAGTTCCATTTCGCGTTTCTTCAACAGATAATAGGCACTTACAGCCACCACGAATACAGCTCCTACAATCCACGAAGAGGTTACCGTGTGGCAGAACTTATCAATGGCAAAGGGCGACAAGGCCACATCTGCGAAACTTACCATCTCGTTGCGCATGGTGTCGGGATTGAACTCGCAACCCACGGGGTATTGCATCCAGGCATTGGCCACCAATATCCACCAAGCCGAAATGGTTGCTCCGATACCTGTGAGCCATGTTGATGCAAGGTGGAAACCTGGCGAAACCTTTTTCCATCCGAAGAACATCACAGCCACAAACGTACTTTCCATAAAGAAGGCCACAATGCCTTCTATGGCCAAGGGCGCACCAAAGATGTCGCCTACAAACCACGAGTAGTTACTCCAATTGGTGCCGAACTGAAACTCCAAGATAATGCCAGTGGCCACGCCCATAGCAAAGTTAATACCGAATAGTTTCTGCCAAAAGTGCGCTACATCTTTCCAAAACTGCTTTTTGGTGCGATAATAGCAGGTCTCGGCAATGCCCATGATAACGGCAAGGCCAAGCGTAAGGGGCACAAAGAGCCAATGGTACATGGCCGTAAGGGCGAACTGCGCGCGCGACCAGTCTATCGTACCCGTTGAAATGTCTAGAAATAGTTGATTGAACATAGTTTATTTTAATGATTATAAATTCCTTGTGTTGTGCGATTTGCCTTTTGGGGCGTTCCGTCTGCCAGCCTTCGCCATGCCCAGTTGCCCCGGTTTACAATAGCCGCCACTATTTTTGGCGTTGGTCTAGCGTGCGCGACACATAGTCGGCCTCCCCTCCTTTGGGTGCATTTGCTTTCAAAAAGTTGGGAAAGAAAAACACTTTGAGGATGGCAAACATGATGAAGAGCTTGATGAATATCACCAACCACAACTTCTTACCCAATGTCATGCTCCTAAAACCATCATAGTAAAGGTCAAACGCGCGGTACCAAAAGCTTTTCTTGTTCATTCTTATTGTAATGTTTACAATGTGCAAATATAATAAAAATATCGTAACGATGTGCGCAATACAGACATTATTTTACCAAAGAAAAATACTTTTAAAGGTGAAAGGGACTTTTAAAGGTGAAAAGGTGAAAAAATGGCTGCGCCTACAAACTTGTTAACTTGCTAGATAAAAAATGGCGATGCCTGCTGATGAACGAGTTTGGCTAGTATAACTAGAAAACTAGGAATACTAAGATAACTAGTGAAACTAGGATAACTAGAACAGCTAGAACAACTAGAACAGCTAGAACAACTAGAACAGCTAGAACAACTAGAACAGCTAGAACAACTAGAACAACTACCCCAACCTACTTACTAAACCTAACGTTCGCAAATACAAATGTCTTATTTTCGGTATATATTTTAACATTATTACTGGCCACTTTCTCCACCAATCGCTCACCTTGCCGCAAAAAATCGATTCTCGCGAAGGTTGGTTTTGGCACAAAAAGGGGGTTGTTGAAAATGCAAACAAGATGAATACACATTGCATAAAACCGCAATTTGCACCAGCTTTTGGGCCATTTGATGCTAAATGCACTGCGTTTTGATGCTAAATGCACTGCGTTTTGGTGCTAAATGCACTGCGTTTTGGTGCTAAATGCACTGTGTTTTGATGCTAAATGCACTGCGTTTTGATGCTAAATGCAAGGTAAAATGGTGCAAAATGCGGTGCAAAATGGTGCTAAACGCGAGACAATTCGCATAAAAATTCACTGCAAAGAGACAAGTTAACACCCTTTCGAACCATGAAAAATATGGCTCGAAAGGACAAAATGGCCATTAAAAAGTGGTTTTTTAGGGGAAAAATGCAGGTAATTGGACTTGAAAAATTACGAGCTGGCAACCAAAATAGAAAGGCTAAATGGTACAAAATGCAGGTTTTACTCTAAAAAATGGCGTAAAAGATAACGCGTAAGGCCGAAAAAACGGCTAATTTCTTGCTAAAAAAGCCTCTTTTTCGCCTAGAAGGACTAGCAAACAAAACGCATTTTGTAAAATATAATTATCGCATTTAACAAAAATAGCCACTAGGAAAAAGGTTGAAAGCTAGTAGCTAACGGCCAATTGGGATTATAATCGAAAGTAGTTGGTTTGGGGAATGGCACGATTGTTTAGAATAAAAGCCTATGTTACCTTGCATAATGCTTTATAGTAAAAGATAATTCTTTTGGGAAATTGTTCTTTTCTTGTTCCCCTAAAAGTGCGTTTTCTCGCCATGACAATGTTCGAGCAAGCTCGACGTTGTTCATTTGGCTTAACGAAAACGTTCATCTTTCGTGGTTCGACATAAACACGCCCATGTTGACACAAGGACATAAGAAACATAATGAAGTGCTCTTTACTTTTTCCTCATTATATGCCGCTGGAAAGATATTTTCAACTTGCAAAGCATGTGTTGAAAGTTCTCCCGCCAGGTCACCTTTTCAAGGCATATCCACCTTTTTGCCACAGACAAATGCAGTAGAATTTCAGAATTTATCGTATCTTTGTCTAATACTTCGTATATGGGAGGAGTGCTTATCTTGGTATTGCATCACAAGTACAATAAACTCCTCTCAATTGATAGAAAGATTAAAAGTAAAGACTACGCCATAAACTTTGTGGTATGTTTTCAACCAGATAGCGAACTAAATACACGTACACGATGAGCACAACAGACACCATTACCAACGAATTGAAAGCCCAAGGAAGTGCAGAGAAGGCGGCACATTTAAGCTATTTCTTCAAGACGGGCAAGGGACAATACGGCGAGAACGACCGCTTTTTGGGCGTTACCGTACCCGAAACGCGCCGTGTGGCTAAGGCGCATGCGGGTGTGGAAATGGCCGATTTGCAACAACTCATTCAGTCTGAGTGGCACGAAGTGCGCCTTTGCGCCTTGTTCATTCTTACTATTCAGTTCAACAAAGGCGACGAACCAACGCGCACCGAGCTTGTAGACTTTTATTTAAGCAACACCCAATACATCAACAATTGGGACCTCGTGGACCTTGCCGCGTGGGAAACTATCGGCACTTACTTGCTAGACAAGCCGCGCGACTTGCTTTATCGGCTAGCCGAAAGCCCTTTGTTGTGGGATAACCGCATTGCGATGGTGTCTACTTATGCCTTTATCAGGCAAGGACAACTAGACGATACCTACGCCTTGGCCGAGAAGATGATGGGGCATAAGCACGACTTGATGCACAAGGCCATTGGTTGGATGTTGCGCGAGTCTGGCAAACGCGATGTGGAAAGACTTCGGCAATTTGTGGAAAACCATCGCTTGGAGATGCCCCGAACCATGTTGCGCTATGCCATCGAGAAATTTTCGCCCGAAGAACGCAAGCACCTTATGCGCAAAGGGTGACGTGTTAAGAGCGGGATTACAAAAAAGTGGAGGGTTGCATTGGCAGCTCTCCACTTTTGTATCTGTATGTTTTTAGGATGGTTTTCTACATGCTTTTCACCGCGTGGGCCAATTGTTCTAGGGCCTGTTGAAGTATGGCGCGAGGTGTTCCCACATTCAATCGCATGTGCGATTCTCCACCTGGGCCAAACATTTCGCCATCGTTCATGGCCAAATGGGCCTTATCAACGCATAGGTCGAGCAGTTGGGCGTGGTTGAGGTTCAGCTCGGTAAAGTCGAGCCACACTAAGAAACTAGCCTGCGGGCGCAGTGGTTTAACACCTGGGATATGCTTTTTGCAAAACTCTTCTACGAAAAGCACATTGCCCTCAATGTATTTCAGCATTTGCTTGCGCCACTCGTCGCCTTGCGTAAAGGCCGCAATGGTGGCAATGGGCGCAAAGATGGTGGGTTCGTTCAGTTCGTTTGCGGCGAGCCAACGGAAAAATTTGGTGCGCAGTTCGGCATTGGGAACGATGGCAAACGAACTGACAATGCCTGCCATGTTGAACGTTTTAGAGGGTGCGCCAAAGGTGATGGAGATGTCTGCCGCACGCTGGCTCACGGTGGCGAAAGGCGTATGCCGATAGCCAAACAAGGCCATGTCGGCGTGAATTTCATCGCTAATAACGAGGATGTTGCGCTCGTAACAGAAGTCGGCCAAGCGTTGCAGCGTTTCCTTAGACCATGTTTGCCCTGCCGGATTGTGGGGGTTGCACAGCACAAATACCTTGCATTGCTCGTCGCAAACGGCCTCAAGGTTGTCGAAGTCCATTTCGTAATAGCCTTCGGCGTTGCGTTTCAGTGGGTTGAACACCACTTCGCGCCCGTTGGCTAGTGGCGTAAGGCGGAACGGATGGTACACGGGCGGCTGTATAATCACCTTTTCGCCAGGGCGTGTAAACACGTTTATCACAAAGCCAATGCCCTTAACAATGCCTGGGATGTAGGTTAGCCACTGGCGTTGCACAGTCCATTGGTGTTGGCGTTGCTGCCAGTTGATGATGCTCTGCCATAGCTCGTCGGGCGTTGTTGTGTAGCCAAAGATGGGGTGTTCCAATCGTTTGCGCAAGGCATCAACGATAAAAGGTGGTGTGGCAAAGTCCATGTCGGCCACCCAAAGGGGCAAAAGGTCGTCGCGTCCCCAACGTGGTAGCAATGCGTCGTGCTTAACGTCGCCGCTGCCTTTGCGGTCGATTATTTGGTCGAAGTTGTAGTTGTGCATGATAATTGTCGGCCTCACACCTCCCTCTCTTTACGGGTGGAGGGTAGTGATATGCCTCGTTTTTGTCGTTATGGATTAATAATGATGTTTGCGGTTAGCTCTTTTGCCGAAGAGTTAGCCTAACGCTTGTTTGATGTCTTCCAACAGGTCGTCCACGTCTTCCAATCCGATGCTCAGTCGGATAGTCGTGTCCAACACGTCCATCTCTTGGCGTTCTTTGTCCGAGAACGAGCCGTAAATGGTGCTGGCGGGGTGGATGGCAAGCGTGCGATTGTCGAAAAGATTGGTGGCTCGATGAATAAGCTTAAGCTTGTTTATCATGTTGAAACAGGCCGCTTTGCTCTCCAAGTCGATGGTTATCATGGCACCGGCCGTGTTGCCAAACTGCTTTTTGGCCAGTTCGTGGTAGGGATTGTCGGGCAGTCCCACGTAGTTAACGCGTTTAATCTGCGGCAGGGCCTGCATGCGGATGGCCAGTTGTAGGGCGTTGGCGGCCTGAATGTGATAGCGTGCATCGAGAACTTCTAGGCCGACAGTTTGCAGATAGGCCGCTTGGGGAGTCATGTAGGCACCGAAGTTGAAGAGCAATTCGCCACGTAGGGCATGCCCCAAACGTTCGCATGTGCCGTAATCAATAACCAATCCGCCCAAAGACGTTGCTCCACCACTGATGTATTTGGTGCTGGAAACCACTTCGGCATCCACCCCAAGGGCCTTGGCCGAGAACTCGGTAAAGGGAATAAGCGTGGTGTCGGCCACCAAGGGGATGCCCCGTGCGTGGGCTAATGCCGCCAAAGCCGGCAGGTCTACCACCTCTAATTGGGGGTTGGACATTATTTCTAAGTACACGCAGCAGGTATTGTCGTCGAGCAAAGGTTCCACTTCGTCAGGCTTGGTGAGGTCGCAAAGGCGTGCTTCCACACCGAAACGTTTGAGTGTGGAGGTGAGCAACGAGTAGGTATTGCCGAACATGTGGCGCGAACTGACGATGTTTTTTCCTTGTTCGGCCAGTGCAATAAACACGGCACTGATGGCCGCCATGCCCGAATTGAAGGCCACAACGTCTGTTGCGCCCGTGATACCCTTTACGCGATGTTCAAAGTTTTCAACCGTTGGGTTGCCCACGCGCGAGTAATCGGGAGCTGCGATACGTCCGCAAAACACGTCGGACATGGTTTGTGCATTGTCAAACTCGTAGGCCACGGCGTTGTAAACGGGCATGCTCAGGGCATCGTAAGCATCGCGGCGTTTGTAGGCTTGGTGTATGGCGCGCGTTGTTTTCCTCATTATTATATGTTTAGTTGAAGTTGTTACACTTGCTTAATACCATTGCACGGCGTTGCCGTAGCCACTGCGCTTGTCGTATTTAAGGGCATCGGTAAGCGTGGAGGCATTACAACGGAAGGTGAAGTTGTAGCTGGTGTATGGGGCCAAAACCACCGAACAACTCATGCTGAAACAGTGAAGGTCGCGTTGTAGCGAGGCCGTGGTCATGGATATTTTCTTGTTTTCAAAGTCGTAACCCGACGAAAAACTGATGTTCCATCCCTCGCTAAGGCGTATGTTGCCGCTCATGTTGAGCGTTTGCGTAAACTTATAGGGGTAGCGCATGGTTTTGTAGTTGAACTTAGAGCGGTCGGTATTGTTCTCGCTCATCGTTACTCCATAGCCAAAAGTTAGCGACCACGGCATGGAGAATTTCATGTATCCGTCGTCGTCGGTCTCGGTCTTTCCGCCGTCGTTAGGGTTGCTTGCGCCGCGTTGTCCCTCAACCATGTCGTCGTCGATGTTGCTTTCTATGTTCGTATCAATGCCTTCATCGTTCTTGTTTGGTTTCTTATTGTCGTCTTCTTTCGTCTTTTTGCCGAACAGCTTAGCCAGTTTTTCGGGCGTAAGGGTGAACGAAACGTTTTGCGACATGCCTTGGAAACGGCCAAACCTACCGCGTCCCCACTCGGTATGCGTGCCCACATAGGGGTTGCCGTCTTTGTCTAATTCGTAGGCGTAAGTGGCAAACACGGCGTTCATACTGAACGTGTAGTTCTTCCACCACTTTAATCTTAGGCGCATACTAAGGTCGCTCCACGGTCTGCTTTCGGCCGCCATGTTGTACGACATGGATGCGCCCAGCTCGTCGATGAGCGAAATCTTCTTAAATCCCGTTGAGTCTTTGTCGGAACGTATCTTCATTTCGAGGTTGTTTCCTACGTCGAACGACACGCTACCTGTCTTTCCTCGGCCGGGCACACCAAAGAGCGAGCCCTCGAAAGGCGAGTATTCAACAAGCGAAACGTTGCCCGAGGCATCTGTCTTTTGGTAAGTGGCGTAGTAGCCGTAACGCGCCGAGCCGAAGTCGGGGGCGTAACTGAAACTCACTTGCGGCGTGATGACGTGGCGAATGGCCACAATCTTGTCGCCAAACAGCTTGCGGCTGGGTGTCCAAAAGCCGTAAAGCTTGGTGTTGGCCGATACGCTCATGCGCCAGTCGTACACGTTGTGGAACCCGTAAGTGGTGTCGCGGCGTTCTTTTTGCTGAGCGATGTCCCACGAACGGTTAATCTTATTGGTGTACATGCGGTCGGTAAACGATACCGAGGGGTTGAGACTGAGGTAGTTGAACAGCGTAAACGACCCGCTGATGGGCACGCTGTGCATCATTCCGTTGCGCCAATCCTTTACTAAATTCGAGCGTAACAGGCGGTCTTCTTTCGTGTTTATCGAGTTGCTTAGTTGGCCCGTGTAGCTCATCGAAATCTTTTCGTACCAGCGTTCCTTACCCACGGCGTGCTTGCGTTTAAAGGGATTAAAGCGCGCAATGGAGATGTTGAGGTCGGGAAGAGTGAGTGCGATGCTCGAGTCGCGCATGTTTTGCGAGAGGTTTCCCGTTGCGCTGAGCGTTAGACCGATGCTCGAAAAGCCCGTACTCCAACTAACCGACGAAGTTCGGGTGCTTTGTGTAAGCGCTTGGGGGTTGTAAAGGCTGTTCATGTTGTTGCGCTCGTAGCTGGTGGAGGCAAAGTTAACACTCCCCGAAAGGTTGCTGAAAGGGTTGGCCTTGGGGTCTTGTCGGTGGCTCCATTGCAGCTTAAAGCTGGTTTGCGACGAGTAATCGGGCAATCCCTTGTCGCCCGTCTTGGTGTTTTGGTAGCTAAAATAAAAGCTGCCGTTGTAGCGATAGCGCTTGCGATAGTTGGTTGCGGCCGAAACACCCCACGAGCCTTTGGTGTATATTTCGCCCAAAAGCTTCAGGTCCCACTTATCTCCGAGGGCGAAATAATAGCCAATGTCGCGCAGGTAAAAGCCGCGTTCGCTCTCGTCGCCGTATGTGGGCATGATAAAGCCGCTGCTGTATTTCTTGGTAAAGGGGAAGAAACCGTAGGGAATGGCCAACGGCAATGGCACGTCGGCCACTACTAAATAGGCTGGTCCGAACACCACATCCTTGCCTGGACGAACCTTAGCACGCGATAGCGCAATGTAAAAGTCGGGGCAATCTTTATCGCAAGTGGTGTATCGTCCGTGTTGAAGATACACGTCGCCATTGGCATCGCGCTTGGCTTTTTCGCCGAAAAGAAATCCCTCTTGTTGCTGTGTGTGCACCTCTTTGATAATTCCTTTCTTCGATTTGAAGTTAAAGGCCATTGTGTCGCTGCTATACTTGTCGGACCCCATGTTAAATACGGGCTTGCCTTTAACGCCGCTTTTCTCTGTGCTGTCGGGCGCACCAGTGGCGTGTACCACGCTACTGTCTGTGCTGATGCGTATGCGTTCGCTGGCCAAGTCCATGTTTTCGTACTTCACTTTGGCCGAACCGTAGAGGTAAGCCATCTTTGAATCGGCGTTGTAAACCAGCGAATCGTTGCCCGAATACACCACGGGCGCGTCTATTCCGTTTTTCTTTTGTCGGTTAATCGAGTCGAGGCGGATGGAGTCGTCCACCTGCTTGTTGTGTCGGTAGATGGCCCGTTGCAGCGAATCCATGCGTGTAGTGTCGTTGGCCACGCGTTCCAACGAGTCGCGCCTGATGGAGTCGGCCTGCCTCTCGGCAGCCGTCTTAGGCGTTTTTTTTCGCTGTGCGTAGGGTGTATAAACCCCCGCCGTCACAAATATGACGGCAAACAGCAACAAGGCAATTAACGATTTTCTTCGCATTCTAGGCTACAAAATTAACGAATAAATGGTGAACCTTCTTGCTCTTATCCCTTTTTAACACTTGTTCGCGCAGCTTTTATGGGGTAGGGCGGGTGTTATTTGCGGTGCAGCGCGTGGCATTTGGTGGCATGCTTGCCACCCCCTTTGCTCGCCAAGCAATGCTAACTATCTGCAAAAACTTCAAAGCAATGGGCCGTATTTGATTTTTTTTATCTAATTTTGCACCGCTATATTATCCACTTATAGTAATTTGTATAAGCAACTTATGAAAAAGAAAATACAATTCAGTCTTGTTTATCGAGACATGTGGCAAAGCTCTGGAAAGTTTCAGCCACGTAAAGACCAATTGGAGCGCATCGCTCCCGTGATTATTGAGATGGGATGTTTCTCGCGTGTGGAAACCAACGGCGGTGCTTTCGAGCAAGTGAACCTGCTTGCAGGTGAAAACCCCAACGAGGGTGTGCGAGCATTCTGTAAGCCTTTTAATGAGGTGGGCATAAAGACCCACATGCTAGACCGTGGACTGAACGCTTTGCGAATGTACCCCGTGCCCGACGATGTTCGTGCGCTGATGTATAAGGTGAAACACGCGCAAGGTGTGGACATACCCCGTATTTTCGACGGCTTGAACGACGTTCGTAACATCATACCCAGCATTAAATGGGCGGCCGAGGCAGGCATGACGCCGCAGGGAACGCTCTGTATTACTACTTCGCCCGTGCATACGCTGGAATATTATAGCAACATTGCCGACCAACTTATCGAGGCCGGAGCAAAGGAAATATGCCTTAAAGACATGGCCGGCATTGGCCAACCCGCCTTGTTGGGTCAGCTAACGAAGGCCATTAAGGACAAGCACCCCGACATTATCATCGAGTATCACGGCCATACAGGCCCCGGTTTGTCGATGGCTTCTGTCTTGGAGGTGTGCAACAACGGTGCCGACATCATCGATACGGCTATCGAACCGCTATCTTGGGGTAAGGTTCATCCCGACGTTATCTCGGTGCAAAGCATGTTGAAGAACGAAGGTTTCGATGTTCCCGAAATCAACATGAGTGCTTACATGAAGGCGCGCGCATTGACACAAGAGTTCATCGACGAGTGGTTGGGCTACTTTATCAACCCCGCCAACAAGCTGATGAGCTCGTTGTTGCTTGGTTGTGGCTTGCCTGGCGGTATGATGGGCAGTATGATGGCCGACCTAGCGGGCATACATAGCACCATCAATAGCATTCGTGCGAAGAAGGGCGAGCCCGAATTGTCTACCGACGACATGCTTATCAACCTCTTCAATGAGGTGGAATACGTTTGGCCACGTGTGGGGTATCCACCCCTCGTAACGCCATTCTCGCAGTATGTGAAGAACATTGCGCTGATGAACCTCCTTACAATGGAGCAAGGCAAGGGTCGTTTCGTGATGATGGACGATGCCATGTGGGGTATGATTTTGGGCAAGAGTGGCAAAATTCCTGGAACAATCGCACCCGAATTGGTGGCTTTGGCCAAGGAAAAAGGGTTCGAATTTACCGATGCCGACCCACATACGCTGCTGCCAAACAGCTTGGATGAGTTTAAGAAGGAAATGGACGAGAACGGTTGGGAGTATGGACAGGACGACGAAGAACTGTTTGAACTGGCTATGCACCCCGAACAATACCGCAATTATAAGAGCGGACAGGCTAAGAAGAACTTCTTGGCCGACTTGCAAAAGGCTAAGGATGCCAAAATGGGTAGCAAGTTGTCGGTTGAAGAACTCGCCGCCTTTAAGCACGCCAAGGCCGATGCGCTTGTTGCTCCCGTTAAGGGACAACTGTTCTGGGAATTTAATGGCGACGGCGAATGCGCACCTACCGTTGAGCCTTACATTGGTAAGGAATACAAGGAAGGCGAAGTGTTCTGCTACATTGTTGCCACTTGGGGCGAGATTGTTACTGTGCCTGCCGCACTTGGTGGCAAGCTGGTTGAAATCAACGCCAAGCAGGGTAGCAAGGTGAATAAGGGCGATGTAGTGGCTTACATCGAGCGCGCACAATAAGATTTGACATCGGGCATAAGCCCAAAACATAGCATCGAAGGCACGGCTTGCAACACATGTTGCGGGTCGTGCCTTTGCTTTTTAGTGGTTTATGTTGTTGTCTTTCGTGGTTTCGTCGTCGTTTGCCCACAAATTTCTGACCACTTGTGCAGTACAACGCTGCTTGTACTGGGGCTACAAGCTGCTTGTAGTGCTGCTACAAGGCCCTTGTAGTGTCCGTACAAGCCTCTTGTAGTGCCACTACAAGGGGCTTTGTATTCATGCTGTTGTTTGTAACTTAAAGGCAATAAGGCCGTGAAAAACGAACTAAGAAAGGGAGAAAGGCCTCGAAAGCGTGGTTCTTTTGGGGCTTGCGTTTATTATTGGCATGTTCTAAAAGTTCCCCGCAAAGGTGTTCAATTGTTGTTCCTTGTATAGCTCTTCATTGTCTTTTTGCTTTTATCTGGCATCTTTTGCTTTCTCTTTCAGAAAGCATAGTGCACCATGCTCCTTCAAGAAGTAAGCAAAAACTGCTCAGCTAAAAGCTAAAATACAGTAAAGGTAACTTTTAGAACCTGCCTATAACCGCGGCCGCACACTTGCTTGATGTTCACAAGTAGGCACTAAAAAAGGAGCCCCTTCATCGCGAAGAACCTCCTCCAAAAACAGTAATTAACTCA
Organism: Prevotella sp. oral taxon 317 str. F0108; assembly: GCF_000162415.1. NCBI lineage: Bacteria > Pseudomonadati > Bacteroidota > Bacteroidia > Bacteroidales > Prevotellaceae > Prevotella > Prevotella sp. oral taxon 317. Next base: position 1,640,111 of record NZ_GG740072.1, on the reverse strand, counting down.
AAATTTATAATCTATTTTTACTGACAATTAGGATATTCATCATTAGTTTGCGAGAACTGGCTTGCAATAAGCAATCCTCGTGACCTAAACTTGTCACTGCAAAGATAGGCAAGATATTTGAAAATGCAAACTTTATTGTGACAAAAATTGAGGTTTCTTAAATTTATTAATTCTTTTTTTAATCCTTTTTGGCGGAAAGGGGAGGGCGAAAGGCTGAAAGAAAGGAAAGAGGTTAAGAAGGTTTTGTCCATTAATAAGGTACTATTCCGGCCATTTGCCTGAAAAGAAAGACCTTTGTAGCTTTATTATTTCAGCTCTTTCACGGCTTACCTATTTACTCCTTCACCGCTTACTCCTTTCTACTTTCCTCCTTACTCCTTTCTACTTCCCTCCATACTCCTTACTTCTTACTACTTCTCTCCTTACTCCTTCCCTCCTTTTTACTTCCTCCTTACTACTTCTCTCCTTCCTCCTTCCCTCCTTACCACTTACTCCTTCCTCCTTCTCTCCTTACTACTCCCCACTTCTCTCCTTCCTACTTGCTACTTCTCTCCTTACTACTTACTACTTCTCTCCTTACTACTTACTACTTCCCTCCTTACTCCTTCCCCGCCTTTTCTTCAAACCTATCCACCAGCCATTGCAGCTGTTGGGCGATGGTTAGCTGTCCGTTGTCTAGCTCAATGGCATCGTCGGCCTTGCGCAACGGACTCACTTCTCGGTGACTATCCTTATAATCGCGCTCTTGAACGTTGCGAAGAATTTCGTCGTAGTTGGCCTCCATGCCCTTGCCTACAAGCTCGTCAAAGCGGCGTTGCGCCCTAACCTCGGCCGAAGCCGTGACAAACACTTTCAGTTCGGCATCGGGAAACACCACCGTACCAATGTCGCGACCATCCATCACGATACCCTTATCCTGTCCCATGCGTTGTTGTTGAGCCACAAGAGCCGTGCGAACAAAGTCTATTGCCGCAATGGAACTCACGTGAGCCGACACCTCCATGCCCCTAATCTCGCGTTCAACATTCTCGCCGTTGAGGTAAGTTTCGGCCTTTCCTGTTTCTGGGTTTAGCTTAAACTCCACCCTTAGCGTGTCCATTTTCGCTTTCAGGGCCTCGCGGTCAACATGGCCGTCGGGCGCAATCATGCTGTTTTGCATGGCAAAAAGCGTTACGGCGCGGTACATTGCACCCGTGTCTACATAGATATATCCCACTTCTTTGGCCAGCATCTTGGCCATAGTGCTCTTTCCGCACGACGAAAGTCCGTCGATGGCGATGGTTATTTTCTTCATAGTGTATTGTTGTTTGTAAGTTTCTTTTTTAGTTTACGAGTTGGTGAGTTGATGAGTTTTTGAGTTAATAACTCACAACTCACATCGCAAACGACACGTTAAGCACCACCGACGAGCTAGAAACGTGGTACTTGCCGTAAGCCAAGTTCAGCTTAAACCGTTCTAGTTGCAAACCTGCACCAAGCGACAAACCCGCGCCATGACTGCTGGCGTTCTCGGCATCGCCCACTTTCATCTCGTTGGCACGCCGCAAACTATATCCTGCGCCCACCCAAATGTTTGGCGAAAGGTCTACATCCACGCCAAAAACAAAATGTTTCATCAGCGCATAATGCCAGTGATTGAGGCCTACCAGCGTGGCCGACAAGCGGAAAGGCGTGTGTTGCAGGCGTTTGCTGATGCCCATTTGCACGTCTATCGGCATCGCCTCGTAGTCGTCTTCGTAGGCTTTAAGCTGTCCGCCCAGGTTCTTAGCCACCACCGAAAGCGACAGTTCGCGGTCGGAATCGTAATAGTTCAGGCCAAGGTCTACGCCCATACCAATCGAAGTATAGTGCCCGATGCTCGACGACAGCACCTTTGCAGCGATGCCGCCAGCCAACTTATCGGTAAGCATGTACGAGAAATAAGCCGTTGCGGCGATGTCCCTAGCGGCAAATTCGCCCAAGTCTTGGTTGTCGGCAGTGGTATATCGCATCTTGCCATAGTCCACATAGTTAACGGAGAGGGCGGCCGAGGCGCGCTCTTTTATCACCTTGTTGTAGGCCACACCGGCCAAATTAACACCCCGCATGAAGTTCATGTAGTTCAATGCAAGTGTCTTATCGCTCACCGACGACAGCAATGCAGGGTTGTTGAACATCAGCCAAGCATCG
>NZ_GG740072.1:1628428-1637377 GCF_000162415.1 Prevotella sp. oral taxon 317 str. F0108 | reverse complement strand
GTTGTTGAACATCAGCCAAGCATCGTCGTTAATGAGCGTAACGTTGTCGCCACCTAGCGCGGCGGCGTGCGCACTAACAGGCAGCCGCAAGAAATTATAAGCCGTTTGGCTCTCTTGTGCCGCCATTTTATCCGCCATAAAGAACAAAATAAGGGCGAAAATAACTTTTTTCATCAACTTCTTTCTGTTTTATCTACAAAGTTACACCTTTTTCCAATTATATCATTATATTTGTAGGTGAATTGAGTTTCATTCGCCGTGAAAGCTCTAACTTTGTTGCAACAACTTCAATCGTGTGGAGGTAAAGAAGACACATAGTGCCAATTTGGAGAACAAGCGCGTAACCAATTATTTGCTTGGGCTTGTTGTAGTACTCTCGTTCCTGTTTGTGGCGCTGGAGTACAACAGCAATTCGCGTGCCTTTGACTTCGACGACGAGGTGCCAGACGACTTCTTCGAGGAGATGGAAATACTGCCCGACGTGGAGAAAAACGAAATGGTGGCCGCCGCAATTCCCACTGCCGCACCCTCTATCACCACGAAAATTAAGGCGGTGGACACGCCCGTGGCATTGCCCGACAAGCTGAACGAACGCAACGACGAGGAAAAAGAAGGCGAGGAGGCAACCGTGCAACAAAACGAAACGCCTACAACGGCCATCGAACAGCCTGTTCCCGAACCAATTGCCAACGACGATAAACCGCGCGTTGTGCAACAGATGCCCGAATATCCAGGCGGCATTGTGGAGTTTATGAAATGGCTGCAACGCACCCTTCGCTATCCGCCAACTGCCCAAGAGCAGGGCATTCAAGGCAGTGTGATGGTGTCGTTTATCGTCAATGCAGACGGAACCATTACCGACCAAAAGGTGGTTCGCGGCGTAAACGAAGACTTAGATGCCGAGGCTTTGCGCGTTATCAGCCACATGCCCAAGTGGAAACCTGGGCTGGACAAGGGCAAACCATGCCGCACGCTCTTTGCCATACCTATCGTATTTAAACTTTAAAAATTAGTCAACATGTTGACAGACGATCTAATTCTCAGCAAAATAAACGCATATTTAGAGGCTTTGCCCTTCAATCGTAAGCCGCAATCGCTTTACGAACCCATACGTTATGTGCTCTCCATTGGGGGTAAACGTATTAGGCCTGCGCTTGCTTTGCTGGCCTATAATCTGTTTAAGGACGACCCCGAAAGCATTCTTGCACCTGCTTGCGGATTGGAAACCTACCATAACTACACGCTCCTGCACGACGACTTGATGGACAATGCCGCCCTGCGACGTGGTAAGCCCACCGTACACAAGCGTTGGGATGCCAATACGGCCATACTATCGGGCGACTCGATGCTGGTTTTGGCTTATCAGCTGGTGGCACAATGCGATGCCGCAAAGCTGAAACCCGTGATGGAACTGTTTACCGAGACGGCACTCGAAATTGGCGAAGGGCAGCAATACGATATGGACTTTGAGCATCGCAACGATGTAACCGAAGACGAATATATCGAGATGATTCGCCTAAAAACCAGCGTGCTCTTGGCCTGTGCCATGAAGATGGGCGCGCTGTTGGCCGATGCTCCACAGCGAGATGCCGACCTATTATATAAGTTTGGCGAGCAAATAGGCTTGGCTTTTCAGCTGCAAGACGACTTCCTAGACGTGTACGGCGACAGCAAAGTGTTTGGCAAAGCCATTGGCGGCGACATCGTAAGCAACAAGAAAACGTACATGCTTATCAATGCTTTCAACAAGGCCGATGCCGCACAACGTGCCGAACTGCAACACTGGGTTAGCCAAGAGCAGTGCAATGCACAAGAAAAAATTGCGGCCATCACCCAGCTTTACAACGCTATGGGCATCGACAAGATGGCCGAACGGCGAATAGAGCATTACTTTGAATGTGGCAAACGCTACCTCGACGAGGTGAACGTGCCGGCCGAAAGAAAAGAAAACCTCATTAACTATGCCTCGAAAATGATGAACAGAAAATACTAGAACCTCTCACCTAAATACAATACCATGCCATACCGACGACTACCTAAGACAGATGCCGCACGACTCAAAGCACTGAAAATGTTGCTCGAAAACGAAAGTGTGTATGCGGCAAGAAATCGATTTATCGATTGGAGCGTGATTAACAGGGCTAGACCTGCCTACGACCGACTACTGACGGCAGCCCAGCAGTATCGAACCTCGCTTACGGCGCAAGCCAGACAGACGGGCAAGATAGACCGCGTGCAGCGCAATGCCGTAATGTATGTGAGCCATTTTCTGCAAGTGCTCTTCATGAGTGTTGAGCGCGGAGAGATTAAAAAGTCGGCTCTGAAACTTTACGGACTTAGCGAACACGCCACATCGCTGCCCAATCTTAAAACCCAAGAGGGCCTGGCCGAATATGGTAAGCGGGTTATCGAGGGCGAGAAAGAACGCATTAAGCAGGGCGGGCGACCCATCTACAACCCCACCATCGGGATGGTTTCCACGCATTACGACATCTTTATGGAGACCTATAAGCAACAAAAGTCGCTGCAAGCCCGAACGAACAAGGCCGTAGACACGTTGCACACGCTACGCCCTGAAACAGACAACATCATCCTCGACTTGTGGAACCAAATCGAGAAACACTTCGAACACGAACCGCCAGAGGTGCGTTTCGCCGAGTGTAGAAAGCTGGGGGTGATATATTATTACCGCCGCAACGAGGAACATCTGTATTAACTATTTCTCGTTAAAGGCCGCTTCTATAAACGCTGTGCCACTGCTCAATGTGGCTTAGCCGAGTTTTTAGCGTGAGCCTAAGCACCGAACGGGTTTCTGTCCCAATGCAAAAAGATTGGGACAGCTTGCTTTCGGTGCATGTATGTTGGCGGTTTTTCTCCCCATCGTTATGGGGAGCAAGGCTTTTTGGGCTTTTGTAATTGGGCCCAGAGCCAACAGATTGTAAACGAGAACATGACAACAGAGATTATTGATACGCACATCCACCTAGATGTGGACGACTATCGCGACGACCTTGACGAGGTTGTTGCACGTGCCAAAGCGGCAGGAGTAAGCAAGGTTTTTATTCCTGCCATCGACGAGCAAAGTGGCGATGCCGCCCTTTTGCTGGCTCAGCGTTACCCCAACTACGCCTTCGCCATGATGGGTTTGCATCCCGAAGAGGTGAAGGCCGACTATGCTGAGGTGCTTAAACGCATGAAACGGCGGTTTGAAGAGCCGCACCCCTTTATCGCCATTGGCGAAGTGGGGTTAGACTTTTATTGGAGTCGCGAGTTCGAAAAGCAACAACTTGAAGCCTTCGAAGAACAAGTGCGCTGGTCGGCCGAATACAAATTGCCCTTGATGATACATTGCAGAAAGGGGCAAAACGAGATGGTGCACATCATCAAAAAGTACGAAAGCCAACTGCCAGGCGGTGTTTTCCATTGCTTTACGGGTAACGAACGCGAGGCCGATGCCTTCTTGCAGTTCGACAAATTCGTGCTGGGCATTGGCGGTGTGCTTACTTTTAAGAAGTCGAACCTGCCCTCGGTGTTGCCCCACATTCCCCTTTCGCGCATCGTTCTCGAAACCGATGGCCCTTACATGGCCCCTGTTCCCATGCGCGGCAAGCGCAACGAGAGCAGTTATCTCACCCATGTTGTGGAGGTAATGGCCAATGCCTACGCCACCACCACCGACGAAATAGCCCGCCAAACCAATGAGAATGTAAAGCGGGTATTTGGTTCGCGCGTGCCTTTTTAAGAGCAAATCCACTTCGTTGGTTGGTTTATAATGGCGCAATGGCATAGCATTGTTTTTTCAATACCGCTGTGATAAGGCTTCTTTCAGAGAATTAACGCATAAAACGAAATAGATTGACGTATGAAAAGGATAATCTTATTGTTGCTTGTTTTGTTTGCAACGCGTGTTTCGGCACAAACGTGGAACACTGGGGAATTTCAGCAAATGGGAGAAAAAACCATCCTTAAGATGCGTAGGATATTCAAGATTCCGACGCAGGTGAAGCTCTATGCAACAGCGTATATTTACGTATGCGACCTCACGACCAAGAAAAAATCCGTCCCCACAGACAGTATCGCTTCGCTTACAGTTAGCGATTGGCTTCGCAAAGTGTACGACTGTCGGCACAAAGTGTATGTTTACGATGACCAATTGCGATACTTTTTGGTTGATAATCTTGCAAATAGAGATGAAGGAGGTGATGAAAGGAAGTCTTATTTAGGCACAAAAGACGACCGCGCCATTGCTGAGACGCTGCAAGCGAATAGGTTCGATTGCGTGATAGAAGCGGATAGATGCCAAAACAAGGATGCTAAACAGTTGGTGCTGATATGCGTTAAGCGGGATGGTATGTATCGTGCTGTGGTTAAAGGAGAAAAGACAACGCTGAAATTGGTGACGAAAGACGATCTCCTAATAGAGCCATAGTTTGCCTGTGTGGGTGAGTCTATGAGTTGTTTTTTTAGTTTTATTGCTGTCCGGTAAAACTTTTTGGGGGATATCTGTGTTAGTTAAAATAGACTTAACCTTATTATTTCTTAGAATTATCGGTTATTATAGGTCTTTTCTTATCAAAAGAAGTGCATTTTATAATACTTACAGTTTGAAACTGAAAACCAAGCCCCTGGATGAGTTAAACGGCTGCAATGCCGATGGATAAAGAGATACAGAACTTTCTGTTTATTTTTACCGGACAGCAATATTTAGGAATATACCCACTTCGTTGGCTGCCTGTAACTTTACTTTCGGAAGAAAGTCTCAACTGGCTAAAAATGTATTTACCTTGATTCATGGGCGTAGTGATACTTACAGATTGTTACATTCTGCTAAGTTAGCCAGTTCTAACCCATAGCGTCTTTTTTTGAGTTGTATCTATTTGTTGTTTAACGAACTCAATCAAATAGTGCAACAACCTGTTGCACAAATTCAAGATACAGATAATCTGTCGAACACAATTGCGCAACAACCTGTTGCACAATTAGGAGAGGTTCCTCAAACGCTGTCGGCTATCTATCACAGTGACGTCTGTTGGATAGAGGAAATCTTTACGCAGTCGGCCATTGCTGCCACCAACTGGGCTAGTCATGTAATTCTGCTTAATAGTAAGTTTCGTTTAGGCGAGTGCTATTCAACTCACCAACTCATCAACTCAAAATCTTAAATTGTTATATTTTATTTTACAATATCACTCTAATTTTCACTTCGTTCTAGCGCAAATATCGCTCATAAAGTAGCTAAAAAGCTACTCTTTATAGTCTTTCACGCCTCACGTTTTCCCTGTTTTTCAGAACAAAACCTGCATTTTGCACCATTTAGCCTTTCTATTTGGGCTGCCTACTCGTTATTTTTCAAGCCCAATTACTCGCTTTTAGCCCCTAAAATCCTACTTTTTAACGACTATTTCGCCCTTTTCGGCCATGTTTTAACGGCTCTAAAAGGTTTTGTTTTATACCATTACTATGTATTATTATGCTTTTTACCTCGCATTTAGCACCAAAACGTCTTGCATTTAGCACCAAAACGCACTGTATTTAGCACCAAAATGCACTGCGTTTTGCACCATATTACAGTGCGTTTTGCATCAAATCGCAGTACATTTAGCAGCAAATAGCCCAAAAACAGGTACAAATGGCGGTGTTTTTAAATAAAAATTCATTTTGCCTCGTTCACATGCTACCCCCTTTTTGCATCAAAACCAACCTTTGCGAGAATCGATTTTTTGCGGCAGGGTGAGCGATTGGTGGCTGGAAATGGCACTCATAATGTTAAATTTCTGACTAAAAAATAGACAAAATGCGATTGTGCTGTGTACGCGTGCATGGGTAACGGCACGAAAAGCACGTAAGCTTACTACCGCCAGCGCGAGCGGCTGCCGGTCATGCTACTCACGGTCAACGGAGTCAGTATAAGGGAACGCAGAAGTAATCTGTCATCGACAGCCGTTTTTCAACTTGTAGAGAATGTATAGGACGACTTCCACTTGGCCACTTTTTGAGATATAACCACGTTTCGCCACATACAAATGGGCCGGAATATCAGATTTCATCGTATCCTTGTTCCAGTACTTTGTACATGAAGAGGAGTGTTTGTCTTCGCTTTACAGCACAAAGACAATAAGCCCCTCTCAAATTATAGAAACATTAAAAGTCAAGGCTACTTCAATTGTTTGATTCTTTTTTTGCAGCAGGTGTATCTTTTATTTTTTCCTTATAAATACAAAAAATGAGATAACGATAAAGAATGGCACATAGGCTATGCTTGCGTATTCGCTTTTTGAAAAGTTTATTATTCCGCTATAAACATAGTGGTTTAATCTCCACACTGTGCTATAGGGTATAAGGTAGGCATAATCTTTATTTTGAGCAATAATACCAAAGATCGTCATGAGGCTAGCAAACCCAATAGGCAAAACAAAACTCTTAAAAATCAAACTAAGATTATATTGTATAAATGAAACAGCAGAAAGGGCTATAAACAAATACGAGAAATATGAAGCCATTAGGGTATTAACATTATAACTGGAGAATTTATATCCGGGTAATAACTTATCCAGAGCAAAACCAGACAGAAGGAAAGTAAGATAACCTATAAGGGAAGAAATAAAGATAATCTCTAAAAGGAAGACAATTTTGCTCGAATAAACTGTCACCTTGCTCACAGGTCTTGTAAAAAGAAGTCTAAATCCATAATTCTTATATTCTACATCGCATAAAGAATAACTCAAAACGGCTGCAAGAATTGGATAAAGCAGACTATAAAATTCAAAGATGTACCTACCCAATAACCATACCCAAGGATTGTAATCAAAAGTCATTGCCGGATTATTGACTGCATCAGCATGTTTAAACAAGATATATACATCAATATATAAAGTAATGAAAAAGGGAAATAACAAGAAGAGCCAAATGGCAATATTAAATCTTAATTTATAGTGTTCGCTTTTAAGAATGGTAAAGAATGATACTGGTTTCATAAGTCGGTTTTTATTAGATGAAGGAATACAGACTCCAATTTTTCTTGGCATTTATCTGCAAATATAATTTGAATGTTGTTTTGTTGCATTAAATTTCTAAAACTGTCAAAAGAGCCGTCTTGTTCTATTTCTATGATAAACGTTCTGTCAGAAATCCTATTTACGGGTATCAAGTGCTCTTTGCATATCTCCATGCCTCGTTCCGGCTGGTCTGTATATATTAAATAAGAAAGCTTTTTCTGATTGAGTAGACTGTTAATTTCTCCTTGAAACAATAATCTTTTGTTATTTAATACTCCGATATGTGTGCATATTTTCTCCAGTTCAGCTAAGATATGTCCTGATATGAAAATCGTTTTTCCTTCGCTTTGAAGTTTGAGCATTAGCTCTCTCATTTCATAAACACCTTGCGGATCTAGTCCATTGAGTGGTTCGTCAAGAATGAGTAATTTCGGATTATGAAACATTGCCATCGCAATTCCCAGGCGTTGTTTCATTCCTGTAGAATATTTTCTAACTTTTTTGTCTTTATCTTTGGTCAAATTCACAAGTTCTAAAACCTCTTTAATGCGCTTTTGTCCACAATGATATAGCATATCCAGATAGTTTAGATTCTCATAGGCACTCAAATCTGCATAGAAGAATGGTTGTTCTACCAGGCATCCTATATTTTGAAGGATATACGATCTGTTGGAATTGAATTCTTTTTTATTGAAGAATACCGTATTTTTTGGGGTTTGCTCCAATCCTAAAAGTATCTTTATCGTAGTAGATTTACCCTCCCCATTCTTGCCTAAGTATCCATAAATGGACCCCTCTGGAATCTTCAAGTTAATGTCTTCTAATACAGAATGATTTCTGTAGTTAAAAGTGAGATGGTTGGTTTCTAGTATATTCATAATCAACACTATCTTTTAAAAATATTCGTATTTAAATGATTTAATGTAATTCAGTAGCTCTTATTTAGACCTATTTGAAATTCTAAATAATTCATTGGAAAATATATGGTGAAATGTTTTTGGGCGGAAAGAACTATTCTCTTTTCTCGGATGACATAGATGGAATAAAGGAGCATCAACCCTATATACATTATTTCCAAGGTTTGTGAATCTATTATGGCAGTCATAATATTCATTACCCCATCCATAATGTCTTTCATTTTTCATGTCCACATCAATATATTTTTCCTATTTACAAATACGTCACCTCCATACATTGGCTGATTGCAAAGAAAATAAAGCATATTAGTTTTTTTATAGAGGACCTTGATATCTTTAGTGTTTAAATAATATCTCCGCAAAATATCTGATGTTTGATAAACAATTCCATTATAAGGATATGCGATGTCTGCCTAACTTGAACGAAGAATATTGTCGGCATCCGTAACAGATTTTTTATCAATATTTGTATCAGAATCCCAATTTGCTGTAATTGGTGTATTTATTAGTAGGCGATTCATGAATTGTATTTTCGATTTATAATAGGTTATAAAACACGAGAGCTAAATTGCAGATATGTTATATTTGATGCAAAAATAAGAAAAGTGTTTGAAATAAGACATGGGGTAACATTGTTTAACGCTTTATGTATTAACGTAGCAAGTGCGAATTTATAAGATTCTCTTTTTAAGAGCAAATTCAGATGTCCTACAACTATGCCGAACTCAGGTTGTATGAAATTGTTTACCAGCCGGAGGTTGTGCCTAAATCACTGATGCGCTATTGAATATGAAGGAAATAGGTAAGTGGGTGAGGTATCCTTATTTCTTACCTCCCACATTCATCTTATAAATAGCATGTAGCATGATGTAGTGGGGGATAGTGTTGTAGCGTATCTCGCTCTTTCCTTGGCCGTTCACTTGATAATCTACGCTTTTAAGTTGCTGGAAAAGGTCGAACGCTTCGAGTTTCACGGCAAATCTACCTTTCATGAAGCTTTGAGTAACGTACGCATTGCACATCAAGTTGTTGGTATT
>NZ_GG740072.1:1600235-1627473 GCF_000162415.1 Prevotella sp. oral taxon 317 str. F0108 | reverse complement strand
TATTAATCTGCTCATCGGCATAGCCTCTGCGGCTAAACATCTTGAGGTCCATTCCCATTTCTAATCCCGTTTTCATGCTATACGAACCGATGAAGCCATATTCGTAGTCGTAGGTGTTGAAGGGTGTAAAGCCCTTACGGGTACTATTGACGTTTCGCCATGAGAGTTGTCCCATCAAACTCAAGCTTAAGGTTTCTTTTTGGTACTTCACCTCCAGGTATTGGCGGGTAGTGTGGTTATTCACTTTGCTCAATACGCTACTCGTTTGTCCCGCAACTCCCGTCAAGTCTACATTGTGGTCGTAGTTATATTCTGTTTCGGTGAATAAGTTGAAGTATTTCATGCTATCCAACGGAACATTATAATAAATTTCGCTATGTGCTGACCAGTTGCCGTTTACGTTCTCGGGTTTATAAGTATATACACCCGTTTGTGGGTCGTAGATGAACCCGTTTGCCACGGCATTGTGCGTTTCTTGAATACCGAAGTAGATGGAAGGTAAATTGTATCGTCTATTATGCTTATCGCTAAATCTTATTCCCAATGAACTCTGTCTGCCATTTTTTAAGTTCGGATTTCCCAATGAGACGGCTAAAGGGTTGGAGTTGTCGCGGCGATCAATCAACGAATACATATCGGGAGTAGTGGTTGTCGAATTACCCCACGCCACAAATTCATATTCATTATGAATCAATTGACCTGAAAAGTTTATTTGTTTGATCCAATTACTCTGAGAAATGGGTTTTGTTATCGGTTCACTTCTATAATCCAATTGTTCTTTTTTATAGCTTAGAGGCGTAAATACGCCAAATGTAAAGGAGTTTTTTCCTTTTCTTTTCATATAATGTGCACCCAGTACTCCCATATGTTGTTTACTCATATAGTAGCCTGTATAACTATTATTGAGGTCTAACGAACGTAAGAGGGTATCCCGCGTAGAAGGCAAACTTCCAATACTATGGTCTTCATTTTGCCACTCTTGCAAGCGGTCTAATCGATATTTATTGTTGTTTCGATAATTGCCAGCTTGCCTGTATTCATACCCAGTGATGATGTTAAAGCCTGAAGGGAGAACAAATATGTACTGAGGATTAAAAGTATATGAATAGGTATAAGAAGGTGATTCATCATATCGATTGCGATAATCTTTCTTTCCCGCCCCCTGAAGATAGTCTAATCGGTATTTGCTGAAGTTATAATTCTTGATATTTTCGTATGTGCTTTTGACTTGAACTCCTATTCTGTCACCCGATTTTAAAGGCTTTCCCAAGTATATATCCAATGCTGAACTGAGTGTATGACCATTGCCGAGCGTTTGAGATAATTGCCTATTTATGCCTTTATAGGTGGAGAGTTGTGGAAGGGGGAGCGTAAAAGCAGAGTCAAGGATAGCTTCTGTTGACCCTAAACTCTTGGGGTCTGTCTGGAAAACGGCAGACTTGTCTGTACTGAAGTTATCAAACTTGTTATAATTCAACCACAGCATAGCCATAAGTTGGTATGACTTATTGACATGAAACTGATCATTTAGTTCATAAATAGTATTCTTGGTGGTACTATTGTTAATGCGTCGTGTAAAGTTGTTGTTAGCGGTACCCAAGAAAGATTCAGCTGCCGTGTGTGTGATATTATGGGTGCTGAGCCATGAAACACTTGTCGATAGACTATTATTTACCGTGTTCTTCTCGTTACTGTTGGCAAAGTTTAGACCGATGGTCTTTCGGGTTACTTGTCCTTTTGGCAACTTGGTAGGATTCCAGTCGCCCTTCTCGCCTGGCTTTCGGTCTTCGTTTACGTTGTTGATATTGGCAAAGGTAGACACTTGTATGCGTGGTGTAAAGTACAAGCCGAACAACCTGAGGGCGTATCTACTATTGGTTCCACCCGCAATGTCGGCATTACCGATGAAGTTTTTTTCGTATTGTTTCTTCAGTTGAATATCCATCACGTAGTCTTTTTTCTCTACGTCAATGCCCATAGCCTGGCTCTTTTCGGTGCTCTTTTCAAACACTTTGAGGTCTTTAACGGTGTAATTGGGCAGGTTTTCGATGAGTTGTTTGTTGTTACCCTTGAAGAAATCTTTTCCGTTGAGTGTGAGGTAATCGAGTTTACGGCCATTAATGAATATCTCACCATTGCTGTTCATCGTTGCTCCAGGCAGTTGTCGAATGAGCGCATCGAGCATACTACCTTCGGGAAGGTTGAAGGCCTCGGCATTAAAGACAATGGTGTCGCCTTTGTTAATCATTTTGATTTTGGTACTCTTCACCACTACTTCGCCCAAGTTATGTTCCACATCTTCCATTCGTTTTCGTTTCAGGGTAAGGTCTTTCAAGTCAATCACCGTTGCACGAGTCTTGAAGCTAATCTCATGATTGTAGTAAGTGGTTTCGTATTTGGGATTTTCCACCTTGATGATATATTTGCCTTCGGATACCTTGGGTGTCATAAAGAAATAGGCTTCCGGGTGAATGGCATTCCTGTTCCAAGTCTGTGTGGAACAAGAATCAATAACCGTGCTATCAGGAGCCATCAAGGTTATCTTACTATCGACGATGGCAAGGCTTGTAAAACTATCTACCACGCGCCCGTACATTTTCATTTCGCGTGTTTTTTTAGAAGTGGTTGAATGCTGTTGTGCAAATGATTGCTGAGGCAAAGGCAGCATCACGCATAATAATATTCCCAAAAGTTGTTTCATCATTATTAGATGTTTTCTATGTCATTTATAATAGATGATGAAGTCGTCTTGACTTTTAATATTTCTATAAATTGAGAGGAGTTTATTTTCTTTGTAATGCTAAACCAAGATAATAACTCCTCTTGTGTACATTAATGTTTATAGTTTATCGCACTCGTCGAGCCACATTTTGGCCGTTGCATCGCTGGGCATTCGCCAATCGCCACGAGGACTAAGGCTAACGCTACCCACTTTCGGTCCATCGGGCAGGCACGAACGCTTGAACTGTTGGGCGAAGAAACGGCGGAGGAAAACCCTTAGCCAGTGCTTTATCTCGTCGTCGGAATAATGCTTGGCGCGTTGTTGCGGTGATGCAAAGGCATGACGAGCCATGATAAAGAGGCGTTGGGGTGTGAAACCGTGGCGCAAGAAGTGGTAGATGAAGAAGTCGTGTAGCTCGTATGGGCCAACCAAATCTTCGGTTTTCTGCTTGATATTGCCTGCTTCGTCGGCAGGAATAAGTTCGGGCGAGATGGGCGTGTCGATGATATCGTAAAGCGTTTGGCAGGTGGCCTCGTTGTGCATGGTTTGTGCAACGTGGCGAACAAGGTGCTTGATGAGGGTCTTGGGGATGCTTACGTTTACGGCATACATGCTCATGTGGTCGCCGTTGTAGGTGGCCCAACCCAGTGCCAGTTCGGAAAGGTCGCCCGTTCCTATAACAATTCCGCCGAGTTTGTTGCCCAAATCCATAAGAATTTGGGTGCGTTCGCGTGCCTGTCCGTTTTCATACACCACGTCGTGCACGGCCATGTCGTGACCAATGTCTTCGAAATGTTGGGTTACACTCTTGGCGATGTTGATTTCGTGGGTGGTTATTCCCAATTCGCGCATTAAGTCGATGGCGTTTCGGTAGGTTCGGTTGGTTGTACCAAAGCCTGGCATGGTAACGCCGATGATACCCTCGCGTGAAAGTCCTAGCTTGTCGAAAGTACGCACACATACTAGGAGGGCGAGTGTGGAGTCTAGTCCGCCACTGATGCCCAGCACCACCTTTGAGGCATGAATGTGTTTAAGGCGTTGGGCCAAGCCCGACACTTGGATGTTGAAAATCTCCTCGCAACTGTCGTACATCTGTTCGTCTTGCGGCACGAAAGGCAAGGGGTCGATGGTGCGTTGCAGGGCGAAGGGCTTGTTGGTAAGGGGAGCTTGGGCCGTATGCAACAAGGCGGTGTGCCCGTGTTGGGCGTTAACGTAGGTGCTATTGGTGCGCCGTTCGGCACGAAGCTTAAAGATGTCTATTTCGGAAACGACGATTTGCGGCTCGAAATCAAAACGTTTGTTTTGGGTTAGCAGTTTCCCGTTTTCGTAAATCAGGGCGTTTCCACCGTAAACCACGTCTTGTGTGCTTTCGCCAAAGCCGCATCCGCTGTACACATAGCCTGCCATCGTGCGGGCACTTTGCTGTGCTAGCAGACTTTTAA
Organism: Prevotella sp. oral taxon 317 str. F0108; assembly: GCF_000162415.1. Taxonomy (NCBI): domain Bacteria; kingdom Pseudomonadati; phylum Bacteroidota; class Bacteroidia; order Bacteroidales; family Prevotellaceae; genus Prevotella; species Prevotella sp. oral taxon 317. The sequence continues at coordinate 1,623,309 of NZ_GG740072.1, read as the reverse complement.
GGTAGGTGTGTTTGCCGATAAGCTCGTCGCTGGCCGAGAGATTGCAAACGATGTCGGCACCAGCAAGTGCCAAATAAGTGCCGGGGGGATTGGGTGCCCATACGTCTTCGCATATTTCAACGCCGAATTTTACGCCATCGGCGGTGACGAAGATTTGGCTTTGCGCTGTGAGTAGGGCTTGCTGACCAGCGTAGTGGATGGATGTCTCGTTGAGATGGTGGGTGGATGCGAACCATCTTTTTTCGTAAAACTCGCTGTAATTGGGCAGATAGGTTTTGGGAACGATGCCAAGGATGTGGCCTCTTTGAAAGACCACGGCGCAATTGAGCAAGATGCTGTCTACTGCGACAGGCACGCCAACCACGGCAATGATGTCTAACGTCTTCGTGTTTTCGAGCAGTGAGCCTACTGCTAGTTCGGCTTGCTCGATGAGTAGCTGCTGTGTGAAGAGGTCTTGACAGGTGTAGCCCGTGATGCCTAGTTCGGGAAACACCACGATTTCTGCTCCTTGTTCGTTGGCTTGCTTGATTTGCTGCTCTGTTTGTTCGGCGTTGAAATGGCAGTCGGCCACTTTTACAGCGGGAATTGCTGCCGCCACTTTGATATATCCGTGTTGCATGATTTCTTTTTTGAGGAGTTTTTTTTGAGGAGTTAAGGAGTTATGGAGTTAAGGAGTTAAGCCAAATGCTTTGCGGGTTTCGTCAACTAGAATCCTAGGAGAACTAGGAAATCTAGGGGAGCTAGGGAAACTAGGAGAGTTAGGGAAACTAGACACGCAAGGGAAACGTGGATATTTAGAAACCATACGCGGCTTTGTGGGCGTTAGCCATCTTTTCACCCTTTCACCCTTTCACCTTTTCACCTTTTCACCTTTCCCATCTTTTCACCTTTTCACCTTTTCACCCTTTCACCTTTCCCATCTTTTCACTTTTTCACCTTTTCACCCTTTCACCTTTACCAACGTTGCTCCATACCCATATTCTTGGAACGAGGCATCTTGGTAAGTGTAGCCTTTAAAGTGTCGGTTCAGTTCGTTGATGATGGCTTTTCGCAGCACGCCTTCGCCCTTACCGTGGATGAACACGATTTTAAGGCCGCGTTCGTTGGCGTGTTCTTTAAGTGTTCGGCGGAAAACTTCCAGTTGATATTGCAGAATATCGAGCGAATCCATACCTTGTGTAGTCTCTAAAATCTCGTGGGCATGCAGGTCAACCACCAATGGTTCGTTGGCTTGACGGCCGCCATGAACGTGTTTGCCAGTTGCAGAAACTGCGCCTTTGGCAGACCGCGCATCTTGTTTCATCTTTTGTATGGCAGCCTTAGAGAGCATCTCCGTTTTCAGTTTGTCTGCATCAATCTCGCTAACAGGCGCTTCGGCCGGCTCGTCGCCCTCGACAATGGTATAGAGCATGGCCGGCTCGTTGTAAAAAGGCGTTTCGGCAAAGAGATGTTGTTTGAACAGTTTAAGCGGCTCGATGTGTAGCTTTACGTCGATGGCAGGCTTGCGCACATAGCTTTTTTGCCTTTTGAACGCAATGGCTTGGAAGGCCGATTGCTCAAAGCTGTTATAGTCTTCAGCGGCAATGGTTTCGAGCGTAACCTTGGTGTTGGGTTCTATTTCGCCCTCGTTGCGCAGTATCCAGCTTTCGCCCTCGGCAGTGGCAAAGGCGTAACGCAGGTAATAATTGCTGTCGTTCACCAGTTCTACGGCCATTTTGGTGTGGCTCAACTGCCGAGCGTTTTCGGGTACGAAGGCCAAATACACGTTCAAACTGTTGCCGCCCACACGTTCTTCAACAGGCTTGCGGAAGGTAATTTCGCTGTCGGCAGGGTCTGTTTCGTGCTCCGTTTCGTTATCTGTCTCTTCGTTTTCGTACCCTCCACTTAGCAATGCCTTGATGGATTGCTTACCAGGGGTGTCTTGTTGCGTGGTGTTCGTCTTCTGTTCGTTGGCCACCTTAGACGTTCTGCCTTGCTTGCGGTCCAACTCCTCGTCTACAACCACCACCTCATTAATGCTCATGGGTATCTCGAAACCATCGGAGTCTTGTACCAACACGATGTTTTTTCCTTGGAAACCAGCCACGATACCGCCGCCCGTTTCGCTTAGAAACCTTACTTTATCTCCTTTTTTCATAGTCTTGCTGTTTGGTGTTAGGGAATGAGAATGCTGCTGTCGCCATAGCTTAAAAACCTGAAATCGTTGTCGAGTGCATAGCGATAGATGCTTTTCCAATCGCCTCCAACGAATGCGCTAACCAGTAAAAGCAATGTGCTTTGCGGTTGGTGGAAGTTGGTGACGAGGCGTTTTACGATTTTATATTGGTAGCCTGGCGCGATAATTATCTGCGTGCTGGAATGGAGCGAGGGCAAATTGTTTCGGTCCATGTAGGCAATCAGTTCGCCAATGGCTTCAGTGGGCGTGATGTTGGTGGGCGTTGGCTCGTAGGGCTCCCATTGATTTACGTGCAATTGTTCGAGCGAGACGTTGGGATTGGCCTTTACCTTGCAGCCCATGTAATACAGACTTTCGAGAGTTCGCACGCTGGTTGTGCCCACAGCTATGGCCTGGCAGTTGTGTTGCAGCAGCTTTTCGAGCGTTGTTCGGCGTATGCACACATACTCGGTGTGCATGGAGTGGCCCTCAATTTCTTCGCTCTTTACGGGCTTGAAGGTGCCTGCGCCAACGTGTAGGGTAAGCTCTTCGCGGTCGATGCCGTGCTGGTCGATGTCGGCAAGCACCCTTTGCGTGAAGTGTAGACCGGCAGTTGGGGCGGCTACCGAGCCCTTAATCTTGGAGTAGACGGTTTGGTAAGTGGTTTTGTCGCTTTCTTGCGTGTTGCGATTGAGGTAGGGCGGGATGGGCAATTCGCCTGCTTTGTCGAGCAGTTCAGCAAAAGATAGCTTGTTGCCAGTCCATTTGAAGTCTATTTTCAGTGCCGTTTCGCACGACATGTCGCGCTCGGCAGTGAGTTGTACTGCTGCTGGTTGACCCGCTATTTCTACCGTAGTAGTTAGCGGTCCGCCTTTCCATTTCTTCAGATTTCCCACCATGCAATACCACGAACAGGCATCAGTTGTTTGAAACATTTGTTCGTAATCGGCGGGCAATGCAGGTTCGAGGAGGAATATTTCGATGAGCGACCCCGTTTCTTTTCTGAAATGCAGGCGCGCTTGAATAACCTTGGTGTTGTTGAAAACCATGAGTGCGCCCTGCGGTAGATAGCGGGTGATGTTGCTAAACTCGTCTTGCGACACCTCGCCGTGGTTGTAAACCAATAGCTTGCTCTTGTCGCGTTGGGGCAAGGGAAACTTGGCTATGCGTTCGTCGGGCAAGTCGTAGTTATAGTCTTTTATCCTGATGTGTTTAGTATTCATTTTTATGCGTTGAATAAGCTGTATATGATGATGGCACAAATCCACAGTGCCATCGTGAGCAACACCTTGCCAACATCGGCCTTTAAAAAGGCTGAGGCGGTGGTTTGGGGTGTTACTTGTGTGCGGGGAAGACCTAATGGCTTGCCCCAACGACGATAAAGCGCGTAGGCCGACCAACCTATGAGTGCACCCCAAAGTAGTCCGAAGAGGATGTCGAGTGGGTAATGGAGGCCTAGATAGAGGCGTGTCCAGCAGTTAACGGCCGACCAAAGGCAGAGCATGACGGCCAAAGGACGGCTCTTGATGAGCAAACTGAGGAACACTGCCAACGAGAATGTGTTGGCGGCATGCGCCGAGAAAAATCCGTATTGGCCACTGCGTATGCCGTTAACAATCTTGATGGTGTGCTTGATATAGGGGTCGTTGCTGGGTCGCCATCGCCCAACGAGGGGCTTGATGATGAGTTCTACCGACACGCTCACCACCACAACGGCAAGCACGGCGCATCCTATGGTGAGGAATATTTGCGGCATGGTGTCGTTGTTTTTGATGATGACGTAGATAAGAACCACGTAGAGTGGTATCCACGTGAATCCCGAAGTGAGGTTTACGGCCAAGGAATCGACGAAAAGCGAGTTGCTCCCGTTGAACCAGGCAAGCACCATTCGGTCTAGTTCCAAGATGTTGGTGAGGTTCATTCTTCCTTTTTACTGTTGTTCTGTTGTTGTTGATGGGTTCTAATCTCTCTATCTTTTGCATCTGTGGCGACAGACGTTTTATGCGCATGTTTGTGCATCCGTTGGGTTGTAGGCCCACGCTCTCTTGGGTTATTCTGCCTTCGCCGTCTCCTTATTATATAAGGTGTCAAGCTTTTCTGTTTAGCGTTGAAGTCGATAAACGCCAGAAACAGAGAGACGTTTAGGCGCAAGTTGCGCGATGTCCACGTAGTCCGTAACATATATAGGTGTACGCCTTTATATATGTAGGTGTACTCCTTTATATATGTAGGTGTACTCCTTTATATATGGTAGGCATGTCTTTAATATATGTAGGACACAGCTTTATATCGGCAGGACGTGCCTGTTGTAAATGCAAGTTGCAGCTTTTATACATTGCCTGACTGCTCCTTAATATATTAAGAGCAGAAAAGAACAGGTGTTGTAAATAGGTTTGCCAGCCGCCTTTGTCTGCCATGTGCCTGCACAAAGCAGTTTGTACTGGGGCTACAAGCTTCTTGTAGTCACGCTACAAGGTGCTTGTAGTGTCTGTACAAGCCTTTTGTAGCGCCACTACAAACAGCTTTGTACGGCTACGTGGCACGTGCTGTTGTAGGGTGCTTAAAGGCTATTGCTTACAAAAACCTCATCTTTTCTATATAATAAGGTGTATGCGCGCTCGTTAAGCGTGCTTTGCACGATGGTGTTCGATGTCGGCGAACCTGCCTTAAATCTCTTCCACCGTGTTTTGTTCAATCCATCCTTCGCGCCCATCGGCAAGCTTAACGCCCAGCCAACCCTTGATGGAGCGGTCGGCAATGTCTACCCTTGTGCCTTCGTGCAGCACGGCCTCATCGGCTCCCGAACGTATGGGCGTCTTTTTAAGATTGGCTGCTGGTGCCATGATTATCGCTCCTTCTTTACTGGTGAGTGCACTCTTTTGGTACATGGCAAATATGATTGACAGCACGAAGAGCACGGCAAAGGCGATGGAACAGCCAAAGCCAACCTTGCGAACAGGTATGCGCGAGTTGAAGAAATACAGCAGAATGCAGCATCCCAGCAACACAGCCGAGAGCAAAGCCGTGGTTGCCCAGCCGTCTACTGTGGCTAGATTGGCCGCAGAACGATACCAAGTGACGAAGAACATCTCGTCGGGTTCGGCCACTTTGTCGATGGTCTTGCCGCGTGCGAATTGCAAGTTGAACCTTATTTGGCTATTTCCGGGGTTGATAAGTGCCGCCCTTTCGTAGGCTAAAATGGCCTGTGGGATGCTGTCGGAGCGGAAATAGGCATTGCCAAGGTTGTAATACACCTCGGCCGAAGGTGCTTTTTTCAGCAACGCCTTGTAGTCGGCGATGGCCTGCGGGTAGTTTCCACGCTTATATTCTTGGTCGGCCGAGGCCTTGGTTACAGCGTTTGCCGTCAGCGACAGCATGCTCATCACCAAGGTTAGCAGCACTAGGGTGGGGGCATTCTTGTTTGATTTCATAGTGGATTCGATGTCCATAATAGCCTTTACGGCCATGTCGTAGGTCTTACTCATGTTACCTTGCGAGTCGCCAGGTGCGTAACGTTCGAACTCGCACTCGTCGATGGCGGCGATAAAGCTATCTATCGTTTCGGCGTTTACGGCTCTGCGGTTAAGCGTTTCGGCGATGTTCTCGCGCGTTAGCTGTTCTACCGAGATGCCCAGCTTGTCGCTAACATATCCCCAAAGGGCGTGCAGCACTTCGTCGTAGAACTCGTTTTGTCGACTTTCTTCCATCAGTTTGCCTGCGAGTTTCAAGCGGCGCGCGGCCACTTTGTTGGCCCTCGAACCACGAAGACGGCGCGAGTCTGAATATATTTCTTGCCTTTGGCGGAGCACAATGAAGATTACCACGGTTGCGCCAACGATGACGAGCAAGAGAACGAACCACAAGGGCGAGGCGAAGAACATGCGGTTAGACTTCAACATCACGGCTGGCCCTTGCATGATGGGGCGGATGTCTTTGTTCTGTTCCTCTTCAAACTTGCTCATTTCCGAGGTTGTTCCCGTTCCTTTCTCGATGTTGAGGGTGAAACGTTGGGTTCGAATGGTGCGGTATTGTTGGGTCTTGGTGTCGTAGAACACGAACTCCGTGGGCGGAATTTCGTACTTCCCAATCTGTTGCGGCACAGCCAAGAAGTCGTAAATCATGTTTCCCTCTATACCGTTGGTGGTCAGTTGGGTCTTGTCTGTTACCTTTACGTCGTACTTGTCGAAACTCTTGGGGAAGTTTACCGTGGGTGCTTTTAGCAGTTTAAGGTTTCCTGCGCCGCTCACCACGATGCGCAGGTTAAGCGGTTCGCCCGTCTTCACCTCTTTTTTGTTTAGTTGTGCCGAGATGGTGAAGTTGCCTACGCCGCCAGAGAAGTTGGCCGGGCGTGCGGGTAATGGGTCTACTTGCAAGGTAAGTCCTGGTGCCTCAATCTCTTTTTTCACTTCAACATATCCTGCTCCGCCGTTAAAGATTGCCTCAAAGGGGTCTACGTTGCTGTTTCTCTGCACCACGATACCGTCGAACTTGATGCTGGGGATTTTCAGTTCACCGCTCATTTGGGGGTACATTACGTATTGACTCCATGTAACGCACTTGTAGTTTTTGCCGTTGAGCCTTTCTATATGGAAACTTTTTTGCGTGGGCAGCTTCACTTCTTGGGTGTGGAAACCGTTTAGGTCGGGCATTTTTCCGTTGAGTTGTGTTAGCTCCACCAGACTGTACACCTTGTAAGAGAGTAGCACGGGCTCTTGTTCGCGTACCCTTTTTTTGCTTGCGCTCACCTTAATAAACAGGTCGCTACCCGAAATTTTGCTGCCAGCGGCTCGCATGGCATCCTCGTCGTTGTCGTAATCGTGCATCTTTGGCGCGCCGCTTGCCGAGGGTTTGGCCGTTCCCACCACGTTAATCTTCACGGCAGGCGACATAATGGCCTTGCCGTGTACCATTGCCTTAGCGGGCGAAATGGTGTAAGTTCCGTTCTTTGTGGCATAAAGCGTGTAGGTATATGTCACCGAAGAACTTGAACTGGTGTGCCCGTTGGTCATCTGGTAGCTCGATTGCGACGAGGTGTAAGGGCCGGCAATCACCTCGATTGCCGACGGAATGTTACCAGCCTTGAAGTCGTCCACGTCTTGTGTGTTGATGGTATAGGCTATTCGGAAGTTCTCCCCGGCGGCCACTTTCGAGGGAGCCGACACCGTTAGGCGTTGTGCTGCCACGAACATGACGTTGGCCAAGGCCACCATCAATAGGATATGTCTCTTCATTCGTTTCATAGAACCAATTGTTTTTTTAGGTGAGTGTGGTTAACCTTATCGTTACCAATTCTTCTCAACCGTCCTTCTCGACGGCTGTTGCATTGCCTTCTTCAGCCTTTGCTGTGTGGCTTTCTCATCTTGTATGGTAGCATTGAGCAGCTGTTCGGCATTTTCCTTGCTCATTTGCTCCTTGGGTTTGGGTTGTTGTTTCTCTTTCTCCTTTTGCTGTTTTTGCTGTTCTTGTTCTTGTTTTTGTTGTTTTTGTTGTTTTTGTTGTTTCTTGTTGTTCTTGTTTAACCTCTTGCATAGGGCAAGGTTATAGCGCGTTTCGTTGTCGTTGGGGTTGTTGCGCAGTGCCTCTTGGTAGGCTTTGATGGCATCGCCGTATAGTTGATGCCTTTGGCAGATGGTGCCAATGTTGTGGTAGGCCATAGCCTTACGGGTTTTGTTGGTTTCCATCTTACCTGCATTTTCTAGTTGCGCAATGGCCGCCGAGTCTTTCTGTTGCATCATCAACGCGTTTCCCAAGTTGTAAACGGCGTGCGCATTGCTACCGTTTTGCGACATGGCCTTGCGGTATTCCACCTCGGCTTTGGCGTAGTTCTGGTTGCGATATAGCTTGTTACCCGTGCGTATGAAGTGCCTGTCGTTTTGTGCAAAGGCCAATGTAGGCGCAATGAGCAAGAGCAACATGGCTGCGCTTTTCTTCGAACCAAAGAGATGGATGTTGCGCCACTTTGGGTTTTTGATGTCGAGGATGAGTATTTCGGCGATGAGCAGGATGATAACGATGATGCACACGGCTTGGAATTGCTCGCCATACTCGCTGTAAATCACGGCTTGCGTGTCTGCACGTTGCAGCTTGGCCAGCTCGTTGTTCAGCTTTTCTTGTGCATCGTTGGTGTTGTCCACGTGTATATAGGTGCCGTTTCCAGCCTGCGCAATCTGTTTACACATACTTTCGTTCAGTGCGGTGAGCACCGTTTGTCCGCTGCGGTCAGTGAGATAGCCTCCTTCGGACGTGGGGATGGGCGACCCCTTGGTGCTACCGATGCCTAGGATAAACACGTGGATGCCCCTTTCGTTGGCAGCTTTGGCCGCTTCGAGCGCGCCTCCCTCGTGGTCTTCGCCATCAGTAATCACGATAATTGCCTTGCCGATGTCTTTTTGTTGGCTGAAACTGCGCATCGAAAGGTTGATGGCCTTGGCGATGTCGGTTCCTTGTGTGGCGATGAGTGCTGGGTCGATGTTTTGCAAGAACATTTTCGCCGAAACATAGTCGGTGGTGATGGGCAGTTGCACGAAGGCGTCGCCGGCAAACACCACAAGCCCTATGCGGTCGTGTGTGAAGTTGTCTACAAGGTTCTCGATAAGCAGTTTACTTTTCTCCAAGCGCGATGGCACCACGTCTTGTGCCATCATCGAGTTGCTGATGTCTACGGCAATGATGGTCTCGATGCCGTTTCGTTTGTCGTGGGTTATCTTCGTACCCATCTGCGGACGAGCCAACATCACCACCAACAAGGCGAAAGCAGTGGTGGCCAAGCCCAGCTTTACCCACGGGCGGTAAGTGGAAACGTCGGGCATTAGGTCGTTAAGCAGTTCGGGGTCGCCAAAGGCTTTGAGCTGCCTTCTTTTCTTGCGGTGTGCCAAGAGGGCCACTAATGCCAGCACTGGCACTAGTAGTAGCAACCATAGGTATATAGGGTCTTCGAATCTAAACATTTCTTTTTCCAGTTAAAATGGGGTTGTATTTTGAGGAGTTTAGGTAACTAGGCATTCTAGGAACACTAGGGAAATCAGGGCTCACTAGGGACACTAAAACAACTAGAACCATGCGCAGCTTTGTGGGCGTTGGCCATATTTCTCACTCTTTCACCTTTAAACAGCAAGGCATATTACTCCCCTCTCCCCTTGGAGAGGGGGTGGGGGTGAGGCATCTTTTACGGTATTCGCCTTAGCACAGTGGTGCGCAGCAATATCTCGGCAAGCAATGTGATGAGAGCCAAGATGGCGAAAGGTTGGTAAGCCTCGTAGAGTTTAGAAAACTTCTTCACACTCATTTTCGACTTCTCCAACTTGTCGATGTCCTTGTAAATCTGTTTCAACTCTTGGTTGTTCGTCGCGCGATAGAAGTTTCCGTCGGTGGTGGCTGCAATGTCTTTCAATACCTTGGTGTCTATTTCCACAGGCATGTTTACATATTGCACGCCGCCAGCCACGGGCATAGGATAACGCGCCACCTTGTTCGTTCCCACGCCAATGGTGTACACCCTTATGCCTAGACTCTTGGCGATGTTGGCACTAGTCATCGGCGAGAGGTCGCCCATGTTGTTCGAACCGTCGGTAAGCAATATCACCACCTTGCTTTTGGCCTTGCTGTCTTTAAGTCGCGACACGGCGTTGGCCAGTCCCATGCCAATTGCCGTACCGTCTTGGATGAGCCCTTTGGCCGCAATGTCGGTCCTAACGGTTTGCAGCATGTTGAGCAGAGAGGTGTGGTCGGTTGTCATAGGACACTGCGTGAACGCCTCTCCTGCAAAGATGGTGAGCCCGATGTTGTCGTTTGGCCTGTCGGCAATAAACTCTGCGGCCACGTCTTTGGCCGCCTCCATGCGGTTAGGCGTGAGGTCTTCGGCCAGCATCGACGTAGAAACGTCCATCGCCAGCATGATGTCGATTCCCTCTACTTGCTTGTTGCCCCACGATGTATGCGTTTGTGGCCTGGCCAAGATGATTACGGCCAGCGCAAACGTGGCACACCTAAGCAGCACGGGCAGGTTCATCAGTCGCATTCGCCAGCTTTTAGGAGCGTAGCGGTATGCTCTGGTGTCGCTCATGCGCAAGGTGGGCTCGCCCCTTTTCTTATAGATGAAGTACCAAAATATATAAGGTACTAGGAGCGCAAGCAGCAGGAAATATTCTTTGTTTGCAAATTCCATATTGGTATTTATCCTTGAAGGTTTGTTAACCCAGCACGTCGTAGAGGCTATACACGATGTAAACCATGATGGCCGCCACGCAGATGGCGATGGTCCATATCACCGTTTTGAGTGCCACGCGCGTTTGTTTGGTTCGTTTGTCGGCCTCGGTGAGTTCAGGTACGATGCGTTCTGTGTCGGGTTGGTTTTCAATCTTGGTCTTGTCGATGAACTGGATAGCGTTCACCAAGTTAAGATCGTTCTCGTTAATCAGCGTGGCGTATTTGGCGAATTTCACCAAGTCGGCTGTTTGGAAAATCTCTTTCAGCTCGTTCATCATTTCCTGATTGCCGTTGGCGTTCAGGTGTTCGATGATTTCGGCACTGGTCATTTCCATGGCGTTAAAGCCAAAACGTTCGTTGATATACTGCCTTAGCGCGTCGGTTAGTTGGGTGTAATACTCCTTTTGGTTTTCCGATGCAGTCATCTTCTCGGCTTTTATGCGCTCGATGGCTGTCATGGCCTTTTGATGGGGCAGTATTTTCTTCACAATACGTATGCGCGTGATAACAGGCTTGTTTTGTTTGAGCCTCACAAGGAGGTAAACGCCTAATGCGGCAAGCAACAACATCAGCACACTGAGGTAGAACATGGACGCCCAAGGCTCTTCCGTCCACGAGAAAGGGTTGTTTTGCACATCTTTCGGTGGGAAGAATTGATTGGGGTGCAACGTGTCTACGTCCATCGTAACCACTTTAAGTGCCAAGATGTTAGCCTCGTATTCCTTGTTGTTCACCTTTACTTTCAGTCCAGGCAGCGAGTATAGTTTCTCGTCGAACGAGGTAAGCGTGTAGCTTTTCGTGGTTTTTTGCATGCCATTGTCTAGCTCGGTGGTTTCCTCCTCGCTGGTTTGCAGCACCTCAATGCCTGGCACCATTTCTTGCGAGGGCGTGAAATTGGGAAACACCACCGTTTGTCCTTTCGGTGCCGTTACGCTTAGGCGCAGTGCCGTTTGCTGTCCGATGTAGATGGCGAACGAGTCTATTTTCTGTTCAACGGACACCTGAGCCTTGGCTGCCACAGCCAAGAGCGCGACAATAAGCAGCGTTATGTGTCGTTTAATCATCTGTTTTGTCCTCTTTGCATAAATAAAAGCATCATTGCCTTAACATAGTCTTCGTTGGTGGCCACCGACACCCAGTCTACGTTGCTTTGCGCGAATGTGGTTTTAAGGGTGTTCATTCTTTCGAGCCAATATTCGGTATGCGCGCGCCTTAGCTTGGCGCTAGCCGTGTCGATGAACATTTCGTGCCCTGTTTCGGCATCTTTCACCTTCATCAGCCCCACGTTGGGTAGGGTTTTGGCGCGTTGGTCGTACACCTGAATAGCCACAACATCGTGTTTAGAGTTGGCTATTTGCAGTTCTTTTTGGAAACTGTTTTCGGCGTAGAAGTCGCTCACCACGAATGCGATGCACCTGCGTTTCATCACCCTTGTGAGATATTCGATGGCCGCGGCAACGTTTGTTCGTTTGCTTTCGGGCTTAAAGTCGAGCATCTCGTGGATGATGTACAGTATGTGTTTACGTCCCTTTTTTGGTGGGATGTATTTCTCAATGCGGTCGGAAAAGAAGATGACGCCAATCTTGTCGTTGTTTTGTATGGCACTGAAAGCCAAGATGGCGGCCATCTCTGTGGCCATTTCGCGTTTGGTTCGTTGCGTTGTTCCGAAGTCTAGCGAGCCGCTCACGTCGATGAGTAGCATCACGGTGAGTTCGCGTTCTTCCTCGAACACCTTGACGAAAGGTCGGCGAAAGCGTGCCGTTACGTTCCAGTCGATGTCGCGCACGTCGTCGCCAAACTGATATTCGCGTACCTCCGAGAAGGCCATGCCTCGTCCCTTGAAGGCCGAGTGGTATTGTCCCGCGAAGATGTTACTGCTTAGCCCGCGGGTTTTTATTTCTATTTTCCGTACCTGTTTAAACAGTTCGAGCGCATCCATTAAGGCACCTCCACCTTATTAATAATCTTGCTGACGATTTCTTCGCTGGTTACGTTGCTGGCCTCGGCCTCGTAGGATAGGCCGATGCGGTGTATCATTACATCGTGAACCACAGCGCGTACGTCTTCGGGTACAACATAGCCGCGGTGCTTGATAAAGGCGTAAGCCCTGGCGGCCTTGGCGAGGTTGATGCTTGCACGTGGCGAACCGCCGTAGTTGATGAGCGGTTTTAGTTCGGCAAGCTGATAGCGTTCGGGATAGCGCGATGCGAAAACGATGTCGGCAATGTATTGCTCTATCTTTTCGTCGATATACACTTGGTTAACCACTCCGCGCGCCTTCATGATGTCGTTGGCCGTGGTTACGGGCAATACCTGTGGCAGTCCGCCGTGTATGTTTTCGCGTATGATGAGCTTTTCTTCTTCCAGTGTGGGATAGTCTATCACCACTTTAAGCATAAAGCGGTCTACCTGTGCCTCGGGCAGTTGGTAGGTTCCTTCTTGCTCGATGGGGTTTTGTGTGGCCATCACGAGGAAAGGCTTTGGCAAGGGGAAGGTTTTTTCGCCGATGGTTACCTGATGTTCTTGCATGGCTTCTAGCAGTGCGCTTTGCACCTTGGCGGGCGCACGGTTAATTTCGTCGGCCAGCACGAAGTTGGCAAACACGGGTCCTTTCTTCACTTGGAAGTTCTCTTCCTTTTGCGAGTAAACGAGCGTACCGATAACGTCGGCCGGCAAGAGGTCGGGTGTAAATTGTATACGGCTGTAATCGGCGTCTACAAGTTGCGCCAAAGTTTTAATTGCCAGTGTCTTTGCCAGTCCTGGAACACCTTCCAAGAGGATGTGTCCGTCGCTGAGCAATGAGATGAGCAACGAGTCGATGAGGTGTTTTTGCCCCACGATAACGCGGTTCATGCCTGTTGTCAGGTTGGTGATAAATGCGCTTTGTTGCTCGATAAGTTGGTTTAATTCACGGATGTCTAAAGATTCTGCCATAATGTATTACTTTTCTAAAGTATTAATTTATGGCAAAAGTACAACTTTAATAACAGATTTCATCATGTTGGCATCTAAATAATATTAAATATTGCGTGGTTTTTGCATAGGTCAATCGCAATTGTGGACAATTCTGCCATTTTTTCGTACAAATAGTATTGTTGGAAGTCTTAAACGAAAGACTGATTTAAGCGGGCGATTAGTTTTGTAATTAAGATTGAGAGGAAGGGTCGGCGTTGTAAATTTTATGGTATAAATTTTAACATTATGAGTGGCTTGTAATTCACCAAACGTTCACTCGGGCGCAAATAATCAATTCTCGCGAGCGTTCTTTTTGTGCAAAATGGCGGTTGTCTATATGCACTGGCAAAGCCTTTGATATTGCATAAAATTGCAACGATAACATGAAAGTGTGCTGTTTGCAGCAAAAAACGCCGCATTTTGGTGCAAAACGCAGTGCAATTTGGTGCAAAACGCGGTGCAATTTGGTGCAAAACGCAGTGTGATTTGGTGCAAAACGCAGTGCGATTTGGTGCAAAACGCAACGCAATTTGCTGCTAAATGCAGGACTAAATGAATGAAAATGCGCTAGATGTTGCGGCTTAATGTATTTTTATAAGATAGAATACTTGTGCCTAACATGTACAAAAGTAGCTTTAAAGGGGCCTATTTGGGTGAAAATAGCTTGTTTTTGGCAATGATTTTTTTGCGTGTTGGGCATCAACTAGAAAGGCAAAGTGGTGCAAAATGCACTTTTTGTTCTTAAGATTGAACAAAAAGTGGGGAGCCCGAATGAAATAAAAGGGTCAAATTGCATGTTTTAACGCCTTATTTTTCCTAGAATGGTGTGGGGATAAGATGGTATTTTGTAAAGATTAAGTTAAGGATTTAAGTTTTTGGGTTGATGAGTTGATGAGTTTTTGAGTTGATGGTTTTTCGAGTTGATGAGTTTGTAAGTTGATGAGTTTTTGAGTTGATAAGTTTGTAAGTTGTTGAGGTTACTTGTGGGGTTTTCTTTTGGTGTTTCGGTTGAAAAATGCTAGCTTTGCGGTTGAAACAAAGTATGACGAAAAAACAAAACATGAGGAATGAAACAATGGAAATAGCACTATTGCAAACCGACATCGTTTGGGGCGATAAGGAAGAGAACCTAATGCGAGTGGAACGACTGATGGACGAGCATCCGAAAGCCCAACTGTTTGTGTTGCCCGAAATGTTTGCCACGGGTTTTATGGTGGGCGGGGATGTTGTTACCGAGCCACAAGAAGGGCAAGTGCATCGTTGGATGGTGGATGTGGCTAGGCGCAGGGGATGTGCCGTGGCTGGCAGTGTGGCGGTGGAAGTGGACGGAAGGCGACATAACCGCTTTTATTTCGTTACGCCCGACGGTGCGACATGGCATTACGACAAGCGCCACCTTTTTACATACGCGGGCGAAGACAGACTTTACACTAAGGGTGAAGACCGCGTTGTGGTGCGCTATGGTGGTTTGCGGTTTCTCTTGCAGGTGTGTTACGACCTGCGTTTCCCCGTGTTTAGTCGTAACCGAGGCGACTACGATGTGGCCATATATGTGGCCAATTGGCCCACGGCGCGCCTTTTTGCTTGGCAAACGTTGCTTAGGGCGCGCGCCATCGAGAACCAATGCTTTGTGTTGGGCGTTAACCGCGTGGGCAACGACCCTGCTAATGCTTACAGCGGCGGCACCGTTGTGCTAGACCCACAAGGCCAAACGCTGGCCGAATGCAGAGCAAACGAGGTGGATGTGGCGCAGGCCACGCTCTCGCTAGAAAGTTTGGAAGGACTGCGCCGCACGTTCCCTGTGATGAGGGATGGCGATGTGTTTATATTGTAAAAGGGAAAGAGGAGTTAAGGAGTTAAGGAGTTAAGCCAAATGCTTTGTTGCAAGACGATAACGTCTTGATAAACTCGTCAACTTGTTATCTTGTCAACTCGTAAGCTTGTGAACTTGTCAACTCGTAAGCTTGCCAACTAGCCACCCTTTGTTTACGTTTCGAGTGTAAGCATTGCGGGGGCGTTGACTAGGTGGTATTGATCGTCTAATACTGCGCCGTTGGAAAACACGGTATTGCCAAATACGTCTGTGCCATACGACTCGTGGGCGTGACCGAAGAGGTGGAACTTGGGCCTAATTTCCATTACGCGATTGTGGAGTGGCAGGTTACCCCAATGTGTTCCGTTAGACTTGTCGCGTATCATCATGGGTGGTTCGTGGGTGATAAGCACGTCAACCTCGTTGGGTATAAGTCTTTCATGATGGTTGTAACCTAGTCCGAAGAACTTTACACCCCCAATCTCGCATGCCTTGTCTTGAAGAAATAGCACGTTTGGGGGTAGGTCGTCTATGCCCTCGGCATCCCAAAGGCAGAGGTCGTGATTGCCTGTTACGAAGAGTTTGTGCGGATGGGGTAGGGCGATGAACCAGTTAAGGAAGTCCAACGCCTCTGTTTCCGTTCCCCTATCAGTGAAGTCGCCGCAATGAATCAGTACGTCTGCCATTGGTATGTCTTGCAATAGGCCGTGACGATTGTGGGTGTCGGAGATTTGTAGGATGGTCATATTGTGAGGAGTTAAGGAGTTAAAGTAGTAAAGTAGTAAAGTAGTAAAGTAGTAATGTAGTAAAGTAGTAAAGTAGTAAAGTAGTAAAGTAGTAAAGTAGTAAAGTAGTAAAGTAGTAGGGAGTGTAAGGAGTTAAAGGGTTATGGAGTTATGAAGTTAAAGGAGTTATGGGGTTAAGGAGTTATGGAGTTAAGGAGTTAAAGTGGTAATGGAGTAAGGAGTATAAGGAGTTATGGAGTTAAAGGAGTTATGGAGTTAAGGGGTTAAGGAGTTAAGCCAAATGCTTTGTTGCTTGGAGGTATGGGCTGTTAACGAGTTAATGTTTTTAGGATTAAAGAAGTGGATGAGTTGAAAAGAATTTTTGCTACTCTGCAGCTAGGCATTTGGCTTAACTCCTTTACTCCATAACTCCTTTACTCCATAACTCCATAACTCCATAACCCCATAACTTCTTAACTCCTTAATTCCTTACTCTTCAAGGCATTTATTTGCTGAATCCAATTTGCGAAATGCCATAAGTTTCTTTGCTTTCGTTCTCACTGCATTTGCAGAGTGTGGGCAGTTCTTCTGTTGGTGGACCATAGAGAATGGTGTTGATGGCATACCTGCGCGCCACGTTTTCTATCTGTCCGCCCGACAAATTGTAATGACTGGCTAGCCAACTTGCGCTTTCTTCGCTTATTTCGGGCATGATGGACTGCCAAATATGGCGGCGCGTTTGAATGGATGGGGCGTTGAACTTCACCTTATAAAGAAAGCGACGCTCGAAAGCCTTGTCGAAGTTTTGCACCAGATTTGTTGTGGCAATGAGTATGCCGTCAATCCTTTCCATCTCTTGAAGGATAATGTTCTGCAACGCGTTCTCCATCTTGTCTGTTGCCCGTTCGGCGCCTTTATGGCGCATGCCAATAACAGCATCGGCCTCGTTGAAGAGCAAGATGGGAGCTAGCGATTGGCTTTCCACCTGGTTGCGGTAGTCGTCGAAAAGAGCTTTGATGTTCTTCTCGCTCTCGCCCACCCACATGCTCTTAATCTGTTCAACGTTCACTTGGATGATGTTGCGCCCCGTTTTACGTGCCAGCTGCAACACTGTTTCTGTTTTGCCAACGCCAGGCGCCCCGTAGAATAGACAAGTAAAGCCACAGCGAAAGCCTGCCTCCTTCATTCTGCTGTGTATCTGTTGATAGCGATTTTCATCGAGTAGGCCTTCCAGTTCGGCAATCTGCTGTTGGGTGTCGTTCTCGTAGAACAGTTGTTTGGCAACAATGTCTTTCGCCTTTATCATGCCTTTGCAGACTTGAGACATGCTGGAGAAGTTCAACTCGCTTAGCAGTTCGCGCTTGGCCTTTCTAGTTAAGCGGAATGCCTCGCAGTCGGCCATCCCATTATCGTTAACGAATTCTATCAGTCCCTTTCTCTGTAAAGGGTGTACGTTTATGTTAAGGGAGTGTTTTATTCTGTTCCATCGTTTACTGTTGTAGAGGAACTTGATGTCGTAAAACCTTATTTCATCATCCTCGTTGTTTATAAACAGATGACAAAAGAGAATGAGTAGCATTTTTTCGTCGTCGATTAAATTCAACTTTTTCAGTTCTTGTACAAAGAGCAAACCGGCGTTTGCCTCCAACAAGTTGTTGATTTTACCTGCGGTTTGTTCGTACGTTAGTTCTTTGTCGTCTCTTGTCTTGAAGATTTCTTCCAGCTCCATCATCAGTTCTGAAGTGGAAAGGTTTGTCTTGGGCTTAGCGATGAACGTCTCGTTGTGCCTAAAAGCCTCAACAATATCTATGGGGACACGAAAGGATAGTTGGCGGTCGTCTTTTCGTTTGATGATGTACTCGCGATGAACAAGTTCGTCCACATCGTTCATACACTTGATAATCTGAATGGTTGTGCATTGCAGAAACTCTGCAATGTCGCTTGCGAGTATGCTTCTGTTGTCGCTCTTGTCGACGAAGAGCGACAGCATCACGCTCTGTCGCTTGCTCAATTGCAACTTATCGGCGATGAAACAGATGTATTCGTCTGCCTTGTTATAAAACTCTTCGCTTAGTTCCGACCCCTTTGCCAATGCCACAATGTGTTCCATTGCTTCAAGCAAATTCATGTCTTTCATTTCTTTCTTTGCTTCCATTTTCTTGTTTTGATATTGATTGATGGTGCAAAGTTAAAGGGAGGCTGTGCCGAATTGGGGCACAGCCTTGGGGAATGTGTGAGGATATTGCTATTTTGTCTCGTTGGCTTTGCCTTCAATTGTTGCGTTAATAGTTGTGATAAACGTCCTTATTGCACGGATAATGCCATCACGCGAATATCGTTCAACCGTTGTGTAGCGTCCGCTTTCTTTACTTATTCTGACCTGAATGTCTTGGATTTTACTAATAATACTAGAGAGGTATTGCTCATTTGTGGCTTGAAGAACACTAGGACCCTTTGCGGATTCTTCATCGGTGGGGCGCACGAATAACTTTAATGAATAGTCATCCTCCTTACTTCCATTGTGTAGTACATCTATGGCAATCGTCCGTCTAATGCTGCTAAAATGTTTCTCAAAATAAAGACAAGAATCTTCGCGTTCATAACAAAAACATTTCCAATCCTTTCGGTCCTCAACAAGGTCTTTCCTAATTGACGTGTCGCAATAGTCAAGGTATAGCGCGTAAGTTCGGAGGTTCATCTTGTTAACCCTATCTCGCCGTTTGAGCATGATGTTGAAGTCGTTGTCACCCCAACGACATTTTTTATTCTGCATGTACTTCCATACGCCAGGATGATGTACGAAGTGCAAAGAGAACTTGTTCTCTCTATCTTGCTCATTGAGCTTTCTTTCGTAGTCAGACTCTGTTTCAGCAATAATTTCTTTCATATAGTCTTTACAGGTCTTTTCTACATCGTGATTGTTAGAACCTAACCGCTCGATGCAATTATTAATAAGTTGCTTGAATGTGTTTAGTCCATCTGTTTGAGTGTCGAGAAACCCTTTCCATTCTTCTCTATTGTTGCAGAAACACCAATCGCAGGCTTTGTAGTATCCATAGTAGTTTGGCTTGGATACTGCCATTAACGCACGTCTGAGTAAGTATTCGTCTTCTTTGTCGAAATCTTCGCTGACTGTTGTTGTGCTCTTCTTACTGAAAATAGTGTTTAGAGTGGCAGTACATTTCTCAAACTTGTCTAGTCCGTCAGCAACAATATCATTTCTGTTTCCTAGAACTTTAAACAATATTCCAATTCTGCCAAAGAAGAAAGGGTGGTTTTCCAGTTTTTCAATTACCGTCCTAAATACTTGTGGCAGTTCAGCTTTTTGGCGTTCTTCTTTTACTTGTGAAGTTCTAAACTTATTCAATAGAGTATCTATGTTCTCATCTTCGGCTAACACTTTTGACAGGTCTTTGTCTTTGACGTATGTATAGAAGCGCTCCAAACATTCTAAGATGGTAGGTAACTCTTCCTGCTCAATCGTTGTGTTCTCTATAAGGTTGCGGCAAACCCTAAACCAATTGTGCAGTTTCTTAGTATCATTGCAAAGCAATATTGCGTAAAGCAATATTGCGTAAAGCAATGGCAATGTTCTTCTAAACGTTCCCACGCACATGGACAGGTAATAGGTTTTTGTTAGTCCCTCTTTAATGGAGCCAATGTGTGTTTCCGACTTGTTTATCTTATCTGATAAGTCGTGTAGCGTATTCAGAGCATCAAAAGCAAAACGGAGAAATTCGGTAGGCATAAGCTCTAATCTTTCAATCCACACCAAAGGTGGAAGTGCTGCTCTTTGAAGGCGTTCAAAGAAATAGCTGACAATATGTTCGACGTCCTCCTTTTTCCCTTCTTTTTTGAGAAGTCTAAGAAAGTCCTCAAATAGAGTTTCATCTTTCTTTATTGCTTCTAGTTTGTCTTTAAGTTTGTCTTTGTGTCTCATCCAATATAGAATGAGCAGATTGCAGAAACAATAGAGTTGTTCGTCGTCAATCTCTTCAGGATGTTCTTGCCCCACGTTTCTATTCTCCCAAAAGAAGTCAGTCCACTTGTTGTCCATATATGTTGGCCATAAGTTGCGCCATTCTTCCTCTTCTTCCCTGTTGGATGTGGATTGTTTGCTGGTTGTAACTTGTTCGTCCATCCACGATTTTAGGTTTTCAAATACGCTAAGCGGTCTACCACGTCCATTCATCTTAATATATATGTCGTCATCAAGTCCTTGTTCGCCGCCCATATCTAAGAATGAGAAAGCTATATGACAATTATCTGAATTAAGTTGTTTCCATAGTTCGCTTACGTCTTTGCGTTTGCATTCACGGTGAATGTGTTTAAGTGCATTGAGCATGCCACGTACTGTTTCGTTGTATTTCCACGAAGAAATAAACCAACTCTCATTTATAATGGCGTGACCTAGGTCTTCTTCATCCTGTTCTTTCAATTTGCCAACTAGTATGGAGAGATTGCTATCTAAGTGTTCGCAAAAATCGTTTGCGAATTCTCTTGACATGAATTGGAGTTTGATGTTAAGCGCGTTGTGAGACTTCGCTGCACAATATAAATGTAAAAGCCACAATGTTATAAGGCGTTGTTGTCCATCAATAGGCACGAATTTGCCATCTTCGTTATAACCATAAATATAGTTAAGGTCCGAGTGCCTGTCCTTATCTACTAGTTGTTCAATGAACGGTGTGATAATAGATTCAACGTTTCCTTGGACATAATCTCGCTGTAACAGTGGGATTAATATGATTTTGTTTTCGAATGCTTTAATGAAGTTCATTGTCTTGTTCTTTTTTGTTAGTGAAATATTTGCTAAGTTTCTCTTTTATGTCTTCTAAGTAAGCCTCAGCATCTGCTTTGGTCCATGCGTTCAGTTTTACGTTGTTTTCTTTGTTATAGGCTTTTGTGAAACATTGCATTGTGCATAATGGGATGAATTGTCGTGTCTCAACATTAGCTCCCAAACCGTCTGCTGTTATAATCGCTTTCCTTTTTTGTGGGAAAAGCGCGTTTTTGTAACTTCTATTGGTATGCTTGTCAAGCAAAACAAGGTTTCCTATGTTATCTTTTTCATCTTTTTTGATGGCTTCATTGCCTAGGGTTTCTTCTTCGTTATACCGAATGATAACCGCATATAGCCGATTAAAATTATTATTGCTCTTTTCCTTCTCAAAGGCTATTTTATATCTTTGGATTTTTGCTCTGAGGCAATCTTCATTTATGTCTCCGTCATACTTAAAGTATGAGGGGTAGTCAGCCTTAATGCTTTGTAGCCACCTCGTCCATTCATTCTCGTTTCTCAAACTGTTGTCCGTTTGTGAGGCAATATGCTCTATATCCCAATTTTGTTTATATAGCACTTCAAATGGGAATTGCTCGAATTCATATTGCAGTTGATATTGTTTGCTGTCTTTGAGTGTTTGGTAACGTTGGAGAAGTGTTTCGATGTTGTGGAGCAGAAGTAAATCTCTCAATTCGTTAGCCGAGTTGTTGATATAAGAGTAATCTTTAATTTTTCTCTCTCTGTCGGGATTCACTATTTGCTGAATGCTAGTTCTTAACTGCGATATAAATTCTTGCTTGGAGTATTTCTCGTTCTCCTCAATTAATTTGTAAATCCGCTTTATAGTGTCGCCCTTATGATGATAAGTAAGAAAGCCAATATAATGGTAAGTGTATGTGTCGGTGTACAAATCATACATGCGTAAAAACGTGTGGCGTACTTGTTTCCATTTTTCTAGTAAATTTCCATTGTCGTTCTCTGCAAACCATCTGAACGAAGTGCGATAGTCAATCCTTACCTCTTCCTCTCTTACATTAGCAACTACATTATATAAGAGGTCCATGCGCGTGTATGGATGCTTGGGTTCTTCGCGTGAAAGCATAAACCAGAACTTGTTTTGGTTTAGCGCTTGTTCCATCTCTTCAAGCTGGCGGGCTACCATGTTATGATGTTCAGAAGGCAATCCGTTAACCCTATTTAGCAAGAGACCTTTGATAAGGTCGCTATTACTAAGGCTGATTTTCCCACTATTTAAGTTTCTAAATGTTTCGTACGCTTTCTCTTTTGGGGTCTCATACCAAATCACTTGTACCGACTTTTTCTCGCGTTTTGCTTTCAATAGTTCCTCGAACAGCTCTTTAAGGTTTTCTTTCTCTAAACCAGGGAAAATCTCCTGCGGTTCTTTTTCGAAAGCATCCTTAATTGTTTCGTATGCTTTCGTGATGTAGAAACGGTCGATTTGGCTGTCGTCCAGCTTTTCTTTTTTGTCAATGGCTGTTAGAAAATCCCACCTGTTGTTGTCGGATTCGTTGTTGTCTCTTTCAAATTCGAAGGTGTAGGCATTCTTTTGGGTTAGATACTTGTATAGAAGAAATAGGGTGGTAAGCCGTTGTTGGCCATCAAGAACTTCATATTTTCGCTCTTCATGCTTAACAACCGCTATGGGTTGTAGGCAATACATGTTCTTGTTTTCCTGCTTTGAGAATTCCCAAAGGTCTTTCAAAAGTTCCTTTACGTTTTTAGGAGTCCACTTGTAACCGCGTTGTAGGCTTGGTATTATGAACGTAAGTCCCGAAAGTTCTTCAAAGGCTTTCAGGTTGATGTCTGATGAATTGTTGCTCATTGTTGTATTAATTAAAGTGTTATCAAATTCGACATAATATGTATTTTTTCTAATTCAAGGTGACATTCATTTGAATGTCGTTGCCATTAAGAGAACAAACGAAGTCTGGTGGCGTGTTAATCTCTTTCCTCCCCATACCTTTCCGCCATCTCCCTTATTTTCTCTTTCATCGTTTCTCTCAGCCAATGGGGTTCAATCACTTCCACGTCTGCCCCAAGCGAGAGCAGTTCTTGTTGGAAATCGAAAGTGGGACGAAGGCGAAAGGCGAAGGTGCAGCGGTTGTCTTCGGGCGCGAGTTCGCGTTGCGAGGCATGCAAAGGCAGGTCGCGAAGATAATGAGCTTGCCATTCGCTGACCCTTAGTGTCACTTCTTCTGTCGCAGTGTTGTCGCCAATGATAACGCCGAAACAATCGTTGAAGAACGCTTTCGCATCGAAATCAAGTGGCAGCGCAAACTTGTTGCCCGTAAGTAACTCCAAGTTAACGATGCGGTCGAGCGCATACACCATCACCTTATTATAATGAGGAGAGCGTGCCGCCATGTACCAACGTCGCCTAAACATCTTAACGCAATAAGGTTCTGCCTCGAAAGTGG
>NZ_GG740072.1:1591779-1600089 GCF_000162415.1 Prevotella sp. oral taxon 317 str. F0108 | reverse complement strand
AGCCGATGGGCGGTAATAGCTGTGATAGGTAACGCGCAGCGTGTGGTTCTCGCGCATGGCTTGCAATATTGTTTTTAGCTGTTGGTTGTTGGTAGGCGTGTGTTGTAGCAGTATTCGGTCTTTCATTCGTTGGTTTTCCATCAGCAGGTTGCCCTCCGTGATGGTGTCGAAAAGCCATCGTTTAAGTGTTCCGTTCGCTATTTCGCCTTCGTTTGCGATGTAATAGGCATAGCGCCCCTTGTGTTCGCACTCGATAACAAGGCCCAATAAGTCTTCTACCCCGATGCGCCATTTATGGAAAGTGCGCAACGGAAGGTCTTCCCCACCGCTGAAATCAATCTCCTTACGCCACTCCTCGTTAATCTCTTCGAAAGTTATTTTGCGTGCTTTATATATGGTTTCGGCTAGCCAAATGTATTTGTTTAGTATTTTCGACATGGCTTTATGGTTATTAGTTATGCTGCAAAGATACGTAGAACCTATGTAAAAACAGGGCATAACTTTAACTTTTTACTAGAAAAATAATAAAGTATTTGTATGTTCGGGCTTATGGGTTCGATAGCTGTTTGTCCGCCTTATCTGTCGATATGCCATCTCCTTGCACATCATTCCAACTTGGCACAAAGTTTGCATATCATGCAAACGTATAACGATTATAACGAACTTAACACATTATTATATATATAACATGCAGAAAGGAAACATTGGGGTAACAACAGAGAACATCTTCCCCGTGATAAAAAAGTTTCTCTATTCAGACCACGAGATTTTTCTTCGCGAGCTGGTTTCTAACGCCGTAGATGCTACCCAGAAGTTGAAGACGCTGGCAGAGCGTGGCGACTTTAAAGGCGAACAAGGCGACTTAACCGTTCGCGTGAGCCTGGATGCCGACAAGGGAACGCTAACCATCAGCGACCGAGGCGTGGGAATGACGGCCGACGAGATTGACAGATACATCAACCAAATCGCTTTTTCGGGCGTAACCGACTTCCTCGACAAGTACAAAGACAACGCCAACGCCATTATCGGGCACTTCGGACTGGGTTTCTACTCGGCCTTTATGGTGAGCAAGAAGGTGGAAATCGTAACGCGCAGCTATCAAGAAGGCGCGCAAGCCGTGAAGTGGAGTTGCGATGGGTCGCCCGCTTACGAGATTGAAGAGGTGCAGAAAGACGACCGCGGCACCGACATCGTGCTGTATATCGACGACGATTGCAAAGAGTTCTTGGAGAAAGCGCGCATACAGCAGCTGCTCAACAAGTATTGCAAGTTCTTGTCCATCGCCATCGCATTCGGCAAAAAGACCGAATGGAAGGATGGAAAGCAAGTGGACACGGAAGAAGACAACATTGTTAACGATGTGGAACCGCTGTGGACGAAGACCCCCAGCACGCTGAAAGACGAAGACTACAAGGCGTTCTACCGCACGCTCTATCCCATGCAGGATGAGCCCTTGTTCTGGATTCACCTCAACGTAGACTATCCGTTCAACCTCACGGGCGTGCTTTACTTCCCCCGAATACACAGCAACATCGAGTTGCAGCGCAACAAAGTGATGCTGTATTGCAACCAAGTGTTCGTTACCGACCAGGTAGAAGGCATCGTTCCCGACTTCCTCACGCTCTTGCACGGCGTTATAGACTCGCCCGACATCCCCCTAAACGTGAGCCGTAGCTATCTGCAAAGCGATGGCGACGTGAAGAAAATATCGACCTACATCACCAAAAAGGTGTCCGATCGCCTGCAAAGTCTGTTTAAAGAAGACCGCAAGGGCTTTGAAGAGAAGTGGGACAGCCTGAAACTTTTCATCAACTATGGCATGCTTTCGCAAGAAGACTTCTTCGAGCGAGCCAAAGATTTCGCCCTGTTGAAGGATGTAGACGGCAAGTATTTCACCTACGACGAGTATCGCACGCTTATTAAGGACAACCAAACCGACAAAGACGGACAATTGGTTTGCCTGTACACCAACAACAACGAAGAACAATACTCGTACATAGAGGCCGCTCGTGCCAAGGGTTATAGCGTGTTGCTGCTCGAAGGCGAGCTTGATGTTCCTGTGGCATCGATGCTGGAACAGAAGTTGGAAAAGTGCCACTTCGTGCGTGTAGACAGCGACATTGTGGAGCGACTGATACAAAAAGACGACGCCCCGAAGAGTAATATAGACGAGGCCGACCGCGAAAATCTTTCGCAAGTGTTCCGCTCGCAGATGCCGCACATCGACAAAGCTGAGTTTAATGCCGAGGTAGAGGCTATGGGCGAAACGGCACAACCCATACTTATCACCCAAAGCGAGTACATGCGCCGCATGAAGGATATGAGCCGTTTGCAGGCAGGTATGGCTTTCTATGCGCAAATGCCCGATGCTTATAGTGTGGTGCTAAACAGCGACCATGCCTTGATAAAACGCGTGTTGGAGGCTTGCAAGCAAGCTACGGCCGACACATTGCAGCCCGTTGAGGCCGAAATTAAGGGCTTGGAGGCTCGCTTGGCCGCACTGCGCCAACAACAATCGGCCAAGAAACCCGAAGAGATTACCGAGGAAGAACGTGCCGAGGTGAGCAAAACCGAAAAAGAAATTGCCGACCAACGTGCGCAGAAACAAGCTGCATTGGCCGATTTTGGTAAGGGTAACGACATCGTTCACCAGCTCATCGACCTAGCTTTGTTGCAAAACGGACTGCTAAAAGGTGCCGCTCTCGATGCCTTCTTAAAGCGTTCGGTGGCATTGATAAAGTAAATTTTTGGTGTAGCGAAGGGGTTATAAACGCCCCTTCGCGCCCCGAAAAAGGCCTAAAATAGCCCTAAAACACCCCTAAATAACACTTTTTCGATAAAAAGTTAACGAAACATTTGGTGGAAAGGAAAAAACTCTATACCTTTGCACTCGCAATTCGGAACAAGGTTCCGTAGCTCAACTGAATAGAGCATCTGACTACGGATCAGAAGGTTGTGGGTTTGAATCCCGCCGGAATCACAAGAATTGAGGCTGACACACCATTGGTGTGTCGGCCTTTTTTGTGACCATTACTTACGCGTTGCAATGTAAACCGTTGAGAATTAGCAGGTTTTGAACCAAACAAAAACGCTCTTCCAAGCGTAAAAAATGGTAAATATATTTTCTTATCACATAAAAAACTCGTATATTTGCACTCCGTATCCGATAGGGAGAAATATGTGAAACCATAAAATAACAAAAAACAAGAAATGACAAAGGCAGATATTATCAACGAGATTGCCATACAGACGGGTATTCAGAAGAAAGATGTCTCAGTAGTGGTTGAAAGCTTTATGGAGACCATCAAGGGCAGTTTGTTGGACAAGAAAGACAATGTTTACCTTCGTGGTTTCGGCAGCTTTATCATCAAGCACCGCGCAGCCAAGACGGCACGCAACATCGCCAAGAACACCACCATCACCATTGCCGCACACGATTTACCATGCTTCAAGCCCGCCAAGAGTTTTGTTGAGAGCATGCGTGGCGAACAATAAAGGCAGGTTCTAATAATTACCTTTGCTGTATTTTTAGCTTTTAGCCGAGCAGATTTTGCTTACTTCTTGAAGGAGCATAGTGCACTATGCAACTGAAAGAGAAAGCAAAAGATGCCAGATAAAAGCAAAAAGACAGTGAAGAGCGATACAAGGAACAAACAATGAACCTTTGCGGGGAATTTTTAGAACATGCCTAAAAGGTTGCGACAATAACATATACATTATAAATAACAATTAAAAATTACAGCTATGCCAAGCGGAAAGAAAAGAAAAGGCCACAAGATGGCTACTCACAAGCGTAAAAAGAGACTGAGAAAGAATAGGCACAAGAGCAAGTAACCACACTTGCCAAGAGCTTATTCGCCATTGAAGGGCATGTCCGCAAATCCGTGGAGGACACCTGGAACAGCCCTTTTAGGCACGGTTCTTTTGGGCGAGTTCTATAAAATGGCCGTTCGGGCACTTTTATAGAACGCGCCTATAAGTTTCTTAACAAGGGTAGTGCGGCTTTCTTCGTGGGCTTTGCCAAGCCTGTTTGTCATGCCACGTTGGTTTTCACACGCCACAAGCACCATGCAAACACCATGCAAACAAAGCCCAGCTAACGCCAAACGCCCCATGCCGCACAGGTTGGTGCAGCGATGCACCACGTGCAAAAGAAACTTTATCGAACATGCCTAACAAACATTTAGGACGAAACTAAGGAGCTAACAAGAAGAAGATGACTAGCGAAGTAGTAATTGACGTTCAACAGAAAGAAATCTCGATAGCCCTGCTAGAAGACAAAAAGCTAGTGGAATATCAGAGCGAACCACGAGAGGTGTCGTTTTCTGTTGGCAATGTCTACATGGCAAAGGTAAAGAAACTGATGCCTGGGCTAAACGCCTGTTTCGTAGACGTAGGATTTGAACGCGACGCTTTTCTTCATTATCTCGACTTAGGAAGTCAATTCGACTCATACGCCAAGTACCTTAAACAGGTGCAGAGCGACAGGAAAAAGCTTTATCCCTTTGCAAAGGCATCAAGGCTACCCGACCTGAAAAAGGATGGTAGCGTGCAAACAACCCTCACTTCGGGGCAAGAGGTGCTCGTGCAAATCGTTAAAGAACCCATATCTACCAAAGGGCCGAGGTTAACGTGCGAATTGTCGTTCGCCGGTCGTTATCTCATTCTCATTCCCTTTAACGATAAGGTTTCTGTCTCTTCTAAAATCAAAAGCGGCGAAGAACGGGCGCGACTAAAACAGCTCATCCACAGCATTAAACCCAAAAACTGCGGCGTTATTGTGCGCACCGTGGCCGAAGGCAAACGGGTGGCAGAACTAGACGCCGAGCTTAAAACCCTTACCAAATACTGGGAAGAGGCCATCGAAAAGGTGCAGAAAACACAAAAGAGGCCACAACTGGTGTTCGAGGAAACGAGTAGGGCTGTAGCATTGCTGCGCGACTTGTTCAACCCAACCTACGAGAATATCTACGTAAACGATGAAGACGTTTTCAAAGAAGTAAAGCACTATGTGTCTATGATTGCCCCAGACAAGGTAGACATCGTGAAACTCTACTCGGGCAAGGTGCCAATCTTTGACAACTTCAACATCACCAAGCAGATTAAGTCGAGCTTTGGGAAAGCCGTCAACTACAAACATGGCGCATATCTCATCATCGAGCATACCGAGGCGCTGCATGTGGTGGACGTAAACAGCGGAAACCGCACGCGTTCGGAAAAGGGACAAGAGGCAAACGCACTTGAAGTGAACCTTGGTGCCGCCGACGAATTGGCCCGACAGCTGCGACTGCGAGACATGGGAGGTATCATCGTGGTGGACTTCATCGACATGAACCTCGCAGAAGACAGGCAGATGCTCTACGAAAGGATGTGCAAGAACATGCAGAAAGACCGCGCACGCCACAACATCCTGCCATTAAGTAAGTTTGGACTGATGCAGATTACAAGGCAACGCGTGCGACCAGCAATGGATGTAAGTGTAGACGAAACCTGCCCTACCTGCTTTGGAAAGGGAAAAATAAAGTCGAGCATCCTGTTTACAGACCAACTGGAAGGTAAGATAGACCGACTGGTTAACAAAATTGGCGTAAAGAAATTCTATTTGCACGTGCATCCATACGTTGCCGCTTTTATCAATCAGGGGTTCATCTCCTTGAAAAGGCAGTGGCAATTGAAGTACGGATTTGGCTTGCACATCGTTTCTTCGCAGAAGTTGGCTTTTTTGCAATACGAGTTTTACGATGCAAAGAAGCAGTTTATCGACATGAAGGAAGAAATCGAAACGAAGTAGCGTTTCAAACGGCAGCGGCCATGAACGAAAGCCATTTACTTTCGGCATACCAACGCCTCGAATTGAACTGACGAGAAAAGAAAAGTAAACTATTAAAGAAGGGGGAAAGGCCTTGTGTGGCTTTTCTCCTTTTTTATTGATTACAAGTCAGTAGGCTAGTCATCAATAATTTGGCTAATCATGCGTGTCTATATTTTCTTCATTATTTGTTATCTTCTAGTGGTTATTCATTATAATTAAAATCAATTACCCCTACATATTCTGGCCAAAGGTGGTCGGCTGTTTCTGGGCCAACCCATTTTTTAAACATCGGCACACGGAAATGAACAATGTCGCCTTCGTGCATCTTTTCGCCGAAGTCTCTATCATAAAAACCGATAGAGCTTCCCACAGGTACTCCTTTTCTGGATGTAGAACTTGTAATTAGAATAATGTTATAGAGCTCATTATTGTTGCTCTTGATAAGTGACAGTATTTTCCCCTCATACTTTATGTTTTCAAGATTCACTTCGGTGTTACATGATGTACCCAATGCTAAGGGGAAAAAGAAAAGCATGAGCCATAAAAGTACTTTATGTTTCATATTGTTTTGAATTATTTTTTTTAGGATGGGTTCAATTGTTTTACCAGTGTTAAGCATCAGAACAATCCTTGGACGAATAATAATAGGGCTTTCCCCCTCACTCTTGTAGATGTTCGAGGCGTAATCCTCGCCCTGCAATATATTGCTTTTGGTTGTTACAATATTATTGTTTGGATGCAACTCTAGAAAAATAATAGGAATGTAATAATGAATAGTCGTTTCTTAATCGTTATTATTTGGCGTTGTTAGTTATCATAAAATTCTACTATTCCGATAAACATTGGCCATCGGAGATCTTCTGTCTTAGGCCATTGCCATTCTTTGAAATCTATCACATGGAAATGAACAATGTCTCCCTCGCTCATCTGTTTGTCGTATCCCGTGCCAATGAAGCCGAGAGTTACCCCTACCGGTAACCCTTTGCTAGAAGACGATTTTGTAACTCTAATGATGTTGTAAGGCCTGCTTTTGCCTTCTAGCACGAGTACTTCTCCTTCGTACCTTATGCTTTTAAGATCCACCTCCGTGTTGCAGGCCGTACCCAAAGCTAAGGGGAAAAAGAAAAGCATGAGCCATAAAAGTATTTTATGTTTCATCTTGTTTTGAATTAATTATTTGTTACGTAGTAGGGGGTTAATAAACACTGCCGACAAACAAAGGCTTGCCGGTATCAATAGGTGAAGGGTGGCGTATCGGTATTCATAGGCGTTGTATTGTTAGTTGACAAGTTTACGGGTAAACAAGTTGACAAGGCCAGCTGTTAGTTGACGAGCTTACGAATAAGCAAGTTTACAAGGTGGCCTGTATGGCTCCGCATTAACTCGCGACTAAACGAGAACGTGCGAACGAAACTTGCGTTTATGCCGTAAAGTTAGGTAAAAAAGTTCTAATTTGCAATATTTTGTTGTCGAAAAATTGAATGTGAGATTAAATTCACTGATAGAAGCTGTTTTGACTTTTGTTATTTCTATAAATTGAGAGAGGGGTATTGTCTTTGCGCTGTAAAGCCAAGACAAACCACCCTGATCATCACGAAGAACCTTACCCAGGCTCTGTATTTTTGAAAATCTGGTTTCTTTGTCTGTGGCAAAATGTGGTTGTGCCTTGAAAATGGAATGAACTCATTAACTTGTCAACTCGTAAACTCACGAACCGACACACTCGTCAACTCGTCAACTTGTCAATTTTTAGGTGCGAATTTTAACATTATGAGTGCCTGTTTCTCTCAACAGTTGTTTGTTCGACCGCAAAAAATCGATTCTCGCGCAGGTTTGTTTTGATGCAAAATAGGGGTTGTTGAAAATGCGATCATAATGAATATTTATTTAATAGCACCGCCATCTACATCAAATTTTGGGCTATTAGCAGCAAAATGTAGTGCATTTTGGTGCTAAACACACTGCAATTTGCCGCTAAACGCAGTGCGTTTTGGTGCTAAATGCCCTGCGTTTTGATGCTAAATGCAAGGCAAAATGGTGCTAAATGCAGTACTAAATGCTGCTAAATGCGAGATGAAAGGCATAAAAATACACTGCAATGGTATAAACAAAACCCTTGTGAGCCATTAAAAACATGGCTAAAAAGGGCGAAATGGTCGTTAAAAAGTAGGTTTTTAGGGTATAAAAGAGGGTAATTGAGCTTGAAAAATTACGAGGTGGCAGCCAAACTAGAAAGGTAAAAAGGTGCAAAATGCACGTTTTGTTCTTAAAAACAGACAAAGCTAAAGACCTGAAAGGTTAGAAACAGTGGCTGTTTACCTACTTTTTATCCCATATTTTCGCTAGAATGGCGTGAAAATAAGAACTGTAATGTAAAATAAAAATAAAGAAATTAAGTTTTTGATTTAATGAGTTTATAATTTTTTTGGCTAATGGGTTTATAATTTTTTTGGCTAATGGGTTTATAAGTTTTTGGGTTAATGAGATTATAAGTTTTT
>NZ_GG740072.1:1564695-1591433 GCF_000162415.1 Prevotella sp. oral taxon 317 str. F0108 | reverse complement strand
GAGATGATGAGTTTATAAGTTTTGGGATTAACAGGTTTATAAGTTTTGAGTTTATGGGTTCAAAAGGTTTTGAGTTGTTCAAGGCCATTTTTAGAGTCGGCCTTAATTTGTAAGCGTGTAAGGTTATAAGCCAGTTGAAACTGACGTAAAGTGGAGCATAACGAGCTGCTTAAAGGTTGATAGGGCTTTTCAGCTTTCTTTTTCTTTTCCATTCTGTTGCAGTTGTGAAATATATTTACTAGCTTTGTCGCAGCATAACAGCCAACGCAGGCCCCCCCCTTGCCCCTTTATGTTAGCATCCCAGTGTATGAAAGCCTGTTGCAAACAACTAAGCGTACGTCTAAACAAAACGATTTGAGCATGAAAAAGACCATACTCGTAGCCATATTGGGTGTTCTACTCCTAACAAGCAGCCAGAAACATCCCGCCAAAAACACAAGCGCAAATAAACAAAAGATGGCATTGGCCCTCAATGCACAATACCATTTGGGCATATCTCCCGATTTGGTGTTGCCCTTTGATTCGGCAGGAATGGACTCGCTGCTTAGTGGCTACAAAGCGTTTTTTGATGTAACGCCAAGCGACTCGGCAGGAGAAGAAGAGGAAGAAGAGGAAGAAGACGAGATATGTGTTGACGAAAAAATGGTGGACATCTACATACCATACGCCTTTAACGACTTGGTGAAACACGGCTTTAAGCCCATATCCAACGAACAATTTGAACAGCGATTGGCAGAATTGGGTATAGACTCGATGCAAAGAAAGAACCTGCCCTACGTTTTCGACCACCAACATTACTTTACTATTCCTAGCTGCGTGCGGGGGTGGTCGGACAGGACAGAAAGCGAGAGGAAATCTTTAAACGATGAAAACTACGTTAAGTTTAGTTGCATGAACGATTTCTTTATTAAGGGCTACAACTTTATTTCGTCTCCTCCGATGGACATAGAGAGTGTTCGGCAAATACACGGGAAGATGTGTTTTAGGTTAAGTAACGACATCATACATATTAATCGTTTCTTGTTTAACAACGACAAGGAAAGTTTCCTGTGGTTGTGTAAGTATGCCCCGTTATGGCTGAAAGACCTCTTCGTAACATACGGATACGACAAGAATGAACTGATTAACAGGCAGATGTTAAAGCGAATGATGCAGGAGTTGAAGAGCGACATGTGGGACTCGGACTTACGAGAAACAAG
Source organism: Prevotella sp. oral taxon 317 str. F0108 (assembly GCF_000162415.1). Taxonomy (NCBI): domain Bacteria; kingdom Pseudomonadati; phylum Bacteroidota; class Bacteroidia; order Bacteroidales; family Prevotellaceae; genus Prevotella; species Prevotella sp. oral taxon 317. The sequence goes on along the minus strand of NZ_GG740072.1, from coordinate 1,590,234 downwards.
ATTGGGATTTATGTATAACACCTTTGCGCGCAAAATCTATACGCAAAAACCATACGTAGCCATACGCGAAGGGTTGTTTAAGACACTTTTGCAACTTCCTACGAACGATAAAAACAGCCTATGGATGGATGTACTCGACTTTTATGGCGAAACCTTGCTGAAAAAAGACCTCTCGGATTGTGCCTATTGGTTTTCGCGGTTCACAAAAAACGAACGCTATATGATTGCGGCGTACACTGCATACTACCTTATTAAGCTTAGGGAAAAGTACAACCGCAATGGTGCTCCCTTTTATGATGATGCACTGCGCAACGACAACCGTTTCAGGCAATATTTAGAAAAGCAGCATTACTTCAACCTGCCTGGCTTTGATAAGATGAGCGAGAACATTCTCAACTACAACAAAGCTGTTGGGCAATAAAGCTGTTCGTGGCCATCAGCCTGCGCCTTTTCATTCCTAGATGGGCAGTGCTTAAATGGATGGCACGGATGGGATAAAAGCGGAAAGAGCGGGGTGGAGTGGGGGAATGCAAGGCCATTTTTACCCCATGTTGCCCTGAAACAACGCTGCCTATGACGTGCAGTTGGCCTTTAGTAGCGGATAAAGTAAAACAACGTTTTCGTTAAGCCAAATGAACAATGCCGAGCTTGCTCGGACATTGTCATGGCGAGAAAACGCACTTTTCGAGGAACGAAAAAAGAACATAATAAACGAACGTGCAATGAAAATACTTGTTATTCTAGCCCTTACGCTGCTTGCCTGCACGCGTGGGAGTGCGCAGGCGGATAGTACTTATCACCAAGAGACACTGGATTTGGTGCAATACCTTGACGTTAGGGACTTTGAGGTGAGCCAAAATTGTTTGGGTGATTATGAGTTTCAGGCCGGCGATAGGTCGATAAGGCAATATGAAATGTATGATTCTGATAAGAAATTTGTTGGTTATGTTGAGCAGAGCAAAGAACTTCACACGCCATATAGTTACTATTACAATTACGACACAAAAGGAAGACTGCGCTACTTGTCCGTGTCTTTCGATGGGGTGAGTATAGGTAACTCGTATCGTTACGACTCGTTAGGGCGCATAACGGAAATAAAAGATTACAGCAGGCCTTATAAGTTTAAGCTGAACAACCTCATTGAGAAGATGAGTAGCGAGTATGGGTGCGACCTGCTGAATAAGAGAAGACTTGTTAGCGTGCATCGCTCCGAGGGCGAGAGAGACCTTAAAAAGCCCTGGTACTCGGTGTTTTACCTAGAAAATGAACGCTCGCACTATGGCGACAAATACCTGATAGACGGCACAACAGGCGAGACATTGTATGTGCTAAAACATGAGGCGTGGAATGAATGTGGAAGTGGTGATTTGAGTGATTTCTATACTGTGGCGAAAGGATTGCCCACATCCATAGAAGGGAAGTACCTCTACGAACTGAGTAAGAAAAAGCAAGCCCAAAAGAAGAAAGGCGTAAAGAAAAAGGTTGGTAGACGATAGCTGTTGGGTTGGCGATGCTGGCAAATCGGTTGGAAATGCTGCCCGCATGCGTTTGCTTGGGCTGTGATGGAAGTGCGTATAAGGCTTTGCATACAACCATTTAGGGTAAAGGCAAATCGGCCATTAGCTTTACTACTTGCCAATAAAAGTAAGTAGAAAAGCTAATGGCCGATTGAAGTTGGCCTTTACTACCAAAGTAGCATGGCTATGTGTTCTGCGCTCCCCCTTGAAAAGAGGCATTGGCCTAACTGTTTACACCATCTCCACAAACAGGCGGTGTATGGAAAGGTCGTCGTTCAGTTCGGGATGGAAGGCAGTTACCAGCTGTTTGCCTTGTCTGGCTGCAACGATGTGTCCGTCAACCTCGGCCAACACCTCCACATCCTTGCCCACATTGGTGATGTAGGGCGCGCGGATAAAGGTCATTGGCACGGCATGGCTGATGCCTTTCACGTTGCTTTGTACAAAGAAACTGCCCAACTGACGGCCGTATGCGTTGCGGCAAACGGTGGTGTCCATCGTTGATATGCGTTGCAAAACGTCGCCCACAACGTGCTTGGCCAATAAGATAAGGCCTGCGCATGTGCCAAAAACGGGCAGTCCGCCTTCTATGGCTTGCTTTATGGGGGCGAGTAAGTTCAGCTCGTTTAGCAATTTAAGCATCGTGGTGCTTTCTCCGCCAGGGATGATAAGCGCGTCTTTGGGTTGTTCCCAATCGGCGGCTTGCCTCACTTCGAAACTCTCCACGCCGAGTTGCGCAAGCATCTTGCTATGCTCGATGAATGCGCCTTGCAGTGCAAGAATGGCAATTCGCATTTTCTTATTGCCCCCTCTCTGCCATCAGCAGTGCTATCTCTTGCTCGTTGATGCCTACCATAGCCTCGCCCAAATCTTCTGATAGTTCGGCTAGCATCTTGGCATCATTGAAGTTTGTTACGGCTTTCACGATGGCGGCAGCACGTTTGGCTGGGTCGCCCGACTTGAATATGCCCGAACCAACGAACACACCCTCTGCACCAAGCTGCATCATCAGGGCGGCATCGGCAGGCGTAGCCACGCCACCTGCGGCGAAGTTAACAACAGGAAGTTTGCCGTTTTCGTGTACGTAACGCACTAGTTCGTAGGGGGCTTGCATGGCTTTGGCGGCCTCGTACAGTTCGTCTTCGCTCATCGAGGTTAGTCTGCGTATCTCGCTTTGCATCATACGCAAGTGGCGTACGGCCTGAATAACGTCGCCCGTTCCGGGTTCGCCCTTTGTACGAATCATCGTTGCACCCTCGGCAATGCGGCGAAGGGCCTCGTTAAGGTTCTTTGCTCCACAAACGAAAGGAACATCGAACTTGTTTTTGTCGATATGGTAGACATCGTCGGCAGGCGAAAGCACTTCGCTCTCGTCGATGTAGTCAATCTCAATGGCTTGCAGAATTTGTGCCTCGGCAAAGTGTCCGATGCGGCATTTGGCCATTACGGGGATAGAAACGGCCTCTTGGATGCCCTTAATCATCTTGGGGTCGCTCATACGCGAAACGCCACCAGCTGCGCGGATGTCGGCAGGGATGCGTTCCAATGCCATAACGGCGCATGCACCGGCAGCCTCGGCAATGCGTGCTTGCTCGGGGGTTGTAACGTCCATGATAACACCGCCTTTAAGCATTTGTGCCAAGTTGCGGTTCAGTTCTTGTCTGTTCTCTTTCATTTTTGTTGTTTGTTTAAAAGTATTTCTTTTCTGAACTCGCTAGGAGCGAGCCCGTTAATGTTCTTAAAGAATTTGGCCAGATGGGCTTGCGAACGAAACCCGTAGGCGTAGGCAATCTCTTGAACGGTTTTCGGGGTGAAGGCCAGTTGCTGCTCAATCTCGTGCGTTAGATATTCGTCGATGATGGCCTTGGGCGCTTTCCCCGTTATGCGGCGCGTAACCTGAGCCAGGTATCGTGCGCTAACGTTCAGCTTGTCGGCATAAAATTTCACGTCGCTGTTGGTGCGATGGTGTTGCGTTATCTCGTGGGTGAACTCGTTAAACAATTCTCCACTCCGCCCAATGATGCCCGTATGTTGGGGTTGCAGCTGCGCAATGTAGTTGCGTGCGTTTACTACGGCCTCGAAAATGGCATTGCCGCCGTTTACGAATGTGGCGATGGCGGCCGACAAGCTGCCGCTAAGTCCGTGGCGAGTGCCGACTTCTCCTTCGCCGAACAACGAGGGTAAGAAGGTGGGCTCGCTGTCTTTCGCCGTTGCGAACACGTCGGTAAGACTTTGCGTAGCCATGTGGCTGCCCTGCAACAGCACCGACTGGCAACCCTCGGCAAGCAGGCTTTTCACAGCTTGGTTTAGGTCGGCAGCGGTGTTAATCGCAGTTTGTGTTAGCCTTTCGGCATCGGCGCGTTTCATCAACACTAGCGAACAGAGGGGCAATAGGCTGCGCCGAACCTCGTGGACAACCTCTTGCGCCATGAGCATCTCGTTTTGCGACGACACGATAACGGGGTCGTAGATAATGTGTCGGGGCTTGTGTTGCCTTAGCAGTTGGGCTATTTGTGCCACGGTGTCGGCCCTTCTTATCATGCCCACCTTCACAACGGCGGGCTGCATGTCGTTGACGATGGCCTCTATTTGCCCTTTAATGGTTTCGGCAGGCAGGTCGTAGAACTCTTGAATGCCCAACGTGTTTTGGGCGGTTATGGATGTGATGGCCGAAAGGGCACGTCCGCCAAGGGCAGAAATCGTTTTGATGTCTGCCTGTATGCCAGCCCCGCCAGTGCCGTCGGAGCCGTTGATGGTGAGTATCGGTGTGACCTGCTGTTCCAATGTTTGGTTTGCCGTCTGTTCCTTTCTGCGTTTATTGTCTGTTGTTCTCGGTTTGCAAAGTAAACAAAAAAATGGGAACTACCGAAATATAGTTCCCTTTTTTATAACAATTGTGTCGAAATGTATAAGCACGAGCGGATGTAGAAGTAGTGAAAAGGTGAAAGGGTGAAAAGGTGAAAGGGTGAAAAGGTGAAAAAATGGCTTCGCCTATCAACTAGTCAACTTATTAACTCGTCAACTCATCAACTGGTTAACTTGTCCACTCGTCTTCTCGTCCACTCCGTCAATCCATTCATTCTTCATTGCATTCTAATCCCCAATCTTCAACTTCACCACACGTTGATTAAACCGGCGATAGAAGTAGGGGATGTGGTAAAGCATGCGGAAGATAAAGGGGAAACGACCGTGGTCGTAGTCGCTCATATAGTATTCTTTGTCTAGATGTAGGCGGTTGCTCCATGTTTCCATTTCCTTGGTGTTTAGCACCGACCACTTAAATTCCACTTCTTTATCCATTTTCTTCAACGAGTCGTGTACCTTTGATTTGCCAACAAGCGAAAATGCCAGCATGTCGAATAGTACAACGGCATTGTCTAGGCGTTGCGCGATGGTGCTGAAAAAGCTCTGTACCTCTTTGGGTTCGAAGTACATCATTACGCCTTCGATGATAACGAGCGCGGGTTTGCCCGTGGCTTTCACCTTGTCGCACCACGAATAATCGAAGAGCGACTGCGCTAGGAAGGTGTTCTCGTCCGACTCTTGCAGCAACTTTCGCCTTAGTTCGATGGCTTCGGGCAGGTCAAGGTCGTACCAATGTCCCACCTTGGGTTTGCCAAGTCGTTCGTATCGGGCGTCAATTCCAGCCCCCAGTTGTATCACCACTGCATCGGGATTGTCTTTCAAGAAAGCCTTTGCCTCCATGTCTATGAGTCCGGCTCGCACGCAGCAGCCCGATTGCGAGAATGATGCCTTTTTGAGTTTCGAGAAGTCGTAGTCAATCTTGCCCATCATTTCAACCGCCTTTTCGTCTTTAATCAGTGCGTCGGCACGTTCGGTTTCGGTTGCTTTGGCCCAAAGTGTGATGAGCATTGTTTCGGGTACGTTGGCCAGTTTACTTTCAATTTTATCGTTCATTGTGCATAGTTTTATGGCGCAAGTCTTCTTTTCCTCTCGGCTTGTGCGGTTCTTTTATTTTGCAAATTTAGGGAATTTTGCGGTTGTTGGCAATCGCCAAAAATAGTGATTTGTAAAAAAGAAAGTGGCGTTATGGGCTTGGGCTTATACCTATAAATGTGTAAGAGAAAGGGTAGGGGGATGGATGTGCGGCGTAGATGGACAGAAGGGGGCGGCGTAAAGAGTAGAATTGACGATTTTATAGTGGGATAAAGGGCGGCCAAATAGATTCTGCGGCTTGGTAAACCTTTGGTTTGCGTACCATAAAAAGGTATTGCTCTTTTACTGGTACACCAGCATTGCAGCCAGCAAAGAAGTTAATCTTTGCTGACTGTCAATAACTAGATTATCGGGGTGTTGCTAATGACCAATGCGTTAACTCTGCATTGCATCAAGAAGTCTGCTTACTTTTCTGCCTATATGTTCAGACAATTTCTCTTTCCACCATGCTTATTCTTGTAAGCTCACTATGCCGCCAGACTCTACAATGCACTTTGTGTTTAAAAGCATTTCTAAACCTTCTTTTAGAACTTGGTCTACTTTTGTGCCGCGACGGGCAAAGCCTAATTTCTTTGCAACAAGAAGCGTAAGTGCATCTGTCTTGATGGATAGCTGCTCTTGTACAGTGAGTGCTATTGCATTCATTATTTCAATTAGGGGAATTTCGGTTATGTCTCTTCCGTGAGCTTGCCTATATCCGTTGAAAGCATCTGCGTGCTCTTTGTCTGTCCACAGTATTGTAGCGTTGCCTAACTTCTGAACAAACAATTGTCTGTTTGCGATTTCCTCAACCGAAGTCAACAGCGTAGGGGTGACTCTTGTGCTATCCCTATGCATGCACATACACCTGCATAAATACATCAGTGTCATAGGCTGTTCACAAGAAAGAATCTTCGTCGCAAGCTCCTCGTCGCTCATGGAACCAGTGTTCCCCAAACCGTTGTAAACCCGATATTCTTTCTCATTGCTTTCTATTTCCTCCACCTTTTCTTTTGCAACGTCGAAAGTGGCATTGCCCACTGGTGTTTCTATTGGCTTTGACTTCTGTTGTAGGGCGTTCTCAATACGCGCGATAACACGTTCGGGATTGTTAACCCAATCTACGCTCCATACGCGCATTATTTTCCAGCCAAGCATATTCAATACCGTTGGCTGAACAATCTCGCGGTCTCTTGTGGTTTGGGTATTGTGGTAAACCTCACCATCAAGTAGAATACCCATAGAATAATTGCCGCTATCAGCAGAATCTGCAATGGCCACGTCGACTTTAAAGTTAGAGCGTCCAACGTTGGTGTTTACATTGTGGCCGCGAGTCCTGAGCGCATTGGCAATTTGTTCAGAGATTATGCGGTCTGAACTTTCCTTGTGGGCATTGGCTGCCTGAATGAGTATCTGTTGCTCGGCATACTCCAAGAAATGTTTCAAACCCTCCACACCGCGAGCCTTGGTTCGTTTCAAATCAATGTGCGATGCCTTCAAAGACGAATATACAATCATTTCTCTTCTAGCACGACTTACTGCTACATTCAGTCGCTTTTCTCCCCCATTGTTGTTCAAGGGACCGAAGTTCATAGACACCTTGCCGTCTTTATCTGGACCATAGCCGATAGAGAACAAGATGATGTCGCGTTCGTCACCCTGTACGTTTTCGAGGTTCTTTATAAATATAGGCTCGTACAACTCGTCGGCCGCCTCTCTTAGTTTCTGGTCCTTGTCAAGCTTTTCGGTCAGTAAGTCCTCAATTAGGTTTTGTTGCACTTGACTGAATGCAATTACGCCAATGCTGTACTTGGCATGATCGGTGCTTTGCAACCTCTTGACGATGTCGGCCACAATGGTTTCTGCCTCCTTCTTGTTCGAACGGCGTCCACCCTTGTCGTATACGCCATCCACATGGCAGTACTTAACTTTCGTAGTCTGGTCGTCAACAGATGGGAATGTAATCAGTTCGCCGTCGTAATACTCATTATTAGAGAAGGCTATCAGCGATTCGTGTTTTGAACGGTAGTGCCAGTTCAATTGTAGCGAAGGTATTCCAAGGCTGTGGCAGTCGTCGAGAATACTATCAAGGTCGTCTATGTCGGCCTCTTCTTCGCCAACACTCGTTGATGAGAAGAAACTTGTTGGTGGCATCTGCTTGGGGTCGCCTACTACGATTACAGACTTGCCGCGCGCAATGGCACCAACCGCCTCGCTTGTAGGCATCTGTGACGCCTCATCGAAGACAACAAGGTCGAACTTGTTCTGCGACAAGTCCAAAAATTGCGCCACAGACATAGGGCTCATAAGCATACAGGGACAAAGCCTTGGCAATAGTGTGCTAATGTTGTCGAACAAATCGCGAAGAGAGATGCCCCTACCGCCGTTGGCTATGTTCCTGTTGAGAAAACCAATTGGGCTACTATTGTCGATGCTGTCTGTTACATGTGGTACATTCGCGGCCAGTTTGGCATAAAGTTCCTTCTGACTCAGTATCTGAAACTCTTCTGTTAGCTGTTGGTAGCGCGAAATAGTTTCGTCGAATATTGCCCCTTCAAAGGTTCTCAGAACCTGTGACGATGCAATTTTCTCACAAGCAAGACTTCGGAATATTCGTTTAAAGAAGGCATCTTTCAACGTTTCCGCAGGAATTGTTTCCAATTCAATATGTCGTGCTACCACGCCAAGACCTTCATTTTCAAGTTCCTTCTTATAGGCACACCACTGATACCAGTCTCGTGCCTTGTCTGTATGGCTAAGCCAGTTGTCAAGACATGAACCATAACTCCCCAATTCATCGTTGCTTGGAAGTCTGTCGGCATCGAAGTTAACAGCAAAGAGCGTGCGAACAACATCCTGTATTGTTACTATTTCTGCATGTAACTGCTGATAATTAAGCAAATTAGAGAGAAGCGCATCAACCTCTTGTTCAATAATCAGACTATTAAACTGCTTTAACTTGGCAACGAAACCCCTCTTGGCAAAGAAACGAGGTAAGAACCATTTAGCCTTAATGCCTCTCCACTCATTATATAATGCCGTCCCATCTTGGAATAATATGCCGTCGTTGCAGTCTCTTAGTATGTCTGTTTTTATACCCGTAGCTTTCGCAAGCATCTCTCTGTTCTCCTCTGCCTTGCGAAGTATTTCGGATGCCGTCTTGATACGCGATGGCAAACGTCCAGCATCAACTAAGTCGTCCTCAACAATATTAAGTCCAAGCAACGGATGCTTTGATGGCGCGCCTGTAATACTAAGTATTGCCTGATACTTCTGACTGAGCAGATGTGAGTAGCTGTCCATCTTTTCAATTCGGAACTTCCGTTTAAGTTCTTCATCGTTCGCATCAACATCAAGCTCTGGGGTATTAATGGATTCATACCTGATGATGCAGTCAAACAGCGACATGCCTTCCGCTCCCTTTATGTCATGCAGGGCCTCCATATACTCAATCAGTTTGCATCTCTGCTCATAAAGTTCGTCAGCAATGCGTGCATATTCCTCTGGACGTATGATGTGAGCGGCATCCAAAGCCTTCTTCAGCTGTTCGAGTACATGGCGCTTGGTGATTTTGTTTGAGTGCATTTCAAGGCAGAATGGGCCAAGGTTTATCTTTTCCAAACGTTTCTGAACCACACTCAGTGCTGCCATTTTCTCAGCAACAAATAACACACGCTTGCCTTGGAACAAGGCATTGGCTATAAGGTTCGTAATGGTTTGCGACTTACCCGTTCCAGGAGGGCCGTAAAGGATATACGAGTTTCCTTGTCTGGCCTCCATTACAGCGGCCATTTGCGAAGAGTCTATCGGAACAGGCAATGCCAAATCAGATGGTTTTACTTCTTTATCCTTGCCTTTCAGGTCCGACATCACTTGGGTTGGAATAAACGTAAGTTTCTGCTCCACAAGACTACGCACCACATTGTTATCCAACAATTCTTGTCTGTGGTTATGAATGTCGTTCCACATGAGGAACTTACTGAACGAGAATACGCCCAAAATACATTCTTCTTCTACGTCCCAACGCTTTTTGTTTTTCAACACCTCGCGTATGATGGCGAAGATTTTCTTCACATCCACACCATGATCATCCTTTGGCAGCGGATTAAGTCCAGGGATAGTAATGTCGAAGTTCTGCCGTAAGAACTCTGTCAAAGTGATATTCAGAGCAATTTCTTCATCACGTGTACGGATATAGTAGTCGCCCTTCTTATACACTATTTCCACAGGCAACATCAATATTGGCGCATAACGCGGTTTCTCGCTGATGTCTGTTTCAAACCATCTAAGCGTACCTATTGCAAGATACAACGCATTTGCGCCAGTTTCCTCAACGGCGTTCCTCGATGCGCGATAGATATTCTTCAACGTGTAGCGTGTCTCGGCCTCTGTCTGATACGAGTGTAGCGTACGGTGTTTTATGTCGTTCGTTATCAGCTCGTGTAGTTCGGGCAATAATTTAGAACGCACAAGACGTTCGTCGCCAATGATGTTAAAACCAACATTAGGCTTACAAGAAATAAGGTATTCTTCTCCATCTTGCAGATAGTCTTCAACGAGGTCGACGTCAAACGAGATAAACTGAATTGCCTTCTGGCGCAGATAAAGGTTAAGCATGGAGTTACGCAACGAGAAATCCAAGAGCTTACGTTCCCAAATGTCCATCTTCGTTACCTCACGTTTGCTGTCCATCAGCATTGTCAGGTCAAAACGAGAATGTTCCTTAACATTCAGTACGCATTCGTCATGGCTTACACCTTCCACCGGCACTTCCCATACGCCATTGTTCATCGTGCGTTGGGGCAGCGGACGTACTTGCTCCAGACGACAACGCTTAATGTCGATGAACATTTCAAAGATGCCGGTGTTGGCCAGATGTTTTGTAGCTATGCTTTGGGCATCTTCAAAAGTAGTTGACTCGGCTGTTACCTGTGTACATTCAAGCACAAGCATCTCATCAATGCCTTCCGCACATTTCTTTTCTATGTACGAGGCGTCATCGTAAACGCTATACTGACAGCAGTCGTCTACCAACCAAACAGCAAGGTAGGCATGTCCTTCTTGCAGAACGATACCGCTGTTTATGCCCAAACTTTCAAGCACGCTTGCAAAAAGCAGAGTAAGCTCTATGCAGTTTCCTAGTTTAGAGGAAAGTACTTGGTCGGGTAGGGTAATGCGTTGTCCAACCACCTCGTACGATGCAGGTACCGAACGATACACAATGCCCTCGGCATGGAGTGCGCCATACACGGCTGCCACCTGCTTTCGCACCTCATTTGTGTTACCAGTTTGGTATTCGGTAAATGCAGAAGACCCCGACATTTCTTTCAGCTTGCCCGCTGCCTTAGCTACAACGTTGTTTATCGCGGGATGATTAGGCGTAACAAACGAGGCAAGGCATTGGGGCAGAATGCTGGTTCCCAACCATTGGTCGTACGGCATAATATCTATGTCGTAGCTATGGGTAAACAATATCTTCTTTGTTTCGGACAGTGCATCCGAAAACACATTGACGGTGAATGCGGATGCAGTCTTTTCTGTTACCGCAGCAACTTGTGCGGCTATTGGAGACAAGTTCATACCCTGTAAGCGCATCGACTTGCCTGCTTTAAGCGAGTCGATGACACTTGAACGGAAGTCCTGGAAGAACTCACCAGAACATTCTATTACAATATCCCTTAAATCACTCGTTTCGTTATTACTGATTTCAACAGACTGACATATAGCTATTCTGTTGTTGATTAGGGAATAATTGATAGAAGGTAGATATTCGATATTGACAGTTACCATAGTGATATGAAAATATGGTGGATATTATTCTTATGTTGATATTACATTATGTATGTGGTTTACGAACTTTCTAAGACTCATAAGCTGATTGCAAGTGTGTCCATTGCATGGTCCTTTTAGAAGGTTCTCCATAAACTTCTTGGTTAGTATATCACCATCGACACGAACGTAATCCAGTAATATTTGTCTTGTAAAACCAAAGTGCATTGCTGCAAAAGTAGTTATTTGTTTTGATATTTCCTCATTTTGTTTTCATAAATTCTATTATTGCTCTCCGCTAAACCCCTAAACAAACTCATTTCTCTATTTGCAAGGCCAATAAACAGATGCTGTGGATTGTTCTGAAAGAGGGTGTGTCAAAACTAAAATAAAGAGAGACCAAAGTTACTTTTTGTAGCTTAAAAAATAAAAGAGCCATATCAAACTCGGTATTCGAGTGGTGATATAGCTCTTTTTATTGCTTTTAAAAGCGAGCAAGTTTCAATTTATAAGCTCATGTTTATTAAATGGAGTTTTGACACACCCTCAACTTATAACCTCACCAACTCATAACCTCATCAACTCGTAACCTCACCAACTCATAACCTCACCAACTCGTAACCTCAACTTACAACCTCACTAACTCACCAACTCACCAACTCACCAACTCATCAACTCATCAACTCAAAAACTTAAATCGTTATTTTTTATTTTACAATGTAGCTCCGGTTTTCACTTCGTTCTAGCGAAAATGTTGGTCATAAGGTAGGAAAATAACCGCTATTTCTAACCAATCACGTCTTTCGTTTTGTCTGTTTTTAAGAACGGAACCTGCATTTTGCACCATTTTACCTTTCTAGTTTGGGGACAACTCATAATTTTTCAAGCCCCAATAACCCACTTTTAGCCCCCAAAGCCCCACTTTTTAATGGCAATTTTTCCCTTTTTGGCCATGTGTTTCATAGCTCAAAAGGGTTTTGTTTATACCATTAGCGTGGATATTTATGCTTTTCGCCGCGCATTTAGCACCATTTCGCCTTGCATTTAGCATCAAAACGCCTTGCGTTTAGCACCAAAATGCACTGCGTTTAGCACCAAAACGCACTGCATTTAGCGGCATATTGCACTATATTTAGCAGCAAATAGCCCAGTAACAGGTGCAAATGACAGCCTTTTCAAATAAAAATTCATTTTGCCTGCATGCGCAGCTAACCCTCTTTTGCATCAAAACCAACCGTCGCGAGAATCGATTTTTTGCGGCAAGGTGAGCGATTGGTGGATAAAAAGGGCACTCATAATGTTAAAAATTATGCCGAAAACCAGACAAAAAAAATCTGTCGCATACACGCGCACAGGCAACGGCACAGAAAACACCTTCGCTTACGACCGTCAGCACGAGCGGTTGCAGGGCATGCTGCTCACATGCAGCGGAAACAATATCATGCAAACGCAGAAGTAATCTGGAATTGACAGCCTGTTTCCTGGCTTGTAGAGATTGCTTTGAATGACTTCCGTCAGGTCACTTTTTGAGACATAACCACGTTTTGCCACCGATAAATATGGCAAGATCTCAGATTTTATTGTATCTTTGTCCAGTACTTTGTACATGAGAGGAGTGTTTATCTTGGTTTTTACAGCACAAAGATAATAGACTCCTCTCAATTTGTAGAGATTTAAAAAGTCTAGATGACTTCTATATTTGTTGATTTGATTTTGTTCCGCCAACGAGTATTCATCATCGTCCTCCCGTCTTTCGTCCTGCCAATTCCAACGCTAGTTCAGCTTCAACAATAATTTTGCACCCAACTTGTGTAATGGCACGATTGATCTTACCGCCCTGCTTGATGCGATTAGCCGTGGGCAAGCTGCACCTAAAGAGACGTGCAATCCCAGCCAAGCCAGATACATATCGCTTTTTTCTTTGGCGGTTGATGCCTTTGCTGTTTCTCCACTTGTGCCCATATTGCCGTGTTGTGCAAGGAAAAGCAATTCCTCTCCGGTCATCTGCCAAACAGGTTTGTCCGGTAATTCGTTTATCGTCATAATTCGATTGTTTTGAAATGAAAAACTCGCCCTTGTGCATAGGACATTCAGTCAGGCTTGGCGATACAAAAAGTAGAGGGCTTCTGATGTTATTCCAAGAGTCATGGATATAGCGGGAAGTATAGAGAAATGCAAGGAAATCAAAGATTATCAAAAAACGCTTAATATGCATTCAAAAAGCGAGTTGTTTCGGGCAAAAAGCACGTTGTTCTTTGATCATCATTGATTGTTAAAGAGATTACTTTTGGTGTCCTCTCACAGGAAAAATTATTTCCATTAGCGTGAAAGTTCCGTTTTTCTTCGTTTTATTCATTATTAGTTCATAACTTTGTAATCAATATCAAGATATACAATCATCTAATGGGACAGAAGAAAGAGCATAGCAACCTTATCAAGGAGCATTTGAAGAAACGAGGTATTACTCAAACGTGGCTCGCCAAAGAGTTGGGTATGAGCTTCAGTATCACCAACGCCTACGTCTGCAATCGCAAACAGCCAAATTTTGCCATCATCTTCAAAGTAGCGGACTTGCTCGGTGTGTCACCAAAAGAATTAGTAGAATAGATAAAGTAATATGTGTGAATTTCCTGAATGGCTAGACAATTATATCTTCAATATATTAAAGGCCAAGTATTCTCCCGACCATGTCCGATTTGAATATAATCTGAATCTAAACAAAGATGAAGTTCTTATCTATCTTGGAACGTACTTCCCTCGTAGCTACATTGAAACTAATTCTTTGTTTACAGAATTCTCAAATGCCGTAAATTACACAAAGGCAATAGAACACAAGTCCGAATTAAAAATTCTAGATTTGGGATGTGGGACAGGGGGTGAAATCTTAGGAATATTATCGTTTGTTGATAAGTTTGTATTAAATGTAAATGCAATAAAGCTGTTAGCTATAGACGGAAATCAAGAATCCTTGAGAATTTTTGAAAAGGTAATATCTTATTATAAAGCTCACACAAGGTTAGACATTAACTACTCTATCGGTCCAGCCTTTATAGAAAACAAAGGAGATTTGGATACCATAGCAGAAATTGTTTCTGAGCAATATGATATTATTCTTTCTTGTAAAGCTATTTGTGAACTACTTGCCAAAAAAAGGTTCGAGCAAAAACCATATAAGTCAATAGTGGCTATGTTAGCATCAAAACTAACTAGTGACGGGGTTTTGTTCATAGAAGATGTAACCGTAAAAAGCCCAGCAACAAATACTTTTATTCCTATTATTCTAAATAGCGAACTAAATGAATTTGTAAGGGAAAACAAAGATTTTACGACCCTATTTCCTCGCAGTTGTGCAAATAACGAAAACAAGTGTATTGATGGATGTTTCTTCAAACGTGAATTCATTTTTTCTCATTCACATAAGAGCAACGATGTAAGTAAAGTCGTATTCCGATTTATCGGAAAGAAAGGCATATTAAACAGATTAAAAATTACAGACGAAAGTAAAAAATATAATTGTAAAATCTCAAAAAAAATAAAATATGGATGATTTTGATTCTGAATTTTTTATTGATTATTCGAATCTAGATGACTTTCAAAGACAGTTAATCGATCGCAAGAACAATAAATCAATGGTTGTTTCCGGTAGTGCTGGTAGTGGCAAATCGCTTATCGCTCTTCATAAAGCAAAGCAAATTGCTGCTTTAGGTGAAATGTATGTAGTCATCGTTTATACCAAGTCACTTAGAAAGTATTTCGAAGATGGTTTGAAAAAACTTGGCTTAAAGAATGTTTATCACTATCACCAGTGGAAACACAATCAACGTCACGTTAAATATCTTATTGTGGACGAATGTCAAGATTTTACAAAGGAAGAAATCGAAGAAATGAAACAGTATGGAGAGTTTTGTCTTTTCTTTGGTGATTCTGCACAATCTATCATGGGGTTTGGAAATAGAGGGGAAGTACAATCTATCGAACGCACGGCATCAGACATGAATGTCGCCCCAGACCCATTATACTTCAACTACCGATTAACCCAAGAAATTGCTGCTTTAGGTGAAAAAGTTGGTAATGTTGAAGACTTAGTATTAAAGTGCAAACGTAAAGGCGAGAAACCAAACCTAATTTCTGCAAATAGTTTTGATGGACAACTTGACAAGATTGCAGACATCATAAAGAATCGTGCCTTAACAAATGTCGGTATTCTTTTACCATTCAATACAAATGATAAGGGTGAATGGTCGGTAGAATATGTAAAAGATTATCTTATGAGAAAAGGTGTTACTTGCGAATTTAAATACAATGCGAACCAAGATACAGAAATGGATTTAGATTTCCATTCTTCCAATCCTAAGATTATGACATGGTGGTGTGCAAAGGGGTTGCAGTTTAAAGATGTGTTTATTCCTGGTTGCGATAAAAAAACAGATAACCGCTCAGCACTTTATGTGGCTATGACAAGATGTAGTGAACGTTTGTATTTGGGGTACACTTCTTCACTTTCATCTCTTTTTCCTGAAAAGAGCGACACTGTTTACAACAATAATGAGGAACTTGAAATTATCTAATTATGAAATTATATTTAGCAACATCTTCACTAAATGTTGATAACATTCTATCTACAGAGAGTGTAGCTCCTTATTCTTTCTACCAAGTAAGGAATTATGGATATGATTCATTCGTTTGTTTGGATTTAATTCCATTTAAGAATGTTCTTATTCTGTTCTCTAGAATACCTTATTTTGAGATTTATGACAAAGAGCATGATAGCCGTCCACTTGTTCTTGAAATTGAAGTTAATGAGAGTATAAATCCATTAGCACATATAGCTGATTACGAAGGAGTCAATGTGTATTCTACTGACACAATTATTCGTCTCTCTCCATTCAATACAAGACTGCTTTTTTTCAAGCCGCAAGACTTGAAACATTCTAGATTAAGTTGTTCTGATAGCCTTACCAACAAACTGGGAGACAGGTTCTATTTTGATATGTGTAGAGCTGAGTTCGATTTAGCCCATTTATCAAATACAAACCTCCATGTTGATGATAAGTGTAATAATTTTGAACAGAAGGTGTTTCAGGATAATAGACTAAATACTATTAAAGGTTTTGTGTTTGGCTACTATCTTGGTGTATCTAAGTCTGTCTCATCAAATAGTGCTAAACTTCTCAAAATTCAGAAGAGGGTTTACGATATTGCTGCAACAGTCAAAAATAATGGTGGCTATAGTAATAATTCTTTCTTTAACGAATTGGAGCAATTAGACAAAGAGTACAGAAGAAATGACCCAAGCACTCTAAAATGCAAAGATTTGTGGGATAAGACACTTATAGAATTGGGGATTCCATCAGAAGCATTAAATCAATTGTTTGCACTTTATGACGTTAACGGTGTTGTCAAAACTAATTTCATGAAGAAACAAGGGGTAATGCCTACCGTATCTTTACATCAATACGGTTTCAATAATATTGAAATGTATCGTGACAACTTAAAACATCATACTGATAACATTATCAGGGAGGAGCAAAAGATACAGTTGTCTTCTTTCGATGTGATAAATACCTTTGACTTAGATCCTTCATACGAAACTTGTATGCTTGCGGGAAAAGATTCTGATTCGATGATATTCAACAAATTTATCGATGCCATTTTATGGCATGGTATAGCTCCTACTCCTGACACTTTACGAACGGATCGTTTCAATATTGCTACAGAAATAACTAAGTCTGCTAAAAGTATCTGGGAATCCACAAATCAAGAATGGCAGAATAGTTCTGCACAGATATTTATGAATGATTTGCGACAGAATATTAAGAGTTTTACACCTCTTGATATAAACAAGCAAGAAAATGAAATTCTTAAATCCATTGCAGCTCAGCTTTCGTGCTTAAGGGAGAAGATTTTGATGCAGTTGTTCAGTTTTGCGAAGATAATTCATATTCCGACTATAGATACGCTCTAGCTTTATGGGGTGCTACTATTGGATATGTTAAAATGTCTAAGCCTATTATATCAGGGCTTACAAAAAGAACGGCATTTGCCAATATATATAAGGCTATCATCACATTACTATATAATGTGAATTTAGAAGGTGAGTTACCTAATATAGAAGAACCTGTACAAATTGCTCAAAAAGAAGAATCACAGCCAATATATGTATCTGCTAAAGAAGAACTTGATAGACTTCGTATTTGGCAAGAGAGCATTCGTTCATTTTTTGAACAACTTAAAAAAGTACCTAAGAAAAAAGATCTCTATGCTCCACTTGAAAGTGCATTCGCTGAAAATGGCAATCAAATGGATTATGTAAAATTCTTTGCATTGCTCAATGGTTACAAGGAATGGAGAACTTCTAAAGGAGAACCTATAAAGGCTTGGAAGAGTATGGTTGAACATTTCTGTCCAGAAGAATATAGTAAACGTTTTGGGTATAGCCCAGAATTCATTCACCAGAACAAGAGGCAGCCAAAAAAAATGTTCGAAAAATCTTTTGACTTTTTTGGATTTAAACAGGGTGAAAAATTCATAAATGAAGAATATCCTGAAACTTCATCAGTAAGTATTATTACCGATGAAAATGCTGCTAATTACCTCAAAGTTTGCCCTAAATTAGTGGTTTTTAGAACGGAGATAGTAGATATCTTCATTGAATTCCAAAAAAAATATCAATCAGGGTATTATTTTAAGAATCAACATAAGTATAACAGAAATAATAATGATGTTGTAGACCACTTCTGCAAATGGTGCCTTTCTCAGAAAAACCCAAATGCAATCCCTTATACACAACATAACAAGGGGATGATAGACGAAATAAAGAAGTATCTTTTAATAAAGTATCATGACTGACAAAATCAGAATACTAACAGATAATGGCAAACAAGTAGAGGCTTCTGCTCCTATCATCATTTCTGCCAGTCGTTCTACAGATATACCAGCCTTTTACGCTAAGTGGTTTTTTAATCGCTTGGCAAAAGGGTATTGTGTTTGGTATAATCCCTTTAATCAACAGCCTATATACATTTCATTCAAGAATTGTAGGGTAATAGTTTTTTGGACTAAGAATCCTAAACCTATTCTACCTTACCTACATATCCTTGATGAAATGGGAATACACTATTATTTTCAAGTCACATTGAATGACTATGTAAATGAGGGCTTTGAACCTAATATAGCTTCAGTAGATGAAAGGGTGGATACATTTAAACAACTTTCTCAAAAGATTGGAAAAGAGCGAATCATTTGGAGGTTTGATCCACTCATTATTACACCTACTATTGGTCCAAGAGAGTTACTTAAACGAATCTGGAATGTTGGAAACAAACTTAAAGGATTTACCGATAAGCTTGTTTTCAGTTTCATAGATGTTAAGGCTTATCGAAAAGTTCAAAATAACCTTGTTAAAGAGACAATATTCTTTACCAAGGAAGATGTTGAAACAGCAGAAGCTAACTATGCACAACGCATTGATATAGTAGAAGGTCTTCAGAAAATTCAAGAAGCATGGAAAGGGCTAGGATGGAATGTTACAATGGCGACTTGTGCCGAGGACATTGATATTGAATCTTATGGAATAGAGCACAATCGCTGTATTGACAGAGAACTAATGAAACGTATCTTCTCAGAAGATGAAGAACTTGTTTACTATCTGTATACTCTCAAATGGCCTAAGCGCGATATGTTTGGTCAATTGCCTGCTATTCCTCAGAAAGAGAAAAAAGTAAAGGACCCTGGACAACGTAAGATTTGTGGATGCATGGTTAGCAAAGATATTGGTATGTACAATACATGTCGCCATTTTTGTGTCTATTGTTATGCTAATACAAATAAAGAGTGCGTTCTTAGAAACAAAGAAAAGCACAATGAGAGTAGCGAAAGTATTATAGAATGAATCTAAAGAAGTAAAGAAACATTTTTATTTCAATCCTTTAAAACTGGGTGTAATAAAGAGTGTAAATCATGTAATTCGCTGATTTACACTCTTGTTTGCGGAGAGAGAGGGATTCGAACCCCCGGTACCTCTCGGTACGGCGGTTTTCAAGACCGCTGTAATCGACCACTCTACCATCTCTCCTTTATTATAGAAGGCCTTAGTGGTAAGGCGGTGCAAAGGTAACACTTTTTTTTGATTTGGCAAACGATGTTCGAAGTTTTATAAACAAAGTTGCAGAAATATTTAAAAATAGGCCTTAGAAGACAACACTTAATGGGGGAGGGGACAGATGGGTAAGAGATGTCTTAAAGTGGGTAAGAGATGGGTAAGATATGGCTTAAAGCGGGTTAGAGAATGGGTAAATGTCTTAAAGTGGGTAAGAGAAAGGGTGAGAGATGGCTTAAAGCGGGTTAGAGATGGGTTAGAGATGGGTTAGAGATGGTTTAGAGATGAAACCGATACTTCTTTGTGGCACGCTGTGGAACCATCGAACCATAACTTCCCGAAATACCGCCAGGAGCCATACCCATGTATTGCTGCCAGCGATTACCAATGCGTTCCACATAGTCTACCGTTTCACTGCCGCGCATATAACCATTCTTCACGATAGGGTCGTTGTAAAATTGTGGAGTGCTTAGGCGTAAAACGAAAGGTGCCACCTCTTCCCATCGTTTTGGGTTTTGCCCGTACTTGCGCGCCAAAGCCATAGCATCGCGCACATGACCCGCACCGCCATTATAACTGGCCAACACAAAGCGTATGCGCTCCATGCGGTCGCCAATGTCGTTGAACTTCCCATCAAGCTCCCTGATAAGCCTTGTTGCCGCCGCTACATTGGGTTCAGGTTCGTGCACTTGACTGGCAGGCAGCCCTAAATGAGCAGCCGTGCCGGGCATTATCTGCATCAGTCCCCTGGCGCCAGCCCACGAATGTGCCTGCGGGTCGAACGTAGACTCCTGATAACATTGTGCCGCTAAGAGACGCCAATCCCATCGGGCGGTTGGCGCATACTTCTGGAAAAGATGGTCGTATTGCGATATAACGCCCGCCTTCCGGTCCAGCATGGGCGAATAAACATGGCGCGTTATGCTGCGCGACGAAAGCGCGAACCGCTCTTCGGCCTTAATCTTTGCTAGCAATGCAGGCTTAAACCACCTGTTCAGGGTGTCGGCCAAAGCCTCGTTTCCCTCTTGAACCGCCCATTGCCCATCGCCCGATGCCGACGACGCCCCGCAAAAGGCCACGCCTCCAACCTTCTTGGGCAAGAAGAAAGCCGCCAAATCGCCATCGCCATTTTTCAATCGCGCCACCAAGTCGGCCGTATCTTTGCACACTTCCACCCTAAGCGAAACACCTAAGGCCTTGGCAAAACGCTCGCAAAGCAGGTACTGCAAGCCCATTCCGCGACCACGATAGTCGTAGTAATTCTCTGGCCCAGTAAGGGTAAGCATGATGAGTTCGCCGTTATGAATGATGTCGTTGAGCGAAAAACCGCTTTCGGCCGAAGTCGCACTATCGGCACCAAGCGTCGTACCCCACGGCGTTTCCACGGGTTGATTTTGCTTTTTATGATTGCAAGCCGCAAGGCCAACAACCATCAGCATGATGAGAGATAGGCGAAAAAAGACGTTCACGTTCGTGTTTTGTTATCGAAAATGGGGGTTGACGTTAGGCATGCAGGGGTATTGGCATGCCACGGCCATGTTATTATTAGTGGTGTTCGGGCACGATGGCGAAGAAAACAAAGTCTTCCGTGCCGTTGTTCTCAAAATAATGGGCATGTCCCATAGGGCAATAATGCACCTGTCCGGGCAAGAGCGTTTCTTTTTCGCCGTCGCAATAAAACGTTCCTTCACCGCTCAACGCAAACACCACCTCACAATTTTCTTCGTGCTTGTGCAGTCCGCTTGCTGCTCCTGGCTTCAATACGTTGCGCATAATGCGGCACTTGTCGTCTACAAAGGCGCGCATGAACATTTCTCCATGTCCACCCTTAAAACCAACTATCTTGGTTTCTTCCAAATTATTCAAGTCGATGTGCATAACCTTTTCTTTGTTTATATCGTGCAAAGATAGCAAAAAAAGAGGACACTCTCTTATCGTAGGTGTCCTCTTTTATATAATACATGCGCTGTTAAAGCGGCATTATCGGCATAATGCCACAAATTTCGTCAAAGCTACGGGCTTAGAACGTAACGCGCAAACCAATCTGTGCGTGCCAACGACTGGCCACATCGCTAACAAATGGCGTATTGTCGAAATACTGGAACGATGCCACCTTCGTGTCGGGTGCGGCACCATCTTCAACGCCCTGAACCTGCAACTTGTTGATGTTGTAAACCGAGCCATAAGTTGTGCCCCAGTTCTTGTTAAGCAGGTTAGCCACGTTAAGAATGTCGAATACCAACTCAATCTTGCTGCCGCGTTCCTTCAAGTAATAGAAGTCTTGCGAGATGTGCAGGTCGAAGCGGTTTTCCCAAGGTGTAAGATGCGAGTTGCGCTCGGCATATTGTCCGCGATGCTTGCTTGCATAGCTGTCGCCTTCAATCCATTGTTCAAACTGCGCCTTCTGTTCGTCGGCCGTTATGATCTTTGAACCAACCTTCTTGTTCACAAACTTCATATTAGCCAGTTCGTTTTTGGTGGGGATGTACAACAGGGTGTTACCTTTACGATAGTCGCCATTGAACGATTGGTTTTGGCTATCGCTCATGGTCAAGCTATAACGTTGTCCGCTCGACCCGTTGTAAGTAAGCCCAACATGTGTTTGCCAACGTCCATTGCCGTATCGCTTGCTGTTATAATTGGCCGTAACAACAAGGCGATGGGGAATGTCGAACATCGAAGTTGCCAATACTGGTTCGTTAGGGTCTACACTATAATAAAAGCCCCAGTTTGAAAGAGCGATAGACGACGTTCCATCGTTTACCGAATACGAACGACCGAACGTATAGTTCGCCATGAGGTCGAGACCGAACTTAAACGATTTCTCCACCTGGGCACTTACCGAATAGCTGTAACCCTTGTTCGTATTCGTCATGTTGACGATACTGCTGTAACTGCCCGGATTGCTTGCATAAAAGATAGTAGACGAGTTTTCAGCACCCTCCACAGCATATACTCGTTTGCCTTCGTTTACAAGGGCAAGGTTCTCAAACCAAACGTTGTTGAGGTTTCGCGAGTAAAGTCCTTCCAGGGTAAACTTCATATCCCAAGGCAGTTGTTGTTCCCAAGCCAAGTTAGCACGGAACACCTGTGGGAATTTGAAATTACGGGCCACCGTTGCAATATTAGGTTTCGTTGCATTGCTAGCCTTTGCTTCTTTAGCAGCCTCTTCTGCATCATTCTTATAAGTTGCGAACGAAGGAGCGAGGGTACCTGTTTTAGAGTTTGCACGAATAGACACGCCTTTCTGTTCTATACCCGTGTTGGCCCAAGCGTTTTCAACCCAAACGAAGGGTGCGCGCCCGTTGAAAATGCCCAGTCCACCGCGCAGCATCGTCTTATGGGTTTCGTCTGTGTACCAACGAAATCCGAAACGGGGCGAGAACATCAGCACCGACTTGGGCTTACGTCCTACAACAGCATCGTGTTTCGTAGAGAAATCGCTAGCATTAAAGTCTTTGTTTGTTGATGGGTTATTTACATAATATGGAATGTCGAGCCGCACGCCATACGTAAATTGCAGCAAGGTGTTCAAATCCCATTTGTCTTGAACATAAAAGCCTACTTGTCCGCTTTTAAAGGGCGTTTTCCACTCTCTCGTCCCTGTAATGTTCGTATCTGCGTGGTTCCAAGTAAACTCGCTAGCCTTATCTGTCATAAAGGCCGTGATGCCACCTATATCTTTGCTACCGTACGAATACCGTCCTGTAAAGGCCTGCATAAACGAGTTCTTCATGTCGTACAGCTCGTTGTGCGTACCAAAGGTGATGTTGTGGTTGCCCAGATACCAAGAGAGGTTGTCCTCAAACACCCAGATGTTCTGTTCTAGGGCATTCAATCCCGAAGAATATTCGGTACCGATGTTGATGGTTTTGTCGCCAGCCTCTTCATCTCCAGTTAAGGGATTGTATGCGCCAGCCTTGGTTATTAATGCAGACGGAGCGCGGTAAGGTATGTCGCGGCGGTCGCGTACCATGGTCAATCCCACGCGCAGCTCGTTATAAAGCGATCGGCTAAGGTGCGAGTTAAGTTCGGCCACGAACGAGTGCATGTTGTTTATGCGCTTAAAGCCGCTGTTTACAAAGTTGTAAGTGTTGTAGCTCGAACTGATTTCGTCCTTATACGAGTCGTTAAACTGGTAGCGCAACGAGAACTTGTTGTTGCTGTTGATGTTCCAGTCGATGCGGCTCATTAGCGAGAGTGCGCCCGAAGTGATGTCGGGGCGGCTATAATCTTCCCTGATTCCCGTTATCGATTCGTATCTGTCGGCTATAGCCTTGGCCATTTCCAAGGTCATGAAATAGCCTGGGGCACCTGCGTAGTACGTTGCAGGATAAGTGTTTTTCTTATACTCGGCACTTGCAAAGAAGAAAAGTTTGTCTTTCACGATAGGGCCGCCAAAGGTTGCACCAAAAGTCTTGGTAGACTCGTTTTGGTATTTCTCTTTAAGGCCTGTGTTTTGGTTCCATCTGCCATAGAGGTTTTCGTCGGTGTAGTAGGTGTAGGCCGAGGCTTTAAACACGTTGGTTCCCGATTTGGTGATGGCGTTGATTGCACCGCCTGTAAATCCACTTTGACGGATGTCGAAGGGCGAGGCCACCACCTGTATTTGCTCAACGGCGTCTAGGGCAATGGGGTTGGCATTAGTTTGGTTACCAATTGTACCGCCGCTCGACAAACCGAACACGTCGTTGCTCACCATACCGTCTATTTGGAACGAGTTATAGCGGTTGTTTGCTCCTGCAATGGTGATACCGCCTTTCTTGTTGGCATTCACCAGTGGCGACAGCGTTGCCACATCGTAAATGTTGCGGTTAACGGTGGGCGTGTTGTCTATTTGTGTCTTCGAGAATTGCGTCGAAGCACCCGTTGTACCAACGCCGGCCTTGCCTGTAACAGTTACTTCGCCCAATAACTTGGCGTCTTCTTTGAGATCGGCGTTAAATACGCTTGCTTCGCCGAGAGCTAAATTTACGTTCTCGACCACTTCGTCTTTGTATCCCACGTACGAGATGGTGATGGTGTAGGGGCCTCCTACGCGCATACCCTGTATGGAGTAGCGGCCTTTCTCGTTGGTTATGCCGTTGTAGCGAGTTCCTGAGGGGTTGTGTACAGCCACCACGGTGGCCCCAATAACCTCTTCACCGCCGGCAACAACCTTTCCGTTGATACCCGATGTTGTAACCTGTGCCATGAGGGGGGATGTGAGGAACATCACAATGGCGAACAGAAAAAACAATCTTTTTTGCATAGTGATTACAAAAATTAATTAATAAGAAAACTTTTTCATAACCCCTCGGGGGATTATAATGCAAAATTAATTCTTTTTCCGTGAAGTAGAAAGCGTTGTAAAGGAAATGTTGCCACACGTAAGAAAATATTTCAAGCGTACCGAATACGGCTGCAAGAAACGTTATAAACAGAAAAAGAAACGCCTCAACGTTTCTTCTACCTTATATATGTTGCTATCAAAATAATCCTGAATATGTTGGGCTGTGTGCCTAGAGCGGTAAACGAGGCTCGAACTCGCGACCCCCAGCTTGGGAAGCTAGTGCTCTACCAACTGAGCTATTACCGCATTTGAGCCGATACCCGGACTCGAACCGGGGACCTATTCATTACGAATGAATTGCTCTACCAACTGAGCCATATCGGCCTTTCCCTGCTTATTGCTAATGGGGCATTATCTCAAATGCGGTGCAAAGGTAGTTGTTTTTTCGATAAGCACCAAATGTTTTGCCGATTTTATTCGGCCGAAATGGAGAAATATCTTCCCAAACCCCATCATGCCGCTATCATATATATACGCTAATCCCTAGTTGCCATATAAGCAACTAGGAATTTATATCTTCTTTTCTGTTGGCAATTGTACAGCCGAGCTATGGGTTTTGAAAGGTACCATACCTTATACTGCCGCTATAATTGAAGTCATCTAGACTTTTTAAATCTCTACAATTTGAGAGGAGTCTATTATCTTTGTACTGTAAAAAACCAAGATAAACACTCCTCTCATGTACGAAGTACTGGACAAAGATACAATAAAATATGAGAGCTTGCCACATTTGTCGGTGGCAAAACGTGGTTATGTTACAAAATGTGACCTTGCGGAGGTCATTCAGTGCATTCTCTACAAGTTGAAAACGGGCTGTCAGTGGCACATGCTTCCCGTTTCAGCCATCTTCACGGGGAGGGTTTTGAGCTACAAGAGCGTGTATGTCC
>NZ_GG740072.1:1535218-1564364 GCF_000162415.1 Prevotella sp. oral taxon 317 str. F0108 | reverse complement strand
TTCTTATACTGATTTTTCTGAAAAAGATAAGAAAGAGGGAAAAGTCTAGATGACTTCAATATCTATACTCCAAAGTTTTCTATTTCGCATACAGAAGCGTATCTTTGATTTGGATCCTTGTGCAGACACTTTTTTATGAGTTCAATAATCCAATCTGGAATCCGATGGCCCTTATTGTCGGTTTTTACAAATGTTGGACTTTCGTGAAGTATCGATTCACAAAGCATTTTCCAAGTTATCTCATAAAAGGGAGGCGTTTCATAAATAATGGTATAGATGAGTACACCTAGGCGGTAAACCTCAGCTTTGAAATTAATATCTTCTTTCTGTATAAGTACAAATGGGTTTGTGCTTAACGACTCTGGCTCGATATATTCAAATGTAGCACCCATATAGGGAAACACATGTTTACTGGTAATGTCTCCCAGCATTTCGTAATCTATCAGTTTGAGAATACCTGTATCTGATATGATAAACTGTGCGAGGTGAAGATCTCCATGCACTATATTTCTGGAGTGCAAATTTGCGATCACAGCTATAATGCGCTTTATGATGTCTATTTTCTCCGAAAAGTTCATGGCGTGATAACACACTTCCAGATTTCTTCCTTGAATATATTCCGTAACATAATACATGGACTCTATATCAAAGCAGATAAGTTTCAATATGTTTTGGGAATCTTGAAGTCTTTTAATGATGCTTATCTCTTTCTGGAAATGTTTTCGCTGATCTGGGTCGATTAGTCGCAGTTGCTTAAGAAAGAGGTCTTGCCCCGTGCGGCTCCTAACATGATAGCTAATGCTATAGGTGCTCTGTGCCAATACCTCTACAACTGTGTATAGGCTTTGAGGGAAGTTGTAGGAAATAACAGAAGGGGGAAGCTCGCAGGATTCACGTTGTGGCAATAGAAAACCTTGGGCAATAGATTCTCTAAGAAACACACGATCATGATACGTCTGGATGTGTTCTGAGATTTCCTGTCTGTCCATCGGTTTTCGAAACCTCATGAGAAACACTTTCAGCTTCTTTGTAATGCAGTAAACATCTTTCAAGTGCCTGTCAATCAGAAGAAATGTATATTTTCTGTCGATACAAGTGAGATAGAATGGTAAAACAGCGTTTTCTATAGGAATGACAACATAATTATCGGGGAAAAGACATTGCTCTGCATCTATGCTGTGGGGGGAAGAGACATCACCCTGTGCTAGCAAGGTTTTCACTTTCTCCCCAAGACAGAAAAACAACTAGGCAGCAACCTGTCAATGTAATTATAGAAAATGTTGTTCATGATGACTAATTCCCTAATTCCAATTGGTTCCTGATGAGCTCTGATAGTAATAGCCTTGTTTTTCTACTAATGAGGTGTGGGTGCCCTGCTCTATGATGGTTCCATGATCCATGACCAAAATAATATCGGCATCCTTTACTGTACTTAGTCGGTGGGCAACAACAAATACCGTTTTGCCTTTCAGAATGGGCTTCAGTTTTTCCAAAATGTCTTTTTCATTGTTGGCATCAAGCGAATTGGTGGCTTCATCGAAGAAGAAGATGTCGGGATTCTTGTAGATAGCCCGCGCTATGAGAATCCTTTGTATCTGCCCTTGACTGAGGCGCATACCATTATCACCTATTCTTGTCTCGTATTTGTATGGAAGAGGCTCTGCAAACGTTTCGACATTTGAAATGGAAACAGCCTGGTGGAAACGTTCTTCATTGAAGGATTTTTCTAAGATGATGTTTTCTCGGAGTGTGCCAGAGAAAATAAAACCATCTTGTAAAACAGCACCACAGCTGTTTCTCCAAAGACGATTTTTCACATTTTTGATATCGGTATTACTAACAACGATCTTCCCTTGAGTGGGTTCATAGAGTTTCAGTAGCAGTTTAACAAGCGTTGTCTTACCACTACCACTAGATCCTACGATGGCTATCTTTTTACCTAAGGGGAGACAAAGGTTCATGTCGTGGAGAATGTCGTTTCCTGACATCACATATTTAAAATGCAAATGCTCCACAGAGATGACACCATGTTGTGGCTTAAAAGCTTCTTTGTCCCCGTCTTCTTCATTGTCTATTGAGAAAATACTATTCATACGGTCTAAACTAAGCTTAGCATCCTGATAACCGGCAATGAAAGTGAGGAATTGGGCTATGGGAACATTCAGCTCGCCAATGATATACTGTATAGACATCATCATACCAAAGGTGATGTCACCCCGGATAACAAAATAGGCTGAGAGGAAAGTGATAAGGATGTTTTTCAGTTCATTGATGAACACATTTCCCACATCCAGGTATTGGTCTATTTTAAGTGCTTTTACATTTGTATGGTATAAATCCTTTTGTATGTTCTCAATATCGTCGCGGTTTCTTTGTTCCAGATTTTGAAGTTTAATCTCAGTAATTCCTTTCAGTATCTCATAATACTTTCCCTGATTCTTAGCTTTTACGGCAAAGAGTTCATAGTTTAGTGTTTTTCTTTTATTCACAAACAAGTAGGTCCAGATGATATATAGAATGCTGCCTAAAACAAACACTAGGAAAATATAACCGTTGTATGTCATTAAAACAATTCCCAAGACCAATAGTGTAATCAGCGAAAACACACAATTCACGAAATAGACCGTCACGAAGCGTTCTACTTTGTCATGATCTTGTAATCGTTGGATGAAATCACCCATGGGTTTTGAATCAAAGAATCTGACTGGTAGCCTCAGCATTTTTGTAACAAGGTCTGTAAGTAGGCTGATACTGAACCTGGAACCAAGCTTCAGGACAAGAACTTTCCTGAAGAAGTCATTGAACATGTTTCCCGTGATAAGTGCCATCTGGCCAATAAGTACCATCAAGATAAAGCTGATGTCGCCCCCTTCTATACCCTTATCTACAATCCATTGTGTTAGAATAGGGAAAGCCATTTGTATGCCAGCCCCTATTAATACGCCCAACAAGAGATATAAAAGCATCTTCTTATAGGATAACAGAATAGGGAGGAAAGTTTTTTTTCCTGTTTTTCTCTTCTTGACTGTTGCTGGTTGACAGTTGCCGTTGGGTTCTAACAGAATGACAATACCTTGTGCTCTGCTGTCAACAGTATCTGTTGACCAATGCTGTTCGAACTCACTTAATGAAAACACAACACGTCCCTTTGCAGGATCAGCTATATGAAAAAAAAATTTTCCATGTAACTGGCTTATCTTGTA
This sequence comes from Prevotella sp. oral taxon 317 str. F0108, assembly GCF_000162415.1. Lineage (NCBI taxonomy): Bacteria > Pseudomonadati > Bacteroidota > Bacteroidia > Bacteroidales > Prevotellaceae > Prevotella > Prevotella sp. oral taxon 317. The sequence continues at coordinate 1,561,161 of NZ_GG740072.1, read as the reverse complement.
TAATACTACAAAGTGGTTTCGATTCCAGTATAGGATGCAGGGCAGCGTTACTTCTTGCGTCAACTGTTCTAAAAAGACTTTTCCGCAGGTTACCTCGAAATGATTCTTCCGGGCTATTTCCACTACCGATGCCAATGATATGCCATCCTTAGATATGTAATAAGAATATTCACTCGCATCAAGTGAATGGTACATCTTATAATGTTGGCAAATCATCTTCAGGCATGCCAAGGCACAGTCAACACTGTCATATTGCCTCACTATACGGAACCTATGAAACATGCTTTAGTGTTTTTTAGACTCGTTTTCGTATATCTTTCGCTCGCGCTGCACCTTTCCCTTGCTAAGATTGAATGTCAAACACAGCATGACCTTTTGTGAGTAGACCTTATCTTTCATGTCAACATACTGTGTGGCTTGATGAATTCTGCTATGACTCTTCAAATTGCCGAAGGGTTGGATGAATACTAGGTATAGGTCAAGATAGTCGTTGAGCGTATAGTTGACCATTCCTATGCTGGAGTCGCGGGATTTACTGTACCCATTGTATTGCAGCTCTTTACTGTTGTATGTGTATTGCACAATAGCTGTTAGACGAGAAGACAGGTGCCAGTTGCTCTGCATCTGGACCATATAGGAAAACATGCTTGTGTCGTAGAAACTGTTGGCTGCAATACGTCGGCTCAACGCATCGGCATAGAAGTTCACGCTCCACCATTTGGTAAGGTTACACGATAGCGTAAAGTCCAGGCCAAAGTTTTGCACCTTGTTGATGTTGATAAATTCAAGGGTAGCGTTAGTGCCATCTGTCAGCAGGTTGCTGGCTACCTGATTATTGACTTGTTTGTAATAAGCAGAGGATGCTAGATAGAAATTGCCTTTGGAATAACTGTATTCAAGGGATAGCGTACCGTTTTTCTGTGGCTTCAGATACGGATTGCCTTTGGTGCTGATATTCTGGCTTTCCTTTTTAATGAAAGGAAGCATCTGCCAGACACTGGGATCGTTCAGATAAGATGAATATCCCAATGCCAAGTTGTTGTTATCCCATGCATACGAGACATTGAATTTTGGGAAGAAATCTGTGTCCTTCACTCGTGTGCCATCTGCAAAGGAACGATGATAATTCTGAAAACTTACCCCTGCATCCACCGTCCAGTTTTCACCAAGGCTTTTCATGAGTTCTGCGTAAGCAAACATGTTATTGCAATGGTATCTTTCTGCTATATCCGTGTAACTGTTGTTGAAAAGACCTTTGGTTTTGTTATGTGAATACTTCACACCGCTATAAAGAGTCGTTGTTTCATCAAATTTTCTGTTGTAATCGAGTTTCGAGCCATAGATCTCCTGGTTCTCATTCTGCCTAATCAAGGAATTGCCTGTGAAATAAGTATCGTTATCGTCTATTGCCTTCTTATTAAACGACACTTCAAACTTCAAGTGATTTTTCTCGTCTTTATAGTTGGCATAACCTTTATAGTGCTGCGTGTTAAACGCTTCTTTTAACACCGAGAACGACGTGTTCTGATTCTCATACGTATTCTGAAACCTTTCCCTATAAAGAGAAAGATAACCGTCAACGCCTATCTGAAATCTGCTGCTAGGCTGATAGGTGTAGCCGTAGAAAAACTCGTTGTCACACTCCTTGCGTGGAGATGTTGTGTATAGGTCTTCTGATGAAAGCATACCTCCGTTATCGAATATCCTATCTTCTGTCTTCATCTCCAAGTTGCGATAATACTGCTTATAAAACAGGTAAAACGAGTTCTTTTCTATTACATGTCCTATATTCACCTTCGTATCATTCATTGAGGCGTCAACAGCTGTTTTGTTGTCTACCATCAAGGAATAGCCCTGTTCGCGCTCTGTTATGATGTTCATAATGGCGGTGTAGTTGAGGTTGGCATACTGGCTTGGTATGTTGTACATAATCTCTACACGCTTCACACTTGCAGGTTGAATTTGGTCAACAAGACTGTTGTCTGTCAGCTCAATACCATTTTTGAGAATTAGAATGTTACTACTTCCTTTTATATGCACTGTGCTGTTACAATCAACAAATACTGTTGGGATGTTTTCCAAGAGGCGGGATGTCAGTCTGACATTCTCTTTCATCTGGTCGGTAAAAGAATAGGTGAAGTTCAGTCTGTTCCTCACTTTTGTTTTAATTCCATTTACCTCCACTTCATCAAGTGAAGTGGCGTTTGCCGTCAATTCTATCGACACATCTGTCTGCTCCCCATGACAAAAAGAAACCCTCTTTCTATCATAGCATACATGGGTAACTTGAATGGTGTAAGTCTTGCCTTCCACCAAATTCTTACTAAGCTCGTAATAGCCCAATGAATCGGTTACAGCACCACAAACAAACGCTGAGTCGGCATTCAGCAATACGACATTGACAAATTCTATTGGTTTCTTCGTCAATGAGTCTATTATATGGCCGGATACCTTATCCTGATTTTGCGCGATGCAAAAACTCAGATTTATTAGAAGTCCTATTAGTATGAGTATTGACTTTTTCATTTCAGAAGATAAAGGTATTATGGTTGATGTTCGCTTCTTGATGTTTTCCCTGAATATTCTTCACGACTCTCAAAAGATCCAACTGGCGGCATTCGTCAATCAAGGCACAATTCTCACAATTAAAGTTCTGAGGCCATTCATAGTAACGTAAAATCTTGTCAGGATCCTTCACATCATCAATAATCTCTGCCAATTCATCACTGTACAGGATGCTTAGTTTATTCTCGATTTCGTCATCACTGTTATTTTCCAATTTAAGCCTGACGTAGTCTTTAATACCATAATAATACTTGTAAGCACCGAAGTCCTTGTTTTTCAAGAATTCCTGCAGATACCAATAGGCTTCTTTTATCATTCCTGCTTTGTAGTTGAGCATGAATAGCAGTTGTTCCAATTTCAATTCATGCAAGTCGCGGTTGGTGTGAAAAACCAGCATTTCATTGAAATTAAAACTAAACATTTTCAGCAACTGATAGTCGCTGTTTACCTTCTTGCACATATCCAGCAGCTCTTCTTTTGATATGTGTTCTATGTTGCGAAGAGAGTTCAAGCTATAGTATGTGTCGTTCAGCACCTCATAGTGCTCCCTTTTGGTGGCGAACTGACTCATTCCTGGCACAACTATATAATAGGAGTTCAGTCCCATGAATGAAACGTCTCTTATATAAATTCTAAAACCAAGACCATGGATAAGGCTCTTGATAAAAGAAATATCACCCTCATCGGTTACGTCAAGGCTATCGTTCAAACCTTTAAACTCGTATGATGGTTTTTCCTTAAAAAGACACACTCCCCAATTACCGCTCCCGTCAATGAACAGCTTGTTGCCATTAGAGAAGATAAAAGACTCATCATACTTAGGATTATTGGCATATTGTTCAAAGGTAATGTCATACCATGAAAGGCCTGTGGCTGATTGGTATAGTTCTGTTAGACATCTCTCTAAAGCCACACCAGGATTTAGTGCTGATCCGAGATTAAAATTGTACTTTCCCATTTCTTCATCTATAACCAGAACTCCCAGTACAGGTATGCCCTTCCCTAAAGAACAGTCTTTAATGATTAGTTTATAACGATTTTCTTCCTGTAGTTTCTCGATAATAGAATATACAGGATAATCCTTAAATGCAGAGATAGGAATAGTAGGTGGCGTGAGATTCTGATTGTATATCTGTGAACCAGCATAACGCTCAAAAATCTCGCAAAAGCCTTGAATAAGAGCCTCTTCTTTGGTGTTGCCACTAGCCATACCATTAGAACCACAAGAAATGAGTATCAGTTCTATTGGCAACATGACCTCTCCTTTATCCTCTTCAGAGTAGAATGGAACACATTTACAATTTTTGAACATCAGATAATCCTTGAAGAAACTGATGGCATCGGATTTCGTGTTAATGAAGGGGAATAAGGACTTGAGAAACACAAACTGATTTTCGACCTCTGTTTCCATCAAAATATCTGATTCTTTAGGGTCATATAGGAAGTCTAGTGCCAATCCTTGCTCTATCAATTGTTTTTTGTAAAAACAATCGTCCATCTTGGACAGATTATGCTTTTCAGCATTCTTGACCCCTCGAAACAACATATTGTTTTGAAGCCTTTCCATAAACTCAGCATATCCACTTGCCAATGCATATTCATATGTGGTCCCCTTTCCATTTGTTCCTATATTTAGAGGTGAGAACTTTCCTGACATATGCACACGCGATGTGAAAAGACAATCGCTGTTGCTGTATGATGCTTCCTGTAGGAAAATACCCGCTTCATCCAGACTCTTTCGTATTCTATTAATTGTTGTTGCTGGTGAACAAGCCTTATATGGTTTCATTTTGTCTATTCAAGCTTATTGGAGTGATTGATACATTATTATATTTAAAGGAAGGCATAAGAGATGATTCGAATGCCTTCCTCGAAATTAGCCTACCGATTTAGAACTGCGTTGTTGTAGCGCTCTTCTTCTTGCCGATTACTACAACGGTCTTCAGATTCTCGCTTACATTAGCTCCACCCATTGTGTTCTGCATTTCATTCTGTGCAATACTCTGCATCTTAACTTTTAACGATGTCGGTTTCGTTTTTTTTAAGTTTTTAGAATTTTCATAATTCCCTTATTAAAGCATCAGGGTTCTGCTCTCATTTAATGCATGAGTAAACTTATATATTACACTTATATATAATCGATTGAAATATAAAGGCTTATAGTTATAGTACTCCCCAACATCCGACAAGTGGTTGAACATTGCTTGCGTTGCCATCTAGAGCATGCGGACGCTCCAGAGCGTTCTCCTATCTTGACGCTGCTAATTTATAATATTATTTTGATTCTTGCAAGAGTTTCGATGATTTTTATCAATAGTGTCCTAAATAATTTTGTGAAAACTCACGCCAATAAAAATATGGCTAACGCTTGCCGTTGTCGAAGATCTTTTATAAGTTTGCATGGCAAAAAGAGCTATGCCGAACTAGGGCAGGCCTTGATATGTTACACGCAGGCGGCGCACAAAACAGGCCACCAACAACTAAACGCAGAAGAATTATGAGTAGACAAAAAAGGTATTTACTACAAGAGAGCGACTTGCCCAAGCAATGGTATAACATACAGGCCGACATGCCCAACAAGCCTTTGCCGCCACTTAACCCGGCAACCAAACGGCCCGTAAGCGTAGACGACCTTGCCCGCATCTTCTGTAAGGCCTGCGCTGAACAGGAGTTGGACACGAAAAACGCGTGGATTGACATCCCCGAAGAGGTGCAAGACAAATACAAATACTACCGCTCCACACCTCTTGTACGCGCCTACGCCCTAGAAAAGGCACTAGGAACGCCCGCTCACATCTACTTTAAGAACGAGAGTGTTAACCCTTTGGGCTCGCATAAGGTGAATTCGGCCTTGCCCCAATGCTACTATTGCAAGGAAGAGGGCGTTACAAACGTTACCACCGAGACGGGCGCAGGACAGTGGGGAGCTGCACTAAGCTATGCGGCCAGCGTGTACGGACTGGCGGCTGCCGTTTACCAAGTAAAGATTTCGATGCAACAAAAGCCCTATCGTTCATCGGTTATGCGCACGTTTGGCGCAGCTGTTACGGGCTCTCCATCCATGTCTACTAGGGCCGGTAAAGACATTATCACGCGCGACCCGCTACATCAAGGGTCGCTTGGTACGGCTATCAGCGAGGCCGTGGAGTTGGCTACCACCACACCCAACTGCAAATACACGCTCGGTTCGGTGCTCAACCATGTTACACTGCACCAAACTATCATCGGGCTTGAAGCCGAAAAGCAAATGGCTATGGCCGAAGAATACCCCGATGTGGTGATAGGTTGCTTTGGCGGCGGCAGCAACTTTGGGGGTTTGGCCTTCCCCTTTATGCGCCATAACATCTTAGATGGGAAGAGAACGGAGTTCGTTGCAGCCGAACCAGACAGCTGTCCTAAGCTAACGCGCGGTAAGTTTAAGTACGACTTTGGCGATGAGGCTGGCTATACGCCTTTGTTGCCGATGTTTACGCTGGGTCATGATTTTAAACCTGCCAACATTCATGCCGGCGGTCTGCGCTACCACGGCGCAGGTGTAATTGTGTCGCAATTGCTTAAAGATGGGCTGATGCGGGGCGAAGACATCCCCCAACTGGAAACGTTTGAGGCGGGAACGTTGTTTGCTCGCACGGAGGGTATCATCCCTGCACCCGAAAGTAACCACGCTATCGCTGCCGTTATACGCGAAGCGAAACGATGCAAGCAAACTGGCGAAGAGAAGGTTATACTCTTTGCACTATCGGGACACGGCCTGATGGACATGACCGCATACGACCAATACCTCAATGGCGACTTGCTTAACTATTCGCTTTCGGAAGAAAGCATTGCACAAAGTCTTAAAGCGGTTCCAGAGGTTTAATAACACACTAAATAGGACTTGTGGGCGCGCGAGATACTCACCCCTAACCACGGGGTTACGTAACTTGCTTGCTTAACAAGTCCTTCTTTATGTTGAAAAGTTGACGAGTTGATGAGTTGACAAGATAACTTGTTAATGAGTTAAGGGCGTTTGTAAGTTCACAAACTTTTCCATGTCAACTTGCATTGTTGGCAGATATAACCAACATGTAGCAGAATAAATGCGATAAAACAAACGCTTGGCTTGGAAATTTAGCTGCCTAAGCCAAGCGTTCGTGCAGGTTACTTACTTGCCCGATGTAAGTATCTGGTCGAGTTTTTCGAGCAAAATAAATGGATTTTTCTTAAAAGCCTTCAAGTCAAACTCCTTGCTGTCGATGTATTCCACCATCTGTGGGAAACGTTCGAACATGCGTTTCAAGTCGGCCTGCTTGCCTACCACCGTTCCACCCATCGGTACATGGTAGGTAACGGCAATGTTATCGCCATCAACGGAATAGCTGAAAGGCAAAGATCGTTCGGTAAAACTACTTCTAACACCAGTTATAACGCGAGTAGTAGCCGTAGATATGTAAACCCGTAACCTTCTTTCCCTCGTACATAACCAACCAAAAATACCGCTTTGGCGAGGGGCTCATGCTCTTGGGCATAGTGAAAGATTTCACGGCATGCAGCGACTTATACACCAAGCTTTCGCCACTTGCCTCGTCGGTAAGTTTCATTTCTTTAACGTCATCGGCATTGTAGTTGGTTCCGTCTTTGCTTTCGGCCGAAGATGCAACAACAACATCGGTGGCATTTTTAACCATGTTTGGCCCATAAGATGCGTTCTTCTCTTTCACCAACCAGCCTTCTACCTTCTTGCCGTCGTTTAGAATTAGTTCGCATTTAATGTTGCTCGACTTCTTTGCAGATACGCTGAACGCACACAAAAAGGCAAGCAGTAACGAAAGTAACAAACTCTTTTTCATACGTTTGATTGTCTTTTAATGGATTAAACAGATAGTTGTTAACACCGCAAAGATAGTCAAAAGTACAGAAATGAGAAAGAGAATGGGCTGCTTTTTGCTTGTTATTTCACCACTTGCACAATAAGATAACCCACATATATAATATATATGGATGAGAGGAGGGCACCTTCGAGTCGTGTTATGGTGTACTTCGTGAACGAGAAAAGCCACAACAACATCATCGAACCAAAAAGAACGGAGAGGTCTACAAGGCCAATACCTTGTATGTTCATGGGCGAGATAACGCCTGTTACACCCAAGATAAGCAAGATATTAAATACGTTCGAGCCCAACACATTGCCAATGGCGATGCCACTATTGCCCTTACGGGCAGCCACGGCACTAGTGGCTAGTTCTGGAAGTGACGTTCCGCCGGCCACAATGGTCAGTCCGATAACGGCATCGCTGATGCCAATGGCTTTGGCCACAGTGGTTGCGCCGTCTACAAAGAGGTTGCTGCCAAGCACCAAGCAGCCCAAGCCAACAAGCAACCAAGCGGTTGCCACGAGGGGTTTCATGGGTTTCTTCGCTTCTGTCTGCGCACCGCCATCGGGTTTTGCAGTAGTAAGGGTGACGCCCATGAAGAAAACAAATAAGATAAGCAGAAAGCCTGCATCTACACGGCCAATGTAGCCGTCGAGGCAAAGTAGAAAGAGCGCACCCGAAGCCAACACTGCAAAGGGGATGTCTTTACGCACGGTGGTTTTCAAGATGGTCATCGGTGCAAGCATCGCTGCCACACCCACGATGAGCAAACTATTGAAAACGTTGCTGCCAACGATGTTACCAACGGCCAAGTCGGGCGTTCCCTTCAATGCCGACACAAGGCTCACGCAAAACTCTGGCATAGATGTACCCATCGCCACAACGGTGAGTCCGATTACCATCTGCGACACTTTCATGCGCTCGGCCAAGCCTACCGCTCCTTCTGTAAGCCTATCGGCTCCCCATAAAACAAGGACGATGCCTGCTAGTACAAAGAGCACATTGAGCCAAATGTTGTCAGTAAAGCCGCCCAAAGCGGCACAAAATAGTTGGGGCATGGTGGGGTGGGAGTATTAGGAGTGTGGGTGGATGAATGTTTGAGTGGGTAAGTTTGTTTATAAACGGGCGAATGAATAGGCTTGTGAGTGGGTAAGTTTGGGAGTTATATCTATCAAACTTACCCACTCACAAGCCTGTCAAACTTGCTTTTCCTTATTCGGCAGCAGCTTGTTCTGCTGTTTGTTCTTCTCCGTTCTTAGGTTTTAGGGCCTCTTCAAAATTGGTAATGCCGTTCTTTACCAAGATGTCATACCATTGAATAAGCTTGCGGATGTCGCTGTCGTGCACGCGATCGCGGTCGAATGCAGGCAGAACTTCGCCGAAATAGTCGCGCAGTTCTTGGCTTGTGGCCTTCTTATAGTTAAGCGAACAGGGTTTTAGTTGTTCTTTTTCGCCTAGGTTTTTAAGCACTTGCCACAAGGGAACGTCCTCTGAGTCGGTGTACATGGCGATGTCGCTAAGACTTGTAACGCGATCTGTTGCGAAGGCAGGCATACGCTTATGCGTTTCGTCGATAGCCTCGACGATGAGCGAAGCCTTACCGCTAGACACGAGCTTGTATAGCCCAGGCTTGCCTGAGATAGAAAGAATTGTCTGTAACATGTTGTTTTTCTGTTTATGTTTTTATTAGTTGTATGAATAACTCGTTTAGTTGTTGGTCAACGTCTTTTACGCCGTCGTTAACTATTTCGAAGTGGCTCATGGCCCTAACGCGCTGCTGTGGCCATTGGCATTCTATCCATTCCAGTGCTTTCGCGCGGTCGAGTGCATCGCGTTGCATCACTCGTTGTATGCGCACTTCAAGCGGAGCGGTAACACACACCACCTTGTCTACCTTCACCCTTGCATCGAACCCGCTTTCAAAGAAGATGGCACTTTCGAGCCATTGGTTGCCCGATTGTTCGAAATCGCGTGCAACGGCTGGGTGAACAAGGGCGTTGATGCGTTGCTTGTTCTCATCGGAGGCAAGCAGATAGGCTGCTAACACCTGTTTCTGCAAACGTCCGTCGGCATATAGATGGTTGCCCACAAGCTGTCGCAAGCTCTCCATCAGTGGCTCCGAAGTCCGCAAAAGCCGCTTGGCCGATGCGTCGCAATCGAAAACTTCTATGCCGTGAGCGCGCAACCGCTGGGCCACGAACGATTTTCCGCTGCCGATACCGCCCGTTAGGGCGATGCGCAAATGGGGCGATGGGTGCCGAAAATCCATGAATTAGTCTACTTCTGTTCGATGAGATAGTCCACTTGATTGATTTCCAAGCGCACTTTACGCACTCCCGGAGGTGCTTTTCGCAAGTACAACGTACACTTGTCGGCAGGGTGTTCCACTAGTTCGGCGTAGTTGGCGGCCACCTTGAAAGCATCGGCTGTGATGGAGCGCACACGGCTAACGCCCACGATGAAATGCACTTTCACCTTCGAAGGGAAGGTGCGCAAGACCTTGTCGGGTGGCAAGCTTTCGGCCGAAATGGGTACTTCGATGCTTTCTTCGGTAAGCACATCGGGGTAAAGGGCCAGCCTAACCACAGACGGAACCATCTTTACGCCCTCGATACGGTGCAATTCAACGGTTTCGACGATGGTGTCCGAGAAGTTCGTGATGTTCAATTCCTCTGTACGCACTTCTTTTATGCTGTCTAATGCCTTATTGTTGGCATACACCGTGACGAACTGTGGAAAGAACTTGTAGTCGGCCAAATAACGTTGGTCGCCAGGCTTGATGGTTCCTGCTATGCGAATAGGAACGCGCTTGCTTTGGCCATAGTTGAAGAAGAACTCCAACCGCTCTGGCTTTACCGCCACTATCTTGGTTGAACCCGACAGCTGTGTATAGAGTTGTTTCTGTATGTCGGCAGCAGGTATCGTGCCCTTTCCGCGCGACTTGTTGGCGTAATTGGCGAAGTTCAGCACAATGGGGCGTAGCCGTTCGGTATAGAGATAGCTCATGATGGCAAACCCTTTGTCTCTTAAAGTCACTCGCACCACGTCTTCATCGTTAGACGTTATCACCACATCCTTAGGCAAATTGGCCAGATGAACGGGCACGATGAAGTCTTTCTCGTACGTTTCGTTAAGGGCGGTGAGCAACCAAAAGCCCCCACTAAGTGCGAGAAAAAACAAAAAAATCAGAAACTCCTTGTTCACTGCACTGAACACGAAGCTCCTGACTATTGAAAAGATCTTTAAGAGCCGAAGCTGTTTCATTGCTTAATTCTTGGTGTTCACAGACTGCAACGAGGCTGGGTCGGCGAAGACGTAGTTACGGTCTACGGTAACAACCACGCCGCGAGCAATCTCCAACTCCACCGTGTTGCTTTCGATATTGATGCGTTTCACATCGCCATATACGCCACCGCTGGTAACAACGCGTGTGCCTTCTTGCAGTGCGTTTTGGAAGTTGCGTATGGCCTTTTGTTTCTTCTGTTGCGGCCTAATCATGAAGAAATACATGATGGCGAAGATGGCCACCATCATCAAAATGGGGGCGGCAGAATTACCTGCAGCTGCTTGTGCTGCCAATACTGTTGTTGAAATCATATTTTAATTGTTGAGTTGTTGTTTTTAATGCGCTAGCAGAGGCCACCTCGTTTAGGCCTCTGCTACGTTTCTCTCGGGTTCAATGGGCTGTTCCAAAGCGCCATTGTCGGCATCTGAACTTGGCTCCATTGGCGCGTCCTTATCAGCAACCACAGGACCTTCTTGCTGCATAGCAGGTTGCGGCGCATGCTTATGCTCGCCGTTCTTGCGCCCATTGTCGAATTGTTTGCGTGGGCGTGGTTCGGGCATGGCCTTCATCATCTGTCCGTGTGCAACCAGTCCGCGGGCAATTGTGTCGAGCATACCATTGATGTAGCCCCCACTTCGGTGCGTGCTGTACAGCTTGGCCAACTCTACATACTCGTTAATCGTAACGCTTACGGGTATGTTGGGGAAGTTGAGCATCTCGGCAATGGCAATCTGCATGATAACCACGTCCATGTAAGCCAGTCGTGAAAAGTCCCAATTTCGCGAGTTTTCGCTCATGTATCGCTGATATTGCTCGCCATTGAGGATGGTCGATCTGAATAGCTTTCGAGCGAAATCCTTGTCTTCCTCATCCTTATATTCGGGCAGCAACTCTTGCTTGGCTTTGTTGGCTGGGTCGAAACGTTTGATGGTTTTCAACACAAAGGTGTCTACAATCTCTTTGTCGTCGTTCCAATACAAGCTTTTCTCTTCGAGCAGGGCGTCGAGGTCCACATTGTTTTGCACAAGTTGCTTATACAGCTTGCGCCACAATTCGCGGTCTTCCTCATAGTCGTCGTTCCCGCTTTCCATATATTCGCGGTAGGTTTCCGACTGTTCTATTTGGTTGCAGAGTTTTCTAACCGACTCGATATCGTCTTCCCAGCGCTGTTTCAGCGTCTCCATGAAGTCGTTCAGTTGCTTGTTCTCTTCCAATTGCGTAGCAAACTTATTGTACGCGAACTTTGCCGAGGGCACCTCTGTGCCTTCGCGCTGCGCTTGTTGTGTCGCGATGTCTACACGATGTCTCTCTTCACGTGTGATTGCCACTATCAACGCCAGCAGGTAATTGTATAGGTCGTATGCCTTAGAAAGACTGAACAGCAGTTCTTTCTCGGCATTATCCATATTTCTATTACCGTTTTGGTAGTATGCATAGGTTAACTGGACAATCTTTATACGTATTAATTCCCTATTTATCATCGTTCCTGTTTTTCTTTATAATATTGTTATGCAAAATTAGGAACTTTCCCACGATTATGCAAGTGTAAAGGGCTTTTTCTACTTTTTTTAATAACAGCCAAGCACCCCTCCCGAAAACTAGAACAACTTTGTTAACATCTAAATAGCGAACGCTTTACCTGCACTTTTTTCGATTGTTTTGATGCAAATTTGCAAAAAACATCTGCTGATAAAATTTGTTGTCATCGGGAAAAGCACAACTTTTAAGTGCTTTTCCCGATGATTTAACCTCCTTAAATGCCGTTACGGGGTTAATAGCTCACCTCAATAGAGGTAGGGAATATTCTATATGGGTCGAAGTATTCCATGCAGCTGTTAATCATATCTTGCAAGGTGGGCTTAACATTACCGCGGTAAAGTTGCTTACCGTTTACGATGAGGGTTACCGCCTTGCTCATGTCTACAAGCTGTTCGTTAAGGTATATGCGCAGCTTGCCTCCCTTAGACTGCTTGTACGAACGGTTGAACTTCATTTCGATACCCCATCGCTGGTCTTTCTCAATGGTGGTGTATTCCACATCGTTGATGTTCATCGTAATGACATTGTCCTTAATCGTCATTTCATAATAGGTGCGTTGCTCCGATGGTTGCACTAGAACCTGCAAGTTGTAGAACCCCGAACGACGACGGCCGTCCATCTCAAAGTCTTCCCAAAGAACGGTTTTGGGATATGGGTTTCGGATAAAATCTTTAAGCCACGGGGTTGTTAGGCTATAGTTGATGCTGTGCTGCATCCTTTCAAGCAGGTTGATGCGATGCTGAAAGAGCGGGCGATTGTCCACCGAAAGTGGACGCGCCTGTTGTGCAGAGTCGAAAGCCTCTTGCGTGTAGCGCGTGAGGATGTTGCGGTAGAAACCCTCGTCTTCGGCCCCCGTAAGGAACGAAAAGCCAATGTTGGCGCAATTTTCCACAGGTGCGTTCTTCAATGGTTCGCCTCCTGCCATCGGTCCCGCCGCAGCCCAATAGTCTGCATAGAACGAAGCCAGGCGTTGGCTGCCATAACCTCCTTCGGATATGCCGAACACGTAAAGGCGGTTGGCATCAACAGCCCCCTCTACAAATGCTTGTCGGATGAGCTTCTCCCAAGCAAACTGCTTAGCCACTTGCCACCAACGATAATACATGCCTTCGTTGGGTATTTGGGGAATGAAATAAAGCGACGGGCCATCTTCAAACGAGTTTCCTAGCATCAGCCCAGTTTGCCATTCTTGTTTTTTAGCCCCCGAACCATGTAGGTATAAGAAAAGCGGCAACTGCCCATTGGCCTGTCCTTTTGTACCATAGTAGTAGGGCATAACGGCGTCTGGTTCTAATGCTTGTGGCAGGTTCCACGACCCCTGCCCGCCATTTTGTAGACTTTGGGGCTTGATGAGTTTCTCTTCCTGTAACTCGCGATTGGCCTCGCACCACGCAGCCCACACCATCTTCTTGGTGCTAGCAACGTCTTTATCTTTCAGTTGCTGCTGTATGTCGGTAGAATAGTTTGCGTTGCGCGCAAAGTCTGCCTTGCTGTTTTGCTCTGCGTTGAGCTTTGTTTTCAACGTTTGTGCGAAATAGTGCTTTACCATCTCTTGTTGGTTTTTTACCATCTCTTGTTGGTTTTTTACCATCTCTTGATGGTTTTGCGTTTGGTCGCGTGCGCAGCTCATTGTGGCAGACATCGTGAAGGCTGCTGCCATGCTTGCAGCAAGTTTGTTAACGTGTATCATAATCTGTAGTTTCGAGTTTTACAATTCAGCGTATTTTTTGATTTGGGTTGATTGCTTAACCCGCTTATCCTTGCGAACAAGTTGGTTTGGTTTTGCTTTAAAACTATTTACGGATGTCGATAGCTTTTGCGGGCAAAGGTAAGCATTTCTAAATAATTGTGCAAGCGTAGTTGGCTTATTGGGGTTGATAATCTCGTTTACCTCTACTTAATATCTCCTTAATATCTGTTGATGGCAAATCTTATTATGTCATTTCGGGTTCACTTGGTTACCCTCTTATGGCCATTTGTCTTGTTGAGCAAAACAAACTTTCCTTGGTTGTTGATGAGATATTTCTGAATTCCTTTGAAAGACGTGTCTATCTCGTCGACATAAAAGTTGATAAGGGTGATGTGATGGCCGTTATTCATATAGAAATAACGTTCGGCAGACTCGTATAATCGGTGCACATTGTAGTAACATACTAGATAATCTACAATGCGTTGTTGGCTATCCATCGTAACAAAAACCAAATAATCTACGGGAGCAAACATCTCATCGCCCATCTTGTCCTTAAATTTTGAACCGCTTTTATATATGTTGAGCGTATATTTCTTTGTGGAGAATATGGTCTTGCAGTAATAAGCCGAGTCCACAAGGTAGTCGTCGCCAGTTAAATCCTTCCGTGGCACCAAGGGTAACTTGCGTTGAGGGTTGCTTGCAAGCCGCTCGAAGTATTTGTTGTTGGCTGTGGCCGTGCGTTGATAAACGGCATTATTAGCGGTATTCTTCCACTTCTTGGTGAAGTGATGCCTCGTGAAATCCACCAAACGCACGTAGGTTTTACCCTTTTCTGCTTGTTTGTTGATAGTTTGGCCGCATATGGACAAACTAGGAAAAAGGAAGAGAATGAATAAGATGAAGTATTTCATAGTTTCTTGGTGATTTTATGTTAAAGACGTCTATGTGCAGAATGGCCTAACACACAACAGTGTTCTTGTTAGCCGTGTTCTTCTTTTGTTGTTAAATCTTCATTTTCAATCTAAACGCCGCCTTACTTTCCATAAGGTCTTTAGAAGGCATTCTGAAAGCAGAGATACAATAAACCCACTCTTCGTCTTGCCAAGGCCAAAAGTAGGCACCACCGCCACGTATGGTTTTAGAGCCTTGCACAACATCGGCATGATGTCCTAAATTTGTGGTGAAATCATTAGAACACCACTCTCCCATAAATAGTCCGTATAAGTTAAAGCCGTTACAAGCCAGCTTGTTTAATGAAGAAAAATCCCAGCTGAGCCATTTTCCCAGTTCTATTTCGTTTGGGAGTGTGTTTCCAAAACAGAAAACAGACTGGCTACCGCCACGACAGAAATATTCCCATTCCTTTTCATGGGGGATTTCTGCGAGCAAATCCTTTGCAATGGCTTGTGCCAATGGATAATCACAGAAAAAGGGAGCGTGTTCTGTTCCTTCCACTTCAATGTCTTTATTAAACAGTTCGTTGTATTTCAGTATATGCTTGTTTAGTATGGGGGTGGCACTGATTAAAAAGGGATTAAGGCTAATCCTTTGTACAGGTTGCATCTCTTCTGGTGTTATGTTGGGGCATTCGGTTAATTTCAGAATATGTTCTAGTTCCTTTTCAGAAAGGCCCATACAATAGTTTCCACCAGGTATATAAACAAATAATATACCCGTATCTTTTTCTTCGAACAGGGGCAAGTTAAACTTCCCCTCGTGGTTGTTGGGCAAGTAGGATAGCCTTGCGCCAAACTTACGTTCAATTTGCTCAACTATCTTTCTGTGGTCTGTACGCATTGGGTGTTTACTAGATGGTCGGTGTTGTTGCTTATGTTTTTTCCTTCCTTGTTCTTTTTGTTGCTTGTAGAATTAACCAGCACGTGCAAAGTTATAAAATCCTTTTTGTAGATCCCACATTTTGGTGTTTGAAAATAATGATGTTTTGTCTTGTTTTTAGTAGGATTTTTAACATTATGAGTGCCCTTAAAGTCCACCAACCGCTCACCTTGCCGCAAAAAATCGATTCTCGCGAGGGTTTGTATTGATGCAAAAAGGGGGTTGTATGTGAAAACGACAAAATGAATTTTTATTTAAAACAACTGCCATTTGCGCCCGTTTAGGATGTGTTTATTGCTGAATTTACTGTAATATGCCGCAAAACGCGGTGCATTTTGGTGCAAAACGCAGTGCGTTTTGATGCTAAATGCAGTGCGTTTTGGTGCTAAATGCAAGGTGAAATGCTGCTAAACGCGAGACGAAAAGCATAAAAATGCGCTGAAATGGTATAAATAAAACCCTCTCGGTTTGTTGGAAATATGGCTGAAAAGGGCAAAATGATCGTCAAAAAGTGGGGTTTTAGGGGGTAAAAAGTGGGTAATTGGCCTTGAAAAATTACGAGTTGGCGTTCAAAATAGAAAGGCAAAATGGTGCAAAATGCAGGTTTTGTTCTTAAAAATAGACAAAACAAACGGTGTGGAAGGGTGGAAATAGTGGTAAATTACCTACTTTTTAGCCAATATTCTCGCTAGAACGGAGTTAAAAATTGAGTGGTGTTGTAAAATAAAAAATAACATTTTAAGTTTTTGGGTTGATGGTTTTTGGGGTTGACGGGTTTATAAGTTGATGGGTTTGTAGGTTTATGAGTTCATCAGTTTTTATTTAGTTCATAAGTTCATGAACTTTTTTGCTGAGTGTTTAAGTTCATGGGGTGGTCTGTTTACAAGTTTGAAAGTTCATAGGCATGTGCGTTGTATTCGTACGCGAGTAGGGGGAGATAGCTTTCATGTTGAGGAAAACAAGGAGGTAATGAGAGCTTTTGTGCCAGCTGCCGCTTTACATTGGGTATGTTGC
This sequence comes from Prevotella sp. oral taxon 317 str. F0108, assembly GCF_000162415.1. Taxonomy (NCBI): domain Bacteria; kingdom Pseudomonadati; phylum Bacteroidota; class Bacteroidia; order Bacteroidales; family Prevotellaceae; genus Prevotella; species Prevotella sp. oral taxon 317. The sequence goes on along the minus strand of NZ_GG740072.1, from coordinate 1,544,378 downwards.
AAACGGACAACAAGTCTGCTTTAAAACCCAATCGGTCATTCTAGATTCTATTTTCATTTTCTCAGAGATGCTGACTGAATGAGTGCAAATGACCAACAATCTGTTCGTGTTTTGCAAGTAACAGTGGGAACATTTGTAACTCTTTGTTTTTGGAAATCTCAATGACAGATTGGGGTAAACAGCTATTGCCAGGTTTGCTTGCCCTATACAGGTATCAAGAGTGAAGTTCTTGTTAGCTCGAACTCACATATTAATGAATTTGTTCTGCTATCTCTTTCAATTTATTGTATGTTTCAGTAAGTACTTTTATTATTTCCTCCGTATTGTTACCATCAATGGTTGGAAGATGCAAGTACACTCGGTCATCGTCGTTCTCATCCAAAAAGATGTATTCAGGGAACGTTTCCAAGATCTTTTCTTTGTAGGGTGCCCAATGTTTCTTTTGCCATGTGGTTATATAGATGTGAAATTCTCCACAAGGTCCATTAACATTTGCTAGATAATTAGATTCTATACCTATGCGGTTGGTTTTGTCATTAAAGGATATTCCTAAATCCCATCCTTCCCATGCCCACCATGTTGCTCCAGTCCTTTCGTTTACAGATTCTTTTAAAAAATCAATGTGTTCTTTATGGCATGAGAGGATGTTGCTTTGGAACTGATTATATCCATTAACAAGTTGTTCAACTCTTTCCTTATTCTGTATAAAGAAATCAAATACTCTTTTGTTGTTTACGCTACTCATATTTTCTATTGTTTTCATAAAATCAAGCATATAGGTAAGATATCTCTGGTCTGATGACATCATATAGTTGGCTAACTCTTTATTAACTTCTGCAAATAGATCCTTGTATAGAACAGGCTGGAAACCATTTTCTTCCATGAGCCTTTTACTCTTGAGGTCTGACAGAGGAAAAACGGATAAAACAAGCAATATCTTATGTTTCTTATCAGAGTAAGCATTATGTATGTGCTTAGCATATATGTCCAACTGGTTATATAACTTGGCAGTTGTTTTGTTTTCTATCGCGACAACAAATTCCTCTGATTTAATAACAATATCTATTTTCTTACTTTCAGCATATTCCTCTGTTACACATTCAACCTTGTTATAGAATGGGAGTTCTTCTTTTTGTGTTGAAACCCGCCACAATGCAGATAGCCATAAACTACGTAGCCCATGTTCTGCAAAGGGATTAAGATAGAATTGCAAAATTCTACTGCATACTTCTTCAAAGCGAGTGTACGGATATTTGCAAATTTCCATAAAGGTAGGACGTTTGTCTTGTTTGGGTAATTGTTCGAATTTACATAGTAAATCAATGTACGTTTTTTCTTCTTCGGTATTCATGCCGTTATGGTTTTGTGAGTTTGTTTTATTAGGGAACTATTATGATTGATTGGCAGACATTGAAGTTCTCTTAGCTTTTGGCTGATACGGGGTGTCATTCGCTTGCCCAATGAAAGGGTAGGGCGTTGTGTTAGCAGGATAATACCGCGTATAACCTAAAAGCCAAGGGGGGGTATAACCGATAGCGTTGCCGTATTTAGTGGTCAAATTGCATAGGGTCACGACCTAAAGCGTGCGCCTTTTGACTTTGGATGCAAGGCACGGGTCGCCATCCGTTACGGCCGCACTTGCGTATTGGCGTGCAGAACCTCTTCCACATGGTCTGCACATTGCGCTGCGATTTGGAAAGAGACTGTTTAAAGGTTCTCGTGATTTGCCCGTTTGGCGGCTGTTTTGTGACACGCTTTGGGGGCGTTTTGTTTGCTGTTAAGGCCTAATGTGGGGCGTTAAGCGTTTTTGGCGAGGTGATTTTTAAGCACAAAGTCGTGCGTTGCAAAGTACTCGTTGTGGTGAAAATGCGTTTTAAGGGCATAACCCTAGTATACTTCCATTCCCCAATGGCGACTTTACAAAACACGCCTTGTGCGTTATTGTTGTTGCGTTGAGGGCGGGGTGGGTTACATCACGCCCCTTTCGCGCAGTTTCAATTGCCAGTTCCAAGCCGAACGCAAGGTGTCTTCAAGACTGGTCTCGGCCTTCCAACCAAGCACGGTGTTGGCTTTGTCGGGGTTGGCCCACACCTTTTCGATGTCGCCTTCGCGACGTGGGGCGTAACTCCAATTAACCTTTACGCCCGTGGCCTTTTCGAATTTGTCTACCACTTCGTATGTGCTGACGCCACGGCCAGTGCCCACGTTGAAGTATTCAATTGGCTCGGTGTCCATGTCTAGCACCCTTTGCATGGCCTTAACATGTGCCTTTGCAAGGTCTACCACGTAGATATAGTCGCGAATACATGTGCCGTCGGGCGTGTCGTAGTCGTTTCCAAATATCTTCAACTCTTTCCTGATGCCCATCGCTGTTTGCGTAACGAAGGGGATGAGATTGTTGGGAACGCCGTTGGGAAGTTCGCCGATGAGTGCCGACGGGTGCGCGCCGATGGGGTTGAAGTAGCGAAGGATGACGCTCTTAATGGGTGCGCCGCTGTGGATGTCGTCGCGTATAATCTCTTCGTTAATCTGCTTGGTATTGCCGTAAGGGCTGCAAGCCTCTTGGATGGGTGCGTCTTCGGTTACGGGCAGATGCGCTTTGGTGGGCTGGCCGTACACCGTGCAGCTTGAAGAGAAGATGAAACCCTTTACGCCATATACAGGCATCAGTTCTAATAGGTTGAGCAACGACACAATGTTGTTGCGGTAATAAAGCAGAGGTTTCTCAACACTCTCGCCCACAGCCTTGGATGCGGCAAAGTGGATGATGCCTTTGATGTCCTTGTACTTGGCAAACACGGCCTCTAAAGCTTGCTTGTCGCAGCAGTCTACCTTCTCGAAGGCTGGTCTGATGCCCGTAATTTGTTCGATGCCGTCTACAACTTCGGCATTAGAGTTCGACAAGTTGTCTACGATAACCACATCGTAGCCGGCTTGTTGCAACTCCACGGTGGTGTGCGAACCGATAAATCCGGTTCCGCCTGTAACTAATATTGTTTGTTTCATTGTGTTGGAGTTATGCTTGTTGTTTAATGTTTAAGTTGACCAGTTTACGAGTTGACCGGTTTACGAGTTCACTAATTGACCGGTTTACTAGTTGACCAGTTCATTCGTTTACCAGTTTATGAGTTGACCGCTTGATAAGTAAATGAATTGGCCAGTTAACCAGCTAATGTGTCGACAAGTGAAGAGGTTGACAAACAGGAGTGCCACGTTTGTCTTAGTATTGCCGTTCACCAAAGATGTTCGTTCCCACGCGAACCATCGTACTCCCGCATTGCAGGGCGATGGGGTAGTCGTGGCTCATGCCCCAACTACGTTCTTTAAAGGCATCGTCGTGGGCGAAGTATTGGCTTTTAATTTCGTCGAAAAAGTGCCAGGCGGTGGTCATTTCGGCACGAATTTGCTCTTCGTTGTCAACGTTCGAGGCCATAGTCATCAGTCCGCAGATGCGAATGTGGCTAAGCTTGCGCCACTCGCCGCTGGCCAACATCTCGCGACAGGCATCGGGCGTGAAACCATATTTGGTTGCTTCTTGGGCTACATGCAGTTCGAGTAGCACGTCGATAACTCGGCCGCACTTCTCGGCCTGCTTGTTAATCTCTCGTAAAAGCCTAAGGCTGTCCACCGCTTCAATCATGTCGATGAAGGGTGCGATGTACTTAACCTTATTGGTTTGCAGGTGTCCGATGAAGTGCCAGGCAATGTCTTTGGGCAGTTCTGCTGCCTTTCGGCTCAGTTCTTGTTCTTGACTTTCGCCGAAGATGCGTTGGCCTTGCTCGTAGGCGGCCATCAATTCTTCGTTGGGATGGAACTTACTCACCGCCACGAGCCGCACGTGGGGCGGCAAACTCTGCACCACACGTTTTAAGTTTCCTGCCACATCGGTAGCCATTATTCAGCCTCCTTCGTGTTTTGGTTGCCCTCTTCGTATTCGGGTTTGTCGTTGGCGGCGGCATTTTGCGTTATTGCCACATGCTCGTACACGTCCATAATGAGCGTTTCGGTAACGCTGGCAATGTCGTATGTAATCATGGTGTTGCCCATAACGCTGTCTATATGCTTTACTGCGCCTTGCAAACTGGCTGCTTGCACCAGGTAGTTAACGTTCGAACGCTTTTCCTTTTCGGTCTTTTCGTCTAGCGTGATAAATTGCAGTTTGGCCTTATACCATTTGTCGTCGTTGTCGTTTTCGCTGAAAAACACCTCGTGATAAGGAGCGGGTTTGATGCCCGTAATCTTGAAGTCGCCAGCGATAAAGGCCGACATCTCTTCGATGATGGCGTTCTCAGCCTCGGTAAAGCTCAGTGCGTCTACCACGTATTGTTCGGTAATGGGCTTCAATGTGCCATCATCCATTGTCTTGTCGTACCTGATTTTGGTTTCAAACCAGTCTGCCGTTCTTTGTCTCATGCTGTTTCTTTTGCTATTGATTTTATTGGCAAAAGTAACAAATTAATCCGTAAGGCACAAAAAAAATGCGCCTTATTCAAATAAACTTACGATGTAAGCATTGCGTTTCGATTAAATTCGATAACTTTGCATATCACCATAAAACAAAATCATTATGCCTGAAATCTCTGTTCGCGGACTGGAAATGCCAGAGTCGCCCATTAGAAAACTCGCTCCGTTGGCCGTTGCAGCAAAGGCCAGAGGGACAAAAGTTTATCATTTGAACATCGGACAACCCGATTTGCCCACGCCGCAAGTGGGGCTCGACGCCTTGAAGAACATCGATCGCTCGGTACTTGAATACTCTCCCTCGCAAGGCTACCAGTCGTACCGAGAGAAACTCACCACCTATTATAAGAAGTATAACATCGACGTGGCGCCCGACGATATCATCGTTACAACGGGCGGTTCGGAGGCCGTGCTCTTTGCTTTCATGTCCTGCCTGAACCCCGGCGATGAAATCATTATACCCGAACCGGCCTACGCCAACTACATGGCCTTTGCCATATCTGTGGGTGCAACCATCCGAACCGTCGCCACATCCATAGAGGATGGCTTTGCGTTGCCCAATGTGGAAAAGTTTGAAGAACTGATAAACGAGCGCACAAAGGGCATCCTTATCTGCAATCCCAACAACCCAACGGGCTATCTTTACACGCGTAGCGAGATGAACCAGATACGCGATTTGGTGAAGAAATACGACCTTTACCTGTTCTCCGACGAGGTATATCGCGAGTATATCTACACAGGTTCGCCCTATACCAGTGCCTGTCATTTGGAAGGGATAGAGAATAATGTGGTGCTTATCGATTCCGTTTCGAAACGTTATTCCGAGTGTGGGGTGCGTGTCGGCGCACTTATCACGAAGAACGCCGAGGTGCGGGCGACGGTGATGAAGTTCTGTCAAGCCCGACTTTCGCCGCCGTTGTTGGGCCAAATCGTGGCCGAAGCGTCGCTCGATGCGCCCGACGACTATTTCCGCGGCGTGTACGAAGAGTACGTTGAACGTAGGAAGTGCCTTATTGATGGGCTGAATCGCATACCTGGTGTGTTCTCGCCCATCCCTATGGGGGCCTTTTACACCGTAGCAAAGTTGCCCGTTGACGATTGTGAGAAGTTCTGTCGCTGGTGTTTAGAAGAGTTTAGCTACGAAGGCGAAACGGTGATGATGGCTCCTGCCGCAGGCTTTTACACCACACCAGGCGCAGGATATAACGAAGTGCGCATTGCCTATGTGCTGAAAAAAGAAGACCTGAAACGTGCGTTGATGATATTGCGCAAGGCTCTTGAAGTGTATCCTGGGCGCGTTGACGATGAACGGAAGGCACTTTAAAGGTGAAAAGGTGAAAAGGTGAAAGGGTGAAAAGATGTTTTGCCACGAACTTGTTTGCTCGTTAACTTGTCAACCCGCCAGCTTGTCGCCCCATCATCTTGTGAACTCGTCGGCTCTCAATTCATCAACTCGTAAACTCGTAAACTAACAGACTTGTCAACTCGTAAACTTATCAACTTGTGAACTTACCCTTTTTCCTAGCCAAGCGCATTTACACCAATAACACCGACAAAACGCGGGTAGACCGCCCAGCCATACGCATTGCCATTGCTGGCGTTGCCGTGGGGTTGGCGGTGATGTTGGTGTCGGTGAGCGTTGTTTTCGGTTTTAAGCATACCATTCGTAACAAGGTGGTTGGCTTTGGTAGCCATATACAAGTGGCCAACTTCATGACCCTTCAAGCATCCGAACAATACCCCATACAGATGGGCGACTCGATGTTGAAGGTGTTGCGAGCCATCCCTGGCGTGCGCCATGTTCAGCGTTTTGCCATAAAACAAGGCATACTTAAAACCAATAACGACTTTCTTGGCGTGGCTTTCAAGGGCATTGCGGCCGACTACGATACCACTTTCATTCACCAAAACCTCGTTGCGGGTGCCATTCCACACTTCTCCGATAGTGTGGGGAAACAACAAGTGGTGATTTCGCAGGCCATTGCCGACCAACTAAACCTTAAACTGGGCGATAAAGTCTTTGCCTACTTCATCGACAACACGGGGGTAAAGGCTAGGCGGTTCAGCGTTGCGGCCATCTACCAAACCAACCTTTCGCAATACGATAAGGTTACGTGTTTCATCGACCTATATACTGCGGTGAAACTAAATGCGTGGGAGTGCGACCAAGCTAGCGGAGCCGAACTAACGGTCGACGATTTCGACCGACTTGACGACACGGCTGCGCGGGTAGTAAACAAGGTGAACCGCACTATCGACAGATATGGCGAGACTTATTCGTCGCAAACTATTCAAGAGATGAACCCACAGATATTCTCGTGGCTCGATTTGTTGGATCTTAACGTCTGGATTATTCTCGGACTGATGTTATCCGTTGCAGGTGTCACCATGATTTCGGGTTTACTCATCATTATTTTAGAGCGTACGGCCATGATAGGCATCCTTAAAGCCGTTGGTGCGCGCAATGTAACCATCCGTCGCACCTTTCTTTGGTTCGCGGTGTTTACCATTGGCAAGGGAATGCTTATCGGAAACCTCATCGGCATGGGGCTTATCGCCCTGCAACACTACACGGGATTGGTGAAGTTAAACCCTGCCACCTACTACGTTAGCACGGTTCCCGTAGAGTTTAACCTGCTTGTATGGCTCTTGCTCAACGTGGCAACGCTGCTCATCAGCGTCTTTGTGCTTATTGCGCCTAGCTATTTGGTGTCGAAGATAAACCCTGCAACGTCGATGAGATACGAATGAGGAAAGGGGAAAAGATGGGAAAGGTGAAAAGGTGAAAAGGTGAAAATATGAAAGGGTGAAAGGGTGAAAGGGTGAAAAGGTGAAAAAAGACTGCGCCATCTATACATTTGGCTTAACTCAATAACTCCTTTAACTCCTAAAGGTGAAAGGGTGAAAAGGTGAAAAGAGGCTGCGCCATCTATACATTTGGCTTAACTCAATAACTCCTTAACTCCATAACTCCTTTAACTCCTAAAAAGAGTGAAAAGGTGAGAGAAATAGAACCAAAGGATTGTAAGACTTACAGAGTTGCGAGTTTGCAGTCTGAAACGCTCGTGAGCACGCATGTGGAAGGGAGGGAAAGATAATGTTTAGAGAGTATTGGATAAGTAAATCACACATACAATAAACTTACGGTTGCGTTTCATTTTTTTGAAGTTGTTCTTTGTTCATTAGTCATTTAACATTTTTCGTTTATGTTGTTTCATACTTCTCATACACCGTCTCATACGGAAAGCATGACTAGCGGTGCGCCTTCTCGCGGCATATTGAAGTTTGCCATACCCCTTATCCTGGGCTACATCTTGCAGCAAATGTATTTGGTTATCGATGCAGCGATAGTGGGTAGATGGATAGGCGTAGGGGCTTTGGCGGCAGTTGGTGCCTCTAGTAGCATCATGTTTCTTGTGATGGGCTTCTGCAATGGGGCGTGTGCCGGCTTTGCAATCCCCGTGGCACAGGCTTTTGGCGCCGGCGATCACCACAAAATGCGGTGCTATGTGAGCAACGCCATGCGCATAGCCGTGATGCTTGCAGTGGTGATAACGCTGCTGTCGTGCTTGCTCTGCGAAAGGATATTGAAACTCGTCAACACGCCAGCCGATGTCTTCCACGATGCTTATGTCTTCCTTTTCTTACAGTTCTGCACCATCCCATTCACGATGGCCTACAATCTCTATTCAGGACAGATACGTGCGTTGGGCAATTCCAAGCAACCTTTTTACTTCCTCATTGTCTCATCATTGCTTAACATCTTGCTCGACGTGGTGCTTATCCTGCTGTTGGGCCTGGGTGTCGAAGGTGCTGGCATCGCAACCTTCCTTAGTCAGGTTCTCGCATCATGGCTATGTTGGCGGTTTATTAGGCGGCACATGGCTATTCTCGTGCCCAAGGCCGACGAACGGTCGTTCGACAACAAGAAAATCAGCATCTTGTTGAACAATGGCATACCGATGGGTTTGCAATTCTCCATTACGTCTGTCGGAATTATCATGTTGCAAAGTGCCAATAATGCACTAGGGACGATATACGTGGCTTCGTTTACGGCCGCCTTACGCATCAAATACTTGTTCACTTGTGTACTTGAGAACATTGGTGTGGCAATGGCTACTTATTGCGGACAGAACATCGGTGCGGGAAAGCTAGACCGTGTTAAGACTGGCGTACGTGATGCCATGTGGATTATGATGGGGTATTTCGTCTTGACGGTTGCCGTCATCTATCCCTTTGCCGATGAGATGATGATGCTCTTTGTAAGCGGCCACGAGCAGGAAGTGATAGCCAATGCCGCACAACTTATGCGAATTGCCAACTGGTTCTACCCCACTTTGGGCGTATTGGTCATCCTCCGTTATAGTATTCAGGGGCTTGGTTACAGCAACCTGAGTTTGATGAGCGGCGTTATGGAAATGATTGCCCGTTGTGGAGTTAGCCTTTGGTTAGTTCCTGCGCTGGCCTGGTTAGGCGTTTGCTATGGCGACCCCGTAGCTTGGATAATGGCCGACCTGTTCCTTGTGCCTGCTTACCTATGGCTTTTAAGGCGATTGAAAAACAAAGAGAGGGTGAAAAGGTGAAAGGGTGAAAAGATAGAAGAGTGAAAAGGTGAAACTAGCCAATCATTATGTACGGAAGGCATCAGTATCTTTTCATCTTTAGGAGTTAAAGGAGTTATGGAGTTAAGCCAAATGTA
>NZ_GG740072.1:1525593-1534684 GCF_000162415.1 Prevotella sp. oral taxon 317 str. F0108 | reverse complement strand
GGAGTTAAGGAGTTAAGCCAAATGTGCAGATGGCGCAACCATCTTTTCACCTTTTCATCTTTAGGAGTTAAAGGAGTTATGGAGTTAAGGAGTTAAGCCAAATGTGCAGATGGCGCAACCATTTTTCACCTTTTCATCTTTAGAAATTAAAGGAGTTAAAGGAGTTATGGAGTTAAGCCAAATGTACAGATGGGGCAGTCATTTTTTCACCCTTTCATCTTTTGGGGTTAAAGGAGTTAAGCCAAATGTACAGATGGGGCAGCCATTTCTTCACCCTTTCATCTTTAGGAGTTAAAGGGGGTATGGAGTTAAGGAGTTAAGCCTAATGTACAGATGGCGCAGCCATTTTTTCACCTTTTCACCTTTCCTATCCTTTCACCTTTTCACCCTTTCACCCTTTCACCTTTACTCGTCGTCCATCGCATCCCAAAAGTCTCTATCGAGTTTCATTACTTTGAAAACCCTTTCTTCTTGCAGACCTAGTCCGCACTCGTACAGGTATTTTGTGAGTTGCTCACCATTAATCAGGATGACAGTTGGCGTTCCATTAAGACTTTCAACATAGTCTATCGCACCTTTGGTAAAGTCGGAAGTGGTAATGAACACCCCTTTTTTAGATGGCGTTCCAGCAACTGCGCCCACGAAAGCCTGCACTTCATTGCGCCCAACATGATTGTTTGCGGCATACCGTTTGGCTTGAATGGAAATATGATTAAAGCCAAGCACGTCTTCTTTAATGATGCCGTCGATACCTCCGTCGTTAGAAAGCTTGGTTACGAAACCTGCATCTTTAATCTCCCCACCATAGCCCATAATCTGTAACAGTTCAACAACTATTCTTTCAAATGCTTGTGGCTTTTTACTTAATATCGTCGCTAGGATGTCTGCTTGTATCGATTTCTTGATGTTTTCGTACGATTCGTACAACCCCTCTTGTGGTGTAAGTTCGTTATTAGATGTCATGATGGTGGCACCTATCACTTTATCCGTTTCTCCAGAGGTCTTCCTAGGTTTGCTCACGGTGTCGTTTATATACTTGTTAATCTCTTCGTCGGTGCACGAAACAACTAATTCTTTTCCCTTTTGGCTGATGGTGTAGTCGCCTCGTCTTGGCTTATCTGCCAGTTTTGCCATAAAAAGATAAGATAAGGCCCAAGAAATACGGTCTAGAAATATTTCTCCATTGCCCGAATCGTATTTTGTATTAAGCTCGTCATTGGTAAGATTAAAGTGTTTTGCCAATGGTGTTCGAAGGTCTTTCGCCCGCATAACACCTCCTACATTTAGTGCTCTCAGCACTTGTGCGCGAATTTGCTGAAATGTTGGTATCATATTATATAGATTTTAGTAAATGAATTTGTTGCAAAAATAGTAAAATAAATGTAATCGTGCAAGTTAAACACGATTAAATTTTAAGTAGTGAGTGGTAAGTAGTGAGTGGTAAGTGGTAAATAATTTTTAGTCCATTTTTAAGAATGTACTCTGCGTTTAGGAACACATAGCCTTGCATTTTGCAGCATTATGCAGTGTGCTTTGATGCTAATTGCGCATCTTTTCTACACAAATAGCACTTAAACAGAGCAAAAACTTTCACTGCTTTGGATTTCAGTCAAAGGGCGAAGGCGTTCTATTGTTTTATTTCGTGCACCACCATTTGCCTGACATCACGCCCCGTTATTCGGCGTACAAGTGCATCGTTTACGCATTTTTCGGGCGACCAAAATCCCTGCACCACGACTTTACGGCCATCTCGCAGATAATAACAGGTGTCTTCCTCAAAGCCCACTACGTCTTTCTTCTCTTCGTAGAAACGAATAGAAAATTCGTACCTACTTCCATCAACGCCCTTCACCGTAAAATGGTCGCCAGTGCCTTGCACCCGCAAGCCGCTGCGCAAGCAGAAAACCCGTAATTGCGGATAGGTGAAGAAGATGCCGCGGCTGTTTGGGCGCATGTCGCTATTAGCTAAGGTCACCATCATATAAGGTTTTTGTCCCATATCAATAAACACCCGGCGCACATCATCGTCGTCAACAACAAGAACCTTGCGTAGCGAGTCGCGCTCCTCTTCGGTGGAAAGTTCTGGCAAGCGCGCTTTGAGCCTTAGTTGTTGTTCTGCCCATGCCTGAAAGTTTTCTTTGGTAACGCCATTGCCTTGGTCGGCCATCAGCTGATGAAACCTCATCACGCTGTTGTAAAACATCTGGCACACCTCCTGCCGATTAATGTCGCCATATATGTGATATTCTATATAGCAAGGACTCTTTTCGCCAGGTTCCGCAGTCTCCAAATTATCCATAAAGTCAATGTAATTGCCCCCTCCCAAGGCATAACATGGGCCTTGCATGTACATACGCAAGTAATAATGGGCGTGGCTGTCTACCCTTTCTTCGCTAAGAAATTGTTCAAAAGCGTCGATTAAGCGCTTGGCACGCCAAATGTCGTCAAGCGTTTCCACCTCCCATTGGACAGCCCGCAGCGAGAAGTCTGTGTGTGGAAAGCGATGCCAGATGCGGCGCGTTGGCGCATCGAAAGCCTTCAAAGGCCCTTGTTCAAATTCTCGTTCACGACGCAGAGTAACCACTTTGTAGAAGTTGCTGATGATACTTTTATTTGTTTTCATCATCGGAAAGGGGTAACTGCCGATATGGCTGGCCACTTGAAAGGTGTCTTTGGGATAACCCGATAGCGTAAAAGACCAAATTCGCCAATCTTCCCATAGGCCACGACTTGTTTTGTATTCAGAAGAAAGTACGATATCGTGGTCGGGAAACTCTTTCTTGAGGTACTCCATAACTTCTTCGGCTGAGTTGAAACTTGGAAAGCAACTACTCAGCAAAAGCATTCCAAAGTTTGCCACCGCATATAAGGGAGATTTGCGTAGAACTGTCTTTATCTTCATCGTTAACTAAAATCTTTTATCGTTTTTATAATAGGTGTTAGCGCCTTACTGTACATGGAAGAAAAAGGAATTAATCTCCCAAATCCGTGTTTTTAGGCGGATACCATAATTAAAGGTAAATAATTATGAATGCAAAAGTAGTAAAATAAATGTAGGCACGCAATTTATAACCGAAGTTGTCTTGACTTTTAATGGTTCTATGAATTGGGTGGAGTTTATTTTCGTTGTGTGGTAAAACCAAGATAAACATTCTCCTCATGCACAAAGTACTGGACGAGGATACGATAAAAACCTGAAATATTGCCCCAAGCTGTCTGTGGCAAAACGTAGGTATGTTTCAGAAGGCGACTTGGCGGAAGTTATTCCATGCGTTCTCTACAAGTTGAAAGCCTGGCTGTCAATGGCAGATTACTTCTGCTTTTCCATGATGTCGTCTTGGTTGGTCGTGAGCAACATCCTCCACAACCGCTCGCGCTGGCCGTTGCAAGCCTACATGTTTTCTGTGTCGTTGCCCACTTGCGCGTGCATGCAATATAATTATTTTTGTCAGGTTTTCAGTAGAAAATTTAACATTATGAGTGCCTTTTTATCCACAAATCGCTCACTTGGCCGCAAAAAATCGATTCTCGCGAAGGTTTGTTTTGACGCAAAAAGGGGTTAGCATGTGAATGCAGTGAAATGAATATTTATTTAAAGAAGCCGCCATTTGCACCAACTTTTGGGCTATTTATTGCAAAATATAGTGCAATATGCCGCTAAACGCAGTGCATTTTGGTGCTAAACGCAGTGCATTTTGGTGCTAAACGCAGTGCGTTTTGGTGCTAAATGCAGTGCGTTTTGGTGCAAAACGCAAGGTGAAATGGTGCTAAACGCAGTGCAAAATGCAGCTAAACGCAAGGCAAAAAGCATAAACATCCACTGCAATTGTATAAACAAAACCTTTAAGAATCATGAAATACATGGCTAGAAAGGGTAAAATGGTCGTTAAAAAGTGGGGTTTTAGGGGCTAAAAGTGAGTTTTGGGGCTGCAAAAATCATGGGTTGACAACCAATCTAGAAAGGCTAAATGGTGCAAAATGCAGGTGGTTTTCTTAAAATTGAACATATTGTAAGGCGTGAAAGGCTAGAAATAGGGGCGGTTTACCTACTTTATGGCCTATATTTTCGCTAGAACGGAGCGAAAATTAGAGTGGTATTGTAAAATAAAAGATAATGATTTAAGATTTGAGTTGATGAGTTTGTGAGTTTTCCAGTTTGTAAGTTGATGTGTTCGGGAATTGTTGGTCTTTCGTGAGTTTATAAGCTGGTGGTTTGATTTGTCCTGCACTTCGTGTATGAGAAGGGTGTTTATCTTGTGTTGGCATCACAGAGAGAACAAACGCCTCTTAATGTATAGAAACATTAAAAGTCAAGACGACTTCACCGCCTAATCCTTATGAAAAGAACCGATTGAGCATATTTTTTACATGGGTAACGGTGCTTGTGTGCAGAGCGTATTTAGTTCTAAGCAAAGTACAAAACTTTAAGGTTGTTCACAACTTACCCCTTTGTTTCCTTCCTTATTTTATTGTCTTTTTCAAATAAAATTGCGACCTTTGTTGTCAGGTTAATACCTCTACAACGATAAATAACCGATGATATGAAAAGTAAACTTACCATGGCTGCTCTGTCGATGGCCTTCACCCTTATGGCATCAGCCCAAAAAACAGTTCCTGTTTACCTTAATCCCGACGCGCCTATTGAGGCTCGCGTGCAGGATGCACTTAAACGGCTTACCGTTCACGAGAAAGTGAAACTAATACATGCCCAAAGCATGTTCTCCTCGGCAGGCGTGCCAAGGTTGGGCATTAGGCAGCTGAACATGAGCGATGGACCACACGGTGCGCGCGCCGAACTGAATTGGAGTACTTGGGGGTATGCCCAATGGACCAACGACTCCATCTGCGCCTTCCCCTCGTTAACCTGTTTGGCTGCCACATGGAACCGCGATTTGGCAGGCGAATACGGCCACGCCATAAGCGAAGAGTTTGCTTTCAGAGGCAAAGACGTCATTCTGGGGCCGGGAACCAACATCTGTCGCGTGCCGCTTAATGGGCGTAGCTTTGAGTATATGGGCGAAGACCCCTACTTGGCAGGCGAAATGGCCGTGCCTTACATCAAGCGGGCGCAGGCCAACGGCGTGGCTTGCTGCCTTAAACACTTTGCGCTGAACAACCAAGAGGCAGACCGCTTTACCGTAAATGTAAACGTGGGCGAACGTGCTTTACGCGAAATATACTTGCCAGCGTTTAAAAAATGCGTGCAACAAGCAGGCGTTTGGACCATCATGGGTGCGTATCCGCTGTGGAATGGTCAACACCTGTGCCACAACGACTCGCTGTTGAACAAGATTTTAAAGAAAGAATGGAGTTTTGATGGGGCGGTGATAAGCGACTGGGAGGGCACTCACGACACGTGGCAGGCTGCTATGAATGGGCTAGACATCGAGATGGGCACCTCTACCGACCGCAAAACAGAAGATGGTGTACAAGGTTACGATGCCAATTATATGGCTAGCCCGCTAGAAAAACTCGTCTTGCAGGGTCGCATACCCATGTCAGTGCTCAACGATAAGGTAGAACGTGTGTTGCGAACCATCTTTCGCACGTCCATGAATAGCCATAAAACTATTGGTAACCAATGTTCGCCCGAACATTACGCCGTATGCAAGAGCGTTGGCGCAGAAGGTGCTGTGCTGCTTAAAAACCAAGACGACATATTGCCCATTGCCCCTAATCGTTATAAGCGAATATTAGTGGTGGGCGATAATGCCGTGCGCAACATGAGCGAAGGTGGCGGAAGTTCGGAATTGAAAACACAGTTCGACATCTCGCCCCTCGATGGATTGAGGTCTGTTTATGGTGATAAAATCACCTTTGTACGCGGCTATTATGCGGGCAAACCGCTTTACGATGCGGTGGAACCTTTATCGGCCGACTCGCTTAAACGACTGAAAGAAGAGGCTTTGCAAGCCGCTAGAAAGGCCGACCTCGTTATCTTTGTGGGCGGATTAAATAAGAACCGTAGGCAAGATTGCGAAAACGGCGACCGCGAGAACTACGACTTATCATACGGACAGAATGAACTGATAGCCGAATTGGCCAAGGTTCAAAAGAATATCGTTGTGCTTACTTTCGGCGGAAACGCCTTTGCCACGCCGTGGATAAACAGCGTTAAGGCCTTGATGCACTGTTGGTATTTGGGTTCGATGTCGGGCGAAACGCTGGCCGAATTGGTTTCGGGCAAACTAAATCCAAGTGGCAAGCTGCCCATAACCTTTGCCAAGCGACAAGCCGACTATCCTTGTTTCCAGTTTGGCAAGCGTGGTTATCCTGGTGTAGACAAGCAAGTGTATTACGATGAAGGTATTTATGTGGGTTATCGATGGTTTGATACCAAGGGTGTTGCACCGCAATTCCCCTTCGGTTTTGGGCTAAGCTACACCACATTTAAATATGGCAAGCCCACGCTTTCGGCTCAAACGATGGACAAGAACGGCAAGATAACGCTCTCTGTGGCCGTTACAAACACGGGTCGCAGGGCTGGTAAAGAAACCATTGAGTTGTTTATTGGCGACGATAAATGTAGCGAAGAACGTCCCAAGAAAGAGTTGAAGAACTTTGCTAAGGTAAGCCTTGCGCCTGGCGAAACCAAAACGGTAAGCTTTGACATCACGTCTGGCGACCTTGAATATTGGTCGGAACGCACCCACGGCTTTGTTGCCGAACCTGGAACATTCACTGCTTATGTTTGCGCTAGCGAAACAGATGTGCGTGCAACGGCTAAGTTCGAGTTGAAGTAAGTGTAAGTTGGCAAGTTTTAGGCTGTGCGTTTCTTAGTCTTAAAGGGTATGGTTTTTGAGTGTATTGATATTAGAACCGTTGTTGTGTAGTTGACAAGTTGCTCCACAAGTTATCGCGTTGTAAGGCAATATGCCATCTACTTACAACCTTGCAAGCGCAAGGACTTGGAAACGCATAGCCTAAAAAATCACTGGCTAATAAACTTGATGTATCATGAAGTTAAAGAAATTAATCATAAAACCGAGAACAGGTCCGTTCGTTTCAACGAGGAAATGTTGCTCTATGAGTAAAGTTATTGCAGCCCTTGGCTGTATGATTCTCTTCTTACCCACAAAGAGTTGTGTAAAAAAATGCCAGACTCGAACGAGTTGGTGTTTGATAAATTGAAAGACATAGACAGTGAACGGAAGTTCATGAGGAATAAACTATCAACAAAGAACTTTGACCGTTCTTCTCTAAAATAGCTCATATAATGGCCGCACAATCGTATCATAGGTTTGCATTCTCCTCGATTTGTCTATTTGTAAGGCGTTCATTCGTTCATACGATGGCGACATTGCCATTGATTTGTGTACTGTTGCGCTGTTCAACAATAAGTAACGAGCATCTTGTCTTTGTGCAGGAACATCAGAAACTCTTATCAAAAGAGGTGACAATGAAACTTCCTAAACCATTTCATCGACAGAAAGAAAACTACGAAGAAGGAGTGATTTATTTCTATCATTTCGTTGATAGTACATATATTATTGTCTTCCAAGGTTCAATGATGGAGTTTTCCATAGACAAGTACCAAAATAAAATGGTGGAAAGGAAAGGCGAAAGAAAAACGTCTGTTGGGGTGGAGAACAATCGATATTGGCGTAAAGACGTTTATTCTGATGGGGTGAGGGTGTATTATGATCACGTACCAAAACGTAATAAAGATGTTTATGATAAAGTGTTGGATGAAATAACGTTCAGGCAATTGCAAGATGACGAGTAGTCTATGTGTTCGTTTGGGTGCTGTTAACATGGCGTTTCAAGCGTGCTAAGTATGTAAGTATCTTTTAACGAGAGTGCTTTTTTGACTATGGATAAATGGTGAAGAGGATGAGACATTTAAAAAGTATGGTGGCAATACTAGCCATAGTATGTTTAATGGCATGTGAAAATACATGGATGTGTTCTTGCAATATTACAGAGAAGGACATTGTTTACGAGCCGGCGGAGAAAAAGTTTTATCCATCAGCGCAGCTAAAGGCTAAGGTGGTAAAGGCCTTTAATGGTTCTTTTTCTTGGCGTAGGGCAGGCTATGTGTATAGAGATGCTTTTCAAGGCATTGGAGTTATCGTTTTTGAATACAATCCCGATGTGGGTGAGATTGATCATGTTCAACTGGTACGACCAACGAATGTGACATCTGTTGATCAAGAGTTGGTGAACTGTATTAAAGCGATGCGTTTCACAGATACTTTAAAAAAGCATCGTGTAAAGCCGGTTAAGTTCATGTTGCAGATAAATTACTTTGATATGACCGCACACTAGTAACGATTTGTTTCATCACTAATCACTTCTTGTTATAAATGCTTTCAAAAACAATTATGGTATGAGGGTTGTCACAATTAGAGTGTTATATTCGAATGTGCGTCTAGCCATTTTTGTCAATGGCAAGCATAAATGAAGAGCTCCATGTTAAAGCACAATTTGCTGAAAGTGTAATTAAAGAGGCCGAGTTTAATTTGCAATATCGCGTATGAAAAGATTTTTGGCGTTTAATATAGTAATAGGTGGTGCTATACTTATTTCGCATTTAGTGAACTATCTTATAGTTGTTCCATGTGTCATAGGTGATGAATGTGGCTATGATGTTGGTAAGTGCGATAGAGGAAAGGTGTTTGAGCTGTTCTTTGAGCAATCGTCTGACACGGGTTACCATCCTGAACCAACCCTATTTAACTTCTTCTTTGTCACGTTTATTGGAGCAATGGTTGGGATTTGTTTCTTCAAAATCATTGTGCGTTATCTCTTACCTAAAACAAAAGTCTCGCAAAATTGTGCACGAAAGACTTAATACAACAAGGTTACTGTATACAAGGTAGAGAAATGAAAAGGGGAAGTTCAACGAACCGAGGAGAGAAGTTTGTTGTGTATCCTTGTAGGTGATAGTGGGCGAGAATATAGAAAATGACAGAAAAACAATTATAAAATATCGCGTATGAAAAGATTACTCTTGTGTATTTGCATCTTTCTAAGCCTTATCCCCCTTTTCTTATGGGGGCAGGGTAAGGTTAATAAACAAAGCCGTGGGCAGAAAGTGGCTGGCTATATCTCACTCCTAACGGCCGACAGCATTAAGTATTGGGATTAC
>NZ_GG740072.1:1487979-1523782 GCF_000162415.1 Prevotella sp. oral taxon 317 str. F0108 | reverse complement strand
CTCTGTTGATTTATGGGGACAGAATAGGGCGGGTTTGCAACCGAGTAAGTTAGAAACAGAGGTGTTGTATGATGTAGAAGGCATTGCTTATAAGCAAGTTTGGAGGAAAGATGGAGAGGTTGTTAGGTGTTGTTATCTTACTCGAAGTGGGCAGAAAGTTGAGAATGCCACATGGTGTTTGGATACGCAATGGGTATCAACTTTGGCAGATAATGTTTTGGATAAAATACGTTTTGACGATGCCAACTGCACAAACGTACGGGGAATAGTCCTTCTATTGGCTGTTCCCGAATTGAATATAGCGGAGTTAAGGCTGACGGACGTATTGCCAAAAGAATATAAAGAGATGTTGTTGGGGGCGGTTCGTGATGCGGAAAGCGACATTAGTGGCCTTGAAGGAGATGCTCACATACTGGCTCTTTTCCCTGTAAGGTTTACGACAAACTGAAAACATGCAACACAAATGAATAAGTAAAGGAGCTGAATTAGGATGAAGGAGATGTTGGCTTATATATTCTTGACCAGTGAAAAAATAGATCTTGTGTACCACCTAACTTTTCTTAAATATATGGACGGCAAAGTTTTAATGCGAGCAATGAGGGTTACAACAATGTTAATGGCTTTTACTCTTGTTGGAGTGTTTATGGTTTCGTGTGCTGACAGGCGAGATAAACTTCCCGATATTCTCTATGGAGACGAGTATCGGGTTTGGTACGTAGATTTTGATAATGATGATAGATGGCATTTGTGTTTCTATTTTAATAAAGACGGGACATGGAAAATCTTAGACCAAGATCCGCAAGACAGCTTGCATAAGCATGTTGAGCGATGCCAGTTTTGGACAGAACGTTGGAGACTTGAAAACGATACGACACTGGTTCTTGGTGAAACTGCGTGGAAGGTTCGTGTGGTTAGTCCTACCGAATTGAAACTTTGCCTTGATACAATAACGATGATTTTGCAGCCAATTGTCTACAATCCTGTACACAAGCAAGGTAAATATGGGGAGTTTATTGGAAAAACCGTTGGCTATTTTCTATCCTATCATCGCTTTTATTCCAATTTAATGGTGGTCGCAGGAAAACCAGGAAAGCCTCGCGCAATAAGGGTTGACTATCCTTCTGATTCGTTAACCATTGAGTTAGCACCCGCAGAATTCAAGCATATAAAATTGTTTGACGAGTTCCAAGAATGGGATACTACCTTAGCTAAGAAAGAAAACATTGCCCAAATTCGGGTTTATAAGAACGATTCGCTTATTGATGAGATTCCTTGGAGTGAAAGAAGTAAATACAGGGAGATTAAATATTGAAATTAAGTACGGCATGTTCCAACACCCCCCAGCTTGGGTTCAGT
Source organism: Prevotella sp. oral taxon 317 str. F0108 (assembly GCF_000162415.1). Classification (NCBI taxonomy): domain Bacteria; kingdom Pseudomonadati; phylum Bacteroidota; class Bacteroidia; order Bacteroidales; family Prevotellaceae; genus Prevotella; species Prevotella sp. oral taxon 317. The sequence continues at coordinate 1,522,426 of NZ_GG740072.1, read as the reverse complement.
TGTCGTTTATTTGTATTGCTCTTCACTGTCTTTCTGCTGTTATCTGGTATGTGCCTGTCATTTTGCTTTATTATCGTTCTTTATTTATCTTATTGCTTACGGTTTAAGAGTGATACACATCATATTTTAAATAATTGCTGTCTGCAAAACATAAATAGCAGGAAATCCTAACGTAATGCTTATAAGCAGCTGTTGTGTACAGCAATAAGGTTTTCTAGATAGGTTTGTATTGACAAGATGAAAGGGTAGATTCGAACAGATTGGTGGAACGGATTGATGATGCTTTGTTTGAGGTAGGATAGTATGGGGTGGTACAAGCATTACCTTTAATGTATCAGGAACTTTACTATTGTGCTTAATTCGAGGTGGTTTCCATCGTTTTTTTCATGGCACGCTTGTTGCATATATGCTTTTGTTGGATGGTGTCGTTTGTTTATAAAGATGGAATTTCTTGAAAAGCCGTGTGGCGTGGCATAACTCACGCGTCACACTTATCGGTTACATTTGTTACCCAATGCGCATTGCGCAAAAGCAACAAATGTTACCTAATGTGGTCTTTTCTTTTCTTTCGGGTATGCTTTGCGGGCTTATGGCACACGCATTGTTGTTCATTATATTGAGAGAGGGGCGTGGTATGCCCTAATCTAATATAAGTTGTAAAGATTAAAACTGAACATTAACTAAAATCAAGAACATGACACCAAAGAAATTATGGTTGACTTTGGCGGCGGTCATTATCGGGTCGTTCGCCGTTTTATGCTTCTATGGCGTTGAGATTTTCAGAGAGATGCCGCCTTTTCCCAACAAGGTGGTTACTGAGAGTGGCGAAACGTTGTTCGAAGGACAAGATATTAAGGACGGACAGAATGTTTGGCAATCTATCGGAGGCCAGACAGTTGGTAGCGTTTGGGGGCATGGCGCATACGTTGCCCCTGATTGGACGGCCGACTATTTGCATCGGGAGTCGGAGCTGATGCTAGCCGAATTGGCTCAGAAAGACGGTAAAGTGTATGCCCAGTTGGCCGAAGCGGACAAGGCTAAGTACAAGGTGCTGTTGCAAGAAGAGCTCCGTAAGAACACTTATGATGCGCAAACGGGCGTCATCACTTTTAGCGACATGCGCGCTAGGGTAGCCAAACAGTTGCATAACTATTATGCTAAGCTGTTCTTGAACGACCCCTCTATGGCTAAGTTGCGCAATGCGTACGCTATGCGCGAGAAATCTGTTGAGGCGGTAGGCGGTCTTTCGGCCGAACAGCGTTTTGATAAGATGGACGCTTTCTTCGCATGGTCTAGCTGGGTATGTGTAACCAACAGGCCCAACAGCGACGTTAGCTATACCAACAACTGGCCACACGACCCCGTAATAGGCAACATTGCACCCACCTCGCTGCATCTCTGGTCGGGATTTAGTGTGTTGTTGCTGCTCTTCTGTGTGGGAATTTTGGTTTACTACTATGCACAGCATAAGGAGGAGCATGTGTCGAAGGCACCCGAAACGGACCCGATGAGGGAGCTTAAACCCACTGCGTCTATGCGTGCCGTACTGAAATACATTTGGGTGGTAGGCGCTTTGATGTTGGTTCAGATGATTTCGGGTGTGATAACCGCCCATTACGGTGTAGAGGGTGATGCCTTCTTTGGCTTGCCCATACAAGATATTTTCCCCTATGCCGTGTCGCGTAGCTGGCATGTTCAGCTAGCCATCCTTTGGATTGCAACGTCCTGGTTGGCCACGGGCTTATATATAGCTCCGGCTGTTTCGGGTGTCGAACCCAAATATCAGGCCTTGGGTGTTAACGTTCTCTTTGGCGCATTGGTGTTCGTTGTTGCAGGTTCGCTGGCTGGCCAATGGTTTGGAGTGATGCAGAAGCTTGGCTTGGTAGAGAACTTTTGGTTCGGACATCAGGGATACGAGTATGTCGAACTGGGTCGCCTATGGCAGATATTGTTGCTTACGGGGCTAGTTCTTTGGCTATTCTTAATGATACGTGCCCTCATTCCCGCGCTCAAGCGTAAGGACGAAAGCCGCCATTTGCTTATTCTCTTTGTAATTGCCTCGTTGGCAATTGCTTTCTTCTATGCCGCCGGCTTGATGTATGGTCGCCAAACCCACATGGCTATTGCCGAATACTGGCGTTGGTGGGTGGTTCATCTTTGGGTTGAGGGCTTCTTCGAGGTGTTCGCCACGGTGGTTGCATCGTTCTTGTTCTGCCGTTTGGGGCTGCTTAAGATAAAGAGTGCCACGATTTCGGTGTTGTTCTCCACCATCGTGTTCCTTGCAGGTGGCATCCTAGGAACCTTCCACCACTTGTATTTCAGTGCAACGCCAACGGCTGTGCTGGCACTTGGTGCCACATTCAGTGCGATGGAGCTTGTTCCGCTCGTACTTATTGGCATGGAGGCGTACCATAACTACCAGCTAAGCCGTTCTACGACTTGGATAAAGTCCTACAAGTGGCCGATATATTGCTTCATTGCGATGTGCTTTTGGAACTTCTTGGGTGCAGGTATCTTCGGTTTCTCTATCAATCCGCCAATTGCCTTGTATTATTTGCAGGGACTGAACACCACTGCCGTTCATGGCCATGCGGCTCTTTTCGGGGTCTATGGCATTTTGGGAATTGGCTTGATGCTGTTTGTTTTGCGCGGCCTTTATCCCGATTACGAGTGGAACAACAAGCTTATTGGCTCTGCTTTCTGGTGCATAAACATTGGTTTGTTGCTCATGACGGTGGTAAGTATCTTGCCCATCGGCATCTTGCAAGCCCACGAAAGCATCACCAATGCTTACTGGTCGGCAAGGTCAGCCGAGTTCATGCAACAAGACATCATGCAGACATTAAGATGGTTGCGTATTCCCGGAGACTCGTTTGTAGCTTTGGGTGAAGTCTTATTAGTGTTGTTTATCATCGGCCTACAATTTGGTTGGTCGCGAAAAGGCAAACGCTAAAACAACTCCGCAAGCCATTTTTGATGGGTTTCTAGGCCTCGCCCGAATACAGGTTCCACCTGTTTAAAGGGGAATGTCCTACTATTCCGAAGTATGGAGGTTTCATTATACCAAATGGTTGGGTTGAAATCAACTCAGGGAAATCTTCAATGGCGAACCTGCCTGGAACCATCAAACATCCGATAACAACAAGAATTGGCCCTATAAACCGCTTTCAAAGCTTGGTTTATAGGGCCTTTCGATATGCTATATTCACAACTTGCAAAGTATGGGTTGTGTATGTGCTGATAAAAAATGTTTGCAAGAAACGTTTGTTGTGCCAAACACAACCATGTTTCTTTCAATCTTTGTTGGGCGATAAAAACATAAGGTGTTCTGTATTTGCACATTGGCAATGCGCCCGTTTACACGCCTTCCTCCTCTTCTTCGGCCGTGTTGCTGTTTCCCATTTCGCTTTGCGTGTCTAGTGTGGCATCCTTTTTAATGCTCACTTCGCCAAATCTCGAAACCTTAACCACAAGTGGAACGTATTCGTCGCTCGACTTATCGGGCGACCCAACGCTGGCAGCGAAGTACAAGTAGTCATTGTCGCACTTGTCGTACACCACGCCCAGCAAGGCACCACCTTTGTAGCTGGCGTCAATTTGGTTGATGAAGTCGGCCTTGGAGAACGTGCGGTTAAAGAATACCGTGCCGTCTTTACGAAGTATTTTCACCGTGGCGCGGTTGTCGTAATACTTTTGTTCGCCGTCGTTGATGAGGGGTAGCGACTTGTCGGCCTTAAATTGGGTGTCTATGGTGTAGCTTGCGCCAATCCATTGCACTTGTCGGCTTTCGCTATGGTCGCCCATAGCACGCGTTTCTGTGGCGCGCACAACGATGGGTTTGCGCGCGATGATGTCTTTTTTTTCTTTTTTGCCTCCACACGACGGCAGGCAGATGGCCACGCTCATGGTAACGAGGGCCAAGAGATGTTGTTTCATTTACTTATAGGTTTTTTACCGCGCAAAGATAAGAAGAAATAGTGTAAAAAACGAAACGATGTGCGCATTATTTACTATCTTTGCAGCATACGTAACACATTCAGACGCATGTACAGAACGATTTTAATGGCTTTGGCATTGGTTCTCATGGTCTTGGGCTGTTCGGGCAACAAGTCCGAGCCAGGCCAGGAGGTTGTAGACACGGTGCCGATGATGGTGACTCAACTGAAAAAATGTTCGCGACTATACACCACCGAGATACGCGTGCACAAGATTATCACGCACAACGACGAGAAAACAATTAAGGGCTCGTTCCTTGGTAACAAGTTCAACATCAACCTGCCACTAAGCAAACGGCAGGTGGCCATACCTATGGAGGCTACCTTGAAGGCGTATGTAGACTTCGGAAAGTTTAGCGAAGACAATGTACGCAGGCGCGGCGACCGCATTGAAATAACCCTTCCCGACCCGCAAGTGGAACTCACTGGCACGCGCATAGACAATAAAGGCATTAAGCGATATGTGGATTTTGCGCGTTCTAACTTCACCGATGCCGAGCTCACGGCCTACGAAAGGCAGGGCCGAGAGTCGATTGTTAAGTCTATCCCGCAAATGAAGATAATGGAACAGGCACGCCAAAACGCCGCCAATGTTATCATCCCGATGGTGGCGCAGATGGGATTTAAAGAAGAAAACATAACGGTGAACTTCCGTAAGGACTTTAATTACGGCGACATCACTCGCCTTTTGCTTGGCAATACAGAAAGGAGGATTGGCAATGAGTAAGTTTCGTTCCCTACTTTCGTTAGTTCCTTTCCGCTTTTGGCTGTACTTGGGCTTGGTGGTTGTGGTGTTCGTGGTTATTTGTGTGGCCGTTTGTCGGTGCGAAACCGATAATAGTATAAGCGTGGTGAGCAACGACAAGATAGACCTTACGCCCAACCAGATACAACAAATAGAGGCTATTGGCGAGTGGGAGTTCCTGTCTATCGACGACGAAGAGTTGGTAGACACCGTTAAATATGGTTTCTTTGGCGACGATAAGTTGGTGCGTATTTATTATGGTACGTTGCGTTTGGGCGTTAATCTGCGCGAGGCGCGCCCACGTTGGCTGTCGATGCAGGGCGACACGCTTTGCGCTACGCTACCGCCCGTAAAGCTTTTAGACAACAATTTTATTGACGAGGCGCGCACCAAATCGTTTTTCTCAACGGGAACATGGAGCGATGCCGACCGCGACCGCCTTTATTATAAGGCTAATGCCATGATGCGCAAACGCTGCTTAACGCCTACCAATATGGCGTTGGCCGAAGAAAATGCTCGCACACAGTTCACTAGCTTGCTGCGTTCGCTGGGTTTCGACAAGACGAAAGTGGTGTTCGACGACCCCCAAACTGCCACAAAGAAAGAACGTTGATAACAGATTCATTGGGCTACATGCACCTTGTACTGTGGCTACAAAGTACCTTGTACTGCTACTACGTGCATTGTCTATTGCTGCTTTACACCGTTTTATTTATTGTTGCTGGCCGCTAAACTTCAAATCGGCTCGGCTCCTCTATCCGCAATGCCCATCAATAGGCGTTGCGGATTTCGTTTTCGAAAGGCTAGCTCCCTTTCAGACTATCATTCATCCCCAAAGTTCTTCCGTGTAAGTGCTCTTGTACTGGCGCAAGGATTAAAACCAACATCGTCGTGCAATGCCACTGAATAACTGGCGTAAGATTGTAAAACATTTATATCAAAAATTAACATTATGAGTGCCCTCGCCGTAAAATTTCCAAGCATCGGTCGGATTTTCGCGCGTATTTTTAAAGTTTGTAACCGCCTGACTCATTGGTGTTTACGATAAATAAGGCGTAAAAGCATGCTTTTTAGCATGTATTAGGGGGTGCAAAACATCAACAAATGCACCGCCAAAATCCACTAAGCGATTTTTCATTCCAATTGGTCAAAATGCCTATAAATAGCACTTAAAATAGTGCTTTTTATGGTCTTTTTGCTGCATTTTGCGGCATTTACCTTGCATTATGCTGCATGTTGTACTGCGTTTTGATGCAAATTGCATTGCGTTTTGGTGCATATTGCATTGCGTTTTGGTGCAAAATGCACTGCGTTTTGGTGCATATTGCACTGCGTTTTGGTGCAAAATGCGTTGCAACAACTAGCGATTAACCTCCATTTTCTAGTAGTTGCGGATGCAAATTTGGGAGAAATTTTCTTCAAAGAGAAATGCAAAAGCATAGTAAATGGCCAAAAACGGAGGGGATAAGCACGCAAAAATTGCCGAAATTTTATTGTTTGGGTGCATTTTATATGGCTTTTAGCGGTTATTTTCTTCTAGAATAGTTCGGCCGAAGAATGCGTTTTGTAAAATATATTTATCTTTTTAACAAATCGTTGACGGGCGATTTCCGAGATAAGAACAACAGCTATGCGCCAGCAAAGCGATAAGGCTAAACGTGATGGGCGCAATGATACGAACGTTTTCGTTAAGCCAAATGAACAATGTCGAGCTTGCTCGAACATTGTCATGGCGAGAAAACGCACTTTTCGAGTAACGAGAAAAGAACAATTTTAAGCCCTTACTGGCGTAAATGATATAGGGCAACGAGGCGCGCAGGACGTTCACATTTCACCCAATTGCGCCTTTAACCCCAATCGGCTGTTCGCCATATCGCGCTTGTGAAGAACAGAAAGGGGCTAGCTTTTGGGGAGAGGTAAAACCCATTTTTATTTGTCGGCAACCTGAACACCATGTTTGCTGTTTCAAATCTTTTAGCAGGCAGCCATATTTATTTATAGCGGCATTGCGCAGTTTTCTTCCTCATATCAGAGTCTACTTGCCGCATTGGGCATGCCGAAAGTCACCACCACGGGCAGATGGTCGCTAAAACCGCCAAGGTATTTAGGGCCTTGATAAGTTCGCCAAGGGCGTTTCCCACCATATTTTTCCTCGTCTTCCATTAGGAATGGGGCATCGAAAATGTGGCAGGAAACGCCCTTTTCGTGTATCTTTTGGCTAACGAAAACATGGTCTAGGCTGCCCCATTCGCCTTGATAACGATAGGTACCTTTCGCCCCGTTAATGCCAATGGCGTTGGCCGACACGTCTGTTAGGCCGTTGGCAGCCAGCAAACGCAAAGCAGGCGCGTCGCCATAGTCGTTAAAGTCGCCCGTAACCACGATGTTAGCCGTTGGGTTTCCTTGCCTAATCGAGTCGATGGCGGTGCACAATCGGTTTGCCACGGCCATGCGATAAGGGCGTGTGTTGGCCTCGCCACCAGCCCTGCTAGGTGCATGGAGCACAAAAACGTGCAGCGTGTCGCCCCCAAAGGTTACGCCTTCGGCATAAAGAATGTCGCGTGTGGGGCGCATGCCCGTAGGCGGCTTTATGCGAAGGGCATAGCTTTTAATAAGTGCGAAGGTAAAGGGAGAGTAGAGTAGGGCCACGTCGATGCCGCGAAGGTCGGGCGAATGGGTCATTACATATTCGTATCGAGCCGTGCGAAGTAGCGAACGGCGTGTGAGATCGTGCAGCACACTGTCGTTTTCAACCTCGCAAAGTGCCACGAGGTCGGGCAGTCGCCATTGCTTTCCTTCCCCTCCGCAGGCCACAATCTCTTGCCCAATGCGGTTTAGTTTTTTCCAGTATCGCGAGGGCGTCCAATGGCGATAGGCTGTGGGCAGAAACTCTTGGTCGTTTTTCAGGCTGTCGTGGCGGCAATCGAAGAGATTTTCGCAATTGAGTTGAACCAGCGTAAAAAGCGAAATGAGGAGCGTGCCAAGTGTTGTCATGTGGTTTTAGACTTACTGCTAAGAAACAATCCCACGAGTATGAAAACCGTTCCCGCAATGAAATAGGGTGTGATGGTTTCGTGAAGTACGAGCCATGCAAACACAATGGTGGTGATGGGATTGACGTAAATGTAGTTTGTTGCACGCATGGCTCCTAGCTTTCCCATTACCCAGGTCCATGTAAGAAAGCAGATCATCGAACCCAAAACGCCCAGGAAAAGCAAGTGTCCGATAACGTCGGGGCGCGTCAAGGCATGCAATGGCGGCATCTGCGGCACCAGTATGTAGTAAGGTAGCATAGTAAGCAGACCGTAGAAAAACACCTTTCGGGTGATAAAAAGGCTGTCGTAGCGTTCGTTCATGCGTTTCATGATGATGGAATAGAAAGCCCATGCAAGGCAGGCACATAGCGCAAGGAAGTCGCCTAGCGGCGAAAGGTGAAGTACAAACTTGCCGTTGAGCACCACCGCGGCCATGCCTACAAAGGAGAAAAGCGTTCCGGCTACCTGCAAGGTGCCCAAACGCGTGCCGTGCACCAGCAGTCGCATGAGTACCATAGTGAACAACGGACACGAACAGACGATGAGCGACACGTTGGTGGCTGTGGAAAAGCGCAACGCCTCGTTCTGCATGAGGAAGAATGCAGAGCCGCCCGTGATGCCAAGTAGCATCATGCAGCCCTCGTCGGAGAGGTTGTTGCACAGCAATTTGCGGCCTCCTGCCCTACGCGGACCAACGAGCGTGAAACCCAACATCAACACGTATGCAATGAGAAAACGCAAGGTGAAGATGTGCGCAGGCGAAAGGCCGGCGTAAATAAGGAGCTTGGTGGAGATGAATGTAGAACCCCAAATGGCCACAGTGACGAAAGCCACCACGTGGTAAAGAAGGTTTGCGTGTGTAGATGTAGGCCTAGTCATGCGTGCTTTATTGATAAATAGCTGTTGGCAAAGGTAGGTTTTAATTACAAAACAACCAAACGAATGAGCCGATATTTATATCTTTGGCTTTAAAAACGATGGTTTATCTTATTTCGGCAAAGTGGTCGAACTCGCTATTAATGTGGGCGAAATGCCCTAATCTCACGATTTATTCGTACCTTTGTAGCCTTAAATAAAGAGCAAAGAATAATAAATGGACAGAAGAAACAATACTTCAATACAAATGATTGCCGACTACGAGGGCGATATCAGCACGCTTTTCGACACCCCTACGCCCGATGTGGTACCTGTTTTGGCCACTCGTAATCTCGTATTGTTCCCCGGTGTGGTGACGCCGATACTTGTGGGAAGGGCTGCAAGTGTAAGTCTTGTAAACAAGTTAAAGAAGGACCCGGAGCAGGTTTTCGCCGTGTTCTGCCAGAAAAACGCCGACATTGAGGAGCCAGGAAAGAAAGACCTCTTTCCCATAGGCGTGTATGCCAAGTTGGTTAGGGTGCTCGAAATGTCGGGCCCGGGCAACAACATCACTGCCATTGTGCAGGGATTGGGGCGTTGCCAGCTAGAAGATGTGGTGAAACGCAAGCCTTATCTCGTGGCGCAGACCACTAAGAAACCCGAAATTTTTATCGACGAAGACACGAGCGAATACCATACGGCCATGGAAGACCTTCGCAGTCAGACCGTGGAATTTATCAAGATGAACGAGGAAATGCCCGACGAGGCGCAGTTTGCCATAGCCAACATACACCACGACGTTATCGCCACCAACTTCATCTGCTCGAACATGCCTTTCGACCTTAACGATAAGATGCACATGTTGGAGGCCGACAACTCGCTCGAACGCGTGTATATCGCCCTGAAAACCCTGAACAAGGAGATGCAGCTGTTGCAGATTAAGCAAACCATACGCTCGAAAACGCGCGAAGACATCGACGAACAACAACGCGAATACTTCTTGCAACAACAGATAAAGAATATTAAGGAGGAGCTGGGCAACGGCGAAGGTTCGCCTGAACATCGCGAGTTGGAGGAGAAAGCGAAAGGCAAGAAGTGGTCCGAAGAGGTGAGTAAGATATTCTATAAGGAGCTGGATAAACTTGATACGCTTAATCCGCAAAGTCCCGATTACAGCATACAGCTCACCTATTTGCAAACAATGGTGGGCTTGCCGTGGAACGAATATACCAAAGACGACCTCAGCATTAAGCGCGCCCAAAAGGTATTGGACCACGACCACTATGGAATGGAAAAGGTGAAGGACCGTATCTTGGAGCATTTGGCCGTGTTGCAGCTTAGTGGCGACCTAAAATCGCCCATCATTTGCCTTTACGGACCTCCCGGAGTGGGTAAAACCAGTCTTGGAAAGAGCATCGCCACGGCCATGAACCGTAAGTATGTGCGCATGTCGTTGGGCGGATTGCACGACGAATCGGAAATTCGCGGACACCGCCGAACCTACGTTGGCGCCATGCCTGGCCGTATCATCAAGAGCATACAGAAAGCAGGTTCGTCCAACCCTGTGTTTATTCTCGACGAGATAGACAAGGTAACGCAGAACACTTTGCACGGCGACCCCTCGTCGGCGTTGCTCGAAGTGCTCGACCCCGAACAGAATAACGCCTTCCACGACAACTATCTCGACGTTGATTTCGACCTCTCGCGTGTGCTTTTCATCGCCACCGCCAACGACCTCAACACCATTCCGCGCCCATTGCTCGACCGAATGGAGCTTATCGAGGTGAGCGGTTACATCACCGAAGAGAAGATAGAAATTGCCAAACGCCACCTTGTGCCGCGCGAATTGCAGAACACGGGCTTGGCTAAAAACGCCACAGAGAAACCCAACTTCAACAAGGCGGCTCTTGAAAAGATTATCGAGCAATACACCCGCGAGAGTGGTGTGCGGCAACTTGAAAAGCAGATAGACAAGGCTTTGCGCAAGATGGCCTACCTGCGGGCGCTTAACGGCGAGTTGCCTTTTGCCAAAATAACGCCTGCCGAGATAGAAGGACTGCTGGGCAAACCGCCTTATTACCGCGACATCTATCAGGGCAACGACTATGCCGGAGTGGTTACGGGCTTGGCTTGGACAAGCGTTGGCGGCGAAATTTTGTTCATCGAAACCTCGTTGAGCAAAGGTCGTGGGGCGAAACTGACACTTACGGGCAACCTCGGCGACGTGATGAAAGAGTCGGCCGTTATCGCTTTGGAGTACGTTAAGGCCCATGTAGACAAGCTTGGTGTTGACTATCGCCTGTTCGACCAATGGAACATCCATATCCACGTGCCCGAAGGAGCCACCCCCAAAGACGGACCTTCGGCTGGCATCACCATCGCCACGTCTATCGCCTCGGCACTAACCCAACGCAAAGTGCGCAAAAACACCGCCATGACTGGCGAGATAACACTACGCGGAAAGGTGCTGCCCGTGGGCGGAATAAAAGAAAAGATATTGGCGGCAAAGCGCGCAGGCATCACCGATATCGTGATGTGTCGCGCCAATAAGAAAGATATAGAAGAAATTCCAGAGAAATATCTCACGGGCGTTAAGTTCCATTATGTGGAGAATGTGCAAGACGTTTGGGACTTCGCACTGACCAACGAGGTAGTGGAAAACGCCATTAAGTTCGACATAGAGGAAGAGAAGAAAAAGGATTGACAGCGAGATGAAATTTGAATTGCAACGTACCGATACGGCATCAGCCGCCCGAACGGGCATCATCACCACCGACCACGGACAAATAAAGACACCCGTATTCATGCCCGTAGGCACATGTGGGTCGGTGAAAGGTGTGCATTTCAGCGAACTGCGCCAGCAGGTGAAGGCGCAAATCATACTCGGCAACACCTATCACCTTTACCTTCGTCCGGGATTAGACGTGCTGAAAAAGGCAGGCGGACTGCATAAGTTCAACACCTGGGATAGGCCTATACTTACTGATTCGGGCGGATTCCAAGTGTTCTCGCTTACAGGCATACGCCGATTAACCGAGAATGGCTGCGAGTTTCGTTCGCATATCGACGGCAGCAAGCACGTTTTTACGCCCGAAAGCGTGATGGACACCGAACGAATAATAGGTGCCGACATCATGATGGCATTCGACGAGTGCCCGCCGGGCAACAGCGATTACGCATACGCAAAGAAAAGTTTGAGCCTAACCCAACGCTGGTTAGACCGCTGTTTCAAGCGTTTTAACGAAACCGAGCCGCTGTATGGCTATCAGCAAAGCCTCTTTCCCATCGTGCAAGGCTGCACTTATAAAGACCTTCGCCAAGAGGCGGCCAAGCATGTGGCCGACAAAGGCGCCGACGGAAACGCCATTGGCGGTCTGGCTGTTGGTGAACCAACCGAGGTGATGTATGAGATGATAGAGGTGGTGAACGAAATTCTGCCTAAGGACAAGCCCCGTTACCTCATGGGCGTAGGCACACCGCAGAACATTCTCGAAGCAATCGAACGTGGCGTAGACATGTTCGACTGTGTGATGCCCACCCGAAACGGGCGTAACGCCATGCTGTTTACCTACCAAGGCACAATGAACATGCGCAATAAGAAGTGGGAAGACGACTTCTCGCCCATCGACCCCGACGGTTGCGAGATAGACCGCATCCACTCGAAAGCCTACTTGCACCACCTGTTTAAGGCGCAAGAACTGCTTGCCATGCAAATAGCAAGCATCCACAACTTGGCTTTCTACCTGCGACTAACGGCAGATGCGCGCATGCACATCGAGCAAGGCGACTTTGTTCAGTGGAAGTCCAGCGTTATCGACAACCTTAACCGACGCGTGTAAAGCGCAAAAAACAATGTAACGAATGCAAATTAGACGCTCTATCAAGCTGTTGAGGCTACGGTGTATGAGGCAAAAGTGGGTGGCATGGCTTGTTGCCCGCTTGGCTTTCTTGTGCGTATTGTTGCCCACGCGCTACCTCAAAATACTCGATTGGTATATCATTCGCAAGTTCATTGGCACCTACGTCTTCTCGATTTTGCTCATTATCTCTATCGCCATCGTGTTCGATGTGAACGAGAATTTGGCAAAGTTCACCCAATTTCATGCGCCATTGAAGGCCATCGTGTTCGATTACTACGCCAATTTCGTGCCTTACTTCGCCAATTTGTTTAGTCCGCTGTTCGTATTCATTGCCGTTATCTTCTTTACTTCCAAGCTAGCCGGCACGTCCGAAATCATTTCGATGTTGGCCGCAGGCGTTTCTTTCAATCGTTTGATGCGTCCTTACATGGTGTCGTGCTTGCTCATATCGTGTCTTTCGTTCTATCTCAGCGGTTATGTGATACCTCATGGCACGGTGATAAGGCAAAACTTCGAGTCGATGTACAAGAACAGCAAGAAGAACACATCGGCAGAGAACGTGCAGTTGCAGGTAGACCGAGGCGTGATTGCCTACATACAACACTACGACGACAAGACGAAACGGGGCTATGGCTTTTCGCTAGACAAGTTTGAAAACAAGAAATTGGTGAGCCACATGACGGCCTCCGAGATACAATACGACACCATCAGCGATTCAAAATACCACTGGCAGGTGTCTAATTGGCGCATTAGGGAGATGAAAGCCTTGCGCGAGAAGATAACGTACGGCGACAAACGAGACACCCTTATCATGATGGAACCAGCCGACTTGGTGTTTTCTAAGGGACAACAAGAAACTTTCACCAACCCCGAACTCTCTTCCTACATCTCCAAACAGATAGGGCGGGGCAGTAGCAACGTGGTGCAATACGAGGTGGAATACCACAAACGCATTGCCGCCTCCTTTGCATCGTTCATCCTAACCACCATCGGTCTGTCGCTCTCGTCGCGTAAGCGCAAGGGTGGAATGGGGCTTTACCTCGGCATCGGCTTGGCTTTGAGTTTCGGTTACATTCTCTTGCAAACCGTTTCGGCCACGTTTGCCGTCAATGCCAATACGCCTCCCATGCTCGCCGCATGGATTCCCAACCTGCTCTTTGCTGTCGTGGCCTACTTCTGTTACCGCAGCGCGCCCAACTAACGCCGAGTAGGCAGGCAGCCAATAGTCAGCAAACAAACCAAGGCAAGAAGATTATCATATTAAAAAACAGCGGCACAGGAAAGAAGAAAACGTGCCTTACACAACATGACATTTGAAGAATTAGACTTAAACGACAACGTTCTCGACGCACTTTACGATATGCGTTTCGAGACGTGTACCCCCATTCAGGAACATTGCATACCCCAGATTCTAGAAGGTAAAGACATCTTGGGCGTGGCACAAACAGGCACAGGCAAGACGGCCGCTTACTTATTGCCCATCATGTCGATGCTCGACGACGGCGGTTTCCCACACGATGCCATCAATTGCATCATCATGTCGCCCACAAGAGAGTTGGCACAACAAATTGATCAGGCCATGCAAGGGTTTGGCTACTACCTAGACAGCGTGAGCAGTCTGCCCATTTACGGCGGAAACGACGGCAACCGCTACGACCAAGAGATAAAGTCGCTGCGCTTGGGGGCCGACATTATCATCGCAACGCCTGGTCGTTTCATCTCACACATACAATTGGGCAATGTTGATTTGAGCAAAGTGTCGTTCTTTGTGTTAGACGAGGCCGACCGAATGCTCGACATGGGTTTCTCGGAAGACATCATGACCATTGCCAAACAGTTGCCGCCAACCTGCCAAACCATCATGTTCTCGGCCACCATGCCGCCTAAAATAGAGCAGTTGGCCAAGACTTTGCTGAAAAATCCCGTTGAAATTAAGCTCGCTGTGAGCAAGCCAGCCGAGAAGATAGCGCAGAAAGCCTACCTTTGTTACGAGCCGCAGAAGCTTAAAGTGCTCGAAGACATCTTTAAGGCAGGCCACCTTAACCGTGTGATTATCTTCTCTGGCAAGAAACAAAAGGTGAAGGAAATTAACCGCGCCTTGGTGCGGATGAAGATAAACAGCGACGAAATGCACTCGGACCTTTCGCAAGAGGAACGCGACCAGGTGATGTTCAAGTTCAAGAGTGGCGCAACCGACGTGCTCGTTGCAACCGATATATTGTCGCGCGGCATTGATATCGACGATATTACGATGGTGATAAACTACGATGTTCCGCACGATGTTGAAGACTATGTGCACCGTATTGGCCGAACGGCACGTGCCGAACGCGATGGCGTTGCCATTACACTTATCAGCGACCAAGACGTTTATTACTTCCAACAGATTGAGCGTTTCTTGGAAAAAGAAATAGAAAAGGTGCCGTTGCCCGAGGGCATAGGCGATGGTCCCGAATATAAAACTGCGTCGCGAGCACCGCAAAAAGGTGGTGCGAGGGGTTCGCGCGGTGGTAGACAGAAGTACGGACAACCGCGTGGAGGGCGCAATCGCTACGCGAAACCCACCAACCAACACGCCCAAGGCGGCAAGAGTGGCCGTTCGCGGGGCAGTCATAATCGCCGAAAGCCCAACAAGCCAGCAGGCAACGCATAGGCATTGGGAGCGGCAGGGGCGGTTAGCTAACGGCTATCTAGCCCAAGTACGTTTCCCAAATGCCCCATCGTAACAGCAGTAAGCACAAGAATGAAAACGCAATTGTCTATCCTCATCCCCACCTACAACTACGTTTGTCTGCCCCTTGTGCGCGAACTGCACAGGCAGGCAAGCGAAATGGGTGGCTTGGAGTTTGAAATAGTGGTAGCCGAAGACGGCAGTGACCAGCCCGACAACATCGCCCGAAATGCCGAAATAACGGCACTGAGCCATTGTAAGCATATCGTTCGTGAGGAAAACGTGGGGCGCGCGGCCATCCGAAACCACTTGGCCGACATGGCCAACATGCCTTGGCTGCTATTTATAGACAGCGATATGCGCGTGGTTTCGCCCCATTTTGTGGAGCGTTACTTGCAACCCCCCGACGAATGGGGCGTGGTTTATGGCGGAAACACAACGAAAGGCGGTGCGTGGACCGACGAACGCCTGCTGAGAGTGCGCTACGAACAGGCCGCCGAGCGGCAGTTTACGCCCCAACAACGCGCCAAACACCCCTATAATCATCTCACAACGTCAAACATCTTGGTGTCAAAGCGGGTGATGCAGGCCGTTCCGTTCGACAGTCGCTTTCTCACCTACGGCTACGAAGACGTGTTTTGGGGCATGTCGTTGGCGCAAAAAGGCATTGAGGTGGCCCACATCAACAACCCCATTGGCTTTAATTATTACGATAGCAACGTGGTTTTCGTGGGTAAAACCATCGAAGGACTTCACACCCTATACACCTTTCGTACCGAGTTGGCCGACTTTTCGCCCATCATTCGGCTCGAACGGCGATTGCGCCGATGGCGGTTAGATGGGGCAGTGCGTTCGGTTTTAAACAAGCTGATGCCCCTGTTGCATCGGCGCATCATAGGTTTCAAGCCTTCGCTCGTGGCCTTCAAGCTGTTTAAACTGTGTACTTATCTGCACATCGCGCATACCGATGCCGCCTCGAAAGCCTAACAAAGGCAACCAAAAACAACGTATGGGGCACAAGCCTTACACCATATTATATATACAACATACATGTATGTCTAAACTAACTTACGCAATGAAAAAAACAATCTTACTTGCCTTTGCCCTGCTTCCTTTCGTTGGGGCGGTGGCACAAAACAACAACGCACCCTCCAAGTACACGCCAACGGCTCAAAACCTTGCTGCGCGCGAAGCGTTTCAAGACCAAAAGTTTGGCGTGTTTCTGCATTGGGGACTGTACTCGATGATTGGTGAAAGCGAATGGGTGATGACCAATCGCAACATCAACTACAAGGAATACCCCAAGTTGGCGCAGACTTTCTACCCCTCAAACTTCAATGCCGACGAGTGGGTGGCTGCCATTAAGGCCGCAGGAGCCAAGTATGTAACCATCACCACGCGCCATCACGATGGCTTTTCGCTATTCAAAACAGCAACAAGCACGTACAATTCGGTGGATGGTTCGCCATTTAAGCGCGACATTATCAAAGAAATGGCCGAGGCTTGCGCCCGCCAAGGCATCAAGCTACACCTGTATTATTCGCACCTAGACTGGTATCGCACCGACTATCCCGTAGGAAGAACGGGCAAAGGAACGGGTAGACCCAAGGATGCAGCAAATTGGAAGAGCTACTACAACTTTATGAATACGCAGCTTACCGAGCTGCTTACCAACTATGGACCTGTTGGTGCCATTTGGTTTGATGGCTGGTGGGACCACGACAGCGACCCAACGCCCTTCGATTGGGAACTTCCACAGCAGTATGCCATGATACATAAGCTGCAACCCCAATGCTTAATTGCCAACAATCACCATCAAGTGCCCTTCGCAGGCGAGGACATTCAGATATTCGAACGCGACCTTCCTGGCGAGAATAAGGCAGGCCTTTCGGGTCAAAGCATTAGTCATCTGCCTTTAGAGTCGTGTCAAACCATCAACGAACATTGGGGATATTCGCTTGTAGACAGCAACTATAAGTCGGGCAAAGAACTGATACAAATGTTGGTTAGGGCTGCTGGTAAGAATGCCAATTTGCTGTTGAATGTTGGTCCGGAGCCAGGCGGCGAACTCCCTTCTGTGGCTGTGGCTCGTCTGAAAGAGATTGGCCAATGGCTATCTAAGTATGGCAACACCATCTATGGCACGCGTGGCGGACTGGTTGCACCGCATCATTGGGGCGTAAGTACGCAGCGTGGCAACAAGCTTTACATACATATATTAGACTTGCAAGAGTCTGGTCTTTACCTGCCATTGGGCAAACGCATGCCAAAGTCGGCCACAGAGTTTGCCACAGGCAAGCGTGTTAACTTTACCAAGCATGCCGATGGCATCACCCTGCATTTGGACAAAGTGCCCACAGACATTGATTATGTGGTGGAGCTGACGATGTAAACGTTCCATCTAGGCGCAGCAATATATCAGTACAAGGCACCTTGTACTCGCGCTAGAAAGTGCCTTGTAGTGTCCGTACAAACATCTTGTAGTGTCCGTACAAACATCTTGTAGTGTCCATACAAAACGTTTGTAGTGCCATTACAAAGCACCTTGTACTCTCTCCTAAACCGTGTTTTTGAACAACGCAAGCAAGGCATATTACGCCCCTCTCCCCTTGGAGAGGGGTTGGGGGGGAGGCTGGTTGTGGGGCAGTGTGAGGCTGGTTGTGAGGCAGCGTGAGGCTAGTTGTGGCCTTTACCCCTTACTCATAATCGTCAATCACATTATTCATAAAGTCCATCATGGGCTTACCCACCTTAAATATGCGCGTCATCTCGTCTATCCAAGCATCGCCCTCAAAGAAATTGTCGGGCACTTTCACCCATCCGCAATAATCCTTCATGCGCAAATACTGTATAAACTCATAGTCGCGAGGAAATCCACTGGGTGCACTTTTAAGCGAATCGAGCCCAAAGCCACGTGTACCTTCACCCCATTTGGTTTCGTTGGGCTTGCCAAACAGGTCTACGAAAGCCTTATTTTCCACAATGCCACGCCATGTATCAATGTTACCCATAATCTCATTGCGGCACGAAGTGAGGATATTCGTGGGCAACCAATAACCACCCACGGCCAAAAGGCAATGTCCTTGTTCAAGATGCATGTAATAACCGCCGCGTAAAGCCTTCTTACCCTTGGCGCACATGTATGCGCCAAAGTGGTTTTTGTATGGCGATTTGTCGGCCGAGAAACGCGTATCGCGGTTAAAACGATACACACAATCTTTTACTTGCAGGTGACTAATCTCGCTATCGAACAACGAAATAGCACTTAAAGCTTGGCGAACACCCTCCTCAAAGTCGGCCCTGCATGCCGTATATTCATCCTTATGCGCCTGATACCAATCGCGATTGTTGTTCGCCGACAGCTCGGCCAAATAGTTTAAAATACGCTTAACGTTCATTTTCTCTAATTTATTTGCTTGTAAAAGCTAGAAACGATAATCGCCTAGCCCTCATTATATTGGTTTACATTATCCGGTATAGTTGGCGTTATGCTAATTGGACAGCTCAGACCAGTCTGACAACACCGACCAATCCGACTAGTCTGACTTGTCCGACTTGTCCGACTTGTCCGAAAGCTAGAATGTACTAGAAATCTAGAAAGCGCTAGACACCCTTAAAGGGCACCAGGCGTCTTTTCACCCTTTCACCTTTATTCAAGTTTCGAACCCTCCAAAAGCTTGGGGCAAATGTCGTTAAACACACACTCCTCGCACTTGGGTTTGCGGCTCACGCACACATATCGGCCATGAAGCAGCAGCCAATGGTGCGCCTTATTCACATCCACACTGGGTATGTGGCGCAGCAATTCTTGCTCCACTTTCAGCGGCGTGTTGGCCTTTTTGCTCACCAACCCCATTCTATGACTCACGCGAAACACGTGCGTGTCTACCGCCATGTTAGGTTTGTCGAACCAAACAGCCTGCAATACGTTGGCCGTTTTGCGCCCCACGCCAGGCAATGTCGTCAGTTCGGCCGTCGTGCTGGGCATTTCGCCCTTGAAATCGTCTACCAATTTGCGCGCCATAGCCACCAAATGGTTGGCCTTGGCGTTAGGATAGCTCACCGACTTGATATACTCGAACACCTCTTCCACCTCGGCTTTGGCCATTTCTTCGGCCGTGGGAAAACGTGCAAACAAGGCAGGCGTAACCTGATTAATGCGCTTATCGGTGCATTGCGCGCTGAGCAACGTGGCCACCAACAGCTGAAAGGCAGAGCCAAATTCGAGTTCGGTGGTTACAACTGGGGCTTGCGCGCGGAAATAATCCAATATGTATTTGTATCGTTCGTTTCTTGTCATCGCTAAAAATAAGTGCCATGTGGCACAGGCTAAATATGTTTTGCGCCTACATCAAGGCGTTAAGCTACGCCGGTGTGGGCTGTTTAGAAGGGCAACCCCACGGCGAAATGGAAGGCAAAATCGCGTTTGAAGTTGGGATAGAGCAGTGGATAATGCTCTCGCGAAGTTTCGTAGGCAGGGTTTACGGCCTTCATACCTAGGTCGAAACGCAGAATGAAGTAGTCGAAGTTAAGTCTAAAACCCAATCCATAGGCCAAGGCGATTTGCCGATAGAAACGATCTAAGCGGAATTGTCCGCCCGGTTGTTCGGCATAACTGCGCAAAGTCCAAATGTTTCCTGCATCAACAAACACCGCTCCGTGCAGTTTCCACCCCAAAAACGTGCGGTATTCCAAGTTCATATCCAGTTTCATGTCGCCCGTTTGGTTGATGAAGTCGATGCGTCCATCCGTTCCTTTGAACGTTCCAGGCCCCAATTCGCGCACTCGCCAACCTCTCACCGAGTTTGCTCCCCCCGAGAAATAGCGTTTCTCGAAGGGCAAAATGGTGCTGTTTCCGTAGGGATAGGCCACGCCAAGTCCTACGTGGAAGGCCAATGAGTTGCGCTCATCGAACTGGAAAAGGCGGGTAAAATCCACATCAAACTTCACGTATTGTGCATAGGCAATGTTCACCAAGGTGTATTTTCCGTTGGCATTTTGCGGCAAACGAAACAGCTTGGACACCGCCTGCAACATGTTGCCGGCCGACTCGACATTCACTTTCAAAGCGTTTTCGCCATCGTTAAAGGCCAAGCCAAATCCCATTTTAAGGATAAAAAGGTCTTCGTAATTGTAGCGAAGAATGGCATTTCGGCTCGTGGCATTGTCTAAATAATCGGCCTTGAAACGCGAACTTATCCACGGCATGTACACGTAGTTGATGTCGAAAAAGTCGTATCGGTAAGAAATGTGGTGGCGAGGTTCGTTCCAATGGTATCGCCACGCCATAGAAAACACACGCCGATGAAACTCAGGACGGTTTTGAAGGTTCCAATTAAGCGACAATTCGCTAGTGGCTACACTGCGCCTGCGGAACGTACTCGACAACAAAGGGGCAACAAATTGGGGAAAGGTAAGCTTGGTTTCCACGCCATACTCCTGATAGTCTTTGTTCTGATAGCCTTCCAATCCCGTAATGGCCTCGTATGCGGCACGTAACTGAATGCTCAACAACTCACTGCCCCTAAAAAGGTTTCTGTTTTCGTACGTAACCGAAACTGCCGCCCCTAGGTCGCCGGCCGTGTTGGTTCCTTCGGGCTGGAACGAAATGGAGGAAGGCTTGTTGGTACTGATATTGATGTCGCAATCTAGCAAAGTGGTGTCGGGCACTTCGGTAAAACGGATGTTGGTATAGCGCACGGCCTGCATGCGAGCAAAGTTGCCATAGGTGCGTTGCAGCTGCGTGGCACTGAAAAGATCGCCTTGCTTAATAAGTGTACTTCGGCGCAACACGCCCGGTCGCAAGTGTATCGCAGCACTATCGTTGCTAGAAAAAGTAACGTTACGTATGCTATAACGCGGATGCAACGTTTCGGGGGCATTGCTGTTGGGACGGTAAGGCAGTAGGTGGAGCATCAGGTTGATTTGATTTTTACTTGCGGTAGAGTCGGCTCCATACAGAATAAAGTCTTTATGAAAACGGTAATAGCCGCTATCCAACAGCACGCGCGTTATGCGTTTGCGTTCTTCTTCGAGCCTCGTAACGGTAAAAGGGTCGCCCGCTTTTAACTCTTGTCGGGCGGGATTGTCCAAATCGAGCATTCGGGCGATGACTGAGTCTTGTATATCATAACGCACCGAGTTGATAAAGAAGGGCGTTCCGGGGTGCAAAGTGTAGATGGCCGTAAGGCGTTTGCCCTTGGCTCGCGTGGTGAGGTCTACTTCGCCGTTCATGTAACCCATGTTTTGCAAGGCCAATTTTAGGTCGTTACACGACAATTGTGCCTGCAATGTGTCGTACACCACAGGCTCTTCGCCAATCTTACGCAGCGTGCGGTTAATCCATCTGGTGGTGTCGCGCCCCGAAAGAGCGTATGCGCCCAAGGGAATTTTGAACACAGAGAACCACTTGGAGTTGGCCTTCTGTCGGATATAAGGTTCGAGCGAGGCCACGTTAAACTTCTTCGTGTCGGCCTTCAGTTCCACTTTTTCAAGCAAGTAGCTTTCGTCTGGCACGAATTTAGTTGCGCTACACGCCGCCAACAAGGCCAACATGCACCACAAAGATAAGACTTTTAACGCTTTACGCAATAACAGATGGGGTTGATATATATTTGTTCCTGAACGCTCCATTTCCGCACAAAGGTACAACTTTTTGCGTTTTCGGGCAAACACGCATGCAGAAAAGGTGGGGCAAGAAATGTTAAGTATTGTGCAACATAGGGGTAAAACGAAAAACCATCGGCCACTCTGCCTATATGTACAGACCTCGTTCTGCCATAAAATTGGTAACATACGAAGCAAAGAAGGCATTGACACCGAACATGTAGAAGCAGATATAAGAAATTTAGCTTGTGGGTAGTATGCGGTTTGTCCTTATCATCCATCGGTCTAAGGTGCTCAAAAAGCTAACGCGTACAACGCTCATAAACTTATCAACTCAAAAACTTACAAACTCATCTACACATCTACTCACAAATCTTAAAATGTTACTTTTATTTTACAAAGCCGCTCTAATTTTCGTTCCGTTCTAGCAAAAATATTGGTTATAAAGTTGGTAAAAAGCCACTGTTTTTACCCTTTCACATCTTGAGGGTTGTCCATTTTTAAGCCTAGAACCTGCATTTTGCACCATTTTGCCTTTCTAGTTTGGTTGCCAGTTCGTATTTTTTCAACCACAACTTCCCACTTTTAACCCCCAAAACCCCACATTTTAACGGCTATTTTGCCCTTCCGAGCCATGTTTTTCATGGCTCTAAAAGGTTTTGTTTATACCATTGCTGTGCATTTTTATGCTTTTCGTCTCGCATTTAGCCGCATTTTGCACTGCATTTAGCAGCACTTTACCTTGCGTTTAGCAGCAAAACGCACTGCATTTAGCACCAAAATGCACTCCATTTAGCAGCAAAACGCACCGCATTTAGCATCAAAACGCACTCTATTTAGCAGCAAATAGCCCCGAAACAGGTGCAAATGGCGGCCTTTTCTAATAAAAATTCATTTTGCCAACATTCACTTGTTACCCCTCTTTGCATCAAAACAAACCTCCGCGAGAATCGATTATTTGCGGCAAGGTGGGCAATTGGTGGACAAAAAGGGCAGTCATAATGTTAAAAACCTTGCCGAAAACTAGACAAAAAGTGATTATGCCGCATACACGCGCATAGGCAACGGTACAGAGAACATACGCGCTTACAACTGCCTGCGCAAGCGGTTGCAGGGCATTCAACACACAAGCGAAAGCCAGACTAACGAAAAACAAAACGGCGAAAGCCTTCTTTCCATGTGATACAAACAAAAAAAGACCGGGTGCATCACTGCAGCCGGCCCCCAAAAAATTAGAGAGTTATAAAAAAATCAAGTTGTTTATCTGTGTCTCAGAAATTCAAATTTAGCTTTATCTTGCATCACTGCATGATACACGTAGTTGTTTTCGCACTGCATCATTGTTCTGCAATGATTTGCTTACCCTGCTCAACAGCCTCCATGTTCAGCGGTATCAAGTTGTGATAGCGTTCGGGAAGGGTTTTAAACAGGGCTTTGTTCAAGCCCTCGGTGCTAACCACAGGGCAAACTTTAAGCAGTCCGCCAAGTACAATCATGTTGAAAACCTTGGCGTTCTTCATTTCGGCAGCCTTGTCCATAGCGTCCATCCGATACACCTTAATGTCGGTTCGCGATGGCGGAGAGGCTATGCCGTTGCCGTCGTAGATAAGTATGCCGCCGGGCTTTACGCGTGGTTCGAACTTGTCGAGCGATGGTTGGTTGAGCACAATGGCCACGTCGTACTTGCTCAGAACAGGCGAAGAGATGCGCTCGTCGCTTACAATGACCGTTACGTTGGCCGTTCCGCCGCGCTGTTCAGGTCCGTATGCCGGCATCCACGTTACTTCTTTATCTTCCATCAAGCCAGAGTAGGCCAGTATCTTTCCCATTGAAAGCACTCCTTGGCCACCGAAACCGGCGATGATTATCTCGTGTTTCATTCTTTCGTCCTATCTTTTAAGTCGCCCTTCTTATAATGGTCGAACATGTTATCTTGCATCCATTTGTTGGCATCGGCGGGCGACATTTTCCATCCGCTGCTGCAAGTGGACACGATTTCTACGAGCGACGAGCCTTTGCCAGCCATCGAAGATTCGAACGCTTTGCGTATGGCACGCTTGGCTTTATTGATGGATGCCACGGTGTCCACACTCTGTCTACTAACAAAACACGTGCCTTCTAACTGCACGGCAAGGTTGGTTAGGTCGATGGGATAGCCGTGAAGTTCGGGCGTTCTGCCTGTGGGGCAAGTGGCCGTGGGCTGTTCGAGCAGCGTTGTGGCCGACATCTGCCCACCCGTCATGCCGTAAATGGCGTTGTTAACGTAGATGATGGTGATGTTATCGCCACGGTTCAACGCGTGCAAGGTCTCGGCTGTGCCAATGCAAGCAAGGTCGCCATCGCCTTGATAAGTAAACACAAGGCGGTCAGGCCAAAGCCTTTTGATGCCTGCTGCCAATGCCGGAGCGCGCCCATGAGGGGCCTCTTGCCAGTCGATGTCGATGTAACGATAGGCAAACACGGCACAACCAACGGGGCTAATGCCCACACTTTTCTCTTCCATACCCATCTCGGCGATAACCTCGGCTATGAGTTTGTGCACCACGCCGTGCGAACAACCGGGGCAATAGTGCATGGTTGTGTCGTTCAAGAGTGCCGGTTTGGCGTAAACTAGGTTCTCAGGACTGATTATATCTGTGGTCATTGCAACTTCTCCTTTAACGCTTTTACAATCTCTTCGGGTTCGGGAACGATGCCGCCTTGTCGGCCAAAGTGGGCTACGGGGACCGTTCCTTCAACGGCCAAGCGCACGTCTTGCACCATTTGCCCTGCGTTCATCTCTACAACGAGCAAGCCTTTCTTGCCTTGTGCAAGGCTATCCAACTGACGTTCGGGGAAAGGCCACAGCGTAATGGGACGGAAAAGCCCAACACGTATGCCTTCTTCGCGAGCCAGCTCTACGGCTTTTTCGGCCAAGCGCGCCGCGCTGCCAAACGCCACGAAGACGTATTCGGCATCGTCGGTGAGCAGTGTTTCAAAACGCACTTCGTTGTTGCGTATCTCTTCGTACTTGGCTTGCAGTGCCCTGTTCTTTACTTCCATCAACTCAGGACGCAATTCGAGCGAGGTGATGATATTGGGTTCGCGGCCACGAGTGCGGCCTGTTGATGCCCAAGGGCACTCCTTTATTATCTCTTCTTCGGTTCGGCGAGGTTTCATTGGCGGAAGAACCACCTTCTCCATCATCTGTCCGATAACGCCATCGCTTAGTATCATGGCCGGATTTCGGTACTTAAAGGCCAAGTTCATGGCCAAGTCTACGAAGTCGGCCATCTCTTGTACCGAGTTGGGAGCAAGCACAATGACATTGTAGTCGCCGTTTCCGCCGCCGCGCGTGCTTTGGAAATAGTCGCCTTGCGAAGGCTGAATGGTACCCAAACCAGGGCCACCACGTTGCACGTTAACGATAAGTCCCGGTATCTCGGCACCCGCCATATAGGATATTCCCTCTTGCATGAGGGCCACACCTGGCGACGACGACGAGGTCATTACGCGCTTACCCGACCCGCCGCCGCCGTAAAGCATGTTGATGGATGCCACTTCGCTTTCGGCTTGCAGCACCACCATGCCCGTGGTTTCCCAAGGGCGCAGTTGGGCCAATGTTTCAATTATCTCGCTTTGAGGGGTGATGGGATAGCCGAAGTACCCGTCGATGCCGGCGCGAACGGCCGCATGGGCTATCGCCTCATTACCTTTCATTAGTCTGACTTCACGCTCTGCCATCACTATTCTCCTTCACTTTCATTCTATAAACGGTGATGCAACCATCGGGGCAGACGGTTCCGCACGCGGCGCAACCCACACATGCCTCGGCTTTCACGGCTTGCGCGTAGGCATATCCGCTAGCATTCACCTTTTTCCGAGCCAGTTCCAACACGTCGTATGGGCATGCCACTACGCACAGGTCGCATCCTTTGCACCTGTCGGTGTTGATAACCACGGCTCCTTTTATCTTGTTCATAACTTCTTTCTTATATGCTGCCTTGGGCAGTACTTTCGTTGTGGCATCGCAACTGCATGTGTTGCGATTGAATTTCTTTACTTGCAACGACGGCGAAAGGTTGTCACCAATGTGCAGTAATTTGTTTTTCAAGGATTAAGGGCGTCCTTAGAGTAGAAGGCCAAGATGCTGTTGAGCATCTCCCGCGCATGAACCGCAGGACTTTCGGGGTCCAATTCAATGGCCTCCGCATAGCATTCCAACGCCTTTTGCCAATTCCCTTCTCGGCGGTAGGCATTGCCTTGTTCGTAATAGGCCTCGCTATTCATTGCCTTTTAGGGAATGGCGAACCAGGCACGAAACCCTGTTCGCCATCCACACCTTATTTATTTATAAAATTCTTTCTTACCAGCCGAGAGGGTATTCTTCATCAACGAGCAGATGGTCATTGGGCCAACGCCGCCCGGAACAGGCGTAATGAAGGAACACTTGGGCGCAACCTCGTCGAACTTAACGTCTCCGCTCAGTCGGAAACCGCCCTTACGCGATGGGTCTTCCACACGCGTGGTGCCCACATCAATCACAACGGCACCCTCTTTTACCATGTCGGCCGTCACGAAGTCGGGCCGTCCGATGGCTGCCACGATGATATCGGCCTCGCGACACTCGTCTTTGAGCGATGGCGAGTGCGAGTGGCACACCGTAACAGTGGCATCGCCGTATTGCTTTTGCATCATCAGCTGCGCCATTGGCTTACCAACGATGTTGCTACGGCCAAGCACAACGCACTTCTTACCCGAAGTGGCAATGCCGTAACGCTGCAAAAGGGTGAGGATACCCAACGGTGTGGCCGAGATGAAACACGGCAAACCGATAGCCATGCGCCCCACGTTGATGGGATGGAAACCGTCTACGTCTTTGCGATAATCCACTGCCTCGACAATCTTTTGCTCGTCGATGTGCTTAGGCAAGGGCAACTGCACGATAAATCCGTCTACGTCTTCGTCCTTGTTCAGCTTGTCTACGCAAGCCAGCAGTTCGTCCTCGGTAACGTTTTCCTCAAAGCGGATGAGGGTAGACTTAAAGCCACATTGCTCGCAAGCAATCACTTTGTTCTTCACATACGTTTCCGAACCACCATCATGGCCCACTAGCACCGCGGCCAAGTGCGGTTGTTTACCTCCGTTAGCAACGATTTGCCTTACTTCTTCGGCAATCTCCGCCTTGATGGCAGTAGCAGTTGCTTTTCCATCTATTAACTGCATCATTTCTTAGTTAGGTTTTAAAGTTTCGGCATTCCGGGCATTCCTTTCATCTTGCTCGCCATGCCGGCCATCTTCGCCATATTGGTTCCGGTCATCATCTTCATCATCTTTCGTGTTTGGTCAAACTGCTTTATCAGTCTGTTAACCTCTTGGATGTTGGTTCCGCTGCCCTTCGCAATACGTTGTCGACGGCTGTTATTAAGGATTTCAGGATTAGTTCGTTCTTTGGGCGTCATGCTTTTGATGATCGCTTCGATGCCCTTGAAGGCGTTATCGTCGATGTCTACGTCCTTGATAGCCTTGCCAACGCCTGGTATCATCGACGCCAAGTCTTTAAGATTTCCCATTTTCTTTATCTGTTCTATCTGTTTTAGGAAATCGTTAAAGTCGAATTTGTTCTTTTGTATCTTCTTTTGCAGGCGCTTTGCCTCTTCTTCGTCGAACTGCTCTTGGGCTCTTTCAACCAACGACACTATGTCACCCATACCCAAAATGCGGTCGGCCATACGCTCGGGATGGAAAACATCGATGGCTTCCATCTTCTCGCCCGTACCAACAAACTTAATGGGCTTTGTAACAACCGTGCGAATGCTTAGCGCAGCACCACCACGCGTGTCGCCATCTAGCTTTGTCAGCACCACGCCGTCTATGTCCAAGCGGTCGTTAAACTCGCGAGCGGTGTTCACGGCGTCTTGTCCCGTCATCGAATCCACCACGAAAAGGGTTTCGTCGGGGTTCAAAGCTTGTTTCAGACGATAGATTTCGTCCATCATTTCTTCGTCAACGGCCAAGCGTCCGGCGGTGTCCACAATCACCACATCGTTGCCTTTGGCCTTGGCCTCACGAATGGCGTTGTTGGCGATTTCCACCACATTCTTGTTGTCGGGTTCGCTATAAACTGGCACACCCACTTGCTGAGCCACAACCCTAAGCTGCTCGATAGCCGCAGGACGATACACGTCGCAGGCCACGAGCAAGGGGTTCTTGTGCTGTTTGCCTTTAAGCAGATTGGCAAGCTTACCGCTAAACGTGGTTTTACCCGAACCTTGCAAGCCCGACATCAATATGATTGCCGGACGATTTGTAAGTTGCAGGCCTACGGTTTCGCCACCCATGAGCGCAGCTAGCTCGTCGTGCACAATCTTAACCATCAGTTGCCCCGGCTTAACGGCCGTAAGAACGTTCATGCCCAGTGCCTTTTGCTTTACCGTATCGGTGAAAGTCTTGGCCACCTTATAGTTAACGTCGGCATCGAGCAAGGCTCTGCGCACGTCTTTAAGGGTTTCGGCCACGTTGATTTCGGTGATTTTTCCTTCACCTTTAATTATTTTAAAAGACCTTTCAAGTCTGTCGCTAAGATTTTCAAACATTTAAGTGTGTTGTCTTTTTAATTGGTTTTATGCAAAGATAGTGATAAATGGGAGAATAGAAAATACTTATATCCAAGTTTTAAGAGAATTTAAATTTGTTGTCGTTTATTTATGCGCATTTACACAGCGTATGTGCAACCGATAAGCTTACAAACCAATTTGTCGGCTTTATTGTTCTGTTTGTGTCGTCCGCTGCAATTGTTTCATCATATTTTACACCCAATTGCAGTGTGATTTTACGCTTTTTTACACCCCGACATATCCCAAAAACCATCTAATTTTCGGGCTTTGGCCGCACGCCAACCGCCTAATAAAGGTCAAAATTAATTTGATTTACACCATTTTCCAGAATATTATTTGGCGCAACAATTGTCTCGCACATTGTCTAACTGGCTAAGTTATAGCATCCATTGCCTACGGGACGAGTTAGCACACACAAGGGTTTAACACCAGTACAAGCGGCTTGTACTGACACTACAAAGGGGCTTGTACTGATGCTACAAGATGCTTGTACTGGCACTACAAGGTGCTTGTAGCCGCACTACAAGACGCTTGTAGCGTGACTACAAAGATGCTTGTAGCCTCGCAGCAAATAGTTTTCACCGACCCATTGACGGCAAAACGGCGGTGTACGAACAGCATTCCAAAAGCAATTCTTTTAGGCTATAACAACGCCGACACAGCCTTTCAAAACTAACATAAGTTAAAAAGACGAAGAACAGATAGCCGTTTGCCCGAAATTTGCTATTTTTGTAAAGCTAAAATCGCAACAAAGGCCAAGCGCATTACACACCACGCCTTCAACATTTAGGTTGCCTCAACGGCACGGTACAGCAACAAGTGGGCATTCCCCACAACTGCAACCCCACGCCACGGCAACACGAAAACGGCGACAATAGAGATACTAGAAGACATTTACAGTTATGAATGAGAATTTGAAAGAAGAAAGCAAAAATCACAACAACCCCTTTTTCGGGGAATATAAAACACCGCACGAAACCGTGCCTTTCAACCTGATAAGAACCGAACACTACGAAGAGGCATTCTTGGAAGGTATCAGGAGAGACGACGAAGAGATTGAGAAACTTATCAACGACCCCGAAACGCCCACCTTCGAAAACACGATTATCAGGGTGGACAACGAGAACGGAGACCACTATTACGACCTGCTTAACCGCGTGTCGAATGTTTTTTCGTGCATGCTCAGCGCAGAAACCAACGACGAACTTGATGCGCTGGCACAAAAGATGAGCCCCATTCTTACCCAACACGCCAACGACGTGCGACTGAACAAAAGGCTTTTCGAACGCATTAAGTACGTGTACGAAAACCATCGCGAACTAGATGCCGAAGAACAGATGCTCTTGGAAAACAGCTACGACGGCTTTGTGCGTAGCGGCGCGCTGCTCGACGACGAGGGAAAAGAACAACTTCGCAAGCTAACAGAAGAGGCTGGCGTGCTGTCCTTGCAGTTTTCGCAAAACCTGTTGAAAGAAAACAAAGCCTTTACACTGCATATCACCAACGAGGAAGAGCTGGACGGACTGCCCGATATGGCGCGCGATGCCGCAGCACTTGCCGCTAAGGAGCTAGGCAAAGAGGGCTGGGTGTTCACACTCGACTTCCCCAGTTACTCGCCTTTCATGACCTACTCCTCGCAACGAAACCTACGCAAGCAACTCTACATGGCGCGAAACACCGAGTGTACGCACCAAAACGACACCAACAACTTGGAGATTTGCAAACGCCTGGTGAACCTCAGAAGGGAGCTGGCACAGCTTTTGGGTTACGACACATACGCCGACTATGTACTGAAACACCGCATGGCCACCAACATCGACAACGTTTATCGCCTGCTAAACGACCTCATTAAGGCCTACAAACCCACGGCCGAGGCCGAACTGAAAGAAATGGAAAGCATGGCCAAAGAGATGGAAGGCGACGACTTTGAGCTGGAACCGTGGGACACGGCGTACTATTCGCACAAGCTGCAAATGCAGAAATACAACCTCGACAGCGAAATGTTGCGCCCCTACTTCGAACTGTCGAAGGTTATCGACGGCGTGTTCGGACTGGCCAATCGCCTATACGGCATAACCTTTAAGCCCAACAACGACATCCCCGTTTACCATCCCGACGTGAAAGCCTACGAGGTTTTCGACCGAGACGGAAGTTATCTGGCCGTGTTCTATGCCGACTTCTTTCCCCGAAAGGGCAAGCAAGGCGGTGCGTGGATGACCGAGTTCCAGGGGCAATGGGTAGACCGAAAGGGCAACAACGTAAGGCCACATGTTAGCGTGGTGATGAATTTCACTAAGCCAACTGCCGAAAAGCCCGCACTGCTTACCCTTGGCGAAGTGGAAACTTTCTTGCACGAATTTGGCCATTCGCTGCATGGCATGTTCGCCAACAGCCGCTTTGAAAGTCTTAGCGGCACCAACGTATGGTGGGACTTCGTGGAACTGCCATCGCAATTCATGGAGAACTTCGCCATAGAAAAGGAGTTTTTACGAACTTTTGCCTTCCATTACGAAACTGGCGAACCCATCCCCGACGAACTTATCAACCGCATTGTGAAAAGCCGAAACTTCATGGCGGCATCGGGTTGTCTGCGACAAGTGAGATTCGGATTGCTCGATATGGCCTACTACACGCAGCGAGAGGCATTCACGGCAGACATCATTCCCTTTGAAAAAGAGGCGTGGAAAGAGGCCATCATCATGAAACAACTGCCCGATACGTGCATGACTACCCAGTTTTCGCACATCATGGCGGGCGGATATGCCGCAGGATATTACAGCTACAAGTGGGCCGAGGTGCTGGATGCAGACGCTTTCAGCATGTTCAAGAAGAACGGAATATTCGACCAAGCCACGGCTCAAAGTTTCCGCGACAACATTCTTTCGCGTGGCGGAACAGAGCATCCAATGGTGCTTTACAAGCGTTTCCGCGGTGGCGAGCCCACCATCGACGCGCTGTTAGAACGCGACGGCATCGTGGCCAACGGCTAATCATAACCCCATTGGGCTTTCGCCGCCAAACAAAACGCCACAACAACAAACATCCAATCACCCATATTATATATATGTGTACCGACAACAAACAAACCATTCTAGACCTGCGCTACCTGCGCATGGCACGCATTTGGGCCGAAAACAGCTACTGCGTTCGCCGCAAAGTGGGCGCGCTGGTGGTGAAAG
Source organism: Prevotella sp. oral taxon 317 str. F0108 (assembly GCF_000162415.1). Taxonomy (NCBI): domain Bacteria; kingdom Pseudomonadati; phylum Bacteroidota; class Bacteroidia; order Bacteroidales; family Prevotellaceae; genus Prevotella; species Prevotella sp. oral taxon 317. Next base: position 1,490,887 of record NZ_GG740072.1, on the reverse strand, counting down.
ACAAGATGATTATCAGCGACGGATACAATGGAACGCCCAGCGGTTTTGAGAACGTGTGCGAAGACGACAATAACGTTACCAAGCCATACGTGCTGCATGCCGAGGCCAACGCTATTACCAAGCTGGCCCGAAGTAGCAACAACAGCGACGGCTCTACGCTTTACGTAACGGCTGCACCCTGCATAGAATGCTCAAAACTCATCATACAGTCGGGCATCAAACGTGTGGTATACGGCGAGAAATACCGGCTAGAAGAGGGCATAGAACTTCTTCGCAAAGCTAACATCGAAGTGATTTATCTCAATCCAGAACAGAATGAACCCTAACAGACGAAACAGATATATGCCCTTGCTCATGGCCGTGTGCGTTGCATTCGGCATTGTGATTGGCACTTTCTATGCAAACCACTTCTCTGGCAACAGGCTTAACATCATCAATTCGGGTAGCAACAGGCTCAACAACCTGCTGCACATCATCGACGACCAATACGTTGACAACGTAAACATCGACTCGCTGGTGGATAAGGCTATCCCACAGATACTATCCGACCTCGATCCACACTCGGTTTACATCACAGCCAAAGACATGCAAGCCGCCAACGACGAGCTGAAAGGCTCGTTCTCTGGCGTGGGTATCGAGTTCAACATCCGCGAAGACACGCTACACGTGCAAAACGTGATAAAGAATGCACCTGCCGAAAGAGCAGGATTGCTGGCCGGCGACAAGGTAGTAAGCATAGACGGAAAGCCCTTTGTGGGCAAAACAGTTTCCAACGACGAGGCCATGCGCCGACTGAAAGGTCCGAAAGACACGAAGGTGCGCATCGGCGTACTGCGTTATGGGCATAAAAAGCCGTTGGAATTTACCGTCACACGCGGCGACATCCCGCAAAAAAGCATAACTGCCACCTACATGCTCGACGACGATACGGGCTACATCCGCATTAAGAACTTCGGCGAAAGAACTTATCCCGACATGCTCATCGCTTTGGCCAAGCTATCGCAAGAGGGATGCAAGAACCTCGTTATCGACCTTCGCGACAACACGGGTGGTTTTCTCCAATCGGCCGTACAGATGGCCAACGAGTTTCTACCAAAGAACAAACTGATAGTGTACACGCAAGGTCGCAAGTCGCAAAGGCAAGACTATGTGAGCGACGGAAAGGGTAGCTACCAGCGTATGCCGCTCGTTGTGCTCATCAACGAAGGCTCGGCATCGTCGTCCGAGATATTCGCAGGGGCCATGCAAGATAACGACAGGGCTACCGTCATCGGTCGTCGTTCGTTCGGAAAGGGATTGGTACAGCAGCAAATGGGCTTTACCGACGGCAGTCTTATTCGCCTAACCATCGCCCGTTACTACACGCCGTCGGGCCGTTGCATACAAAAGCCATACGCCACTGGCGATGCTGCCGACTACGAACAAGACATTTACAGCCGCTATCAGCATGGCGAGTTCTTCTCGCAAGACAGCATCAAGCACACGGGGCCTGCTTATCACACGGGCATTGGTCGCTTGGTGTACGGCGGTGGCGGCATTACGCCCGACATTTTCGTAGGCGAAGACACAATCGGCGTTACCTCTTACTTTAAACAAGCAGCCATGAGCGGGCTTATCTTGCAGTTCGCCTACAACTATACGGATAACAATAGGCAAAAGCTTGCCAAGTATAAAACCCTTAAAGAGCTGACCGACTACCTGGGTAAGCAAAATGTGGTGGAACAATTCGCCTCGTATGCCGACAAGCATGGCCTGCAACGGCGCAACCTGATGATACGTAAGTCGCACAAAATGCTTTCGCGTTTCATCATCAGCCGCATCGTTTACAACATGCTCGACGACGAAGCATGGACACAATACCTTAACGAAGACGACCGTGTTATAACTGCCGCCTTGAAGGTATTTAAGAATAATGCCGCTTTTCCCAAGCTCACACAGAGCGACAAGGGCAAGACCGCACCTCAGCCAAAGCGAAAATGATGGACAAGAAGGCGTTAAGACAAGAAATTAGGCTACGCAAGCGACAATTCAACGGCGAACAATTGCGCCAGTTGTCGCTTGCCGTAATGCAGCGTTTGCTGGCTCACCCACGAGTGGTGCAGGCCAACACGGTGATGTTCTACCACTCGTTGCCCGACGAAGTGTACACGCACGAGGCCGTAGACCAACTTGTAAAGATGGGGAAAAGGGTGCTGTTGCCCGTGGTTATCGACGAGCAACACCTCGAAATACGCCAATATCAAGGTCCACAAGACCTTAAACTAGGCGCAATGAACATCCTAGAACCCGCAGGCAAGCCCTTCACGGCCTATCAAGAGATAGAAACCATCTTGGTTCCAGGCATGAGTTTCGACCCTCATGGCAACCGACTAGGTCGCGGAAAGGGTTATTACGACCGCTTTTTGGCACAAGTTCCGCAAGCCTATAAAATAGGTGTGTGTTTCGATTTCCAAAAGGTAGACGAGGTGCCAATCGACGACAACGACATAAAAATGAATGAAGTGGTGTAAGGAATGGTGCCAGTAACACCCGGCAAAGCCACTCCCCCTACACCTTATTATATATATAGGCTATTGTATTTAGGTAACAATAACACCACAATCAGCAGATAAAGAAACAAGCAGAGCAGCATCACGCGTATTCATTAAACACTGCTCATGGGGCATAATTGCCCATATACACTTTTGGGGAACACAGTAAAAACATCGTAGAGACGATGTTTCATGGGGCTTAGCTGTCAACAAGACAGCTAACTGTATGATGTATCCCATAAAGCAACTTACAAAGAACGAAAAAAGCGTTAGCGTTAAGCCCAAAACAAAGACAATCACGTTTGTTGGGCATCATCAAGGCTAGTGACACGCACCTTTCGAGAAAGGGAAAAGATGGCTCTACAATAACTAAATAA
>NZ_GG740072.1:1374372-1486398 GCF_000162415.1 Prevotella sp. oral taxon 317 str. F0108 | reverse complement strand
ATTACAAATCAACTCACTGACTTTAAACTTGACGAAAGCCCAACAACTCCCGAAGACATCAACTCACAAACTAAAAAACTCATCATCTCAAAAACTTAAATTACTATCTTTTATTTTACAATACCGCTCTAATTTTCGCTCCGTTCTAGCGAAAATATTAGTTAAAAAGTTGGTAAAAAGCCACTGTTTCTACCCTCTCACGCCTTGGGGCTTGTCAATTTTTAAGTCTAAAACCTGAATTTTGCACCATTTAGCCTTTCTAGTTTGGTTGCTAACTCATATTTTTTCAAGCCCAAATACCTGCTTTTAGCCCCTAAAAACCTACTTTTTGATGGTTATTTTGCCTTTTCTAGCCATGCGTTTCATGGTTCTATAAGGTTTTGTTTATACAATTGCCGTGGATGTTTATGCTTTTCGTCTCGCATTTTGCAGCATTTTGCACCGCGTTTAGCACCAAAATGCGCTGCGTTTAGCACCAAAACGCACTCTATTTTGCACCAAAACGCACTGCGTTTAGCACCAAAACACACTGCGTTTTGCACCGTTTCACCCTGCATTTAGCCACAAATAGCCCCAAATGTGGTACAAATGGCGGTTCTTTTAAATAAATATTCATTTTGCCGCATGCACATGCTAACCCTATTTTGCATCAAAACAAACTTCCGCGAGAATCGATTTTTTGCGGCAAGTGGGCGATTGGTGGACGAAAAGGGCACTTATAATGTTAAATTTCTTACTAAAAATCAGACAAAACCACCATGTGGTAAACACGCGCGAGTGGGCAACGGCACGGAAAACATGTAGGTTTGCAACGACCAGCGCAAGCGGTTGCAGGGCATGCTGCTCACGGACAACGGGAACAGCAGCTGAGAAACGCAGAAGTAATCTGCCATTGGCAACCAATTTTCAACTTGTAGAGAATGCTTTTACAACACAAAGATGGTAAACAACCCTCCATGTTTATAAACATCAGAAGTCAAGACGACTTCATATAAAGTGTAACTAATTGCAATGCAGATGGGAAAGGAAAGATAAAAGAATGTCATTAATGGCTGGTTCTAAAACACCTTTGGCGACTTTTTAAAACCAGCCTTATGCACGATTTATGGTTCAGTCATCAGCCTGTCTGTGCCTTAATACACATCAAAACACACGTTTTATTTCATCCCATGCGCGATACCATCTGTGATGATGCGCCCATTACGTGCATCAATAATGGTGTAACGAGAAACTTTTTTGCGCATACTGAACCAACTTATATTCCAACGGGGAATGTTCGATTCGTCAACATATCGGTCTATGTCGGTGCGTTCGTCATAAAGATTGATGTTGTGCTTTTTAACAAAGAGCAAGACGTCTTGCCAAGAATAGCCTTTGTAAGGCTTATCCATATCTGTTTCTTTGATGAGATAACCTTTCACATCATATTCTCGCCATATACCACAATTAAAACTTTGATAATAATATTCGCCAGACTCTTGAATGTTGCCATTCATGAAATAACATCGATACTCACCAAACAGACTGCCTTTTTTCTGTTTTGTCTTAACATATCCAACTTCGGTTTTTGTCACAGTTATGATGTTTCCCGCAGAGTCCGTGTATTTGCATTCGCAGGGTGGATACATAAACTGTTCTTCGGGAAATTCCTGCTCTTCCTTTTTCCGGTATTCAAGAAACCTTTTGTTGGCGTCAGCAGTATCGAGCTTTTCAAAACAACGAATATTGCTCCTCTTCTTTTTCGCCATTCTCTTTGGGGGCGTATGTGTCGTACACGCCACCAAGAGAACGCACATTAGCATTAAACACTTTACCATTTTCATGCGCATATATACTTAGATTTATTATTTTAATTGATATTCCATCTTGCGATGGGGAGCTAGTGAGTTGGTGAGTTGATGAGTTGATGACTTGTTGCGTTGCGAGTTTATGAGTTCAATGGTGCAAAAAATCACGTTCATCCTAAGCCCATTAACTTACACATGCTCTACCAACATCGGCAAATAAAGGCGCGTTTGTAGTTCGGCAAGCCAAGCAGAATGGGCTATTAGTGCGCCTATCTGCTCCGCAGAAAGAGCCACAAGACTGGTGCCTACACGTCGAGCCAAGTCTATTTTATCGGAACTAGGTACGCTCTCTTCAAACTTTCTCCACCCCACACTGGCCTTAATGTGCTGCAAAATGGCCTTTTCTGCCTCGGTTCGTTGTGCGCCTTTTGCCTTCAAGCTTGCAACTTCTGCCTCGCTTATGCCGTGTGCCTGCCACACATCGGGATGTACATTGCCATTGCGAAGGTTGTTAACAAAGCCATGTAATGAGCGTTCGCTGCAATCCCATTCAAGTGGCACGTAAGCAAAATGTTCCTTATTGGCAAAGCCTTCGTAAAGGTTGTCGCTGCGTTGCATCTTCTTTATGCGGTTCATCATCATACTAATGGTGTTCATCGCGAGGTTAAAGAAGTGTGTGGTACCTGCTGCACTTACTTGCCCATTGCCTGCATCGCTCACCACAATGTACTCGCAACGAAAGCGACTCTTGTCTTGGCTTAGCTTGTGTGCTCCTTGATTGTCGTACACGCCACCATCAATCAGTTTGGGTGGTTCGGGCTTTTGTTCGCAATCTTCATACTTGCCGCGCACAAAAGCCGCACCAATGGTTATCGGCGTAAAGCCGTATGGCACACACGAAGAGGCCATAACGGCGCGTGAAAGTGGGAAACCATTGGCATCGAACATGGATTGCCCGTTGATGCGATAGGCATATTCGCCCATCATGCCGCGCGAAAAGGTGAACGGCAAGTGCGTAGCAAGGTTGGTAGAATTGATACAAATTAAGGGTGTTTGGGGCAAGTCGGACAGTGTTTTGCGCTCGAAAAACACTTTATCGTAAAGTTTTGAAATGAGTTTGCTTATGGGCAAGGCCGTAAACGAGTTTTTCAAGATGCCCAAAAGCGCAAGGGCTAATGCGCATACGCCTACCAATGCGGCCACGCTACCTGCCCAAATGGGATGGTGTGGCCATAAAGTACCCATCACAAGAGACGTGATATAACCCAAAACCACGGCAAAAGCAAGCACAAGAACGCCCAAAACACCTACATAAAGAAACGAAGACCAAAGCACACCACGCTGCAAACGCGCGATAAAACCTTGTTCAAATGTTTGGTAATCGTCTTTATGCAGGGCGTAATAGGCCGTAGTTATCGACCCGCCCGACACCGAAGAAATTACATCTACCTTGTTGAGGATGCCCAACTTGTGCAATGCCCGCAACGTTCCTACATGATAAGCGGCAGCGCGATAGCCACCTCCCGATAGGGCTAAGCCTATTTTCTTTTTGTCTTTATTCATCGTTAGTTTTTATTAGGAGTAATCAAGGGAGTTAAGGAGTTATGGAGTTAAGGAGTTAAGCCAAATGCCTTTTAGCGTTTAAGTTTATGAGTTTTAATTTTCTTTGCTTGGAAGTTCTTTAGTTAGTAAGTTTATGAGTCTTGGCATAAACAACTTAAAACTCAAAAACTAGTAAACTCAAAACCTCACCAACTCACACTTAAAACACTTTAATTTCAGTAATAACCAACGCCCCAACCTGTTCGTTTAGTCGGCGCATCAGTTGCGTTCGCATCATCGCGAGGTCTTGGCGAAGTGCTGGATTGGTTATCTTAACAAACAAAGTTTGGTTCTTAATGAACTTCTCTGTGGTGTAACGCGCCACCATAGGGCCTGCCACCGTTTCCCAAGCGTCAATCAGTCGTTTCTGTTGTAAAGGCGTTTCGAGTCCTTCGTCACGCAGAAGTTTCATCAATATCTCGCCCAAAGGTTTCACATCGCGCCTAAACATTGTCGCCTCCTTTCTCGGTTATTTCCCCGTTTTCTACATAAAAAAGCTTATAATCAGTAGTTCCCGACTGCAATATGCGGTCTAGGTGCTCTCGGTTAGTGTCTGTTATGAATATTTGTCCGTAGCTATCGCCCGACACCAACTCCACAATACGCTCCACGCGTTGGCTATCCAGCTTGTCGAAGATGTCGTCGAGCAACAGCAATGGCGTGGTTTTAGATGCCGTTCGCTTTAAGAAATCGAACTGCGCAAGTTTCATCGCCAAGGCGTATGTTTTGCTCTGGCCCTGACTACCCTCGCGTTTTAGTTGGTAGCCATCAATCAACATCTCCAAATCATCGCGGTGAACGCCGTGCAAAGAGTAGCCAACAGCCCTATCCTTATGCCTGTCTTTGCGTATCACATCGAGCAAGTCGCCCCGCTGGCCATGCGAGATATAGCGCAGAGAGACACGTTCCGACCCACCCGAAATGCGCTCGTGAATGCTTTGGAACACAGGAATGAACTCTTCTACAAAGGCTGCGCGCTTGGCATATACCACTTTTCCTTGTGCCGCCATCTCCTCTTCCCACAGTTCCAGCAAAGCTAAGTCGGGTTCGGCCTCCATTCTTAGCAGGGCGTTTCGCTGTTGCAGAGCCTTGTTACATCGGGTTAAAGCCTCAATGTAAGTAGTGTCGTATTGCGCGATCACCATGTCCATCAGTCGCCTACGCTCCTCGCTGCCACCATCAATAAGTGCAGCATCGGCAGGCGACACCAACACCAAGGGAATCAACCCAATGTGCTGCGAAAGCCGTTTGTAAGCCTTCTTGTTGCGTTTAAACTGCTTTTTCGACCCACGTTTCATGCCGCAATACACGTTTTCGGCATCGCCACCCTCGCTAATATAGTCGCCCTCAAGCACAAAAAAGTCCTGTTCGTGGGTAATAAGCTGCGAATCAATGGGGTTGTACGCACTTCTACAAAACGAAAGGTAGTACAACGCATCGAGAAAATTGGTCTTTCCCGACCCGTTATGCCCAATGAAACAATTGGTTTTGGGCGATAGCTGCAAGTTGACAGCGCGCAGGTTTTTATAATTGATAATTGAAATGCTATTCAAAATCATAATCGAAACAAACAGTTAACTCTCTTGCAAAGTTACGCCATTTGGGTATGAAAAACGAAAAAAGTAGCTGATATGTTTCACTATATGCGAGAAATTCAGTAATTTTGCCCCACTTCTTAGAATAATAACAACGTTTAAATATATAATGGCAAACAAAAACAAACAAGGCGTTGCCGAAACTTTCGACGCATCGCAAAGCTCTGACGCATTCTTCTCGAAGAACAAAAAAGTGATACTTGGCTCTGTTGCGGCCTTGGTTCTCATCGTGGCTGGCTTCTTCCTGTATAAGTCGCTCGTGGCTGGTCCACGCGAAGAAAAGGCTAGTACAGCCTTGGCCAAAGGGCAAGAATACTTTAATCAAGAGCAATTCGACAAGGCCCTGAACGGCGATGGAGCTGGTTATGTGGGTTTCGCACGCATTGCCGACGATTACAGCAGCACCGATGCAGGCAACTTGGCCAACCTGTACGCTGGCCTTTGCAATGCAAACCTCGATAAATGGGAAGCTGCAAAGAAATTCCTCGATGCCTATTCGCCTGCCTCGGATGCTATGGTTAGCCCTGCTGCTGTTGCGGCTTTGGGCAACGCCTATGCACACCTTAACGACTTGGACAAGGCTGTTGACAATCTGAAAAAGGCTGCAAAGCTGGCCGACGGCAAAGCTGCCGATGGTGCAAACAGCACGCTTTCGCCCCTGTTCCTTATCCAAGCAGGCGAAATTCTTGAGTCGCAAGGCAAAAAAGAAGAGGCTTTGGCCATCTACCAAGACATCAAGAAGAAGTATGTTAACTCCATACTCGTACAGAGTTCGGAGATTGACAAGTATGTGGAACGCGCATCTACGAAATAATGGCTACCGCATTACACAACCTTTCGGAATACGACCTGTCGAAAATTCCCGATGCCAGCAACATGTGTATCGGTATCGTGGTGTCTGAATGGAACCCCGAAGTGACGGGTGCTCTGCTAAACGGAGCCGTTCAAACCCTCGAAAGGCATGGCGCGTTGCCAGAGAACATACACGTAAAAACCGTTCCTGGCAGTTTCGAATTGGTTTATGGCGCACACCAAATGGTGCTTAACGGCGGCTATGATGCCGTTATCATACTGGGGTGCGTTATCAGAGGTGAGACTCCGCACTTCGATTATATCTGCCAAGGCGTTACGTATGGCATTGCAAAACTCAACGCCACGAGCGAAATTCCCGTGGTTTATGGCTTGCTAACAACCAACGACCAGCAACAAGCACTTGACAGGTGCGGCGGAAAATACGGCAACAAAGGCGACGAATGCGCCATTGTAGCCATAAAGATGGCTAAATTTTAAGGCCTCGTAAGTTAAAGCGAACCAACACAAGACAAGATAAATATATGGGCGGAACACGTGGATTGTTCCGCCCATATCGTTATAAACACAGAGAAAACAATGAAAGATTTTGCCGCCATAGACTTCGAAACGGCCAACTTCAAAAGGGAAAGCGTGTGTAGTGTGGGTCTTGTGCTGGTGGAAGAGGGTAAGATTGTGGACAGCTATTACCATCTGATACAACCCACGCCCAACTATTTTGAAGAGCGGTGCGTTACGGTTCATGGACTTACCACTGCCGACACCAATGGTCAACCCACGTTTCCCGACGTGTGGGCAGAGATTGCGCCGCTGATACGCAACAAGCCGCTTGTGGCGCACAACAAGGCTTTCGATGAGTCGTGCCTTAAAGCTGCCTTCGCCGCCTACGACATGGAATATCCCGATTATCCCTTTTACTGCACGCTATTAACTGCACGTCGCAAGCTGAAAGAGTCAGGATTGGCCGATTTTAGACTTCCTACCGTGGCCAGCCATTGTGGTTACGAACTTGACATGCACCACCATGCCTTGGCCGATGCCGAGGCTTGTGCTGCCATTGCATTGAAAATACTCTGATTGGGAGCATCGTTCCCCCATCATTTACCCCATAAAATAAAGCACGAATGAAACTGCAACAACTTTTACAACGTTATCAATTCGACGACCTCATGCCCGTTGTCGCCGACATGTTCCCTGGCACTGGCAAGTTCCGCGCCTCTCTCGAACAAGGCTATAACATCCTGATGAGCCTGCAACCCGTGGCCTCTAAGAAAAACATACGCTACCGAATAATGCCCGACCCCAACAGCGACGCATCGTTTATGGGTGCCGAAGATGCTGCTTTCGACACCACATGGGAGGTTTGTCTGGGCAAAGAGGTGGTGAAAGAAAAGGGCGTAGATCTAACCGACATCGAACTTGCGGCCAACTGTCTTGTTAATGTCTGTCTCATCGGCCGACATCCCAAAAACTTCGACGAGGCCTATCGCGCATTGAGCAAGGCGTAAATGCAGGTTGGTAAAGCCAAAGTGACTTTGTGTCAACTCCACAAACCGACATAAACAAAAGCTTTGCGGGGCATTTATGGTAGTTTATATCACTCGCCATAAACGCCCCGCAAGCGTATTTGTGCACCAAAGTGGTTTACAAAATCACTTCTTTTTCAATCGTGCAAATTCCTTTTTTGCCTTGTCCAACTGCTTGCGAAAGGCCTCATCAGCATGCAAGCGGGCCACAGCAGCACTTGCAGCAAGGCGTGCCGCATCCACATCACTCTGATAATGAAAGCCGGCAATCACCCTACTTTCGCCATATTCGTAGCCACGCACAAGTATCTCGTCTTGTCTTTCGGGGTTAATCTCAGCCAAAACCAAGGCCATAGCCCATCCGCGAGCCGTATGACCAGAGGGGAAAGAGCCAGTATGACGAAGTTCTTCCTCTTCGTGTGGCACGGCTGTACCTTCTCCAAACTGCACGTATGGACGCTTACGCATGTATTTCTTCTTCGCACTACGCACCGAAAGGCTGCCATCGTTCTCCACTCGCTCCATCAGATAGTGCAGTTCGGGCGTTGTTTGCTTGCTAATTGGCATGCCGAACGCCTCTGAAAAGCCACTAAGTACGGAGTCGATGTCTACCGACGCATCGTAAATGGCTTGCTTTCCACGCGCAGTATTGCGCATAGACTTGCCCCATTGATAGCGATTAAAGTCGTTAAGGTATGCAATGCTCGACGTATCGGGCGGCGCGGGGATGAACTTTGTGGCATCCGCAAAATCCGTTTTATTTAGAAACGAAGGCCAACGATTAGGCTTAGACGTTTCTTGAGCGTTCAAACACAGCGTGCCCAATAGGGCAACGAAGATAAAAGCAGTTCTCTTCATTATGGTTTTCCGTTAAGTGTAATCTATAAATTAGCCCTTTCCAACACCTGCGCTATAACTTCGGGGAAGTGGGCTTGCTCTAATAGGTGTACTTTCTCGGCAATATCGTCGGGCGTATCGCTGTCTGTTAAAGGCGTTGAATATTGTGCAACAATCTCGCCAGCATCGCAATCGTCGCTCACCCAATGGATGGTGATGCCCGTTTCTTTCTCTCCTGCGGCCTTAACCGCCTCGTGAACATGATGCCCATACATGCCCTTTCCTCCGAATTTAGGCAGCAAGGCGGGATGAATGTTGAGCATGCGCTGGTGAAAAGCTGAAACGAGGAAGGGCGGAATCATCAATAAGAAACCGGCCAAGACAATGAAATTCACCTCGTGCGCATTCAACAAGTCCATCACTTTGGTTTCATCGTTAAACTCGGCTTTGGTTAATACGGCCGTAGGCACATGGTGGTTCTTGGCCCTAACAAGGGCATAGGCATCGGGCTTGTTGCTCAACACCAAGGCGATATGCACGTTGGCATCGTCGGCAAAGTGCCTGATGATGTTCTCGCAATTGGTTCCGCTACCCGAAACAAAGATGGCAATGTTGGTCATAGGGTTTGTATATGCTTTATTGTTTACGTTGGTTAATGTTGTTGTCGCCACAAAAGGCTGTAAGGAAAGATGGTGGTTGAAAGTCTGAACATACCTCCAAGTGATAGGAAATGCCTGCTTACAATCTGTGTTGAATGAACTTATTCGTCGCCCTCGTCCTCATCGTCGAACCCGAACATCACGGGATCTACAAAGGCATCCAATGCGCGACGTTCCTTTTTCGTTGGTCGCCCCGTGCCGTGCGCCCTATCTATAAAGCCACTGATGCGGCTCATCTGCAACAGTTCGTACTGCTTTGGGTCGGTAACATTCTCGTAAATTTCGGGCAACAGCTTTGCTCCCACACGTTGTTCGATGGTTTTCAGCACCTTGAACGAGTAGGTTACGGGCGGCTTTTTCACGCTCACCACGTCGCCTTCCTTAATCGTTCGACTTGGTTTCAGGTTCACCCCATTAAGCGTTACGCGCCCGTTTTTGCAGGCATCGGCCGCTATCGAGCGAGTTTTAAATATCCGCGCGGCCCACAACCATTTGTCAATTCTAGCCTCGTTCATCGCCAAAACTTATGCGTTCTTTTTGTTAAACTGGTTCATTGTAACCGTTATCCCAGCCAAGGCAAAGCTCTTGATAATCTCAATGCTGCGCTCAATGGCAGGCTCTAAGGCTTTAAGTTCCTCGTCATCGTATTCGCCCAACACCCAATCTACCTGCCCTCCGCGTGGAAATTCGTTGCCGATACCCACGCGCAATCGGGCATATTGCGGTCCGATAAGCTGCTGGATATGCCCCAACCCATTGTGTCCGCCATTGCTGCCATTGCCTTTCAGTCGCAAAGTGCCAAGCGGCAGGGCCAAATCGTCTACCACAACGAGCAGGTGTTCTTGTGGAATATTCTCTTTATCGAGCCAATAACGCACGGCGTTTCCACTGAGATTCATAAACGTTGACGGCTTTAACAGAACCAACTTGCGACCTTTTACCATCGCAGAGCTGACAAAGCCGTAACGCTTATCCTCAAAAACAATATTGGACGCCTTTGCAAAAGCGTCCAATATCATAAATCCAGTATTGTGACGGGTTGCCTCGTATTCTCGTCCGGGGTTTCCCAAGCCTACAATTAAATATTTCTCCATTCAGAAAAGTGGTTATTCAAAACCCACGTTTTTACTTACCTGCGGCAGCGGCAGCAGCGGCAGCAGCGGCAGCACGCGTCATCTTAACGGTGCAAACGATAACGTCTTTCGGCGTAACCACTTCCAAACCTTCGAACGAAAGTTCGCCAGCCTTGATGCTCTTACCGATGGTCAGTGCAGTTACGTCAATGTCTAGCTTTTCAGGAATTTGCTTGTAAGGAGCCTTAACCATCAACTTACGGATAGAAAGGCTAAGACGTCCACCATCGCGAACACCCTGAGCCAAGCCCACGAGGTTAACGGGAATACCGATAGCGATGCTCTTTTCTTCGTTTATTTCGTAGAAGTCCACGTGCAGCAGGGCATCCGTTACGGGGTGGAATTGCAGTTCCTTCATGATGGCGGTGTGCTTTTGGCCATCGATGTCGAGGTTAACCACATAGATATGGGGCGTATAAACCACCTTGCGAAGGTCGGCCATAGGCACAGCGAACGAAAGCGCCTCGGGCAAACCGTCAGCGTTTTTCTTCTCGCCGTAAAGGTTACAAGGAATCAATCCTTCTTTTCTCATCTCCTTAGAAGCCTTCTTTCCCAGGTTGCTTCTGCTCTTACCTGCTACATTAATTTCTCTCATAATGTGTTACTCTAAATTAAGTTGTTAAACAATTGTGCTTAATTCGCCATCACACGAAATATCAATTTCTTGATTGATGCGCCTTAAAAAGCGGTGCAAAGTTACGTCTTTTCTTTGAATTACGCAACGCATGGGTGTTAAAAGTGCACCTTTGGGGCGTGCGATTTAGCCCTTTTCGTTTCCTTATTTACTTGCTTGCACGATTTAAACGCAGTCCGCAGAGCATGCCGTCCATACTTCCAAGCAGCGAAGTGGCGGTTTTCAGCGAGGCGTTCCCGCTAATGCTGCCAATGGCTTTGAGGTAAGTGAGCATCTTCGAGGCATCCATCACGATGAGCAAGTCGTTGCCGTCTACCTGCGTAGTGCCAACAAGTTGTTTTATTTCGCCTGCATATTTCAGCACCACTTCTTTACCCTTGATGGTGAAGGTGCCGCGCAGACGTCGGCCAGCGATGGTTTGCGTAAAGCGCCCGTTGCGTGTAAAGGTCATTTTCATCGCCCCTTTGGTAATGCCCACCTTGTTAAGTTGCGTTTCAATGGTCTTTTCTATGGCACTCGATGCCAGCTTTCCGCCAGCCTTTTTCAACAAGTTCTCGCTCATAAACACCACAGCAGGTTCGGTGTAAGCCCACTCGCCAACAAGATCATCGATGGTGGCCACTTTCTTATCAGAGAAGATGGAGGTAATGCCCGAAAGCAAATCGTCGGTTGTTCCACCATTCGATAATATGTCTGCACCGTTTTGCAGTATCTTTCCAAAGTCGAATTGGGCGTACGCTTTGTTGCCCATTAGCGACATGGCCGCAATGGCCATGCCCACAATCATTTTCTTATTCATTGTTATACCCTAATTTTCGTGGTGCAAAGTTACGCAAATTTGTGGGAAAACAAAATATGGGGATAAATTTTCTAGGGTAACTACGAGGCCTAGAATAATTAGGATGGCTAGGATAACTAGGATACCTAGGGCTACTAGGATGCCTAGAAAGTCTAGGAAACCTAGAATAACTAAAACACCAATTATCCCCTCACTCTTCCAGTTTTCGCCTCTCCAACTCAGCTTTCAGCCTTTGCACTTCGGCCTTTAACTGTTCGTTCTCCGTTTTCAGCCTTTCCAACAACTCGTCTTGAGCCTGCCTATACCCCGTGCGAGCAGCGTGCATACGTTCTTTTATGCCGCCCTGTTCCACAAACCGCTTCTCTAATACTTTCAGATAACTGCACATCATCTTATCCGTTATGTGGCAAAGCGTAAGCATCGTATTACAAAATTCCTCTGCCGACCATTTGTCAGCGTAGGGCAAACAGCACTTAGCCATGCAGACATCAGTACAAAACACCTTGTAGTGTCTCAACAAAAGGCTTGTACTGACACTACAAAGTGCTTGAAACGCGAGTACAAGAACCTTGTAGTGCGAGTACGAAGAGCCTTGTACGGACACTACAACAAGATGCTTTTACAGGCTGTTTTTGTTGCAGATGATGCGTTGTTCATCAGGTGTTGTGTTCTAGCTAACGAACTAAACAAGGTGTAATCTACGCGTGTTGCTCTTGCGGCTTGGGTTGGTTGAGAAGTGCAAGAAGGGTGGGGTGGCAGGTATATAATCATACAACACGCAACCATACTCATATGATTTAGAGAGCGATAATGCAAATGTCTACGTCTTTCTGTTGTTAGAAGGCGTAGGCATTTGTTCGTTAAGCCGTAGGGATAATCTGTCGTTTTGTTGGAATAGCCTTTTGGCTTGTTTGGATAAGTCCCTTTTTTCCGTGTTCACTCCTTGAAGTAGTCTTGACTTTTTATGTTCCTATAAATTAAGGAGAGCTTGTTCTCTCTGTGATGCCAACACAAGATAAACGCTCTTCTCACACACGAAGTACAGGACAAATCAGCCAATCAACTCATCAACTTATTAACTCATCAACTCAAAAACTCAAAAGACACCAGCACGTCAACTCAAAAAAAATCGAAAAATCTCCAACCCACTAGTTTTCCAACTCACCAACTTGAAAACTTAAATTATTATCTTTTATTTTACAATATCGCTCCAATTTTCGCTCCCTTCTAGCGAAAATATAAGCCACAAAGTAGGCAAATCGCCCCTATTTCTAGCTTTCCACTCCTTTTGTTTTGTCTGTTTTTAAGAGTAAAACCTGCATTTTGTACCATTTAGCCTTTCTAGATTGGTTGCCAGCTCGTATTTTTCTAAGCCCAATTACACGCTTTTAGCCCATAAAATCCCACTTTTTAACCACTATCTTGCCCTTTTCGGTCATGTATTTAATGTTCCTAAAAGGTCTTGTTTATACAATTGGTGTGGATATTTATGCTTTTTGCCTTGCATTTAGCACCTTTTTGCCTTGCATTTAGCACCATTTCGCCTTGTGTTTTGCACCAAAACGCACTGTATTTTGCACCAAAACGCAGTGCATTTAGCACCAAAACGCAGTGCATTTAGCAGTAAAACGCAATGTATTAAGCGGCAAAACGCCCAAAATCTGGTGCAAATGGCGGTCTTTTTAAATAAAAATTCATTTCATCGCATTCACAAGCTATCCCCGTTTTACATCAAAACAACCTTCGCGAGAATCGATTTTTTGCGACAAGATGAGCGGTTGGTGGCAAAAAGGGCACTCATAATGTTAAATTTATTGCTAAAAACTAGACAAAACAGTTATGTCGTAAACACGCGCGAGTGGGCATCGGTAGTGAAAACATGTACGCTTGCGACGGTCAGCGTGGGCGGTTGCAGGGTGTATGCCACTTACATACTGTACCATGAAACGCAGAAGTAATCTGCTATCTATAAGTGGTTTTCAACTTGTGGAGAGTGTATGGAACAACTTCCACCAGACCGCCTTCTGAAATATAACCACGTTTTGCCACAAGCAAATGGAGCCGTATTTCAGGTTTTATCGTATCTTTGTCCAGGTACTTCGTACATGAAGGGGTGTTTGTTTTGATTTTAAAGTGCAGAGAAAACAGGCTCTTCTCAATTTGTAGAAACATTAAAAGTCAAGACGACTTCCTTTTATTAATGTGTCGCTTTCCACCACCCAGTTGCCTTTTTAGTGGTTAAGGCCTTCTCGAAATCCGACTGCGTGGGGTCGCTGATGGTTATTCCGCTATACGCATTTACGCGGATTCTGTTGTAGCTAAGCTCTTCAAGGGCTGTGTAAATATATGGCGTTGTAGACTTATATGGCACCAACTGGGCCAGTGCAGTGTGCAAGTTGCGTGCCAACGCCTGTGTTTCGGGCGTAGTGCAGAGTTTGTTTACGTAGTCGCCCATATCAAAGAAGATGGTCTTTTCGTAGCCATCAAGTCGCTGAACGTCTTCCCAATCAATGAGATTGGCATTGTTTGCGGTTGCTGCGTTAATCGTTTTCATGTGCGCAACCACCTCTTCCACCTTGCTACAATCGGTAACGCCGATGTTGCCGTATGGCCACTGATAGTTAGAATAAAACTGATGGAACTCGTTAACCACAGCTTGATAGTTGGGTTTTTGCTGTATCAGGTATTTCCAAATGTTCTTATAGGGCATGCCGTAAGCCATAATCTCGCTGCAACAGCCAATAAGATAGTTGGTGGCGTGGCGCATTTCGTAGGCCACTTCTATGTTAGACATGTAGCAGTCGTCGAACATAACGAACTGCATGGGCATCTTAGCCTGCTCTATGGCCGCAGCCAATGTGGGAATGTTGGTTTGAAAA
The DNA here is from genome assembly GCF_000162415.1 of Prevotella sp. oral taxon 317 str. F0108. Taxonomy (NCBI): domain Bacteria; kingdom Pseudomonadati; phylum Bacteroidota; class Bacteroidia; order Bacteroidales; family Prevotellaceae; genus Prevotella; species Prevotella sp. oral taxon 317. The sequence continues at coordinate 1,472,137 of NZ_GG740072.1, read as the reverse complement.
TAACGGTCGGTTCCGCCGAAATAGCGTGTACGCGCCCTGCTCTTACCCTCTGAGAAAAGCCAACCCGTGCCGTGACAGCCCACAATGAGAGCGTATTGTTTGGCCTTGGCCTGTGCTTTTACTTCGTTAAATATACTGGCTAAGCCGTTGGTAGTGGTGTAGGCAGGCATGTTGTGCTGGTCGTAACGTTGCAGTGTGTCTCGCCGGCAAGTGCCATAGGGTGCGCATTTCACCTCCATCAGCACCGCGCTGTTGGCCGATGTGGCGATGAACACCATCAGCTTGTTACGCCCCAATCCCTTTTCGGCCTCGATGGCAGCCTCTATATCCTTGATGTTTTGCAGAAAATTGTCGTACAAACTACCTGTTGAGCTGTTTCTGGCAGCACTCCACGGCATGTATACAAAGATGGTTTTGTCGGGCAAGCCTTGCGGAATGGGGTAGGGCGCAGGTACGTCTTCGTGGCAACTCACGATGAAGAGCGTTGCCAGGAGTATGAGTAATGAGGTGAGTTTCTTTTGCATGAAGGGGATGTTAGGGGATTAAATGAGAGAAGTTCCTGCACCGTTCGCTGCCATTGCTTTACCCGCGCTGCCATTTTTTCGTGTGCTAGGGCGTGTTTGATGGTGCGGAGCGGTTCAGGAACTTCGTTTGTAGGTGGGCGATGGCGCGTTTGCTTTACGCCAAGCCCGCGTTTAAAGGAATGTTATATAAATTCACGCTTTAACATGATCCGGGAAAGGGAAGTTCCCAAATTTCTCTTTATCTGTCTTCAATTCCTTGATAGACGCTTTTAGTGCGGCAATTTTTTCTTCCGAATCGCTTTGTTTCTTGCGTTCCAAAGCAACGACGGCTTCGGGAGCGTTAGCCACAAAGCGTTCGTTAGACAGCTTCTTCTTGATGCCGGCAAGGAAACCTTCGAGGTGCGCCAATTGCGCCTCTAGTTTACTAATCTTTGTTTCAAAGTCAATTAGACCGCCAACATGTATAACAAATTCGTGGGTCTCAACCATGAAAGTATAAGTTCCATTTGTTTTAGGAGGCTCACTTGTAAAGCCTACATTGGCCATCTTTTCAATTAGACTTACATAGTCTTGCCAAATGTTTTCTTTGCCCATGTATCGTAGGTCGAACTTGTATTTTGGGGACAATCGCTCTTGACTACGCATTGTTCTCACTCCACTGATAATCTGTTTGACTAATTCCATCTTGGCATTCAGCTTATTGTCGGCCTCCGTGGGCGCATCTATTTTCAGGCATTGGCACATAATCGATTCGCCCTCTTTGCGCTCGGCGATGTGTTGCCACAGCTCTTCGGTGATGAAAGGCATGAAGGGATGCAGCATGTTGAGCAGCGTTTCAAAGTAGCGCAACGTGGCGTTGTAGGTGTGGCTGTCGATGGGTGAGCCGTAAGCAGGCTTTATCATTTCGAGATACCAGCTTGAGAACTCGTCCCAGAAAAGTCGATACACAGCCATAAGGGCCTCCGAAATGCGGTATTTCGAGAACAAGTCGTTTAGCTCTTCGTTGGTTTGGCGTAGCTTAGCCTCAAACCATTGGCAAGCAATTCGACTGGCCTCGGGTTGCGGTTGGTCGCTAACTTCCCAGCCCTTAACGAGCCTAAACGCATTCCATATCTTATTGTTGAAGTTGCGCCCTTGTTCGCATAGTGTCTCGTCGAAAAGAATATCGTTGCCGGCAGGAGCCGAAAGCATCATGCCCATACGAACACCATCTGCGCCGTATTGTTCAATCAGTTCGATGGGGTCGGGCGAGTTGCCGAGCGATTTCGACATCTTACGCCCCAGCTTATCGCGTACGATACCTGTGAAATACACGTTCTTGAAAGGCATTTTACCACGATATTCGTACCCCGCCATAATCATTCGGGCCACCCAGAAGAAGATAATGTCGGGTCCTGTTACGAGGTCGCTCGTGGGATAATAGTAGTTAATCTCCTCGTTATCGGGTTGGTTGATGCCGTTGAACACCGAGATGGGCCACAACCAAGACGAGAACCACGTGTCAAGACAGTCCTCATCTTGTTCCAAATCGGCCGCAGTGAGGGTGCCACATACGGCTTTGGCCTTTGCTAATGCCTCTTCGGCAGTGAGTGCCACAACACATTCGCGCTTTCCGTTTGCCGTGAAATAGTAGGCCGGAATGCGATGTCCCCACCACAACTGACGGCTGATGCACCAGTCTTTGATGTTTTCTAGCCAGTGGCGATAGGTGTTTTTGTACTTCTGCGGATAGAAAGCGATGTCGTCGTCCATAACAGGTTGCAGGGCCAAGTCGGCAAAATGCTGCATTTTAAGGAACCATTGGGTAGACAATTTTGGCTCGATGGGTACGTGTGTGCGCTCAGAATAGCCCACCTTGTTGTTGTAATCTTCGGTTTTCTCCATCAAACCAGCCGCTTCTAGGTCGCCGGCGATTTTCTTGCGCACGTCCATGCGGTCCATGCCAACGTACAAACCAGCCGCCTCGGATAGCGTACCGTTGTCGTTGAAGATGTCGATGGTGTCCAATCCGTGCTTCAATCCCAGGTTATGGTCGTTGATGTCGTGTGCGGGAGTTACCTTCAAGCATCCCGTTCCAAACTCGATGTCTACGTAATCGTCTTCAATCACGGGTATTTCGCGGCCCACCAACGGCACGATAACATGCTTGCCTTTCAGCCAAGTGTTCTTCGGGTCGTTCGGATTGATGCACATGGCGGTGTCGCCCATAATCGTTTCGGGGCGTGTAGTGGCTACCACGGCGTATTTTCCAGGTTCTTCAACCACCATATATTTAAGGTAGAACAGCTTGGAGTGCTCTTCCTTGTACACCACTTCCTCGTCTGATAGTGCCGTTTGGGCCTGCGGGTCCCAGTTAACCATGCGAACGCCGCGGTAAATCAATCCCTTTTCGTAGAGATCACAGAACACTTTGAGGACGCTTTCCGAGCGTTCGTCGTCCATGGTGAATGCCGTACGGTCCCAATCGCACGATGCGCCCAATCGTCTAAGCTGTTTAAGGATGATGCCGCCGTGTTCGTGTGTCCAGTCCCACGCGTGTTTTAGGAACTCGTCGCGGCTTAGGTCGGTTTTCTTCACGCCCTTTTCGGCCAGCTTGGCCACCACTTTTGCCTCGGTAGCGATGGATGCGTGGTCGGTTCCAGGCACCCAACAGGCGTTCTTCCCCTCCATTCGTGCGCGACGAACGAGGATGTCTTGTATCGTGTTGTTAAGCATGTGGCCCATGTGTAGCACGCCCGTTACGTTGGGCGGAGGGATAACCACGGTGTAAGGAGCCCTTCCGTCGGGCTTACTGGCAAAGAGTTTATTGTCTTGCCAATACTTATACCATGTGGCTTCCACTTCTTTGGGGTCGTACTTACTTGCTATTTCCATATTCTGTGTTATTGTTATAAAAGTCTCACTTCGTGTGTACAGACTGCAAATTTACTAAAAAACATTGGATTAACGCCACCAAGTGGTGCGCTATTCTTTATATAATATGTGTAGTGGGGAGTTCCAATTCGTGTGCGCCAATCATGGCATTAAAGAGCATGATGCGTTGGAACGAGGCGAGCGAGGCGGGTGTAATCTGCGCTTCCATTAGCTCGCCACGCTGCAAAAGCCATTGGCGCATGGTGCCATTTAGTAGCGGTTGGGTGGGCGTGAGCCACTTGTGTCCATCGAAGAAGGCCACGTTGGTAAACGAGGTGTCGGTAATCAGTCCGTTTTTAACGATAAGCACCTCATCGCAACCATCGCGGAGAGCCAGCAGATGGTCGAGTTCGTGTCGGTCGGTGCTTTTAAATGTGTAGCTGATGTCGTTGTCTTCCACCATGCGGAGCCACTGTATTTCGCGCCGCTTGTATGTTTGGAACGTGGTTTCGCATACCCCATCAGCGTCGTAAACCACTCTTGCCTTGACGCGTTCTTCACTTATTGGCGCATCATCGAGCCACTTTTGCAGACTAATGGGTGCGGCATGTGGGGCGAAATGCAAGCGCGTGGCGTTCATTCGCGCCTCGTGCAAGGGCAGGTTCATGGCTTTACCGCCTTCAATCCTAATGGTTTCTACAAATTGGTGCATACACTTTTTCAATCACTTCGTGGTATTCGTCTTTCCAATTGCTCTTGGCCGTGATGCCACCGCCAGCCTTAAAGAAAAGCTTTCCGTGGCATTGGTCGATGAATCTAATCATCACTGCACTATCCAATTCGCCGTTATCCCATCGTCCCATCACGCCCGTGTAGAAGTCGCGGTGATAGTTTTCGGCCTCGGCAATTACCTCCACAGTCTTCTTTTTGGGCGCGCCCGTTATCGAACCAGCAGGCAATTGCGAAAAAATAACGTCGCCTGGGCGTTGCATGAGGTGGGGCATGAGCCGCCCCCTTATTTCAGAACTGGTTTGCAAAAGCGGTCCGCGGTGGGTGTTCAGCCGCTCCACGTATCGGTAACGCTCTACATGTACGTCGTAGGCAACCATGCTTAGATCGTTTCTAATAAGGTCTACGATGGTGGCATGCTCGGCAGCCTCCTTCTCGTTGGCCAGCAATTGTTCGGCCGACGATGGCGAAACGTCTTCTGCTGTGCCTTTCATCGGGTACGAACTGATTTCTCCCTGCGCAATCTTGACGAACGTTTCGGGCGAGAAACACACCAGCTTGTCTTTCATCCAAAGCCGATAACGCGCCTCGGCCGCATGGTAAAGGTCGAGCAGCGAGAGGTTGGTTCGCAGTCCTATGCGGCAAGTAAGGTTGGCCAGATAGCTGTTTCCGGCCAACATGGCGTTTCTAACGATGTTGAAACTATGCTGATATTCGGCCTCGGTGGGTGGCTCAATGCCCCATTCGATGTCCTTGTTGGCGGGGTAGGCGGCCTGTGTGGCGTTGCCTTTCCCGTTGAAACAATACTTCAACTCGTTGGCATCCACCTCGTTTTCGGGTTCCACCACGGCACGTTTAGAGTCGTAATCTATGATGAAAAGGAAAGGAACGGCCTGCTCAGCCAAGTCGTTCATGCGTTGTCGAGCCTCTTCCCGATTGTAAAAATTCATTCTTCTACTTAGCGTTTTTGATGGTGTAAAAGTACGAATAAAATGTGAAATGCCGAAATGTAGCACTTTTATTCAACGTTACAGTTTATTTTTTATTATCTTTGCATCAACAGAACGGCAATTCGCCATGTTGCCTTTGGGCTATGCGGCGTATGCCAACACCAAACATATAGTATGCATACGAAAGAAGAAAAGATGGAGGCCTTTGGGCGATTGCTCGATGTGCTGGACGATTTGAGAGAGAAATGTCCGTGGGATAAGAAACAAACCTTCGAGAGCCTGCGCCCGAATACGATAGAAGAAACATACGAACTGTGTGACGCTTTGGCCAAGAACGACATGAATAATGTTTGCAAAGAGTTGGGCGACGTATTGATGCACACCGCATTCTACGCCCTGTTGGCCAGCGAGAAGGGCGAGTTCGACATAGCCGACGTGTGCAATCGCGAGGCTGATAAGCTGATTTTCAGGCATCCGCACATCTATGGCGACGTGCAAGCCGACAACGAAGAGCAGGTGTTGAAGAACTGGGAGCAGCTAAAGCTGCAAGAGAAGGATGGCAACGAGACGGTGCTTTCGGGGGTGCCTGATGCACTGCCGAGTGTCATCAAGGCCTATCGCATACAGGATAAGGCTCGAAACGTGGGTTTCGATTGGAAAGAAAAGAACGACGTTTGGGCGAAAGTGCGCGAAGAATTGGACGAGTTGGAAACCGAACTGAAACGCGAAGACAAGGAGAAGTCTACCCAAGAGCTGGGCGATTTCTTGTTTAGCGTAATCAACGCAGCAAGACTTTACCACCTCAATCCCGACAACGCGTTGGAAAAAACCAACCAGAAGTTCATCCGAAGGTTCAACTATGTGGAGCAGCATTCCATTAAGGAGGGCAAGCCGCTCACAGAGATGACGATCGAAGAGATGGACGAACTGTGGAATAAGGCTAAGAACGAAGAACGAGAGATGAGCTCGTGAGTTTCTAAGTTTTTGAGTTTCTAAGTTTCTAAGCTTTTGAGTTTTATCGCATACAATTTGCAAAACTGTGGGCTTGTTAACTTAGGTGTTCACGCGCTTACATGCTCACGAACTTATAAGCTCACCAGCTCAATAACTCATAAACTCACGAACTCAAATACTAATACATTAAATATATATAGCGTATGGACAAGAGAGTATCAACCATATTGTTTGCTGTTATGGCCGTTTTATTCATTGTGGCATGCGGCGATGGTAAGAAAAAGGGCGACGGACAGCAGTCGCTTGCAACCACAGAGGAAAGCAAGGGCGACACCACCGTTTATGGTGTGTGTGGCGTTAACACCGCCATGCACAACTTGGAATTGGTTACTGTACAGGGCGACACACTTAATTATCTCTTCGATGTCGACGACGAGTCGGCCGTTAAGGGCGGATTACTCGCAGGCGACAGGCTGGCAGTGGTGGGATATAAGAACGCCGACGGCGAATACGAGGCCAATCAAGTACTTAATCTTACCACCCTGATGGGCAAATGGCGCAGCATTGATAAGCAATTCGAACTGATGGAAGACGGCACGGTGCTGTCGGCTGTGAAGGAAGAGGCACACCCTTGGACATCGTGGAAGGTGTTTAACGGACAACTTTTGCTCAATAAAGACACCTTTACCGTGAACGCTTTGGGTGGCGACTCGCTCTATTTGGAGAACGCGCACGGCATCTTCACCTTCACGCGACAAAAGTAATACGCCCTTGGAACCATTTAAAGTGCATATCCTGGGATGTGGCAGCGCGTTGCCAACACTGAAACACAACGCCACATCGCAGGTAGTAGACATCCGTGGAAAGCTGTTTATGATAGATTGCGGCGAGGGGACGCAGGTTCAACTGCGCCGTTCGCGCATACGTTTCACTAAAATCGGGGCGGTGTTCATCTCGCATTTGCATGGCGACCACTGTTTCGGGCTCATCGGTATGATTTCTACTTTCGGCCTTCTTGGACGTACGGCGGCCCTGCATGTGTATGCTCCTGCCGAACTCGGACCGATGCTCCGCATGCAACTGGATTTCTTTTGCGGTGGCATCGAGTTCGAAGTGGTGTTCCATGCCGTAGACACTAAGGTGCAACAAGTGATTTACGAAGACAAGAGCCTTACCGTAGAGAGCATTCCTCTGGAGCATCGCATTGATTGTTGTGGCTTTCTATTCCGCGAGAAAGAATTGTTGCCGCACATCCGTCGCGACATGATAGACTTCTATCGCATACCCATTAGTCAGATAAACAACATCAAGTTGGGTGCCGATTGGGTAGACGATGAGGGCCGTACTGTGCCCAATACACGCCTGGTTACGCCTGCCGACCCAGCCCGCGCATACGCTTATTGCAGCGATACGCGCTACATGCCACAGCTACACAAGGCCGTGCAAGGCGTGAATACCCTTTATCACGAGGCCACTTACGATAGTTCGATGGCCTCGCGAGCGCGACTTTACTACCACAGCACGGCCGAAGAGGCGGCTAAGGTGGCACGCGATGCTGGCGTGGGCAAGCTTGTTTTGGGGCATTATAGTGCTCGATACGAGGCCGAAGAGGTTTTGTTAGCCGAGGCTAAGGCCATATTTCCAAACACAATCCTTGGTCAAGAGGGATTGGAAATTGATGTTTGATGGGGAAATAATGCCTTGTAGAGGCTTTTAAAGGTGAAAAGGTGAAAAGGTGAAAGGGTGAAAAGGTGAAAGGGTGAAAAGGTGAAAAGGTGAAAAGGTGAAAAAATGGCTGCGCCTGCTGATGAACGAGTTGGGCTAGTATGGCTAAGTAATCTAGTGAACTAACAACCCATTCAACCTTAAAAGTGCGTGAAATGGCCTCAAATTAATTCGTTTTGCGAACACAAAAAGTCGCTCATTGTTAAATAGCTTTAACGCAAATAATTTGCGGTTAGTTAGTTTCTTGATTTACATCAAAAAGCACTATATTTGCAGATGAAACCAGAAAACATCCCAGAATATGACAAAGACGTTACTAACAATATTATTCGCAACCGCCCTAATGATGGGCAACCCACTGACTTCGAGGGCTGCTGCTGCACTCGAAACCATTGATAACGACTATCAAAATGTCGTCATCAGTGTTTCGGAGTCTACCATTCACGTGTCGGGAGCAGCGGGGCAGATGCTCGCCGTCTACGACTTGGCCGGTATGAGGGTAGCCTATTTAAAGATAGACAGTGCAGAGAAACATTTCGATTTGGGGCTGCCAAAAGGCTGTTACATCGTTAAAGTGGGCAAGATGGTGCGTAAAATAGCCGTCAGATAATACTCCTTTCGGGTAGTTTGCCTGCCTGGCGAAGGTGGTAATGACAGCGATGCTGGCTCCAACGGGCGTTGGTGCAAGTTTCACTCCATCAGAATTCTAATTAGTTTTCCGCAAGCCTGCAACGACATGCGCAATAAGCATAAGGACAAAGAATATCAACAAGCCGCACAAATCGTAGGCGGCCTTTCAATGAAATACATTTTAGAGTTAGGTAAGTCCTCTTCTAATTTTTTAATAGGTAAGTTCTCTTCTACGGTACTTTTCGTTTGTCTCGTTCTCGTGGCTTGTCACGAGAAAGGCCATGTTGAACGGCCTTTACCCTCGCAAGAAACTCTCGGCCAATGGGCAGAACAGGCATATAAGCTCAACATCAGCGACATCAAACGGCAACTTGCCTTGCTGGTTAGAGCCGATCGTGACACGCTTGTGGCCGATTCGCGTACCCGCCGTTACTATCGCGATGGAGGAAACCTGCTTTGGATAGACCGGTTTGGGCTAGACAAACGTGCAGACAGCCTATTGGCTTACCTTAATACGGTAGAAGAAATGGGGTTTAGCAAGCGGGTGTTTGTGGTAGAACAGATAGAACGCGACTTGCAACGCATTCGAACACTCGATGTAGACTCTGGCATTCGCGATGTTAACCGTGTGATGGCACGCCTTGAATACAATCTTACCAAAGCCTTCTTGCGCTACACGGCAGGGCAGCACTTTGGTTTCACCAACCCCACGCGTATATTCAACAACTTGGACATACGCGAGCAAGACTCTGTTCGAACAACTTACCGCGGTTTGTTCGACATTCATGTTAAGCGGCCCACAAAAGACTTTTACACAACAGCCTTGCGTAAGGTATATAACGATTCGGTTGACATCTTCTTACGCCAGGCGCAGCCACAAAACGCGCTCTATGCCCTACTGATAAAGCATTTTAAGGGTAAAGACCTGTCGGAGACCGACCGAATAAGGCTGCTCTGCAACGTTGAACGCAGCCGTTGGCGACAAACCGACTATCCGCAAAACCACCGAAAGTATGTGTTGGTCAACGTTCCCTCGTACCATCTCGACGCTATAGAAGGCGATAGCGTACTCACTATGCGTATGGCCTGCGGCACATTAGACACCAAAACGCCCCTGTTAAACAGCCATATTATGCGTATGGACGTTAATCCGCAATGGATTATTCCTCGGAGCATCATTAAGAAAGAGGTTGTTGGCCATGCAGGAAACCCCGATTATTTTGAGCGACACCGCTATTTTATACTCAACCGCCCGTCGGGAAGGCGTGTCGACCCAGCCAACGTGTCGGCCGGCATGCTGCTTAACCCCGACTATTTTGTTATTCAAGAGGGCGGCGAAGGCAATTCCTTGGGTCGCGTGGTGTTCCGTTTCAACAACAATTTCTCCATTTTCATCCACGACACCTCGTCAAAATGGGCCTTCGACCGTGGCAGCCGCAGCGTGTCGCATGGTTGCATACGTGTTCAAAAACCCTTTGAGCTGGCTGTTTTCTTGCTCGGCAAGAAAGATAAAACATTGATTGATAAGATAAATTATTCTATGCAGGCCGACTTGTCTAAGCCCAAAGAAGGCGAGGAAAAACGTACGCGCGTAGACTATCGACGATTAGTTAATAGTGTGAAAGTGAACCCCAACGTTCCGCTTTTCATTACCTATTACACCCTTTATCCCGACGTTAAAGGTAAGATGCATACATACGCTGATGTATATGGTTACGACAAGGTGCTTTATCGCTACCTTCGCAGTTTCTCCATTTAGTTTCGGCGCATATTGTCTTCTCACCTTGTTTATCGGCACTTAAAACATTCTTGACAGTTATTTTAGCCCCTATGGCTTAATGATAGAATTAGACGAACAACGTTTGTTGCAGCGTTTGGCCGACCCAGCCACTCGCCATGCCGCTTTCCAAGACTTGGTAAAGGCTTATGCCCAGCCGCTTTATTGGAAGGTAAGACGCATGGTGCTTGTGCACGAAGATGCCGACGACCTGGTGCAAAACGTGTTTCTTAAGGCATGGAACGGGCTGGATAACTTTAAGCAGCAGGCTAGACTGTCCACGTGGCTGTACCGAATAGCCATTAACGAGGCTCTCGACTTTCTTCGCAAGCAGAAAAACGCCACCACATTACAATCGTCTGCCGACCTTACTTTGGCCCAACAGCTTATGGCCGACGATTACTTTGATGGCGATGCCACCCAAGCCCGCCTGCAAGAGGCCATTGCCGAGTTGCCCGAAGTGCAGCGAACGGTGTTTAACCTGCGCTATTTCGACGAAATGAAATACGAGGAAATTAGCGTTATTCTCTCAACTAGCGTTGGCGCATTGAAGGCTAGTTATCATTTAGCCGTAAAGAAATTAAGGAAGATAATGGATGCGGAATGAGGGGTTGAAACCATGTTTTGAAGACTAGCCTGAATGGTAAGAGTAATTTCAATGTTTTCCTACCCTCAATGCTTGCAAGGAGTGTGTATGAAGTGATTATTGCGCCACAGCGGGGAATTGTCAGAAAGCACCTTAAAAAGCACCTTAAAGTAAAGGCACACATCCGAAGATAAAGGATTAAAAAAGTTTATACCAATGAGAAGTCTACTTATCTTGCTTATGGCAATCATACTTGTTTCGTGTGAATGCCATTACGAGACTTTTAGGATTGATAATGTCGTCATGCAGCCGATAGTCTTTACCGATTCGCTGGTAAATGGGAAAAAATACTTTGTTATCAACTTCATTACAAGCTGGACAGGTACTAAACCAGTGCTTTTCGGTGGTGGCATAGAACCTGGTTTGAAGGGTATAGACGAGAAAGTCAAGTCTATTGAAGTGCGCACACGGTCAGGAAAACTCATCTCGCCCTGTTTCAAGGGTTGGGAAACGGATATGTATGGCTTAATCTCCAACCAGGAGGAAAGCCATGGCTACTACTCTTCGCTTAACATTGCGTCGCTTGTCCGCTCCATAAACAAAGGCGAAAGGCAAAGTGTAGGGATGAGAATTTGCATACCTCGCCTTTTTTATTTGTCTTCTAATGATGAGCCATATACCATCACTATAAAATTTAGAGAGAGGCAAATTACATCGAAAGTGATTCAAAAGGAGATGGTTTATTGTGCCGAATAACCGCTATCTCACCTTTCTTAATTACGTTATGTATAAGGGCGAGTAGCTGAATGAAGCAAGGAACGAAATTAGTTTTACTCAAAGAAATTGTCTTGACTTTTAATATCTCTACAAATAGAGCAGTTTATTATCTTTGTGCTGTAATGACCAGATAAACACCACGCTAATGTGCGAAGTACTGGACAAAGATACGATAAAACCTGAAATTCTGCCCCATTTGTCTGTGGCAAAACGTGGTTATGCCTCAAAAAGTAACCTAGTGAGCGTTCTTTCAACACATTCTTTACAAGTTGAAAGCATCTTTCCTGTGGCGCATAATGAGGAAAAAGTAAAGCGCAGTTCTTTATGTTTCTTATGTTCTTATGTCAGAATGAACGTATTTATGTTAAGACACGAGAAAAGAACGTTTTCGTTAGGCCAAATGAACAATGTCGAGCTTACTCGAAGATTGTCCGGGCGAGAAAACGCACTTTTAGAGAAACGAGAAAAGAACGATTAACCCGTTCACTTATCCACCCGTTCACTTGTCAACAGGTTAACTCGCCAACTAGTTAGCTTGTCAATTGGTTAACTCGCCAACTTGTTAACTTGTCAACTGATTAACTCGTCAACATGTTAACCTATCCACCCGTTAACTCACCAACCGATGTAATCTTTTCAGTAAGAATTTTAACACTATGAGTGCCCTTTTTGTCCACCAATCGCCCACCTTGCTGCAAAAAAACGATTCTCGTGAAGGTTTGTTTTGATGCAAAAAGGGGTTAGTCTGTGAATGCGACAAACTGAATTTTTATTTAAAAACGCCACCATCTGCACCAGATTTTGGGCTATTTGCCGCTAAATGCAAGGTAAAATGGTGCAAAACGCAGTGCAAAATGCTGCTAAAAGCAAGACGAAAAGCATAAAAATACACAGAAATGGTATGAACAAAACCTTTCTGAACCATTGAATATATGACTGAAAAGGGCAAAATAGCTGTTAAAAAGCAGGTTTTTGGGGGTTAAAAAGGGGTATTTAAGTTGCAATTAAACAGATGAGCAATGCGAGATAACGGCACAAAAAAGAGGTTGGTGCAGGATGCTACCAACCTCGGAATGTGATTTTGACAATCTCAAAATCGAATTAAGTGTTCGCAAATTTAGGCCTTATAATCGAATAAACCAAACTTTTCGGATATTTTTTTTGTATTTTAACGTAATAAATCGTAAAGACAAACGTTTGCAAAAGAATTTTCGTGTGCCTTCGGTTCACGCCACCACTCCGTCCACACTACCAATTTTCACCCATATTATGTCCCTCCTTCCTTGCCTATCTCACTCTTTTTTAGTTACTTTGCACACTACAAGCAGCACTAGCAACAACTTTAAAATACAACAGAACGATGAAGAAACAAACTTTATGCGTGCAGGCAGGATGGCAACCTAAGAACGGCGAACCTCGCGTACTGCCCATTATTCAAAGCACGACTTTCAAGTACGACAACACAGAAGAGATGGCCATGCTTTTCGATTTGAAGAAAGAAGGCTACTTCTATACACGCTTACAAAACCCAACCAACGACGCTGTTGCGAAGAAAATAGCCGCATTAGAAGGTGGTGTGGCGGCGGTTCTCACATCAAGCGGACAAGCCGCCAACTTCTATGCCGTGTTTAACATCTGCGAGGCGGGCGACCACTTCGTTACTTCAAGCGAGATATACGGCGGAACGTTCAATCTCTTTGCAGTAACGCTTAAAAAGCTTGGCATCGACTGCACGTTTGTTCATCCCGACGCCTCGGACGATGAGATACAGGCAGCTTTCCGACCCAACACCAAGCTGCTCTTCGGCGAAACCATTTCAAATCCCAGCTGCGCAGTGCTCGATATTGAAAAGTTCGCACGCATTGCCCACCGCAATGGCGTACCCTTAATTGTGGACAACACCTTTGCCACGCCCATCAATTGCAACCCCTTTGAGTGGGGATGCGACATCGTTACCCACTCTACAACGAAATATATGGACGGACATGCCACCTCTGTTGGCGGCGTTGTGGTGGATAGCGGCAACTTCGACTGGGAAACGAACGCCGAAAAGTTCGCCGGATTGTGCACGCCCGACAGCTCATACCACGGCCTGACCTACACCAAGGCCTTCGGAAAGATGGCTTATATCACGAAAATGGTGGTTCAACTGATGCGCGACCTCGGCTCGATTCCTAGCCCACAGAACGCTTTTCTGCTCAACATCGGACTTGAAACGCTACACCTACGTATGCGACAGCATTGTCAAAACGCACAGAAAGTGGCCGAATATCTACATAACGACCCACATGTGGCATGGGTACATTACTGCGGTTTGGAAGACGACGCCAACCACGAAAAGGCGAAAAAGTACCTACCCAACGGCTCGTGTGGCGTGCTTTCGTTCGGTTTGAAGGGCGACAGGGCCACTGCCGTGAAGTGGATGGACGCGTTAAAGATGATTGCCATTGTTACACATGTGGCCGATGCGCGCACCTGTGTGTTGCATCCTGCCAGTCATACGCACCGACAATTGTCCGACGAACAACTTCGCGAGGCAGGCGTTACGCCCGATCTTATCCGCCTTTCGGTGGGCATCGAAGATGTGGAAGACATCTTGGCCGACATCAAACAGGCGTTGGAAAAGCTGTAACGCCCTTGCAACACTACGTTAAGTGTACGTTGAAAAGGAGTATGGAAAGTGTGGCTAACCCATATTGTGAACAGGGTTTGCGCACTTTTCCTATCTGCCAACAAAACGAAAAAGCAGTTATAGTTGGTAATTTGTGAGCAGGTAATCTTCTGTTTCCACCCACTTATCAGCAGACCTCTGTAATAAGAAAAGAAATTGATTAGAAACCTCTCCCTATCGATTAACAAAACATTTAGGGTGAGTGTATTTCGAAGTTTTTCAAACGCCTAGACATGAACATCAAACTTGAAAAGGGAATAAACAAAGACAATGCCTCGCTTTTATGTAAGTGGTCTAATGAACAAGGAAAAGCGTTTCAGGAGCAATGGATGGGTCCCAAAATCTCTTATCCGTTGAGTTATGGTAAAATAAAGGACCTCGAAAATGTATTTTCCATATTCAATAATGGGGAATTTGTCGGAATGATACAAGAAATACAAATTGGCAAAGACAATGTACACATAGGCAGATTTGTAATAAATCCTCAAAAAACAGGATTGGGTTTAGGCACAGAGGCACTAAAAAGGTTTGTAGATTTCATTTTTAAGGATGACAATATTGAAAGTATTTCTTTGGCTGTCTTCGACTTCAACCAAAATGCAAGGAAACTCTATGAGAAACTTGGCTTTGAAATCAACGAGATAATTGAAGTCCCAAAGCTGAAATACATTATGAGACGGCACAGATAGGTTATGTCGGTTCGGTATAAAAGCCATAAAGAACAAACCAATAAAAAGAGGAAGTGTCAAGACTGCCACATCCTCTTTTTGTACAAGCATTTTTAATGCGAGGTGTGGATAAACAAGTTTGTTCGTCTACTATCTTGCAGATAATGATAGAGCCAAGTTTGCAAAAAGCAAATACAAGATCTATACATTGAACAGTGTTATAGGCCTATTGTTCTATACTGTTGCTTATCTTTTCTTCTTCGAAATGAAATACCATTTATCGGATAGCCAAGTGGTATGGCGATCTACACCTTCACCACATGGCACCAACACGCCTGTATCAGTCACCTTTGCATGTCCCTCTTTAAAAGGATAAGCAAATTTAAAGCGTGGCGAGATGACGACATTCCCCAGCGTATCGGCAAATCCTACAAGTGCGTTATCATCTACAATTCTAAACAACCCATCGGCAGGATAATCGGGTCCGTTATCGTAATTGAAGACCTTAAAGAGAAACTCACCTTTGTTGTTAAAACATTTAATTGCGCCCACACTATCTGCTACGAAACCAATGCGCGAAATAGTATCTGTATAAGCGAAGGGGAATGTGCAATCAACAATAGTATCGCCTTGGGCGTTTATATACCCATAAAGCCCATTTCGTTCAGCAACAAAAAGTCGGTTATCTGCATCCTTGCAGTTTGCAAATAATACCACTGCAAGAAAAGAGATGACGATACACCAGCCAGAAGTTCTCATATTGCTGTTATTTAAGTTCATATAATAAAGCCATTCCGCACTCATCAAAGTACCCGTTACCTTCGACTTCTTTCCCATCAAACAAATCAATGTGCCCAGCAGCATCGTCCCATTCACAGTCGGAAAAGATAATAACACCTTTCTTCCCTCGAAAATCTTTTGCTGCATGCCCCTTTATTGGAGACCCTCCTATATGTTTCTTAACAAACTTTTTCATGCCTGCTACTCGATACAAGTACCATTTTTTATCTTTCCCCGAAGAGACACTCCCATCATACCGGCTTATAGGCATGCCTGAATAATTAAAAGCATACGACATTCTAATAGCACAAGCATTTTTAAAAATGTTGGCTTTGATGTTCGCTTCGACTTTACCACCAATCAACTTCCCCACTTTCGAGGGTGCAAGAGACTTTACTCGTGCAAAGTTAGAGCTAAGTGTTGAATAAGAAATTGCCGTCATATTAAATTACTTTTTAATCACAAAGATACTTATTATCCTCGAATACTCAAAAGAAATAGAAATAAAGCGAAAAAGAGAAGAAACAAAAAGAGGAAATGTTTTTATTGCCACTTCCTCTTTAAGCGGTGCGTACGAGATTCGAACTCGTGACCTCCTGCGTGACAGGCAGGCATTCTAACCTACTGAACTAACGCACCTTTCCATTTGCGAACATTAACTTTGCGGTGCGTACGAGATTCGAACTCGTGACCTCCTGCGTGACAGGCAGGCATTCTAACCTACTGAACTAACGCACCTTGTTAAGCTACTGTTCTTAATTGCGGTGCAAAGGTAGACATAATTATTGAAACCGCAAAATGTTTATTGCATTTTTTAAGGGCGCATTTAAAATTTAAAGCGGCAGAGGTTGCGTTGTTACCGCCATAGCAGCACACTTATCGTTTCCGTTTCTTGGTTGTTCTAAGAGAAAATATTATATTTGCAAAGGCAACGACGCAAACAACCGATGTCTGCAATTGCCTCTCAATGAGGAACCAAGAGTCCCAAACATTAACACCACCATTTCAACTTATACTACCGATATAATATGCCATTAACAATAAGCAAGCGACATTTCGTTTCACTCATACTCCTGTTCGGCGTGTTTGTCCACGCCTGGTGTTTACACGCAACTCCCATCGACTTCATGGAAAGTAAGCACAGAACATCGCCGTTTGCACTAACAGACGGCGAGGAAACAATGCTGCCCTACTTCACAGGAGAAACGCCCACATGCCTATACACCGTTTATTTTCTTGGTCGCACCGCCAAGGAACGAAGTTTTTGGGACGTATATAATAAGGTGGGGTTTTGGAAAGACAAAGACAATGAACGCCCACACCTATACGCCAAAGACATAGAACGACACATAACAACAGCAATAAAACAGTATAACATTTTCGCTATCGCCATTGATAAGGGCATGATAAAAGACATCCAAAAGGGCGATTTCACACCTAACGACGATGCACAATACACTACTTTCCTATTAAAAGATGGGAAATGGACGGTGGTGGACAGCTTTAACGTGATGCAATCTCCCACAAATACGGCGGAGTATCTTATGAAGGTGCTAGACAAAACAAGCCGAAACAACGCACAATTGTTAGGAGACAGCTTGGTGTCTTCTCCAAACTTCGCCCACAACCTGTGGCACATAATGAGGAAAAAGTAAAGCGCATTTCTTTATGTTCCATCTGTTCTTATGTCGAAATGGACGTATTTATGTTAAAACACGAAAATGAACGTTTTCGTTAAGCCAAATGAACAATGTCGAGCATGCTCGAAGATTGTCATGGCGAGAAAACGCATTTTTAGAGGAACGAGAAAAGAACGATTAGCTCGTTCACCTATCCACTCGTTAACTTGCCCATTCGTCCACTTGCCAACTTGTTAACTTGTCAACTGGTTAACTCGTCAACTTGTTAACCTATCCACGCGGTGACGCATCAACTGATGTAAACTATTCGGTATGAAATTTAACATTATGAGTGCCCTTTTTGTACACCAATCGCCCACCTTGCTGCAAAAAATCGATTCTCGCGGAGGTTGGTTTCGATGCAAAAAGGGGTTAGCCTATAAACACAACAAAATGAATTTTTATTTAAAAACGCCACCATCTGCACCAGATTTTGGGCTATTTGCCGCTAAATGCTAGGTAAAATGGTGCAAAACACAGTGCGTTTTGGTGCTAAATGCAGTGCGTTTTGCCGCAAAATGCAGTGCGTTTTGATGCTAAACGCAGGGTAAAATGGTGCTAAACGCCGTGCAAAATGCGGCTAAATACAAGACGAAAAGCATAAAAATACACCGAAATAGTATAAACTAAACCCTTCTGAACCATTAGATATATGGCCGAAAAGGGCTAAATAGCTGTTAAAAAGCAGGTTTTGGGGGGTTAAACGCGAGTAACGGGGCTTGAGAAATTACGAGCATTCAGCCAAACTAGAAAGGCTAAATGGTGCAAAATGCAGGCTTTTTCTTAAAAACGAACATTTTGAAAGGCGTGAAAGACTAGAAATAGGGACAATTTACCTACTTTATGGCCTGTATTTGCGCTAGAACAGCGCGGAATTTAGAGCGATATTGTAAAATAAAAGATAACAATTTAAGTTTTTACCTGATGTGTTTGTGAATTGGGGAGCTAATGTCTTCGGGAGTTGTTGGACTTTCGTTAGTTTATAAGCCCGTGAGTTGACTTGTCCTGCACTCCTCTCAATTTGTAGGATATTAAAAGTCAAGGCGACTTCGATGCTTGTACACACACTACAAGCGTGTTTGTAGCCACGGTACAAATAGTTTTCACTAACACATTGGCAACAAACGGCGGTGTACAACCCGCATTCCAAAAGCAAATCTTTTCGCTTATTAATTATCGGCCCTTGGGTTAAGCTAAACATGGCTAAGTGGTGCGCCTGCTCCCTTGTTAACTTGTTAACTCGTAAACTTGTCAACTGATAGACCCATTAACTTGTCAACTCGTTAACTCGCCAACTTGTCAACTTGTTAACTTGTTAACTTGTCAACTTGTCAACTCGTCAACACGTTAACTTGTTAACTTATCAACTCGTCAACACGTCAACTTGTTAACTCGTCAACTACTACAAGAACAACTGCATCAAACAAGCATCCTTATACACCCCCTCCTTCACCTGCAACCACTGTTTAAGCAGAGCCGTTTGCACAAAACCTAGTTTCTCGAACAGCCGCAAACAGCTTTCGTTCTCGCAATCGGCCACCAAGAACAGCTGGTGAAGGTGCAACGTTTGGCTAGCATACGCCACAAGTTTTGTCAAAGCAGCCGTGGCATATCCTTTGTGGCGATGAGGTTTCATGACAACAATACCCACTTCGGCACGACTATGTTGGGGCGAAAAGTTCATCAAGTCTATGATGCCCACGGTTTCGCCAGCCTCATTATCAATCATCATGCGCACCTGTTTGTCGGCATAAATGTCGTTAGTGTTGGTCTCTACGTATTCGTGCAAGGCAAAGCGCGAATACGGAACGTTTGTTGCGCTAACGGCCCAAAGCGCTTGATTGTTCTCTATTTTATAAAGCGTGTCGAGGTCTTCGGGTTCCATCGCACGCAAGTTTACTATGGGATTGTTCATTTGATAATGTCGTTAGTGGTGATAAGCAATTGCGTTTCGGGGTTGAAAAGCCCAAGGGTGACGTTTTTTTGTGGATGTTTCGACATGATTTCGAGAATGGTTTGATAGCGGTACACACTGCTATCGTAAACCATTACGGTGGGTTGCGCAAGCGTTTCTGCGGCTGTGGCGTGGCCCAAGGGCAGCGTTTGTTCGTTGGCCACGGTGCATTCCACGCTCAATCCCTTGCGTTTGGCCATCTGCTCGACAGCCAAACACGATGTCTGCGACCCGAAAAAACGATATGCAGGCTGCTGCTTTCGCCTCGGACGTAAGGCCAATGCGCGGCGCAAAACACGCGTCTGGATGCTCAACAAGGCCGTTAATGCCTTGAAATAGATGGCCGCCTTGATGGGCAACGACACCCAAAAGCGCGTGTGCCGATAGTGTTTGCGAAAGAAGATAAGCATGGCTTGATAAAACACATGCACGTAACGGAAAGACGACTTGTGGGTGCTTTCGCCTTTATAATGAAGTATTTGGCACGGCAAATACCAGTTTTCGTAACCTGCTTTGAGTATGCGGTAAGACAAGTCGATATCTTCGCCATACATGAAATAGTCTTCATCTAGCAGCCCAACCTTATCAAACGCCTCACGTCTTACCATCATACACGCACCACTTATCACCTCGATGCGGGCAGGAGCATCCCACGGAAGATACGAAAGGTAATACTTACCAAAACGTTTGCTCTGCGGAAAACGGGCGCAAAGTCCGCTCATTTTATAGAAAGACACCATTGGCGAGGGTAAACCACGGCGAGATTCCATCGCCTTTTGTCCGTCGGCACCGAGCATTTGCACGCCAATACCGCCTGCTTGTGGATGTTCGTCCATAAAGTTCAGCATCGTTTGTATGGCGTTTTCGGCCACAAACGTGTCGGGATTGAGCAGCAGCACATGCTCGCTTTGGCTCTGTTTAATGGCCACATTGTTGGCGTAGGCAAAGCCATAGTTGTGCATGCAGGCAATGATGTTTAGCCGGGGAAACCGCTCTTGCAGGTATTCCACCGACCCATCGTGCGAATGATTGTCAACCACATACACCTCGGCATCCACACCCGCCAAGGCTTTACGAAGTGAATGCAGGCATTGCTCCACATAATACTTCACGTTATAGTTAACAATAACCACCGTAAGTTTAGGCATTTTCGGAGCTGTTGTCGGTGGTTTGCAAACTAGCTTTCTCGCGTTCGTAGCGATTACGGGTTGGCGCTACGAAGAGTAAGCAGAGAAAAAGGATAATGGCCATGTAGCCAAAGGGTACACCCATGAAAGCGTAATAGGCAAAGGCGTTGAGCAACAAAGGCAAGCCCAACAGCACAAGGCGCAATATGGCACGGCAATCGTAACTCATCCGGCCTGTGTTAGAATGCCCAGGACGAACCAAACGAAACGCCACAGGGATGGCACAAAGCGAAAGCAGTTCGAGAATTGCAGTGCAAAGGAAGTCGGCCGAGCGATTGTCGGCCCACCATCCGCCTATCAACATGTCGGTTTCGAACAGCAAAGCTGCCAACAACGACAACCCGGTGCTGGTGTAAAAAATGATATTGAGCGTTTGTTGGGGTTTCATATTGTTTGAGTTTTTGAGCTCGTGAGTCTTTGAACTTATGGGTTTTATGGGCCTTTGAGTTTATGGGGTTATGAGCTTACTAGGATGTGAGTTGGGGAAGTATTGAGTTTGTAAGAGCGGAAGTTAATGTTTTTATCGCCTTCATCGCAAACTAAACGCTACGAGCTTTCAACAAGGGAGGTGCGTTCGGAGGAAGAGGAACTCATAAACTTATGAACTTAAAGACTCATAAACTTACAAACTTATGAACTTAAATAATCATAAGCTCACGAGCATACAAACTTACAAACTCACGAACTCAGAAACTTACAAACTCAGAAACTTAAAGCTTTTATGTTTCTCCTATTGATGTTCTGTTGATGATAGAGCGGCCAAGCGTCACCTCATCAGTATATTCTATCTCGTCGCCCACTGAGATGCCACGGGCAATAACGCTCGTCTTCACCTTGTAAGGGGCAATCTTTCGCGAGATATAATAGTTGGTGGTGTCACCCTCCATCGTGCTGCTCAGTGCCAATATCACTTCGTTCACCCCGCCTTTTGCCACACGTTCAACCAAGGAATTAATCTCAATGTCGTTCGGTCCCACGCCATCCATAGGCGAAATAACACCTCCCAGCACATGATATAGGCCGTTGTATTGCTGCGTATTCTCAATGGCCATCACGTCTTGGATGTTTTCCACCACACAAATGGTGGCTGCATCGCGGCGCGGATTGGCGCAGATGGCACACGTTTCGGTGTCGCTGATGTTGTGGCAAAGCTGACAATACTTAATGTCTTTACGCACTTTGAGGATGGATGAGGAAAAATTCTCCACGTCCTCAACGCGTGTTTTCAGCAGATGCAGCACCAACCGAAGGGCTGTTTTGCGGCCAATACCTGGTAGCCTACTAAATTCGGCCACCGCTTTTTCTAAGAGGGCTGAGGGATATTGTTGTTCCATTATGCGATGAATGACTGCAACTGATGCAGCCCAAGGGTTGTTCGTTGGGTGCGAAAGGGCGTAAGGCAAGGCGTTCTTCGTGCGGATGCACATTGGCAAGAAAACCCATTAGGCTACTGCCTGTTGGGATTTTACCCGCCCCAAGCCACGTTCGTTTCTACTTATACTTCTTTATCAGGTCGTCGGCCCGTGTGTCGCCCAGCTCCTTTGCCTTGTTCAATGCAGCCAGACCTTCGTTTTTTTTGTTGTCGTTTACCAAGGCCAAGCCCTTAATGAGGTAAAGGTCGGGATAATTGGGAGCAATGCGCAAGCCCAAGTCGGCCGTAACAACGGCGTCTTCTTTTTGGTTAACGCGCAACTGCAATTGGGCTAACTCGGCATAGTAGGTGGGCTCTGCGCGATTAAGCACAATGGCGTGGGCAAAGTCGTTGAGCGCCTGTTGGAACTGGCGCAACTGCACTTCGCACAGTGCACGCGTATAATAGAAGTCGTGCGAGGCACGCCCCAACATCAAGCTATCATAGCGATTATAGTCGGCCATTGCCTTCTTGTATTGCTGTGCGCCATGCAAAGCCGTGCCGCGAGCCAACACGTAAGGTGCAGAAAGGTTGGCATCTTGCGCTGTTACGGCACTGTCGAGCAAGGTTAAAATCTCCGCGAAGGGTGCTTTTAGCTGTTGTTTGCACTGCGCTGCCTCGTAAAACAGTTCGCCATTGCGAAGGTTGGTCTTCGTCAAAGCCATAAACTGCTCGTAAGCCTTGGCGTATTCGCCCTTGAAATAGACGATTTGTGCCTCCAAATGTTTGTACAAAGGCAATGGATTAAGGGCGTAGGCCTTGTTCGTTTCGGCCAATGCAAGGTCTAAGTTCCATTGCGGATAAGGCATGTTGGCCTGCTTAATCTCCTTCTGATAGATAAGTTTGGCCAGGTTATAATGTGCCTCGTCTTTCTTGTCGGCCATGCTTAAAGCCGTCTGCATGGTGGAGTTGGCCTTACCAAAGTCGTTTTGGGCGAGGTAAAACTCGGCCTTCGAGACATAGCCTTCAACCGACTTAGGGAACTTATGAATAAAGTCTTCTACATAGCGTAGATAGCGCGAAGGCGACGTCTGCCCTGCCTCGAGCATCAGCATAAGTAAGGCTTGGTCTTGCTTATCGGGCAAGGCCATACGTATGGTGGTTTGCTTTAAGATAGGTTCGTTTACCGACAAGCCCGTGGTTTTAAAGGTTTCGGCAAAGCGAACATCAACGGAATTGTAGTCGCCGCTGAGCTTTGAGTGCTGCAACAAGCCCATAACCTCGCCTTTTTCGTTGGTTACAGGACAGCCTACGTGTATATTTTCGGGTTGTCCGTCATACTGATAGAAGTAACAATCGGTCATAAACGGCTCGGCCTTCTTCACTTTCAATGCGCTTGTTTGCGCTCTTCCTGTGGAATACTGCACAAGCCAAGCACGCGCCCCCACAGCCATTTGGGTTTTAGCGGCTGGTGCGGGCGTGGTAATGGCGTTAACCTTAAACTTACAAAGGTCGTAAACCTCGCTTGCACCATATATTACATCTACGGTGTGCTTATTGCCATTGGCATCTATCACAATGGCACTGTCGGCCCCAACAAAGGGTGCCCATGTGCTCACGGCCTCGCCATTAGTCCCCACAAACACACCCCTACCTGAGGCAAGGAGACTTCCGTCTTTCTTAAATGTGGTGAGACTGAACACCGATTTCAAAACTTTCTGCACATTAGCCGACTGTGCTTGTGCACCGAGGGCAAAGCATGTGAAAAGCAAGGATAAGAAAACTGATTTCATATATTACTGTTTCTGTATTTTTATTGTATGCCAAGCAGTGTCTTGGCGTTGTCTATGGCCGCGGACGATACGTCGCTACCGCTCAACATCTTGGCTATTTCGCCAACGCGTTCGCTTGGGTTGAGCAGGCTCATGTGGCTCACCGTGCCTTGGTCGGTCTCTTCTTTCGACACCATATAATGGGTTGTACCCAGCGCGGCAATCTGCGGTAAGTGGGTAATGGCAATCACCTGCCTATCTGTCTTGCCCATGTCGGCCATGATATTGGCCATCTTTTCGGCCACTCTTCCACTAACGCCTGTGTCTATTTCGTCGAAGATAATGGTGGGCAACTTAACCGCATTGCTTATCATCGCCTTCAACGAGAGCATCACACGGGCCACTTCTCCACCCGATGCCACCTGACTTACGGGCTGTAAAGCCGTGTTGGTGTTGGCACTAAACAAGAAAGAAACCTTGTCGCAGCCGTTGGGCGACAGATCTTTGGCACTCAACGCTATTTTGAACTGCACCTTGGGGATGCCCAATTCCATCAGCATAGACTGCAATTGCTGCTCAATCTGCTGCGCCTTTTCTTGACGAATGGCGGTCAGTTTCGCAGCTTTCTCGGTGCAAATGGCCAACATCTGCTCCTTCTTCTTGCGCATTTCTTCCAAGTCGGCGTCGCCGTTGTCGATGTGTTGCAGCTGTTGCTTTATGTCGTTATGCATGGCGATAAGTTCGGCCACGCTATCTAGTCGGTATTTCTTTTCAAGCGAATAGATGATGTTCAGCCGTTGTATTATCTCGTCAAGGCGTTGCGGGTCGAAGTCTACGTCCTCTACCTGCGAACCCAAATCTTGGGCAATGTCTTTCAACTCGATATAACAGTTATCTAATCGTTCGGCCAATTCTCTTACATTGGGATATATGTCTTCAATGTCGTGCAGTTTGCCAACATAGGTATGCAAGTTTCCAAGTATGCTATCGCTTTCGCCATTAATACCTTCGACAGCTTGATAAAGTGCCGCCTTAATGTCTTCAGCATGCGACATTATTTCCGACTCTTGCTCCAAACTTTCCTGCTGACCGTCTTCTAGCTTGGCCTCTTCCAACTCGGCGTGTTGAAAACGCAGGTAGTCTTCGCGCTCTTTGTTGCCACTGATAAGTTCTTCCAGCTGTCGTAGTTCTTTCTCGGCCGCCTTATACTTATCGTAAGCCTCGGCGTACTCGGCCAGTTGGGCGGAGTTTTGGGCGATGAGGTCGATAACGTTGAGCTGAAAATCTTCCTTATTGAGCAACAGATTTTGGTGCTGACTGTGAATGTCGATGAGGCGTTCGCCCAACTCTTTGACCAACGCTAGTGGCGCAGGAGCATCGTTAATGAAGGCGCGACTCTTACCCGAAACGTTTATCTCGCGGCGAATGATGCAGTCGTTGGCGTCATAGTCTAGGTCGTTCTGCTCAAAAAAAGACTCTAACCCATAGTGGGCGATGTTGAAATGCGCCTCAACGGTGCACTTCTCGGCTCCGTGCTTAATGCTTTTCACGTCGGCTCGCTGCCCCATAACCAGTCCAAGTGCACCAAGTATGATGCTCTTTCCTGCTCCCGTTTCGCCCGTTATCACCGAAAATCCCGAACGAAAGTCCATGTCCAGCTCGTCGATAAGTGCGAAATTCTTAATATATAGTTGTGTTAGCATGTCATTCTTTTATTTTTTCCCAAGCGTTGTTTTGGCTTGCATTGATTTTAAACAGCAGGTCGTACACGGCTTGTTTCTCTTTTTGTGTGCCTTTTCCTTGGTAAACCTGCACCAGTTCGTCTCGCTTATAGTCGGTCCATATCTGCGGCAACATGCTCAATGGCTTGTTTTCCTTGCTACGTTTCAGCCCCTCTTCCAGTGCTGTGGTGATGTTTACCCTGCCTCGTTCGGCGTTGTTCACCATCTCGTCTAGCCCCTTTCGGTAATAATCGTACTGCAATTGGCGGAAGGGTTGCATGGCTCCATCGAGATAATCGTTGATGATGGCGAAACGATTTCGGTCGTTGTCGAACGACTTCCAACCAGCAAACGGAAGGGTTTGAGCATTATTCACAAGGGTCATGCAACGTTGAAGTACGTCTTCGCCGCCCATAGGCGCAAAGCTATCAAGGTCTAACCCGATGATGAGATAGGCATAATAGGCCAACAGAGCGGTAAGTTGGTTGGAAAGGTTGTCTTCGTTTAACTCCAATTGGTCGAACTGCGAGTAGTCGAAATTGAAGTCGTTGTCGGTATTGTTGTAAAGAACCGAAGAATAAGAGGCATTGAACACGGGGCGGTTGGCCTGTATCAAAGCCTTACACGAGAAACGATTGGCCTCGCGGTCGTATTGCTGTATGGTGATGTTGAAGTTGCAGACAATACGTTCGTTATCCCTAAACTGCAAGTGGGTCCATTGTCGGTTGTTCACAAATTGTTCGATGGCTTGTTGCAAGTTGTCGAACACAGCCGTCTCGGTGGTTTGCACCTGACTGGCGTTCACGGTGACTTTCGCTCGCAACTCTTGTGCGAACGCGCCACGGCAAACCATCAGTAAGCCCAACAAAAACGCAATTTTTATCTTCATTTGCAGATACACCTTATTATATATAGGAGGAGTTAAGGAGTTAAGGAGTTATGGAGTTAAGCCAAATGTATAGGTGGCGTTAGGGTAATAGGACAGGTCAGACTTGTCAGACCAGTCTGACCAGTCTGACTGGTCCGAAAGCTAGTGACAGAATGGCAAAGACACTAGGCATACCTCTCCCCTTAGAGAGGGGTTGGGGGTGAGGCTTTACTCTCAACATTTCATCCTTTCGCACAAATACTCAACAATATCTTTGGCCACTTCTGACTTCGATTTAAAGCCGAACTGCCTTTTCTCGGTAGCCGAAATGATGCTTACCATATTGTTGTCTGTTCCAAAACAAGTGCCCTCGTTGCGCAAAGAGTTCAGCACAATGAAGTCTAAGTTCTTGCTTTCGAGTTTCTTTTGCGCATTCGTTTCCTCGTTATTGGTTTCCAAGGCAAAGCCAACCAGCACCTGATTTCCTTTTTTCACCCTACCCAATGCCGCGGCTATGTCGTGCGTAGCGGCAAGTTTTAAGGTAAGTCCATCGCCTTCGCGCTTTATCTTTTGTGCAGCAACGGCAGCAGGTTTAAAGTCGGCCACGGCAGCACACAATATTGCGGCATCGGCATGGGCAAACTCGGCTACACAAGCGGCGTGCATCTCGTCGGCACTTTCCACGTCGATGCGCCTAATGGTAGCAGAAGATTGCAAGCTTACAGGCCCAGCAACAAGTACCACATCGGCACCTCTTCGGCTACATTCTTCGGCTAAGGCAAAACCCATCTTTCCCGAAGAGTAGTTGCCGATAAAGCGAACGGGGTCTATCTTCTCGTAAGTTGGACCGGCCGTAATCAGCACTTTCTTGCCAGCCAGCTGCCTTTGGACTACACAAGTACGGCCGTTATCCTCGCCTTCAAAATACTTTTCAAGCGTGGCCACGATGCTTTCGGGCTCTTCCATACGTCCTTTTCCTTCCAACCCACTGGCCAAAAAGCCAGCTTGCGGCTCGATAATGATGTTGCCCACCTGCCTAAGCCGGTCTATATTGGCCTGCGTTGAGGGGTGAGCATACATGTCCAAATCCATCGCAGGCGCAACAAACACAGGCGCTTTCATCGAGAGATAGGTTGTGATAAGCATGTTATCAGCAATGCCGTGAGCCATCTTGCCCAACGAACAGGCCGTGCATGGCGCAATAAGCATGGCATCGGCCCAGATACCTAGGTCGACATGCGAGTGCCATGTGCCGTCGGTCGCTGCGAAAAACTCGCTCACTACGGGTTTCCCACTCAGTGCAGAGAGCGTAACGGGCGTGATAAACTGCTTGCCAGCCTCGGTTATCACCACCTGCACTTCGGCTCCTTGCCTCACCAACAGGCGCAGAATAAGGCAGGCTTTATAGGCGGCTATGCTACCCGTTATGCCTAATACGATTTTCTTTCCTTTCAACATGTGTCGCAGAGACTTAAAAAAGGCAAGCCGACATCAACGTCCGCCAAAGCCCTTTAACCTAATACGCGTAAGAACTTGCTTGGTGTTGTTGGTGAAATCGGCCTGTAACATCCAGTTATAATAGCCGGGATCGCGCTGCAACACCTCGTCAACGGCACTACCCTTGTACTTACCGAAGTTAAAGTATTCTTTCTTTATCACCTGTCCCTTGCTGTCCAGCACCTCGTTTCCCTTGCCATCGAGCACAGGTCGCCACACTATTCGGCCGGCGAAGTCAACGTTATCGTTGTTCTTTGAAAACTCGGCAAGGTAGTCCATGTCGTTAGGCAAAACACGTTCGGGCTCTTCTTGGTTGGCCTCCGAGTACCTTTCTAGTTCGCCCAACAGCACACGATAAGTGGCTTCTGCGTCTTGGTCGGCGCGATGAGCCTCAAAATCGTCTTCCATCTTTCTACCACAATAAAACTTGTAGGCAGCAGCAAGGTTGCGTTTCTCCATCTTGTGGAAGATGGTCTGCGCGTCGATGAGCCGTGCAGAAGAGAAATCGAAGTCTATTTCGGCACGCAAAAACTCCTCGGCAAGCATGGGAATGTCGAAATGGTTGGAGTTAAAGCCTGCGAAGTCGCAGCCTTTGAACACCTCGTTAAGGCGAGGTGCAAGCTCTTCGAATGTGGGAGCATCCTCCACCAAGTCGGTTGTGATGCCCGTTAACTCGCTCACCTCGTCGGGAATAGGCCTTTGGGGATAAACCAAGAGGTTCTCTCGCTCTTCCTTTCCGTCGGGATAAATCTTGATATACGATATTTGTATGATGCGGTCGTTGACCAAGTCCAGCCCTGTTGTTTCCAAGTCGAAGACAACAAGCGGACGGGTTAGGTTCAGTTTCATTTACACTGTTACGGAGTTAGTTTGTCAATGGCGGCGCGGCAGGGCAGCAAAAGCAAGTTGCACGCCCCCTGCCCACCACATGGTTACGCGCTATTGGCATCAGTTGTCGTTGAGCATCATAGGCATGATGAGCATCAGCACCTCTTCGTTCTCTGGCTGAACAGCAGGCAATACCAATGCGGCCTTGCTGGGATCGGCAAGTTGTACCACCACGTCGTCGCTGTCTAGGTTGTTAAGCACGTCGCCCAACACACTGCCTTTAAAGCCTATGTTCATGGGAATGCCCACGTAATCGCACACCATACTTTCTTTGGCACTGGTGGCGAAGTCGATGTCTTCAGACGAAAGTTCAATCAATCCCTGTTCTATGTGCAGGCGAATGAGCTGGCTGCTCTCGCTGGCGAAAGGCAAAACGCGGCGTAACACGCTCACCAACCCCTTGCGGTCGAGGGTTATTTGGTTGGGATTGTCTTTCGGTATAACCGATTCGTAGTTGGGATAGTTGCCCTCTACCAGTCTACACGACAGCATTCCGTTGGGGAAATGCACTTCTGCATTGCGGTCGTCGAACTTAATTTCCACCATAGTGGCATCTTTCGTGAGGATGTTTCGCAGCAGCGATGCAGGTTTTTTGGCCAACACAAAAGAGCGTTTCACGTCTGAACGGATGGCGTTGTTCTTGTTTTTCACCAGCTTATGCCCGTCGGTTGCAACGATGGCCAGCCCATCTTCCTTCAAATCGAAGTAAATTCCGTTCATGATGGGGCGCAATTCGTCTTGCCCCGTGGCGAAAATCGAACGCACAATGCTATTGAGCAGCACAGCCGACTCCATCTGTATGCTTGCCGCATCGGCAGCCAACTCCTTGTTGCGAGGATATTCTTCGGCCGTCTGAGCCGTGAAGTTGTACACGCCGTTCTGGTAAGTTATCTGCACAGCCATAGTCTCCAAGTTGATGTCGAAGTGCAAAGGCTGGTCGGGCAGTTCGCGAGTTGCGTCTAGAATGGTACGACTAGGCACGGTAAAGCGGCCGTTGCTGTCGCTTTCGTCTAGTTTCAACGCGGCCTTCATCGTTGTTTCGCTGTCGCTAGTGGTAAGTGTCAGCACGCCGTCAACCACCTCAAAAAGAAAGTTATTGAGAATAGGTATGGACGGTTTCGCGCTTAGCGTCTTGGCCAAGTTTTGCAATTTGCTACTTAATGCCGAACTTGAGATTGAAAATTTCATCAGTATTTATCGTTATTTTAATTATGGCACGGTTACACTCCACCGCACAAGACAATGTTAAATTGCCCTGCACAACATGAAGTTTATAAGTACAAAAATACTAAAATCGCGCTTATTAGCAAAAAAAAAGATTGAAAAGTTTAGTTTTCAGAACTAAATTACTATCTTCGCACTACAAAAACGGGCCATCGGTCCCCGTTTCGTGTGAAAGCAACTCATATTACACATTAAACATATAAGGACATATACAATGGACATACAAGGTAAAGTCATTGCTGTACTCCCCGAAAAAACGGGAGTTTCTGCCAAAGGAGAATGGAAGGTGCAAGAATACGTCATTGAAACACACGAGGCTTATCCCCACAAGATGGTTTTCTCGGTGTTTGGTGCCGATAGAATTGCGCGTTTCAACGTGCAAGTGGGACAAGAGGTGATGGTGTCTTTCGACATCGACGCTCACGAATATCAAGGACGCTGGTTTAACAGCATCCGTGCCTACGACGTTCGTTTGGTAGACCCTGCACAATTCGGTGTGCCTGCCGCCGCGCCACAAGCTACGCAAGCTGCACCAGCAGGTTTCCCGCCACAACAGGCTGCAAGTGCTGCGCCTGCTGGTTTCCCACCAGCGCAAGACGCACCCGCAGAAGACAGTTCAGACGACCTGCCGTTCTAACGAACGCGCTACATGAAATAGCAAAACACGCCCTCATGCAGTTGTAAACGACGTGGGGGCGTTCGTACTTTTAGAGGTTATGAGTTTTTAAGTTTGTGAGGTTATAAGTTTATGAGGTTTTAAGCTTGTGAGGTTTTGAGCTTGCGAGTTCATAATCTGTTTGAGTTTGTAGACAATGAACAAACCAACAAACCCTCAAAACAATAAGTGCAAAGATTTAGTTTTTACGTTTCTAAGCTTATAAGTTTTTGAACTTGTACGCAACCAACAAACTAATAATCCCTCGAAACAATGAACGCAAGAAGAGTATAAAGACCAAGAAACGGCAATCTTAAAATACCAAAAGCTCATAATTTCTAAGCTAACGTCCATAGAACCCCACAACCTCAAAATTCAAAGACATGAACTACATCCACTGGAATCCGCCTACGGATATTATCAACCTAGGCTTTTTTGCCATACGATGGTATGGTATGCTTTGGGGTATCGGCCTTATCGGTGCCACTTATATCGTGGCGCGACTCTTCAAAGAATACAAAATAGCCGACTGCAAGTTTGCATCACTCTTTGTTTACGTTTTCTTCGGGGTGCTATTGGGGGCACGTTTGGGACATTGCCTGTTTTACGAACCTGCCTATTTCTTCGGAAGTTTCAAGCATTTCGTTGAGATGCTCCTCCCCATTCGGTTTCTTTCCGAGGGCGGATGGCGGTACACGGGCTACGCAGGACTAGCCTCTCATGGAGGTGTTATAGGACTTCTCATCGCATTATACCTGTATTGCCGGCAAATGAAGATGGAATACCTGTTTGTGTTAGACTGCATAGGCTTTGCCGCCCCATTCACAGCAATGGCCATTAGGCTTGGAAACCTAATGAATTCGGAGATTATCGGCAAAACAACAGACGTGCCTTGGGCTTTTGTTTTCACTCGTGTAGACCCACTTCCACGCCATCCTGCACAACTATACGAGGCCATTTTCTATGCCATTGTTTTTTGTTTAGGCGTGTTGCTCTACAAAAAACGCAAAGAAAAAACAACCATCGGCTCTGGCTTTTTCTTTGGCTACTGCCTAACACTTGTATTTACTTTCCGTTTCTTTGTTGAGTTTATCAAAGAGGTACAGGTAGATTTCGAGCATCATTTAGTGCTCGACATGGGCCAAATCCTATCCTTACCACTCGTTGCAATAGGCTTATATTTTATGTGGAAATCAAAGAACAAGCTTGCAAACAAACACAAGTAAGCCACTGCTTTCTCCAAAAAGCATAGCAAACATATCCTACTTATATCCTTAAAACATCCGTTGGCAACCCTTTGAAAAGCCTATTGCAAGGGGTTTAGTGCTATCGTGTTAGATTTCTCATGGTTATCCTCTCGTTGTGACTCACGAAAGCCCAACAAGACCCGAAACCCATACAGAGGTTACAATGGTAGCAGACACCTTTAAACCGGCAGCTCGTGTCGTATCTAAAATAGCCAAGCTTTCAAAATTATTACAGCAAGACTTTCCTGTGCTGTTGCTCAAATGCTTGCGTGCCAACGGTTGTTCTGTTTTTCAGTAAAGCGCTGTTTGGTTCACCTTTCTTCGCTTGAATAGGGCGATTTACGTTAAAACATTTGGTAAAGACCGCAAAAATACATAACTTTGCAAAGGATTTTTAACGCTAGAAATACAATAACTAAAAAGTAGAGCCTATCGACAGAAGTGTACTCCATATCAAAACCATTAGAAAATGATTAAGATTAGCGAAATGACCGACGAAGAATTGGCCATGTCTTACGTCAATGGGAACAACAAAGCTTTCGACTTGTTGCTTGAACGCAACCAATCGAGGCTGTTTTCTTATATCTTGTTCATTGTACACGACAGGAGTATGGCGGAGGATTTGTTCCAAGAAACGTTCGTTAAAATCATCTCCAAACTTCACGAAGGCAAGTACAGTTCTAGCGGAAAGTTCGTTTCCTGGATGCTGCGCATTGCGCATAATGCGGTGATGGACTGGTACAGGCGCCAGAAGAACGAGAAAACGATGGAGGTTTACAATGAAAACGACCTCTATGGCGATTCGACTAGCGTTCTCGACGCGAATATTGAGAACCACTTTGTTAAGGAACAGGTGCTGCGCGATGTGCAACGCATGATGAATCTCTTGCCAATTACCCAGCGAGAGGTTGTGTTTATGCGTTTCTACCAAAACTTGTCGTTCAAAGAGATAGCCGAACTCACCAATGTGAGCATCAATACGGCCTTGGGCCGCATGCGCTATGCGGTGATGAACATGCGCCGAATGGCCGCCGCCAATGGTGTTGCACTGCAATTAGATTAAAAAACAAGCTGTGGCAAACGCATCTGTGGCTGCCTTTTGCAGCAGGCACGTGTGCCAACGCCCATGACATAAAAGCGCTAGGCGGCAAACAACATGTGCCCCAACATCGTTCGAGGGGCCTTGAAAGCCCCTTGTTGATAGGGGTGCTTTTCTCAATGCGATGGCGTTTTCCCCAACATAATAAAGGTTCCGTTTCGAATTGTTCGAAACGGAACCTTTATCATTTAGCGTTTAGCACAACGTTTTTCCCCTTCTGTTACCCTTGCCAAAGAGCCACTTTGCCCCGTGCCAGAGATGTTTGCACGTCAATAAGCCGCTGGTTGGAGCTGCCACGAAAGCGCAATCCCACATCGCGGAGTGAGCGAACAAATGGCCCGTCTACAAGAACATCAAGCTGTTCGAGCAAAGCACGCCTGCCTTTGTCTTTAAGTAAGGCCTCGAAAGTAAAGCCCGTGTAGCACCAAATGTCTTTCTTCGTCTGTCGTTTTATCTCTTTGGCCAATGCCGTAAACGCCTCTGCTTGCAGCATTGGGTCGCCGCCGCTGAACGTAACATTGGCAAACGGGTCGGCCTTAATCACCTGCATGATGCGCCCGATGTTCATTTCTTCGCCGCCATCCCTGTTCCACGATTGTGGGTTATGGCAGCCTTCGCACGCGTGAGTGCACCCTGCACAATATATGCAGGTTCTAAATCCGGGGCCGTCTACGGTGGTGTCTTCAATAATAGACAGCACGCGCAATGTATATTTGTTGTTAGCCATCATCGTGTTGTGCTTATGTGTACCCTATTTCGAAAGCGATGCGCCCTATCAAGCGCCACTTCGATGTTTGTTTGCAAAGCATGTTCTGCCTTGCAAACTGCTGCCACGCTCGTTTTATTGCGTGCCTCATTCCGTTTCGTGTAACACCCTGTCTTTCAACTCGGCCAACTTACCGCTGTTCCACCTGTCTGTTGTTCCAACAAGATAACCCGTAATGCGTTGCAACCTGTCTAAGTGCTTGCTGCCGCATTGCGGGCAAACCTCCAAGTTGGCCTCAGCATTTTCAAATCCGCAGTCCAAACAACGGTTGCGGTTATGGTTTACGCTGCCATAGCCCATGTTGTAGTGATCCATCATGTCTACCACGTTCATGATAGCTTGCGGATTGTGTGTGGCATCGCCATCCATCTCTACATAGAAGATGTGTCCAGCCCTCGTCATCTCGTGATAAGGAGCCTCCACCTCGGCCTTATGGCGTGCGCTACACTTGTAATATACAGGCACGTGGTTCGAGTTGGTGTAATAGTCGCGGTCGGTAATGCCTTCCAATACGCCAAACTTCTTGCGGTCTACCTTGGTAAACTTGCCCGATAAACCTTCGGCAGGCGTTGCCAGCAAGCTGAAATTGTGGTGATACTTCTCCGAAAACTCGTTGCAACGACACCGCATGTAGTCTACAATGCGCAACCCCAGCTGCTGTGCCTCGTCACTTTCGCCGTGATGCACGCCAAGTAAGGCTTTAAGACATTCTGCCAAACCGATAAAGCCGATGCTTAAAGTGCCTTGGTTGATAACCTTTTCTATGGTGTCGTTGGGCGAAAGATTTTCTGCGCCTGTCCAAAGGCTACGCATCAGCAAGGGGAATTGCTTGGCCATAGCCGTCTTTTGGAAGTCGTAGCGTTCGTTAAGCTGCCTTGCGGCCACGTCGAGCATGTTGTCTAGCTTGGCAAAGAAACTGTTTATGCGCGCATCCTTGTCGGCAATGTCCATACACTCGATGGCCAATCGCACAATGTTGATGGTAGAGAACGACAGGTTGCCTCTTCCCACCGAGGTCTTCATGCCGTACTTGTTCTCAAAAACGCGTGTTCGGCAGCCCATCGTAGCCACTTCGTGCATGTAACGCTTAGGGTCGTCGGCCTTCCATGACTCGCTTTGGTTGAAGGTGGCGTCTAAGTTGAGGAAGTTAGGGAAGAAGCGTCGTGCCGTAACCTTGCATGCCAGACAATAAAGATCGTAGTTGGGGTCGGAAGGCAGATAGTTTACGCCGCGTTTTTTCTTCCATATCTGTATGGGGAAGATGGCTGTTTCGCCGTTTCCAACGCCGTCGTAGGTGCTGTTCAGCAATTCGCGGATAACGCAACGGCCCTCTGCCGAAGTGTCGGTACCATAGTTAATCGACGAGAATACCACTTGGTTTCCACCGCGCGAGTGGATGGTATTCATGTTGTGAATGAAGGCCTCCATAGCTTGGTGCACGCGGGCCACGGTCTTATTGACGGCATGTTGCACGATGCGCGCTTCGCCTTCAAGCCCGTCGAGCGGCTTTTTCAGATAGTCGTTAATCTCCTTATTATATATATGCGCATAGTTTTCGCCCGTAAGCTCCTCCAAGGCCTTGACCTCTTCTACGAAACTGGCACGAACGTAGGGGGCGAGATAAAAGTCGAAAGCGGGGATAGCCTGTCCGCCGTGCATCTCGTTTTGCGCTGTTTCCAGCGAGATGCAAGCCAACACACTGGCCGTTTCGATACGCTTGGCAGCACGCGACGAGCCGTGTCCGGCCGAGAAACCACGTTCCAAAATGTGGTCCAGCGGGTGCTGACAGCAGGTAAGCGACTTGGTTGGGTAATAGTCCTTGTCGTGTATGTGCAATCTGTTTTGACTTACGGCCTCCCTGCTTTCTTCGCTCAGCAGATAGTCGTCAACGAATGGCTTAGTGGTTTCGCTCGAAAACTTCATCATCATTCCGGCTGGCGTATCAGCGTTCATGTTGGCGTTTTCGCGCGTAATGTCGTTATTTTTCACGTTGATAATCTCCAAAAACACGTCGCGCGTTTTGGCCTTTCTGGCCACGCTGCGTTGGTTTCGATAGGAAATGTAAGCCCTAGCCACATCTTTGCGGCTACTCTTCATCAGTTCCATCTCCACTTGGTTTTGGATGTCTTCCACCGTCATTTGCGGTTTTCCCACAAATCCGATGCGGTCTGCAATCTGCTGAACCAATCTTTCGTCTTCGCCTTTGTCGGTGTGGAGCATCGCTTTGCGTACGGCGGCCATTATCTTTTGCTCGTTAAAGCCCACAATGCGTCCGTCTCTCTTTACAACTGTCTGTATCATTCTCGTGAGGGTGTATTATTAGGTTCGTTATTTTGTTGTTGAATTATTGCTGCAAAGATACTTTAAATATCAATAGGTTGTTCGTTTTGGATAACTTTTAACGCGTTAATATTTGTCAAACGATTGACTATCAGCGTTTTATATTTTTGTTTTGGAAACTTGTTGTGTTTTGTTGTGGTTTTAGTTTCTTGTTTTGAATAACTTTATCTTCTTTTCTTCGTAAATATTAGTCCGTTTTATTGGATTGTGTAAGCCCATTGATAGATAGCTGTTTACAGCGTTGTTGGTATGGCAACTTGTCAACTGATGATGGTGAAATATGGCTGCGACTATTACTTTGTTTGCCCGACTGCTTGTTACTTCATCACCTTGTCAACTGCCCATCTACCCCATGTCACCTTGTCAACCCATCAGTTTTTGTCTGCTTTTTAGTAAGAATTTTAACATTATGACTGCCTTTTTATCCGCCAACCGCCAACCCGACCGCAAAAAATCAATTCTCGCGAAGGATGCTTTTGATGCAAATGGGGGTAGTTTGTGAATGCGGTAAAATGAATTTTTATTTAAAAGAACAGCCATTTGCACCATATTTTGGGCGATTTGCTGCTAAATGCAGTGCAATATGCTGCTAAATGCACTGCGTTTTGGTGCTAAACGCAAGGCATTTTGGTGCAAAACGCAGTGCGTTTTGGTGCAAAACGCAGGGTAAAATGCCGCTAAATGCGCGACAAAAAGTATAGAAATTCCACTGCAATTGTATAAATATAACCCTCTTGAGCCATCAACCACAGGCCTTAAAAGGACAAAATGGGCATTAAAAAGTGGTTTTTTAGTGGCTAAAAGCAGGTTATCGGGCATTAAAGATTACGGGCCTTCAACCAAACTAGAAAGGCTAAATGGTGCAAAATGCAGGTGTTGTTCGCAAAAATGGACTAAAAATAAATTGTGCAAGGCTGAAAAACGTGGTTAATTGCATGCTTTTTCACCCTTTTTCTCCCTAGAAGTAGGTGGTGAACGAAGTGTGTTTTGTAAAGTATGGCGAAAGCTTTTAAGTTTTTAAGTTGTTGAGTTTATGAGTTGGTTCGTTTGCGAGTTCATGAGTTATTAAGTTCGTCAGTTTCTAAGTTGTTGAGTTTATGAGTTGCTTAGTTTGCGAGTTCATGAGTTATTAAGTTCATCTGTTTCTAAGTTGTTGAGTTAATGAGCTGCCTCGTTTGCGAGCTTGTTATAGTAGAAGGTGGTTGGTTTTGGAAGGACATGTTGGTTGGGAGTTTAAGCCTTTGTTTGCTTGAATTAAACCTGACGATAGTGACTGGACTTATGCAACCTAACGCTAATCGAGTCTAAACACAAACGCAAGCCGCGCTCTTTCTCGGAGCATGGCTTGCGTTTCTGGTTGATGTTCACCATCAGTTATGGCTTTGGGGCCGTTAGGTACTATTTCTTGCCTTTAAACAATTGCCTGTGAAACTTGTCTTCGGCTTTAAGAATTTGAAAGACCGTAGTGGCAGGCAACAAGGTCATAAACTTGTTGTGGTAGTCTTTCAGCAACTCTTTCATTTCCAATTCCAGCTTGTCTTGCTGTTTAATGGCCTCGGCAGCCGCCTTGTTGTCGGTGGGGTTAACGTGCTTATAGTGTTTAATTTGTTTGAATATGTTGCGCTGTTTTTTACGCAACTCGCGATAAACAGGGAAGAAAGCCGCGCTTTCGGCTTGCGAGAGCGACACTTCGGCGGTGATGAATTTTTCTAGTTCGGCTTGAAACTGCTCAGGGTCGAACTTGTGTGGCGGATGCGCCACCATGCTTATGGCTGCAAATGCAAACAGTAATGTAAGTAGAGATTTTTTCATTTCAGCTTATATTTCGGAATAATGTACGTATATGTCTTCGTTATCCATCATCGTATAGTCGGCCACAGCATCTTTATCGGCACTGTTTATGATGGTGGCGATGGTGGGATGTGGGGGTACAGGCGTGGTGCCAGACGGCGATTGGGGGGCTGAACCCAAATATACGGCAACTCCAAATATGGCTGCACAAAGGCTTGCCGCCGCAATGTAAATGGGGCGTAGCAGCCGAGGGGTGCGCCGCTTGGGGGCAGCTTGCTCGTTTTGGCCGTCTATTTTTTGCATTACAGCAGGTGGTAGGCTGTCGAAATAACCTTCTGGAACGCTGAAAGGCTGTTGATTGGCATCGGCCGAATGTTCGGTTTGTTCCATGATGGGAGTTGTTTTAAGCATTTATGTCGTGTCCTGAAAACCGCACCAAGCTACAAGTTCGTTGTGTGCAGCCGCTGTTTAATGGCTTTTACGGGCGCTTTTCGCTTGCCTCTTTAAAGGTAAGCGCAACGTGATCTGCTAAAACTCGATAAGCCATCAAAGGTAATTAATAGAAACGCCGACATTGATAAAACGAAAAGACAAGCCAACAAGCTAGAAGACTAGTCTGCATCGGTTGATGCAAACTCCGGCAGGGAATGGCCTTGTAAGGGTAGGATATGCGGAAACTATTCGCAGCGACCTGCCTAAACAAATGGTGCGACGCGACGCGCCACGAGCCTCTTCGCAAGCCGGCTTGTCTGTGGGGCAGTGCGTTGGCCTCGTTCCCACACGATTGTGGAAAGCGGGGGCGCGCTTGCCTATTTTCGTCCTCTGTCGTTTAATGCTTTGACGCCTATTGGCGTTAAAGGTTTAAAGGGGTGTTGAAAATATGCTGTTTTTTTGTCGGTTTGGCACCTCGTTGTTGCCTGTGAGCCATAAACCGATGAAAGTTAGTGCGCCGTTGAGCATCAAAAGTTCGTAGCCAAAGCGGTAGGTGGAGAACTGCTGCGTGAGGGTTTCGACGACGAAACAGAGTAGAGGAGCGGCCAAACATACGGGCAACACCCACTTGCCGCCAACGTTGCGCCGAGTGAATAGCGCGTAGGCGAACAGTCCGAGCAATGGGCCGTAGGTGTACGAGCAGAGAATGTATATGGCATCGAGCATCGAGGTGGAGTTTACAGCGCGGAAAAAGAGGATGAAGAGTGCAAATACGGCCGCCATGCCTAGGTGGGCGCGCTTGCGCAGACGCTCGTCGTTGGGTTTGCCGCAGATGTCAATGCAAAACGAGGTGGTTAGGGCGGTGAGTGCAGAGTCGGCACTGCTGAAAGATGCGGCCACAATGCCGATGGTGAATAACACAACCACCAGTGTGCCCAACGAACCGCTGGCAGCGAAGAGGGGTAACAGCTCGTCGCCCATGTCGGGTAGCGGCACACCTCGCTGAACGGCCAACATGGAGAGCAATACGCCAAGGGCAAGGAACAGCAAATTGGCCGGTACGAAGGCGAAACCATAGGTGCACATGTCTTTTTGGGCCTCGCGGAGGGTTTTGCATGTTAGGTTTTTCTGCATCATGTCTTGGTCGAGTCCGGTCATCACCACTACGATGAAGGCACCACTGATAAACTGTTTCCAGAAGTTTTGTTTTGAAACCCAATCGTCTAGCACGAACATCCTACTTCTTTCGTCGGCAGCAACGGCCTGTATGGCCTCTGTTGGCGACATGCCTAGTGCGCCAATAACTTGCCAAATAATGAGGATGAGGGCAGTAAACATGCAAAAGGTTTGGAAGGTGTCTGTCCAAACAAGGGTGTTGATGCCGCCTTTGCGCGTGTAAAGCCATATCAAGGCCACCATCGTAAGCACGGTTAAGGCAAAGGGAATGCCTAAGGCATCGAGCACAAAGCGTTGCAATAGCATGCAAACTACATAGAAACGCACGGCCGCACCAGAAATTTTAGACAGGATGAAAAAGCCCGCGCCCGTGCGATAGGCCGACAAACCGAGCCTTTTGTCTAAGTAGGTGTAGATGGTGGTGAGGTTTAACTTGTAGTAAACGGGGAGGAGTAGGAAGGCTACGGCAAAATATCCCACGATGAAACCTAAGCAAGTTTGCATGTAGGTCATGCCAATGACATTGACCATGCCTGGAACGGAAACGAAAGTAACGCCCGAAATGGATGCGCCAACCATGCCAAAGGCCACCATATACCAAGGCGAACGTTTGTTGGCACGAAAAAAAGTGGCGTTGTCGGCACGCCGAGAGGTAAGCCTGCTAAATATAAGGAGCAAGCCAAAATATGCGAGTATGGTTAAGATGATGAGCATAACGCGTGCAAAGTTACGATAATTGCATGGAAAAGCCTTATGCGCAGAGCCATTTGTTTGTTGCAGAAAGGTGTTTGCTGACTATGCCGATGCCGTGGAGTGGGGCTTAAAATGCAAAGAGGGATGCACCGCTTGGGCATCCCTCTGATATTGTGTTGTGCCTGTATGGGGCATAATGGGCACATGCCTACCACATTATGGGCTTGCCATGTGCGCACTGATAACGCCGCTTGGTGATGGAAAAGTTGCCCCGAAACAGGCTTACAGGCTTTTCAGCTGGTGAATGGTTTCTTTGGGGTTGGCCGACTTAAACACGTAGTTGCCTGCCACAAGCACGTCTGCACCGGCCTCAATAAGCAAGGGAGCCGTTTGCGCTTGCACGCCGCCATCTACCTCGATAAGGGCTTTGCTGCCTGTGCTGTCGATAAGTTGGCGTAGGCGTTTTACCTTGTTAAGGGTGTTTTCGATGAACTTCTGACCGCCGAAACCAGGGTTTACGCTCATCAGTAAAACCAGGTCGACGTCGTTGATGATGTCTTCTAGCACGTTTACGGGTGTAGACGGGTTGAGTGCCACGCCTGCTTTCATGCCCGTTTCGTGTATTTTGGCAACAGTTCGGTGCAGGTGCACGCATGCCTCTTGGTGCACGCACATGAGCATTGCGCCAGCCTTTGCCGTCTGTTCGATGTAGTTTTCGGGGTGCACAATCATGAAATGCACGTCCATAGGCTTTTTACAAGCCTTGCCAACGGCATCTAGAACAGGGAAACCGAACGATATGTTGGGTACAAATGTGCCGTCCATCACGTCCATGTGCAACCAGTCGGCTTCGCTTTCGTTAATCATTTGCACCTCGGCGTTAAGGTTTAAGAAGTCGGCCGAGAGCAAGGAGGGGGCTATCAGTGGCTTTTTCATCATGCGTTTAGTTTAGGCAAATGGTGTAACGTTGGCCATTTACCTGTATGGATTTATAACAATGGGCTATCTGCCTGATCATGTTAAGGGTTTTTTCTGAGGGTTTAAGCTCTTCGGGTGTAAAATACTTCATAGGCGATATTACCATATTATTAATAGTTTATATAGAAGTAACGCCTTGTGTTGCATTTTATTGTATGGGGTGTGGATAAATATTTAGTGGGGAGTTGACGAGTTGACAAGTTCGGGAGTTGACAAGCTTGGGAGTTAACAAGTTGGGGGGAGACAAGAAGATAAGCTAACAAGCTTATGCGTTGGCACGGCAGTTATCTATCTCTGAATTGAACTGTGGCTTGTCGAAAAACGTTCGCCTCTTCCTTTGTTTTGGCAACATACCTTGATTTGTTTCTGCCGCCTGCTAGTCTTCGTGTGCTTTCAGCACGCGGTGGGGCATGCGGCCATGCCCTAGCAGCTCGATGGGGCAACCGAAATGTTCGCTCAACTCGTCGCTCGAAATCTCTGGTGTGTCGTGATAGTGCAGCGTTCGGTTGACACAAGCAACGGCTTTCACGTTTTGGAGGATGGTTCCAACGTCGTGGCTTACGATGATGATGGCGCAGTCGTGGTTGATGACGTCGAGCATTTGGTACATTTGCTCCTGAAAACGCTTGTCTATATAGGTGTTCGGTTCGTCTAACACCACCACTTCGGGGCGCGAAACGATGGCGCGTGCCAGCAACACACGTTGCAATTGTCCGCCGCTGAGCGACCCAATGGGGCGTTTGGCGAAGTCTTCCATACCCAACTTTTCGAGCGTTTGTGCCACCTGTTGTTTGTGATTGGCATCGAAAGGGGCGAAAAGTTTCTTTTGTCTACTAAGTCCCGACAGCACCACTTCTTCAACGGCGATGGGGAATTGGCGGTCGATGTCGTTGTATTGAGGCAAGTAACCGATGGTGAGTTCGGGCACTTGAACCCCATTTCGGAAGTAAGAAACCTTGCCGGAGAAGGGTTTCATCATGCCGAGAATAACGCGCATGAGGGTGGTTTTGCCGCCACCGTTAGGCCCGATGACGCCAAGGAAGTCGTGATCGAACACTTCCAGCGACACATCTTGCAGGGCTACTTTCTCTTCATAGCCTGCAAACACGTGTTCAATTTTGATGATGGGTTGTTTCGGTGCGGTCATTTCAGCGATTTGGCTACCTTTATCATTTCTTTTTCCCAGTTGTAAGCCAGTGGGTTAAACTCAATTACTTCGGCTCCCACTGCGTTTGCGATGGTTTCCGAGTTGCGGTTGGCAAATTCTTTTTGCATGAAAAGCACACGCACCTGACTGGCTTTCGCGCTGTTGATAATGTCTTTTATCTGCGCGGCAGAGGGTTCGCGCCCCTCGTCTTCAATGTAAATTTGGTGCAAGTCGAACTCGCTGGCGTAGTAAGTGAGTATGGGGTGGTAGATAAGGAAGGTGGTGCTCTTCTCTCTGGTGAGGTTCTCTCGAATTTGATTGCTGGTCTCTTCAATCTTTGCGAGCAGCGTTTCGAGGTTCGCCTTGTAGTAAAGGCTGTCTTCCTTGTCTATTTGCAGCAACGCCTTATAGATGTTTTGGGCGATGATGGCCGCGTTTTTGCAGCTCATCCACGTGTGTGGGTCGGGTACGCCGTCGGTACTTTCGATGGGTTCGATGCCTTCGGACGAGTCGATGATGATGGTATGCGGGGCGTTTGCTTTCAGTCTTTTCATCCAAGTCTGCTCAAATCCGATGCTACCCACCTTTACATAGAGGTCGCTATGCGATAGTTCTACCATCTGTTGCGCGGTAGGCTCGTAGGTTTCTGGGTTTCCGCCGATGGGTACCATCGTCTTAACGTCGAACCTATTGCCTGCAATAGCCTCGACAAAATATCTCAACGGCTCGATGGTTACCATCACAGTGCGCTTGCTTCCGCCTTTAACCATGGTGCAAGAGGCGAGCAACAGAACTGCGAAAGCGAAGAAAAGGGAAATTTTCTTGTACATAAGCATTTAAAGTAAGAAGCTTGCGCCAAACACAAGTAAGGCAAAGCGAATGAATTTTCCTATTGTCATGCTAGTCACGGTGATGGCTACGTTTGCGCGCATAAGGCCTAACACCACGGTTATGGCACTGCCAAGGATGGGCAGAAAGGCGAAAAAGCCCATCCATGCACCCCTTCCTGCCATGAAGTTTTCGGCTCGTTGGAGTTTCTCTTTCTTCACGTGCAGGTACTTTTCAATCCAGTCTGTACGCCCCATTCGGCCCACGCCATAGTTTATCATGCCGCCAATGACGTTGCCTGCGGTGCCATATAATATGAGCGGCCACGCATCTAAGCCAGCAGCTTGCAGGCCAACCATAACGGCCTCGCTACTGAATGGGATAACACTGCCAGCCAAGACGGCAGAAAGAAACATGCCCCAATATCCGTAATTGATGAGTAGGGCTATAAGGGAATCCATAAGTTGCAGACGGTGAGTAAGATTGAGGCAAGCCATAACACGCAAAATACGATGTTGGTGGCTGCCGTTCGGGTGAGTGTAATAAAGTGTCCGATGAGTGCTGCCGTGTTAATGATGAGTATGGGCAGCAGGTTGTCGGCGTGTTGGGGTTGCAACACGATGCAGGCAATGGTGAAGAGGTCTACCACTATCACCATTTCGTAAATCATGCGGTTGCGTATCTTGTCGTTTCTGCTACTTCGCAAGTAGTGCACAATGCCTATCAGCGACACAAGCGCAACGAAAAGGAAGGTGGCGATGCGGTTGTGGTCTATCTCTTGATACTGGAATAGAGGGGCGAAGAGGGCCAAGTCGGTGAAGTGTTGCACGAAAACTTCGGGCTGACCGGTGTAAACCAAGTAAGCACCAACGAACCAATAGGGGGCGATTAGTCCCAGAACGGATGCCCAGAAGTTGCGCCAACTCATGGACAACACGTTGGTGGCGTGCAAAATCCATAGCAATGGCACGAAGAAGAGAATTTGAACGAACACGGTTGAGGCCACGCCAATGAACAAATAGGCGTAGAAGGTTACGCCCGATGCCGTTCGTTCTTGGTAGGCATTGAACACAATGAGATAGAAAGCTGCGAAACAGGCTTGCACCAAGGCGGCCGACGGCGAGGCAAAAAGATAGTTGGCCGCGCACGCCAGCACAAGGAAGGCGCACGAAATCATGCGGCTATAAACCCTTAACAGGGCATTGACGTTGTTGAACTCTACCATGAGGTAGGTGGAAACGGCCAAGCATGCGAACTCGAACCAGAGGTTTTTGCCCACTAGTCCGCTTGCCAAGAACACCAACACGGCGTAAACGGCCGTGAAGGAGAGTGTCATCCTGCTTTCCGCAATCTTGTTTTGTAATCT
This sequence comes from Prevotella sp. oral taxon 317 str. F0108, assembly GCF_000162415.1. Classification (NCBI taxonomy): domain Bacteria; kingdom Pseudomonadati; phylum Bacteroidota; class Bacteroidia; order Bacteroidales; family Prevotellaceae; genus Prevotella; species Prevotella sp. oral taxon 317. The sequence continues at coordinate 1,427,854 of NZ_GG740072.1, read as the reverse complement.
CTTTACTACCATATCTATATGTTACTGGCGGTTGTTGGCCGCCGGTTGCCTATCGTTCGTTGCGCCACATGGCGGTGTTCGAACCCCTGATAGGGCTTTTGCTGTACGTTTCTCGCTAGGGGCGAGGTGGTTGTTACAGGTCTTGACCGATGTCTTTTCTGAAATATTTGTCGGTGAAACGGATGGCATTTGCCGACTCGAAGCTTTTTTGTAGTGCCTCGGCCTTGTCTTTTCCATACGAGCTAACCGCCAAAACGCGCCCGCCGTTGGTAACAAGCAGGCCGTCTTTAATGGCTGTTCCGCTGTGGAACACGATGCTTTCTGCCACGTTTTCGATGCCCTCGATGGGATAACCCTTGGCATATTCTTGGGGATAACCACCGCTAACGAGCATCACACAGACGGCAGCACGCTCGTCGAAAGCTACATTTCGGCTAGCGATGTTGCCCTGCGCCACGCCCTCGAAGAGGTCAACGATGTCGGTTTTGAGCCTAAGCATCACGCTTTCCGTTTCGGGGTCGCCCATTCGGCAGTTGTATTCGATAACCATTGGGTTGCCTTCCACGTTGATAAGTCCGAAGAAAATGAAACCCTTATAGTCTATTCCCTCTTCGGCCAATCCGTTTATCGTGGGGCGAATGATGCGCTCTTCCACTTTCTTCATCCACTCTGGGGTGGCGAAAGGCACAGGACTAACGCTGCCCATGCCGCCCGTGTTGAGGCCTGTGTCGTGTTCGCCAATGCGCTTATAGTCCTTAGCCTCGGGCAAGATTTGATAGTCTTTGCCGTCGGTAAGCACGAAAACAGAGCATTCTATGCCGCTGAGAAACTCTTCGACAACTACGGATGCCGAGGCGTTTCCAAACATACCGTCGAGCATGTGGCGCAATTCGGACTTCGCCTCTTGCAGTGTTGGCAAGATAAGTACGCCCTTACCGGCGCACAATCCGTCGGCTTTCAGCACGTAGGGGGCTTTTAGTTCTTCGAGAAAAGCCAATCCTTCGTCGATGTTTTGTGCGGTAATGGTTTTGTAACGCGCTGTGGGTATGGCGTGTCTGGCCATGAAAGCCTTGGCGAAGTCTTTGCTGCCTTCGAGTGTTGCGCCTTGTCGCGATGGGCCGATGACGGGAATATGAGTCGTGCGAGCATCGTTCTTGAAGTCGTCGTAGATGCCGTTCACCAGTGGGTCTTCTGGTCCTACCACCACCATCTGCACGTCGTTGTCGAGCGCGAAACGCTTTAAGGCATCGAAATCGTTGGCGTTGATGTCCACGTTTTGGCCCACTGTGGCTGTTCCTGCATTGCCGGGGGCGATGAAAAGCTTGCTAACTTTGCTGCTTTGTGCTATCTTCCAGGCAAGCGCGTGTTCTCTTCCGCCACTTCCCAACAGTAAAATGTTCATCCGTTTTATTTTAGATAATCGTCAAAATATTGTGAAATACGTTCGTGCAAGTGGGTGCTTTGGTGTCCGCGCATGTTGTGTGGCTCGCCCGGATACACAAAGAAGTCGGGCTGTGTGCCCACTTTGATGCACTCTTGCAAGAAGTTCAGGCAGTGTTGCGGCACCACAACGGGGTCGTTCATGCCTGTTATTATTTGCAGTTTTCCTTTTAAGTTCTTAGCCTTTGGCAGCAAACTGCTCTCGGCATAGCCCTTGGGATTGTTCTGTGGCGTACCCATATAGCGTTCGCCATACATCACTTCGTACCACTTCCAATCGATAACAGGACCGCCAGCAACGCCTACTTTGAACACTTCGGGGTGGGTGGTGATGAGGTTGGTGGTCATAAATCCGCCGAAACTCCATCCATGTACGCCCATGCGGTCCTTGTCTACGTAGGGTAAGGAGGTGAGATATTCCACACCTTTCATTTGGTCTTTCACCTCTTCTACGCCAAGATGATGGAACGTGGCCTGCTCGAATGCGAGACCTCGTGCACTACTTCCGCGGTTGTCGAGAATGAAAAGCAGGTAGCCTTTCTGTGCCATATAGGTTTCCCAACCACGCGACCAAAAGTGCCAACGTGCCTCAACGTTGCGTACTCCTGGCCCTCCGTACACGTAAATGATGGTGGGGTATTTCTTGTTCGGGTCGAAATTGGTGGGTTTCACCATGCGATAATACAAGTCGGTGGTGCCGTCGGCTGCTTTGATTGTGCCACACGAGTATTCGGGAACGGTGTAACCCTTCCAAGGATTGTCGGCAGTGAAGTAGCGAGTTGCCTTTGCCGAGGCCACGTTCACGATGTCGATGTTGCGTGGAACGGTGGGTTCGGTGTAGCTGTCGAGTATCCATTGCCCCGAAGGACTTAGTGCTATCTTGTGCGAACCGCCTTCGCCAGTGGTGTTGGCATGGCATCCCTTGCCGTTATCCAGCAGTCGGCGTGCGCCCGTTTGTAGGTTAACGGCGTAGAGATTGTTCTGAATAGGACTGGCCTCGGTAGAAAGTATGATGGCCTCTTTGGTCTTCGCGTTAAATCCCATCAGGTCAACCACAATCCATTTGCCCGTTGTAAGTTGCTTAATTTGCTTTCCGCTAGTGTCGAACAGGTACAAATGGTTGTATCCGTCTTTCTCGCTTTGCAGTATAAAGCGGCTGTTGTCCCAGGGCAGAAACGTGATGGCGTGCATGGGATGCACGTACTTGTCGCTCGATTCGGTGTAGAGCGTGGCCGTTTTGTTTCCCGTTGTAGCGTCGTAAGCATCTAGCGAGTAGTGGTTTTGTGCTCTATTCAGTTCGATAAGGTATATCAGCTTGCCGTCGGGCGACCAAGCGATATTGGTAAAATACCTGTCTGTGGGGTCGCCTGTGTTGAGATACACAGTCTTATCCGTCTTCAAGTCGTATATTCCCACGGTTACGAGGTGCGACTTCTCGCCAGCCATAGGATAACGAATGGGTGTTTCGGTGGCAATACGTGTGTCGATGTCTACCAAAGGATAGTCGGCCACCATCGATTGGTCCATTCTGTAAAACGCCAGCTTTTGTCCGTCGTTGCTCCAAAACGTTCCTTTATATATGCCGAACTCGTCGCGGTGCACGCTTTGTCCGTAAACGATGTCGCGACTACCGTCTTTCGTCAGTTGTTTATGTGTTCCTTGGGCGTTACATACGTAGAGATTGTCGCCTTTAACAAAGGCAACGGCGCGCGATTGGGCGTTCCAATCGGCAGAACTCTCATCTTTCGTATCTTGTTTCCATACCAGCTGTTTGGTTTTCCAGTTCACCAGCATGCGCGTTTTGCTTGCGTTGAGCAGCACGAGCGGCTGATTGGGGTAGGGGAAAGTGGCGTGATAGAACGAACGCACCTTGATGTTGCCAGCCGATTCAACCCATTGGTTCACGTCGTCTAGGCTGAACAGGCGGGTTTCTTTGCCCGTGTTCTTGTCTATCAGTGCGCAAAACTCCGCATCGGTACGCACCAGTTGGTCGCCCCACCATGCGGTGTAGCGGTTTTGGGGCACCATGTTATGGAAGTTGTTACCACCATAATTAAGGTCTTCCAGTGTGAATAGTTTCTGTGCCGACATACTTTGCGGTGCGAAAATCATTGTTGAGAGCATCGCTCCCACGATAAGTTGTTTAATCGTCATGGTCTATAAAGTTAGCAGAATTACGTCCAAAGTTCTTTCCTCCGCGCTTGTCTGTGCGCTCAAAGCTCTTTCCCTTGCGGTTAAAGTCTTTGCCTTTGCCTGCGAAGGGCTTGCCGCCGCGCTCGAACGAACGGCCACCACGCTTGTCATCGCGGTCGGCATACGATGTCGTTCGTCTGCGTTTGCGTTCTTCGTTGCGCTCCTCGGTGTGCGCGAAGTGGTTTTTAAAGGTGTACGAACGTATGTCGTCGGTGTCTTGCGAACCGTCGTCGTCCAGCCTTTTCTTAAATTCGCGGTTCTTCTTAAACCTGTTTTTCTCGGCCATTTGGCGCTTTTCTTCGTCGGTTTTCACCACGCCACCCTCTTGGCGGAAGTCTTTTAACGACCCGTCGAATATGGCATACTTGCGAAATTCGCACTCCAACGACCCGTTGTATACGGGAATTTTGATGGATGGTTTCAGTCCAATCTGGTCGAAACACTCCTCGCGATAGCTCAACACCCACGCATCGTTGCCCATGAATTGGTGTTTAAGCCTCTCTCCAATCATCTTATATGTCCCAAGAAGGTTGGGTGTAGAGATGCGTTCGCCGTAAGGCGGATTGGTAACGAGTATGCTTTTGTTCTCTGGTTTCTTGAAATCCTTGAAGTCGGCTTGCTCAATGGTGATGTCTTTGGTAAGTCCCGATGCGCGAACGTTTAGTCGTGCCGTGTTCACAGCCTTCATATCTACGTCGTAACCATAGATGTGGTGGTTAAATTCGCGTTCGTTGCTGTCGTCGTTATAGATGTTGTCGAACAGCTCTTGGTCGAAGTCGGGCCACTTTTCGAAAGCGTAGCTCTTGCGGAAAACGCCTGGCGAGATGTTGCGAGCGATAAGTGCGGCCTCTACCACGAGCGTTCCCGACCCGCACATGGGGTCGATAAAGTCGGTTTCGCCTTGCCAGCCCGTCATCAATATCATACCGGCGGCCAACACTTCGTTAAGCGGAGCCTCCACCGACTCTTGCCTGTAACCGCGGCGATGCAGACTTTCGCCACTCGAATCGAGCGATAGCGTACAGTCGTACTCGGCAATGTGGATGTTCAAACGTATGTCTGGGTTGCTCACCGATATGTTGGGGCGTTTGCCCGTGCGTTGGCGAAACTGGTCCACGATGGCGTCTTTCACCTTATAGGTAACGAAACGCGAGTTGCGGAACTCTTCCGAGTACACCACAGAGTCGACCGAGAAAGTCTTTCCTTCCTCGATATGCTTGCTCCAATCAATCTTTTGTATCTCCTCGTACACGTCGTCGGCCGACCTTGCCTTGAATTTGGCAATGGGTTTTAAAATCCTTATGGCCGTGTGCAGTTGGAAATTGGCGCGATACATCATTTCTTTGTCGCCCGTAAACGACACCATACGCCTGCCAATTTGTACGTTGTTTGCCCCCATTTGGGTAAGCTCCTTGGCCAAAACGGGTTCCAGGCCCATGAAAGTTTTGGCTATGAGTTCGAATTCCATTGTATATAGTTGTTGTTATTTCGTTTTCTTAAATATGTGCGTGTTAGGTTCCACGTCTTCTGTTACCCACACATTGGCGCCCACCACGCTGCCTTTGCCGATGGTTACACGGCCTAGGATGGTGGCATTAGAGTAAACCACCACATCGTCTTCCAATATCGGGTGTCGGGCTATGCCCTTGATGGGGTTGCCGTCTTCGTCTTTTGGAAAACTTCGTGCGCCTAGCGTAACGCCTTGATACAGCTTAACGTTGTTGCCGATGATGCAGGTAGCCCCGATAACAACGCCCGTACCGTGGTCGATGGCAAAGTGTTGGCCAATCTGTGCAGCGGGGTGTATGTCTATTCCCGTTTCCGAATGCGCCATTTCGGTTAGCATTCGCGGTATCAGTGGCACGCCCATAAGCAGCAATTCGTGCGCAATGCGATAGTTAACCAATGCCTTGATGGATGGATAGCACGATATAATCTCGCCGAAACTGCCTGCTGCTGGGTCGCCGTTGTATATCGCAGCCACGTCGGCAGCCAGCATTTGGCGCACGGCAGGCAGCCTTTTAATCAGGTTCATGGCCATATCTTCGGCTGTGCAGCGCATGTCGGTGGCGGTGTCGCTTGCATCGCAGCCGTCGCAGCTGGCAAAGCAGAGGCCTGCCTGTATCTGGTCGGTAAGAAGTTGGTTGAGTTTTTCTACATTAACACCAACATGAAACTTGATGGTGCGCGAGTTAACGGTAGACTTGCCGTAATATCCAGGGAAGATAATGGCACGCAGCAAGTCCACAATCTTTTTGAGAACCTCTCCCGAAGGGATAGGGTTTCCATCCTTGTGTTGGTGAAAAATGCCTTTCAATGCCTTGGCATCAGAAAGCTCTTCCGCGATATGGGTAAGTGTGCGCGTTAAGTCGGCAGTGGTCATCAATGTTGTTATGTCAATGTAGATGTATGTGTGGCGTTTACGCTAGTGCCTGCAAGACATGCTTGTGTGGCCTTTGCGAACACAGCCTATTTAGTGCAAAAGTAGCAATAATTTATCATTTGTCAACAGATTAAGGCCGAAATTTATATTAAAATGTGCAACTACTTGACCGCTGATAAGGAAATGCGTGAGTACGAACCCGTCGAACTCACGCATTTTCGTTATTATAGTGGTAAAAGATACGTACGATGCGCCCTGTTAAAATAGCTTTTGGGGCGTGCCGTTTACTTCACCAACTTTTGTAATATGGGTGTGGTTTGTCCGGCAACGCTTGTCTGAGGCGTGTCGTTTTGCTGTTCGAACACCACAATCTTGTTTTCTCCCTTCTTTAAGAAACAACCGGGAAGGTAGAGCGTTTGTTGCGGTCCGCGTTTCCAATAGCGGCCAAGATTAATGCCGTTAACAAATACGATGCCCTTACCCCATGTCTCCATGTTGAGGAACGTATCGCCCGTGGTGTCTAGGTTGAACGTTCCCGAATAGAGTGTAGGCAGCCCCTTGTTGTTGGCCGTAGGCAAGGCGTTAACGTCGGGAACCTCGTTCATGGGCAGTTTGTACATCTGCCAGTTGCCCGTTATCTCGTTTCCGTCGATAACCACAGGGCCATTAATACCCTTGATGCTTTGGGTGATACGTGCACCGTAGTTTATTCGGCCCATGTTTTCAACCAAGATGTCGAGCACGCCGTTGAATGGAACGTTTATCTCGATGCTGTCTACATCGCTAACGCGGTCTAGTTCGCCCACCTTCTGGCCGTTTACGTAAACCAAAGCGTAGTCGGCCAAGCCGGCAACTTTCAGCATTCCGCCGATGGGTTGGTTAAAGTGTCTTCTATATAGCACGTAGCCATGCCCTTGGTTCAGGTCTTCAAAGGTAAGTGGCTTATCGCTTTCAACGGCTTTACCCTTGGTAAGCAGGTTCAACACGTCGGCACTCTTGTTCAGCTTGATGTTGGGAATGGCTATAACGGGAATGCGTTGGGGCACGGCAGGCACGTTATACTTAACGTTCTTTATCATCAATGCGCGCAGGGCATCATATTTAGGCGTGTTCCAACCAGCCTCGCTGATGGGTGCATCGTAGTCGTACGAGGTGAGGTCGGGCTGCAAGTTGGTGGCGGTGGTGTAGTTGGCACCCGACGTAAAGCCGAAGTTTGTTCCGCCATGCACCATATAATAGTTAAAGCTGATGCCATTTTCAAGATACTTGGCGGTTTGTTTCACTATCGACTCGGTGCTTACTTGTGGAAAAGGCTCTGCCCAATGCGACAGCCATCCGGGGTAGAACTCGGCTACCATGTACGGACCTTTGCCGCCATTATATTCGTTTACCACCTTTTTAAGTTTCTCGATGTCGCTCTCTCCGTTGGCTGTTGGCAGTGCGCCCTCTATCGTACCGCCCTTGAAAAGCCAACTTCCGTCTGACGTGAACAAGGGAACATCGAAACCCGCATCGAGCAATTGCTGCTTAATCTTGGCACTATAAGCACGATGGGTTTCCAAGGGTATGTCTTTGCGTTGTGCTACATACGAACCGAACTCGTTTTCGGCCTGCACCATAATGATTGGTCCGCCCTTGGTTATCTGTAAGTCGCGCATCTGCGAGGCCAATTGGTTGATGTAAACACGGCACGAATCGAGGAATGGCTGATTGTCGGCGCGTATCACCAAGCCCTTAGCCTTAGACAACCACCAAGGGTAGCCGCCAAACTCCCATTCTGCACAGCAATAGGGACCAGGCCTTAGAATAACCAGCATGCCTTCTTCGGCTGCCGTCTTAACAAACTGTCGCAGGTTGCGGTTTCCCGTTTTCCAATCCCACTTGCCAGGTTCTGTTTCGTGATAGTTCCAAAACACGTATGTGGCAACAGCGTTCAGGCCCATTGCCTTCATCATTTTCATTCGGTGACGCCAATAAGGGGCAGGCACGCGGGCATAGTGCATCTCGCCCGAATGCAATTGCATGGGCTTACCGTTGTAAACGAATTGGCCATCGGCGATGGCGAAAGTGTTACGCGTAGTTTTTGTTTGCTTGTTTTGTTTGGCCTCGGCATTTGTTGCAGCAAGCAACATCAAGGCTGCCACGGCCAAGAATTTAAGATGTTTCATCTGTCTATTCCAGTTAGAAAAAATATCGGGTTTGGGTTTTAGTTCATTGTCTTCTTGCGGCATCGCGTGGCTCGTTATACGGGCATTGGCGATAATTGGTACAAAAATAACAAAAGATTGGTAGATGAGAACCAACAACATGCTGATTTAGATAATTTTAACGAGTGGCAAGGTGTTGCGTAACTAAACAAATGATGGGCATGATGTGTTGTTTACTCGATGTAGTTATTTGAGAATTAATTATATATAACTCTGTCGTGCCTGTAAGAAATATAATGGAACATTTGTGGAATCTCAAAAAGGAAAAGTATTTCTTTGTTGAAAATCAATTTCTTCGTATCTTTGCAAATATCCAACAATAACTTTATCAACTAAAAACTTATATTATGGATAAATTGCTTAAACTTATGCCGTTAATGCTACTTCTATTTTTAGCAGGATGTAGTAGCAAGAATGACGATGAAGAGTCGGAAGTGTTTAGCACAACCCTCAACATGATGAATGAGGATAATGGTAAAACGTTGTTTGAGAGTACTGGATATTATATTGACAACGCGGGTAATTTTACGTCGGAGTATGGCTATTGGTGTATTGTTGATGCTGGCAATACTTCCTTGTCAAATACGAAGTGGCAAGCCGACTTGGAAAACAGAGTTCGGACGGCTGCGGTACAATATAATCACAGTTACCATTTTTTCAGGAATGCCGATTTAATAGAATTTCCTTCTGGAACATTTGCCGTCCCATTGGAAACAGACTTTTATAAACTAAGAGTGGAAGAGCCTATCAAGGAAAATGGCGTGACCAAAGGAGCTGTTGTTAAGTTTGTGAAGTCTAAAGTATCTTCTAGAACTCTTCCTGCAAAAGGAAGTGTTATTGGAAGTATGGTGAATACTGCTGGTAGCAAAATAGAAATCCCCGTGCCAAAAGGTGCGGAATATTGTGAAGGAGAAAAAATAAAATCTATCGGTAACATTTTCGATATTCAAATAAACGATGGTAAGCTTATAATTAAACCAAATTATTGGAGCGATGGTTCTTCTAGGAGGGAGGAATTTGACTTATATATCAGACAAGGGAGTATATGCACAAAAGTGCTTTTCTATGTTGTCAGTTAATTATAGTTGATGTAGAAAATACTCCGTATCTTTAACTGGTATGAATACTGTCTTGGTGTTCGTACCAGTTTTTTTTGTTAAACCCCAATTGGGCATTAGACTGCTTGTCAATTAATTTTAAGTTGTATGCATCGCTTCCTGTTCGTCTTTCGTTTGCTTGTCGGCATCTTGCCTGTTTTATTCTCTTGACGTAGCTCGCTAAGACTTCAAGAATAAAACAGACCTTATGCTTAACAATCAAACAAAATCAGCATAGGCTCTAATGTTGGATTTGGGTTAAATTTCCCGAAGGTAACACTCTTCTAGAATAAATTAGATAATCTTACTGTAAACTAGGAATGTTTAAGGTATATTAGTTTTCTTGATTTTTTCAATTTAACTTAAAAGTAAATCTCGCCCTCGCCATACATAGCTTAAATTACGAAGTTGTCCTCACTTTTAATGTTTGGCCTGCAGCCGCTCGCACTGGCGGTAGTAAGTGTACGTGCTTTCCATATTGTTGTCCATGCGCTTGTACGTGGCATAATCGTTTTTCTTGTCTAATTTTTAGTAGAGAATTTAACATTCTGAGTGCCCATTTTGTCCACCGATTGTTCACCTTTCCGCAAAAAATCGATTCTCGCGAAGGTTGGATTTGATGCAAAAAGGGGGTAACCCGTGAATACGACAAAATGAATTTTTATTTAAAATGACCGCCATTTGTACCAGCTTTTGGGCTATTTGCTGCTAAAAGCACTGTAATTTGGTGCTAAACGCAGTGCGTTTTGATGCTAAATGCAGTGCAAAATGCTGCTAAATGCGAGGCGAAAAGAATAAAAATACATCGTAATGGTATAAATAATATCTTTTAGAGTTATTGAAAACATGGCCGAAAAGGACAAAATAGCCATTAAAAAGTGGCATTTTAGGGGTTAAAAGCGGGTAATTGGGCATGAAAAATTACGAGTTGGCAGCTAAACTAGAAAGGCTAAATGGTGCAAAATGCAGGTTTTGGTCTTAAAAATAGACAAAACGAGATGCGTGAAAAGCTAGAAATAGTGGCTTTTTACCTGATTTATGACCGATATTTTCGCTAGAATGGAGTGAAAATTAGAGCAACTTTGTAAAATAAAAGATAGAAATTTAAGTTTTTGAGTTAGTGAGTTGGTGAGTTGGTGAGTTGGTGAGTTGGTGAGTTGATGAGTTGATGAGTTGATGAGTTGATGAGTTGATGAGTTGATGCGTTGATGAGTTGATGAGGTGGTGAGGTGGTGAGTTGGTGAGTTGGTGAGTTGGTGAATTGGTGAATTGGTGAGTTGATGTGTTAGGGAGTTGTTGGGTTTTCACGAGTTTATACGCCAGTGAGTTGGTTTGCTCCGCACTTCGTATATGGGAGGAGAGCTTATCTTGTATTGGCATCACAGAGATAACAAACTCCTCTCAATTTATTGGAATATTATAAGTCAAGACGTTTTCAATGAGTGTACAAGTTGATAAGTTGATGGGCTTATCCATTTTTTCACCTTTTCACCTTTTCACCTTTTCACCTTTTCACCTTTTCACCTTTTCCCTTTTTCACCTTTTCCCTTTTTCATCTTTTCACCTTTTCACTCTTTCACCTTTAAACGCTTTCCTTACTTTAAGAGGTAATGTTGGCGCGACTCAATAATTTCGCCCATGTGTTCGGTTGCCCACGCAAGTAGGTTGCTAATGTGTGGAAGTAGGCTCTTTCCTTTTTCTGATAGCGAGTACTCTACGCGTGGCGGAACTTCGGGAAAAGCAACGCGGGTAATAAGTGCATCGCCTTCGAGCATCTTTAAAGTAGCCGTGAGCATTTTCTGTGATATGTCGGGGATGTTGCGTTGCAACTCTTTGAAACGCAGGTTGCCATTTGTTTCTAAGGTGAAAAGCACTAACATCGACCACTTATCTCCCACTCTAGATAGTATATTTCGGACGGGACAATTAGGGAAAAGCGCGTCACGTACTTCTGTTCTGTTCATGTTAATAGGGTTTTTTAGTTGCATTACTGCACAAAAGTAACTATTATCATTTGCAATGCTTGTTCTTATATTGTTAAACAGTGCTAAAACTTAAAGGCGTAACTCGATATATTTCAGCATTACTTACTTATAGGTAACTGGCTCACCTTGTTGTGCCTACTTGTGAATGCCATTGATTGTCAATACCTTTGCATCGTCAGAACAATAACGATTAAACACAAAATTAATTATACAATAAAGATTATGAAGACTGTAAAGACAACAACAGAAGGTAAGAATTTCACAGCAGTGAACATCGGTAAGTTAAGCGAAGTGAAGGATTATGTACTGCCTTTGGGCGACATTGAAATACCTGGAAAGGTGTTTGTGGGCCAGGCATTGCAGGCAACAGGTAGCGAAGTGTCGTTCCAAACGCTGGTTCCTGGCCAGGATAGTGGTTTCCTTCATACGCATAAAACCCACGAAGAACTGTACTTTATCCTTAAAGGCGAGGGCGAGTATCAGGTTGATGGCGAGGTGTTCCCCGTGTCGGAAGGTAGCATTGTACGAGTTGCTCCAGCGGGTAAGCGCGCCTTAAAGAACACCGGAGAGGGCGAGATGCTGATGCTTTGCATACAATACAAGGCCGATAGCTTTGGCGAGAACGATTCTCCTGCTGGGGATGGTGTGATACTTGGCGATAAGCTAACATGGTAATCGACCCGCAATTTCCTACATGTCCAATCCGCAATGTCCTTTCAAGGCTTTGCGGATTAGATGCTTTATGGGTGATACTTGTTCTTGCCGAGCGCGTGTCGGGTTCAATGGAGCAACTTTGTTGGGGTATAGTAGGGATGAAGCATCAACAGGTTGCATCTGCCGTTCGTATTTTGATGGAAGACCATCTTGTTGAGAAGTCAAGCGGTGTATATCGCTTATCGCCATTAGGGCAATCGGTATTGCCTTATGTTAAAGAACTTGTGGGTTGGTGCGAGATGCAAAGTAAGTGTTGACGAAGTGCAGTGCCATTGCGCATTAGGTGTTATGGATGGGCATATATTATCTAGTAATGCCCACGTTTAAGGCATGTTCTAAAAATTCCCCGCAAAGGTTCAATCGTTGTTCCTTGTATTGCTCTTCACTGTCTTTTTGCTTTTATCTGGCATCTTTTGCTTTCTCTTTCAGTCGTATAGTGCACCATGCTCCTTCAAGAAGTAAGCAAAACCTGCTCAGCTAAAAGCTAAAAATACAGCAAAGGCAATTTTTAGAACCTGCCTTAAGACGAAAAAGCCCCGAAAGCATAACGCTTTCGGGGCTTTATTACTTGTGTGCCCTTGGGGGATAGGTGTCTTATCCTCGTGGGCAAGATGGTTCGTGAGGGTTACAGGGCGGCGAAAATCCAGTCGTACACGTAGCTGCAAACACCGAAGAGTGCAACGCCTAGGGTGCAGATGGCTAAGGCCAAGCGCGTGTTGCAGTCGCTTTTGAAGGCTGGCAAGGGGTTTTCGCTCTTGTTGATGTACATCGCCTTAACGATGAGCAAGTAGTAGTAAAGGCTGATAACGGTGTTAATCAACGCGATGAACACGATGGCGTAAGCCCAAGTGCTACCTTGTTCTAAGGCGGCCATAAACACGAAGAACTTGCTAAACATACCTGCAAAGGGCGGAATGCCACCAAGCGAGAAGAGGGCCAACGTCATAAGGAAGGCCAACTTGGGGTTGGTGGAGTAGAGTCCGTTGTAGGCATCCATATCGGTTACGCCGTTGTTGCGCTCTTCGATGGCACTGATGATGGTGAAAACACTCATGTTGGCCACCACATACACCAATATATAATAGGTGAGAGCGGTTACGCCCATACCCGAATCGCCCATCACGGCGAGCATGATATATCCTGCTTGCGAAATCGAGCTGAACGCCATGAAACGTTTAAGTTCGGTTTGGCGTATGGCGAAGAGGTTGGCAATGGTGATACTCAACACAATGACAATGCCGAGAAGATATTGCCATTGTTCTAACAGTACACCGAAAACGTGCATCAGGATAGAGCAAAGCGCAAAGGCTGCGGCACCCTTAGACACCACGGAGAGATAGCCCGTGATGGTTGTTGGTGCACCTTGATAGGTGTCGGCTGTCCAGAAGTGGAAGGGCACAAGCGAAATTTTAAAGCCCAATCCGCTGAAGAAGAACACCATTCCCATAACCGTCATGGGCGTGGCCGATAGGTGTTGAGACACTTCGTTGAAGTAAAGCGAACCTGCATCGGCATAGATGAAGGTGAGGCCATAGAGCATCACGCCGCTAGAAAAGGTTGCGGTGAGGATGAACTTGGCGCCTGCCTCGGCCGAATTGTGGCGATACTTGTCGAACGCCACCAAGCAAGCCATAGGCACGGATGCCATTTCGAGCCCTAAGAAGAAGAGCAAGAAGTGGTCGGCGCTTACCATCATGTTCATTCCAAGTAGTGTTGAAATGATGAGCATATAAAATTCGCCTTCCTTAAAAGTGCTGTCGGGACGCGAAAGCCACGTGCGTGCCTGTATGAAAACGATGAGTGTTCCGAAGGCAAGGATGGTTTTCAACACGCCAATCATGGGCGTGGTGGCATACATTCCGCCAAAGGCCGTGGCTGGTTCGGTGGGACAACAGTTCAGAAGAATATGTATCAGCATGAATGCGCACACCAAAGGATTGAACCAAGGACGTGGCGAAGGTGCCGTCTTATCGTTGGTTATCACGATGGGGGCTTTATGAGCTGTGGCGAAATCTATGATAAAGACAATCACCAACATGGCCATCAAGGTAACCTCGGGCATCATGTGGAAAAACTGACTATAATCTAAATTCATTGTACGAAACGTTTAAAGTGATGCTATTGCGGTTACGTTGTTGATGTGGTCGATAATCGGACCTAGCGTGTCGCTGATGATGTTGCTTGCCCAAAGCGGTGCAAGGCCAAGGCCTGCAACGCAGAAGATGAGGCAGCCAACGGCGAAACGCTCGTCCCAAGTGGCATCGGTGAGTTGCTCGTAATGGGGGTCGGCAACTTTGCCAAAAAGTATCTTACCCACAACACGCAGGATGTAGACCGCCGTGATAACGATTGCGGTACAGGCAATGATGGTGGCCGTACGGTGGAATACGTCGTTGTTTTGGAACGAACCCACGAAGATGGTCATTTCGGCAACGAAACCAGAGAAACCTGGCAAGCCCAAGTTGGCCAAACCGGCAATGACATAACCCACGCTGAGGAAAGGCATTATCTTCATCAATCCGCCCAGCTGACGGATGTCGCGTGTGTGTGTACGGCCGTAAATCATACCGATAAGGGCAAAGAAAAGGGCCGTCATCAGTCCGTGAGAGAGCATCTGCAAGATGGCTCCCGTGCACGAAGTTTGCGTCATCATGAGCAGGGCGAAGAGCACCAAGCCACAGTGCGACACCGAAGAGTAGGCGTTAATGTACTTCAAGTCGGTTTGTACGCAGGCCGAGAAGGCACCATATACCACCGAAATGGTGGTGAGGATGATGAAAATCCATGATAGCTGATGGGCAGCTTCGGGCAAAAGCACGATGGCAATGCGGAAACATCCATAGCCTCCAAGTTTCATCAATACGCCTGCATGGAGCATAGACACGGCTGTTGGAGCCGATGCGTGACCGTCGGGCGACCATGTGTGGAAGGGGAAGAGTGCGCCAAGCACGCCAAATCCGATGAATACGAAGGGGAAAAGCACCTTTTGTACGCTCTCTGGAATGTTGTGCAGGGCTTGCAATTCGAGGATGTTCATCGTGGTTGCACCACTGAAGAAGTAGATGCCGATGATGCCGATGATGAGCAAAGCCGAACCACCCATAAGCATGAGGGTTAGTTTCATGGCCGAATACTCCTTCTTGCCGCTACCCCAAACGCCGATAAGCAGGTACATGGGGATAAGTGCCACCTCGTAGAACATGAACATGGTGAAGAGGTCTACCGAGATGAAGAAACCGTAAACACCAATGCTAAGCAGGGTGAACCAAAGGAAATACTCTTTTGTTAGTGGCTTTAACTGCCACGATGCAAATGTGCCTGTGAACACGATGATGCTAGAAAGGAGGAGCATCACCACCGAAATGCCGTCGACACCAACGGCGTAGGCTATGTTGAGCGGCTTGAACCAATCCACGGTGTATTGAAACAACATGGCATCGGTGTTGCCTGCATCGCGCATTTGAAGGAAAGCGATGGTGAGCCAAACCGAAAGTACCAACAAGCACGATGAGCCGACAACCATCACACCGCGCACTTGATTGAGGTTGCGCGAGAGCCAAAGGCCCAGCAACATCAGCACGGGGATAACTACGAATAATGTTAATATACTCATTTTGTTTTTCTTTTATTTGGTTGTTACCTCATATTACAACATATATAGCAAAACCAAGGTAAGGGCAACGGCTCCGGAGAGGAACCAAATGGCGTAATGACGCACGTCGCCGCTTTGCCAGGGACGTATGCTTTCGCCTGCTTCGTTAGAGCTCCAAGCCAAGAAGTTGAACGTGCCGTCGATTACATGGCGGTCGAACCACGCGATGGGCTTGGATATGAGGCGGAAGATGATGCGATGGGTAACGTATTGCCAAATCTCGTCCATATAGAAACGCTTGTAGGCTGCACGGTGAAGTGCGGGGAACGTCTTGGCCAACTTGTCGGCGAAAGGCGTTTCGGCCTTCTTGTACATCAGCATTGCTGCTGCAATTCCAATAAGGGCCAATGCCACACTGGTGCCTGCGACACCCCAGTTGATGTGGGTATGGAATCCTATGCCGTTGGCAGAAACGAGTTCGCCAAAGGGCAAGAAACCGCAGGTTACCGTGATGACGGACAGGAATATCAAGGGGAAAGTCATCGTGAGCGGAGCCTCGTGGGGCTTGTGCGCTCCTTCGTTGATGTGCGTTTCGTAGTAGCTCTTGCCCCAGAATATCACATAGTAGAGTCGGAACATGTAGAAAGCCGTCATCATGGCGATGCCGCTCATCACTGCGCCCATAACAGGACTGAAATTGTAACAAGCTACTAATATCTCATCTTTCGAGAAGAAGCCTGAGAAAGGCGGTATGCCAGCGATGGCGAGACAGGAAATGAGGAATGTCCAGTGCGTAATGGGCATGTACTTGCGTAGTCCGCCCATGTATTCTTTCTCGTTTGAGTGTACGGCATGTATGATACAGCCTGCACCTAAGAAGAGACAAGCCTTGAACATGGCGTGAGTGAAGAGGTGGAACATGCCTGCCATGTAGCCAAGGCCTTGCACATCGGCGTATTCTTCGGTCATAGCCACGGAGCCTGTTGCAGGGTCGGGCATACAAACGCCAAGTGCCACGAGCATGAAACCAATCTGCGAGATGGTAGAGAAGGCCAAAACGCGCTTGATGTCGCTCTGTACGCAAGCCACAGCTGCGGCATAGAAGGCCGTGAAGGCTGCGATGTAGGCTATCCAATGCAACTGTTCGGGGGCGAACTCTACGAAGATGGGGAAGAGGCTGGCCACAAGGAACACGCCTGCTACAACCATCGTTGCGGCATGGATAAGCGCCGATACGGGCGTAGGACCTTCCATTGCATCGGGCAACCAAATGTGCAAGGGGAACATGGCGCTCTTACCAGCACCGCCGATGAACATGAAGAACAGGGCTACGGGCATCATTACGGCTGAACCTGCCACCTGATCGTGGAGCGAAGGCATGGCGTTGAGGTCGTAGTTGAACGTTCCTACGTAGAAACTGTAAATCAAGATGCCGATAAGGAAGAACAAGTCGGCAAAGCGAGTTACGATAAATGCCTTCTTCGATGCGGCAACGGCAGCCCCTTGAGGGTAGTAGAAGCCGATGAGAAGATAGGACGACACACCCACAAGTTCCCAAAATAGGTACATCTGGAAGATGTTCGTGGCCACAACAAGGCCCAACATCGACATGGTGAAGAGCGAAAGGAAGGCGTAATAGCGCTGGAAACCCTTTTCGCCGTGCATGTAACCGAACGAGTAGATGTGCACCATGAGGCTCACGGTGGTGATAACCACCAGCATCATCACCGAAATGGGGGTGAGACGGAAGCCAAGGTTGAACGTCAGCAATTCGGAAAACTTCAACCACGAGAAGTTAAACGCCGTAACGTGGGGGTAAAGTCCGTCGGCTCCACGGCCTTGTCCGATGAAGTATTCGTACGCCGTATAGATGGAAAGGCAAAAGATTGTGCCCAGAACCACCGTTCCGATGGAACCTGCCACCTTGTGCGGCATCTTCATGCCTAATAGCCCTAGCACGAGGAATGATAGCGCAGGCAGAAGAAGTATCAAAAATACAAAATTGTATTCCATTGTCGTTTATAGTTTCATGTTTTCAATACTGTTCACCTGATCACTGTGGAACCTGCGGTAAACGTTAAGGATGATAGCGATGGCCACTGCCGTTTCGGCGGCGTTGATGCCGATGGAGAACAAGGAAAAGAAGAAACCTTCGAGTTCGCCAGGGTAAAGTATGCGGTTGAATACGGCAAAGTTGATGTCAACCGAGTTGAGCACCAGCTCGATGGAGATGAGCATCGCGATGAGGTTACGCCGCGTTACAAAGCCGAAAAAGCCAATGAAGAAGAGCAAAGTGCTCAGTCCCAATAACAATTCTACGGGTATCATTTCTTATCCTCCTTTCTTGCAATCATTATTCCGCCGATGATACATGCCAAGAGAAATACGGAAATGAACTCGAAAGGCAGCACGTACTGGTACTTGCCTGCACCGACAATCTTCTCTCCGATAACCGACATGGGCACTTCGGCATCGACCATGCTGGCCGACATGTCTATAAATTGGTTCTTAAGCAACACCAATGCCACGGTAACCAGTCCGATAAGGGCTACCAATGCGCCAGCAACGACGGTCTTTCCGCGTTGTCTTTCTTGCAAGCCTTGCAAGGTTCGCTTGGACACCAGCTGGATGGCGAAGATGTAAAGCATCGTCAATCCGCCGGCGTAGATGGCAATTTGTGCCGTGCCTAAGAAGGTATAGTCTAACAGGAAGTAAACACCTGCCACGCCAAAGAGCACGAACAGCAGGAAAGTAGCCGCCCGCATAATTCTCTTTGTGAATACGCATACGATGGCCGAGCCGATAATTACCACGGCCAAGATGCAAAACATGATGATATTTGCCATAAAGATGTCTACTCCTATTATTTTGTTTTAGTGTTGAAAGTTCCGATTTCGCTTTCCGCACCGCCGTCAATGATGTTGGGCAAGGAGCTTTGGTAGTGTTCCTTGTCTAGCTCAATGACAAGCTTGTCGCGGTTGAATACGGAGTTCTCGAAGTCGTTGGTGAACTCGATGGCGTCGAAGTTGCAGGCGTTTGTGCACAGTTCGCAGAACATGCAGTCGCCCAAATCGTAGTCGTACTTCACCAATTGGCGTTTCTTCTTGCCCTCCTCGTTGGTCACCATTTCCGAAACGATGCGTATGGTACCGTTAGGACAGGCCTTTTCGCACATCAGGCAGGCCACACATTTCACCACATCGTTCTCGTCGCGTTTCATAACGAGCCTGCCACGCGAACGCTTTGCCACGTGCAAAGTGGTCTTTCTGTTTTCGGGGTATTGTTCAGTTACCTTCGGCGTAAAGTACTCGCGCAGCGTGACACGTAGGCCCGTGGCGAGCGACTTGATGCCATCTCGTATACCGCCAAAATATGATTTCTTGTTATCTTCCATGTCTTTTTCGTTATTTAATGTACCAACCAAAGGCCACGACAATTGTCATGAACACGAGGTTGAGCAAGGACAGGGGCATCAGGTATTTCCATTCCAACTTCAATATCTGGTCGATGCGAAGGCGGGGGAACGTCCAACGTATCCACATGAGCACCCAAACCAGGGCGAATGCCTTGCCCAAGAACCAAACGATGCCTGGAATATAGTCCATCACCTTATCAAAACCGTCAACACCGATGTGTATAGGCATCCATCCTCCAAGGAAAACCATCGAGGCAACACCTGCTACAATGAAGAGGTTTAGATACTCGGCCAAGTAGAAGAAACCGAAACCCATACCCGAATACTCGGTGTGATAACCTGCGGTAAGTTCGCTTTCGGCCTCGGCCAAGTCGAACGGACCACGGTTTGCTTCGGCATTTCCTGTGATGAGGAACACCACGAAGGCGATAATGGCGGGGATATGGCCCTGGAAGATAAGCCACCCAAAGGGGCCGCTCTGTGCTTCCACGATGCCGCTAACCTGCATTGTGCCCGTAAGAACCACGGCTGCGATGAGGCAAAGGCCCAACGACATCTCGTAAGAAATCATCTGTACCGCACCACGCATGGCCGAAATAACGCTATATTTGTTGTTGGAACTCCATCCGGCGATGAATATACCAATAACGCCGATACTCGAAATGGCCGTCATCAGGAAGATGCCGACGTTGAAATCCAAGATTGTTGCGCCTTTGTTCCACGGCATGAACGAGAAAGCACCCACCGAACCAATCAGCACCAGTATGGGAGCGATGGAGTAGAGCAGCTTGTCGGCCTTGTCGACAGCGAAGATTTCTTTGATAAGCATCTTCAAAACGTCGGCGATAACTTGGAAAATACCCCACGGTCCAACACGCATCGGGCCGAGACGGCATTGGAAAGCCGCACACACCTTGCGTTCCATGAAGATAAGCAGGATTGCCAATATGGCATACGCAGCCAATATGAATACACCCACGAGCACACATTCGATGAGTATGGCCCAAAAGCTGCTCAGTCCGCAAGTATCTCGCAGCAGACTGTCAAACCACGTCGTAACGATTGAAAAGTCAAACATAATTATCTGTCAATATCGGGTATAACATAATCTAACGATGCGCCGACGGCGATAAGGTCGGCTATCTTCTCGCCACGTAGCATGGTGTCTAAGGCCGAAACCAAAGGCAGACCCATAGGACGGAACTTCAAACGATAGGGGCTCTTGTCGCCTTTGCTGTCGAGGAACACGCCAATCTCGCCGCGCGAACCTTCGCACGAGAAGTACCATTGGCCTTCGGGCACTTTGATGATGGGCTTTTGCTTGATGTAGAAGTCGCCTTCGGGGATGTTGTCGATAAGCGTTTCCAAGATGTGAACGCTCTGTTCCATCTCCTTCATGCGCACCATATAGCGGTCGTAGCTGTCTCCGTTGTTGTAGGTAATCTCTTTAAAGTCTACCTTATCGTACACGCCGTAGCTGTGGTGTTTGCGAACATCGTTCTGCCAGCCTGCTGCACGACCCGTTCCGCCCGTACATCCGTAGCTGATTGCATCCTCACGAGATAGCATACCCACGCCTTTGAAACGGTTTTCCATGATAACATTGCCAGTGAATACATCTTGATATTCTTTGAACATCGGTTTCATGTAGGCGCAAAGTTTCTTTACGTTCTGCACAAAGTTGGGGTCGATGTCGGCTTGACAACCGCCAATGCGGTAATAGTTCATGATGAGTCGGCCACCGGTGGTCTCTTCCATCACGTTGATAACCTGCTCGCGGTCGCGCATGCCATATATAAATGCTGTCAATGCGCCAACGTCTTGCGCACAGCAGCTGTAAAACAGCAGGTGCGAGTCGAGGCGTTGCAGCTCGTCCATGATGGTACGGATATATTTAATGCGGTCGGTAAGCTCCACGCCCATCGCCTCTTCAATCACGCCCACCAGTGCATGGCGGTTCATGGTTGCGCTGAGATAGTCCAAACGGTCGGCAAATGCCAGTGTCTGGGGATAGACATAGCTTTCCGAAATCTTCTCCACGCCGCGGTGAATGTAGCCCAAGTGTGGGTAAATCTTCCTAATCACCTCGCCGTCTAGTATCGTTTGCAGGCGCAACACGCCGTGTGTGGCTGGGTGTTGCGGTCCGATGTTCACCACATAGTCGTCGTCTCCGAACAGTTTATGGCGTGTTTCCACCAAATTCCCGTCTTTATCTAGGCTATATTGCAAGGTATAGTCGGGTTCGGGGTCGTCGTACATGTGAGCCTTGTTCTTCTCGGGGTCCATGTCGTAGTCTTTTCTTAGGGGGTAGCCCGTGAAATCGCTACGCAGATAGAGCCTTCGCATGTCGGGATGTCCGATGAACTTGATGCCGAAGAAGTCGTAAACCTCGCGTTCCAGCAGGTCGGCGGCTTTCCAAAGGCTAGTCACCGAGGGCAAGTAAGGGTTCTCGCGGTCGGCAGCAACGACTTTAACCGAGATGCGTTCGTAGGTTTGAGTGTTCTCCAGAATATAGATACACCCGAAACCTTCCTCTCCAAAGTCTTCACCAACGATGGTGACGAGGAAGTCGAAATGTTTTTCATTTCTTAATTTTGCCATCTCGTTGGCAAAATCGTTCGCGTTTAATTCAATGTTATTTAGTTTCATAATAGCGTCTCATTCCTTGTCTTTATCGAAATCCTTTGGAACATCCATGATAACCAGGGGTTTCTTTTCCTTGCGGTTTGCTCCGCCAAAGAATTTCTCAACCTTCACTTTACGTTGCAGCTGCATCATTCCGTAGAGAATGGCCTCTGGTCTTGGAGGACATCCGGGAATGAAAACGTCTACGGGAACAATCTCTTCGATGCCTCGCACCACGTGGTAGCTCGACTTGAAAGGTCCGCCGCTGATGGCGCATCCGCCAACGGCGATAACGTATTTCGGGTCGGCCATTTCGTCGTATAGGCGTTTCATAACGGGCGCCATCTTGTTGGTGATGGTTCCTGCGCACATGATGAGGTCGGCCTGACGAGGCGAGTTGCGCGTTACTTCAAAGCCAAAGCGTGCGAAGTCGTAGCGGGCACATCCCACCGACATGAATTCGATACCGCAACAGCTTGTTGCGAAGGTGAGCGACCACAGCGAATTGCTGCGCCCCCAGTTGATGGCTTGGTCTAGCGAACCAACAACAACGTTCACGCCACCTTCGTGTAGTTCGTTCATGATTTGTTCGAGCGTGTCGTTGTCTTTAAATTCCGCGTAGGGAATACTCTTGATATGGGGTTGTTTCACTTCCATTCCAATGCTCCTTTCCGCCAAGCGTAGGCCAGGCCAAATACAAGTACCACCAAAAAGAAACCAATGCTCGCCAGAGCCAAAGCTCCAAACTGCTTGACAACCACTGCCCACGGATAGAGGAATACGGTCTCTACGTCGAACATGAGGAAAAGGATGGCAAAGAGATAATAACCGATGTGCACGGGAATCCACGAGGAACCGCGCGTCGGGATACCACTCTCGAATGGCTCACCTTTCACCGCATTGTACGACCGAGGCCCTATTGCCTTGGCTATGGCAAATGCCGCCACAACCAGAAGGACAGCCGTTATCAGAACGGTAATAAATAAAATAAAAGACATATAACGTTATTATATAATTGTTTGTATTCAGCTAAATATGCTGCAAAGGTAATAATAAATATGAAAATGGTTACATGTTTTCTCTAAAAAATGTAATCTCCATGTTGCAAAATATGGGTATAAGGGTCATCATTATTGAGTAGGGGCGGGTTCTTATCCCTGTCGACAAACTAGTAACAGACTCTTTTTTGCGTTTGTGGATGTGTAAGGCTTAAACCAAGCGTTTATGTTTCTTTATGTTCTTTCAATGTTAAATGTATAAGAACCATAAAAAGGTTACAGACCTAGTTTTAAGATACTTTGAGCACAGTTGCGCTGTCTTTTGAAACGATAAGAACGTGGTGGTTTAGGAAGAGTAATTTATCTATGGCTTTATTGTTCATGTTGTTTTTATTTAGAACGGAGAAACTCCCTTGATATTTGCCTTTGCATAAGTCGTATTTGTCTATTATATAATGAGCATGAGTGGAAATACGATAGGAAAGTACAAATAATGAATTACCTTTTGCAAATGCACCTACGTTAGAATTAAAAGTTTTACCCCTTTCAAAGATGTAGAAATCACCATACCTGATGATTGAAGGAGCCGGTACGTTATCTAGCGTTTTGACAATTCTAGTTAGTTTTCCTGTTTTGTCAAACACGTATATGTATGGAATATGCGTAAATGTGTATGTTATTGCCTCATTTGTATTAAGGAAATGGCCATCGTAAGCTAATACTTGTTCTTGATAAGTTTTGTATTTGTTATTTTCTGGCAAGTAACCTCCCTTTCCTAGCTGAGTGAATTGTTTTGTTTTCACATTTAGTATTCCAAAGCTCGTTCCATTATTATTGGTTATGGAATCATTTTTTATTACGAGTAATGTACTGTCATTAATTGGCGTTGCATTGATAAGTAGCTGGGATAACTTCACCTTATTAAATCTAAGTTGTTCAGTTGTGTCTGAAAGAAATAGAGAAGAGCGTGAAATATAATATATTTGATTGCCGAGTTGCCCGAAAATCTGTGTGTCAAATTTGGCAGATTTGTAGATTCTAGCTATTATTCCATTCCTTTTGAGTTGTTTTATTATCGTGTTTTTATCTGTTTTATATTGTACTAGGATGTTTTCTGGGTCACAACAGACTCCATTCGGTTTTGAAAAATCAATTCCTTTGCATGGGTTTGTACATTGTTTGAATGGATTTTTTATGTAGAACCTTTGAAAGGAGTAATTGTATTCTGCAGACTTACCTCTTATGGATAATAGTAAAAAGGACAATATACAGCATAGCAACAACAGGATTGTAGCTATGCTGTATATATGCTTTTCTTTTGTGTTCTTAAATTGTTTCATTTTTCTTTAGTAGATAGGTCAGTATGATAATAATACCTATGTTTATAGCCAGGTGCGTAGTAAAGGATAATCCGTTGAGAATTCCGCCACATCCGCAAATTTCATATCTATTTAATAGGTGAAGGATAACAATATAAATGGAAAAAGTAGCCATCATACTTAACGATAGCCAAAGGCCCACTCTTTCTTTCACAAGTAAGCCTACAATAGAGACGCATTCAAAAGCCAAAGCTCCATATGCAACGTACTTAATGTGCATGGGGTGGAATAACCCCGTTTTTGCAATATTGAGTTCGAACGAATTAGGTTAAGCAGCTTGTTGGCAAGTGTGTATGCGAAAAACAGAACGATTCCACACACAAGTACCCGATATGTAATGTTGCATTTCATGTTTATTGTTCTTTCGTTTTTGTGTCATCGTTGTTGATGTTTGTGCCAACTCGCCGTGTTCTGAAACTCTTACCAAAAGTAATGTTGGCGGAGAGTGATATTGATGAGGTGGATAGCTTGGACGTAATGGTTCGAAACCCTGTCTTGAAATGGTAGATTGTGGTGGTGCGTTGGTTCCACCCAAACACATCTTGGTAGTTGAGTGACAGCTCCAATAGGTCTTTAAGAAAGCTTCTTTTGACAAGAATAGAAAGCGAGGGGCGATGTGTAGTGCTGCTGTTTAGGTCGAAAGACTTATTTATATAGTTTCCGTTTAGGTTGAAATACCATCCCTTAGGCGCAGAAAAGCTTAGGTTTAAGGCACTGTTGACAGTCCATCCGCTTTGTTGTATGTTTCTCATGAGCGTTTTCTCTGCAAAGCGGTTATAGAGTTTATATTGCTCATGGTTTACGCTCATGTTGAAGTTAATGTTGAGTTTGTGGCTCAACATGGGCAGATAGATGCCTGCTCCCATCCTGTAAATGTTGGCTCGTGCTGCATTTTCGTATGTGGAGCAGTCAAGATTATCACTGAATACCAATTCTATCAAATTTGTTGTGTGTGCGTATGTGGCGAAAGCATTGAGGTAGCTATTACGCAATTGTTTCCTAATTTGTAGTGAAAAGTTGTTGGTGTATTGTGGAGCGAGGTTGATGTTTCCTTGAAACTGTTCATGTTCGCTCACATAAAATGTTTCTGGATTGAGGTAATCCACGCTTGGCCTATTGATTTTGCGACTGTAAGAGGCAGAGATACTGCCTATTTTGCTGTTGGCATTTAGAGCCAGTGTGGGTAGAAGTGTGTGGTAATTGCTGTGTTTTGTTTCCATTCTGTTAGCGGTCCATTCATTCCTAACGGCCACGTATGCGTCAAACGGACCACCTAAGCTAAAACTTTCCGTAAGGAACAGGTTGTGTATGTTGGTATAGAATTTTCGTGTATAGGCACTCAGCAAGTGTTGCCTGTAAATGTTTTTGTAACCCATTTGCAGGTCGTTTCCTTTTCCGATAAAGTGCAAGTTGTTAGCTTGGTATGAAAGTTCCCCTGTAAGCTCGTTCATGCCTGTTTCGTATATTAAGGAGACAGGCTGGTCGTTCTCGTTGGTTGACTTGTATTTGCGAAAGCGGGCTTTCAAGTTTAGTAGTTTGTTCTTGCTTATTTCGTAGCAAGACACAATGTTTATGTTGTGGCTGCCGTATCCTTCGGTGATTTTTTGTTTACCCGAGAATCCTGCTTTACTCTCTGTCTGGGCGTTTATCTTGCTGTTGAAACCAAAGAAGGTATAGGCTATTGATGCTTTAAATTTCGGAGTGGCAAAAATGCTTAGTTTTGCATTTGCTGTGCATTGCCCCACTTTTGCGCTTTTGTCTGAATGATAGTTCTGTTCTCCGTTCCATGCTATAGTCTGCCACGAGTGTTGATTGGAGAGGTGTCCCGATAGGAATGCGGTGAACTCTATGCTTTGTGTACGTAGTGTTATTTGAGGGAACGTGCCGTATCGTTCTTCCGAAAAATTAGCTGCGCTTAGGCTCATCTGCCCCTTTACTAACGACGGCAAGTGTTTTTTCTTGATGACATTTATCACTCCACCATCCGATGCTTCGTCTGTTCCGTGCCTTAGTACCTCAACTCTCTCTATATCTTTCAGGTCTAGAGTCATCAGTTCTTTTATGTCTACCTCCCTATCGTCTATGCGTAGGCTTGTAGGCTTGTTGTTCCCAGGAAGTGAAAAGGAATCTCCGCTTTTCATCACACCTGGTAAACGGCTCAATGCCATATCGGCCTTGGCATTCACAGGAAATCCTCTTCGATCAATGTCGAATGTTGTTTTGTTGGCACTAGTGCTGGCAATACGTTTGTATCCTGTTACTTTCACCTCTTGCAGCTCCAAGTGATTGAGGCGTATCTCGTGGATTTTGGTTTGCGAAAGAGTTAGTGTCGTATCCTTGGACTGGTACATAAAGGCGTGAATGCTCACCTTACACGTGTCTGTGTCTGGTACAGGAACAATTTGTGCAACAAAGATGCCATCCTCGTTCGTTTTGCCAATTGTCTTATTGTTGGCATAGTCTATGCTTACATTAATGTCGTTGAGTGACAATCCATTGTCTATTGTTATGTGAATTTTTAGATTTTGGGGTTGCTGTGCATGTACAAAAGATGAAGAAACTAACAGTAATACGGAGATAAGGCTTAATAATTTACGGCAGACAGATGTGCCTGCCGTAAAAAATGATAGTGAAACGGTAATCATTCTGCTACGTTTAAATTTCCACCCACTTTCCAACAAGTTTGGTCCCGTTCTTTGTTATTCCACAAGTGCCTTTCTCACCGAGACATCCACTGAATCCTGGCCCATAATCGACAGGCGGATTTGAAGGGTCGTCTACTTTTGCAGTTGTTGTACTAAACAAACTTGCTAGCACAATACCTGTGCAAATTATAGTTAATTTAAAAATTGTTTTCATGTTATTTTGTTTTTAGTTATTTGCTGATGCCAGAAAAAGGCGCAGCAATTTTGATTAATTCTTAAGGCAAATTTACAAATAAAATGCTTTATTGTCTTCTTTTTGGTGGTTAAAAAAAGTTTAATGCCTATGTGCCTGTATGCATATTACTAAAAACCGAGGTGCTATTGGCCACCTTCCAGCGCTTACCGAAAGCGTTTCTTGATGGCTCCTATATAAATAAGGAGTGGGGGAGAAGGGAGCGAGTGCCTAATTTCCCATTATCAAACTGCCCACTTGATATACTGCGGCACTAACAACCCACGCCAGTCCTGTGGTGTAAAAGGCGGCGAACAATGCCCAACGCCACGAGCCGCTTTCGTTGCGAATGGCGGCAACCGTGGCTATACAGGGGAAGTAAAGCAACACGAAAATGAGGTAGGCATAGGCCGAGAGGGGCGAAATGCCGTCGTTCAGCATTTGCCTACGCAAGCGTGTGTATTTCTCGGTGTCGTCGCCAGAGCCGTTGTCGTCGCTAAAACTGTCGTCGTCGGCATACAGCACGCCCATCGTTGAGGCCACAATCTCTTTTGCGCCAACGCCTGCAAGCAAACTGACGTCTAGTTTCCAATCGAAACCTTGCAGACGGAATGCCGGCTCAATGGCCTTACCCATCCTTCCGATGATGCTTTGTTCTTGTTGCTGTTGCTTGTCTAGCTCGTCGTTATGGGGGAAATATCCCAATGCCCAAACAATGATGCTGGCCACGAGGATGATGCCACCCATCTTTTGCAAATATTGTTTGCCTTTCTCCCAGGTATGTCGGGCGATGGCTTTTTTGGTGGGGAAACGATACGGCGGCAACTCCATCACGAAGGGCGTATCTTCGCCTTTCACCAAGAAACGACTGAAAATCTTGCTCATTATCACGGCCATGAGTATGCCCACCACATACATCGAAATCATAATTGCCGAGCGATACTTCAAGGCGAAGAACGTTCCCGTTATCATGATGTAGATGGGCAGGCGCGCCGAACAGCTCATCATGGGCAAGATAAGCATCGTTATCAGTCGGCTTCGCCTACTTTCGATGGTGCGTGTAGCCATTACCGCAGGCACGTTGCAGCCAAAACCCATGATAAGGGGTATGAACGACTTGCCGTGCAGCCCCATCTTGTGCATCAACTTGTCCATGATAAAGGCCGCACGAGCCATGTAGCCGCTGTCTTCCATGAACGAGATGAAGAAGTAGAGGATGAGAATTTGCGGCAGAAACACGATAACCGCGCCCACGCCGGCAATAATTCCTTCGGCCAAGAGGTCCTTTACTGGGCCGTCTTTCATGTTTTCTTTAACCCATTCTCCCAACCAATTTACGCCTTGGTCTATCCAGTCCATAGGGTATTGGCCCACAGAGAACGTTACTTGGAACATCACATAAAGCAGGAGGAAGAAGATGGGAAATCCCCAAAACTTATGTGTGATGATGGCATCTAGCTTGTGGGTAAGCTTGTAGGTGTCGGTGGCTTTGCCCTCCTTGTAGCCAGCTTTGGCCAAAACGCCATGAATAAAGGCGTATTTGGCATCCATGATGGCCGTTTCGCAGTCCTCGTTAAGTTGCGTTTTTATGCTTTGTGCCTCCTTGTCGCGCGTGGCCAATATGGCCTTGGCGTTGCTTAACGAGGCCACTTCGCGTTCTGTTTCGGCATCGTTCTCCAACAGTTTGATGGCCAAGTATCGCGTATGGAACTTGTGCATTACCTCCGGGTTCTGTTCAATTTGCAGTTTCAGTCGGCTGATACATAGTTCAAGCCTTGGGCCATGGTTGATGTGTATGTGTCTCGAAACCTTGTTGTGTGGTCGGGCATCGGTTGTGGCAAAGTCTTCTTGGTGCTCAGTGGGCACGTCATTCTTATATTCCTCGTGCCACTTTTGCAGTTGGGCGGCCACTTCGGGGTTGATGTTGCCGTCCTTGTCGATAAAGTCCATTCCCTCATACATGTTGATGATGATGTGGAAAAGCAGCTGCACGCCGCGCCCAGTCTTAAATACGGTGGGTATCATGGGCACACCCAATTGCTTGCCCAGCATTTCAAGGTCTATGGTGTCGCCGCGTTTCTCAAACTCGTCGTACATGTTTAGGGCGCACACCATACGCAAGTTCATGTCTACGAGTTGGGTGGTGAGGTAAAGGTTACGTTCCAAATTACTGGCATCTAGCACGTTGATAACCACGTCGGGCGTTTTTTCCACAATCTGTTTGCGCACATATAGCTCCTCCGGACTATATGCCGAGAGCGAGTATGTGCCTGGCAGGTCTACCAAATGAAACTCATAGCCCTCGAAACGTGCGATGCCTTCCTTGGCATCGACGGTTACGCCCGAATAATTTCCCACCTTTTCGTGCGCTCCCGATGCGAAGTTGAAGAGCGATGTCTTTCCGCAGTTGGGGTTTCCCACCAGTGCCACGTTTATCACGCGCCGCTTGTGGCGTGCCGCTTGTTGCATCTTTTCTTCGCTAACGGGCATGTCGGTTGCCGTTGGCTGCGGTTGGTCATCCTTTTCGGCGTTCGTGCCCAATGTGTTTTCGGTGTCTTTCGTTTCGTCGTTGGGTGTGTCGGTAAGCTTGGCTTCTTCTTCCGAAACCACTTCAATCATTTGCGCCTCGTCGCGGCGGAGCGAAATTTCGTAACCAAGTATCTTGTATTTCACGGGGTCTTGAAGGGGCGCATTGAGCAACACCTCCACGGTTTTACCCTTGATAAAACCCATCTCCACGATGCGTTTTCTAAAACCACCGTGGCCCAAAACTTTCACCACAACGGCTTTTTCTCCCGTTCTTAGTTCCGATAATCTCATTTCCTATTTGTCTGTGTTACGTGTTTATGCTTACACAAAGTTATAACATTTCCGTTTGAGGGGTGGCAAATGGGGCGTTATTCATTTTTAAAATACCTATAAATGGGTAGTGCTGGGCGTACGTTTGCCACTTGGCTTACCTATTATTGATGATTTTTCTGCCTTCTGTTTTGCTTATTCTTTGTACTAGCTAGTGCAAGTGGTGCAGTTGTGGCACGGCATATCACGGCATTTACCCCCTAGCGGACTAATGCGCGATTTGGGTTAAAGAAGGATGGATGTACCCATTTTAAGCGCCCATTTTACCCGCTTTTCACAATGGTAAGTATAACTATGATTTGTTAAATGGGTAATAATGTTTTACAAAACGCACTCTTTGTGGCACCACCTTCTAGACGAAAATGAGATGAAAACATATATAAAATGCGCCGATATAATCAATTTTGCGCTCCGCTCCAACGCGTTTTCTCTGCCATTTTTTGCAATCTCATATAACATTGCATCTCTCTTTGTTGAAAATAATCGCCCATTTTGCACCCTCAATAACACGAAAATGTATGAATATCTCTCGATAATATGTGGTAAATATGCAGCAAAACCTACTGCAATATGCACCAAAACGGACTGCGTTTAGCATCAAAACGCGCTGCATTTTGCATCAAAACGCACTGCGTTTAGCACCAAAACGCAATTCAATATGCTACAAATTACCATATTTTGGTGTTGATTTGTGGTCTATATCCGAGATAAAATGGTTTAGAATGTATATTTGACGGCAGATAGCGACAAAGAAATGAGAAATAGCTTGATGGGTTTTTGGTTGACGCTTAAACCGTATAAATATTCTACTTGCCGACCATTAATGTGGGCGTTTAGCCTAATATTGCTCTAATTGGCAATAAATCAGGTTGTTACAAGCTTGAAGAATACGAGCGAAAATTCGCCCAATGTCCGGAATTTTTGCGGAGAGGGCACTCATAATGTTAAAAATCAGTACAATATTTTTACAATGTTTGAAGGGCAGCTAGTGGCAAGTAAACTCGTATTAGTGGTTCTTCAGCTAGTGTCAACGGCTTATAAACACGATGTGTTAGTGGCTATTACTACCAGTTTAACCAACTTATACACCTTTGTAGTTGGCATCACTAGGCCAGCAAAAGTTTGTTAAGAGACACTTTAAAGAATGGCTTGCCTTTGGTTAAGACTTATATAGTGAAGTGGGGAATGTGGGTGCGAGCAGTGTCACAGCGTGTTGCGACTATCTCCAAAGCATTTGAACAATCTCTGCTTCGGTATATTCAAAGTATTCACCTTTATCGTTTATATTCCTTTCAAACAGTTTAGGATCGTACGTATTAAAGTTCCTTTCCAAGAACAACTTATAATACTCGTCTAGATGATATTTAAAAAGCTCTTTCAACGAACCATCTTCGGAGGGAGTGTAGATGTCGGTTTTAAGCCTTTTTACAACCTCATAAAGTTCGTCCATAGTGATATTGTGTACACATTGAGGTTCGGGCAGCACAATTTTGAAGGCCAAAACCTCGGCACCTTCTTCTTCCCACCATTCCCAAAGATTAAATTGCGGCATGTCTTTCCCCGTAAGCTGATGAAGATAGTCGGCCAATTTGTTATATTCCACCAAGTCTTCGTCCCCGTTTTCATCGCAATACGCTGTATAACTCATTATTGCTTTAAGGGCTATTGGGTAGCGTTTCTCAACCGTTTCGAAGTCGGGTTCTATCTCTTTTCTTAGTTGCATGTCCGCAATTGTGTTTATGTGCGTCCTTTCTTATAGTGGGGCGTTTATCGCATATCTAGGTGCTTAAAGCCGCGCCATGCTTGGGAAAAACATCCTTGTAGAGGCTATTGGGCAGCGAAATAGTTTTCCAATTCGCGTATGGCAGCCGTATCAACAGTCTTGAAGTCGTTGATGATGAGGCCTTTTTCCAGTAAAACGATGCGTGTGGAAATGTCGATGGTGTGTTGTAGGTTGTGGCTCGACACGATAACCGTTGTGCCTTCGCGTTGTCCAAACTTAGAAAGTATGGCCTTTAAGGCATTTTGGCTGGTAGGGTCGAGAAAGTTGAAGGGTTCGTCAAGAATAAGAAATTGCGGGTGTGCAAGCAGGGCGGCAATGATGCCCACCTTTTGTTTGTTGCCTGCCGAGAGGTCGCGTATAAGTTTCTTTTGGCCAAGTATTTCGCCAGCCATAAAGTTTTCAAACTGCTGCAACGTTTGTGTTAGGCTTTCATTGTCTATGTCCGAAATGCTTGCAACGAAGTCGAAATACTCTTCGGGCGTTAGGTAGTCGATGAGAAAGCCCTCGTCGAGGTACACACCCGTGTGTTGTTTCCACGACTCGCTTTGCGTGGGGTCCACACCATTGAGGCTCACTTCGCCCGTGTTGGCTTTAACCAAGTCGGTAAGAAGTCTGAAAAAGGTGGTTTTTCCAGACCCGTTGTTTCCCACTAGTCCTACAATCTCGTTGTCGGACATAGAAAAAACGGGGATAGAAACTGCCGTTTTATCCCCGTATTTTTTTGTAAGGTTGTTGATGTTTACTTGCATCTTGTGCTTGTTTATGGCAGGTTTTGCAAGGCCATAGGCTCAACTTAACCCGCTTTGTTGGTGTGTATTTTCCTCCCCACAAAAGCGTTTTGCAGGGAGGAAAATGTTGTTGAAATGTTGTATAGGCATGTTCTATAAATTCCCCGCAAGGGTTCAATTGGCGTTCGTTGTATTGCTCTTCACTGTCTTTTTGCTTTTGTCTGGCATCTTTCGCTTACGCTTTCAGAAAGCATAGTTCACTATGCTCCATCAAGAAGTAAGCAAAACCTGCTCAGCTAAAAGCTAAAAATACAGCAAAGGTAATTTTTAGAACCTGCCTATAACCCTGTTAGTGGCTTACACGATGCCCCTTCCGTGGCAGTCTTTAAACTTCTTTCCGCTACCGCAAGGACATGGGTCGTTCCTTCTAGGCATGTGTTCCTTCATCACGGGCGTACGGTTTTGCGGTGCAGCACTTTCGCGCGTGTCTTGCTGTCTGGCTGCCCTTTGAGCCGTTTCGTCGAGGTTTTCTTTGCTCTCTGTGTACTGCTGTTGCTGGCGTACTTCGGGTGCGGCCTCTTGAACTTGCTGCTCAACGTGCAGTTGTGCACGCATCAGCAAGCTTGTTATGCGG
This sequence comes from Prevotella sp. oral taxon 317 str. F0108, assembly GCF_000162415.1. Taxonomy (NCBI): domain Bacteria; kingdom Pseudomonadati; phylum Bacteroidota; class Bacteroidia; order Bacteroidales; family Prevotellaceae; genus Prevotella; species Prevotella sp. oral taxon 317. The sequence continues at coordinate 1,394,945 of NZ_GG740072.1, read as the reverse complement.
TCGTTCATCTCGTTCACCATGCTGTCGAACAGTTTCACACTTTCGAGTTTAAATACCAAAAGCGGGTCTTTTTGCTCGTACGATGCGTTTTGCACGCTGTGGCGCAGTTCGTCTAGCTGTCGCAGGTTCTCTTTCCAACAGTCGTCGATGATGTGCAACATCACATTCTTTTCGAACTGCTTAATCACCGATTTGGCCTCCGTTTCGTAGGCCTCTTTCAGGTCGCACACAATGTTTACAATTCGTTTGCCATCCGTAATGGGCACCACAATGCGCTCGTAGCGGTCGCCTTGGGTTTCGTACACCTCCTTGATGGTGGGGTAGGTCATCTCTTGCAGGCGGTCGGTTTTGCGCTTGAAGGTTCCCATAGCCATTTGGAAGGTTCTTTCTTCCAATACGTCGTGTGGGGTATTGATGAATTCCTCTTCGGTGAAGGGGCATTCCATCGCGAATATCTTAATGAACGCCTCTTTGCAACCTTCGTAATCGTTGGTTTGTATGATGTTGATAACGCGGTCCCAAATAATGTTGGTGATGTCCATGCCGATGCGTTCGCCCATCACGGCGTGGCGTCGTTTCTCGTAAATCACGGTACGTTGCTTGTTCATCACGTCGTCGTATTCCAGCAGGTGCTTACGAATACCGAAGTTGTTTTCCTCTACCTTCTTCTGTGCACGCTCAATGCTCTTCGAAATCATTGGGCTTTCGATGCGTTCGCCCTCTTTAAATCCAAGGCGGTCCATGATGCGTGCGATGCGTTCTGATGCGAAAAGGCGCATCAGCTTGTCTTCGAGCGAAACGTAGAAAACAGAAGAACCCGGGTCGCCTTGACGGCCGGCACGTCCGCGCAGCTGTCTGTCAACACGACGGCTTTCATGTCTTTCGGTGCCGATGATGGCCAAACCGCCTGCTGCTTTCACTTCGGGCGACAGCTTAATGTCGGTACCACGACCCGCCATGTTGGTGGCAATGGTGACTGCACCCAAGCCATTGGTAGACTGTCCGGCCTTTGCCACGATTGATGCCTCCTTTTGGTGTTGCTTGGCATTAAGCACTTCGTGCTCTATCTTGCGCATGTTGAGCATCTTGCTGAGCAACTCGGATATTTCAACCGACGTTGTACCAACGAGTACAGGTCGGCCTTGCTTGCGCAGGTCTTCAATCTCGTCGATAACGGCAGCGTACTTTTCTCTGGCCGTTTTGTACACGCGGTCGTCCATGTCGTTACGTGCGATGGGGCGGTTGGTGGGAATTTCCACCACGTCAAGTTTGTAGATGTCCCAAAACTCGCCCGCCTCGGTAGAGGCAGTACCCGTCATACCCGCTAGCTTGTGGTACATGCGGAAGTAGTTTTGCAGGGTTATGGTTGCGAAGGTTTGCGTGGCGGCCTCCACTTTGACGTGTTCTTTGGCCTCAACAGCTTGATGTAGTCCGTCGCTCCAACGTCTTCCTTCCATAATACGGCCTGTTTGCTCGTCAACAATCTTCACTTCGCCGTCGATAACCACATATTCGTCGTCTTTATTGAACATGGTGTAGGCTTTGAGTAGCTGTTGGAGGGTGTGCACACGCTCGCTTTGAATGGCGTAGTGGTTGAGAAGTTCGTCTTTGCGGTCAACCTTTTGCTCGTCGCTCATGGTCTTGTCAGCTTCAAGTGCCGAGAGTTGGGTGGCGATGTCGGGCAAAACGAAGAGCTCGGCGTCGTTAACTTGCTTGGCCAACCATTCCGTACCCTTGTCGGTAAGGTCGCACGAGTTTTGTTTTTCGTCTACAACGAAGTACAAAGGCGCAATGGCCTCGGGCATTTTGCGGTTGTTGTTCTCCATATAGACCTCTTCGGTCTTCAGCATTCCGGCTTTGATGCCCTCTTCGGAGAGGTATTTGATGAGTGGTTTGTTCTTTGGTAGCGACTTGAACGAGCGGTAGAGCGAGAGGAAACCCTCGTCTAGTTTCTTTTGGTCGTTCTGTTCTTGTCCTTCTGTTATCAGCTGTTTGGCCTCGGCAAGGTATTGCGTGGCCAGCTTGCGCTGTACGTCTACAAGGCGTTCTACCAAAGGTTGGTATTCTTCGAACATCTGGTCGTCGCCCTTGGGGATGGGGCCAGAGATGATGAGCGGCGTACGGGCATCGTCGATAAGCACCGAGTCAACCTCGTCGACAATGGCGTAGTTGTGTGCCCTTTGCACCAAGTCTTCGGGCGAGTTCGACATGTTGTCGCGCAGATAGTCGAAACCGAACTCGTTGTTTGTACCAAATGTAATGTCGGCCATGTATGCCTTGCGCCTTTCGGGCGAGTTGGGGCGATGCTTGTCGATGCAATCTACCGACAGGCCGTTGAACTCGTAGAGCGGACCCATCCACTCGGAGTCGCGCTTGGCAAGGTAATCGTTCACCGTAACCACGTGTACGCCGTTGCCGGTAAGCGCGTTTAGGAATACGGGGAGCGTGGCCACGAGGGTTTTTCCTTCACCCGTTGCCATCTCGGCAATCTTTCCTTGGTGCAAGGCAATACCGCCGAAGATTTGCACGTCGTAGTGAATCATGTCCCACTTGGTGTCGTTTCCGCCAGCAATCCAGTGGTTAGAATATATGGCATTGTCGCCTTCGATGCGCACGAAGTCTTTGGTGGCGGCCAAATCGCGGTCGAAATCGGTAGCCGTAACCACAATTTCTTCGTTCTCGGTAAAACGTCTGGCGGTGTCGTGCATAATGCCGAACGCCACGGGCATCACCTCGTTGAGGGTCACTTCGTACACTTCGAGGGCCTCTTTCTCCAACTTGTCAATCTGATTGAACAGCGATTCGCGCTCGTCGATGGGCGTTTCTTCTATCTGTGCTTTCAGTTCGGCAATCTTTTCTTTTTGTTCTTTTGCCGCGTTTTGCACATACGCCTGTATCTCTTTGGTTTTGGCGCGCAGCTGGTCGTTGCTAAGGGCCTTTATTTCGTCGTAAGTGGCCTTAACTTTTTCAACAAGTGGCTGGATAAGTTTCATGTCGCGCGTCGACTTATTGCCGAAGAGCGATTGTAGGATTTTATTTAAATTCATTTTCGTTGTATTATCTGTGTTGTGTGATGAAAGTTTGCATCATTGGCGTAGGCCTATCGTGGGCTGTGCCACATGTTGTTTTTGGCATTGCGCCTAAATGTCTGCAAAATTACAAATAAATTGGTTTATTTGGCTAGAAATTAGCCAACAATCCGCCTTTATCGTAGAATTATTTAAGTGGGAGCGGCGGTACAACACAGGCATTGGGAGCCCTGATGCGGATAAAGCGGGCAATGGTGGGCGCAATGCGGTTGGTGGTTACAGGCGTGGAAATGGTATTGGGTTTCACGCCTGCCCCGTAAATGATGATTGGGAAGGGCAGGCTTGCTGTTGCAGGCAATTGCTCTTCCTTGGTTTCTTCGTTGTAAATCTTCCATCCCGGAGCCACTTTCACGATGATGTCTCCACTTACGGCGTGGTTGAAAGCGTTGCGCACTTTCGACGAAACGCCGTTGTCGAGCAGTAGTTGGTCGGCTGTATATACTTCTTTCACGCCCGAAATCTGCACGAGAAACTCGCGTGCGTGGCGCAAAACCTCGCTGATGTTGATGCGCTTTTGCTCTAAGATGGTTTTGTTGATGTATATTTCGTTGTTCAAAACGCCGTCTACCAGTCGGTTAATGCCGTATATGGCGTTGAGATACATGTTCAGAAGGTTGGCCGTTCGGTTAATGTAGAACGTGCCAGTGGGTACGTTATACTTGGCGTAGTTTTGTATGTTGCTCTCCGAACGCCCCGTGGCGGTAAGCACAAAGAGCACGTTTTCTTTGCCCACCTTTTGCTCGATGTTCTGAATTAAGTCAGACAGGTTCTTGTCTAGCTCCCTATAAGTGTTCTCTCTGGCGAGCAAAGGGTTGCTTTCGGCAGTGGCGTTGCTGGCCGAAAGGGTGACGAAGAGCAAGTCGGCCTGTGCGTCGCGCCCCATAACATGGTCGCTAATGCAGTCTAATGCAAATTGGCAAGTGGCTTGATTGGGGTTTTTCTTCGCCACATCTAGCCCCGGCATGCGCAAGTAAGTGTCGAGCCACGTTTGCGCGGAGCGAGGATAGAAGGCCGACGTTTTCCAATTTTTTGTGGCCTCGTCAATCCAAAACACCCCGTCGGCAGCGTGTCCGCCCTGCAATACGGCCGCATCTTGGTTGGCAGCCACCGAGAACACCAATGCGTTACCGTTGCTGGCCATCTTCATTTCGTCGCCGATGGTAGACGACTTCACGTTGTTTGGCGAAACGAAAAACTTCTTGTCGAAGGTGCATCCCACGGGTCGGAGCGTTTCGCGACTAACCCATCGCTCGGCCGTTATGCCGTTATCCACAGGCGATGCGCCCGTGGCAATGGCTGTTGTGGCCGATGCCAAGTTGATAGGAGCGAAGTCGTATTGGGCGTTTTCGTACACCACACCTTCTCGGAGCAGCTTTTTGAAACCGCCATTTCCGTAAAGTGCGGCGAACTGTTCCATATCGTCGCTGTTCAGTTGGTCTACGGTAATGCCCACAACAAGGCGCGGAACGGCCACGTTAGGCTGCGCCTTGCATTCGATGTTGGCTAGCGTGGCCAACGCAAAGAGGGTTATGTACTTGTTCATGCCCTTTTATGTCGATATATTAAATATATGTATCTGATGAGCAAAGATAGTGCCAAAAACCTCACCCCTTCGGCATAGTGTTGGAAAAAGCCGCCAATGAGGAAGAGCGAAATAAGTATGCACCATATCTTTATGCCGCGCAAGAACTGCGTTTCCTTGCCTTTTTTAACGGCCCTATATATATATAATAAGGTGTAAGGGCAGAAAAAGAGTATTTGGAGGTTGAGGCTGACGGTGGGATGTTGCGAGAAAATCATCACAAACAATAGGATGCCGATTAGTCCGCAGATAAGAAACCAAAAGCCGTCAAACCATCTGAAACGCGTGTTAAGCTTGCTTTCGATGGCTGTTGTGCCGAGAATTATCGCTGCAAGAATGAGCATGAGGGCCGTGGGCGATAGGGGAAACGACGACGAAGAGGTTTGGACGCCTGGCTGAACAACCCATCCCGACGAGGCAACAAGTTTGCGTTTGGTGGGCGAACTGTTGTTTAGCGTGGCGCTTTGGAAGTCGTTCATGAGGTTTGCAGGCAAGAATTGGCGTTGCGCCCTGTCGATGGGCAGGTCGGCCTTAATGCCTAACAGCATGTCGTTTCCAAACCTTATCCAAGGCGTTTGGCTGGCGCATTGGTGCACAATCTGGCGATACGAGGTGGCATCCTCCGCTTTTTCGTTGCCATATTCTACGCTAGCTTGCAGGTGGTTGGTAATCATGTCGCGTGCACGAGTGGTGCAATTGTCATAGAAATAGTTGTACCTGTACACGCGATTTTGCGGTTCGTAGTTGGTGTCGATGGCCTTGGCGATGGTCAGTTTCTCTTCGGGCGTGAGGTTAAGCACCTGCTCGTACACGCCACTTCCGTACGAGGCGTATTGTGCACAGAAAGTGTCGAACGACTCGATACCCATTTCGTAGTCGGTAAGTCCGAACACGAAACGCAGCACGAAGTAGGGTTTGTGAAACGAGAACATGCCATAGTTCACGGCTATGTCTGTTCTGCGTGCCACATCCTGATACCTAATGGCCGTGTGTCCGTAAATGCTATATACTTCTTCGTGGGGCTGACAGGTGAGCAAGGATATGCGCACGGCATCCATATCCTTTAATTCAAGAGTGCCTTGAGCCTGTGCCGAGAGTTGGAAAGCACATAACAAAACTGCGGCAAGAAGGTGCCGCAAAAGCAACATAATTGGTTTCACGATGCAAAAATAACCTTATTTTTGAACATTTGATGCGATTATATCGTTTTTTTTCGATAATTTTGCCCCTAATTTGGCGTACCATAACAAGTCTGTATGTTTTTCGCCACATTTCAAAACGGATAAATGGAGCCCCAGCTCCGCAATAAACATATAACTCATAATGAAGAAAGTAATAGGCATTGTCTTAGCATCTACTGTCAGTATGGCGGCTTTTGCGCAGAGTGGAACTAATTCTCCTTATAGTCAGTTCGGTTTAGGTGTGCTCTCCGAGCAGTCCAGCGGATTTAACCGAGGCATGAATGGACTGGGATTAGGTTTCCATGAAGGCAATCAGGTGAACTACCTTAACCCCGCATCTTATGCTCGACTGGATACGCTTACATTCCTTTTCGATGCCGGCATCTCGTTGCAACTCACCAATTTCTCGGAGAAAGGTGTGAAACGTAACGCTAAAAACGCCAATATAGAATATGTGGTTGCAGGCTTTAAGGCCGCCCGTAGGCTGGGATTGAGCTTTGGTTTGATACCTTTCACAAACGTGGGGTATCAGTATTTGGCCGCTCAGGCATTGACAGATCAGCCAGATGCTACCATATTAACCAACACCTACACGGGTACGGGCGGCGTTCGCCAGGCTTATTTGGGTATTGGTTGGGAACCCATTAAGGGCTTGGCCTTGGGGGCTAACATGTCTTACATGTGGGGAGACTACGATCGCAGACTCATCAACAGTTACAGCGACGGCTCCGTCAACAACCTCGTGCATCAGTACACGATGGACATACGGAGCTATAAGGTAGACTTCGGCGCGCAGTACACGGCCAAAGTGTCGTCTAAAGACAACATCACCTTGGGCCTGACGTTTAGTCCTTCGCATAAGATTGGCGGCAAACCCCAATTGCAAGAGATACTTACCAACTCGCAAACGAACGTGTCGGACACCACCTCTTATGGCGGAAACTTCGACCTAAACTTGCCGAACTTCTTCGGTGTGGGGCTTATGTGGGACCACAACGGCAAATGGAAGGTGGGCGCAGACTACACTTTGCAACAGTGGTCGACTGTGAAATTCCCCAGCTACGAAACCAATGGGGGCGTTTCTAGCTTTGCCTTGCGCGACAATATGCTTACCGACAGGCACAAGTTAACCCTTGGCGGCGACTTCTGTCCTGCGCCATTTAGTCGCAATTTCTTCAATCGCATACACTATCGCGCAGGCGTTTCGTACGCCACTCCTTATATAAAGGTGTACGGCAACGATGGTCCAACGGAGATGAGTGCCAGCATTGGCTTTGGCATTCCCATCATCAACCCGTACAACAACCGCTCGTTTCTCAACGTTAGCGCACAATGGGTGCGTTCAACAGCAAAGAACTATATTCAGGAGAATGTGTTCCGCATCAACGTGGGGCTAACTTTCAACGAACTATGGTTCAAGAAATGGAAGTTGGAATAACCCCTTTATCGTAAAAATAAACTGCGCATGTACACCTTGTTAAGAACTTCGGGCTTAGCGTTTATGCTGTGTTGCATCGTGGCATTGACCGCTTGCGAACAGGCGGTGGAGCATACCGCACCTGCGGTAAACCCCAAAGACTCGGTGCCAACGATGGTAACTTATGGCGTAAATACGCTTATTTCTGACTCTGGTGTGGTGAAATACCGCATCGTTACAGAGCGATACGAGGTGAACCAAGTAAAGAACCCACCACGTTGGACCTTCGATAAGGGCGTTTTTCTCGAAGAGTTTGACGAAAACTTTCATGTGCAACTCTACATTCAGTGCGATACGGCCTACTATTACGACCAACAACGCCTATGGGAACTGCGCGGAAGGGTGCGTGTAAAGACCAAAGACGGCGTGCGCTTTTATAGTGAAGAACTGTTTCGCGATGAGAACAGACACGAACTTTACTCCAATAAATTCTCGCGACTTATCACTCCCGACCGCCAGTTGCAGGGCAATTACTTCCGTAGCGACGAGCGTATGACCAAGTATTACGTGTCTAACTCGAAGGGCTCGTTTGCACGAACCGACATCGCCGGCAAGAACGACAGCCTCAGTTCGGCGCCCGACACCCTCAAAGAAACCGTTCGCCCCTCGGCCATGCCCCAGCGCAAGTTGGGTGGTTAGTAGCCATAGCCTGCGCCAACGCACGGCTCAACACATCAACCCATAACAAAAAGACAACTCTAAGTTCTATATGGACGACCCTATTAGTATAAGCCTTGTACTCGGAATAATCGTCACGATGGTGTTTTCCGCGTTCTTTTCGGGCATGGAAATAGCCTTTGTCACCAGCAACCGCATGCTTGTTGAGATGGACAAGGAACGCAACGGCCTGTCGCAAAAGGTTCAGGCCATATTCTATAAAAACCCCAACAACTTTGTAAGCACAATGCTTGTGGGCAACAACATCGCGCTTGTTGTATATGGTATACTTATCGCTAAATTCTTCGACAATACCATCTTTCGCGGCATGGATGCCAGTTTCACCGTGCCGGCCGATACCATCCTCTCAACGCTTATCGTGCTTTTTACGGGCGAATTTCTGCCAAAGACCTTCTTTAAGAGCAATCCCAACAGGCTGTTTTCTTTTTTCGCCGTGCCGGCTTACCTCTGTTACTTGCTGCTTTGGCCTTTCAGTCGGTTCTCAACGTTTCTGGCACGCGTGCTTATGCGTATCTTTGGCGTAAGGATTGAGAAGGAAAACGAGAACATTCTCTTTTCAAAGACCGACTTAGACTACCTCGTACAGAGCAGTTTAGACAGTGCCAAGAACGAAGATGACATCAACGATGAGGTGAAAATCTTTCAAAACGCCTTGGAATTTAGAGATACCAAGGTGCGCGATTGCATGGTGCCGCGAACCGAAATCAATTCGGTAGACCTCAACGACTGCACCATCGACGAGCTTACTCAGAAGTTTATCGAAAGCGGAAACTCTAAACTCATCGTCTATCAAGAAGACATCGACCACATCGTTGGCTATATACACTCCTCCGAACTGTTTCGTAATCCCGACCAATGGAAACAGCACATCCGCAAAATGCCATTCGTTCCCGAAACGATGGCGGCCCAAAAGCTGATGCAAACGTTCTTGATGCAGAAACGTAGCTTAGGAGTTGTGGTCGACGAGTTTGGCGGAACCAGCGGAATTGTTTCGCTCGAAGACATCGTTGAAGAGATATTCGGCGACATCGAAGACGAACACGACAACCAAAAGTATGTGGCCAAGCAAACAGCAGAAGGCGATTATGTGCTGTCCGCCCGCTTGGAGATTGATAAGGTGAACAATATGTTCGACTTAGCCCTGCCCGAAAGCGATGATTACATGACCATCGGCGGACTTATTTTGCACCATTATCAGAGTTTCCCGAAGATAAACGAGGAGGTGAACATTGGTCCCTACCAGTTTCGCATTCTCAAAAACACGATGAATAAAATCGAACTCGTGAAACTAAAAGTGCATCAATAAAGCACTTTTTGCACGAAACGTTAAAGAATATCATTTCTTTTTCGTATTTTTGTGCGCATTTTAAAGCTCATTAGCCCTAGCCAATTGCTTTTGCCATGCAAGCGTCTACGGCGTGATGACAGCTTGGGGCTCGCCCCAACCAAAGCTCGAATAATAAATTAAACAACTAAAATAATAATGGCAGTATTAGGAAAAATTAGAAGCCGTGGCATGATTCTCATCGGAATCATTGGTCTTGGCTTGTTGGCATTTATTGCCGAAGAGGCATTCCGTTCTTGCGAGGCCACACGCAACAACCAACGACAACAGGTTGGCGAGGTGAATGGCGAGAAAATCAGCGTTCAAGAATTCCAAAAGATGGTTGACGAGTACGCCGAGGCTATCAAAATGCAACAAGGACAGGATAACCTGAACGACGAGCAACTTAACCAAGTGAAGGACATGGTGTGGACTAGCTATGTGCAAAACAAGCTCGTTGAGAAGGAAGCCAAAGAGTTGGGGCTCACCGTTACCGACCAAGAGATGCAAAACGTCTTGAACCAAGGAACCAATCCCATGCTGATGCAGACACCCTTTGTTAATCAACAGACGGGGCGTTTCGATGCAAGCTCGCTTAAGAAGTTCTTGGCTGAATACAAGAACCAACAAACAACCAATCCCCAGATGGCCCAACAATACGAATCCATCTACAAGTTTTGGACATTTATCGAAAAACAGCTGCGCACACAGCTACTTGCACAAAAATATCAGAGCCTGCTGGCTCACTGCCTGCTCTCTAATCCCGTTGAGGCTAAGATGGCTTTCAAGGAAGAGAACGAAGAAAGCCAAATACAGTTGGCCGCTTTCCCTTATTCGAGCATCGAAGACAGCAAGGTACAAGTTTCCGAATCAGACCTCAAAGCCAAATACGAAGAGCTGAAACCGCGCTTTAAGCAATATGTTGAAACGCGCGACATCAAGTACATCGACATACAGGTAGAGGCGTCTCCTGAGGACAAGGCTGGCTTGAAAAAGCAGTTTGCCGACTACACGAAGGAACTGACCGAGGCTGCCGACCCAACTAACGTGGTACGCAAGAGCTCGTCGCTCGTAAACTATTTGGGCTTGCCCGTTGGCAAAGACGCTTATCCAAGCGACATCGCAGCACGTCTCGACTCGATGAGTGTAGGCTCGGTGTATGGTCCTGTTGAGAATAAGCAAGACAATACGCTCAACCTGGTTAAGCTTGTTGCCAAGGTTCAGCTGCCCGATTCTGTTGAATACCGCCAAATCCAAGTGGGTGGTGCAACGCCAGAGGCTGCACACAAAACCGCAGACTCTATCTACACCGCCCTCACCAACGGTGCCGACTTCGAGGCATTGGCCAAGAAATACGGACAAACTGGCGAGAAAACATGGATGACCACACGTCAATACCAAATGGCACCCTCGATGGATAAAGACACAAAAGACTATATCAACAGTCTGAACACGATGGGTGTGAACGACATTAAGAACATCACCTTGGCGCAAGGCAACATCATTTTGCAGGTGCTCAACCGCAAAGGCATGGTTACCAAGTACCAAGCAGCCGTGGTAAAGCGCACCATCGACTTCTCGAAAGAAACCTATCGCAAGGCTTACAATCAGTTCAGCTCTTTCGTTAGTGCCAATGCCACAGCCGATGCCGTGGTGAAGAATGCCGTAAAGAATGGCTATCGCCTGCAAGAGGCTAAGGACGTTACCACCTCTCAGCACAATTTGGCTGGCATACGCAGTACGCGCGAGGCATTGAAATGGCTCTTCGATGCTAAGGAAGGCAGCGTATCGCCCCTTTACGAGTGTGGCGACAACAACCACTTGCTGCTTGTAATTCTCGATCACATCAATCCTATGGGCTATCGTAGCCTTACCGACTCCCAAGTGAAAGAGATGGTGAAGGCCGAAGTGATAAAGGATAAGAAGGCCGAACAGATTTTGGCTAAGCTCAATGGCGTAACAAGCATTGCCGCAGCAAAGGCAAAAGGTGCGGTAGTAACACCCGTTAACCAGGTTACTTTTGCTTCGCCCGTGTTCCTTACCGCAACAGGCGCAAGCGAACCAGCACTTAGCGGTGCCGTTGCAGCCACTGCCAAGGGTGCTTTCGATAAGACTCCTGTTAAGGGTAACGCCGGTGTTTACATGTTCCAAGTAACAGGTCGCACCATGCGCCCCGTGAAGTTCAACGCTAAGGAAACCGAAATGCGCCTCCGTCAGCGTGCCATGCAATATGCGGGCAACTTCATGAACCAGCTGTACATCAACGGCAAGGTTGTAGACAACCGCTATTTGTTCTTCTAAATCATTGCTACAAACGGGGGCAAAAGCCGTTAAGTTGTTTTAATAACCCAAACAGCTTTTATACCCTGCGATATAATCGCGCTGTTGTGTGTCAACGCGATGCACACAGTAGCGAGTAACAATCAACCCAATGGCTCCGAACATGTTTCGGGGCCATTTTTTACTTTATAAACAATGAAAACAAAAGAAATCTATCTTTGGCGCACGCTCGCCTCTTTCTTAGTTGTACTGTTTTCCATGCCCTTGGGGCATGCACTGATGATTATCATGGAGCATACCATGAAGCCTTCTGCCATGCACGTTGCCGGTTTCCTTTTGGGGCTTGTAGGTCTTATCATGGTTATCGTTGGCGTGTTCGTCAAGGGCGACACGAGGCAAACCATTTGGGGCTTGCTGGGAGGTCTGCTCTTTTGGACAGGCTGGGTAGAGTTCCTTTTCCTTTATTATGCTCGCCGTTATGGTGTTCAGCCCGAAATAGAGAACGGCGAAGTTGTTACCAAACCCGAATATCTCATCATGCCCGCATCCTTTGGATTGTGGATGATGGTGATGGTAATGTACATTTTCAGTACGCGCAACGGTTGCGACTTTATTACTTGGATACAAAGGGTTTGTTTCCGCGACCAGCGCAAAGTCATCGTTGCACAGCCCATGACTCGCCATACCAGCATCGTAACCTTTATGGAAGTAAACATGATGCTTTGGGGGTGTTATCTGCTTTTGATGTTCTGTTACGACAAGAATTTCCTTGGCGACCACCATCCCGTTACCTTCCTTGTTGGTTTAGGCTGCCTTGTTGGTTCGCTTTTCATGTTCAAGCGCCAGTTGTATCTGGCCTCATGGGGAGCCAACATCCGCATGGCCATCGCCACGGTTATCGTCTTTTGGACGCCCGTTGAGATATTGGGACGTATCAATTTCTTTAAGGAGTTTTGGACCGAACCCCAGCATTACGTCTTCGAGTTATCTTCCATCCTCATTGTTTTCATTGCCCTGCTGCTGTATCTTTGGATGAAAGGGGCGAAGAAAAAGAAGGGATAGCGGTATGATTTCTTTCAACATTCATTGATGTCAACCACTTCAATTATCTTATTGTAACGGATTTGCCCTCTCAAATGCTATGGCAAATGCCATTTCTATTTTGAAAGAAAGAGCGTGATACATCATCGATGCACTTTTTGTATATGTTGCAACCTTATTGAATTGCTCGTCTCACGAAATAACGAATAGCTATGTTAAAGCGAATATTTATTATAGGGCTTTTTCTAAACCTTTTGCCCCTTTCTCTTGTCTCCCAAAAACTTCTGTTGTCAGGAAAGGTTGAAGATAATACAGGTTTTCCAGTAGCATTGGCAAACGTTGCAATACAGACATGTTCGGACTCATGTGTTATTGCACGAACTGTGACAGATGATAATGGCTCTTTCTCATTTGATTTAGATGCCCTGCCAGTTCCTGTAACGTTGCACGTTTCGGCGATAGGCTTTGAAGATGCCTTCGTTGATACCCAGAATGCAGACGCTGGAGTGATTGTGTTGAAACCGGCAGCATACATGTTGAATGAGGTCTTTGTAAAGGCTTCAAAACATATTGTGAATTTAAAGAACAATGGTATACGAGTGTCTGTTTCTGGCACATACCTGTCACACACAGGGACAACCCTAGAACTGTTGGGAAAAATTCCTTTTGTTTTCAAGTCGGGAACAAACATCGAAGTTATAGGCAAAGGTGTGCCTATCATCTATATTAACAATCGTCAGGTGCGCGATCTTCACGAACTTGAGCAGCTTTCTTCATCGTCGGTGAAAAATATCGAGGTAATAACCTCCCCTGGTGCTCGTTATTCCTCAACGGCAAACGCTGTTATTCGAATTACAACGCTAGCTCCTATGGGTGAAGGCTTTTCTTTTAGCGGACGAACAACGCTTGGGCTTAAACATTATGCATATCTGTTTGAACAGCTAAATTTTAACTACCGCGCGAAAGGACTCGACTTGTTTGGTGCGTTGAACTATGAAAATTACCGAGAATGTCCTAGATTTGAAAACGTCGTCACACAGTATTTACGCGCAGGTCTTGTAGAACAGCACAGCATGGGCCAGGAAATGACCAAGTATCCCGTATATGCGGGGAAACTAGGTCTCAACTATAACGATCGAGTTCACAGTTTCGGACTATTATATGACTTTAAGTTTAACCCCTCGAAAACAAATGGGCAATCCGAGACTTCACGTTATGGCGCTTACATACCTGAGGAAGTATTAGGAAATTTTTTCGTTGCAAACCGACATAATCGACAACATCTTTTAAGTGCCTACTATTCGGCAACATTGGAGAAATGGAAACTAACGGCCAATATTGATGCCTTGTGGCAGATTAACGATCGCTTTACAGAGGAAAACGAACGTTCTTCAGTTAATCCCTTGCGCAATTTTAACACCATGAATAAGGTTGGCAATCGACTTCTTGCTGGCAATTTGATGGCTACTTGTGCTGTGTGGTTTGGTGATTTACGTTTTGGTATGGAAACAAATGGTATTCATCGAACTGACCGCTATGCAGGGAATGCGGACTATATTGCGAGCAATGACAACCGCATTGACGAAACAACGACAGCCTTGTTTGTTGAAAGCGACCAAAAATTTGGCGTAGTTTCTGCGGGTGTTGGTTTGCGTTGGGAATATACAGACAGCAAATTCTATTTGTTTGGACGTTATTCACCTGAGCAGAGTCGCACTTATCACAACTTTGCTCCCTCATTATTTGTCGCTTTCCCAATGGGTACAGTTAAAGCTAATTTTGCTTATACACGCAAGACTTCACGACCAGTGTTTAGTCAACTCAGTTCTGCTGTCAAGTATATTGACCGTTATACTTATGAGACGGGCAACCCAAACCTACGCCCCATTTTCCGCGATAACTTTTCGTTTTCATCTTCATGGAAAGACCTGATGGTGCAATTGGAATATACTTCAACGAAAAACTACTTTATGTGGCAAACCTTTCCATACCCAAGCAATACGGAGGCCACGTTGCAAACCATCCAGAATATGCCACGTTTCCACGCTTATAGTGCATTCATAAACTATGCACCCTCATTCTTTGGGTGTTGGCATCCAGTGTTGATGGCAGCTGTTGTGGTGCAGGATTTTAAGCTAGTACATCATGGAACAGAACTGAAACTAAACCGTCCGCTTGGTGTATTTAGGTTTAACAACGCAGTGCAACTTCCATGTGAAGTATGGCTAAATGTTGATTTCTTACTTCATACAGATGGTGATGCCGAAAACAATCGTAACCATAACTATTGGAATTGTGACATCGGACTATACAAATCGTTTCTTAACGACACATGGAACGTCAAGTTACAGCTTGGCGATGTGTTTGGCACATGGCGACAAAAGTTTGTTATGTATGATGCTTTAACACGCTCTTCTGTTGTTAAACGATACCACACACGCGACTTAAATCTCACCATTCGCTATAACTTCAATGCAACTCGTTCTAGATATAAGGGGAATGGAGCAGGCAATGATGAGAAGGGGAGACTCTGAGTGGAGATGAGTTCATTTTGATTATTTAAAATGTATGTCCTGTCTTTGTCTACTTTTCAGTATATAACTTAACTTTATGAGTGCCTCTTTCGTCTACCAATCGCCCCCCACGACCGCAAATACCCAATTCTCACGAAAGTTGTTTTTGGTGCAATAAGTTGCTTAGTGAATAAACAGTGACAAACCTATTTAGTTCTGAATTAAAGGCAACTTGTACATAATGGTGTACTATTAGCTGCAAAAGGCCCTGTTACTCTCAGCTAATAGCTCTGTTATTAGCTGCGAAATACATTTACTATTTGCCGCGAAATGCTACGCAAAATGTAGTAAAATAAGCCGTATGAAGGTAAATCAAGCGTTTTCGTCCAATTGAAAACCTGTGCCGCATATGGGCAAAACCACCATATAATACCATTCTATATGAATACGATAAAAGTTTCAGTTTTGTTGATAGTTATTCTTTTTGTAGTTGCTGGATGCAATTACACCAGTAAACCTCGTACTTTTGATCGTGAACAAGCGACACTTTACCCTCGTGTCCCTTACGAGGCCATTAAAGACAATAAAGATTCTCTTGACTTTATTCTTTCATTAAAAGGCTTTTCTGAAGAATTGAGCAATGACAAGAAACCTTATCAATTGTCGGTTGCAGAGATGAAAATGGCCAAAAAGATATTGGAAAAATATGTGGCGAGTGGGGGAGACCATCTCGTTGTTGGCTCTAAAGATGGCACAAAATCGGGGAAAGAAGTGTGTGACGAAATGGATGATACGGCACCTTTGCCCCTGACACATTATTATAAACAGTACCTTGGCTATGTGAAAAATGGGCATCATATTGTGGAGATAAACTTGTTAGCTTGTGTTTATGTTAATTATGGAGAAAGTGTTAGTGCTTATCTTCAACGCGTTTATAGCCTTCCGCATGACGGCGGAAATCATTTTGGGAGAGTGTTGATCGACCTTACAGAGAAAAAGGTGATACGGTTCTCTTTGAATACAGTAGCTTAAGACCGCCCGTTTGGGGCTTACTTCTAGAATTTGGAGGTTGCGCTTTATGCTCGAATACAATGTTATAACGTCTTTGTCTCTTTTTTAGGAAGTTCTTTCCATGTTCTTATTAATGCCTCTCGCATACACCATGATAATGCCTTGATAAGTTAACGTTCTATAGGGCGACATCATTTTTTTCGTACCTGCGTAAACTTTCTTCCTTGTTCCATCGTCTAACGAGCATTTATATTAACCAAAAGCTGTGCTTTGGCGCATTGGTGGCTTGCCTATCGCACATCATATCGTTAGTATGTTAACCACATTATCAACTTTCTAATTTTAATCATTATGTCTTACACCACATTCGATTTTAGGTCTGTGCCTTGCGATTGGACCTTGTGTTTCATCCAAAACTGCCCTTTGAAGGCAACATGTATGCGCTATTTTGTTGGCGAACAGGTGCCAATGAATGCAACAAGTGGCTCTGCCGTCTACCCAACGGCCTTGCAGGGAAACGTTTGCAAACACTATTTTGAAAAGCGTGTGATACGCGTTGCGTGGGGATTTTCTACGCTTTTCAGCGAAGTGAAACGCAAAGACGATCTTCCGTTGCGAAATCAAATCAAAGAGTTTCTTGGTGGACACGGCACTTACTATTGCTACATGCACGGCAAAAAGATGCTTAACTCCGAACAACAAGCATGGATTCTCGACCTGTTTCGCGACTATGGCTACACCACGAACCTTGTTTTCGACCATTATGCCGATGTTTACGACTTCGGTTAAATTGTTTTTGCCCAGTACAAACATGCTTGTACTGTGACTACAAGTAAGTTGTACTGTCGCTACAAGCCGCTTGTAGTGCTAGTACAAGAGCCTTGTAGTGCCACTACAAACGGGCTTGTACTGCAATAGGTCGTTGTCTTTGCGAATGCAAAAGGCGGTTGGTGCACCTTGCATCAACCGCCTTTTTAACTTTTATCTCCTTGGTACAGTTGCTTGTTATGGTTATGTGCTTATCTTATTACCTGCAATTCACGACTTGTCAGAGTTGGCAATGGAAACTCAAATAGTGATAAAAGCATACGTATAAAGGCCAAGAAGTGTTGCGAGAGGGTTCTACTTCCCTCGTTACATCTTAGAAATTAACCACCATACCAAAGTAAAGCAGTCGTTTTTGCAAGGGTTCTATTAGTTGGTTGGTGTATTGCTCATCGTAGTAGGCATAGTTAGCGTTGGTGCGATTGAGGATGTTTGAAAGCGTGAGGTAGGCAACAACTGCCGTTTTTCCCACTTGCATATACCTGTTTAACGCGAGGTTTACGGAAAGGTAATGGGGAAGTTGCTCGCTATTGTATGTACCAAAGGCAGGATAAGGCTGTGTACCTACATCGTGTTTGCCTATTATGGGGGTGAAATATTTGCCTGGATGAAACATGCAGTTTAGTGAAATGTTGAACAGTTTCATATTGAAATAGCTGATTTCTACCTTTGCCGTATGTCCAAAATCGTTTTCAGCGTGTTGCCATTTGTTGTCGATGAAGGTAGAGGACATTAGGTAGGTGTAGCAAGCAGATGCTGTAAACTGTTTCCAACTATACTTCCCTGATAGTTCTATGCCTGTAATACGCTGTGCAATAGGGATCATCTCTTGCTGATAAGGTGAAAGAAATGGCAGTCGTTCGCGCTTGTGGTATAAAGCGGCAGACAATGTTACATTGCCTTTTGTAAACGAATAGTCGAGTGATGTCTGCCTAGAAAGAGCCTTATTGAATGTTCGGGAGTAATAGGTTGGGCGGCTAATGGCATTGTATTCGCCAAAGCTAGCGATGATGGTATTCTGTTTGTTAGGGTTGAACCTTATGCTGGCTTGATATGAAAGGGTTGAACTGAACTGCTTGCTTACCATTTGCCGCACCCCACTACCAATAGTAAACTTGCCCATTTGCCATTTTCCATATACATATCCTTCGCTTTTGTTCATCCATATGGCCGATTTTCGATGGCTATGCTCATTGCTTGGGTGCACTAGAAAATAGGTCGATGGGTATTCTCCGTCGTATTTGTACCTTAAATATTCGTTATCCAACCCCACTGCAACCGACAGGTTTTCAGTTAAGCAATGTTTCCACGCCAAGGAAACAAAAGTGGATAACTGCTGTGTATGGTCGTTAATACTTCCAAAAAGGTAATGGGAACTTGCCACATCAGTAGCCATATTAAGGGTGAACGAGTTTTTCCAGCCTGCGCTGTACGCAAGGTTCAATATGTTAAAGTTGCGTTTGTTGGTGGCGTTTTGTTCTCCGCGGTAGTTAAATGACCCTCTATTTGCTGTATAACGCTCGTTGATATAATACGAAAAGAGGTTTAGGTGCATGCCTTTTGAAAGCTGCGTGTGCAGGTTTAAACCAATGTCTGCCGAGCGGAAACTCTTCAAGTGGCTAAGTCCCTTGGCGTTAACCGGTCTGTAAAGTTCGGAAGATTGTAGGTTGGCATAGGTCTGCACGAAACTTTTCGTGCCCATTTTAAAACCATGAAATGCGCCTATGCTGGCTAGCGATGCCGATAAACGGGTGCGTCGCCCTTCGGGTAGGGCCTGCGTTGTGCGTATGTTTACGATGCCACCTGTGGCGTTGCCGTATTCCAGAGGTGGGTTGCTGGGGTACACATACTGCTCACCAACGATGTCGGCATTGAAAAGACTGAAATTTCCCATGCCGTCTAATTGTTGGTTTCTAACGGGGTTGTAGATGGGAACTCCATTTACAACCACCCTGCTATATCCGCTAGCACTACCGCGCAACTCAGGGTTTGCGCTCTCGGTAGTGGGTGTGCTGTATGCCATCATGCCCATAGCTTTCAGTGGGTCGGCAGAGGCCGAAGGGCTCATCAGCACTTCTAGTCGGGAGAGCTTTGTTACTGCAAACTCCTTACTCGAAGTGGCATCGGCCATAATTGTTACCTCTGATAGGCTTATGGCATTTGATAACAGCTTTATGGTGAGACTGTCGGGAAGGTTTTGCACCGTTAATGGTAGTACAAAGTCTTTATATCCCACATACGTTACCATGAGCGTATCTGGGAGAATGCCATCTTGTAAGGGTAATTCGAACTGGCCATCCTCGTCGGTAATGGCGTGTATATCTGTGTGGTGTTTAAGAAACACATTGGCAGCAAACGCCGCTTCGGTGTCCGCATACACCTTTCCGCGAATGGTTTGCGAACGGCATTGATGCGATGGAACAAGCCACAACGCAACAAAAAGTACAAGTTTAAAGCTGGTTTTCATACTTTTTCAAATCTGGTGCGTTAGGAAATTCCGTCTTAGCCTTTTGGTAAATGGTTTTCGCCTTTTCTTTATTACCAGTTGTTACAAGGTACTCTAGTAGCAGGTTGTAGGCTTCTTTTCTTCCCCATGTGGGTTCGTATGGGTTGTTTGTTTTGGATATGGGTTGTGCTAGTGCCTTTTCAAGCAGTGCCTCACACTTTTGTTGTCCGCCGAATTGTTTAGGCGTGTAATAGTCTAACATGCCTAACACGTACCAAGCTCTCGTGTTCTTGGGGTCTATTTGTGTGGCCTGTTGGGCATTGTTAACGCTTTTCCTTGCGATAACAGCGGCATCCATCCCCTTAACAAATTTGATGCTAACGCCTTGGATGTAGGCAAGCAACGCGTATTCTTCCGCGTTTTTCCCAGCCTGCGTTTCAAAAATGTGTTCCCCTTCGTTAAGGCATGCTTGCGCTTGTTGGTCTTGTTTCGTCGTTGTAAGATAGAGAGCTTTGTGCAAAAGGCAAAAGCTTAGCCAATAGTTGTACACGCGATTGGGTTTCTTTCCTTTCAGTTCTTTCTCCACATTGTCTAATGGTGCAATGTTGTTGCTATACATGGCATTGCTCATTGAGTCGACAATGGCTTGCTGATAGTTCTTGTTTTGCGGCTGATTGCCTTTTGTTTGCGCACGCATTGTTATGGTAAATGTAACCATGAAGAGTAGTAATAAGTTTCTTCTCATAATCTGTTGGTTTGTGTAAGCAAGTTGCTTACGGTTAGTTAATGCTTAAAGTAGAGTTAGAGGCAAAGGTAAAGTTAGCCTTAATAGTTGCAGGCGGTTTGTGGCCTCAGCTTACTTTCGATAGCTGTTCTATATTTCATGGCTAAACGTTTTGTGCCCATTTCCTGCGCATCCTCACACAATTGGTGGCGTTACGTTGTGTAAGAATGGTTGTTGTTTGTGGCAAATTTAGTAAAAATAATGATAGGTTGTCTCAAAAAATGGCACAAATTTGCGTGTTTAATGCGGCATCGTGTGTTTTGCTTGGTCGTAAATAACAGAATTGGGGATAAGCAAACGGCACGCTTGTTTGCCATTTGCTTATCCCCAATAGCCTTAAGG
>NZ_GG740072.1:1337565-1374132 GCF_000162415.1 Prevotella sp. oral taxon 317 str. F0108 | reverse complement strand
TGTAATGCAATTTCACACTTTCTAGCCCACTTCTAGTTCTTGTTTTAAGAACTTGGGGGTAAATCCTGCCTTGCTTTTGGCCACCTCTTCCGGTGTTCCTGCCGAAAGGAGGAGGCCGCCGTTACGTCCGCCTTCGGGACCCATGTCGATGATATGGTCGGCAAGTTTAATCACATCGAGGTTGTGTTCGATGATTAGCACCGTGTTGCCGCGGTCTACCAGTTTCTGTAACACGTCCATTAGGATGCGAATATCCTCGAAGTGCAGACCTGTTGTGGGTTCGTCGAGGATGTAGATGGTCTTTCCTGTGTCGCGTTTGCTTAGTTCGGTGGCCAACTTTACACGCTGACTCTCGCCGCCCGACAGTGTTGTGGAGGGTTGCCCAAGCTTGATATAGCCCAAGCCCACATCCTGAATGGTCTTTATTTTCTGCAAGATGTTGGGCACATTCTCGAAAAACTCCACTGCTTGGTTGATGGTCATGTCCAGCACATCGGCAATGCTCTTGCCCTTATATCTCACTTCCAGCGTTTCGCGGTTATAGCGTTTGCCGTGGCAAACCTCGCAAGGCACCATCACATCGGGCAGCACATTCATCTCAATGGTTTTGTATCCGTTGCCCGAACAGGCCTCGCAACGGCCGCCCTTGACGTTAAACGAGAAACGACCAGGCTTATAACCCCTTATCATTGCCTCGGGAAGATTTACGAAAAGGTTGCGAATGTCGTTGAAAACGCCTGTGTAGGTTGCGGGATTAGAACGTGGCGTGCGCCCAAGAGGCGACTGGTCTACGTCCACTACCTTGTCAACGTTGTCTATTCCCTCCACATCATCGTATGGCATGGGCCTTTTCAGCGAACGATAGAAGTGTTGCGAGAGTATGGGTTGCAGCGTTTCGTTAATGAGCGTCGACTTTCCAGAGCCGCTTACGCCCGTAACGACAATCAGTTTGCCCAAGGGTATCTCCACATCCACGTCTTTTAGGTTGTTACCTTTGGCTCCGCGTATCCAAATGCTTTTGCCATTGCCCGCTCGTCTGTGGGCGGGCACTTCTATTTTCATTTGTCCGTTAAGGTAATTGGCGGTGATGGTGTTGCCTTTCAGCATGTTTTGGGGCGTGCCTTGGTACACCACTTCGCCCCCTTTGCGGCCTGCCTTGGGTCCGATGTCTATGATGTAGTCGGCGGCCATCATCATATCCTTGTCGTGTTCCACAACGATGACGGTGTTTCCTAGGTCGCGCAGTTCTTTAAGCGAGGCAATCAGCCGCTCGTTATCGCGCTGATGCAGGCCAATGCTTGGCTCGTCGAGGATGTAAAGCACGTTAACCAACTGCGAGCCTATCTGCGTGGCGAGCCTGATGCGTTGGCTTTCGCCACCCGAAAGCGACACCGACTGGCGGTTAAGCGTTAGATAGTCGAGTCCCACTTCGAGCAGAAAGCTCACGCGCGTTCGTATTTCCTTCACAATTTCGGCCGCAATCTTGCGGCCTTTGGTGTCAAGATGCTCTTCAACGTTATCTAACCACGTCTTCAAGTCGCTGATATCCATGCTGGCTAGCTCGGCAATGTTCTTGTCCCACACGCGATAAGCCAGCGATTCGCGTTTAAGTTTCTGCCCTTTGCAGTCGGGACACTGACATGTAGCCAAGAATTGGTCGGCCCATTTCTGACTACTGGCCGAGTCGTCGTTGTCCATCACGCTTTTCAGATACTTTATCAGGCCATCGTAAGTGCTGAAAAAGTCGCTCGAAGTGTGTACAAGTTCTTTCGCAATCTTCACTCTTTCCATCGAACCATACAGTATTTCGTCGAGCGCATCGGCAGGAACATCCTTGATGGCAGTCTTTAATTCGCAGTCGTACTTTTTGAGAATGGCATCTATCTGCCAAAAAATCATTTGGTTTTTATACTTTCCCAGCGGTGCGATAGCGCCTTCGTAGATGCTTTTATTGGTGTCGGGGATAACCTTTTTGAGGTCTATCTCATTGACATAGCCCAGTCCCTTGCACTTTGGGCATGCGCCTTCGGGCGAGTTGAACGAGAAGTTGTTGGGTGCTGGTTCGGGGTAGGATATGCCCGTAACGGGGTCCATCAGTCGTTTAGAGTAGCTTTTCAGTTCGTTATTGTCCTTATCTAGAATCATAATAACGCCGTCGCCTTGCTTCATGGCCACCTCAATGGTCTTTTTCAGGCGTTGGTCGTCTTTTCCTTGAACCTTCAACTTGTCTATCACCACTTCTATATTGTGGTTTTTGTAGCGGTCTACCTTCATGCCGCGGGTAATCTCTGTTATTTCGCCGTCAACGCGCATGTAGAGATAACCCTTTCGCCGCATGCTCTCGAACAGTTCTCGGTAGTGCCCTTTTCGTTGGTGCACCAATGGCGCGAGAATGTAGATGCGCTTGTCGGCATAGCGTTCCAAAATCATTTGTATCACCTTTTCCTCGGTGTACTTCACCATTTTCTCGCCTGTGGCATAGCTATATGCAGTGCCGGCACGGGCATAAAGCAGTCGCAGATAGTCGTAAATCTCTGTTGTTGTGCCTACGGTAGAGCGTGGGTTTTTGTTGGTTGTTTTCTGTTCGATGCTGATAACGGGACTTAGACCGGTTATCTTGTCCACGTCGGGGCGCTCCATGTTGCCCAAGAAGTTGCGTGCGTAGGCAGAGAACGTCTCCATGTAACGACGTTGACCTTCGGCAAAGATGGTGTCGAAGGCCAACGACGACTTGCCCGAACCCGACAGTCCGGTGATGACCGTGAGGCTATTGCGCGGTATTTCCACATCTATGTTTTTGAGATTGTGCACCCGCGCGCCCCACACATTTATCTTTTCGTCTTGCATTTTGTTGTCCTGTTGTTATTATTGTTGGGCGGTGTGCTTTCTTGTTTGTCGCCCTTAGCTGGCCCATGTCTTAGGGACACATTATTCTATATAGCTTCTTAGCAGGTTAACATCTTTCTTGATGTTAAATACTTTGCCGTCGGCACCTTTGGCATTAACCTGTACAAAGTACACGCCCTCTTTCACGTCTTGTCCGTTAAACTTGCCATCCCAACCGCCAGCAGGGTCTTTCCATTCGTATATTTTCTGTCCCCAGCGGTTGAATATGTAGGCCTTGAACTCCACAAGCGACTGATAACCGGGCTTTGCCCGATATACATCGTTCACGCCATCGCCGTTGGGTGTAAAGGCATTGGGCATTTCGAGCTTGCTCTCGGCAATGCTAACGCGTATGGGGTCGGCCGTTTTCCAGTACTCTTGCGTATATTCCACGGTGTCGGTGCCTTGCACAAAGGTGGCGTAAAGCTCTACATAATGGGTTCCGGCCACGGTGAACGTCACCTCGGTGTCCTTTTCAAAACGCGAGAGATATGGTGTTTGGCGTTTGAGGTCGGTGTAAAACCGCCACTCGTAGTGCGCGTTCCAACCGTCGGCATTGGCAACGTTGGCCTGAAATCGTGCCCTAAGCGGTGCCGAACCTTGGTAATCGCTGCTTTGTTCTTCGCCGTTTGGGGTGAAGAATGTGGCCATGGGGCTGATGGTTGGTGTGTCGTCGGCAAAGGCAAAGGTTGCCATAGCCGCGAAAAGCAGTGTGAATGTAGTGCGTATGATGGTTTTCATCCTAATCGTTATTTATGTTTGGCGAGTTGTTTGCCTCCATTTCGTCGGCCACAATGTCTGTCAATATCCTTATGTCTATGGCCGAACGGTTGTATTTCTCGGCCATAGCGTCTAGCAAATGCAACATTTCGTCTATCCCAGAGCGGGTTTCGCTGGACTTTTCGCCTGTTTTTCTGAGGAAGTTCACAAACAGTTCGATGGCCTTTTGCGTGTTGTTGGCAAACCAATGGGCGGCTGCCAAGTAGAGCATGTCTTTCGCATCCACTTCATTGTTGTTGTAAACAATGCCGTTCAGCAGGTCGATGGCGGTTTCGGCTCTGCCATCTTGCAGTTGGGTTAGGACCAACTGACGTTTCACTTCCATGTTGTCGGGGTGCTCGTAGTTAAGCTTGAACAACAGTTCGGTGGCTTTCTCTGCCTTTCCTGCGTGGGCATAGCCCTTGGCCAGAAACAATTCTTGTTCGGTCGAGAGGTTTCTTTCGCCCTGTAAGCGTTCCAAAACCTTCTCTGCATGGGCGAAATCGTTGCTTTGAATACATGTTTCCACATAGCCATGAGCCACTTTCTCGTCTTCGGGCAAGCGGTTCATCAGCTCGGCGAAGTGCTTTTTAGCCTCGCCATAGTTACCTGTTTGCATGGCTGCCACGGCGCGGAAGTAGAGCCACTCGTTGCTGGTTAGGGTGGTGTCTAACTCGTATATCGAGGTAAATAGTTGCAGCAGCTGCCAAAGTCCTCTTTTATAAAGGAACTTACCAAAGGTAACGAACTGCGACGACAGTCCCACTTGTGCCAGCAGTTGGTTGCCGAAAAACAGTCCGCGCATCACAATTCCTCCGCCTCGGAAAGGGTTGACGAACTCTTCTTTCATGTTGTTGAGGAAGAAAAAGCGGTACAAGTCTTGCAAGTACATGCGCCTGATGTAGGCTGGGTTGCTTTTGTCGACGTCCATATCGCCTTGTATCTCGATGCCATTGGCATTGATGGCGTTTTTCAGTTCGGCAGGAATTTGGTTGGCAATCATGGCCATAGCCAATTCCAACGAATACTTATCCGAGTTGCAGAACGAGCTGTGCGCAAAGATGTTTTGTTCTAAACGGGTTTCGTCTAGCCCTTCAAGGGGCTTCAGTTCGGGGTGTTCGGGGTAGTATGGCACGAACCAATTGCTGGCCCGATTGAAGAATGGGAAACGTTTCATTTGCGAAAAGCCCCCGAAATATACGTCCACGCCCTTTTGTTGCATGTCCATCATGCGCATATAGCTTTTCTCCAGGTCCTCCATCGCCCGTTCCTCGGCATCGGGGTTGAGGATGTCTTGCAGCTTTTGTTCTTCTGTTTCAGTGCCCAAGACGATGTTTTGGCCGCGCATCATTGTGGGGAGAATGTCGCGATGTATTTCTTGCATGGCCTTTTCGGCGTTGATGCAATACACTATTTGGTATTGTAGTTCAAGCAATTCGCGCTGAACGGCTTGCGAACTGACGGTTTTGTGCAGCTGTTCGGCCAGGTTGGGATAAAGCGTTATCTCTATTTTTGGCAGCGTAAGCGCCCATCCCACCAAGGCGCGTTGTTTTACTTGTGGGTCTGTTGCGTACTGATAGAGGTAGAGTAGGGTGGCGAACTTACGCGCATCGAAAGCTAAGAGCAAGGCTAAGAGCAAGGCACCGACGAGTAACTGTGCATCCATGCTGTCGATAGTGGGCGACAGCAGCAGTTCTTGGTAGAACTTCTGTGTCTCTTCATTCCAATGCGTGTCGGTCATGAGGTGATAGAACAGGGCCGTCGTCAGTTCATGGTGCTCTGCGTATATCGCCTTTTTCTTTTCGCTGTTAGTTGCCGACGGGTCGAGCGAAAGCAGTGCAGTGTCTTGCACGAAACTTTCCAGTCGTTGCCTAATATCGTCTAGCGGCATGGTGGCCACGTTGAACGGTGAGTAATAGTTAAAGCCCGACGTGTTTTGCTTTCTGCGCGTTATCATCACATCGCAGTGTAGGTGATACAGCCTTTTAAGCAGGCTGTTGTACACTTCCTCGCGCTTGGGGTCGTCGAAACCTCGCTTAATGAAGTCTTTCATCAAGCGATAGTCCTCCTCGATGCTTTCCAAACGTTCGTAATACTTCCTTAGTCCGAAACTGTTTATGTCGTTACGCATTCTGTTGAGTGCCTCCCCTAGATCTTTCGACAAGAGGATAAGTCCGGGGATGCTTTCTCTCTCAGGCTTGATACTCCACCTGATGTTGTTAATGTCGTCTTTATTCATTGCGTTGGAAAGTCTTTAATGGCGTTTCTGTCTTTCTCTCTTACGGGCGACATCTTGGCAAAGGCTGTTTTAGGCAGTGCCTTTACGGCAGCGTCGTTCAGTTGGAAGTGGGCTTTTAGCAAGTCGGCATAATGCTGTATGCCCCTGATGTTAAGCGAATCGCACGCCCTGTCGTATGCCTTAACAAAAGCAGGCAGTGCTTGGCACACCTTCTTTTGGTCTTTGGCGGCCATGCTAAACACGGCCACGCCTAGCCTAATGTCCTTGGCTTTGGTGTCGGCCAGCACGTTGTTTTTGCCCATTCGAGCCACAGTGGCTTGCGGTTCGGGCATGAAAGCGGCATCTATTTCGTAGCCAACGAGCATCTTCAAGCGGATAAACACATTGTTGACCTGTATGCGGAAAACCTCGTTTTTGGGCTTACTGCGGTCGATGAGGTCGGCAGTAAGAAAGTCGGTTGCCGAGAAACGGGTCATGCCCACCATCTTATCTCCTAATTGTCGCACGTCCTTTAAGCGCGCATTGCGGTTACTTATTAGTTGCCAATGCAGGTTTGTTGCGCCCACTTCGTGCAAGTTGACCCCTTTTTGGCGCAGGCGTTGGGCACGAACCAAATCGGTAAACACACCTTGAACCCTGCCTCTAAGTATGGCTGTGTCGCAATCCATCTGTGCCGTGTACTTCATTAATCGCACGTTGATGTGCTCTTCGCCGAACATTCCCGTTGCATCTGCCACGTAAAGCGGCAGGCAATCGAGTGTGGGCATCACCGCAATTCGCAGTGTCGAGTCGTTTGTCGTTTGTCGTTCGCTTTGATTTTGTGGCGCATTGCCCTTGCCGTTGCAGGCAAAGAGCAGCGTGGTTAGCGTGGCCAAGGCGAGCGTGCGAATGTGAAATAGGGTCATTGTAATTGGTGTTTGCTGTTAAATACCTTGTTTGCCGTGTTCAAGGCGGCCTCTTCGTGAGGTTTTATCCTTGCAAATTTAGCAATAATTTTGTTGCGAAAAAAAAGATTTAGTAATTTTGTAGACCATGGCAAAAGATAAAACAGCATACGTTTGCGACAATTGTGGACACGAGTCGGTGAAATGGATTGGCAAATGTCCGAGTTGTGGACAGTGGAACACCTTTAAGGAAATACGCGTAGCTCCTTCGGTGTCGGGAGGCGGTAAACGGCTAGCAGCGGGTGGAGTTGGCAACACTTCGTCCACGCGTAACACGCCCATGCCCATCTCGAAGGTGCAAGCCAAAGACGAACCGCGTATCGACCTGCACGACGATGAGCTTAACCGCGTACTTGGTGGCGGACTAGTGCGTGGCTCTATCGTTTTGCTTGGTGGCGAGCCAGGCATTGGAAAGAGTACCCTAGTGTTGCAAACCATTTTGCGAATGCCCGAAAAGCGAATACTCTACGTTAGCGGCGAAGAGAGCACGCATCAGCTGAAAATGCGTGCCGATCGCATAGAAGAGAACGTGGCAGACAACGTTATCGTGCTGAGCGAAAACGCTTTGGAGAAGATTTTGATGCAGGTAGACGATGTAAAGCCCGACTTGCTTATCGTGGATTCCATCCAAACCATCGAGAGCGAAACCATCGACAGCTCGCCAGGAAGTATCGTTCAGGTGCGCGAATGTGCCTCGGCGTTGCTTAGGTATGCCAAAACGTCGTCTGTTCCTGTGCTGCTCATTGGCCATATCAATAAAGAGGGGGTGCTGGCTGGCCCCAAAATATTAGAACATATCGTAGATACGGTGCTGCAATTTGAGGGCGACCAGCATTATATGTACCGCATATTGCGCTCTATCAAGAACCGTTTTGGCTCCACTTCCGAACTAGGCATCTACGAAATGCAGCAAAATGGACTCCGCCCAGTGTCTAATCCCAGCGAACTGCTGCTCACTCGCGACCACGAAGGCCTTTCGGGCATCGCCATTAGCTGCGCCATCGAGGGTGTACGGCCGTTTTTGGTGGAAACGCAAGCCCTGGTTTCGACTGCCGCCTACGGCACACCGCAGCGTAGTACCACGGGTTTCGACCAACGCCGACTAAATATGCTCTTGGCCGTACTTGAAAAACGTGTGGGCTTTAAGCTTATACAGAAAGACGTTTTTGTGAACATCGCCGGCGGTTTGCGCGTAACCGACTTGGCTATGGACCTTAGTATCATTGCCGCCGTGCTGTCTAGCAATGTAGATACGCCCATAGATAAGGAATGGTGTATGGCAGGTGAGGTGGGACTTAGCGGCGAAGTGCGCCCTGTGAACCGCATAGAACAACGCATTGCCGAGGCCGAAAAGCTTGGATTTACCGATATGGTGATACCCAAAAACAACCTTTCGGGCATCGACCCGTCGCGTTATAAAATCAAACTACACCCCGTTCGTAAGGTAGAAGAGGCATTGCGCATCTTGTTTGGATAAAGTTGTAACGACGTTATTTTGATTATTGATGGTCTTTTCAACCTGTTATGTCGAACATAAGAAAGCTTTGGTATGACATGTTGGTTTGGAATAAAAGCCTATGTTGGCCTGAATAAAACGTTGAGATAGTGGTTGGAATTGTGCCAACTGCATTGTGTTTGTTTACGCATTGTTTCCCTTTGTAGAGCATACGATATAAATAATACAGCTTGTGGGGTCAAGGATTGTAAAGTTTTCAGCGCGTTTTTTAACATTATGAGTGCCCTTTCTGTTCACCAATCGCCCACCTGCCGCAAAAAATCGATTCTCGCGAAGGTTTGTTTTGATGCTGAATAGGGTTAGCATGGGAATACCGCAAAATGAATTTTTATTTAAAAAGACCGCCATTAGTACCTGTTTGGGGGCTATTTGCTGCAAAATATAGTGCGTTTTGCCGCTAAATAGAGTGCGTTTTGGTGCTAAACGCAGTGCGTTTTGGTGCAAAATGGAGTGCGTTTTGGTGCTAAACGCAAGGCAAAATGCTGCAAAATGCGGTGCGATTTGCCCCTAAATACGCAACGAAAAGCATAAACATCCATAGCAATTGTATAAATAAAACCTTTACTAACCATGAAACACATGGCTAGAAAGGGCAAAACGGCCATTAAAAAGTGGGGTTTTAGGGGCTAAAAGCATGTATTTGGGCGTAAAAAATAATGAGTTGGCAAGCAATCTAGAAAGGCAAAATGGTGCAAAATGCAGGTTCTAGGCTTAAAAACAGACAAGCTCCAAGGTATGAAAGGGTAGAAATAGTGGATTTTTGCCTACTTTTTAACCAATATTTTCGCTAGAATGGGGCGGAAATTAGAGTAGAAATGTAAAATAAAAGATAACGATTTAAGTTTTTGAGTTGGTGAGTTGATGGGTTCGTTAGTTATTGAGTTGGTGAGTTCGTTAGTTCTTGAGTTGATAAGTTTATGAGATTTTGAGTTTATAAGTTGATGAGTCGATGTATTCGGGAGTTGTTGGGTTTTCGTGAGTTTATAGGTTTTGTTTTATTCTTTTGAGTGGTTTTTGTGTGAATACATCAACGAGTTGTTTTAAGAACAAGCCTTTATCCCGAACATGTGTAACAATACAATTGCTTGC
The DNA here is from genome assembly GCF_000162415.1 of Prevotella sp. oral taxon 317 str. F0108. Lineage (NCBI taxonomy): Bacteria > Pseudomonadati > Bacteroidota > Bacteroidia > Bacteroidales > Prevotellaceae > Prevotella > Prevotella sp. oral taxon 317. Next base: position 1,364,699 of record NZ_GG740072.1, on the reverse strand, counting down.
GCCTATATCGTTTTAAGTAATTCAATCACCTTGTGAATCTCCGAATATGCCTTTAAATCTTCAGGCGACTCTTGGCATAGTTGGCATAGTTTCTCAGAGTTTTGCACGGCTCTTTCTAAGTCGCCATGCTCAGTTAGATACTTATACAAGTTTGTTTTGATGAAGTAGCGTTTCGTCTTCACGTATCCTGGCATGTGTTTTTGCAGTTCGGGCAGCAGTTGCTCGTAGCTTTCGTATTGTCTACACACCACATTGGGCAAGAAATGCAGTAAGAACCAAAACTCCGTACAAGGATTTGTTTCTATGAACATCACTCTTCCCGCATATATTAAGTATAGCCATGTGTTTTGTTTGTTTGCTTATTCCGTAATATTATTACGTATTTTTAATTTAAAAGCAAGCATTTGTCGATTGTGCTAAGGGTTTTGGTTAAGCCTTTACACCTGTACACATAGCAAGATTTCTTCCTTATTTCTTGCATGTTTAAGTTATTTTTGCGATATTCGCATCTTAGTTGCATGCGATGCCGTTGCTTAGCTTTAAGTTTTGTTCTGCAAGTGTTATGCAGTACGTAGGCATGTATGCGCAGTTTTGAACAGTTTGGTTTGGTGGCTAAATCCACCAATCAAGTTTAATGATATAATAAGCAAATGAAAGATTCGGTAATTGTAGTGAGTGGCGGAATGGACAGCGTTACGCTGCTTTACGAAAAGAAAGACGAGATTGCATTGGGCATTTCTTTCGACTATGGCAGCAACCATAACCACAACGAACTGCCTTTGGCGGCCTTGCATTGCCAACGTTTGGGCATTGCGCATGTGGTTATACCGCTTGGCTTTATGCACCAATACTTTAAGAGTAGCTTGTTGGAGAGTGGCGAAAGCATACCCGACGGCAGTTACGACGAGGAGAATATGAAGTCGACCGTTGTGCCTTTTCGCAACGGCGTGATGCTTGCAGTGGCGGCAGGTATAGCCGAAAGCAATGGGTTGACAAAGGTGCTTATTGCCAATCACGGCGGCGACCACACCATTTATCCCGATTGTCGCCCCGAATTTATCGCCGCTATGGACGCTGCTGTTGAGGCAGGCACATTCGCTCGTGTACGCGTTGTGGCGCCATATACCAACATCAGCAAGGCCGACATAGCGCGCCGTGGCCGCGCATTGGGTATAGATTATGCCGAAACGTGGTCGTGTTATAAGGGTGGCGACGTGCATTGTGGCACGTGCGGCACTTGTGTTGAGCGTAAGGAGGCTTTGCGCGAGGCCGGAATAGAAGACAACACCACATACCAATCGTAATGCCGATGTTTGCGAAAGCGTAGCTCGGCGCGTGATTTTCGCGAGTTGATGATAACCAACACAGCACATATATATAATGAGTAAACCGGCAAAATGGCAACAACTGCTAAGTCTTATCACCTGTTTTTTGCTTGTGCTTGGCGTGAGTATTCGCAGGGATGGTAAGATACAAGGACACGACCTGTTGCAGAAGGGAAAGGCAATTGCAGCCGGCGAAGACACGATAAGGACGTTGGACGACGGCACGGTGGTTGTTAATACCACTGCCCTAGGCAATGATGTAGTGGGTTATAGCGGAACGGTGCCTTTGGAAATATCGTTGAAAGACGACCATGTGGTTGGTGTAAAGGCTCTGGACAATGCCGAAACGCCTGAGTTCTTTGAAGAGGCTTCGCAGCTGCTCACCAAGTGGAACGGTAAATCTATTGATGAGGCACAACGCATGCAGGTGGATGCAGTGTCGGGTGCAACGTTCACTTCTAAAGCCATTGTAGAGAACATGCGTAGGGGATTGCTGTATGCGGCCAAGGCTAAGGCCGACGCCAACATTTGGTCTAAGTTAGACCTTTCTGCCAAATCGCTTGTTGCATTGGCCGTTGCATTGATGGCAGCCATACTTCCGCTCTTCATTAAGAATAGGCTTTACCGACTTGTGCAGCATGTGTTGAATGTGGCGATACTAGGCTTTTGGTGCGGTACGTTCCTCAATTACACCTCAATGGTGGGCTACATGTCTAACGGCATGAACGTTCTTGCCCTGCTCGTTCCTGTTGTTATGCTTGTCACGGCTTTTGTTTATCCGCTTTTTGGTAAGAAATCGTACTATTGCACACATGTTTGTCCCTATGGTTCGTTGCAAGAACTAGCGGGCAAGTGCGTGCGTTACAAGATAAAGATGAAACCCAAGACTATGAAACGCCTAGACCTGTTTAGGCAAATACTTTGGGCGGTGCTGATGTTTTGTTTGTGGACGGGCGTGTGGTTCGATTGGATAGACTATGAACCTTTCTCTGCATTCATCTTCGGGTCGGCCTCGTGGGTGGTAATTGGCATAGCCTTAGTTTTCGTTTTGCTTTCAACGGTGGTCGTTCGTCCCTATTGCCGTTTCGTATGCCCAACGGGTTCGCTCTTTAAGTATAGCCAATATTCAACTCCGTCTGGTAAGAAATAAAAGTCATGAAGATTTCAACAATACTCAATTTTGCGCTGGCCTTGGCTTTGGTGTTTCTTTGCGCCAAGCTAGTCATGAGTGGTGCTCTCGGTTCGCAAGCCGCTGCTGGCGATGATGTGGTGTACAACAACATCCTTTCGCGCACATCTGTTCGTGCCTATCAAGACAAAGCCGTTGAGAAAGATAAGGTGGAAAAGTTGCTCCGCGCTGGTATGGCGGCGCCTACGGCTGTGAATAAGCAGCCGTGGCACTTCGTGGTGGTTGCCGATAAGAAGTTGTTGGCGGCTCTTGCCGAGACCAACGCCCAGGCTGATTTTGCCAAAGATGCACCCCTTGCCATCGTGGTTTGTGGCGACATGACCAAGGCTATTGAGGGGGCAGGGCGCGATTTTTGGGTTCAAGACTGCGCTGCTGCCACCGAAAACATCTTGCTTGCTGCCCATGCTATGGGGCTTGGGGCAGTGTGGACAGGTGCTTATCCCATTGAAGAACGTAGTTCTGAAATGGGCAAAGTGCTGAAATTGCCCGAAACGATGGTGCCACTAAGCGTTGTTGTTATTGGTTATCCCAAGGGTGAAACGAAGGCCAAGGACAAGTGGGATCCCGAAAAAGTGTCGTATAACGTGTATGGCGGACAAGAGATGTAGCGGAGCAAGGCGCAAACGAACGGCATAAAAGAAGATGGACATTGCGTGAGCCACAGCGTAGTTCCCTGTGTTCAGCGTGCATTGTCCGCACATGGGGCGGTGTTGTTTTGCTTGTCTGCTTGGCGAATGCGTTTGACAAGTGTGCATTGCAAATTACGTTTTTGTGGTGCAAATAAAGCTGTATCTTGTAAGCTAAAAGGCGATTTTCCTATCAAAAAAAGCTGTATATCAAGATAAATCACTAACTTTGTGCTTGTCAATTCAGGCATAAAACAAAATATTCATAACATTAATAAAGATGAAAATCGAACAATTCAACTTTGCCGGTAAAAAGGCAATTGTACGTGTGGACTTTAACGTGCCATTGGACGAGAACGGAAACATCACCGACGACACCCGTATTCGCGGCGCTCTTCCCACTTTGAAGAAGATATTGGCCGACGGTGGTGCCGTTATTATGATGAGTCACATGGGCAAACCCAAAGGCAAGGTGAACCCCAAATTGTCGCTCTCGCAAATCGTCAACAAGGTTTCAGAACGCTTGGGTGTACCCGTAAAGTTCGCCGACGATTGCGCCAACGCTACCGATGCAGCCGCTAACCTCAAGATGGGCGAGGCTCTGCTGCTAGAAAACCTACGCTTCTACCCCGAAGAAGAGGGCAAACCCGTGGGCATTGATAAGGCCGACCCCGCTTACGATGAGGCAAAGAAAGAGATGAAGGCTAAGCAAAAAGACTTTGCCAAGAAGTTGGCCTCGTATGCCGATGTATATGTTAACGATGCTTTCGGTACGGCTCACCGCCGTCATGCCTCGACAGCTGTCATCGCCGATTACTTCGATGCCGACTCGAAGATGTTGGGTTACTTGATGGAAAAAGAGGTAACAGCCATCGACAACGTGTTGAAGAATGCGCAACACCCCTTCACCGCCATCATCGGTGGTTCGAAAGTAAGCTCTAAGTTGGGCGTTATTAAAAACTTGCTTGACAAGGTAGACAACCTTATCATTGGCGGAGGCATGGGCTATACCTTTGTAAAAGCACAGGGCGGGAAGATTGGCGACTCGCTGCACGAGGACGATTTGATGCCCGAAGCACTGAACGTTATCGCTGCTGCAAAGGAAAAGGGCGTTAACCTAAGCTTGTCTGTGGCTACCGTTGCTGCCGATAAGTTTGACAATAACGCCAACCGTAAGGTGGTGCCCATCGACCAAATACCCGACGGATGGGAAGGTATGGACGCCTCGGAAGAGTCGTTGGCCATCTGGAAGAAAATCATTCTCGAATCTAAGACCATCCTTTGGAACGGTCCCGTAGGTGTATTCGAGTTTGAAAACTTTGCTCACGGTACGGGCGAAATTGCCAAGTACGTTGCCCAAGCAACACAAGAAAACGGCGCATACTCGCTTGTAGGCGGTGGCGACTCGGTTGCTGCGGTTAACAAATTTGGTCTTGCCGACAAGGTTTCTTACGTTTCTACGGGTGGTGGTGCCATGCTCGAGGCCATCGAAGGTAAGGTTCTGCCCGGCGTTGCTGCCCTGCAAGGCGAATAAACCTACCGTTAAGGCGCGTTTGTAAGCACGCTCTGTGGCATTATGTAGCCAAGAAATGTTTGCATAACACGCCTTAAACGATAGAAATAAATATGTATCGGCGAGCCAAAACCCATGTGTTAGGCTTGCCGATTTTTTCTTTCTCCTAAACCCCTTACACCTTTTATCGCACGCTTATGCGCCCATTACGATTTCCCTTTTTTATGCTCTGCCTGTGGTTTTCGCTTGCAGGCTGGGCTCAGCGCAACCGCATATTAAACCCCGACATCGCCTCGTTGCAGGTGGTGGCAGGCAATAATTGGCTATCAATGCCTGTTATCGCTCTGGGAGAAGGCGTGCCGGTGAACATCGCTTTCGACGACCTGACGCACGAATATCGACGTTATGCCTATAAAGTGGAGCATTGCAACGCCGATTGGAGCACGTCTGGCGACCTCTTTGTGAGTGATTATATAGACGGATTTAATACAGACAACGTGATAGAAGATGTGGAACAGTCTATAAACACAAACGTGCTGTATACACATTATCGTCTGCAGATTCCCAACGGGCGGTGTAAACTGACGATGAGCGGCAACTACCGCGTTACCATCTACGATGCCAACGACGACGATAAGGCCGTGGCCGAATGCTGTTTTATGGTGGTTGAACCGCGCATGGGCATTAAACTCAGTGTGGATGCCAATACGGATAAGGGCATTAACAGCCGTTGGCAGCAGGTGGCAATGGAGGTGAAGTATGGCGGAGGCCTCTCTGTAACCGATGTTCAGCGGCAAATCTACACCGTGGTGATGCAAAATGGACGATGGGATAACGCTGTGGTGAACGCCAAACCCCAGTTTGTGATGGGCGACGGACTGCGTTGGTCGCACAACGCACAGCTTGTTTTCGAGGCTGGTAACGAGTATCGCAAGTTCGAAATGCTGGATGTGCGACATGCCAACATGGGCGTAGAGAAGATAGATTGGGATGGTAAGGAATACCATGCTTATCTTTGGCCCGACGAACCACGCGGTAGCTACGTGTTTGATGAAGATGCCAACGGTGCGTTTTACATTCGCAACGGCGACAATAGGGAAAACAGCAGCACTTCCGAATACGTTCATGTGCACTTCACTTTGCGCTCGCCGCGTTTGGAGGGCGGTGTATTTGTGAATGGCGTGTGGACAAACGACCAGCTTGCCGCGCCTTATCAGATGCAGTACGATGAGGGCGCGCAGTGTTATCGCTTGTCGCTCTTGCTCAAACAGGGTTATTATTCGTACCAATACGTGTGGCAACAGTCCAACGGACAGATAGCGACAGTTCCCTCGGAGGGCTCGTTTTACCAGACTGAGAACCGCTACCAAGCCCTTGTTTATTATCGAAAGCTGGGTGAAAGGGCTGATAGGCTGGTGGGTTTTGCAGAGATAAGGCGGTAGTTAGAGGAGTAAAGGAGTTAAGTAGTAAAGTAGTAAAGTAGTAAAGGGGTTAAGTAGTAAAGGAGTTATGGAGTTAAGGAGTAAAGGGGTTAAGTAGTAAAGTAGTAAAGTAGTAAAGTAGTAAAGGGGTTAAGTAGTAAAGGAGTTAAGGAGTTAAGCCAAATGCTTGGTTGCTCAGCAGTATATAGCCTTGTTCATTCGGCAACTCATCAGCTTGTTCATCATCAACTCGTCAGCTTGTTATCATTGATAAGGCTTAGTTTGGGGATTAATTTCTTATGAGTGAGTTGACACATATCAGGCGCAAGCATCAGTACAAAGCCACTTGTACTGGCACTACAAGCGGCTTGTACTGGTACTACAAAGTGCTTGTACTGGCACTACAAGGTGCTTGTAGTCCCACTACAAACAGCATTGTACTGTCAAAATGCTGTTGTGCTGATACGTTGATGGCAAAGTGGGGGATGCGAACAAGTTTCTAAAATCAATTCCTTTTAAGTGTAACTCGCCAACTTACCAACCCGTCAACTAATAAACAAACATTCATAAAAACAAAACATACAATGAAATTTATAGGCATAATACCAGCCCGTTATGGCTCTTCGCGCTTTCCGGGCAAACCGCTGGCACAGCTTGGAGGGAAACCAGTGATACAACGCGTGTACGAACAGGTGGCGCAAGCGCTAGACGAGACCTATGTGGCCACAGACGACGAGCGTATATATAATAAGGTGTTGGCGTTTGGCGGCAAGGCCGTGATGACTTCAACCGAACACCAAAGCGGTACCGACCGCGTGAATGAGGCCGTGCAAAAGATTGGCGGCGACTACGACGTGGTGGTGAACATTCAAGGTGACGAACCCTTTGTGCAGCGTTCGCAGATAGATGTCATTTGCCAATGTTTCGACACCGAAGGCGTGCAGATAGCCACACTGGGCATTCCCTTTAAGACCATCGACGAGGTGCGCAACCCCAATTCGCCCAAGATTGTGGTGAGCAATGGCGGCTTTGCGATGTACTTTTCGCGTTCGGTTATTCCTTTCGTACGTGGCACAGAGCCCGAACAATGGCTTGAGGCTTACCCTTTTCTTAAGCATTTGGGCATATATGCCTATCGTCCGGAGGCACTTAGGGCGATAACAGCCTTGCCGCAATCGTCGTTAGAGAAGGCCGAGAGCCTTGAACAACTGCGCTGGTTGCAGAACGGCTACCAGATAAAGGTGGGTGTTACGCAGGTTGAAACCGTGGGGATAGACACGCCCGAAGACTTGCAGCGCGCCGAAGAGTTCTTGAAAGCGCACGATGCGGGGTAATTAAGGCTCCGTGTTCTGCGCATCGTTGCTTACACCATTGAACGTTTTCGTTAAGCCAAATGAACAATGTCGAGCTCGCTCGGACATTGTCATGGCGAGAAAACGCACTTTTCGAGGAACGAAAAAAGAACGCTTTTTGTTCGTTTATCCACGATAATAATTACAAAAGGTCAAGGTGTTCGCGATTTTTTTCAGTACCTTTGCAAAAGGCAGGCAAACGTTAACGGAAGTGTGGCGACACGCCGTGACAACGCTAGACGTGCTTGCCCATTGTTTACATTATATAAAGGACATTTCAATAAGATATGAAACAGACAAAGATTGTGGCCACCATCAGCGACCGCAGGTGTGATCAGGAATTTATACGAAAGCTTTTTTTCGCTGGGATGAACGTGGTGCGAATGAACACCGCGCATGCCCCCGAAGAGGGAATGAAGGAAATCATTAAGAATGTGCGTGCCGTTTCGTCGCATATCGCCTTGATGATAGACACCAAAGGACCGGAAATAAGAACCACCAGTGTTGCAGAACCCATACAATATAAGAGTGGAGACATCGTGAAAATATTCGGGCGTCCCGAAATGGAGACAACGCACGACATACTGAACGTGTCTTATCCCGACATCGCCAACGACGTGAAGGTGGGCGATAGCATTCTCTTCGACGACGGCGAGCTGGACATGAAGGTGCTCGACGTGCAAGGCCCGATGCTCGTAACGCAGGTTCAAAACGACGGTAAGCTTGGTGCACGCAAGAGTGTGAACGTGCCCGGCGAGCATATCGACCTGCCTGCACTCACCGAGAAAGACCGAAACAATATTCTTTTCGCTATAGAACAAGACATCGACTTTATCGCTCACTCGTTTGTTCGTTCGGCCGAAGATGTTCATGCGGTGCAAAAGATACTAGACGAGCACAACAGCGACATCAAAATCATATCTAAAATAGAAAACCAAGAGGGCATCGACAACATCGACGAGATTATCGATGCATCGTATGGCATAATGATTGCGCGCGGCGATTTGGGCATTGAGGTTCCATTGGAGTGCATCCCCGGGTTGCAAAGGGAAATTATACATAAGTGCATATTGAAGAAAAAGCCCGTAATTGTGGCCACGCAGATGCTGCACACCATGATTAACAACCCACGTCCGACACGCGCCGAGGTAACAGACATTGCCAATGCCGTGTATTATCGCACCGATGCGCTGATGCTTAGCGGCGAAACGGCATCGGGAAAGTATCCCGTTGAGGCCGTAAAGACCATGGCTGCCATTGCAGAGCAGGCCGAGAAAGACCGCCTGCGCTTAAAGGGCTTGCAGATTTCGCTTGCACCCAATTGTAGTCAGAAAGAGTTTTTGGCCTATTCGGCCATCGAGTCTACGCGTCGGTTGGGTGTTGCGGGCATCATCACCGACAGCGAAACGGGCGAAACGGCGCGCATCCTGGCTTCGTTCCGCGGTTCAACGCCCATCTTGGCCATGTGCTATAAGGAGAAGTTGCAACGTTGGCTCAACCTTAGTTACGGTGTTATTCCCGTTCATCAGAAAGAACACCTTGCGCCCCAATTCATATTTACGGCAGCCATTCGTATGTTGAGGCAAAAGGGCTACATCAACTTGGAGGATAAGATAGCTTACCTTAGCGGTAGTTTCGGCGAGGGCGGTGGCACCACTTTCGTTGAAATCAACAAGGTGGCTAAGGCACTTAACGCCGACAGCAACTACCGTTTCCACCTGCCCGAACACCCTTCGAAGAAACAAACAGGTGAACCTGAGGCCGAAGAAACCTGGGCTGGGGAAAACTAAACCAATGGCATAGTTTTTCATCCCAACGCTAAGAGGCAAGCTCTTGTGGCGGATGGAAACGTCGTTCAAGCGGGTAGGCACGTAAAGCAAAGCGTGTTTGCCCGTTTTTCTATTTTGTTAGTCCCTTTTTACAAGTGTGATGAGCAAATTGTAAAAGATAAATTCTTGTTAACCAAGCGTATTATATAGACTTTAACGCCTCTTTGCAATGAATAAGTTAAAAAAGTCTGTATGCTTTGCACCGCTAGTACGAATGTTATAACTTTGCCCCCAGAAAAAGATTAGTACGTGTTTTTTTTAATACATCAGTTGAATTTAATCAGGAATAAAGATGAAAAAGATTTTGATGACCTTGGTTGCAGCGGTGATCGCTGTTAGTGCAAGTGCACAACAAGTTTATGTAGGAGGTACCCTTGGAATAGGTGTTAGTAAGGTAAAAGGTGGTGATGAAGTAACCACTTACAAAGTTTTGCCCGAAGTGGGTTACAGTTTCAACGACGATTGGGCCATCGGTACGGTGCTCGGATGGGGTAAAGGAAATCCCGTTTCGGTTGCAGATGCCAAAACAACGCAAGCCCGGTTCTTCACCGTTTCTCCTTATGTGCGTTACACTTTCCTACATTCTAAGTATGTGGACGTCTTTGTCGACACGGGCTTAGACTATCTTCGCTACCAAGGAGGCGACAACGAGTTGGGAGTTGGCGTAAAACCAGGTGTGGCCATAAACCTTAACAGGCACTTCACGTTCTTGGCAAAGGTAGGATTTGCTGGTTGGAAGAACGAAAGAGGAACATATACGGACCCTCGAGTCGGCGAAGTAAAAATCAACAACCAGGCATGGGGCGCATCGTTTGATGGCAACAATTTAAGTTTCGGTGTATATTACAACTTCTAAAAAAACAGCATAACCCTTTGGGTTAAAGCCTAAATGTAATGGCGCGCCAGTTTGCTGGCGCGCCATTTGTTTTATAGTAAAAGCCTTAAAGGTTAGCCATAGAATTGCCTTGGCATAGGGGATTTTATGCGGCATGCCTTTATCAGTTCGATTTCTTTTTGTAAATTTGCACTACAAGAATTTTTTTAGCGTCGCATGCGTGTCCTTATATAATAAGGTATGTTGTTCGACGAGCGTTTTGTTAAGAAGAGAAGATAAGGATGAAAGAAATAAGTTGGGGATTTATAGGTTGCGGCGAAGTGACCGAGACAAAATCGGGTCCTGCCTTTAACGAAGTGGAAGGCTCGCACGTGCATGCGGTGATGAGTCGCACCGAAGACAAGGCACGTTCGTATGCCGAGCGGCATCGCATACGCAAATGGTACACCGACCCAAACGAACTTATCGGCGACCCCGACGTAAATGCCGTGTACATCGCCACGCCGCCATCCAGCCACGCCACCTTTGCCATCATGGCCATGAAAGCAGGAAAACCTGTGTATGTGGAAAAACCCCTGGCCGCTAGCTACGAAGACTGCGTGCGCATTAACCGAGTGAGCGAACAGACGGGCGTGCCTTGCTTTGTGGCTTACTATCGTCGTTACCTGCCTTATTTCCAAAAGGTAAAAGCCATAGTTGATAGCGGTGCCATTGGCAAAATAACCAACGTGCAAATTCGTTTCGCTGTTCCGCCGCGCGATTTGGACTATTCCACCAACAGCAACCTGCCTTGGCGACTTCAGCCCGACGTATCGGGAGGTGGTTATTTCTACGATTTAGCCCCACATCAGCTAGACTTGATACAAGAACTCTTTGGCGTTATCACCCGTGCGCACGGCTATTTGTCGAATAGGGGGCGATTATACGGCGTTGAAGACACCGTGAGTGCGGCCTTCGAGTTTGAAAGTGGCGTGGTGGGAAGTGGCAGTTGGTGTTTCGTTGCACACCAAAGTGCAAAGGAAGACTGCATCGAGGTGATTGGCGAACGTGGTCTGCTATCGTTCTCGGTGTACACCAATAACCCCATTCAGCTTGTAACAAGCGATGGCGCAACAAGCTTTAACGTAGACAATCCTGCATACGCGCAGCTGCCCATCATTAAGGCAGTTATCGAAGACTTGCAAGGCATTGGCCATTGCTCGTGCACCAGCGTGAGCGCAACACCGGTAAACTGGGTGATGGACCGAATACTCAACAAATTCTGACATGCTTAAAACCCTACTCACATCGTTTCTTCTCTGCTTGTTGAGCGTGGTAGTAAGGGCCGAAGTGCCCGATACTACCGCTGCACCACAACCGGCCAAACGTTCGTTGGTGAAACGGATGGCAGACGGGGTGAAACAATTTGTGAACAGTTTCAGCGATGTGGATACCACTTACATCGAGCCGCAACGGTACATTTATACCGTCATGTTACAGAACACCTTCACTTACGAACTGTACAAGCTGAGCACGGTCGAGGGCAACTCGGTGACTTTCGCACCCGAACCCACCATCAAGTTTGGCCCTTATGTGGGGTGGCAATGGCTTTTTTTAGGATATACCGTAGACCTTCGTCGGCTAGATGGTAACAACAAGCAAGAGTTCGACCTAAGTTTCTATACCTCGCAGATTGGCATAGATCTGTTTTGGCGCAACACGGGCAACAACTACAAGATAAAAAGCCTTACGCTAGCAAAAGACATCAAGCCCGATGCCGTGTTGGGAAGTGCTTTTAGCGGTTTCGAGGCACGCATCCGAGGGTTTAACCTTTACTACATTCTCAACCATCGGCGTTTTTCTTACCGTGCGGCATTCAGTCAGAGCACGGTGCAAAGGCGCAGTGCGGGCAGCATGCTCTTCGGGGTGGGCTGCACATGGCATAAGGTGAATGTGGATGTGGCGCAGCTAGACCAGCTTATCACCGACCGTTTGGGGGCGAATGCCACCATGACCGCGCCAGGCGATACGGCAAACTTCGGCAAGGTGCAGTATACCGACCTTTCCGTTTCTGCGGGGTATGGCTACAATTGGGTGTTTGCCCGCAACTGGTTGCTGGCAGGTTCGCTCTCGTTGGCCTTGGGTTATAAGCGCACCACGGGTAATGTCAGCGCTCGCCGTACGTCGTTGGGCGACTTCTTGTCGTATAACATGGCTCTAGATGGGGTGGGGCGCTTTGGCATTGTGTGGAACAATACGCGCTGGTATGCCGGTGCCAGCACCATCTTGCACACCTATAACTATCGTAAAAACAGGTTTTCTACCAACAACATGTTTGGAAACCTCAACATATATGTAGGCTTTAATTTTATTAGACGATGAAGAAAGCAATCCTCGTGTGTTTATTATTCCTGGCCGCATTGCCCCTTTTGGCCCAGGCGCAGTACACTTCGGCAGATAGTGCCAAGGTGGTTAAACTATTGTTAGAAGGCAAACGCCATAAGGACAAGCAAAATTTGGTGTTGTTTTTCGCCCGCAAGTTTTTGGGCGTTCCTTACGTGGCAAGCACCTTGGAGAACAATGCTGACGAGCGTTTAGTGATTAATTTACGCCAGCTAGACTGCACCACGTTTGTAGAGAATGTGTTGGCACTGACGCTTTGCACGCAAAACGGCAAGACCACTTTTGCCGATTTCTGCGACCAACTGCGCAAGATACGCTATCGAAACGGCAAGGTTGGCTATCCCACACGCCTGCATTATTTCTCCGAATGGATTTCGGACAACGCCCGAATGGGGTACGTTGAAGAGACGCAAGCGCCCAATCCGCCTTTTTCTGCAGTGCAAACGTTGCAAATAAATTTTATGAGTACGCATGTGGATAAGTACCCGATGTTGGTTCGCACGCCTGCTTTCGTCAAGCCCATTGCCCAAATGGAGAGCGAACTATGCGGCAAAACATGTCGTTATATTCCCAAAGCAGGCATCCTGAACAATGCCGCATGCAAGCAAGCGGTAAAAGACGGCAACATCTTGGCCTTGATAACAAGTCGTGCAGGCCTAGACACCAGTCATGTTGGCTTTGCCGTTTGGAAGAAAGATGGTTTGCATTTGTTCCACGCATCGTCGTTGCAAAAGAAAGTGGTAGAAGATAAATCGCTGCTGCGCAACTATATGAAGAAACAAAAGTCGCAACTCGGTATTCGTGTGGTAAAAGTAAAGTGAGTTTTTAAGTTCATGAGTTTTTAAGTTCAAGAGTTTTTGAATTCAAGAGTTTTGAGCTTATGGGTTTTTGAGTTCATGAGTTTTGAGTTCATGAGTTTTTAAGTTCATAAGTTTTAGGTTCATGAGTTTTTAAGTTCAAGATTTTTTGAGTTAGTAAGTTATTGGCTAAGTCGCTAACATTGTTCACACGGGTTAAACCATCACTTTTGAGAAATATAGGCTACAAAGCATTGCAGTGACAACAGATACCACTCCCCTCTCCCCCTTGGAGAGGGGCTGGGGGTGAGGCCGGTAGTAGTGAGGCTGGTAGTTGAGGGTGAGGCCAGTGTTGAGGCAGTTGTTCGGCATTTTTTGAAGTCTGTCCTTGAAAAAATGGGCGATTTGTTTGGCTGTTCCGAAATAATGAGTTACCTTTGCACTCGCAAAAAAGGACAGGTGTCCTCGTCATGCAAACGACATGCATCCTTAGCTCAGTTGGTAGAGCAACTGACTCTTAATCAGTGGGTCTAGGGTTCGAATCCCTAAGGATGTACAAAGGTTTGCATGCGGTATGCATCCTTAGCTCAGTTGGTAGAGCAACTGACTCTTAATCAGTGGGTCTAGGGTTCGAATCCCTAAGGATGTACAAAGAAGTAGCAAGGCCAATGGCTTTGCTACTTTTTTTATTTGTATGCAAGACCAACTTGGCACCCAACTTATGTAGTGAACTTTTTAGTTTCAGGTTTCGTATAATTCCTTAGCCTACTATTGCAGTGCGCTAAAAGCTGTGAAACAGAAAATATGATGTTCAGATTGCCGAGAGATAGAAAAATAGGTTTCACCTCTCACCAAAACTAAGCCCTTTCTGTTCTTCACAGGCACGATATGGCGGACAGCCGATTGGGGTTTAACGCGCAACGGGGTGAAGTGTGAACGCCATACGCTTCTCGTTACCCTATACCATTATCTCAGTAAGGGCTTAAAATTGTTCACATCATTGCGCCCGTTATGATTAGCTTTGTCGCTTATGCTGGTGCATAGCTGTTATGCTAATCTTGGAACGTGCCTATTAGTGATTTGTTAAAACGGTAAATACATTTTACAAACCGCGTTTTTCTGCCGAATCATTCTAGGAAAAAATACCCGCCAAAAGCTACATAAAATGCGCCAACGTGATGAACTTTCAGTAATTTTTGAGTGCTTATCACCTCCGTTTTTGGCAATTTACTATGCTTTTGCATTTCTCTTTGAAGAAAAATTCTCCCAAATTTGCATCCGCAACTGCAAGAAAATGGAGTTTAATAGCTAGATGTTGCAGCGCATTTTGCAGCAAAACGCACTGTGAAATGCAGCAAAACGCACTGCAATATGCACCAAAATGCACTGCAATATGCACCAAAATGCACTGCAATATGTAGCAAAACGCACTGCAATATGCAGCAAAACGCAGCCAAAACCCATGAAAATCACCATTTTAGAGCTTATTTATAGGCATTTTGACCATTTGGGATGAAAAACAGCTTGTTGGATTTTGGCAGTGCATTTATTGATGGTTTCCATCCCAAAAACATGCTAAATAGCATAATTTTGCGCTTTATTTATTGTAAATACCAATAAATAAAGTGGTTACAAACTTTAAAAATACGCGCGAAATTCCGACCGATGCCTGGAAATTTTACGGCGAGAGCACTCATAATGTTAAATTGCGGTACAAATGTTTTACAATCTTATGAAGGTTGTTCAGTTCCATTGTATGGTTACAGCTGATACCCTCGTCAACAGAAAAAGTTCTTGGTCTCGCAAATTAATAAACCCAAAAGCAACAGAACATTCTGCAAATATTTGTAGTTCTCGTTGGATATGTGTACTTTTGCAAACATAATTTAAATTGATAAGAATAACATGTATAGGACAAGCACTTGTGGAGAACTGCGCTTAGCCGACGCAGGCAAAACTGTGACGTTGGCAGGGTGGGTTCAGCGAGTTAGGAAGATGGGCGGAATGTCGTTCGTTGACCTTCGCGATAGATATGGCATTACCCAACTCGTGTTCAACGAGAACGAAGACAAGGAACTTTGCGACTGCGCCAATAGGTTGGGGCGCGAATTTTGCATACAAGTGACGGGCACGGTGAACGAACGCCAAAGCAAAAACGCCAACCTTGCCACAGGCGACATTGAGATTATTGCATCGCAACTCAATGTGCTAAGTGAAAGCGAAACGCCACCTTTCACCATTGAGGAGAACACCGACGGCGGCGATGACATCAGAATGAAGTATCGTTACCTTGACTTGCGCCGTCCCAATGTGCGCAAGAACTTGGAGTTGCGCCACAAAATGACCATCCTTATACGCAATTTCCTCGATAGCAAAGACTTTATCGAGGTGGAAACTCCTATACTTATTGGTTCTACACCAGAGGGCGCACGCGATTTCGTTGTGCCTTCGCGCATGAATCCCGGACAATTCTACGCCCTTCCACAAAGTCCACAAACGCTAAAACAATTGCTTATGGTGAGCGGTTTCGACCGTTACTTCCAAATTGCCAAATGTTTTAGGGACGAAGACCTGCGTGCCGACCGCCAACCAGAGTTTACGCAGATTGACTGTGAGATGAGTTTCGTAGACCAAGACGATGTTATCAACCTCTTCGAAGACATGGCACGCCATCTGTTTAAGGAACTTAGAGGGGTTGAACTGCCTGCCAAACTGCGCCAAATGCCGTGGCACGAGGCCATGAAACGATATGGAAGCGACAAGCCCGACTTGCGTTTCGGTATGGAGTTTGTTGAGTTGGCCGACGTTCTTAAAGGTACAGGCGAGTTTAGCGTATTTAACGAGGCCGAATATATCGGCGGAATATGCGTGCCTGGCTGCGCCGACTATTCGCGTAAGCAGCTTAACGAGCTGACAGATTTTGTGAAACGTCCGCAGGTTGGCGCAAAGGGACTTGTGTTTGTGAAGTACGAAACCGACGGTTCGGTAAAGAGCAGCATCGACAAGTTCTACTCGCCAGAGGTGTTTGCCCAACTAAAACAAGTCATGGGAGCCAAAGATGGCGACTTGGTGCTTATCATGAGTGGTGATAAGGCCAACAAAACACGTGTGCAATTGTGCAACCTTCGCTTGGAAATGGGCGACCGCTTGGGCCTTCGCGACAAAGATAAGTTTGAGTGCCTATGGATTGTAGACTTCCCGCTTTTTGAATGGAGCGACGAAGAACAGCGACTCATGGCTACGCACCATCCCTTTACCATGCCCAATCCCGAAGACGTGCCCTTACTTGACGAACATCCTGAACGCGTACGCGCACAAGCCTACGACTTTGTTTGCAACGGCATTGAAGTGGGTGGTGGTAGCCTTCGTATTCACGATGGGGCGCTGCAAGAAAAGATGTTTGGCATCTTAGGCTTTACGCCCGAACGCGCTATGGCTCAGTTTGGGTTCCTCATAAATGCCTTTAAATATGGTGCGCCGCCCCACGCAGGATTGGCTTTTGGACTGGATCGCTTTGTTTCAATCTTTGCAGGATTGAACTCCATTCGCGACTGTATAGCCTTCCCCAAGAACAACAGTGGGCGCGACGTGATGTTGGATGCGCCATCGGTTATTGACGACAAACAGTTGGAGGAACTTAATCTTCGAGTTGATTTAGGTCAATAAATCGTATCACATTGCTATCAAAGGCTTTACTTTTCTTGTATAAAGGTGCCTATTGTTAAATAAATGTACTAATTTTGCCGACGATAAATTTGTGTTTATTGTTCCATTCAGCGTACAAAACACTTCAATTTTATAACTATGGCAGAAAAGAAAGCAACAAAAAGCGTTGAAGAGGCTAAAACCTCGACAGCGAAAAAGCCCGCAGCTAAGAAAACTGCAACAAAGAAAGTTACACAGCCCGCTTGGGTGATAGATGCAGAAAGCGTTGGTTTTAGAGCCGGCGATGTTTATCAAGCCCTATCGGCAGCAGGTAAACCTCTTAGTGTAGCAGAGATAGCTAAGGCTTCTGATAAGAGCGAAGAAGAAGTTTTGCTCGGTATCGGATGGCTCTTTAAAGAAGGAAAGATTAAAGGTGAAGACAAACTCGTCACTTTAGCTTAACAAGATAAGGGCCACCAAATAGCATGGTGGCCCTTATTTTGTGTTATTGTATGTCTGCCATTAAATACGAACAAGAAGTTTTTAGGGTGTTAACCGAGGCTGGTGAAGAAGGCCTTGCTGTGCAAAAAATAGCCCTGCACGTGTACAATGCTTGTAACTCGCTTTTCAATCCCGTGAGTTACGAAGAGGTGTATGCCTTTGTTTCGCGATTTCTCATTGCTAAATCGCGCATGCCGCATTCGCTTATCGAGCGCACCGCCCATCGAGGTGTGTACCATTTAAACTTTAATTTGAAAGAGACGCAACAGCTGGTGCTGCAATTTAAGCATGAAACGGATGTTGAAGAACCCAAGGCACCGCCTGTGGACATGTCGCTTTCGTTGTTTTAGGCAGAGAACCTTTGTTTCCTTGCGGCGTTTGTAGGCAAATGTCTTTGCATAGAATTTCTTCAATGGTAGTAGTTGAAGAGGAAATGAAAAAAGGATGTGCCTGTGTTTGTTTCTTTCTTTACAAAGCCATGTAGCCGTCTTGACTTTTAATCTTCCTATTGATTGATAGGAGTTTGTCACTTCTGTGATGCCAACGCAAGATGAGCAACCACTCATATACGAAATGCAAGGCAACTCAACTCACTGGCTTGCAAACTCACAAACTCACGAGCTCACAAACTTATCGCCTCGTTAACCTAAAGAGTTAATTTATTATCTCTTATTTTACAATATCGTTCTAGTTTTCACTTCGTTCTAGCGAGAAAACAGGTTAAAAAGCTGCTAAAAAGTTACTATTATCCGTCTTTCATGCTCTTTGAATTGTGTGTTTTTAAGAATAAGACCCACATTTTGCACCATTTTGCCTTTCTATTTTGGTTGCCAACCCATTATTTTTTACACTCAATTACCCATTTTTTGCCCCTAAAAAACCATTTTTTATGGCTATTTTGCCCATTTTAGCCATGTTTTTCATGGTTCTAAAAGGTTTTGTTTATACCATTGCAGTGTATATTTATGCTTTTCGTCTTGCATTTAGCATCAAAACGCACTGCATTTTGCACCATTTTACCTTGCATTTAGCATCAAAACGCACTGCATTTAGCGGCATTTTACCTTGCATTTAGCATCAAAACTCACTGCATTTTGCAGCAAATTGCAGTACATTTAGCTGCAAATAGCCCTAAATGTGGTGCAAATGGCGGTTTCTATAAATAAATATTCACTTTGCCACATGCACGGGCTACCTCCTTTTTGCATCAAAACTAACCTTCGCGAGAATCGATTTTTTGCGGCAAGGTGAGCGGTTGGTGGATGATTTGGGCACTCATAGTGTTAAAAGTTATGCTGAAAAGAAGACAAATGATGCCCAGTTGACGAGTTAACAAGTAGACAGGTTGACGAGTTAACAAGTAGGCTGGTTGACGAGTAGGAAAGTGGGCAAGTCAACAAGTAGACAAGTTGGCGAGTAAACAAGTTGGCAAGTTAACGAGTAGACTGGTTGACGAGTAAACAAGTTGGCAAGTTAGTAAGTAAACAAGATGGTGAGTAGAGGGGTTAGTAAGTTGGCTACTTAGCAAGTAAACAAGTTGACGAGTAGGCTGGTTTCTGGTTTTCGGGTGTGTCTATTAGTTGGCAAGTATATCAGTTAGCGAGTTGATAAGTTGATAAGTCGACCGATAAACGAGTTTGCAAGTACTTGTTTTGTTAACCATTCCCCTCGTCTAACCCTCGTTTCCGCTTTCTCGTTTCGCCAAAAATTGCTACCTTTGCATAAGGCAAGCGCGAAAGCGAGGTGCAAAAAGCAAGCATCTTGCCGTTTGTTCGCATGCCATTGTTCAAGTTTAGCTTTGTTAAAGTAAGCCGCAATGCCACTACGCATCCCCGATAAGTTACCCGCAATAGACATACTTATGCGTGAGAATATCTTCGTGATGGACAGTTCGAGAGCCACCACGCAAGACATTCGGCCGCTTAGGATTGTTGTACTCAACCTCATGCCGTTGAAAATAACAACCGAAACCGACCTTATACGCCTGCTTTCTAACACGCCCCTGCAATTGGAGGTGAGCTTTATGAAACTGAAAAGCCACACGCCGAAGAATACGCCCATTGAACACATGATGAGCTTTTACGAAGATTTCGATGCTATGCGCAATCAGAAGTTCGACGGCATGATTGTTACGGGCGCACCAGTAGAGCATCTGCCGTTTGAGGAAGTGAGCTATTGGACCGAGGTTACCGAGATTTTCGAGTGGGCCAAAACGCATGTAACCAGTGCACTTTACATTTGTTGGGCTGCCCAAGCTGGGCTATATTACCATTACGGCATAGCCAAGCACCCGTTAAACCAGAAGATGTTCGGCGTGTTTGAACAAACGCCACTATTGCCTTTGCTGCCCATATTCCGCGGTTTCGACAATCGTTTCAACATGCCGCATAGCAGACACACCGAAGTTAGGCGCGAAGACATCGTGCAAAACGGAGCCTTAACGCTTGTGGTTGAGTCTGAATGCAGTGGCGTGGGCATGGTAATGGCGCGCGGCGGACGAGAGTTTTTCATCATGGGGCATTTGGAATACGCGCCCAACACGCTCGATACCGAGTTTAAACGCGATTGGGGAAAGCGTGCAGACGTGTCTGTTCCGCTGCATTATTACCCCAATGACGACCCCACACTTCCGCCAATGGTTACATGGCGAGCGCATGCCAACCTGCTGTTTAGCAATTGGATAAACTATTATGTATATCAGGAAACCCCATATAACATCAACGACATTAGATAAATCACAGGCGAATGAGACACTTAGAGCTACTTGCACCTGCCAAAAACCTTGAATGCGGTAAGGCTGCCGTTGACCACGGAGCCGATGCCGTGTACATCGGCGCGAGCCGATTTGGCGCAAGGGCTGCTGCTGGAAACAGCGTTGCCGACATCGCCGAGCTGTGCACCTACGCCCATCGCTTTGGCGTGAAGGTGTATGTTACGGTAAATACCATCGTGTACGAAGACGAACTTGACGATACGCAACGCCTTATATGGGACTTGTATCGCGCAGGAGCCGATGCCATATTGGTGCAAGACATGGGCCTACTTAAAATGCAGCTGCCCCCAATAGCCTTGCACGCCAGCACGCAGACCGACAACCGTTCGGCCGAGAAGGTGAATTGGCTGCTGGGTCATGGCTTTGAACGCGTGGTTCTTGCGCGAGAGCTTTCGATAGACGAGATTAGGGAGATACATGCACAACTGCCGCAGGCCGAACTTGAAGTGTTTGTGCATGGTGCGCTGTGTGTTAGTTATTCGGGTGTGTGCTATGTGTCGCAACATTGTTTTTCGCGCAGTGCCAATCGCGGTGCTTGCGCGCAGTTCTGCCGCATGAAGTTCGACCTGATAGACTCCGCGGGGCAGGTTATCGAACGCCAACGCTACCTGCTTTCGATGAAAGACCTTAGCCAAATAGACCATTTGGAGGAACTGGCAGAGGCAGGGGCCACTTCGTTTAAGATTGAAGGGCGACTTAAAGACATGGCTTATGTTAAGAATGTGGTGTCGGCTTACAGTCAAAAACTCAACCAATTGGTGCGAAAATATCCGCAACGCTACTGCCGTGCATCGTTTGGCAAGGTGGAATATGCCTTCGAACCCAGTCTTAAAAAGACCTTTAACCGCGGCTATACCGACTATTTTGCCCACGGTAGGCAGCAGGGCATAGCCTCGTTTGATACGCCTAAGGCTATGGGCGAGCATGTTGGGCGGGTGAAGGAGTTGCGTGGCAACTCGTTTAACGTGGCCTCTACGGCCAGTTTTGCCAACGGCGACGGGCTTTGCTTTATCAATGCCGACCGCGAACTGGTGGGTTTCAGGGTGAACCGAGCCGAGGGGAACCGACTTTTCCCGCTGAAAATGCCAGAAGGGTTGAAACCGGGAATGTCGCTCTATCGTAACAACGATGAGGCTTTCGGCAAGGTGTTGGCTCGTCAAACGGCCGTGCGAAAAGTGCCTTTGCACATGAAGTTGCGGTTGACTAGCGATGGAGTGGAACTTGAAACGGCCATTGTGCATGCAGGCGAATGCGTGCAACGGCGTGTAGACCGCTTGCCATGCGAACACCAGCAGGCGCAAAAGCCGCAACGCGAAAACATCGTTAGGCAGCTAACTAAGCTTGGAAGTACGCCTTACACCTGTTCGGAAGTTGAATTGGAGCCTGCGGTTGAAGAGCTTTTCATTCCTTCTAGTCTGTTGGCCGACTTGCGTAGGCGAGCCACAGATACACTGATGAATCCGCCATTGCACCTTACCGACCAGCCACGAACGTTGCCTACACCCCCCGAACGCAAGCAAACATTGGCATGGACACCCATGTATAAGCGGCATTCGTACCTTTATAATGCCTCCAACCACTTGTCGAAGGCGTTTTATGAAGCAGAAGGGATGCCCGAAATTGGCGATGCTTTCGAGGTGAAAAAGCCCCAACCCAAGGATGCTTTGCTGATGCAATGCCGCCATTGCATACGTTTCTCGCTGGGGCATTGTGTGAAACATGGTGGTACAAAGCCCACATGGAAAGAGCCACTTTACCTACAATTGGGCGACAATAGGCGGTTTAGGCTCGATTTTAATTGTGCTGAATGTCAAATGGACTTATATGCAGAATGATATGAAGAAGGGTTTGTTGCTTAACATCTTGTCCTTGTTAGCCTTGTTGTTGCTGCTTTCTAGCTGTTACCATCAGCCGCCAACGCACAACGAAGGCACGGCCGACTTGACCGAAGAACAGCTAGACTCGCTTTCGTTTTCGGCTTCTCACCACTATTCTAACAATTATAACTTCGTGGTAAAGGCCGATTCGCTGCCCCTCGTTAGGCAGCAACCCGAAGAGCTTGTTACCGATGTTGTGCTCGACACACTTTACATTAAACGTCACGACCACGTGGCTGTGGCCGACATCCGCATCGTTCCTGCAAGCGGAGAAGACTCCGTTTGGGTGCAGTTGGCGCGCGACCAGTCTACCTTTGGCTGGATAAACGAGACACAACTGTTGCCCAATGTCGTACCCGACGACCCCATTTCGCAGTTCATTTCCACCTTCTCTGATGTGCATTTGCTCATCTTTCTCGTGGTGATATGCGTCATAGGCATGTTGTATTTGGCGCTTAAAATCGTTCGTGCGAAGGCCTTTTTGGTGCATGTTCGCGACATCGACTCGTTTTATCCCACGCTTTTGGCCTTGCTTGTAGCTGCATCGGCCACGTTTTATGCCAGCATTCAGCTGTTCGCGGCCGACACTTGGCGGCATTTTTACTATCATCCCACGCTCAATCCGTTCTCTGTTCCGCTGTTGCTTTCTGTCTTTCTCGCCTCGGCTTGGGCAATTCTCATCATCGGTTTAGCCACCATAGACGATGTTCGGCATAAGCTACCGTTTAGTGATGCCATGCTTTATCTGTGTGGTTTGGCAGGTGTTTGTGCGGTAAACTACATCGTTTTCAGCATTAGCACGCTTTATTATGTGGGCTATCCCTTGCTCTTGGCCTATGGTTATTGGGCCATTAGGCGATATTTGGCCTACAACCGCAGTCGCTATGTCTGCGGAAACTGCGGTGCAGCACTGCATTCCAAGGGGCATTGTCCACGTTGTGGGTCGTTTAATCAGTAACGGTTAAGGGTTGTACACCTATAAAGGAGCATCCCCTTATTGGCCAATGGTCAGCAAGGGGGATGTTTCTTTTTTGCCTTTTCTTCTGTTATTGTATTACGTTTGCTGCAAAGCCTTCACGCCCTCGATGCGTTTGAAGAGGTAAGTTTGTATCAATCCGCGGCTGGCAAGATAGAGAATGAAGGCCAACCACAAGGCATGGTTGCCAAGAAAAGGCCTTAACAGGTAGAAAGTGGCAAAGAAAAGCAGGGCGGCTAAGGCCGACGAGGTGAGCATTCCGCGTGTGGCTGTGATACCAATAAACACGCCGTCCCACACAAAAGCGGCCATACCTGCAAGCGGAAGGGCGATGGTCCAACCGAAATAGGGTAGGGCAGAGCCGACTACTTGTTGGTCGTTGGTGAGCAATTCCAGGAAACTACGTCCGCCTGACGTATATAATAAGGTGAACGCAAGCACCATTGCGCCGCCCCAAACGAACAAACGGCGGATGGTATCGTTGAAGGCCAGCTTGTTTTTTGCACCATAATACTTGCCGCCTACGGCCTCGCCAGCATATGCAAAGCCGTCCATGAAGTACGAAAAAATGGTGTGCAGTTGAAGTAACAGCGTGTTTACGGCTAGTATCATTGTGCCTTGTGCCGAGCCTGCCGACGTAAAGAAGAAGTTAACTGCCACAAGGAAGAGGGTGCGAAGAAAGATGTCGCGGTTAACTTTGAAAAAGGAGGTCATGGCAGAATGGGTAATTACGCCCCTCATGTTAAAGTGAATGCGCAGCTTGGGGCGGTAAAGCGCAAGGAAAAACGCAACGGCTGCGAGCATCCCCGACCACTGAGCAACCAACGTTCCGATGGCAACGCCCTCGATGTTCATGCCTGCAAAGAGCACCAAAGCTAGGCTAACGCAGATGTTTACCACGTTTTGCATGATGGAGATAAACATGGGTATGCGCGTGTTTTGCATGCCAATGAACCATCCCATGAAACCATATAGCCCCAACATAGCTGGTGCACCCCAGATGCAGACATTGAAATAGCGTTGTGCCATTTGGCTGATTTCGGGTGTGGGCCGCATCAAGAACAATGCGCCTTGTGCGATGGGGTATTGCAAAAGGATGATGGCGAGGGCGATAAGCAGGCCGATAAGCTGAGAACGAAGAAGCAGTTTGGTCACTTCTTCAAGGTTTCGCGCTCCGCATGCTTGCGAGGTCATGCCGCTTGTTCCCATTCGCAAGAATCCGAACAGCCAGTAAATAACGTTGAAAATCATGCTGCTCACGGCAATTGCACCGATGTATGCGGCATTACCTAGGTGTCCCATGATAGCTACATCCACCATTCCGAGCAGCGGAACGGTGATGTTTGATATGATAGAGGGGATGGCTATGTTGAGTATTTCTTTGTCGCGCGGTTTCATTTTCTTTATTTCAAAGGGCTATTGCTCGCTTATTTCAAAGGGCTAATGCTCGTTTATTTCGCTCACGGCACTATCCGTTTGGAGTGCCTTTACAAGGCTTGCCCGTTTCGATGTGCGAAGTTAGGCATATTCAGACGAGTGCGCAAGTTTTGTCGGCAGAAAGTGTTGAGATGTGCAACTGTTGGTGTTGTGTGTTTGTTTTCTTCTTCCTTACAATTCTTCTTAATGGCTGTCGAAATGTTAAATCTTTCCATTTGCATGCTATTTTCTTTGCAATACACTTGGTTTATATTATAAACTTATTTATCTTTGCAGTGGAAATAGTTCCTAAAAGGTGCGTTCCAATATTTTTTTTTCGCTGCAAAGTTTATAACGTAAACTTGTTTATCGTCCTACGAATGGCTACTCGGCCGAAGCTTATTAGTGGGAAAGGCGTTCAAAAGAAGTGTAACTTTAAAAAATTATGAGTGATGGAAGAGAAGAAAATTAACGAGCAAGAGAGTTTGGAACTGATTGCTCGGATGATAGAGTCGACGAAAGAAAACCTTGAAGTAGGTCGCGGAAACCGATTTCTCTATTTTGGTTATTTCGCATTTGTTCTTAGTATAGTGGTGTTCGCCTGTGTTAAGTTAACCCATAACAATCAGTTTTCGGGACTGTGGTGGCTCATGTTTATGTGTTGGGGCTTTGTGTCGTGGAAGTCTAAAAAGCCAAAGGTGGTAACCTATATCGACCGTGCCATCAATAGTGTTTGGATTGTTGTGGGGGTGATGTTTTGCCTTTCTACGGTATATTTGTTGGTTTCTGCCTTCATTACCCATAGTACCGACATGTCGCTTATGATGCCCTTCTCACTCTTGTTTGTGAGTGTTGGCACCTCGATGACGGGCGTAATCGTTCGCAATCATGCCATAACCTATCTGCCATTGGTTTCTGCAATCGTCTCGTTCTACATGCTAAACAGCCTGCTATTTGGCCACCCTAGCGTGTGGTGGCACTTGCTTTTTGGTTTCGCCTCGGTGTTCAACATGATTTTGCCAGGCCATTTGCTTAACGTAATAGAGGGTAAATGATGTTTAGAGAGTTAGACCCGTTGTTGCATTCGCAACTTCGACTGGCCATAATCTCTTTGCTCGTGGGACTTGATGAGGCCGACTTCGTTTACTTAAAAGAGCGAACAGAAGCCACGGCGGGTAATCTGAGTGTGCAAATTGATAAGTTAAGCCAGGCAGGATATATTGAAGTTGAGAAGGGCTTTGAAGGCAAACGTCCACGAACCGTTTGCCGAATAACTGCCCAAGGACGAACGGCTTTTGCCGAATATGTAGACGCGCTGAAAGATTATATACGTAAGTAACAATCGCGCAAGATAAAAAGGTGCAAGTTGTTGGCCTAGGAAAAGCCATGCAACTTGAACCTTTTTTGTGGGCGATAATTATTTTTCTCGCCATAGATTGACATCACTTTAGTGTCAATTGCTGTGAATAGGTTTGGTTATGAGCTTTGGGAGTGATGACTTTGAGCCAGTTTGAGAGAAATACAACACATAAACTCACAACCTCGTCAACTTGTCAACTTGCCAGCTTGTAGACTAACAACCTTGTGAACTAGTCAACTTGTAAACTCGTCAATTCGTGAACTAGTCAACTTGTTAACACGTTGTCTTCTGAACTTGTAATCCCGTTAACTAGTCAACTTCTAGCCCCATAAACCTTTATCACCTAAAATTCTAATCTAAATCCCTTTTGCTTTAATTCGTCGTAACTTTCCTTGTTAAAGCGGTAAAGGCGTGCTTCCCGTTTTGGGGTGGGCTTTACAGTCTCGTCTAGTGGCGTGAGAATGTTGAAGTGGAGCATCTTTTTCGAGAAGTTACCACGGTCGAAATGCACATCGAGAATAGACTCGTAGAGGTTTTGTAGCTGTCGCATGGTGAACTTTTCGGGCAGCAATTCAAAGCCGATAGGTTGAAAATGGATGCGCTCGCGCAGATGTTTCAGCGCATCGCGAAGAATAACATCGTGGTCGAAAGCCAACTGTGGCACCTCGTCTATGGCAAACCATTGCGCCTTACGGGCATCATCGCCTGCCTTCACCTCTTGTAAACGAACCAGTGCGAGGAAAGCAACGGTGATTACCCTTTCGCGTGGGTCGCGGTTAGGGTCGCTGTAAGTGTGAAACTGTTGCACCGACATTCCTTTCAGTGCTGTTTCTTCTTCTAGTTCGCGCAACGCACCATCTTCGCACGATTCGTCCATTTGTACGAACCCACCAGGGAACGCCCATTTGCCTTTATATGGGTCCTGACCTCGCTCTATAAGCAGAACTTTCAGCTTTCCACCATCGAAACCGAAGATAATACAATCGGCTGTAACCGACGGATGTGGGTATTTGTACGCATACTTTTTCTCTTTCATAAGTGTTTCTTGTGTAGTTGTTACACCGCAAAGTTAGCCATTTGTTTTCGTACGGCCAAATAAATGAGGTATAATTTACACGAGATAGCGTGCTGCATATCTGTAAACAGCTAATTAACAGCCGCTTTGTTTCGTTCAGACTGGATATTGTTTTGCCTTAACTCAGCCCTAACTTTTGCGCCAGTTTGGGTTAAGGATTTGCTTAGAATAGTTCCAATTGCCTACTCTTTTCAATGCGCACTGGCAGTGCCTCGGGCTTATTCTCGAAGAAACAGTATGTT
>NZ_GG740072.1:1315503-1337156 GCF_000162415.1 Prevotella sp. oral taxon 317 str. F0108 | reverse complement strand
ATAGGTCAAAAACGGCTTGCAATCTTCCTTTTTTCCTTCGACAATCAATTTTAAAATGTTTAAACCCGTTAAAATCAATATAGCGACATTTTTACTGAGTTAACAAAATATAATTGTTTACCACAAAAATGATAACCAATCATTATAAATCGTATATTTGTGTTGTTCTTTTGTAAGAAACTGACACAAGTTATTCAATTGTCTTTTAACTAAAATTCAATCTGTTATGAAAAAAATCACTATTTACGGGTTGTGTTTAACCCTATGCCTATCTGTAATTGGGTGTTCGTCCAGTGATGTTGTGGAAACGAACAAGTTATCAACAAAAGAGGTACAAGCCCTAACAGAACTCAAGAGCGATTTGTATGCAGTTAATGCTGAGTATGCAAAAAGTAATACCCGAGGTCTCAAAAAGTGGCTAAGATGGTTGATCTTTGGTGCTGCAGATGCTGCAGGATTCGTTACAGGGGGAGGAGCGGTCGCGATTTCCGCTTCTACTCTTGCTTGGACAGTCACCAAAGCGGAGAGAGAAGTAAGCACAAACTCTGACTTTAAAGACTGTGCAGAAGTAGCTCTTGATAAAGGATCAATTGGTTATGCACACAATGAACTTTCTCAAAAAATAGTAAGGGAACATCAGGACTCTTTACTAGGTATGCCTATTGACCAATTGGCAGAAATCGTCGAAGAAGAGTCAAAGGCTTATCCTGCCATTGAAAATAAATCAGTAGATAGAGAGATTCTAAAACAGATCATCTCTACTTTCAATGCGGATGCCTCCATACAAGATAACATAAATGCTTTTAAACAGTTTACAAATGACCCACAAAAACAAGAGGCTTTGGACATTTGTGGAATTGTTTTAGAAGGATTACAGAATGTCTCCGATGAAAATACTACATACATTGACCAAGTAAATAGGCTCGTTGATGCCTCACCCGTCGGTTTCCAAACCAAAAAGATGATAAAGGGTGGTATTTCAGTAGCTGATGCAAGTGCAAAGCTATGGAACAGCAGCGAGTTAGAAGAACTTCCAAAAGCAAAATAATGAAAAGTTTACTGTTGTCCTTTCTTTTAGCGATTCCCACTCTTGCTTTCTCGCAAAAGGAAGATGTCCGGGCGGAAATCCATTTCCAAGGGAATGCGTTCTACCACGAATTTCGGCCTTATGAATTTGCAGGCAGCGTGGGCTACAACATCACCGATAGGTTTTTCGTCAATGTCAGAGGTGAGAGTACGGTTGCCTTGTTCAAGATCAACGGGCTCAAAGACTATTACACCAACGTGATGTATGGCGCGAACGTGGGCTATACGTTTCTGAAAAACGACCTCGGTAATTTCGATGTGCGCATCGGATTGGGAGACAACCTGCGCTGCAAGCAAGACTGGAAGTATAATTACTACGATGCAGGCGTCTATATGCACTTGGGCAAAGCGAAAATAAAGCCCGACTTCGGTTTCGGCATTAGGCGTTATCACTCCAAAGGTTCTATGTTTAAGAGCTACACCAGGGTGTTCGTGGCCATAGGCCTCAGCTTTGGCACATAGTTTCACGCGCATCTCTCGCTCCCTGGGAAAAGATGAATAAAGTGGGTGGGTGTACCGAAATGGGCACACCCGCTCTCTTTTGCACAAAGTCCCAACTTTCTCAAACCAAGCCTTTTCTATTTGAGGGCGTGCCAGAAAACGGCCCGCAAGCATCGTGCGCGGTGAACGACATGGAGCAAGCACCAAGGAGTCTACCGTTATAACAATTCGGGACAAGCCGATTGCCGTCCTGGGCAACATCAATGTTTCAATTGCCCTTGCAACGCCAACAACCCAACGCTTTCTCTTAACCCAAACCGACAATGAACTTATTCCGAACTGCCGTAGCCTTATAAACCTATAAACTCAACAAAGCATAGTCTTAGTAGCTTATAAACTCACGAACTTAACAATTCGCAAATTCACCAACTCATAAGCTTTCAACCTTACGAACTAATAAACTCGCAAACTCACCAACTCATAAGCTTGCAACCTTGCAAGCTCATAAAGTCAACTGTTCATGGGTGTAAGAATGTTTTACAAAAGAGGTCTTATTCGCCACCCTCTTCTAGCGAAAATAAAGGTGTTTAATCAAGCAATTTTCCTCAAATTACAAGTTTTCAGACTCCACGATTAGTCTATTTTTGAGAAGACTACCTGCATTTTGCACCATTTCGCCTTTCTATTTTGGTTGCCGACACGCGTTTTTTCAACCCCAATAACTCACTTTTAGCCCCTAAAATTCCACTTTTTAATGGCCATTTTGCCCTTTTTAGCCCTATTTTTAATGGTTCGGAAAGGTTTTATTTATACCATTGCTGCGTATTTTTATGCTTTTCGTCTTGCATTTTGCAGCATTTTGCACTGCGTTTAGCACCATTTTACCTTGCGTTTAGCACCAAAACGCACTGCGTTTAGCACCAAAACGCACTGCGTTTAGCGGCATATTGCACTGCGTTTTGCAGCAAATTGCAGTACATTTTGCTGCAAATAGCCCCAAGTGTGGTGCAAATGGCGGCCTTTTCAAATAAATATTCATTTCTCTGCATTCACATGCTACCCCCTTTTTGCATCAAAACAAACCTCCGCGAGAATCGATTTTTTGCGGCAAGGTGGGTGCTTGGTGGATAAAAAGGGCACTCATAGTGTTAAAATTTCTGCTGAAAAGTGGACAAATTTGGTTGGCGAGTAGACAAGTTAACAAGCTTATTGGTTGACTTGTTTGCCAACTCCAACTTGCCTATCGGCATGGTGTTTCGGTGTGAGAAGTGATTAACGTATCGGTTTCACGGCTAGAAAAGTGCTTTTTCTCACGAAAAGGTATGTAATAAGCAGGTTTTTACTTATATTTGCAACTTAAAAGCACTGATATGCACAGCATCCCCAAAAAAGGAAATGAGAGTAACGGATTGTTAGACACGGACGAACTGTCTTCTCCGCAACAATTAACGGAAGACGGTAGGCCGTGGCATGCTGTGCGTTTGTTTTCGTTGCGGCTAAACGAGGCAATGGCATACTTCACTTCTGCGGGCTTAACATGCTTTGTGCCGATGGAATGGAGCGGTAAACGAACAGGCGATGACGACGGCAAACCCATTTTCAAGCCTGTTGTGTTTAACCTGGTGTTCGTTAAGAAAGACAAAGAAGAATGCGACCTGCGGCGCATCTTTGCTAACGCTCGCTTTAAGATGTCGGTGATAAGGAAAGATAAAGTGGCTGGCACGTACTACGAAATACCATCTAAGCAGATGCTGGACTTTATGCTGATGTGCAGCCCTGAAATAGAAATGCGCAAGTTCTTGTCGGCCACGGAAGCCAAGCTAAAAAGCGGTACGCCCGTGATAGTGAAACACGGACCGCTGAAAGGACTTACGGGGAGGCTGGTGCGTAGCAGCAAAAAGTACTTTTTGTTAAAAGAAGTGCCCGAACTGGGCGTGATGATAAAGGTTAGTAGATGGTGCTGTGCGCCCATCGAACAACAATAATGATTAAGCAATGATGGACATTGACTTTGCACTTAGAATTTTTATTGCTGGCATGTTGGGCGGCGCAATCGGCTTAGAACGCGAATATCGTGCGAAAGAGGCTGGTTTTAGAACCCATTTCTTGGTGTCGTTGGGCAGTGCGCTCTTTATGATATTGTCGCATTCTGGTTTCGACTTCATCCTAGAACATGGAAAAAACGTGTCGCTGGACCCTTCTCGTATCGCCTCGCAGGTGGTTACGGGCATTGGTTTTATTGGTGCTGGCATCATTATTTTTCAGAAACATGTGGTACATGGGCTAACTACGGCGGCCGGACTTTGGGTTACGTCGGCCATTGGCTTGACTTGTGGTTCGGGTATGTATCTCTTGGCTACTTCGGCCACGGTAATGGTGCTTATTTGCCTAGAAGCGTTGCACTTAATACTGCGTAAGATAGGTACACGCCACATTGTGTTGACACTTTCTACACCTTCGCACGACAACATCAAGGCCGTGCTGAAAGACATGAGAGCCAAGAATATGACCATCGTTAGCTACGAAATGCAAGAAAAGGCCTTGGGCGATGGACAGCACTTGCTGGTGGCCACCATCGAACTGAAATTAAAGAAACAGATTTACGAGAATTGTTTGCTCCAATTTATGGAAGAATATGAGGGAGTGGACATTAACAAGATAGAATAAGGAGAAGAAACGATGAATAGTTTTGCCGACTTGATGCACCGCAGGCGTAGTTGCCGCAAGTTTACCAATGAGAAAATAGATGCCGATGAGTTGAGCATGGTGCTGAATGCCGCCCTTATTTCGCCCTCGGCCAAAAACAGGAGGTCGTGGCATTTTGTGGTGGTAGAAGACAAAGAGACGCTCGAAAAGCTGTCGGAATGTAAGGAATCGGGGGCTGCCCTGCTGAAAGATGCGGCCGTGGCTGTGGTGGTTTTGGGCAATGTTGCCGAGAACGACTGCTGGATTGAGGACTGTTCGATAGCGGCTTTGGCCATGCAATTGCAGGCCGAAGACTTGGGGTTGGGCAGCTGTTGGGTGCAGGTGCGCAATCGCGGACTGAATAGTGGAGAGCGCGGAACCGACATTGTGCGCGGTATTTTGAACATTCCAGAGACGTTAGACACGCTTTGTATTCTTGCACTGGGCCATAAGGCGAGCGATTTGCCGATGAAAAACGATGAAGATGCACGCTGGGAGCAGGTGCATGTGGGTGGTTTCTAGCAGGCATGAGCAAGATTAAAGCTATAAAAATAGTACTGTTTGGGGCAGGAAACCTTGCCACGAGTCTTGGTTTGGCTTTGCAAAGGGCTGGATTTAGCGTGGCGCAGGTGTACAGTAGAACGCTGACGGCCGCCGAAACATTGGCTGTGCGTTTGGGCGTAACGGCCATTAACAGCTTGGAAAGCCTTTCGGCCGATGCCGATGTGTATTTGTTGGCCTTGAAAGACGACGCTTTGGCAAGCGTACTTCCGCAAGTTTGCCAACTGAACCCGCACGCCGTGTATGTCCATACGGCAGGAAGTGTGCCGATGAACGTGTTTGAAGGGTTGGCTAAAAACTACGGTGTGTTTTATCCCTTGCAAACGTTTTCAAAACAAAAACCTCTGGATTTCTCTTCTATCCCTTGCTTGATAGAGGGTGCGAACGAGTTTTCGGAAGATGTTTTGCTGAAAATGGCGCGTGCCTTGAGCCACGATGTGCGCTTAACTACCAGTGCCGACCGGCGCATCGTTCATTTGGCGGCGGTGTTTGGATGCAATTTCGTTAACTTGTGCTACTCGTTAGCCAACGAAACGCTGAAACGTAGGGGGCTTGACTTTGGGTTGTTGTTGCCGCTGATTGACGAAACGGCAGCCAAAGTGCATCGCCTGTCGCCCAAGGCTGCACAAACAGGCCCTGCCGTTAGAATGGATAAGGCGGTGATGGAGCGGCAAATGAGCCTTATCGACGATGCCGAAGAACGCCGACTTTACGAGCTGATGAGCGAAATGATACATAAACAGGCAAATACATAACGCAATGATAAACTACGATTTACAGCGCATACGCGCCATCATTTTTGATGTAGACGGCGTGCTGTCGGCATCTACCATCACGCTTTCTGCCGATGGCGAACCCCTGCGCACGGTGAATATCAAGGATGGTTATGCCATTCAGTTCGCCCAGAAAGTGGGTTTGCGCATCTGCATCATCACTGGTGGCGACACCAAGGCTGTGCGTAAGCGGTTTGAAGGCTTAGGCGTAGAAGACATTTACATGAAGGCTGGCGTGAAGTTGCTGGCTTACGAGGACTTTAAGGCACGCTATGGCTATGCGGATGATGAGCTGATGTTTGTTGGCGACGACGTTCCCGACTACGAAGTGATGTCTCGTTGTGGTTGTGCTTGTTGTCCTGCCGATGCTTGCGCCGACATTAAGTCTGTTAGTCGCTATGTAACCACGTGCGCTGGTGGTATGGGTTGCGGACGAGAAGTTATCGAGCAAACCCTGCGCGCAAAGGGATTGTGGATGAAAGATGCCAAGGCCTTTGGCTGGTAAACATTAAATAAGCACGAAGATAATGAAGAATAGATTGGTGTTGGCGAGTAATTCGCCAAGAAGAAAAGAATTGTTGCGGGGCTTGGGCATCGACTTTGAGGTGCGATTGATACGTGATATCGACGAGAGTTTCCCCGCAACGTTGCCTGTAAGCGATGTGGCTGTGCATATTTCGAAGGCTAAGGCGACCGCATACTTGGACACAATGGCCGAGAACGAGGTGGTTTTGACGGCCGATACGGTTGTGGTGTGCGACGGACAGATACTAGGAAAGCCGCAAGATGCCGAAGATGCAAGGCGTATGTTGGGCTTGTTGAGTGGCAAGAGCCATGAGGTGATAACGGGTGTTACGCTGTCTACACGTCAATGGCAGCGTAGTTTCGCCGTAACAACGGTGGTTTGGTTTAAAGAACTGACTGCCGATGAGATTAGTTTTTATGTAGATAGCTACCGTCCCTTTGACAAGGCTGGAGCTTATGGCATTCAAGAATGGATTGGATATGTAGGTGTACAACGTATAGAAGGTAGTTATTTCAATGTGATGGGCTTGCCTGTGCAGCGTATTTACGAAGAGCTGAAAGATTGTTTCGACTTTTTGCATCCTTTTGAAGTATAGGCTTGTGGAGGTTGTGAGCTGGTGAGGTAGTAAGTTTATCAGTTGGTGAGTTCATGAGTTTATAAGTTTGTGAGTTGATAGGTTCGTGAGTTCGTTAGGTTATTAGTTGATGAGGTAGTGAGTTTATCAGTTGGTGAGGTAGTGAGTTTATGAGGTAATAAGTTGTTGTTATTGTGAGTCGAAGGGGTTATGAGTTTGTAACTTAATGGTTTTGTGTGTTAACAAGCTGGCAACTCTTGTCTTTTTTTCGTTCGTTTTTAAATCTCTTGTCCATCGTTTACGCCATATCCAAACAGCGCGAAGTCGGCTTTTAGTGGGTCGTTAGGGAATACTTTGGCCATTTCGGCAGTCAGTTTCTTGGCGATAGACATGGAGGTAGACTTGCTTTTGAGCAGTTTTAGGCGTTGTGCTTGTGTCAAGACGTGGGTGTCTAGCGGCATGATGAGGGTGCGTTTGTCGATAGTGTCTTTCCAAATGCCTAAGTCTACGGGCGAATTGTCGCGCACCATCCACCGCAGAAACATGCAAATGCGCTTGCAAGCGGATCGTGCATTGATGGGAACGATGCCTTCTTGCCCATGTTCGGCAAAGTATTTGCAAAGCGCAACGATGGCAGTTTCGGCGTCGTTGGTGGCTGTTGTCTGTATATATTGGTGCAGGGTGTTGTGCTCGGACAACAGCTTTTGCAGCGTTTTAAGGAAACTATTCATCATCCTTTTGGTGTAAAGGCGATAGTAACAGTCGTCGGTTGGCGGTATGTCTTGCTCAAACAGCCCGCTTTTCACCCAGTTGTAAGGTTCGCCTTGCGACTTTTCTAGCACGAAATTTATCTTTGGAAAGAATTGCTTTCGGTTTCCATAGCTTAGGTTTGCCGCAATGAAAGCCATCGTTTCTTGGTTGTTTGCGCCCTGTACAAGGTGCATAAAGCGTGCAGGGTCTTCCTTTAAGAAGGCCGTTGTCTCGTAACGTGCGGCGTATTCTTTGAGCTGTGCTTTGGTCTTTAAGTTCATTTTGTGCTGTTTTTTTATTATCATACAGACTTTCTCTGGGCTTATCTAGCTAATGGCTTTTGCCAAAACGTTGCGCAATAGTATGCGAGAAGGCATACAAAGCGTGTGCGCAATGGATTGGCACGAGCGGATAAAAAGCGTAAAAAGAGGATGTGCACAGGTTGTCACATCCTCTTTCATGTTGTTGCTCAGTAGCCAATGGGCAGGCTATGAGCCTGATTTGGCTACGTGTTGTTAGCAAACCTTGCGCGAACCATCGCTAATTACCACGTCGTAAACGGCGGGTTCGTGCTTGTATTTGGCTGCATATTTCTGTTTAGCGTCTGCTATAAACTTGTCGTAAAGTTCGTCTTTAACGAGGTTGATGGTGCAACCGCCGAAACCACCACCCATGATACGGCTACCCGTAACGCCATTTTCCTTGGCCAATTCGTTCAGGTAGTCCAGCTCTTCGCACGAAACCTCGTACTCTTTGCTCAGTCCTTCGTGTGTTTCGTACATCTTCTTGCCCACCGTTTCGTAGTCGCCAGCGTTCAAAGCATCGCAAACGGCCAGCACTCGGTCTTTCTCTCCAAGCACGAAGTGTGCGCGTTTGAAGTCTTCTTCCGAAACGTCTGCCTTCACTGCATCAAGTTCTTGCCAGTCGGCATCGCGCAAAGTATCAAACTTCTTCTCAGGGAACT
The DNA here is from genome assembly GCF_000162415.1 of Prevotella sp. oral taxon 317 str. F0108. Classification (NCBI taxonomy): domain Bacteria; kingdom Pseudomonadati; phylum Bacteroidota; class Bacteroidia; order Bacteroidales; family Prevotellaceae; genus Prevotella; species Prevotella sp. oral taxon 317. The sequence continues at coordinate 1,328,796 of NZ_GG740072.1, read as the reverse complement.
TGGCGTTAAGCGCGGCAACCACGTTCTCACAACTCTTTCTTCGGTGGTTGTAAGCCGAGGATGCGAGTTCGTGTTTCACCTTAGAGTCGAGCAAGACAAGCTTATATCCCTGTGGGTTGAAGGGGAAATACTCGAACTCTCTCGACCTGCAATCAAGTCGCATTAGCTTTCCTTCTTGTCCGAATACGCTTGCAAATTGGTCCATAATGCCGCACATTACGCCACAATAGTTGTGCTCGGTGGCCTGTCCTGCAAGCACCATGTCCCATTTAGACACCTTATTGTCGCCAAAGAGGTCGTTCAGAGCGAAAGCAAAGCAGCTTTCGAGTGCGGCCGATGATGACATTCCAGCTCCAAGTGGCACGTCGCCAGAGAAGGCGGTGTTAAAGCCTTTGACGTCGACACCAAGTTTTTTCATCTCCTGGATAATACCATAGATGTAGCGTGCCCAGCTTGCGCGCGGACCATTGGGGTCGTCTACCTTAAACTCTACGCGGTCTTTCAGGTCGATAGAGTAGCACATCACCGTGTCGGTTCCATTGGGGCGTACCTCGGCCATAATGCCTTTGTCTACTGCTCCTGGGAAAACGAACCCGCCATTGTAGTCGGTATGTTCGCCAATAAGGTTGATACGTCCGGGTGATGCGTATATGTTGCCGGTCTTTCCGTCGAAGTGCTTGATAAAACGACTTCTTACATGTTCTATATCCATCATGTTGTTGTGTTTTAGGTTAATGATGTATGGAATTTGTTTAATACTTAATTGTTTCGCGTTTAGCTGGGGATTAGTCCACGCGGATGTCCTTATTTACGTTCTTGCTACCGATAAGTGCATAGAAAAGAATAAATGCCAGGCCGATGAGTGGAATGGAATAGGATATGAGATAGCCCGCATGGTCGGCGATAAAGTTCTGCATAAGGGGCAGAACACCACCACCAACAACCATCATCATGAAGATTCCAGATGCTGCGGCAGAGTATTTGCCGAGACCTTCGGTGGCCAAATTGAAGATGCTGGACCACATAACCGAGGTGCACAAGCCGCAAAGAACCAACAGCGGTGCTGCTATGGGCACCGTAACAAGCTGGAACGACGAGCCAGTGAACACAGGCATGGCCATTGTTGTGCTTTTACCTAGAACCATAGCCAACAGTATAAGGAAGATGCCGAGGCTTGCTGTGACAATCATCATGGCCTTACTAGAAACCTTGTCGGCAATAAATCCTGCCGAGAAACGGCCTACAAGCATGAGGAACCAATAGGTGCCAGCCACAAAGCCGCCAATCTTAACGGCCGTTGCAGGGTCTAGGCCACCGCCATTAGCACTGGTATCGGATAGGTAGAAGTTCAACGTGCCAGGTATTCCGACCTCAACGCCCACGTAAATGAATATGGCGATGGTGCCAAGAACGAAGTGACGGAATGCCCATGGACTTCTTTCGTACACCGTTTCGGCCGTGGTCTTACCCATTTCAGGGTCGGATATGGGGATAAAGAGCAGTGCAACGAAGGCAGCTGCAAACACACCCATAGCAATATAAAGCACAAGGTTGATGTCTACCATTGCGGTTTTAGCCGTTACTGTGCCGATAAGCGCACCCACGAGCATAGGCGTTAGCGTACCGGCAAGCGAGTTAAGCGTTCCACCTACAAGGTTTAGCTGGTTGCCACGGTTGCCGCCGCCCCCCAAGAGGTTGAGCATGGGGTTTACAACGGTGTTAAGCGTACATACACAGAAACCAGAGATGAATGCGCCTAGCAGGTAAACGGAAAAGCCCGCTACCTTATCGTCTACGCCACCAGAAAGGAACTGCACCAGTACGCCAATGAAACCTAGGGCTATACCAACAAGAGCAGTGCGCTTGTAGCCGATTTTGGAAAGCAGCTTACCCGCGGGGATGCCCATAAATAGGTAAGCTAGGAAGTTCATTGCGTTGCCGAGCATGCCTACTGTGTTGGCACTGTCGCCTTGGAAAGCGTTTTTCCAGATAATACCGATAGGTGCGGCGAGGTTTGTCACGAATGAAATCATTGCATAGAGGAACATCATTGTGACAATGGCTACTATGCTACCACTTTTTGCTTGTTTATTTTCCATTTTAGTTTTAGTAATAATTGCTTTTAGTTATGGCTTGACTTGAAAGGCTGCTCTGCCTGTTTGCGTTCTGTTGATACGTGGTAGGCTTGCTGTCTTCTACGTTTTTTCGTTGGCTATCTTCACAACGAAGGGGCAGAAAAACGGGGCAATGACTTACCAAAGGCATTGCAGGTACTTTTCAAGAGTGGGCCTACTGATGATGAATGTTTATGCTATCGTTCCGAATTTATAAATTGTTTTCTGCTTATATTGCTCGCCAGGGTTCAGCACCACCGAGGGGAAGTAGGGGTGATTGGGCGAATCGGGGAAGTGTTGTGCCTCAAAGCAGATGCCGCTTCTTCGTGGGAAGGTGGCTCCATGTTGCCCTTTGTAGCCGTCGGCCCAATTGTCGGTGTAGAGTTGTACGCCAGGTTCGGTGGTATATACCTCCATCGTGCGCCCCGTTACAGGCTCCATTATCCGTGCGGCAAAGCTTAATTCGCCTTCTTCGCGCTTGTTAAGCACAAAGCAATGGTCGTAGCCGGCACCGTTTTTTATTTGTTCGTGGTCGGCGTTTATGTCTTGTCCGATGGTCTTTGGCGTTCTGAAATCGAACGGCGTACCTTTAACGAAACGTATTTCGCCTGTGGGAATGCTCACCTCGTCGATAGGAATATAAAAGTCGGCATTGATTTCGCACTCTAAATTTTCAATGCTTGGTGTGGGGTTGGCGATGCCTGCCAACGAGAAAAAGCCGTGACTTGTAAGGTTGATTACTGTTTTCTTGTTTGTTTTGGCCATGTATTCGATAACCAATTCGTTGTCGTCGGTGAAGGTATAGATAACCGTTGTTTTTAGTTCACCCGAGAAACCCTCTTCGCCGTATGCGCTTATGTAGTTCAATACAAGGGTGGTGTCGTTCATTTGCAGTGCATCCCACACCTTGGCGTTGAAGCCTTTCTTTCCTCCGTGCAACGAGTTGGGGCCGTTGTTGATGGGAAGACTGTACTCTTTACCATGTAATTGAAACTTGCCTTTGGCTATTCTGTTGCCATATCTGCCCACAAGGGTAGAGAGATAGGGTTCGGGCGAGTTCACAACATCTTGTATGTTGTCGTGTCCTTGTATCACATTGGCCAGGTTTCCGTGTTTGTCGGGAACTATAATGGCCACAATCGCCCCGCCATAGTTGGTTATGGCTACTTCGTTTCCATCCTTGTTGCGGAGAATATACAAATCGGTTTCTTTTCCGTTGATGTGAGTCTGAAAGTCTTCGCGTTTCAGCCCGGATACGTTTTGTACCTTATCTGTGTTCGTCATAAAAGAAAGTTTTTAGTTATACTTTGTTGCAAAGTAAACGAAAAAAACTGAATGCAACAAATATTAATATATTAAAAGCGGTGGTTTCCTGTTAAAAATGTTCAACAGGAGGCTCCGCCGCTTTCTTTTTGATAATACATGGTTTGATATTGGTAGGTTTGTGCGCGTTTTTAAAGGTTTGAAGTAGATTTTGCTTTCTTCTCTGGCATGCTTTATTCCGTGTTTTCTGAGCACATTTTAAGGTTTGAAAGCAAATCGGCCACCACATAACTGCTGCCACCAACAAATACGAAATCGTCTTTTGCGGCATCGCTTAGTGCGGCCTTGTAAGCAGCATATACATTATTATATATAGAGCCGTGCAATGCGTTTTGTTCGGCTTTTTGCGCCACAACCTCACTAGGTATGGCGCGATGTGTGCTTGCTTGCGTGAAATAAAAGGTGGCATCTTTGGGTAAAAGGGTTAGAACTGTGTCTAAATCCTTGTCGTCTACCATGCCGAACACCATTCTGAGCGTGCGATAGCTTTGTGCACGAATTTGCGGACTAAGGTATTGCCAGCCTGCAACGTTGTGACCTGTGTCGCAAACCACCAAGGGTGCATGCCCTAAGATTTGCCAACGCCCTTGTAAGCCTGTTGATTGGCATACCGTGGCCATGCCTTGGCCCACCTCTTTGGCGGTAACGTCAAAGCCCTGGGTCTGCAATTGGCGCGCGGCGGTTAAGATGGTGTTGGCGTTGTGGTGCTGATAGTTGCCACCTAGTTCGAAAACAATGTTGCCAAAACTGCGTGTTTGCAGACTGATACCCCCCTCGTTGCGGTGTTGCCACTGCAAAACTTCGGGATTTTGCTCGGCCCACACCACAGGCGCATGCCGTTCTTTCGCAGTATTTTCAAACACTTGGTGTGTCTCCACAGTGGTTTCGCCCACCACCACGGGGGTATTGGGCTTGATGATACCTGCTTTTTCGACGGCAATTTGAACCAATGTGTTGCCGAGAAAGCCCGTATGGTCTAGACTGATGTTGGTGATGACCGAGAGAATGGGGCTAATGATGTTGGTGCAATCGAGTCTACCGCCCAACCCCACCTCGATAACGGCCACATCTACATGGCTTTCGGTAAAATAACTGAAAGCCATAGCGGTGGTCAGTTCGAAGAACGAGGGGTGAAGAGGTTCGAAAAATGCGCGGTGTTGGGCAACGAAATCCACAACATAAGATTCTGAAAGCGGCTCGCCGTTGATGCGAATGCGTTCCCGAAAGTCTACCAAATGTGGCGAAGTGTATAGGCCTACGCGGTAGCCGCAGGCTTGTAGTATGGCGGCAAGTGTGTGTGCGGTAGAGCCTTTGCCGTTTGTTCCAGCCACATGGATGCTTTTGAAGGCGCGATGAGGTGCGCCCAAGTGGGAATCTAACGCTAGCGAATTGTCTAAACCCTCCTTATATGCAGAAGCACCCACATGTTCGAAAACAGGGGTGCTATTGTAAAGGTACTGAATTGTCTCCTGATAGTTCATCAGTTAAAGTAATTCTTGAATTTCTGAAATATCGTTTGTTTGGTAACTCTGTCGCCTTTAAAGTTGTCGCTTTGGGCTAGTTTGTCCAAGCAAGCCTTTTCTTCGCCCGACAGCGTTTTGGGCACATACACGCTCAGGTTAACGATGAGGTCGCCCACGCCTGGTCCGTAGCCTTGAACAGAGGGCAATCCCTTACCACGCAGACGCAATGCCGTGCCGGGTTGTGTGCCAGGTGCAACCTTCATGCGCACCTTTCCACCGTCTACCAATGGTATTTCGAGGCTTCCGCCCAATGCTGCCGTGGGGAAATCTAGCAGTTCATTATATATAAGGTCGTTGCCGTCGCGAATAAAAGTATCGTTAGGCTCTTCCTCAATACATACTTGTATGTCTCCTGTTATGCCGTTGCGCTTACCTGCGTTGCCTTTACCGGGTACGTTCACGACCATTCCTTCGGCTACGCCGGCAGGTATTTTAATTTCCACCACTTCTTCGCCCTTGGTTACACCCGTTCCGTGACAAGTCTGGCACGGGTTCTTGATAACCGTTCCTTCTCCGTGACACGTTGGGCATTCGGTTTGCGTTTGCATCATGCCCAACATGGTTCTAACGGTCTTGGTAACGATGCCTTGACCGTGGCAAGTGGGGCAAGTTTCCGTTCCGCTACCCGCTTCTTCTCCTGTTCCGTGGCAGTGTGTACAGGTTACATCTTTCTTAACCTTAAATTTTTTGGTGATGCCCGTTGCAATTTCTTGCAGAGTTAGTCGCACTTTCAGTCGCAAATCGCTGCCTCTGAATTGCACATGCTGCCTTGATCTAGTCCCTCCGCCGAAACCGGAGAAACCAGAAAATCCGCCATGTCCGCCAAAGATGTCGCCGAACATGGAGAAAATGTCGTCCATATCCATGCTGGCGCCACCGCCAAATCCACCGCTACCGCCCATGCCGGCAGGCCCATCGAACCCAAATTGGTCGTATTGCTTGCGCTTTTCGGGGTCGTGTAGCACGTCGTAAGCCTCGGCAGCCTCCTTAAACTTCGCTTCCGCGTCTTTGTCGCCGGGGTTCTTGTCGGGGTGATATTTGATGGCGAGTTTGCGATAAGCTTTTTTTATCTCGTCTTCCGAGGCGTTTTTGTCAACGCCCAGCACTTCATAATAATCTCTTTTAGCCATTTTCTTTCCTTTCCAGCCCCATCAATTATTGTCCAACCGCCACTTTGGCATGCCTTATCACCTTATCGTTAAGGGTATATCCCGTTTGCAGGCAGTCGATTATTTTTCCTTTCTTTTCATCTCCCATGCCTGGCACCATTGCCACGGCCTCGTGGAAGTCAACGTCAAAGTCTTTCCCGTCTACCTCCATTTTCTTCACGCCCATTCCTTCGAGCGTGCTGAGCAATTTCTTGTAAATCAGTTCCCATCCCTCTTCCACAGCATCTACACACTCTTGTTTGTGTGCGTTTTCTATGGCTCTTTCCATGTCGTCGATGATGGGTAGTATGGCCGTGATGGTTTTTCCGCCGCCGTTGAGAATGAGTTCGGCCTTTTCTTTTAGCGTGCGACGCTTGAAATTCTCGAACTCGGCCACGGTGCGTAGATACTTGTCTTTCAACTCTTCGAGCTGTTTAGCAAGTTTTTCTTCCTCCGTTTGGGGTTCCTCTTCGGTTTGTTGCGGCTGTTCTTGCGGCTCGTTGGTTTCTTCTTGGGGTGCATCTTGGTTTAGGTCAACAGCCTCCTCGTTGTTGTCGAGGTTGCCATTGGCCTTCTTTTCCATGTTTTCGTCTGTCATATTGTCGTTCATTCCAAATGCGTATTTGTTTGTTTACTGTTTTAATCGTATCTGTAAAGTAACTTAGCAAATACCTTGCCAACCTGTTTTAGGCATTATACATTTTAGCCCTTTGCTCCTTAATGGCAGGGTCGTAGATGTAATCGTCGTAGCTCATCAACTTGTCGATGGTGCCATTTGGCGTAAGCTCGATGATACGGTCGGCGATAGACTGTATGAATTGGTGGTCGTGGCTGGCAAAGAGAATGTTACCCTTAAAGCCAACGAGGTTGTTGTTGAAGGCCTGAATGCTTTCCAAGTCGAGGTGGTTGGTGGGCGTGTCGAGTATCAGGCAGTTGGCGTTCTTCATTTGCATGCGCGCAATCATACAACGCATTTTCTCGCCTCCCGATAGCACGTTCACCTCTTTCAACACGTCTTCGCCTGAGAAGAGCATGCGCCCTAGATAGCTTTTCATTACCACCTCGTTACCTGGGCCGTATTGGCTAAGCCAGTCTACAAGGTTGAGTTTGCTGTCGAAGAACGCCGTGTTGTCTAGTGGAAGATAGGCCGTGGTGATGGTTACGCCCCACTTGTAGGTGCCAGCTTCGGCCTCGCGGTTGCCGTTGATAATCTCGAAGAGTGCCGTCATGGCCTTGGGATTGTGGCTGAGGAACACCACTTTTTGCCCTTTCTCCACGTTGAACGACACGTTGTCAAACAAAACGTTGCCTTCGTTGTCGGTTGCTTTGAGGCCTTCTACCTCTAATATTTGGTTGCCTGGTTCGCGTTCCATCTGGAAAATGATGCCGGGATATTTGCGGCTCGAAGGTTTGATCTCTTCAACGTTAAGCTTTTCGAGCATCTTTTTACGCGAAGTGGTTTGCCTGCTCTTTGCCACATTGGCAGAGAAACGACGAATGAACTCCTCCAATTCCTTTCGTTTTTCTTCGGCCTTTTGCTTCTGGTTCTGCGCTTGGCGCAAGGCTAGCTGCGAACTTTCGTACCAGAACGAGTAGTTACCAGAGAAAATGGTAACCTTTCCAAAGTCGATGTCCACCGTTTGGGTGCTCACTGCATCGAGGAAGTGACGGTCGTGACTAACCACAAGCACTGTTTGCTCCACGTTGCCTAGGTATTCTTCGAGCCAGTTCACGGTATCGAGGTCCAAGTCGTTGGTAGGCTCGTCGAGCAACAGGTTGTCGGGGTTGCCAAAGAGTGCCTTTGCCAACATTACGCGTACCTTCTCGTTGTTCGATAGGTCGCTCATCTGCTTGTAGTGCAAAGCGTCGGTTACGCCCAAGTTGCTCAACATCTGCGCAGCGTCGCTTTCGGCCTCCCAGCCGTTCATCTCTGCAAACTTTTCTTCCAGCACGGCCGCGCGGTTTCCGTCTTCTTCGGTCATTTCCTCTTTGGCATATAGTGCCTCGCGTTCTTTCATGTTCTTCCACAACTTTTCGTGGCCCATCAGAACGGTGTCGATAACGCGATATTCGTCGAACTTAAAGTGATCTTGATCCAAAACAGAAAGGCGCTCGCCTGGTCCTAGCTCAACTGTTCCCTTGTTGGGCTCCAGTTCTCCGCTGATAGCTTTGAGAAGGGTTGACTTACCCGCCCCGTTGGCTCCGATGATACCATAAATATTTCCTGATGTGAACTTCATATTCACGTCTTTGTAGAGCACTCGCTTACCGAATTGAATAGCAAGATTTGTAACAGTTATCATTCTCTTTTATCTTGATTTGTAATTACGTACAACTTGAATGGGTATTGTTTGCCGACAAATTTATCGGATACAACCATGCAAAGGTAGTGGTTTTCATTGGATTATGCAAATTAATGGCGGCTTGAACGTCCTGTCGCCTTGTTTTCTCGGCTTGCATTGGCGTGTGGTTGTGGCATATAACGTGCTTTGCTTGGTTGGCTAATTATGTGTTCGACGAGGCGTTTGGGCTTGCGAACAAAAGTGTTCAAAGGCGACTTGGTTGCTTGTTGTTGGGAGCTTGTGTGTGCTGTTGGGGGCGATAGATGTGTTGTCAGGCATTATTTGAAGTTTATTTGTGATTAGATATCGTAAGTGTTTCGTTTTATTTTTGTATTTTTGTTTTCTGATATTGGTGGTCTCTTCAAGTCTTTATCATTTAATTCAATAGCGTATGAAAAGGTTCTTGTTTCTTTTTGTCGTATTATGTGTCGCTTTCGTGTTGCCGTCTAAGGGTCAGACGAAAGTAACAGGGCGGGTTGTCGACACTAATGGTCACGGTATAGAGTACGCAACGGTCTGTGTGGACAGCTTGTTTTGCATTTCGGATGCCGATGGACACTTTAATTTGCAACTGCCCCACAGCGTTACTGCCGACATGAGCGTTAGCCACATAAGCTTTAAAACGAAACTAGTTCCGCGCAGCGTGTTTCAGCAAGGATATGTGAATGTTATGCTAGAAGAACGGGCGTATAATTTGGGTAGCGTAGACATTGTTGCTAAGCAGACAAAGCTGGAAACAATTGTAGGGCGTGGAATGAAACTCCCTGGCGATGCCGCATTTGGGAAAGAACAGCAGGGAAAGGTAGAAATGGGACCATTGTTTAGTGTGAAAAGAGACTATGTGGTGGCGAGTTTCGACATGAAAGTGGAGGAGTGTACGTATCAGCAATGTGTTGTTCGCCTTATTGTGTACGAGGTTCATGGCGCAAAGTTCGAGCCAGTTCAGTCAAAACCGCTTTATCTTGCATTGACTCCTGCGAACCAAAACACACATATAAAGATTAAAACGCAAGGGGACATTACCTTAAAGAAAGGCAGTACTTATTATGTAGGGGTGTCTGTTGTGTCGGGTTCTAATGCAGGAACACTTCATTTTCCTGCTCATCTGCGCTCATCTTATGTTCGAAACCTAGTTAAAGGCACTTTTAAAAAACTTCCTGCTACGCTTGGAATGGTTGTTAAGGGTTATAGAATTTAGCTTTTAGCTTTTAGGCTTTAACGTATTCAATATCGGGCTCAACACTAGTGTGTGTTAGGAAATAACATAAAAGTTAGACGTAAATATAAAAGGCTTACAATGGCTTTGCTTGATTATTAGTGAGTTGTCAAGATGGATTTAAGAGTGAAAAGGGTGTTGTTTTGACCGTTTTTGGGGAGTAAAATAACCTTATTTGGTACTGCTTAATTGCACTTAGGTATGGGGCTAAGCATGATTTACATGGGATTATTTACGTTAAAAAATCGGAAACGGTGCATGGCTATCACTTTTTTATATAACTTTGCGACATAGTTCACATTTATTAAAATAAATCTTTTATGAAAAAAGTATTATCACACATGTTTGTTGCAGTTCTCTGCATATTGGGCACAATGCCTGCAATGGCCCAGTTTAACCTTAAAAAGGCTGTCGGCGGTGCAGCAAAGGCTGCCAAAGCTGTAACTTTGACTGATGCCGATGTGGTGAATTACGTTAAGGAATACATTGATTGGATGGACAAACACAATCAAGTTTGTCCCGACGACAACCCTTACGCCATTCGTTTAAAGAAACTTACGGCTGGATTGACCCAAGTTGAAGGCATTCCTTTGAACTTTAAGGTGTACTATGTTGTAGACGTGAACGCCTTTGCATGTGCCGACGGTAGTGTGCGCGTTTTCTCTTCTTTGATGGACATCATGACCGACGAGGAATTGCTTGGCGTTATCGGACACGAGATCGGACACGTTGCCCACAAGGATTCAAAGAACGCATTCCGCACAGCCCTGCTTACTTCGGCATTAAAAGATGGTGTGTCTTCAACCAATGGCAAGGCTGCCGCACTTACCGATTCGCAGCTTGGAGACCTCGGCGAGGCTCTACTGAACGCTACTTACTCGCAAAAACAAGAAAGCAATGCCGACGCTTACGGCTATGAGTTCTTGAAGAAGAACAACAAGAACCCTTGGGCCATGGCTTTGTCGTTTGAAAAATTGAAGAAACTTGAAGAAGATGCAGGCTACCAGAAAGACAGCAAGTGGAAACGTATGTTTTCTTCTCACCCCGATCTCGACAAGCGCATTAAGACCATGAGCGAACGCGCACAAAAAGACGGCTTTACACGTCCAGAGAACAAGATGCCTGAGAAAACAGCTGCACAGAAGGTTGTAAAGGGTAAGAAGAAATAACGTTCATTACACTAAACTAAGTATGTTTTCATTTTTTTCATCTTTCTATTATGCCATATTTGGTGGGTTTCGTATAGATGAAACCACCACGTTAAGCAAGGAACAGCAGCGAAAACTGCTTTTGAGTGGTGTCTTTTCTGCACAGAAAGGCACGTTTATGAATGTGGTTAAGACAGGCATGTCGTATGGTGGGCGGCAGAAAATGTTTGGTCAGGGCTGGGGTATTACCGATAAAGAATCGGCAATTGATACCCTCGACTATCTGCAACATGCAGGTACACGCCGTTTCTTCCCCCTTGTTGTAGAGGCTCTGAAACTTCAAAACAAGCGCGCTATTCAGCAGTATATCACTGAAAATCTTGAAGATGAAGATGATATGCGCGACTGTTGGGAACAAGTTCAGTTCGCTTTTGGGTCTATGGACTCTTTAATAAATGCACAACTTATTAAAGACCAGGCCGACTTCGTACGTATCGGACCAGATGCTTGGGACGCTGGTAGGTTGGTGTTCATGGCTAGATTGTGCCGTGAACACGAGTATATCACTGACGAACAAATGTGGCAATACATCGATGCAGCCGACGAAATAGCCCACCAGACGCTTACTTCTTGGGAAGATTTCGGCAAGAGTTACATCATCGGGCGTTGCTTGTGGTGTGGCACAGCCAACTACTTTGAAGTGATGGCCGACCATGCAAAGGATATGTATTCCAGTCCGAAGAGTCCTTGGAAAGGGGTTCCTTTTGCATAATAAGCAAGAGTTAAGCAAATAGAACCTAATATAAGTTCTTGTCCGCCGTGTTTTTTCGGCGGACAAGATATAATCAATGAATATTAATATCGTGAAGAGTAATTCTATGAAAAAGAAAACCATTGTTACTTTGATGTTCATGTTGTGTCTCGTTGCACAACAGGTTGCCGCAGCTGCTAGATTTCGCATAAGGGTACGTGGCGGAGGTTCGGATGATGTCGAAAGCGGTCCGTTAACTTGGATTATTTATGGCGTTGTTGCTATTGCCATTCTGGGCGGATTGTATATTTACATGACCGAATTAAAGAGCCTTGTGCTTAAAATATTTGGTGGCCTACGTATGGATGATAAAACCACATTAACCAAAGACCAACAGCGTAAGATGCTTTTGAGCAGCGTAAGTGCAGCATACGAAAAAGTGATATTGAACAGCCTGAAGACTGGTATGGCCCGAACAGAGCGTGATGATTACTTAAAGGAGCATTGGGACGTTGACGGACACGACTCGGCTATCAACGTATTAAACGACTGGAAGGCCGCTTGTACAAAAAACTTTATACCACATATCGGCGAAGCTTTCAAACTTAAAGAGCAGCAGCCTATCGATAAGTATCTCAACGACACCTTTGTGCTGGATAAAGACGCACGGGCTTGTGCCAGGCAGATAGAGAATGCTTTTAAAATGATGCCTAAACTCGTGAAACTAGGAATAGTTAAGGACGAAACAGACTTTGTGCGTATTGGGGCAGATGGTTATTACATTTCTGTTCTAGTTTATCTCGCTCGTTTGTGTGCCGAGTCTAAGTATATCAGCGAGGAAGAAATGTGGCAATATGTAGATGCTGCTGACGAATTTGCCCATCAGTCGCTCACTTCTTGGGAAGATTATGGAAAGAGTTACCTCATTGGGTACGCCCTTTGGCTTGGTAGTGGTATCCAATTAAAGATGCAGGCAGATGTTGTGAAGAAACTGATTGAGAACCCAAAGAGTCCTTGGAACAGTTTCCCTTTTGCTAAATAAACAGGTAATGGCCCTTTGCAGACATTGAATTATGCCTGCAAAGGGCTAAATCTGTCTAGTGAGAAAGGCATTCAGATGGTTATTGGCGAAGGCTAGTTTAAAGCAAACATGTTGTGTATAACCTCGTTGATAGCGACTAATGAAAGTGGTGTATATTGTTGGGTGTAACCTTGTTCTGTGGAGAAAGTTAAGAGAGACTTTTTTGATGTAGACTTGTTCTGTGGAGAAAGTTAAGGGAGTATATTTTGATTTAGACTTGTTCTGTGGAGAAAGTTAAGAGATATATTTTTGATGTAGACTTGCTCTGTGAGAAAGTAAGAGAGAAATTTTTGTTGTAGACTTGCTCTGTGGGGAAAGCTAAGAGAGATATTTTTGATGTAGACTTGTTCTGTGAGAAAGTAAGAGAGAAATTTTTGTTGTAGACTTGCTCTGTGGGGAAAGCTAAGAGAGATGTTTTTGATGTAGACTTGTTCTGTGAGAAAGCTAAGAGAGAAATTTTTCTCGTCTACTTATTAACTTGTCTTCTCATCCACTTGTTAACCGTTCCTTTGCCTAGTCATTCTCTTGTCTACTCTTTTTTGCCAACTCGTTTTCTTGTCTACTCGTTCTCTTGCCAACTCATTCACTTGCCAACTTGTTCTCTTGTCTACACGTTTTCTTGTCTACTCGTTTTCCTGTCTACTTGT
>NZ_GG740072.1:1312769-1314111 GCF_000162415.1 Prevotella sp. oral taxon 317 str. F0108 | reverse complement strand
CCCTATCTACTTGTTCTCTTGCCTACTTGTTCTCTTGTCTACTCGTTCTCTTGCCAACTCGTTTTCTTGCTAACTCGTTCTCTTTTCTGCTTGTTCCCTTGTCTACTCGTTTATTAGTCTACTTATTAACTTGTCTTTTTTGTTGGCTTTTGTCCGATTTTTAGTAAGTATTTTAACATTATGAGTGCCTTTTCATTCACCAATCGCCCACCTCGCCCCAAAAAATCGATTCTCGCGAAGGTTGGTTTTGATGCAAAAAGGAGGTAGTCTGTGAGTGTATCAATATGAATTTTTATTTAAAATAATCGCTATTTGCACCCGTTTGGGTGCTATTTGCTGCTAAACGCAGTGTGTTTTGGTGCTAAATGCAGTGCGTTTTGGTGCTAAATGCAGTGCGTTTTGATGCTAAATGCAGTGTGTTTTGGTGCTAAATGCAATACGTTTTGGTGCTAAATGCAGTGTGTTTCGATGCAAAATGCGAGTCGAAAAGCATAAAAACACACTACAATCGTATAAATATAACCTTTAAGATCCATTAAATACATGCTCGAAAAGGGCGAAATAGTCGTTAAAAAGTAGGTTTTTAGGGACTAAAAGCATGTAATTGGGCTTGAAAAATGACGAGCTGGCAACCAAACTAGAAAGGCTAAATGGTGCAAAATGCAGCCTTTTTCTTGAAAATGGACAAGGCACAAGGCGTAAAAAACCAGAAATCGTGGCTATTTACCTGCTTTTTAGCCTATAATTTCGCTAGAACGGAGTGAAAATTAGAACGCTTTTGTAAAATAAAAGTAATAATTTGGGTTTTGAGTTGATGAGTTGATGAGTTCGTAAGTTGGTGGGTCTGTAAGTTTGTGAGTTATTGAGTTGACGAGCTTGTGAGTTGGTGAGCTTGTGAGTTGGTGAGTTTGTGAGTTATTGAGTTTTGTTAGTTGAGGGGTTAGTACGTTTGAGAATTATTGGGATTATTAGTTTTCAAAGGTAACTATTCAGCAATAATGAACGTTGATTATCAAGAACTTATAAACTTAATATTGCGGCAAAAAGGCTCGAAATGACATTACTTTACCAGAATTTGTATGTGTCTGTTTGTGTAATTTGTTGATAATCGATAATGGTTTATACGCCTTATTGTTGAATAGTTACTTTTCAAAGTTACGAGTTATGAAGTTTGTTAGTTGTTGAGCGTGTGAGTTATGATGTCTATTAGTTATAATGTTGGTGTGTTATTAAGCAGTTAAGTTGGTTATTTTTTCATCATACTCCTAGATATTTAGACCTCCTTAGCTCTTATAGTGTTTGTTTTCAAAAGAAAGTATAGAGGCAGTTTATACCCATTAAT
>NZ_GG740072.1:1251006-1311686 GCF_000162415.1 Prevotella sp. oral taxon 317 str. F0108 | reverse complement strand
TATTAATACGAATAGATGTTGGCACTAAAAAACCGCCGACAACATTGCCGACGGTTTATAGCTGTTATTGTTTGTGTGCACCTTAAAGCCTAGGTGCATTGTGTTCGGTTAATTGGCAGCTTGAAACTCTTGCAAGAAACGCACGTCGTTCTCGGAGAACATACGCAAGTCGGCCACGTGATATTTCAAGTTGGTGATGCGTTCTATACCCAAACCAAAGGCGTAACCCGAATAAACGGTGCTGTCTATGCCGCAGGCTTCAAGCACATTGGGGTCTACCATGCCACAACCAAGGATTTCAACCCAACCAGTATGCTTGCAGAATCCACAGCCCTCGCCGCCACAGATGTGGCAAGAGATGTCCATTTCTGCGCTTGGTTCGGTGAAGGGGAAATAGCTTGGGCGCAGGCGGATGTCGGTGTCGGGACCGAAAAGTTCGCGTGCAAAGGTGAGCAAGACCTGTTTTAAATCGGTAAACGACACGTTCTTGTCGATGTACAAGCCTTCAAGCTGATGGAAGAAACAGTGTGCACGTGCCGAGATAGCCTCGTTGCGGAACACTCGTCCTGGGCAAATCACACGGATGGGTGGCTGTTGGCGTTCCATCACTCGGCTTTGGTCGTTAGACGTATGCGAGCGCAAAATAACATTCTTCGTTACATCGCTGGGATTTGTCTCGATAAAAAAGGTGTCCTGCATGTCGCGTGCGGGATGGTCGGGTGCGAAGTTCAGTTTGGTAAACACGTGCAGGTCGTCGTCGATTTCCGGTCCTTCGGCGAGTGTGAACCCCATTCGTTGGAAGATATCGATGATTTGGTTGCGCACAATGGTTAGCGGATGGCGTGTTCCAAGCTTGATGGGGTAGGGCGTACGTGTAAGGTCGGGCGCGTCTTCGGCCTTCTTTTGTGTACCCACAGCCTCTTTCAGTTCGTTCAGCTTGTCTTGTGCAAGCTGTTTCAACTCGTTGATTTTCATTCCTACCGCTTTCTTTTGGTCGGCAGCCACATTACGGAAGTCGGCCATAAGGGCGGTAATCTCACCTTTTTTGCTGAGATATTTCAGGCGCAGTTGTTCAATTTCGTCGGCGTTTTGTGCCGAGAGATTGCTCACTTCGTTCAACAGTTGGTCTATTTTATCGAGTATCATCTTTTATTGTGTTATTACAATTTGGATGCAAAGTTAATATTTTTATATTGAAATAAACATGGTGTGGAAATAAAGTTGTACTTTTGCATCAACTAGGACACATTTTGGCTGTGCAGAAAAGCGCATGCCGAGTTGCCCACTTTACGTTAAGAATAATTTGAGAGACTAACAAAAGGATATAGGAAACGAAAGGAAAGAGGATGAAGAAACTTATTTTCTTTGCTATAATGGTTGTGCTACTGATAGCGATGGGGAGCACAACCACGGGTTGTACGGATAAGAAACCGACAACCGCCGACAGTACGCGCACTGATACAATTGTGGGCGATACCGCAACGCGCGACACGCTTGAGAGTATTATCGAAGAACAACCCATGCCGAAGGCGGCAGACGAATTGTTCGACGACTTTGTGTTCAACTTTGCTGCAAACCGCAAGTTGCAGTTTGCGCGAGTAAAGTTTCCATTGGACGTTTACCAAAACGAGAAGGTGGTGAAACGCATTGAAAAGAAAGATTGGCGCATGGAACACTTCTTTATGAAACAGGGCTATTATACGCTAATCTTCGATAACGCCAAGCAAATGGAATTGGTGAAAGACACAACGATAAGCCATGTGGTTATTGAGAAGATTGCGTTCAACAACAAATCGGTTAAGCAATTCCTCTTCAACCGCGTAAACGGACAGTGGATGCTTACGTCGATGAACCTAAAAGCCATGTACGAAACCACTAATGCTTCGTTTTTGCAGTTTTATCAACGCTTTGCATCGGACAGTGCGTTTCAGGTTCAAAGCCTGAACGCCTTGGTTGAGTTCACCGCTCCCGACCCCGACGATGATTTCGGATCTATCACTGGTTCTATCTCGCCCGAACAATGGCCGTCGTTCAAGCCGGGGCTTATTCCGAAGGGCGAGATTTACAACATTATCTATGGCCAGAAGTACACGGAGAGCAACCGCAAGCTGTTTGTTATCCGTGGCGTGGCCAATGGTATGGAAACAGAAATGTACTTCAAAAAGTTGAAAGGCAAATGGAAACTCGTGAAGTTTAACAGCTAGGCTTTTATTTTGTGCATGACAGAGCATTACGATTACGATCTTACGCCGCATAACACTTTTGGCATTAAGGCGAGGTGTAGGCGATATGTGGCCTTCGATACCGTGGCAGAGGCGCAAAAGGCTTTGCCAAAGCTGGTGAGTGCCAACGAACGACTGCTGATTTTGGGCGGTGGTAGCAACCTGTTGCTGACGGGCGACTTCGACGGGACGGTAATACATTCGCACATTATGGGCATGGAACAGCACGATGACGGCGAAGAACACGTGCTGTTGCGTTGCGGTTCGGGGTTGGTGTGGGACGAGGTGGTGGCTCAATGCGTGGCCGATGGCCTGTATGGAGCCGAAAACTTGTCGCTTATTCCTGGCGAAGTGGGAGCTAGTGCTGTACAAAACATTGGCGCATACGGTGCGGAGGTGAAAGATTTGATAACCACTGTGGAGGCCGTAGAGGTGGAAACAGGCCGCATTGTGCACTTTACCAATGCCCAATGTGAGTATGCTTATCGCCAAAGTCGTTTTAAACGCGATTGGAAAAATCGTTTTTTCATCACCCATGTCACCTATCGGCTCTGTCGAACCTTTGTTCCACATCTTGATTACGGCAACATTAAGGCTGCATTGGCCGAGAAAGGCGTCGTTGTGCCCACGGCCATAGAGTTGCGCCAGGCCATTATTGACATTCGAAAGGCTAAGTTGCCCGACCCCAAAATGGAGGGTAATGCAGGCAGCTTTTTTATGAATCCCATCGTGCAACGAAGTAAATTCGAGGCTTTACTGCCCCTTTATCCCGACATGCCACATTATATAATAGACGCCGACAGGGTGAAAATACCCGCAGGTTGGATGATAGAACAATGCGGATGGAAAGGAAAGGCGTTGGGTAGGGCAGGCGTTCATCACAAGCAAGCATTGGTTTTGGTGAACAAGGGCGGTGCCGAGGGTAGCGACGTGCTGGCTCTTTGCCGTCGAATACAAGCTGATGTGAAGGCAAAGTTTGGCATAGACATCTATCCGGAGGTTAACATACAATGAAATTCACGTTATTAGGAACGGGCACTTCTAATGGTGTACCCGTGTTGGGGTGTGGTTGTGAGGTTTGTCGAAGTGACAATTCCAAAGACAAACGCATGCGATGTGCATTGCTTGTTGAAAGCAAAGAGCACCGCGTGCTGGTAGATTGCGGTCCCGACATCCGCATGCAGCTGATGCCGCAAGTCTTTCGGCCTATAGATGCCGTGTTGCTTACCCACATACATTACGACCATGTGGGTGGTGTTGACGACCTTCGGCCCTATTGTAGCTTTGGCGACATCCACCTTTATGGTAACGTTGACACCGTAAAGGGATTGAAACACAACATGCCTTATTGCTTTTCGGACGACCTTTACCCAGGCGTGCCGCTGCTGAAACTGCACGCCATCGAACCCCATCAGCCCTTAATGTTCGGCGACATCAACGTGATGCCCTTCGTGGTGCTGCACGGACAGATGCCCATCTTGGCCTACAGGTTTGGCCAATTGGCCTACATCACGGACATGAAGACCATTGGCAACGACGAGTTGCAGTACCTTAAAGATGTGGAAGTGTTGATAATAAATGCCTTGCGGTTTGAAAAAGAACACCATTCTCACCAATTGGTGAGCGAGGCCATCGACTTTTCACGGCAGTTGGGAGCAAGGCGAACAATACTAACGCACCTTACTCACCAGATTGGTTTGCACGAAAAGGCTAGTAAAAGGTTGCCTATCGGCGTGGAATTTGGGTATGATGGAATGCAGGTCGAGCTTTAAAAACCCGACCCACATTTACCATTTTAGTCTGAAAAGCGGCTTTCCGCTGAACTTTCGATATAGTTTCCACCCTAATATAAGGGCGTCTAACACGCCTGCTCCCGTGTTTAACACGTCAGTAAAACGCTTGGAAGGCGAGGTGTCCGCTTGTTCGTTGGGTCGGAACAGCTTATCCCACAGCGTCTTTATTTTCGCGTCCTCCTCTTCAATTTGCTTTTTCAAGGCCTCCTTTCGGACCCTTATCTGCGTTAGCGACCTATACGATGGTGTTTGTATCGTTTCGTTTTCCATCATGTTAATCCATTAAGATACTTGCAAGAATTCTAACCACGGGTTTCTCTATCCATTGCTTGCGGAAAGCGAAGATAAGCAGAAAGAGCACCAAGTAGAAGGCGGCCACGATGCAGAAACTGGCAGCCATGCCCAGTTTTGGCGCCAAAGCGTAGGCTGCGGCGAATGAACCGAAGATGGCAATCATGAGTATCGAGGCCGTGAGGATGCCCAACAAGGTGGCAACGGTGATGAGGCGCACCACCTTTTCGATTACATCGAGCTTCACAAATTCCTTTTGAAGCCCGATGTAATCTTTGAGCACCTCCACGAGTTGCCCGATGGTTTGCACGTTGTTGTCTGTCGAGAACATGGCCATGTTATTCAACAATCGACTCGGGAACGGCGTCCTTGATGTCGTCAACAAGGTCGTCAACCTGCTTGCGGCTCAACTTGAGGTTGTGTCTTTTGCAGAAGTCGTCAACGGCATCTGATATTTTGCAACGTGTATCTTCGCCCTTTTCAGGAGCAACGAGCAGCCCTAGGGCTGCACCAGCGATGGCGCCACCTAGAAATGCGCCAATGTAACCTAATGCTTTCATACTTCTTAATCTTTTAGTTGTTTATGATTATTGTATTTAAATAAGTATTGATCGCTCTTGTAAAGGCAAACAAGCCTCATGGCATTCAATATAAAAGCAAATGTAGTAAAACTATGACAAAGCTCAAAATCTTTATGTCATTATTTATGTTAAAAAGCGTGTAGAGTGCTCAATTAACAAACTTTATGCGAGCATATCTCGTGTTTTAGTTATATATTTTGTAATTTCGCCCATCATAAAGCGATTGTAAGTTTAATTCTAAATAGGATAGAAGATGAAGAAAAGTATGATTTTATGCGCCAGCTTGTGTGCTGCATTTATGTTGTCGAGCTGTGGATCGAGCAAGGAAAGTGCCTACAAGAGGGCTTACGAAAAGGCAAAGTCGCAAGAGCAGACGTCTGGTGAGAGCGCTGCGCCTGTTGTGACGCCCGTAGAGGAGTCGCCTGCAACACAGATAACCGTGGAAGAGAGTGTTGAAAACGCCTCAGTAAGGCAAGAGAACGTCACTGTTGTGAGCGGTTCCGGTCTGAATGATTACAGCGTTGTCGTTGGGTCTTTCTCTTTGAAGACCAATGCCGAAGGGCTTTACAATAAGTTGAAGAGCGAAGGCCACGACGCACGTCTGGCATACAATGCCGACCGCAATATGTATCGCGTTGTGGCAGCCTCGTTCACATCGAAAGCCGATGCTGTAACCTCTAGAAATGAATTCCGTGCTACTTATCCCGACGCTTGGTTGCTATATAGAAAGTAAACCAACGTGGCCAGGATATTATCCGTAGATTACGGACAGAAAAGAACAGGCATCGCTGTTACCGACCCGCTGCAAATTATCTGCAACGGGTTGGTAACAGTTTCTTCGTCTACATTGGTCGACTTCCTGCTCGACTACACGAAACGTGAGGAAGTGGAACTTATCGTTGTGGGCGAACCAAAACAAACTAATGGGCAACCCAGCGAAAACCTCGAACGCGTGAGGCAGTTCGTGGCGCGATGGAAGAAAGCGTGCCCCACAATACCCGTCGTATATTACGATGAAAGGTTCACGTCGGTGTTGGCTCATCGGGCCATGATTGACGGAGGCTTGAAGAAAAAAGCCCGACAAGATAAGGCGTTGGTCGACGAGATTAGCGCTACAATCATTCTACAAAGTTATCTAGAATCAAAAAGAAGATGATATTACCAGTATATATATATGGACAACAGGTGCTGCGTAAGGTGGCACAAGACATTCCGTTGGACTATCCCAACTTGAAAGAACTAATCCAAAACATGTTTGAAACGATGGAAGCAAGCGACGGCATCGGGCTGGCCGCACCGCAAATTGGTTTAGACATCCGTTTGTTGGTGGTAGACCTTGATGTGTTAGCCGAGACTTATCCAGAATACAAGGGTTATAGAAAGGCGTTTATCAATCCCCATATCGTTGAGATTGACGAGCAATCGCCTACCGAGAGCCTGGAAGAAGGCTGCCTTTCGCTGCCAGGCATACACGAAAAGGTGACGAGACACACGCGCATCCGTATGCAATATGTTGACGAAGACTTAAAGCCGCACGACGAATGGTTTGAAGGTTATCTCACTCGCGTGCTGCAACACGAGGTAGACCACCTTGACGGCATCCTCTTCACCGACCACCTTTCGCCTTTCCGCAAGCAGCTCATTAAAAATAAATTGAAGGCACTGCTGCAAGGCAAATTCCGCTGCGGATACCGCACGAAGCAAGCAACGCGCTAAGCTCCTCTTCGTCAATCCGAGCGTGCAAAGCCAAACTTGTTTGGCTTTTGCCGGGAACGTGAAACCGTTTTCATCGCAATGAGAAAAAGCAAAACGGCCTTTGCGCCTTGACAGCGCCAACAGTATTACATCAGAATTTATTGCCATAGGTTGCATGAGAAGAAAGATTGCACTTGTTTTTTTCGCACTAGTCGCGTTCATTGCCCGTGCGCAGTTCAACGTAGATAGGCTGATGACTAGTGGACAGATAGCCCTCCATTACGAGGACTACGTGCTTTCCATGCAATATTTCAACCAGATAATCTCACTTCGGCCTTACCTTTACCAGCCGTGGCAATACCGCGCCATCGCCAAATTCTATCTGGACGACTACGTGGGAGCCGAAGAGGATGCCGGCGAGGCCATCAGTCTGAACCCCTACATCGAGGACATTTACGACCTTCGAGCCATCTCGCGCATCAGGCAAAGCAAGTATCAAGAGGCAATAACCGATTACAACCGTGCCATTAAGCTCAATCCGAGCAACCGAAACTATTGGTACAATCGCGCTGCCTGCCGCATGAACGGCAAGGATTATGCGGGTGCGCACCACGATATTGACACAATTGTGTCGCGTTGGGCCGACTATGCCAATGCCTATACCCTAAACGCAGAGGTGTATTTGCACGAGAAAGACACGCTGAAAGCGGCCGAATGGCTGGACAAAGGCTTGAAACTAGACCCATACGACGCCAATGTATGGACCATGAGAGCCTACATAAGCCTGTCGCGAAAGCAATGGCGCGAGGCTGATGAGTTCTTGGGAAAGGCCATTCACCTGAAATCCAAGAACGTGGACAACTATCTCAACCGCGCCATTGCCCGCGTAAACCTAAATAACTTGCGTGGTGCAATGGCCGATTACGACCTTGCACTGGAACTAGACCCCAACAATTTTCTTGGACATTACAACCGCGGACTACTTCGTTTGCAGCTGGGCGACGACAATAGGGCCATCGCCGACTTCGATTTCATCATCAAGATGGAACCAAACAACTTCATGGCCGTGTTCAATCGCGGCATACTTCATGAGAAAACGGGTAACATACGCGCCGCCATCGACGACTATTCTACGGTCATCAAGCAGTTCCCCAACTTCTGGATAGGGCTTTCTTATCGTGCCCGTTGCTATCGCCGACTGGGCATGGTGGCCAAAGCCGAACTCGACGAGTTTAAGATTTTCAAAGCACAGATGGACAAACGGTTGGGCGTTCAGGCGCGTTGGACACGTGCCAAGCTGAAAGAAGTGCGCAAGCGTAGCGAGATAAATATGGACAAGTACAACCAAATGGTGGTGAGCGACGAGAATGAAGTGGCACATGAATACGAAAGTCGTTACCGCGGGCGCGTGCAAGACAACGCCACCAACACATCGCTCATGCCCATGTTCCACCTTTCGCTCGTGCCATACGCCAACGGAATACGTTCTTATCAGGCTTTCGACCGCGACGTAGAACAGTTTAATCGCGTGGCAAAACTTGGCCGCCCCTTATACGTTGCTTGTGGAAATGAACAGTTAGACGAACGCCACTCGAAAGATTTCTTTGTTCTTGTCGAGTCGTTGACGCAGAGAATAGGTGCCAATGCCAACAATGCTGAGTTGCGAGCCTTGCTCTTACAGCGTGCGGTGACCTACGGAACACTGCAAAATTTCGATGCAGCGATAGCCGACCTCACAACGTTGCTCTCGCTAGACAGCACCTCCGTCCTGGCCTATTGGCATCGGGCAGTGTGCCAAATGGCCATGAGCGGTTTCAAGGCATCCAATGGAGCAGATGCTAAATTGCTGGAAGCAGGAGCTTTATCCGACTTAAACCGGGCCATAACCCTACAACCTCAAAGTGCTTACCTATATTATTGTAGGGCGAATTTGTACTACAACCAAGGCAACAACGATAAAGCCATTGCCGATTATACGGCAGCCATCAAACTAGACAGTCGGTTTGCCGAGGCCTATTTCAATCGCGGACTGGCCCATGTTGCCCGTGGCGAACGCCCGCAAGGCGTTAAAGACCTTAGCAAGGCAGGCGAACTAGGCCTTTATTCGGCCTACAACATCATCAAGAAAAACAGTGCCACGACTGCACAGAAGAAGTAAAGCTTGGCGCGTATAACGTATTTTACCACAGCATTGTTGGCCAAACCATATACTACAAACCCTTTTGCGCGGGTGCTACAAGCGGCTTGTAGTGGAGCTACCAGTGGTTTGTAGTTGCGGTACAAGCAACTTTGTATTGTTTTTAAGCAACGTTAATGGCTCCTTAACTGTTGGCTATTTCACTTCGTTTGTTCAAGCACATCAGCAAATGTTTTGGGTAGAATGATGTTTGTTAGCGAAATGGCGTTTTGAAACAGTGGGGCAATCTCCCCATCTGTAAAGCCTGCAATGCCACACCCAATCCTTGTAACTAAGAATGTGTACTCAGGGTGCTTGCTTGCAAAGCTGATGAACTTGTCTACAAACGGGCGTATTGTTTCTACTCCGCCTTCCATTGTCGGGATGGCGTAGGATTGGCCTTGCAGTCCGTCTCCTTTTCCCCATACCGCACCAAACTTGTTGAGTGCCATGCGTGCGGCACCTCCGCCATGATAGCCTTGAATGTTGCTGCCAAACACAAATATCTCGTTTGGGGCGAGTGTTGTTATTTGCTCTTCCGTGAATCGTTTCATCTTGTTTCCCCCTTTCTTGTAGGTTTGATGCCTATGACGTGCTTTCGGTTTATTATTTACTGGCAAAGTTACGCCTATTTCGTTTACGATGCAATAGCTGAAAGGCCTTTTTCGACAATGAAGTCGTCCTAGCTTTTTATCTTTCTACAAATTGAGAGAAACCTATGGTTTTGTGCAGCAAAACCAAGATAAACGCCCCACCCATGTACGAAGTGCCAGACAAGGGTACGATGAAATCTGGAATTCTGCACCATTTGTCTGTGGCAAAACATGGCTATGCCTCAAAAAAGGTAGCCTGGCGGAAGTTTTTCAATACATTCTTTATAAGTTGAAAGCATCTTTCCAGTGGCACATAATGAGGAAAAAGTAAAGCGCACTTCTTAATGTTTCTTATGTTCTTATGTCAAAATGGACGTATTTAGGCACAATACGCAAAGATGAACGTTTTCGCTAAGCCAAATGAACAATGTCGAGCTTGCTCAAACATTGTCATGGCAAGAAAACGCACTTTTCGATGAACGAGAAAAGAACGATTAACCCGCTCACTTATCCACTCGCCAACTTGTCCACTCGTCCACTCGCCAACTTATCCACTTGTCCACTCGTCAACTTACCAAATATTGTCAGCTTTTCAGCAAGAAATTTAACACTATGAGTGTCCTTTTTATCCACCAACTGCTCACCTTACCGCAAAAAATCGATTCTCGCGAAGGTTTGTTTCGATGCCAAACAGGGTAAGGTTGTGCATGCGGCAAAATGAATTTTTATTTAAAGAAAACGTCCTTTGCACCATTTTCGGGGCTGTTTGGTGCAAAATTAGTGCGTTTTGCCGCTAAATGCAGTGCGTTTTGATGCTAAATGCAGTGCGTTTTGCCGCTAAATGCAGTGCGTTTTGGTGCAAAATGGAGTGCGTTTTGGTGCTAAACGCAAGGCAAAATGCTGCTAAATGCAGTGAGATTTGCCGCTAAATGCGAGACGAAAAGCATAAACATCCATAGTAATTGTATAAACAAAACCTTTTAATGCCATGAAACACATGACTAGAAAGGGCAAAATGGCCATTAAAAAGTGGGGTTTTAGGGGCTAAAAGTGGGTAATCGGGCTTCAAAAATCATGAGTTGGCAACCAAACTAGAAAGGCAAAATGGTGCAAAATGCAGGTTCTATGCTTAAAAATAGACAACCCCCAAGGCACGGAAGGGTAGAAATAGTGACTTTTTGCCGACTTTATAACCAATATTTTTGCTAGATCGGAGCGAAAATTAGAGCGATATTGTAAAATAAAAGATAATAATTTAAGTTTTAATGTTGATGAACTATTGAGTTGATGAGGTTGTAAGTTGATGGCCTTTTGGGTTGGTGAGCTTTTGGGTTGATGAATTTGTGAGTTGAAGAGTTTGCGAGTTTGCGTGCTAATTAGTTGGTGAGCTGGCCAGTTGAAGTCTTCGGGAATTGTTGGGTCTTAGCGAGTTTATATGCCCGTGAGTTGACTTGTGCTACACGTTTCTCCATTTGGAGAAAGATTAAACGCCAAAACAACTTCGGCATGTAACTAACTGTCTTCTAAAAACTATTGCCAGAACGGATGGTGGATAGATGTGCGCGAAATGTGTTTGTAGCGAATGTGTTTTTACCATTCATCATCGTTTTACACATGATTATATAATAAGAGCGTTTTCGATTATATAATAAGAGCGTTTTCGCTAAGCCAAATGAACGATGTCGAGCTTGCCAGAACATTGTCATAGCGAGAAAACGCACTTTTCGAGGAACGAGAAAAGAAGGTATGCTTGTTGGTGAAGAAACTCCCTGTTTAAACACTGCAAATCCCTTGGATAACTACTGTAACAAGGGCAAAAGAGTTGCCAATGCCCTTGGAGTTTACTGCTTACAAATCGCATGGTTGGACATTATTCTTAGCGTAAAATTTGTTTTTCTCCGCATATAGCGTTAACTTTGCAAAGTCGTTAGGAAGAAAACGCCATCTAATTTTGCCAGTTTGGTTGTGCCTTGTGTACGACAAGGGCAGGGTAGGGCGGTACTTTCGCGCGACGCTCATTATTATTAAAAGATAAGGATATGAAAAAATTGGTATTGCTTTCAATGATGCTTTTTGCATTTGTTGGATTTGCTGTGGCACAGCAACAGGCAGAAATTAAATTTGATAAGATTACCCATAACTTTGGTACTTTCAGTGAAAAGAACCCTGTTCAGGAATGCACCTTCACCTTTACCAATGTAGGAAAGACCCCCCTTGTCATCAACGAGGCCACGGCTAGCTGTGGCTGCACTGTCCCCTCGTACCCCAAAACGCCCATTAAACCAGGTGAAAAGGGCGAAGTGAAAGTTGTTTATAATGGCAAGAACATGTTTCCTGGCCACTTTAAGAAAACCATCACTATCCGTACCAACGGCGTTACTGAAATGACACGCATCTATGTGGAGGGTGTTATGGAAGAGGCGAAGTAACTAAACGGCAGACGAACGTTTTCGTTAAGCCAAATGAACGATGTCGAGCTTGCTCGAACATCGTCATGGCGAGAAAACGCACTTTTCGAGGAACGAGAAAAGAACGTTTTTCGTTAAGCCAAGTGAACAGAGTCGAGCTTGCTAGAACATCGTCATGGCGAGAAAACGCACTTTTCGAGGAACGAGAAAAGAACGGTTTTCGTTAAGCCAAATGAACAAAGTCGAGCTTGCTCGTACATTGTCATGGCGAGAAAACGTACTTTTCAAGGAACGAAAAAGAACGAAATTGGTAGGCTATAAAACGCTACACGAACAAAGATTGTTCTGTAAGCGAATTTTATAGGATTAGCCCTAAATTATAAGGTGTTTAAAGCGTGGCTTTAAGCACCTTTTTTTGTAACTTTGCACCATTATGCAACTCGAAATACTCTCACAGTCCGATTCTAATACCTTGAACGGATTGATACAAGCGGCAAACAACATCGTGATTTGCTGCCATAAGTCGCCCGATGGAGATGCTATCGGCTCTTCATTGGCGTGGGCCGAATACCTGCGGCAAGTGGGTAAGGAGCCGCTCATTATCGTTCCCGACGCTTTTCCCGATTTCCTTAGATGGCTGCCAGGCGTAGAAAAGGTGATGCGTTACGACAAACACACCGCCGTTTGCAAGGAACGTATTGCCGAGGCAGACCTTGTTTTCTGCCTAGACTTTAATGCAACGAACCGTGTTGACGACATGCAGCAGGCCTTGGAAACCACCACAGCCCAGCGAGTTGTGTTCGATCATCACCTCAACCCGCAGATGGATGCTCGCCTGATGGTGTCGTTGCCGCAGATGAGCAGCACCTGCGAAATCGTGTTCCGCATCGTTTGGCAGCTCGGAGGTTTCGAAATGTTCAGTAGGCAAGCCGCCATTGCCGTGTATTGTGGCATGATGACCGACACGGGAGGCTTTACTTATAACTCCACTCGCCCCGAAATATATGTCATTATCGGGCATTTGCTGACCAAAGGATTTGATAAAGACAAGGTATATCGCAACGTTTACAACAATTATAGCTCGTGGGCCATCCGTTTCCGCGGCTACCTGATGAGCCAGAAACTCAATGTGCTGAACGAGCTTAACGCCTCGTACTTTTGCATTACGCGCCAAGACATGAAGAATTTTCATTTCGTTAAGGGCGATGCCGAAGGGCTTGTTAACGAGCCTTTGCGTATAAAAGGGCAGAAATTGGTTATTTCGTTGCGCGAAGACACCGACAAAGACAACCTCATTTTGGTAAGCTTGCGTTCGGTAGACGACTTTCCTTGCAACGAGATGGCGGAGCGTTTCTTCAACGGCGGCGGCCATCTCAATGCCAGTGGAGGTAAGCTTTTCTGTTCGATGAGCGAGGCCGAGCGGGTTGTTCGCGATGCCATCATGGCCTATTCGGGGCGTTTGCGGGCTTGACCAACATCGTTTTCGCGGTTTTGGTGTGGTATTAAGGTTGCTTCGCGGCATCCGCTTTGCCCCCGACATGTGGGATTTGGACGGCCAACAGATGTGTAAAAATCCAAAAATACGGGGTCGTTCATCCTGAAAACGTAATATTTTTATTATCTTTGCAGCATTGTGGACGAAGTGTAGCCCAATGTTCCTGACGGAGCGAATGGCAGTAACGGCAGTCTGCAACCTCATCATATAAAACTTAAACGACGAATGAAGAAATTGCTCTTTTCTCTTTTCCTCTTGGCGGGCGCGCTCTCGTGGCAATCGTGTAGCAGGTACGAAACCTATGCCGACCAAGTGGAATCAGAACGAAACGCCATCAGTAATTACATCACGAAGAAGAACATCAAAGTTATTAGCGAAAACGAATTTGTTGCAAACGGTGAGACTACCGACACGGCTAAGAACGAATATGTGCTCTTTGAGAGTTCGGGCGTGTATATGCAAATCGTACATAAGGGTGTAGGTAGGAAGATTGAAAAGGGCGAACGCATGAATGTGACGTGCAGGTTCAGCGAAAGAAACTTGCTTACCGACAGCCTTGAACTTTCTAGTTTCCATCCGCGTTTTAGCGCTTGGCTTGATAGGATGGACGTAACAAACACTTCTGGCACGTTCACCGCAAGCTTAACCGGTAAAGGTGGGCTGATGTACGTGGCGCGCCAACGCACCAATGGGACGGCAGTTCCTTCTGGTTGGCTCACGCCTTTCTCCTATATATTGCTCGACAGGCTTTCTTCTTCCGAAGAGGCAGGTGCTCGCGTTCGCCTAATCGTACCCCACGACCGAGGGCATGGGGCGGCCGTGAATGGCGTGATACCTTATTTTTATGAGTTAGAATTGAGCAAGGCACGATAAAAAACATATTTGGTAATGACACTAATTAAATCTATTTCAGGCATCCGCGGTACAATTGGCGGAGGGGTTGGAGACACACTCAACCCGTTAGACATCGTTAAGTTTACTTCGGCATACGCCACTTTCATTCGTCAAAACATGCCTAAGGGCAACAACATCATCGTTGTTGGCCGCGATGCGCGCATTTCTGGCGAGATGGTTAAGAACATTGTGTGCGGTACGCTCATGGGAATGGGGTTTGATGTGCTGAATATCGGACTGGCCACAACGCCTACTACCGAGTTGGCTGTTACTATGGCAGGAGCCGATGGGGGAATAATTATCACAGCAAGTCATAATCCACGTCAATGGAACGCTTTGAAACTACTAAACAATAAAGGTGAGTTTCTTACGGCCGAAGATGGCGCAAAGCTTTTGAAAATAGCCGATAAGGGCGACTTTACTTATGCGGATGTAGACCACTTAGGCCATTATACCGAGGACGATAGTTTCGACCAACGTCACATTGATAGTGTGTTGGCGTTAAAGTTGGTTGATGCCGATGCCATTCGTAAGGCTGGGTTTAAGGTCGTAGTCGATACGGTTAATAGCGTGGGAGGTGTTATCCTGCCCAAACTGCTCGACCAATTGGGTGTGAAATACACCATGCTCAACGGCCAACCAACGGGAGATTTTGCCCATAACCCTGAACCTTTGGAGAAAAATCTAACCGAGATTATGACCGAGGTAAAGAATGGAAACTACGATATGGGTATCGTAGTAGACCCCGATGTGGACCGTTTGGTGTTTATTTGTGAAGACGGGAAGATGTTCGGCGAAGAGTACACGCTGGTTAGTGTGGCCGACTATGTATTGTCGCAAACACCAGGCAACACCGTGTCTAACCTCAGTTCCACTCGTGCCCTGCGCGATGTTACCCTCAAACATGGCGGGCAGTACACGGCTGCAGCTGTTGGCGAGGTGAACGTAACCACGCAGATGAAGGCTGTTAATGCCGTTATCGGCGGCGAAGGTAATGGTGGAGTAATCTATCCAGAGAGCCACTATGGGCGCGACGCTTTGGTTGGTATCGCCCTTTTCCTTAGCAATTTGGCCCACAAGGGCTGCAAGGTGAGCGAACTGCGCGCCACTTATCCCAACTATTTTATCGCCAAAAACCGCATCGACCTGACGCCGTCTACCGATGTAGATGCAATTTTGGAGCGTGTTAAAGAACTTTATAAAGACGAGCAAGTGAACGATATTGATGGCGTAAAGATAGACTTTGCCGACAAATGGGTGCACTTGCGCAAGAGCAATACCGAGCCTATCATCCGTGTTTACAGCGAGGCTGCGACGATGGAAGATGCCGATGCAATCGGTAAAAAGCTGATGCAGGTGGTTTACGACATGAGTAAATAACCCAAACAAGGTTTTGAGAACTTACGCATCGCAACGGGTTGCGCACATCTAATAACCCGTCTGCGGTTCGGAAAGTAAGTTATATAAACGCCGCTTTCACTCTTCATGGCATGCAGCCCGTTTTAGGTACGCGTTGCGGAAGGGCGAAAGCGGCGTTTTTGTGTATGTGTTAGCCATGTGTTTCGTTGCACGAACGATGACAATTGTGCGCAGCGAACCACATAAACTTCTCTCGACATGCCGTATTTTCTGCTCAATTTGCAACCTTTGTTTATGCCCCAGCCATTGGACGTCAGCCACAACTTATCATGTTTTGCACACATTATCTTCTTTCCAATGCTTAAAAACTAGCCTCTAATCGCTTGAAATTAAGGCCATAAATTGCTGTTTCCCCTTTTTTTTCGTACTTTTGCAGCTAGTATTCGCTCCACTCGTGGCATTCATCTCGTGTCTAAGGCATGGGATATAGAGGGAGCAAACATCTATTTACATTATTCGAAACAAAACAATTATGGGATTATTTTCCTCAATATTCAAAAGACAAGCCGACAAATCGAAGTCGGGTGGCATGGAAGACTACATGACTTTGGTGCGAGTTTACTTCCAAGCAACCATCGCAGCCAACTTGGGTATAACCAATTTGGCCATGCTTCCCGATTTGAGAACGTACAAAACAACCTTGCGCATACCAACGCAGAACAACAAGTTGGGCCTTGGTGAAAAGGCGCATTGCCGCAAGATGTTGAAAGAACTGTATAAAACCGACGAGGGTTTCTTTAAGGAAATAGATGCCAGCATCAGAAAAAACTGCCACAAGCTGCAAGATGTGCAGGTGTACTTGATACAATTCCAAAACTTCACACAAGACCTCATGATGCTCATGGGCAATCTCATGAAGTTTAAGTTGCGTTTGCCCTCGTTCTTCAAGAAGGCCATTTACACCATGACGCAACGCACCATCAACGACATTTTCAACAAGAACGATTTTTCGGATGCAGGTGTGTTGAAGACCGTTGCCTCCATCAGGCAATATAATAAAAGGCTTGGATTTAGCCAAAAGTGGGTAACAGACTTCGTTTTCCAAGTGGTAATGCTGGCCAAGAAAGAGCCGCGCCCCGACGAAAAAGCCAAGTAAGCCACACTTTCGGGGCAAGAAAAGGCCATTCCTCGCTGTCGTCTTTTGGCTTTCCACGCTCGCATAACGTGACGTTTACGTGGCATATTAGCTCATTGATGCAGCTTAATTACATTTTTACAAGATGTAACAGGTTGAAAATTTGCGCCATCCAAATAAATAAGTTAAATTTGTAGTCAAATTGGTGTTTAATTATGGATGCAAACGAATTCACATTGTCGCTGTTTACCACACGGCTGCGCCAGCTACTTCTCCAATATAAAGAATTGGAGAAAAAGAATGCTGAGCTACAGACGATGATTGATGAACGCGATGCCCGAATAAAGGAACTGGACGACAGTTTGCAATCTGTTTACAAAAGCTACGACAGCCTGAAAATGGCTAAGATGGTTGAAATCACCGACGGCGACATGGAGTCGGCCCAGAAAAGGCTCTCCAAACTCATTAGAGATGTGAACAGATGTATCACACTTCTAAGCGAAAATAGCATTGACAATGGCTGATAACAAAAAAGACTTCTTCAAGATAACGCTCAATGTATACGACAGGTCGATACCTGTTAACTGCTCACGAGAAGACGAAGAGAAGTATCGCAAGAGTGCAAAGCTCATTACCGACCTTGTGAACTTCTACTCGGCTAGGTATGCAGGCAAGAAAAGCGATATTGACATTCTCTACATGGTACTCATAGACATTGCTATGCGTTACCACAATGCGGACGAACACAACGACGTTGAGCCGTTGATGGATAGCCTTAAAGGGCTTGCCGCAGAGATAGAAGAGACTTTGGGCATCGAGCCAACGTCTGTTTAAGCTGTTTTCTTTTCCGAGTTTTATTGCCTTATGGCAACTTTCGCCAAGGTGTTCGCCCCATAAACACCAAAAGAGAACAGAACAAAAACATTACATAATCAATATAAATCTGTATGATAGAAACGATAATCGCTGCCGCCGTTGCACTTGTTTTAGGGTGCTTTGTTGGCTATCTCCTTTTTAGATACGTCATTAAGGGACAGTATAACGAGATGATAGAAAACGCTAACAAAGAGGCGGAAGTGCTGAAAGAGAAAAAATTGCTCGAAGTTAAAGAGAAATTCCTCAATAAGAAAAGCGAGTTGGAAAAGGAAGTGCAAATCCGCAACCAACGTATTCAGCAAAACGAGAACAAGCTTAAACAGCGCGAGATTTCGCTTAACCAACGCCAAGACGAGTTGGCACGCCGCAAACAAGAGGTGGAACAAAACCAACAGCGCGTGGATAACGAGAAAAAACTGCTGAATATCAAGCAAGAGGAACTCGAAAAGATGCAAAGTCAGGAACGTTTGAAACTCGAAGAACTGTCGGGACTTAGCGCAGACGAGGCCAAGGAACGACTTATCGAGAGCTTAAAAGATGAGGCGAGGACCGATGCTGCTAGCTATATCAACGAGATTATCGACGAAGCCAAACTCAATGCCAACCAACAGGCCAAGAAGATTGTTATACAAACCATTCAACGTGTGGCTACCGAAACGGCAATTGAGAACTCGGTGAGCGTCTTCCACATCGACAACGACGAGGTGAAAGGTCGCATCATCGGTCGCGAAGGCCGTAACATACGTGCTTTGGAGGCTGCAACAGGTGTTGAAATCGTTGTAGACGATACGCCCGAAGCCATCGTTATCTCGGCTTTCGACCCCGTTCGCCGCGAGGTTTGCCGTCTTGCCCTTCACCAACTTGTTGCCGATGGCCGTATTCACCCTGCCCGAATAGAGGAGGTTGTGGCCAAGGTGAAGAAACAATTGGAAAACGAAATTATCGAGACGGGTAAGCGTACAGCCATCGACTTGGGTATTCATGGCTTGCACCCAGAGCTTATTCGTATCGTTGGAAAGATGAAATACCGTTCGTCTTACGGACAGAACCTCTTGCAACATGCACGCGAAACGGCCAACCTTTGTGCTGTTATGGCCTCAGAGTTGGGACTAAATCCCAAAAAGGCAAAGCGCGCAGGTCTGTTACACGACATTGGAAAAGTACCCGATGAGGAAAGCGAACTGCCCCATGCTCTATATGGAGCCAAGATTGCCGAGAAGTATAAGGAGAAACCCGACATCTGCAACGCTATTGGCGCGCACCACGATGAAATAGAAATGAATACCTTGTTGGCACCCATTGTGCAAGTGTGCGATGCCATTTCGGGTGCTCGTCCAGGTGCACGTCGCGAGATTGTTGAGGCCTACATCAAGCGTCTCAACGACTTGGAGGCTATTGCCATGAGCTATCCTGGTGTTACCAAAACCTACGCCATACAGGCTGGTAGAGAGCTACGTGTTATCGTTGGTGCCGACAAGATGGACGATGCTGAGAGCGAGAAACTAAGCGGCGAGATTGCAACAAAGATTCAAAACGAGATGACTTACCCCGGACAAGTGAAGATTACCGTTATACGCGAAACGCGTTCAGTGGCCTTTGCCAAGTAATTTTCGCCCCAACAAGGGTGGCTTATCAAGCCTATATATAATAAGGTGTGCCGCATGGCACACCTTATTTTGTTTTTCCGACTATCTGTTTCCAATCTCTTTTCATTTTGACAAGTCCCCAAATACGTCACATTTGCCTGTCTTGTTTTGTCCGCTTTTTAGTATAATATTTAACATTATGAGGGCGTTTTTGCTCGTCAGTCGTCCACTCGACCGCAAATAATCCATTCTCGCGCGCGTTCGATTTGTGCAAAAACGGGGTTAGTATGTGAATGTGGCAAAATGAATTTTTATTTAAAAACACCGCCATACACACTCGTTTTTGGGCTATTTGCTGCTAAATGGAGTGCGTTTTGGTGCAAAACAGAGTGCGTTTTGGTGCTAAATGCAAGGCATTTTGCTGCAAAACGCAAGGTGTTTTGGTGCTAAATGCAGTGCAAAATGCTGCAAAATGCGAGACGAAAAGCATAAAAATACACTGCAATGGTATAAACAAAACCTTTCCGAACCATTAAAATTAAGGCTAAAAGAGGCAAAATGGCCGTTAAAAAGTGGGATTTTAGGGGCTAAAAGAGGGTAAATGGGCTTCAAAAATAATGAGCTGACAACCAAACTAGAAAGGCTAAGTGGTGCTAAATGTACGTGGTGTTCTTAAAAATGGACAAGAACGGAGGCGTGTGAAGTGGGAAATAATGGCTAAAAACGTGTTTTGACGTACTTTTTTTCGCTAGAATGGTTGGGCGGATGATGTGTGTTTTGTAAAGTTTGTGTACAGAATTTAACTAAGCTAAGCAGGTAGAAAAAGGGCAAAACGTTGGTTTTTTGATGCTCGATTAGGCTTTAAGCGGCCGCAATTAGTTAGGAAACATACCAAAAGCAATCGGGAAACTTCGCGTTAAGAAGTTTCCCGATTGTACGTTCTGCGCCTTGAAGGCACTAATAATGGAGGCGTTATGGGTTAGAAATTCACGTTACGGTCTTCTTCCGCTCCCTGCAAATCTCCCAACGCCTCGCGCACTTCGGCCCTTTCTTTAAAAGCCTCGGCGTGGAAAGGATTGGCCTCTATCACCTTATCGTAGTATTCTTGTGCGGCCGCATTGTAGCCTTTGGCCTTCTCAACACGCGCTTTCAGCAGCAACGCGTCTTCGTTACCGGCCACATGTTCAACCAAGAAGTTGGCATCTTCTTCGGCCTCCTCTAAGTTTTCCATGGCCAATAGCGTTTCGCCGCGCAGCAGATAAGCGTCTAGATAGTCGGGGGTGGTAAGTATAGCTTTGGTTAACATGGCCACGGCATTCACGTTATCGCCTTGTCCGATGCAGGCTCGCGCATAGAGATAATGCACCGTAGGACTGGCTTTATCTATGAGTAAGGCCTTTTCGCAGGCATCGGCCATTGCGCCATAGTCGTCCATCCGGTAGGCAACATCTGCCATTCGCACATAAATCTTTGGGTTATCGGGCTGAGCCTCGGCCAACTTTTGCAGTTGTTCGTAGGCTTTCAGCGGTTCGTTAGTCATCAAGAAAGCTTGTGAAAGATAGTCGCGTGTTTCCAAATCGTCTTTATAACTTAATGCTTTGGTAAAGCAATTGATGGCGTGATCGGCCTGTCCAAGGTGCAATGCCTTTACTCCATCAAATTTAAGGATGTCGAAATTTTTGGTTTCTTCGTCTTTCTTTCTTTCTTCAGGGTCTTCGGTTTTCCCACCGAACAAGGCTTTTAGAATGTTCATGGCTTTGTTTGCGTTTAGTATTTAGTGTTGTTATATTATGTTTTAGGTGGGGCAGGTGGGGCGAATACTGTGGCATTCGCCCCCTTCCTCCACTTAACTTAATAGTTTTTCAATTCGTCGTAAACAGACGGTGTAAGTACGTCGGTGCGGTCCCATTGTGGCCACCGTCCGTTAACCGAACCATACTCTTTGCCCACATCCTTGTAGCGTTGAAAGCTAAATCGGGCATTGATATAGCCGTCGTCGCCGTCTTGCGCCAGAACGTAGCAATACATGTATTGCAGGTAGCCAATAACCTTTCCGCCGTCTTTCACGGCTTTGCTCACCCATCCCTCTTGGGGAATGGTGACGCTGAGAACGTTTGTGCGCGGATACTTCTTGGTAAACGCCTTTTGGCAAGTGTTCTTAAACTTGTCGGCGTCTTTGCCGTTGTAGATGTTTAGCGAGTATATGGGCATGTAGTAGGTGCCGTCTATCTTCACTTCGTCGCCGTCTCTGTTCTTGTCGTTAATGCCAATAGCCTTCTCCACCCGCTTTCCTGCGCGTTGCATGGACGATTTGGCCTTCTTAACAATAGTAGAAACCTTATCGGCTAGGCTCTCGTCTTGATGGCCGTTGTTGCTTTGCGCCCACGTTGGCGATGCAGAAAAGAACATTGCCACGAGCGCACAAATTAGTGTTTTCTTCATCTTTATTCCTCTTTTAGTTAGTGCAAAAATAAGGCAAATAGGCTATTTTGCAAAACAAATAGTGGTAAATAATATAAAAACAGGCCGTAAGTGGGGTGATATTGGTTAATAACGCCTTGCATTAAGGCGTGTTTGCAACCATTATTAAGGCATGTTCTATAAATTCCCCGCAAAGGTTCAATTGTTGTTCCTTGTATTGCTCTTCACTGTCTTTTTGCTTTTATCTGGCATCTTTCGCTTTCTCTTTCAGAAAGCATAGTGCCCTATGCTCCTTCAAGCCGTAAGCAAACCCTGCTCAGCTAAAAGCTAAAAATACAGCAAAGGTGATTTGTAGAACCTGCCTTAAAAAATGTTTATTGTTTTGTTTTTCGATGTTTATCGTTTATCTTTGTTGCATGATGAAGAAACATTTGCTTGTAACGATAATATGTTGTGCTGTTGCTGGTGCGGCTTTCGCTCAAAAAGAGCGGAAACAAAACGTGCGGCGTACAGCCGAAAATGCTGTTGTGGAGCAGCCAAAGTTGGTTGATAGTATCGTTGTAGACACGCTGCATAAGCTGGTAACGCCCGTTGTGGCCGTAGAACCAACCATCGATGCGGCGATGGCTTTGCCGTCTTTAACCCTCAACGGACAAATAGAACCGCTGGGTTATCGCCCTTGGTTTTGGGCTGGATGGCAGCGATGGGACTTGCATCCGGGGCTAAACCTAAGTCTTGGTGCATCCGTATTCGCGCAGTTTGGCAAGCATGCGCGCCACGGGGCAGGCTTTATGCAAAACATTTCGGCCATGTATGCCCAACCATTGGGCAAAAAGTTCACGGTGGCCGCGGGCGGTTATCTTAACAATGTGTTCTGGGGGCGCGACAATTATCGAAATGCTGGCTTGCAAGCCATTGTGGGTTATCGTTTAAACGAGCATTGGGAGGCCTACCTATATGGACAGAAAAGCTTGGTTAGCAATAGGCTTATGCCCTATCCGTTGTACGATATGCAAGCCTTGGGCGATAGGGTTGGCGCGGCGGTTAAGTACAACTTCAACCCTTCTTTCAGCGTGCAGGTGTCGGTTGAACAGGTTTGGGGACCGAATATGCCACGCGGATATTACGACACATTCAACGATATTGGGCGTTAAAGGCTGGCTTTTGCAAAGTCTATGCAACGTTTCTGCTTGCTTAGGCAAGGTTTAAGCATCAGGCTAAACGCATGAACAACATCATAAAGGGGATGAGGGCTGCGCGCCTTTCATCCCCTCTTTATTTTACCCGTTGCCGTTCGTTCAATTTCTTTCACGGGGAAATAGGCTTTGGGTTGCCAGTATTTGGGCAGCACTTTTTGGCAGATTTGTTTCACCATAGCCGTTTCGCTTTCTGCGTTTTCTGCCGAAAGGGGTACGAATTGCAGGCCTACCACCTCGCCAAACTTTTGGTCGTGGCACTTCACAATGCGGTAGGGCACGGACAAATGCTGATGAAGTGCACGCTCAACTTCTTCTATTTGTATTTTAATACCACCGCTAACAAGCACGTTGTCTAGTCTGCCCAGTATGCGAAAAGCTTGCTTGGGTTCATCGTTATGTTGCAAATCGTCTTCCTGCTTAGCCATTTTTATGTGCTTAATGGTGGCAATGTCGTTGGTTTCCAACAATCCTTCGCATAGGTGTGGGGCATCTATCACCAGGCAACCTTTATCGTTCAGGCTCACTTTAACCCCTGGAAGGGGTGTGTACCATTGGCTAGCTGCTTGCCCATTAAGCCGACGTAGGGCGATGTGCGACAGCGTTTCGGTCATGCCGTAGGTGCTCCATACGGCATGGGGAAAGGCTCTTAGCTCTTTTGCCAAGGCCTCGTCGATGGCACTTCCACCAATAATGAGGTGCTTTATGCGCATTAATCGTTGGCGTTCGGCTGGTACTTGCAGGCTGTTGTACACTTGTAGAGGCACCATTGCTGCAAAGTCGATGTCGGTTTCAAGGTCTTTTAGGGGGTGCCCGTCGGGTTCAACCACAACAAGCTGTAGGTTAGCCACGAGCGAACGCACCACCATCATCTTCCCTGCGATATAATCTAGCGGCATGCAGAGCAAGGCCGTGTTGCCCGCTTTCAGCCCCAAGTATTGGCAAGTAGCCCTTGCGCTGGCCTCCATTCGGCGTTTTTCCACCCACAGCGGCTTGGGTTTTCCGGTTGAACCACTAGTGTGAACCAGCATGCAAGGTGCCTTATCGTCGTTCCATTGGTCTAAGAATTCGGCAAGAACCATAGGCAATCTCCTTTTATTTGTAAGGGCATGTCGATGTTGTCGGTAAACAATTGGCCCGTGCCAAGCCCTTGTGGCATGGCAATTTGTGGCCCATAGGCCTCTGCTGCTAAGTGGGCGATGGCGTTTAGGCCTACATTGCTCTCCAACGCACTGGTTATCCACGACCCAATTTTGCGGTCTTCGGCCAGCGAAATCCATTCGTTTGTGCCACGAATGCCGCCATGTAGCGATGGTTTCAGCACCAAATATTGTGGTGCGATGGTGTCGAGCAGCTCTTCTTTGTCGGCAAGCGTGTTGGTTCCGATAAGTTCTTCGTCGAGTGCAATGGGCAAAGGCGACCGCTTACACAAGTCGGCCATCTCGTTCCACAGACCTTTGGCGATGGGTTGTTCGATGGAATGGAGGTCGAGTGGAGCCAACTTTTCGAGTTTCGACAAAGCCTCGGCAGGCGCAAAAGCTCCATTTGCATCTACCCGAAGTTCCACTTGGCGGGGCGAAAACGTGGCGCGTATGTCTTTAAGCAATTGTAATTCGCGGTCGAAGTCTATCGCGCCAATTTTCAATTTCACACATCTGAACCCTTGATTCAGCTTTTCTTCAATGCGCATAGCCATTTCTTCGAACGTTCCCATCCACACTAAGCCGTTGATAGGGATGCCCATTTCGCCCCGTGCAAAAGGTGTTTGCGAGAGGTTTGCATGGCCATCGCGTTGCCATTGCCATAAGGCGGTTTCCAATCCAAAGCGAATGGAAGGGTAGGGGCTTAGCTCATCGTGGTTGATTACGCCCGTTTCGCAGAACCGTTGGCATGCTTGGCGCAGGCATTGTTCGTAGTTTGGCAGGTCGTCGCAGCTGAGATTGGGTAGTGGGGCGCACTCTCCCACGCCCACAACGCCGGGCTTTTGCGGCGAAGAGAACGTAACAAACCACGTCTTTCGGGTGCGATACACCCCGCGCGACGTGCCTGCTGGCTGCTTGAAATGCAAGGTATGTGGGGCTATGTCGATGTGGAACATCATCCGAGGGCTATGGAAGTTTGGGGTATTTCTTAAAGTCGGGTTTCCTTTTTTCAAGGAAAGCCTTGCCACCTTCTTGCGCCTCGTCTAGGAAATAGTAAAGCATGGTGGCGTCGCCTGCCAGTTCCTGAATGCCAGCCTGTCCGTCTAGTTCGGCGTTAAGGCCTGCCTTTATCATGCGTAAGGCCAGCGGACTGTGCTGCATCATTGTTTCGGCCCAGGCAACACATTCGTCTTCCAGCTTGTCTTGTGGAACAACCTTGTTAACTAAGCCCATACGTTCGGCCTCCTCTGCGTTGTATTGACGACAGAGAAACCAAATCTCTCGCGCCTTCTTTTGTCCTACAATGCGCGCCAAATAAGATGCGCCGAAGCCTGCATCGAATGAACCTACCTTCGGTCCAGTTTGTCCGAAGATTGCGTTTTCACTGGCAATGGAGAGGTCGCACACAAGATGCAGCACGTGTCCACCGCCAATGGCATAGCCGTTAACCATTGCCACCACGGGCTTTGGTAGTCGCCTAATCTGCATTTGCACATCAAGCACGTTCAGTCTAGGCACTCCGTCTTCGCCCACATAGCCGCCACGACCCTTTACGTTCATGTCGCCACCAGCGCAAAAAGCCATGTCGCCTGCACCTGTAAGCAATACTACACCGATGTCTTGGGCCTCGCGACAGTAGGCGAAGGCCTGACTCATCTCCCACGTAGTGCGCGGAGTGAAGGCATTTCGGTAACGCGGGCGATTGATTGTTATCTTGGCAATGCCCTGATATTCCTCGAATAATATTTCTTTGAAGTCGAAAACTTCAATGGGTTTCCATTCTCTTTTCATACAATGATATTTGTTTTTTGGGTAAGGGATGTTTCTATTAA
The DNA here is from genome assembly GCF_000162415.1 of Prevotella sp. oral taxon 317 str. F0108. Classification (NCBI taxonomy): domain Bacteria; kingdom Pseudomonadati; phylum Bacteroidota; class Bacteroidia; order Bacteroidales; family Prevotellaceae; genus Prevotella; species Prevotella sp. oral taxon 317. Next base: position 1,285,991 of record NZ_GG740072.1, on the reverse strand, counting down.
TAAGGTGTTGCTGAACATTTGGTTGTTGTAACGCCCCATGATGTTAAGTTCACTTCCAAAACGAAAGGGCGGTTTCCGCCATAGCCGATAAGTTCGGCGATACCTTTTTGCAATGTCTCAATATCGTTTACAAGTAGATATCTTGCGCCGTTCTGTTGGCAGATTCCTTGCGCCGAAGTGTTGTGCGTTGCCGAAACAAAGGTGGCTTGTATGTCGTCGGCAGGCATTCCTTTAACGTGTTGGAATATCTTTCCACCACCATTGTTGAGCAACATTATGCGTAGATTGCCGCCCAGACGGGTGTTCCATAGGGCGTTTTGGTCGTAAAAGAAACTCAAATCGCCAATTACACAATACACATTAGCTTGTGTTGTCAGCGACATGCCTGCCGAAGTAGACAGCGAACCCTCGATGCCGTTTACGCCACGGTTGCACCAAACATGGTGTTGAGCATGCTTATTGGCCAAGCGAACGCTGAGGCTGTTGGCATAATGTACCTCAAACGGCTGGTTGGTTTGTTGTAATTGTTGCTCGAAACACTGCACGGCGTAGCCTTCGGAAAAGGTGGGAGCCGCTTGATTGAGCTGTTCGCGATAGGCGTTGTGACCCGTTTGCCATAGCTGGCGAAAGGCTTTGGTACGCTCTTCGTGTTGTTTGGCGTCCGTTTGTTGCATCATTTGCACCATCAGCGACAGCACTTCGTTGGGCTTGGCCTCAACAATAGCCGTGAGATTCATAAAGGTATCAACCACTTCTCCGCCCTCGTTAACAAGCCATTGGGGTGCGTTGTTCATCTGCCACAATAGCGATTTGAGGTTTTTCCCTATGAGATGTCCGCCCATATACAATACGAAATCGGGCGTATAGGGTGCAGTTTCTGCGCAAGTGGCTAACAATTCGTCGGCGTTTTGCAGTCCACCGAGATGGCTCAACACTTCTGAAACCACCACGGCTTGCCCCTCTAAGACCTTGACGAGCGATGCGTTGACGGAGCCAGGAGGCATTTGTCCCAATACAATCATGGGCTTTTCTGCTTTGCGGAAGTCGGCCATTAGATTGTTAAGTGCTGTTGCTGCAAGCTTGCTGGGCGTGCAACGGCTTATCGTTCGCTCGTTGGGCAGGGTGGGAACGTCGTAGCCAAAGAGCGGTTCGGATAAGGGAACGTTGATATGAACGGGCCCTACGCCATGATGATTGGTGGCCAGAAGAGCCTCGTTTGCCAAGCGGTTGCAATGCCAACGCAGGGTTTCGTCTGTGGGTTCGTTTAGGGTTACGGCCTTCTTCACAAAGTCGGCAAGGGCGTTTTGCTGTCGAATGGTTTGCCCGTCTTGTTGGTCTATCCATGCCAAAGGGCGGTCGGCAGAGATAACTATCAAGGGAATGTGCTGGTAATATGCCTCGGCCACGGCTGGCAGAAGATTGAGTAAGGCCGACCCCGACGTAACGCAGACGGCCACAGCATCGCCATCGAGCAAGGCCATACCCAAGGCATAGAAACCTGCCGAGCGTTCATCGGTTACGGGATAGCAGCTAATGGCACCCGACTTTACCAGGTTGTGCACGATGGGCGCATTGCGCGAACCAGGGCAAACCACGGCTCGCCTTACGCCATGAGCCACGAGTAAGGAGGTAAGGATGTTGATGTTTTCTTTATTCGAATACATGTTTACTGTTTGGTTTCATGTTTGGGCTTGTAAGTTTATCAGTTCATGCGTTTGCAAATTCATGCGTTAGACGGTTGGCTTTTGTTCATAAGCGTTTATGCTTATAAGCTATTCGCTGCCGAAAACTCAGATGGTTTAAGCTTGTGTGGTTTACACTAAAACTCATAAACTTATTATCTCATAACCTTAAAAAGCTAAAATTATGGCTGCATTAGCCCCAACATCGTTTCCATTTTCGCCCTTGTTTCTTCCCATTCTTGTTCTTCGGTGCTGTCTTTAAGCAGTCCGCCACCTGCATAAAGGCACGCTTTGTTGGGCCACAGCTGCATGCAACGAAGTGAAACATATAGCTTTGTGCCGCCATTAGCCGTTACCGGACCGCAAAAACCGCTGTAATATAGCCGGCGATGGGGTTCGTTGTCACTGATAAAACGCCATGCCTCGGCTTTGGGTAAGCCGCAGATAGCAGGTGTGGGATGCAGCATTTGCACGAGGTCGCCTAGTCCGTAGGCAGGTTTTAGGGTAAAGGCGAAGTCGCTTCTAAGGTGAACCAAGCCCCCTGCCCTTTGGGTATAAGGCGGTGTTTCTTCGATGTTGTCGGCCAAATGTGCAAGACATTGGGCGATGTAACGCGCCACCAGTCGCTGTTCTTCCTTGTTCTTCGCACTCCATTCCAAGGGTGGGGTGGGGCTGTTCCACGTTTGGTCGGGCCATTTCTGTTGCTCGGAAGTAAGGCGCATTGTGCCTGCAAGTGCCATGGTATGCCAACGGTGCATGTCGTTTCGCACCAGAACTTCGGGCGTGGCCATAAGCCAAGTGCCTGCACTGCGTGTGTTAACCAGCGCGATAAACAAACGCGGATAGCGTTGGCAGGCTCTCCAAAACAATTCTTCGGCATTGGGAGCGTGTTTAAGCGTAACCTCTTCGGTCCTACTTAGTACGATTTTGGCAAACTGCCCTTGTACAAGCTGTTGGTGAAAGCGATGGAAACTTTCTTGGTACGATTGGCTCACCTGCTGTTGGCTGTTGCTGGCTGTTGTTGTTTCAACGGCTGTGGCATTACGTGCGAGTGTCGACACATGCGTTTCAACATCAAGTTGTTCCACCTTGTCGGGTGCGATAACGAGCAACGGACAATCGTCTTCAATGGCGAAAGGAGCGAAGACAAAGCCCTGAACGTGGTTCAAGGCTGCATAGTTTGGCAGACTTTGCGCCTCTCCATGTAGCTGAACATAACGTGTGGCATGCGTGGCATGCGGTTCGCGAAACAGCGCAAAGTCAGTCATCTTTGCGGGCGTTAAGCACATAGTTGGTTACTTGTACCGAGCAAACCAGTTCGCCTGCGGTGTTTCTAATTTCTACCAGCCATTGGTGTAGTGTCCGTCCCTTGTGCATGATGTGTGCCGTTGCGGTTACGGTGTCGCCTTCTTCAACGGCGATGAGATGGCTCCCGCTAACGTTGATGCCCACGCTTATCTTGCCCGGACACAGTGCTAGCGAACCAACGCCGGCTAGATTTTCGGCCAAGGCTAGCGATGCACCGCCGCTAAGGAAACCGAAAGGTTGCCTGTTGCGCTCGTCAACCTTCATTCGCGCCATGCATGTGTCGGGTTCGGGGGTGGAAATAAATTCCATACCCAATGCCGTAGATAGGTTGGGCAACTTGTTTATCCTGTCTTTAATGTGCTCGATGTTCATGATGCTTGCTTTTTTTATTAGTGCAAACTTACACAAAAATGCTGTAAAAATGGCATGAAAAGCAGATTATTAGTAGTTGAGTTTATGAGTTGTTGCATTTTTAAGTTTGTGGATTGCAGCGTTTGTGCGGTTATAAGTTGTTGAGTTTATAAGTTTATGAGTTGTCGGGGTTGTAAGCTTTTGACCTTTCTGGTTTGTGTGCGATATAACTTATTAATTCGTAAACTTGGTAACTCATAAACTAAATAACCACCATCTTCACAAACTAAAAACTTACATCCTCACAAACTAAAAACTTAATAACTCACAACCCACTAACCTCATAAACTCAACTTAATTGTGTTGCGAGCCTTGTGCGAACGGCTTTTTATTCGTATCTTCGTTTGCCAAAAACAAGGAGATACAATGACGGAACAATTAAATATAGCAGTGGTTGGCGGTGGTGCGGCAGGATTTTTCGCCGCCATTGCAGCCAAACAAGCAAACCCCAAGGCACGAGTTACGATCTTTGAACGAGGACAAAAGGTGCTGGCCAAGGTGCTTGTAACGGGTGGCGGACGCTGCAACCTTACCAATTCGTTTGCACGGATAAGCGACTTGAAACAGGCTTATCCACGTGGCGATAAGATGATGAAACGGCTTTTTAACGTATTCGACCACGACGACACATGGCGATGGTTTGAAGAACGCGGCGTGAAATTGCTTACGCAGGCAGACGAATGTGTTTTCCCTGTGTCGCAATCGGCACAAAGTGTGGTAGATGCCTTAACGAATGAGGCTCATAAATTGGGTGTGGAAGTGCGTACTGCGCATGCCTTAGAGGGGCTGAAACCTTTGCCCAATGGCGACTTGCAGCTAGAATTTAAGGCGCAAAAGCCGCTTACGTTTAACAGGGTGGCTATCACAACGGGCGGCTCTCCGCGTGCCGAAGGCTTGCAATATTTGGCTCGTTTGGGGCATGATATTATGCAGCCCGTGCCTTCGCTCTTTACGTTTAACATTGCCGATGTTGCTTTTAAGGCCTTGATGGGTACGGTGGTAGAGGGTGTTACGGTGTCTGTTGTTGGTACAAAGTATAAGGCATCGGGGCCATTACTTGTTACGCATTGGGGTGCAAGTGGTCCTGCTATACTCAAACTCTCGTCGTATGGTGCACGTTTTGTGCACGATTGTGGCTATCGTTTCTCTATTGCAGTGAATTGGATTGGGCTAACCAATGGTGCATTGGTGGCCGAACACTTGCAAGGTATTGTTGAAAGCAATTGGCGAAAGCAGTTGTCGAGCGTGCATCCCTTTGGTTTGCCCTCGCGCATGTGGCTGTATATCTTAGACAAAACAGGACTTGGAGCGGAGAAACGATGGGAAGAATTGGGGAAGAAGGGCTTGAACAAGCTGGTTGAAACGTTGACTAACGACTTGTACGCTGTTACTGGTAAGGGGGCGTTTCGCGAGGAGTTTGTTACTTGTGGGGGTGTTTCGCTTACGAACATTAACCTCAATACGATGGAAAGTAAGGTGTGTAAAAACCTATTCTTCGCAGGCGAAGTGCTGGATGTGGATGCTATTACAGGCGGATTTAACTTGCAAGCTGCTTGGACTACGGGCTATGTGGCGGGTAAGTCGATGGGGGTATGAGTTGATGGGTTGACAAAGTGGACGAGTTGATAAATTGAAAGGTTGACGAGTAGGCAAGTTGACAAGTTGATGGGTTAACTAAGTTGACGAGTTAACAAGTTGATGAGTTAATTAGTTGACGAGTTGACGGGTAGGCAAGTTAACAAGTTGACGAATTAACAAGTTGATGAGTTGACTTGTTAATTTGAGACCGTCTTGACTTTTAGTGTTTCTTTAAATAGAGAGGAGTGCAGGACAAGTCAACTCACTGGATTATAAACTAACGAAAGCCCAATAACTCCCGAATACATCAACTCACCAGCTCACCAGCCCATCAACTCACCCACTCATCAACTCACCCACTCATCAACTCACCCACTCATCAACTCACCATCTCATCAACTCACCATCTCATCAACTCACCAACTCACCGCCCCATCAACTCATCAGTTCATCAACTCGCCAATTCATCAACTCACCAACTCACCAACACATCACCCCCTCGACTCACAAACTCATCAACTTACAAGCTCACGAGCTTAAATTATTATCTTTTATTTTACAATATCGCTTTAATTTTCACTCCGTTCTAGCGAAGAAACAGGCTGAAAAGTAGGTAAAAAGCTACTATTTCTAGCCTTTCACGTCTTTTGTTTTGTCTATTTTCAAGAAAAGGACCTGCATTTTGCACCATTTTGCCTTTCTAGATTGACTGCCATCTCATATTTTTTCAACCCCAATCACCCACTTTTAGCCCCTAAAATCCCACTTTTTAGCGGCTATTTTGTCCTTTTCAGCCATGTGTTTCATGCCTCGAAAGGGTTTTGTTTATACCATTGCTATGTATTTTTATGCTTTTTGCACTGCATTTAGCAGCATTTTGCACTGCATTTGGCACCAAAATACACTGCGTTTTGCACCAAAACGCACTGCATTTTGCGGCAAAACGCACTACATTTTGCTGCAAATCACCCCAAAAATGGTGCAAATGGGGGTTCTTTGTAATAAATATACGTCTTGCCGTATTCGCATGCTAACCCCTTTCGGCATCGAAAACAACCTTCGCGAGAATCGATTATTTGCGGCAAGGTTGGCAGTTGGTGAGCAGAAAGGGCACTCATAATGTTAAATTTCTTGCTGAAAACTAGACAAAAAAGCGGTTGTGCCCCATACGCGCGTGTGGGCAATGGCACTGCACGCATGTACGCTTTCGACTGCCAGCGCGAGCGGTTGCGGCTCATGCTGCTCACGGCCAACCACCCTGTCCGCTCATTAACTCGCCCATTTACAAAAAACGGGATGCAGCCCAAAGGTGCATCCCGTTTGCAAAAATAGTTGTTGCGTACGTGTTTAGTAAGCGAAGAGAGGATAGTCTTTCATCTTTTCGTTTACGCGTTTGCGTACGTTAGCGATAGTCGTTTCGTCGGTTGGGTTGTTCAGAACTTCCTCAATCAGTTCGGCAATAAAGCCCATGAGGTCTTCTTTGGCTCCGCGAGTAGTGATGGCAGCCGTGCCCAAGCGGATGCCGCTTGTTTGGAAAGCACTACGCGTATCGAAAGGAACCATGTTCTTATTAACGGTAATGTCCGCAGCAACAAGAGCGTTTTCGGCAACTTTACCCGTTAGTTCGGGATACTTGTCGCGCAGGTCTACCAGCATGGAGTGGTTGTCTGTTCCACCGCTAACGATGGTGAAACCACGTTTAATAAGCTCTTCGGCCAACACTTTCGCATTTTTCTTAACTTGCAATGCCCACTCCTTAAACTCAGGTTGAAGTGCCTCTTCGAAGGCAACGGCCTTAGCTGCAATGACGTGTTCTAGCGGTCCGCCTTGAATTCCGGGGAATACGGCCGAGTTGAGCAGTTGACTCATCATCTTTACTTCGCCCTTCGGCGTTTTCTTTCCCCACGGATTCTCGAAGTCCTTGCCCATAAGGATGATACCTCCACGCGGTCCGCGAAGTGTTTTGTGCGTGGTAGAAGTAACGATGTGTGCATATTTCAGTGGGTTCTCCAGCAAACCAGCGGCAATCAGTCCTGCGGGGTGAGCCATGTCAACCATGAAGATGGCACCCACCTTGTCAGCGATGTCGCGCATGCGCTTGTAGTCCCATTCGCGGCTGTAAGCCGAGCCGCCACCGATGATAAGCTTTGGCTTATGTTCCAGCGCAAGGCGTTCCATTTCGTCGTAATCAACGCGCCCAGTTTCCTTGTTGAGGTTGTAGCCCACGGGGTTGTACAAAATACCCGACGTGTTTACAAGGCTACCGTGGCTAAGGTGTCCGCCGTGTGCAAGGTTCAAGCCCATGAAAGTGTCGCCAGGGTTGAGGCAAGTAAGCAGCACGGCCTCGTTAGCTTGTGCGCCAGAGTGGGGTTGTACGTTGGCAAACTCGGCTCCGAACAGCTTTTTAATTCGCTCGATGGCCAGGTTTTCCACCTTGTCAACCACCTCGCATCCGCCGTAATAGCGTTTTCCTGGTAGGCCTTCGGCATACTTGTTGGTTAGATACGAACCCATAGCTTGCATCACCTGTTCGCTAACGAAGTTCTCAGAGGCAATTAGTTCGATGCCTTTGAGTTGGCGTTGATGCTCATCTTCAATGAGTTTGAAAATTTCTAGGTCTCTTTTCATAGTTGAAATTGTTTGTGTTAGTTATTGATTAGGGCGTGGTTTCTATGCACCACGCCGATGATAAATGTCGTTTATTCTGGTTGTTGGCACGTGTGTGCAGGCGTATATGGCATGCGCATTACACCAGTTGTGCCTTGTCTATGGCCTGCTCCATGTCGCAGTAATGGCATTTCAGCGTTCGGCTAACCTTGTCTACCACGTGGAAAACCGTTTGCATGGGCTCATTGTTGGTGATACATTTGGGATTGTTGCACCGCACGATGCCTTTAAGTTCGGCAGGCGTTTCCACCTTCTTTTTCTCGATAACCTCGTAGTCTTTGATGATGTTGAGCACCACGTTGGGTGCAACCACCGAGAGGCGCGAAATCTCTTCGTCGGTGAAATACCTGTCTGTAACCTTGATGATGCCTTTCTTTCCCATCATCTTCGAGGCATAGTTGTTGCCGATGGTTATGGGTTCGTTAAGCGTTTGCAGTTCGAGCAAGTTTACAACCTGAAAGGTTTTGTCGGCAGGAATGTGGTCGATAACGGTTCCGTTTTTGATGGCGGCCACTAGCCGTTCTTTCTTATTTGCACTCATTTGATGATGGTTTTATCGTTTCTCACATCTTCTAGCGTGATGCCCAACACGTCGCAAAACAGTGCTTGGCGTGCGTAGAGCCCGTTTTGGGCCTGCTGAATGTAGTAGGCGTGCGGGTTGTCGTCTACATCGTAGGCAATTTCGTTCACTCTTGGCAGCGGATGCAAAATGCGCATGTTGTCTTTCACGTTGGCCAACATGTCGTTTTTCAATATATACACGTCTTTTACGCGTTCGTATTCCATGAGGTCCGAGAACCTTTCCTTTTGCACGCGCGTCATATATATAATGTCGGCATCGGCAATCACCTTATCGTTAAAGGCCGTATGTTCTTGAAACTTGATGCCGTGGTTCTTGCAGTAGAGCTTATACTCGTTGGGCATGGCCAACTCTTTGGGCGCGATGAAATGGAACGTGGGGTTGAAATGGCGCATGGCCATGATGAGCGAGTGTACCGTTCGGCCGTATTTTAAGTCGCCCACGAGGTAGATGTTGAGGTCTTCGAGCGTTCCTTGTGTCTTATATATGGAGTAAAGGTCGAGCATACACTGCGAAGGGTGCATGTGTGCGCCGTCGCCGGCGTTGATGATAGGCACCGGCGACACCTCGCTGGCATACTGCGCAGCCCCTTCGATGTAATGGCGCATCACGATGACATCGGCATAATTGGCCACCATCAGGATGGTATCTTTGAGCGTTTCGCCCTTAGACACACTGGTGGCTTTGGCATCCGAGAAACCGATGATGCGCGCACCGAGCCTGTTGGCTGCCGTTTCGAAACTCAGCCTGGTGCGTGTAGACGGCTCGAAGAAAAGGCTTGCGATGACTTTTCCTTTGAGCAGCTCGCGGTTGGGATGTCTCTCAAACTCTTGCGACAGGTCGATAAGGTACTGTATTTTCTCCTTCGAGAGGTCGGCAATCGTCACAAAATCACGTTGTTTCATCTGCATTGACATTAGAACGTACTCTATTTGGGATGCTAAGATAAGTATAATTTTTCTTATTTGAATGTGTAATAGGGAGAAAAATTGTATTTTTGCAGTAATTTTAGAATTCAGACGTCAATGAGAAAGAGGTTCATACATATCTTATGGGGCATGTTAGTGCTTGGCATACTGTCCGCCATATTGGCTTTCGTGGCCATTTGGTTTGGTTGGATAGGCTACATGCCGCCCATATCCGAATTGCAAAACCCCATCAACCGATTTGCCACGCAGGTGTATTCGGCTGACGGAAAGGTGATAGGCACATGGAACGAAAACCGTGAAAACCGCGTTTGCATACCCTATAACACCCTTTCGCCGCACCTTGTTCATGCTTTGGTGGCCACAGAAGACGTTCGTTTTTACGACCATTCGGGCATCGACTTCATCGCCCTTGGGCGCGCCTTTGTGAAACGTGGACTGATGGGACACGCCAGTGCAGGCGGTGGAAGTACCATCACGCAGCAGTTGGCCAAGCAACTTTATTCGGAGAAGGCGCATTCTACAATCGAACGTGTGCTGCAAAAGCCCATCGAATGGGTTATTGCCGTGAAACTGGAACGCCATTACACCAAAGAAGAGATTATCGCCCTTTACCTTAATTACTTCGACTTCTTGCACAATGCCGTGGGAATAAAGACCGCGGCCAACACCTATTTTAATAAGGAACCCAAAGACTTGACCATAACCGAGGCGGCTACGCTTATCGGACTATGCAAGAACCCGTCGTACTTCAACCCCGTGCGCTACCCTGAAAGAAGCACGGAGCGGCGAAACGTTGTGTTGGCACAGATGGTAAAAGCCGGCTACTTGTCGGATACGGAGTACAGGCAATACGCCGAAGAACCGCTCGCGCTGAACTTTCACCGTACCGACCATAAGGATGGAACGGCCACTTACTTCCGCGAGTTTCTTCGCCTATATCTCATGGCCAAGCGTCCCGACAAGAGCAACTACCCCGAATGGAACAAGTCGCAGTATGTTTACGACTCCATTGCATGGGCCAACGACCCCCTTTACGGATGGTGTAACAAGAACTTGAAGAAGAACGGCGAGCCCTACAACATCTATACCGACGGCTTGAAGGTGTTTACTTCCATCGACAGTAGGATGCAGCAATACGCCGAAGATGCCGTGTACAAGCATCTAGCCCGTTTCTTGCAGCCTGCTTTCTCTAAGGAGAACAGAACCAAACCCAATGCGCCCTTCACCAACAAGCTTACTGCTGAACAGGTGCGTTCAATCCTGAACCGCTCGATTACGCAAAGCGAACGCTATCGCAACATGAAGTCGGCAGGTTATTCGGAAGAAGAGATACGCAAGGCTTTCAGGACACCCACCGACATGGCCGTGTTTACTTATCATGGCGACATAGACACGGTGATGACGCCCTTAGACAGCATCCGATATTATAAGTCGTTCTTACGAGCCGGCTTTGTAAGCATGGATCCCAAGAACGGAATGGTGAAGGCTTATGTGGGCGGATTGGATTTTACGCACTTCCAATACGACATGGCTACCGAGGGACGCCGACAAGTAGGCTCTACGATTAAGCCTTTCCTCTATTCGTTGGCCATGGAAAATGGTTTCTCGCCTTGCGACCAGGCACCCAACGTGCAGCGTACATACATTGTGGCAGGACAAAGTTGGACGCCACGGAACGGTAGCCGTAGTAGATATGGCCAAATGGTAACCTTGAAATGGGGCTTGGCGCAATCCAACAACTGGATTTCGGCCTACCTTATGAGTAAGCTTAACCCACAGCAGTTTGTGGGATTGCTACGCAGTTATGGCCTAAACAACCCCGACATACACCCGTCAATGGCCTTGGCACTAGGTCCTTGCGAGTCGAGCGTGTGCGAAATGGTAAGTGCTTACACCGCCTTTGCCAACCGCGGAATTAGGTGTGCGCCCTTGTTCGTTACCAAGATAGAAGACAACGAGGGGAATGTAATTGCTACATTCCAGCCACGTATGAACGAAGTGATAAGCGAAACCAGTGCCAATAAGATGCTCGTGGAGCTGCAAGCCGTGGTGAACGAGGGTACGGCGCGGCGACTACGCTTTAAATATAACCTTAAAGGCGAGATTGGCGGCAAGACTGGAACGACCAACCGCAACGCCGACGCATGGTTTATGGGCTTTACGCCCGAACTGGTGAGCGGCTGTTGGGTGGGCGGAGAAGACCGCGACATACACTTCGACTCGATGAGTATGGGACAGGGAGCCACGATGGCATTGCCCATTTGGGCTTATTTCATGCAGAAAGTGTTTGCCGACCCTCGATTGGGTTATACCCAAAAGGCCACGTTCGACCTTCCCGAAGGGTTTGACCCATGCGCCAAAGACGATGGTGGAATGAATGAGTATGGTATTGACGAGGTGTATGAATAGCCCCTCCCCATGCCTGTATCTCTGCTATGTGCGTAGACAAGTGTGGGGTGAAAGTCTGCACTTGTGCGCCGAACGTGTGTGTTTTTTTATTCCTAACTTATCTTGATAAATAATATACAACACAATGAGAAAACTACTATTCGGGCTGTGCCTTGCTGCCATGCCCATAACGATGATGGCACAGCAAGTGTGCAAGATGTGGGTGAACATGCCTGTTTCTGTGGCCGGTGCGCTTGAAAAGAGCGGAAGGCAAGAACTCCTCGACCTGAAACAAATGAAGAAAGCGGCCACAATTGCTGGTCCGCTTGGCGAGAGATGTAGCATAGACACGCTTACGGACGACTTTCTTTCGGCGCGCATGAACGAAGTGTATACGTTGCAAATGAAAATGTTACCCACATCGTCGGGCGACTCTTTGCTTTGCTTGGTGCAAACATACGCTGGGCCACAGCCAGAGAGTAGCATTTCGTTTTATTCGCCCGATTGGAAGGCTTTGTCTATGCCCCAAATGCACTTAGATGTAGATTTGCAACGCCCCGATACGATGTCGGAAGACGATTTTAACAAATTGCAAGCTTTGTTCGACCCCAAGCTAGTGTCGTTCTCGCTTTCGCCATCTAACGCAGAACTTGTTGTAGCCTTGTCGCCAGCGGCTATCAGCGAAGAGGGAAAAGCGAATATAAAACGGTTAAAATTGCAAAATAAGCTTAATTGGAACGGAAAAACGTTTAATTAATGTTACGAAAAGATTACTTTTACCATCAAACACTTGCAAGATGAAAATAATATCGTAACTTTGTAACGTGTTTTTCATGGTATTAGATTATTAAGGTTAAGAAAGATTGGTTGTCGTGAGACAATCAATTTTTTTTGTATTAGTTCGTTCCTAAGGGCAGAGTCGTACATGAAAGCCACACCCCTGCTTTCTTCTTTGTTTATATGTGGTGTTAGCACACTTGCACACTTGATGTTCAATAGCTTGTTGGTTTGGGTAAATGCGGCGAAAAGAATAGCATAGACTTGCATTCCAACGATGCAACATGCTTGTTAAGACCGTGTAAACGCAATGGAAAGAAAGGCGTTGTCGTTTATTATAATAAGGTGTTTGAAGTGAGTCTGTTTCGAGCAAACAAGCTCCGTGCGAAGGGATATTCGTTGTGTTGAACCATTATCCACTCGCAAACACGTGTTTATGGCTTGGGGGAGTGTTCGAACTAATAACCATTTGGTTATATTTATAGTAAGGTTAAAAATTGGTTTTATACATTCGTTTGCCAACAAGTAGTTAGCAACGTGTCTGTACAATGCCATTTGTAGTGGGCCTACAAGCCGTTTATAGTCACGTTACAAGGTGCTTGTTGTGTTGGTACAAGCATCTTGTAGTGCCACTACAAGCCTATTTGTGTCGCCCCATGTGCTTAACGAAAACGTGGATTTAAAGCATGAATGAAGAAGAATAATGTCGCAAAAACGGAAATAAACGATTAATTTATGTTATATACCTAATACTTTTGCCAACTAACACTTGCGTTTTTAAAATATTTATCGTAACTTTGTAACGTGTTTTTCATGGTATTAGATTATTAAGGTTATAAAGATTGATTGTCGTGAGACAATCAATCTTTTTTATTGGCCGTACAAATGAGGCTTTAATGGTAGGGCAAAGGGTTCTTACTTGTTCTTTCTTTTTTCGCGTAGCGTTTACACGTTTGCGCATTCGCCTGTATCTTGTGCAAGCGCATGGCGTTGTTTGTCAAGCCTTTTGCGTGTTGAAGCAAAAAGTGATTGTTTTCCTTGTGCGTACCTATAATTTGAAGTAACTTTGCAAGTCTAAGTGTGTATGTTGTTAATATGAACACGGACTGCCGTGCCTGCATGCGCACTTAAAAGCAAGATTTAAACATAAATAGACAATGGTTTTAAATAAGAAAAGGAGATGGCATTGCCTGTCTGGACAAGAACCAACCGACTTGGACAAGCAAGTGATGTATTGGGAAAACAAGGGAAAGCTGGTGCCAACTCGCGAACTGATAAAAACACCTGAACAAATAGAAGGCATCAGGCGTAGCGGCGTAGTCAACACGGGCGTGCTAGACGAGGTGGCCAAGCACATACATGCAGGCATGAACACCTTGGAAATAGACAAGATATGTTACGACTATTGCACTCGTCATGGCGCCATACCTGCTTGTCTCAATTACGAAGGCTTTCCTAAAAGCGTTTGTACAAGCATCAACGAGGTGGTTTGTCACGGCATACCTAAGAAAGAAGACGTGCTGAAAGAGGGCGACATCATTAATGTAGACTTCACAACCATACTCGACGGCTACTATGCAGATGCCTCGCGCATGTTCATCATCGGCAAAACGACACCTGAAAAGGAACAGCTGGTGCGCGTTGCAAAGGAATGTTTGGAGATTGGAGCAGAGGCTGCCAAGCCCTATGGCTTTGTTGGCGACATCGGACACGCCATCTCTAAGCACGCAGACAAGTATCATTACGGTGTGGTTCGCGACTTGTGCGGGCATGGAGTGGGCTTGAAGTTCCACGAAGAGCCAGAGGTAGCGCACTTTGGACGTAGAGGACAGGGCATGTTGCTCGTTCCTGGCATGGTGTTTACCATCGAACCCATGATTAATATGGGAACATGGAAAGTGTTTATAGATGCCGATGACGAGTACGGATGGGAAGTAATAACGGGCGACGAGCTGCCTAGCGCGCAATGGGAGCATACTTTCTTGATGACCGAACATGGCGTAGAGATATTGACAAGGTAGTGATAAAGGATGAATAACAACAAGGATATATATATATTAGGTATAGAGAGCAGTTGCGACGACACGTCGGCGGCTGTTCTTCGCAACGATGTGTTGTTGAGCAACGTAACATCTTCGCAGGCCGTTCACCAAAGTTATGGGGGCGTTGTACCCGAATTAGCATCGCGTGCGCATCAGCAAAATATCGTACCAGTTGTAGACCAAGCTTTGAAAAAGGCTGGTATCGAGAAAGAACAGCTATCGGCAGTGGCCTTCACTCGTGGGCCAGGGCTGATGGGGTCGTTGCTTGTTGGCGTGAGTTTCGCCAAAGGTTTCGCGCGTGCCTTGGGTATTCCCTTGGTAGATGTGAACCATTTGCAGGGGCATGTATTGGCTCATTTCATTCAAGAACCCGACATGCAAAACGCCATTCCGCCATTCCCCTTCCTCTGTTTACTGGTTAGTGGCGGCAATTCGCAAATCGTAAAGGTGAACGCCTACAATGATATAGAGGTGTTGGGACAGACGATTGACGACGCGGCTGGCGAGGCTATCGACAAGTGTTCGAAAGTAATGGGGCTGGGTTATCCTGGTGGCCCCATCATCGACAAGTTGGCTAGGCAGGGCAATCCCGCAGCGTTTAAGTTTGCCGAACCTCATATTCCTGGGTTGGATTATAGTTTCTCTGGGTTAAAAACCTCGTTCTTATACAGCTTGCAGAAATGGGTTAAAGACGACCCGAACTTCATCGAGAACCACAAGGAAGACCTTGCAGCAAGCTTAGAGTTTACCATTGTAGACATATTGATGAAGAAATTGCGGTTGGCCGTGAAACAAACGGGCATCACACACGTGGCCGTTGCCGGTGGCGTGTCGGCAAACAGCGGACTGCGCAACGCCTTCCACGAGGCAGCAGAGAAAGAGGGGTGGACCATTTACATACCCAAATTCAGCTATACCACCGACAATGCCGCCATGATTGGCATCACGGGATATTTCAAATACCTAGATAAGGTGTTTTGTTCGATAGACAAACCCGCTTTCTCGAAGGTTACTTTCGAGTAAGCATAAACATATAATGGAATGGAACTAGAAACAAAAGTGCTTAGTAGAGAACTGCAACAACACATGTACGAAAATGGCTTGACCATCGGAACGGCCGAAAGTTGCACGGGCGGTAGGGTGGCCGAGGCTATTATTGCCACGCCAGGAGCATCGAAATATTTCAAGGGTGGCGTGATATGTTATAGCAATGAGGTGAAAGAAAACCTCTTGGGCGTAAGTCCGCAGGTGCTAGCCGAGAAGTCGGCCGTGAGCGAAGAGGTGGCCGTGCAGATGGTTAAGGGCGCATGCGAAACGCTTAAAACCGACTATTGCATGGCTGTTACGGGTTATGCAGGGCCTGTTGCAGGCGATAACGACGGCGTACCCGTTGGCACAATATGGGTTGCTTGCGGCACGAAAGAAAAAACTTTGACCCTTAAATTAAACGAAGACTTCGGTCGCGACATCAACTTGGCCATTGCTACGAACCGTGCTCTGCGCTTAATGCTCGACTTCTTGGAGCAGGAGAAGGGCACAACGGAAGAGTAAAACAGCATAATGGCGTTGGCCGTTCAAAGTTAGTAGGGTTGGGTAACTCTTAGATAAGAGCGGCTCAAAGCCTGCTTTTTCGGCCCCGACATAAACAAGGCGAACACCTAACATGCACACTTTGGCCTATGGCCGAGGCACATTGGGGCGTTCGCCTTGTTTTGTTTATTATGCAGAAAGGCTGTAATTGTATGCCATAACCACATCAATGAATGCGAAAATGATGCCCATATTTAAGAAAAGTACACGCCAATGGCGGTCTAATCCCACAAAAAACATAAAATCTTTGATAATTAATTGATTTGGTTAGGTATTTAGAAGAAAAATTCGTAATTTTGCAACCTGTTTGGAGTAAGTATCAAAAAAGAAAACAAAAAAAAGATAGCAATGTCGAAGATTTGTCAGATTACAGGTAAAAAGGCAATGGTTGGCAACAACGTGTCGCACTCGAAGCATCGCACAAAGCGCAGTTTCGACGTGAACTTGTTCAGCAAGAAGTTCTACTACGTGGAAGAAGGTTGCTGGATTAGCTTGAAAATCAGTGCCGCAGGTTTGCGCCTTATCAATAAAGTGGGTCTTGACGCAGCGCTTAAACAAGCTGTTTCTAAGGGTTTCTGTGATTGGAAAGACATTAAAGTTATAGGAGAATAATTATCATGGCAAAGAAAGCTAAGGGTAATAGAGTACAGGTTGTTCTGGAATGCACGGAAATGAAGAACAGCGGCTTGTCTGGAACGAGCCGTTACGTTACCACCAAGAACAGGAAGAACACGCCTGAACGTATGGAACTAATGAAGTATAATCCAATCATGAAGAAGATGACGCTTCATAAGGAGATTAAATAACGCTTAATTATACAAGACAATGGCAAAGAAAGTAGTTGCAACCCTTCGTGACGGTTCAAAGGACGGACGTGCTTATACCAAGGTTATCAAAATGGTTAAGAGCCCGAAAACCGGCGCATACATCTTCGATGAGAAGATGGTTCCTAACGAAGCAGTAAAGGACTTTTTCAAGAATTAAACCGCTTTCGACATACGTTGAAAGTATCGCATCATATAAAAGGGAGAACGTTTTGGCGTTCTCCCTTTTTTGATGGAGTGGGGTAGGCAGCCCTAGTTTGTCCTTGTATGGCATGAAAGGCTGAATAAACGCCCCTTGTTGTGTTGGCTTTGCGGTTATCACAAGCGGTGTTAAGCAGTCGCCATAAACTCGCCCCCACAAGTGCCGATAAGGCGCTTGTGGGGGCGTAGTTGTTGTGTGCGTAGGGCTAGTTTGTCTTAACAGCCACCACGCTTGTTAGTTCGGGGTCGAGATAAAAGGTTTGTTTATACGGCTTTTTCTCGCCCTTCTCGTCTTTTGTTTCGAGCGTTACGCGAATCATAAGCAAAGTCTTGGTGTTCGCGGGGCGTTGCCCGAATTTAGTATCGGGCTTGTACAAGCCACCATTCTTTACGTCGGCTTGCAACGCATTTATGGTGGAGTTGTCCACACGGTCGGTAGAATCTAGTTTACCAACGTCCGTAATCGACACCGACGACAGCTGTGCATGCTCGTCAATGAAGTTCTCAACCAATTTTTTGGCCGAATGACGTTTGCCGCAACCAACGCTGGCGAGGGCCAAAAAGCCCGCGGCAAGAAACAAAAAGACGTGTTTATTCTTCATTATTATTTAGCTGGAACGTTTTTGAGAATATCTAGCAAGTGGTCCCAAACCATTTGTACGGTGGGGATAAGCAGGCGTTCGTCGGGCGTATGCACATCGCGCAACGTTGGTCCAAACGAAACCATGTCCATACCAGGATAGCTCGTGGCAAACTGTCCGCACTCCAATCCGGCGTGAATACCGCGCACAATGGGTTCTTTATTAAACAGGCGCTTGTACGATTCGATAGCCACCTTGGTTAGTTCGCTATTCGGATTCATCTGCCAAGCGGGGTAGCCGTCGGTTTGTTCCACTTCGGCACCAGCCAATTTCAACACGGCACCAACGGCATTGCATTGGTTGGTGAGGTTGCTCATCACGTTACTGCGTTGCGAGGCAAGCAGGTCTACCGTGTTGTCAGTGGTTTTCACAACAGCGATGTTGCTCGAAGTTTCCACCATTCCGCCCAAAGCTGGGTCTTGGCAAATGGCAAACACGCCATTGGTTATACCCTGCAAGGCCATGATGATGCGGCGGCTAACGTCGGCAGGCATCACCTTTTCTGCATTGGCACTTTCCATAGCAAATTCCATAGCGGTATCGGTAACGTAGAATTCGTCGGCCACTTCATGTGCGAACACATTCCAATCGGCGCGCACGTTCTCCTTTACATCGTTAGGAACAGCCATTACAACGCGTCCGTCGCGTGGTATGGCGTTGTGCAATTTGCCCGAATTGAAACTAGCCAAGCGCACATCGTATTTTTCTTGTTCCAAGTAAACAAATCGTGCAAGCAACTTAATGGCGTTGGCGCGTTTCTTGTTAATGTCGTCGCCAGAGTGTCCGCCCGTAAGTCCCTTAACCGAAATCTGCAAGAAGAAATAGTCTTTGGGGGCCTCTTCTTTTTCAAAATGGAACACAGCATGCGTGCTACGGCCGCCTGCACACGACACGAAAATCTCCCCTTCGTCTTCCGAATCAAGGTTGATGAGCCAGTCGCCTGTCATAAATCCGGGTTCCATTCCCGATGCGCCAGTCATTTGTGTTTCTTCGTCGCTGGTGAAAACACACTCCAATGGCCCGTGTTGTATGTCGTTGCTTTCGAGTACGGCCAATTGCATTGCTACGCCAATGCCGTCGTCGGCGCCAAGCGTCGTACCCTTAGCTTTCATCCATTCGCCGTCTACATAAGTCTGAATGGCATCCGTGTTAAAGTCGAACTCTACGTCAACCAACTTGTCGCACACCATATCAGTATGGCTTTGCAGTATAACCACCTTTCTGTTTTCGTAGCCAGGTGTGGCAGGTTTACGTATAATTACGTTATTCACAGCATCAACTTTTACGTCTAATCCGTGTTTTTTAGCGAACTCTTTAAGGTATTCAACCATTCTCTCCTCGTGTTTAGAGGGGCGTGGTATTTGATTGATTTGCTTGAACTGGTCGAAGACACAGCTCGGAGATAAATTACTTTTATTCATATTTTGGTTTCTTTTTGAGTGATTTCGTAAATTATTAATTATCTTTGCAGCGTTTGAACACGGCATTTATCGATTGCAAAAATAAACAAAATGGCAGAAACTTTGGCTTTATCCCTGTTAATAATTGCTATTGCAGTGGCATTATTATGTGTAAAGATGATTTTCAGAAAGAACGGTACGTTCTCTTCGCAACATATTCACGACAATCCTGGCCTAAGAAAACAGGGCATACATTGCGTGATAGACCAAGATAAGGAGGCTAGAAGAACGGTGTCGACTGCCGTAAACGAACACGGCAGCAATTCTACAAGTAACGTTTGACACACGCTTTTTTTTATCATTGGGTACACTAGAGAAAGCTTGTAAAAGAAACAACAAAAATATAATTAAATGAACAAGAAGAACATTTTTGGTACGTTGGCACTGGCCGCAATGACCACGCTGGCTTTTACGGCCTGTAACAAACAGAACTCGCAGGCCGAAAACAAGAGCGAATCAAACACTAAAGCTGCTCCCACCAGCATGAAAATTGCTTACGTGGAAGTTGATTCCATCATGAGCCAATACAAATTCTGTAAGGATTATTCGCTCATTTTGCAAAAGAAGGGCCAAAACATCCAAAGCACATTGGCCTCTAAACAGCAGGCATTGCAGGCAGCAGCAGCCAACTTCCAACAGAAGGTACAACAAAACGCTTATACGCGCGAGCAGGCCGAAGCTATTCAGGCTGGATTGCAAAAGCAGAGTGCTGACCTGCAAGGGCTGAACCAACGATTGAGCAACGAGTTCCAAGTGGAAACCGAAAAGTATAATGCTGCCCTTCGCGATAGCCTTCGCCACTTCCTTAACGAATATAATAAGGATAAGAAGTACAGCTTGATATTGAGCAAGGCAGGCGACAACTTGCTATATGCTGATAAGGCTTTCGACATCACCAACGATGTCGTTGCAGGTCTGAACAAGGCCTACAAGCCCATTAAGGCTGCCGAAACGACCAAGAAATAAGCCAAAGAACTTGTTGTGCATTGTTTCTAGCCGACGTTAAATTAGCGCACTTTGCTGGTTTAGCCCCTCTATTTAGGAGCATGGCTTGTGCCATGAAACGATGTAGAACAAGATGACGAAGGCCTATTAACTTCGATTTTAGTAATTCATAACTTATAACACCCCAATGGTTTTATGCTGTTGGGGCGTTTGTTGATGGATACGTTGAGAAGTAGACAAGTTAACGAGTAGATAAGTTGGTGAGTGGACAAGTTGACAAGTAGACAAGTTGGCGAGTGGAAAAGTTGACGAGTGGAAAAGTTGACGAGTGGAAAAGTTGACGAGTGGAAAAGTTGACGAGTGGGCAAGTTAACGAGTAGACAGGTTAACGAGTAGACAAGTTAATGAGTGGAAAAGTTGGCGAGTGGAAAAGTTAACGAGTGGGCAAGTTGGCGAGTGGACAAGTAGACAAGTAAACAAAGTTAACGAGCCAACAAGTAGATAAAGAGTGGGAGTTAATGAGTTAACAAGCGAATTGCAAGAAAACACTTCCACTCTGCGTTTATCAAGAGTAATCAACTCACTGGCTTATAAACTCACGAAAACCAACAACTCCCGAATGCATCAACTTGCAAACTCAAGAACTCAAGAACTCAAGAACTCACAAACTCGCAAACTTGCAACTCATCAACTCACAAACTCACAAACTCACGAACTCACAAACTTGCCAACTCACAAACTCACAAACTCACAAACTCGCAAACTCACAAACTTGCAAACCTGCAAACCTGCAAACTCGCAAACTCATCAACTCATCAACTTACAACCCCATCAACTCAAAAACTTAAAATTATTATCTTTATTTTACAATGTTGTTCTAATTTTCATTCCGTTCTAGCGAAATTATTGGTCATAAAGTCGGTAAATATCCGTCATTTCTTACCTTTCACTCCTTTTGTTTTGTCTTTTTTGAGATCAATACCTGCATTTTGCACCATTTTGCCTTTCTAGTTTGGTTGCCAACCCACAATTATTCAACCCCAATTACTTGCTTTTTGCCCCTAAAACCCACTTTTTGATGGCTATTTTGCCCTTTTTAGCCATGTATTTAGTGGCTCTAAAGGGTTTTGTTTATACCATTGCTGTGTATTTTTATGCTTTTCATCTCGCATTTAGCAGCATTTTGCATAGCATTTAGCACCAAAACGCACTACATTTTGCTGCAAATTGCACTAAAATGGGTGCAAATGGCGGTTTGCTTAAATAAAAATTCATTTTACTGCATGCACATGCTACCCCTTTTTGCATCAAAACCAACCTTCGCGAGAATCGATTTTTTGCGGCAAAGTGGGCGATTGGTGGACGAAAAGGGTACTCATTGTGTTAAATTTCTTGCTGAAAAATAGACAAAAGCGATGATGCCGCATACACGCACATGGGCAACGGCACGGAAAACACGTACGCTTACGCCCGCCAGGGCGAGCGGTTGCAGGGCATGCTGCTTACGACTAACGGAGACAACATTATGGAAACGCAGAAGTAATCTGCCATCGACAGCCGGTTTTCAACTAGTAGAGTGTGCATTGAATGACTTCCCTCCAAATAACCTTTTGAAACATATCCAAGTTTTACCGCCGACTAATGTGGCAGAATTTTGGAATTCATCGTATCTTAGTCCAGTACTTCGTACATGATCGGGGCGTTTATCTTGGTTTTACTGCACAAAGATGATAAACTTCTCTCAATTTATAGAACTGTTAAAAGTCAAGACGACTTCATTATAGTTTTCCTCTATAAAACCGAAAAGTATTTTGTCTACGCGGGCTTATAAATCGCGATTTTTATGTAAATTTGTCCAGTATCTCGTTCATGATGAGGAGTGTTCGTCTTGGTTTTTACAACATAAAGATAATAACTCCTCTCTGTTTATATATGTCTTAAAAAATTATAATGACTTCAATCCTAAGAATATAAGTACTGATGGAGTTTGGTCAAAGAAGTTTTATTAGTCACAGTCATGGAGGTGACAGGAAAGTAGGCCTTGGCAAGTTTTCATTAGCCAAGACCCAGAAAATTACAGTATCAGAAATGGAGAATATTATAAAATAGAAAGATGTACACTATAATGGATAACTCAAATTTTAATATTCAAGAATGGGTTAATTTGAATTCTTATACCGACAGTAAAGGTTGGAAAGGATATTGCAAAAGAAACAAACCCTTCACTATTTTTCGTGCAAATAAAATGGTCGATTATTTTATGCGTTTTTTTAGTAAATACACAAACGATATAGCCATAGTCTCTAATGCTTTCAAAGTAGAAGAATATAACTTAAATAACAGCAACATAAGTAATTATGTAAGATACATAGAGAAGTATCTGATAGACTTTGGATATATGGAAATTGTTAGTGGTTCTATTTACGATAATCCTAATTGTTTGTCTTTGAGTTTCAAAAAAATTCTAGATGCAGATTATGATATTATATCCATGTTCTCTTTATTAATGATGATGGATGAAGGGGTTGACGGACATTGCTTTTTTGTCTTTGATAAATTAGGACTTATTGCTTATCCTCATGATGATACCGGCTTTGGATTTATACGTATTAAAAATACGAAAGTACACTATGAAGATGTGTTTCTTAAAAATGTATCTCAATTTTCAGATTTTATTAGTGTTTGGTAGTATTCTTCCAATACTATATCTCTCCTTGTAACGCTGCTCATTAAAGAACTCTTCCTCTCTTTCCCTCTTTGTTTATTGATGGCAACATTTGGAAAAAAATATGTTGATTTGAAACACAACTGTGTTGTGCCACAAGCAAATGGGGCTGTGTTTTTTGGTATTTTATAATGTATTTTCTCTATAAAAACCGAAAAGTATTTTGTCTACATGGGCTTATAAATCGCGATTTTTATGTAAATTTGTCCAGTATCTCGTTCATGATGAGGGGTGTTCGTCTTGCTTTTTACAACGCAAAGATAATAACTCTTCTCAATTGGTAAGAGGTTTAAAAGTTAAGGTGACCTCAATTTGCAGAGATACAGGACGTTGCAGTGTTTGATGATTCTTACAGGCGCTATGGTGCCAGGTGGCTTTGGTTTTTTGAAACGCGCATATACCGAATTATATAGAACTATCTAAAAACTATGGCTTACTGTTTGAATGTCCTTAGAAAATCAATGTAGTTGTTATAATGTAGAGAATAAATGATGAAGGAAGAAAACATAAACCGCAATATAATAAAGATAATATTGCGGAATGAGGAAAGAAAATATCTAGGGCTTACGCCAATAGAAAGCCATTGGGAAAGGGTGGACATAAAACATGTAACCTTGTTTTTCGATGGAAATGTTATTCGAAAAAAGATAACGCATGCTGAATTTGAGTCACAACAATTTTCGTATTTAGAAGAGGATGTGTATGTAGAAACCACAGAAAACCGAACGATTGTTTTGCCTAAGACATTAAGAGGTAAGCCAAAGAAACTGAATTATACGGCAACCACGATGTTTACGCGCATAGGTATGTACTTTATGTACAACGATGGCTATGTAATAATTGCCAACGCAACGACGCAAAAGACGTATTATTGGACCAGAATTGAGGGCGAAGAAAACAAAAAGCTTTTTGATGAGTGGTTTGATACTTGGAAAAAAGAAACCACAGAAGAAGATTTAAGAGAGCTGGAAGTGTTTAAGAATGAAACGAGAAAGAAACAAAAGTATAAAGAAGGAGATGTCTTTGCCTTTAAAATAGGCAGGCGTAATTATGGCTTTGGAAAGATTATAATTGATGTGGTAAGTAGAAGAAAGGCAGAAGAATTTCGTAAAAACAAGAACTATGGCTTGGCGCATCTTATGGGCACGGCTTTAATAGTGAAGGTTTATCATAAAATGTCGGATACAAAAGACATCGACATAGCAGAATTAGAACGCTGCTGTTCGCTTCCAGGACAAGCAGTAATGGATAACCATATTTATTATAATCAATACCCCATTATTGGTCATCTACCTGTGTCTAATGTCGACATGAACGACGCTTATCTTTCTGTTAGTAGGAGTATCAACTATAATGATTCGGACATTGCTTATCTTCAATATGGCTTGATTTATAAAGAAATACCCCTTAGCGAGTATAAAAAATATGAGGAAGAACATTGGCCGGCATATAGAAACGAGGGGATAGGTTTCTGTTTGGATATAGATGGCTTGGAAGATTGCATCAAAGAAAAATCTAATGATAAGTATTTTGAAATAAACACTAATGATTTGAGAGCCCCTGAACATGCCAAAGATAGAGAAATCATATTTAAACTATTTGGATTGGATGCCAGTTTAGATTATCAAGGAAACTTGGAGTTATGTAAGCAATAGATGATGTTTTGAGAGAACTGAACTGTTTGGGCTAATCTTTATGCTAATTCTCGTCTTTCATCTGATGCCTAAGTTCTCTTGCTTTTTTATTGACTGCATACCGCATGATTTTCAAGTTAAAAGGTGCAATAAATGATGTGCTTGCTCGTTGATACATGTGGTTGTATGGAAATAAATGCGCTTTGTTTATCA
This sequence comes from Prevotella sp. oral taxon 317 str. F0108, assembly GCF_000162415.1. Lineage (NCBI taxonomy): Bacteria > Pseudomonadati > Bacteroidota > Bacteroidia > Bacteroidales > Prevotellaceae > Prevotella > Prevotella sp. oral taxon 317. The sequence continues at coordinate 1,261,396 of NZ_GG740072.1, read as the reverse complement.
ATACTTAGACATTTTTACTTGATGCAATGGCAGGTTGTGCGGAACATAAAGTAGATGGACATATTATCGACATTGAAGTTGAATTAAATAACCATTGACGAATAAATTAAAAGAAATAAGATTATGAACACATTAGAACACAAGTATTTTGGCAAATTGAGTTTCGACAATGCAAACGAAATAGGAATCGTTTGGAAAGGTGAAGTAGATGGAATAGACGTAACAATGTGGTATGATGAAGATGTGGAAGTAATGAAGGGGGAATTGGACAGATTTGCTCTCTTTTTAGAAAACATCAAAGACAATATCAAGAAAGCTACCGAGGCACTGATAGAGACATTGAAAGAGGATAGGGAGTATATGGACTTTCATCTTGAAGAATGTAAAGACGCAAAGTTACCCGATGATGTTGTTGAGTTTGTTTCGCAGATGACAGCGACAGCCATAGACCTGTGGATAGGCGATAGCGAGTATAGAATAACGATGGACTTTATGATTTTACCTGATGAGAGCGACCAAATATTATGTGTAACATTCAATGAAAGGGGAGAAATTAACGCAGTAGATTGGGAGAGCTAGACTGTTGTTGTCCATATAGTCTCTTGAATTTGTCTGTGTGCTTTTATGTTGAAACAACATTAAACGCATAAAATAGATTGGATGGAACTGTTTGTTTTCCGACTTAAATAGAAACATAAAGATGAAAGTTGTCAGAGATTTTGGTGAATATTTCAAGTATTCGCTTCATGATGCACGCATAAATAAAATTGAGCATAGGCGAGGGAATATGGTATTGCATTTTAATTATATTTTTTCGTATGATGAAGGTGCAGAACAAACTCATAAGGCACAAGTTGTTTTTGAGCAGACAGACATTGATGATGTTCGTATACTTGTGTTCAACAGTAGGTGGTTAGATGATTTTCAAGGCGAATGTATCGATTTAGAAACATACCAGAGTAAGTATAAGAATAGTGAGTTTGAGGTTATTGACGAGAGTTATAACTGGGGAAAGGCTGTGTTTCAAGGTTGGCTTTGGACTGGGGGGGTGCCAGTATGCTGCATAATGGATATATACTTTAAGGGTAAGATGGTATATGTGATAGGGGAATAGGAAATTGTCTTATTGCTATATGAGTAACCAGGAACGACGGTTATAATTGGGTACAAGCAAATTAAGGAGGTTCGCTCTTACCGAATAGTGCTACACTCAATTCATGGCTGTATTACTTCTGCAACGGGTATTCTCACACCTGGCTTATGGAAACAGTAGAAAATATTGTACGTACTATCATATTGAACGTCCCAGTATAGCGTTGTTCTCCATCCCCCATTGTATAAGTTATTTTTGTCTTTATTGTTTGTGTTGTGAAATTTGATTTGTGGAACTACAAAATGAGTTGAGTCTCTCCTGTCGTACGAGAAAAAGAAATTAAAATTTTGTACGACCTTAGATGGTAAGTCGTGAGGTTTGATACCAATGCTATCCAATGCATTGCGATATAAAGTTATAGTAATAACAGTAGAACCTCCCTTCGCCAGCACGACATCCCTTTCCCTTCTTGACAAGGTTTGACCTAATACAACATCAAATGAGCGTGTTTTATCCCTTATCGTTATATGTGAGTGATAACTATTCCAACCATGTACAATACTTATTGGCAACAACAAGGTGTCAGAAGTTTCATTCTTTACAACATATTCGAACTGCATATACCTGCTACCACCTTTGGGAATGGGACAGTTACCCTTTATCATGCACAATGAATAGTTGTCAAACACCCTATACAGATATGCATCTAGCTGTGGTGTTGTTTTAGTGCAAGAAGTACTTAATAAGGATAAGCTTAAAAGACTGCTCGATATGATTTTCTCTATGAAGACAACTTGACTTTTTCTCTTTCTCATCTTTTGCGGCAGAATTAGTATAAATGCTAAATTGCTCCATCTAAGCCAACTGGCTGTTGTTGTTTAATATACTTCTGTATAAATATTGTTTACAATTCGTTTCTTTTAAAGCTATACCACTTCTTGTACCGCTACTCATTTAGGAGCGATTGATGGCTTGGTGAGTTGGTAAGTTTCTGAGTTTTGAGTATTCGGACGTTTCCTAACAATACATGCGTTAGCTATTGGTTCGATATTTCATGCGAAAGCCCCCATAAACACAGAAACTTACCAACGGTATGAACTTAGAGATTAATGCTGTCGGCCTCTTTAACCTCTTCCTCGTCAAACCATTTCGAAAGTTTGTCGTGAGCCTTTGTCTTCACGTCTTCGGGAATGTCGGTCCACACTTTGCGCAGTACGTAGAGCAAAACGCCGAGGTCGTCGCCCAAGCCCGCAATGGGAATGGCATCGGGGATGACATCTAGCGGACTGATAAGGTAGCCAAGTGCGGCCACAATCATCGTCTTGTCTTTCAGCGAAACCGTATCGCTTTGCAGCGTATAGTACAAAATGAGGGCGGCATACACCAATTTTGCACCTGCGCGCTTTGCTATTTTCGATATTTTCTCGATAAACCCGCTTTGCGTAAACTTATCCTTGTACGACATAAAGTCGGGTAAGTCTGTCTTTTGTTTTTCCATGTTGGCGATTGTTTTTGATTTAAAAAATAGTTAGGGTGTCATGTTAACTTCCTCTTGGCAAGCATTTTGCCGCCTTCGGTCAGCTTTTAAAATTCAACACATCTTCAATGTAACGTTCAATGCGTTCGTCGGCCATGTTCTTTAAACGATGGCTAATGCGTAACTTCGTGAGTAGCTTTACTAGCCCTGCCAGACAAAGACCAATGGCTAAGGCAACAAAGATGGCCCAATTTCCGCCAGGCATGTCCTTTTGTGGAAAGGCTGAAAACACCACAACGGGCAAAACAATCATTACGCCCATAATGGTGTATTGCGTGCGCTGCGAACCGGCACTGTCTAGTATGGCCTGCTTGTCTAGCAGGTAATCGTCTATTTCAGTTTTCGTGAGATTGTATTGTTCGGGTTGTGGAAACCCAGGAAATCCGCTCTCGACACGTATCTTACTCGACACGCGTTGTTCGAAATCCATTAGTTCTATGTGCATAATCTATTGACTGTTAATGATTAAATGGCAACATATCCTTAAAGTTTGCTCAACGAAATCTCGTCTAGCTCACTAAGATATTTGCGCCTAAGTTTATAAAATTCAACCCATTCTTTGGTTTTGAGGTGCTTGCGCACATCGAAATCAAGGTTCCATTTGCCCGCCGACTCTAAGCGCCCCATCATAAATCCTAGGGTGAGGTGCTTCAAAGACACGGCTGGTTGGTAGCGCGCCTGCGTATCTTTCTCATCGCTAGCCACGTATGTAACGAGGTTGGCGTTTTGCATGTCGAAGAGCAACTGTTGCACAATGCGTACGGGTATGTTGGTTTCTAATTTCAGTTCTACGGCTGTATAGGCAGGTTTCCCTTCGTCAAAACGCTTGCATATCTTGCCCAATAGCAGCGCGCTAAGCATCATTCGGTAGCGATAGCTTAGGTCGTCCATTTGTCCCAATAAGTCAAAACTTTCCATATTCTGACTTGTATAGCTCAATTCGGCACCAAATAGGCAGATGCTCCACGATATCTGCACCCACAACATGAACAATGGGAGGGCTGCAAACGAACCGTAGATGGCGTTGTACGACGAGAGGAAGATTTGCGAATGGATGTAAAACACCTGCAACAGCTGCATGGCGATGCCCGAAAGGATGCCTGGTAAGAATGCGGCAGAGAAGTTTACCTTGGTGTTGGGCATAAAGATGAACAGGCAAACGAACACTGCCGACATCAGCACGTAGGGCATAACGGTGATGACAAGGCGCATCATGGGGCCTAATACCACGTACTCGTTGATGTCTTGCGCAAAGGTGGCCATCACGATAGACACACCCGAAGTTACCACAATGACGATGGGAACAAGGAAGAACATGGCCAAATAGTCGGTTATGGTGCGGAAAAGGCTGCGTGGGTGCTGAACTTGCCAAATGCTGTTGAAGGCTTTCTCGATGTTGCTGATAAGCATCAGCACCGTGAACAACATAAATACAAGACCTATACCGAGAAATACACCGCCCTTGGTGTGTACAAGGTACGAATTGACAAAGCCGATAATGGTTTCTGCTGCTTGTGGTTGGCTCGACAAGGCATCTCTAAACCATACCTCGATATATTTTGAAAAGCCAAAGCCGCGAGCGATGGCAAACACCACAGCCACGATGGGCACGATGGCTAAAACCGTGCTGTAAGTGAGGGCCGAGGCCAAATCGGTTACGCTACGGGTAGTGAAAAACTTCACCGTAACCACTAAACGTTTCAACACCATTAGGCACACGTAAGCCAATGGCGACACGTCTTCGCGCCGTATCTGCCACATTTCTACCTTAAAAAACGTGATGATGGTGTTTAATGTCTTCTTCATAATGAAAAGCAAAAAAGAAAAAAGAAAGCAGTGGCCCTATAAGCCGGGTTCTGTACTCTAATGCCTCGTGGGGCAAAAAAGTGCCTGCCATTTATCTAGGCCATGGGTCGCCCCAAGGCTCAAGCATTCTACCCTCCATCGTAAACGAGTTTCAGACGGACAACCTTCAAACGATGGTATACGCGAACTTGCAGCTCCCAGAAGGTACAACCCGATGATCGCCCATCGGTTGGTGGTCTCTTACACCGCCTTCTCACCCTTACCCCAACACGTACGCTACAAATAGGTGCGTGAGGGGGCGGTTATTTTCTTCTACCTTTACCCGTTGTCGCCAACAGCTTCCATTTTCAGAAGTGGGATGTCCTATGCTGCCCGGACTTTCCTCTCGCATCATTAAGATGCCAGCGGCAGAGCCGGGCCACTGCCTTTTAGTTTGCAAATATAGCCATTTTTTTGCGGATTATATGTAAATGTGTGGCGAGAAATGTTACAATTTAATAAAAAAGGCGTTTTGTTTAAGTTTTTCGTGGAACTTTGTTGCCGAAAGAGCAGGGGAAGGGGGCAATGTCTTGGCGAAACAATAGGCGGAAAAGCAAATAAAAAAGAAGTGTTTGTGGATAGGCGAGTTTGTTTTATTGGTTGAGCTTTTGAGATGTTGAATTTGTGGGTTTTTATCGTATGTCAGTTCAACTAGAAGGTTCATGAACCTGTCTGTTAGAAGAAAATAGGATGCTGTATGCGTGCACACAGAAGAACTTACCCTGCCAAGAAACTTGGGCACGTTTACGAATGAAAGCCGCGTTGCGTTTGAAAATGATGCGAATTAAAATGGCTAAATCATCATCTTGCGTTAAGCTTAGGCCTTATTCTACGTGCCGTCGTGCTAACAATATATGTGGTGTCGCCATCAAAGTGTTATTTTGAACAACCTGTAATCTCAGCTAAATCAACCCCAAAACGTGGACTTGTAGCAGATAGAATGTCGGCTTTTTTTTGCAGGAAACAAATAAATTAGTATATTTGCGAGCAATTTATAACGTTAAATACAAAACAAGAAAGAATGCTTACACTTAAACTCATCAGTGAGGAAACTGAACGTGTGATTAAGGGGTTGGAGAAAAAACACTTTAAGGGAGCAAAAGATGCTGTCGAAAAAGTGCTTGAAACCGACAAGCGCAGACGCGAGGCTCAACAGAAACTGGACAAGAATAAACAAGAGGCGAATAGCATGTCGAGGCAAATTGGCATGCTGATGAAAGACGGCAAAACCCAAGAGGTAGAAGAAGTGAAGGCTAAGGTTGCCGTATATAAAGAGAACGACAAGCAGCTGCAAGCGCAAATGGACGAGGCCGAACAAGAACTTACGACTTTGCTATGCAACATTCCTAACATACCGGCCGACGAAGTGCCCGAAGGAAAAGACGCTAACGACAACGTTGTGGTGAAAGAGGGGGGCATTATGCCGCAACTTCCCGAAGATGCCTTGTGCCATTGGGACCTCTGCAAGAAGTATAATCTCATCGACTTCGACCTTGGTGTGAAAATCACTGGTGCCGGTTTCCCCATATATATAGGTAAGATGGCTCGCTTGCAACGTGCCTTAGAGGCCTTTTTCCTTGATGAGGCACGCAAAAGCGGATACCTAGAAGTGCAGCCGCCGTTGGTGGTTAACCAGGCGTCGGGTTACGGAACGGGACAACTTCCCGACAAAGAAGGACAGATGTACCACGCCGAACAAGACGACCTTTACCTCATCCCCACGGCCGAAGTGCCTGTTACCAATATCTTCCGCGATGTTATTCTCGACGAGAAAGACCTCCCCGTGATGCGTTGTGCCTATTCGGCTTGTTTCCGCAGAGAGGCAGGGTCGTATGGAAAAGATGTTCGTGGACTGAATAGGCTGCATCAATTCGACAAGGTGGAGATTGTGCGCATCGACAAGCCTGAACACTCGCACGAGTCGCACAAGAAGATGTTGGAGCATGTTGAGGGACTGCTGCAAAAGCTAGAACTGCCCTATCACATCCTGTTATTGTGCGGAGGCGACATGAGTTTCACTTCTTCTATCTGCTACGATTTCGAAGTTTGGAGCGCAGCACAAAAGCGTTGGTTGGAGGTTTCGTCGGTGTCTAACTTTGAAAGCTATCAGGCCAACCGCTTGAAATGTAGGTATAGGCGCGCCGAAGACAAGAAAATAGAACTTTGCCACACGCTCAATGGCTCGGCACTTGCCCTTCCACGCATCGTGGCTGCCATCATCGAGAACAACCAAACGCCCGAAGGCATCCGCGTTCCGAGGGTGTTGGTGCCCTATTGTGGGTTTGAAATGCTCGACGACAAGAACTTCTAGTTGCCTTGCCCATGGCCATTAGCATGGCCAATAATGGACTTAAATGCAACAAGACAATATCATTAAGGCGCACAAAAGCGCAAAACAAAAACATTAGAAATGCACTGGGCGGTGTTCGCCTTATTAAAAAGAGCGGACACCGCATCAGGGTTTTTAAACCAAAACACAACCTGCGACTTGTATATTTAACATAAACAATCAACATCAATTGCAAGGCCATGAATAAGATTATTAGAAAAGAACAGTTCTCCGAAAAGGTGTATCGTTTCGACATCGAGGCTCCACTGATTGCCAAAAGTAGAAAGGCCGGAAACTTTGTTATCGTAAGAGTGGGCGACAAAGGCGAGCGTATGCCGCTAACCATTGCCGATGCCGACACAACGAAAGGTACAATCACACTCGTGGTGCAAAAGGTTGGCCTCTCGTCTATTAAGCTATGCAACCTCAACGAGGGCGAGTATGTTACCGATGTGGTTGGTCCGCTGGGCAATCCCACGCATATCGAGAACTTTGGAACGGTTGTCTGCGCAGGCGGTGGCGTGGGTGTTGCACCCATGTTGCCCATTATTCGTGCGCTGAAAGCGGCCGGAAACCGTGTCCTATCCGTATTGGCAGGACGCTCGAAAGACCTTATTATATTAGAAGATGAGGTAAGGCAGAGTTCAGACGAGGTGATTATTATGACCGACGATGGGTCGTATGGAGAGCAAGGCGTTGTAACTGTGGGTATCGAAAAGTTCATAAATGCCGAGCATATAGACCGCGCTTTCGCCATCGGGCCTGCCATCATGATGAAATTCTGTTGTCTTCTCACCCAAAAATACAACATCCCCACCGATGTTTCGCTTAACACCATCATGGTAGATGGTACGGGAATGTGTGGCGCATGTAGGCTCACCATTGGCGGAAAGACCAAGTTTGTTTGCATTGATGGTCCTGAATTTGATGGGGCTTTGGTTGATTGGGACGAGATGTTCAAGCGAATGGGCACATTCAAGAAAGCCGAGAGCGAAGAGTTACAACGTTATAACGACCACATCGAACAGGTGGAAGAGCGGGTTGCGCAAACGGTTTCGGACATCACAATGGACGTGGAGCCAACCACAGAGGGCATAGACGTGCTGACAGATCGCAATGCAGAATGGCGAAAAGAGTTGCGAGCAAGTATGAAACCCAAAGAAAGGACGGGCATTCACCGCGTGGAAATGCCCGAACTAGACCCCGTTTACCGCGCCACTTCGCGTGTAGAGGAAGTAAATAAAGGACTAACGAAAGAGCTGGCCCTGATGGAGGCTAAGCGTTGCCTCGACTGTGCCAAGCCTACTTGCATGGAAGGTTGTCCCGTTAGCATCAATATCCCCTCGTTTATTAAGAACATTGAGCGTGGCCAGTTTCTTGCTGCGGCCAAGGTTCTTAAAGATACGTCGGCCTTACCTGCCGTTTGCGGTCGTGTTTGTCCGCAAGAAAAGCAGTGCGAGAGCCGTTGTGTGCACCTCAAAATGAATGAACCCGCTGTGGCCATTGGCTATTTGGAACGTTTTGCTGCTGATTACGAACGCGAAAGTGGCAATATCTCCGTACCCGAATTGGCACCAGCCAACGGTATAAAGATTGCCGTAGTAGGGTCGGGACCTGCTGGCTTGAGTTTCGCTGGCGATATGGCCAAGTTTGGTTATGACGTTACGGTATTCGAGGCCTTACACGAAGTGGGGGGCGTTTTGAAGTATGGGATACCAGAGTTTAGACTTCCCAATACGATTGTGGACGTGGAAATAGACAACCTTAAAAAGATGGGTGTGAAATTCATCACCGACTGCATTGTAGGAAAGACTATCTCCGTAGACGACTTGGAAGAGCAAGGCTATAAGGGTATCTTTGTTGGTTCGGGTGCAGGATTGCCTAATTTCATGGGCATACCTGGCGAGAACGCCATCAATATCATGTCGTCTAACGAATATCTTACACGTGTTAACCTCATGGATGCTGCCAATCCTAACACCGATACGCCCATAAACTTGGGCAAACGCGTAATGGTTGTGGGTGGAGGTAATACCGCAATGGACTCATGTCGCACGGCCAAGCGTCTTGGTGCAGAGGTTACGCTGGTTTATAGGCGTTCGGAGGCAGAGATGCCTGCTCGACTTGAAGAGGTGAAACATGCCAAAGAAGAGGGTATCGACTTCCTGACATTGCACAATCCGCTTGAATATCTTGCAGATGAGCAGGGCGCTGTGAAGGCCGCTGTGCTGCAAGTGATGGAGTTGGGAGAACCTGACGCGAGCGGAAGACGTAGTCCGCAACCCATCGAGGGCGTTACGAAGACGCTCGATGTCGACCAAGTGATTGTTGCAGTAGGCGTATCGCCCAACCCGCTTGTTCCTAATTCCATCCGAGGACTTGAATTAGGGCGCAAGAATACCATTGTAGTGAATGAAGGTATGCAATCTAGTCGCCCGGAAATTTACGCTGGTGGCGACATCGTGCGCGGTGGTGCAACGGTTATTTTGGCTATGGGCGACGGTAGGAAGGCTGCCGCCAGTATGCACAAGCAGTTGACGGAAGAATTGCAACTTGCGATCTAAGCGTATGCCATAATCATTACACGGAGATATAATACATTAAGTGTTGTCTTAACACTCCATTTCATGTTGCCTTTTCGGATTTTGAACCATCCGAAAAGGCAACCTTTTATTTACCGCAGGTTCTAGAAATCTAGTGAAGAGTGAACTTATAGCCAAACAGAATTAGATATGGAAAGCCATAGGTGCATCGTAAGCAAACTTGTAAGAACAATTTTCCAAAAGCAATTATGTTTGACTGTAAACCGAAAAAGACAATCATACCGCTTATCAAATAATTCAAGTTGTTTCCATTGTTTCCTGTTCAGCCTTCGTTTGCTTGTCGGCATCTTGCCAGTCTTATTCCTTTGACGTAGCTCGCCACGCCTTCAAGAATAGGACAGAGAATATGCCTAACAATTAAATTAAATCTGCACAGGCTCTAATTGCCGATTTGTATTGAAAGAACCAATGCGTGGATGTATTCATACTGAATCGGACATGATAGGTTTGATACAACTCTATCCAGTTGGAAGGCATGGCACTATATCGCATTCATCCTAATTCTTCTCAGGAAGATACGAAAGGAAAGTCAAGATGGCTTCTGCGTTTCCTCGAAAGTGTTTTCCGTTGGTCATGAGCAGCATGCCCTGCAACTGCTCGCCCTGCTGGGCGTAAGCGTACGTGTTTTCCGTGCTGTTGCTCACGCGCGTATATGCGGCATAATTGTTTTTGTCTAGTTTTCAGTAAGGGGTTTAACATTATGAGTGCCCTTTCCGTCCACTAATCGCCCACCTTGCCGCAAAAAATCGATTCTCGCGAAGGTTTGTTTTGATGCAAAAAGGGGGTAGTATGTGAATGCGGCAAAATGAATTTTTATTTAAAGAAACTGTCATTTGCGCCCATTTTAGGGCTATTTGCAGCAAGATGTAGTGCGTTTTGGTGCTAAATGCAATGCGTTTTGCAGCAAAACGCAAGGTCTTTTGGTGCTAAACGCAAGCTAATTTGGTGCTAAACGCAGTGCAAAATGCTGCTAAATACGAGGT
>NZ_GG740072.1:1241520-1250696 GCF_000162415.1 Prevotella sp. oral taxon 317 str. F0108 | reverse complement strand
GGGGTTTTAGGGGTAAAAAGCGAGTAATTGGGTTTGAAAAATTACGGGTTGGCAACCAAACTAGAAAGGCTAAATGGTGCAAAATGCAGGTTTTGTTCTTAAAAATGGACGAAACATAAGGCGTGAAAAGCTAGAAAAATAGGCTGTTTACCTCTTTTATGCGCTTTATTTTCACTAGAACGGAGAGAAAATCAGAGTGGTTTTGTAAAACAAAAGCAATAATTTAAGTTTTTGAGTTGATGACTTGTTGAGTTGATTTGTTTGTCAGTTGATGAACTTGTGAGTTTGCGAGTTTGTATGTTGATGAGTTTATGTATTCGGGTTTTGTTGTGTTTTCATGTGTTTATAAGCCAGTAAGTTGATTTGTGTTGTACTTCGTATATGAGAGGAGTGTTTATCTTGTGTTGGCATCACAAAGATTACAAACACCTCTCAATTTATAGGAATATTAAAGGTTAAGACGGTTTTATTGTGTATTAAAAGGTGTATTGTACAATGGTTAGTGATTTTCCTGGACTCTAGTGGTGTCGTTTAATGACTAATAAAGGCGATTGGTTAATGTTAATTCTGAAGTGCTCAAAAGGCTAAACAACTTGTTTCTTACCATTGATGAAACTGTTTTTTGGTTGGTGTAGAGCTGGGCTTACTCTATTGTGCGTTTCTTGCTCCTTGTTAAGAATAGCATATAACCACTTGTTATCTAGTTGGTTGTGGTTATATTTTACGTTTATAGTATCTTTATATATGTATCTTTATTGGGCAATTACCTCTCTTTTCTCAATTAGCATACTGTTTATCCCACTGTTAATCAGTATTTTGTTGTTCTGTTTTTCTGTTATATTATTACTTTTATAATATCTTATTCGTTTTAACATGTTTTACAACAGAAATACCGAATAATTTACATTATTTTCTTGATTTTCTTTTGGGTGTTTCTTTTTTTTTGTAATTTTGCATCAGAAATAGTAAACGGGCATGTTCGTTTAAATTAAATTTATTACCATGATTGACATGCCAATCGTGTTATATTTTATATTTAATATTAAGGAAATATGAAAATGAGAAGGTGTATCTTGTCTATTGTAGCCGTAGCATTTGTCTCGGTTATGAGTGCCTCTGCTCAGTCTGAAAACCAAGGGTCTGCAGTGGCGGATGCCCAAAGGGCCGTAGCTGACGCTCAGAAGGCCAAGAGCGATGCAGCAAGAGCTGCCGCAGAAGCTGCAAAACAAAAAGCCGAAGCAGCAAAAGCTAAAGTCATAGCAGCTAAGGCCAAGGTAGAAGCAGAAAAAGCGAGAATGGATTCGGAAAAAGCGAAGGCTGAATCCGAACAGGCACGTGCTGATGCCGAAGCTGCTGAGGCTGAGGCCCAAAAGGCCGTAGAGGCTGCCAACCAAGCTAAGGCCGAAACGGAAAAGGCTATCGCTAATGCAAATGCTTGCAAGGCTACTGCGCTTAAAGCTCGTACGGAAGCAGCAAAAGCAAAGGAAATGACGGCCAAAGTTGCAGCGGAAGCTGCTAAGGCTAAGGCCGAGGTTGACAAAGCTAAGGCTGAGCTGGCTAAGGCTGGTGCTGACGCCGCTGCTGCAATCGAGACCGCAAACGCTGCTATTGAAAAAGCAAAGTCAACAAATTAAAGCTCTTTGTATCTTTAAACCACAACGATAGGATAACATTTCCTGTTGTGAGATGAGACGTCAGGGCCGTTTGGAGTCGTGACTTTCAGATGGCCCTGGCCTATCTTCAAAAAGACGTTAATAATCTAAATGACAACGAAGAACTATTCGTTTTGTTGTGTAGCTAATATCTTACGTTTATAATTCTTCTTTTGTTGTTTGCCTTGTTTTATGGCAGGGTTGACAGTATGGAATATTGCTGCTGACGAAATAATGAACTTCCTGCTTACTTTGCAAGGAGAATTGGAGTGAAGTGCCTTGATAATATAGTGTGCACAGTCCTGTCATTAGTCGACAGTCTGTTATTAAATTAATGGTGATCAAATAATTATGAGTATGACTAAAAAGTGGCTGGCGTTTGTTTTCTGTGCTATGATTAGTCTTCCTGTCTTCTCGCAGGACTATTTTTCGTATAATGACGATTTGCAGGTGATTGCTACGTTACTTACAAGCAGCCCTGACGCAGCTAAGAGTAGCGCGGAGAAATTCGCAAGTAAACATAAAGAAGACGGAGCCTTGTTGGCTGGTCTCGGTACGCTTTACCTTAGAGCTGGGCAATTGGATGAAGCCACCCATTATTTTTATCTAGCCCAAAGGTGTAGGCGTATTACCACAAAAGCCTTAAATCTAGGCGGAGATATTGCAAAGGCTAGGAATAGGCCCGACTCCGCACAATTTTATTATAGGAGGGCTATGTATTTTGACCGTAAAGACCCGGATGCGTATTACAAGTTGGCAGAGTTGTTGAAAGCGAAAGAAATCAACAAGTCCATAGAAACGCTTAATGCCTTGAAAAGAAACCGACCTGACCTAAATGTACAGAGGATGATGGCCGAAGTGTATTATACTGCAAACGACCTTACAAATGCAATTGCCGCCTATAAGAGTATTGGTATCGATTCTCTGAATGATAAGGAATTGATGCAGTACTCTCTAAGTTTGTATATAAAGAAGGATTATTCGCAATCCTTAGACCTTGCCACATTGGGGCATAAAAGGGCCTCAAAAGACCCTGTGTTTAATAGGTTACTCTTGTACAACAATACCGAACTGCAACATTTCGATACGGCTATCAGTAACGCTAACGATTTGTTTAACAATAGTAAGGATACTAAACCTCAATACCAAGACTATATATATTATGGTTATGCATTGAGTGGACTAGGAAGAACGCAGGAAGCGATACAACAATTTAATGTCGCTCTACAAAAGAATGGGAATATCCCTGGAATTCACAAACAGATTTCTGACGCATATAGCCGAATACATGATTACGACAATGCCATCAAGTATTATGAACAGTATGTTTCCAACTTGAAAGATACCAGCGATAATCGGGCTTACGAAATCTTCCAGTTGGGCAGGCTGTATTGGAGAAAGGGAACTTACGTCAAAGAGAATGAGAAAAGAACCGAGGAACAAACCAAGGCTATCGAACACGCCGCAGATTTGTTTGGTCAAGTTGCAACGCTACGCCCAAACAGCTATCTCGGATTTTATTGGCAGGGTAATGCCAATGCCATGCTTGACCCCGAGTACACAAAGGGATTGGCAAAACCTTATTTCTCGAAGGCTGCAGAACTACTTGAAAAGAGTGGGAGCAATAAAGACCATCTTATCGAATGTTATAAACAACTCTCTTATTATTATTATATAAAGAAGGAAATGAATTCTTCTGTTGAATACGCAGAGAAGGTGTTAGCATTGGATCCAGAAGATGATTTTGCTAAGCAGGTTGTGGCAACAAAAGGAAAGTAATTTGACAATGCACAGTTGACAACTATATGTTATGATGAATATGAAAGGATATAAACTGATACTTGCACTGACAGTCCAGCTCTTCGTTGGAGTGACAGGAGCCTTGGGTCAGGGCAATCAACTATATTACAACAAGGTGGATACCATGGAACTTCAAAACCGTTTCAATTTGAAAACGGATGCTGTCGGGTGGTTGACCTTGACGCCAAACTTGGGACTTGAATTTTCCTTAGGGAATAAAAACTGGAACCAATGGACTGTTGGTGTGTACGGACGGGCAAACTGGGATGTTAACACACGTACAAAATCGTATTATGTGTATGACATTTTTGGAGCTCGTGCCGAAGTGCGTAAGTATTGGCATGCTAAAATGCCTAAACGAGCTTACTATATCGGATTGTATGGAGGTGCAAACTCTTTTGACATCAAGTTCAGTGATATAGGAAAGAAAGGTAACTCATTCGTTGGCGGTCTGATGGTCGGAATGGTCACGCAGGTTTATGGCTATACAAATGGAGCAAGCCTAGACCTGGAATTGGGATTTAGCCCTGGTGTTGTCTTCGCTGATATGCATGATTATACGCGACTTTACAAGGGTGGTAAGTATTACTATTCTCGGACAACAAGAGATACAGGATACAAACTGACTTTTAACCCTTGGGTTTATGCTGCTTCCGTAGACGTAGTTCATGTGTCTTTTGTTTACCACTTTGGTACAAAACTGGCTAACAGATATAAGAATCGGAATTTGATTGATAATGATTATCGCTTGGCCGTTGAGAAAGAAAAGATCAGAAGGGACAGCGTACATACTGTACAAGCGAAAGAGAAGCGCATAAAGATGGATTCGCTTGCTAAAGCTGATTATGAACGGAGGTTTGAAGAGCAACGCCTTGAAATAGAAAGGGCATATACGCAGGATTCTATTAGGCAAGAGAATAAGGCTCTGAAAGAAAAACAGGCCGTTGAACGTGAAGAAGCGAAACACCGAGCAGATTCTTTGAAAGAAGCTGCAAGAATTAAAGCGATGGAAGACAAGGCTAATGCTAAAATTACAGCTGATTCCCTTAAATTCGCAGAGAAAGCTAGGCAACTTGAAGAAAAAGAAAATGCTAAACGAACTGCCGATTCCTTGAAGTACGCTGCTCAAGAGCGTGCACGTGAACTTAAAGAGCAGAAAGCAATGGAACGTGAGAACGCTAAACGTACTGCAGATTCCATTAAAGTCGCTCAAAAAATGGAAAAACAGCAGAGCGAAGCTGATAAGAAAAAGTCTGATAGTTCTGCTCCGCAAGAAGATGTTGACGCATCTCAAACGCCACAAGTAGAGGATACGGCTTTGCCTAAGGAAGAAAAAGATGGACAATCTAAGGAAAATCCTGAGAGCAAATCTAAGGACGATGGGCAAAGTACAGAGAAACCTGTAACCGAAGAGAAACGGGCGGAGGAGAAAAAATCTGAAACGAAAGAAGACCATGAATCACCAGAAGCTAAGCCTTCTGGTGAGAATGGGAAATCAGAAGAAGGCTCTGACAACTCTGATAACAAAGAAAAGGCAGAATCTGGCATAGTGAAACATGTTAGTGAAACCAAAGTATTGGTCTGTGAAAAAGACTCGCGTAGAAGTTTGTGTCCATTCTTTGATGCAAACATGTTGAAGAACCTGAATTCCATTGGATACAGTTCCTATTCTGGTGTGTATCTAGGGCAGATAGATAGAAATGCGCTATGTGCCTTTGGGGATAGTTTCTCACAAAATTGACTAATAAGGAATAATTATGAAAATGGTAACTAAAAAAATAGGACTACTTCTGTTCTTGCTTGTTGGATTGTTCACCCAAATGCAGGCGCAGACCTTTGCCGTCAACTCTAACCTTCTGTTGCTATCCACGCAAACATACAATTTGGGTGCTGAGATAACCGTAGGTAATCACACAACACTTGGATTAAGTGTTTTTGGCAATAATAAGCCGTACTTCCACAAAGGCATGAGGGCAATTGGGGTACAACCTGAATTCAAATATTATTTCGGTGGTCGCCCAATGTATCACCATTATGTGGGTATAGGCCTTTTAGCGGCTGACTATTCCATTACATGGGGAAACAGGAAGTACGATGGAACGGCTTGGGGAGGCGGAATGACATTTGGATATGTCATTTCACTGTCTAAAAGATGGAATCTTGACTTTCATGGGGGAGTTGGTGCGATTTTTTCCCACCATAAAGAATTTATGGTTAATGGTGATGATTTGTTGCTAAACGACAATTCACAAGCCAAGGACGGCTTTTGGGAGTATCGCATCTTGCCTACTAAATTAGGCATAACCTTATCGTATACAATTTGGTAAACAATAGGAGGAAATATGATGAAACTAGAGAAGATTTTTATCTTGCTACTGTTTTTGGGGTTGTTTACTTTGAAAATGTCTGCCCAGGCTATTCATATAACTGGTAGCGTATCAAAATCTATGAAAGAAACGAATGGGCAAATTTCTGGTAAGATGCCTTTGTCTGTGCCTATTTATATCTTTGACAATAAGGCTGAAGCACGTAAGCAGGCTCAGTTATACAATTCACAGAATGGTATGTCAGGAAGTATAGTGAAAATTAAAAGTAATGATGTGGTGATTCCCGACTACGAAGGACACTTCGAAGCTGACATTTCCGTGGGTGGAGCAATGTTGTTGATAAACGAAGGTGCTCTTAAAATGGTTGACGTCATAGGAGGGAAACTCAATTATGACATTGTTTTCGCACCATCTCGATCAGATGGTATTCTCATCAAGAACGTTAATGTATTTGCTAAGAAGCAAGGCGTGGACTTTAAAGAGGTTCCACCTGTTGACGATGGTGAGAATATGCGATGGACTGTGGGCATATCTCTACCAGCATGGTATACCACTAAGCATTCTAGGTTGATATTCCAGCCGGTTGCAGTTAATACCAATACGGGAGATACCATCCAATATCTTGAACCGCTTGTATTTGAAGGCGATAAGTATCATCAGAATCAGATAAAGCGTAAGAGTTTTGGTTACGAAAGGAACGACTCGCTTCACGCATATTATGTTCCTGACAATGTGATGTCAAATGCACCATTTAGTTTCAGTTGGGATATAACGTATCCCAAACCGGACATAGACAAAAACTATAAATGGAAAGCTAAGCTGAGTTTGGAGGATTATACTCATGTGTATTTTAATGACAACAAAGAGGGAACTAACAACGTCCGACGCCCTTGGAAGATGCTTGACTTAGGTGCATCTGCAAAGCGCATAGAGCTAGATCCACGTTTCTTTGAGACGGTAAGGGCAAGACTATTAGAGGTACCACGAGATCTGCAAGTAACCTTTGTGGTAGGTAAAGATGAGTTGACCACTGACGAAGAAAACCAGAAAACGTTGGATTTTCTTATTGAAGAACTTCGTTCCTATGGTACTTCCTTGATGAATATCTCTGTGCAAGGTACTGCATCTCCAGAGGGGGGGCTGTCGTTGAATATAGAATTAGCAAAGAAAAGGGCACGTAAGATTCTGTCAATGGTTGGTAGTCATATTCGTAGTGCTAGTTTGACGGTTAAGGAGCCTCTGGTTTATACATGGGATGATGTAGCAGACTCATTAGTGCAGAGAGGTCAGGCTTCGGAAGCTGACGAATTGCGAAAATATGCGAAGGCAAAAGACTATGTAGGTATAAAGCGTATGACGACCAGTAATCCTATAATAGAGGAAATTATGCAGAACCAACGTTTGATGCGCAGTACATATACTTTGCGAAGGAATAAGATAATGGAACCCAAAGAAGCTGTATGGGCATATTATAATGACAACAGGTACAGACCTGGTGGGGAAGAGTATTTTTCGAATGGTGATTACTATAACCTCTTTACGCAGATTACAGACTCGGTAGAACTCCGTAAGTTGACACATCGTGCCTATAAAGAGAACATGTCGAGAAAAACTGCGAAGTTCAGTGCTTTTGCTGCCTACTTGGCTAACCGTATAGCCATAGAGCTGTTAGAGCAGGATTCTGTAAACCTCTCTGTGTTAGAGCCATTCGTAGATATGTCCTCTGGAGTTGAGGTACAAAGACCTGTTGCTTTTGAGAGTTCCTATATGTACACTGTGAACTTTAAGGAAGTTGTTGCTAATCAGGCTCTTATGTATTTGAAATCGAGAAAATTGAGCCATTCTGCACATTTGGCTAATAAACTTCCAGACACTCAGAAATTCCATGACCTAAAGATGTTCATAGATCTCGAATCGCTGTTCTTTAAACAGAACAAAACTCCTGAAGAGGAGCAGAGGGCATCAAATGCTTTGAATTTTGTGATGAACCAGAATCCGCTCAATAGAGCTATACTAAGTGTGGAATTAGCTCCTGAGCTGGGTATCACCTATGAGTCGCTCAATCCTTTAGTTGACTCCTTGCCAGATAATCTGGTTAAGAAATGGTATCTTAAAGGTGTGATTGCTGCAAATAACCCAGACATCGAACAAGAGAACGACTTCATGAATCTGATAAAGGAATTTGGCTCAGAAGCTGCGGTCAAGATGCAAACGAACGATACGCCTAGATTTTTGGCTTATTTCCAGCATTGTTTTGATTTGGATCCTTCATTTTATGAACGTTTCTTCAAGACTGATGGTAACATCACGGATGAAATACGTAAGAGATATCCGTATGTTGAAAGTAAAAAAGACCTGTATAGGGAAAAGTTTAACATGATGATGGTGAAGCCGGTTTCACAAGAAACGGTTTCTGAATGATAGAGTATGAATGTGATTTTAAGAAGATATACAATGAAAAAGAGAGTCCTTGTTGCAATGCTTGCAGGGCTACTCCCATTGTGTGCCAGCGCGTGGGTTAGCTCTCAACCTTTCAACAAACGTTTCTATATTTCTGTTCCTGATACCATAGCAAAGCAAGATACTGCGAAGATGGATTTGGAAGATTTGGAAAATATGTTACCCGACTCGGTGTTGGAAACCAAACAGGATACTGTAATGGGTATTCCGCGCCCGAAAGGTTACAATGGTCTTCGTTTTGTCCTGGACAAAAGACACCGTTATGCTGGCGACCAATTTGTTGATAGCGGTTTCCTTAGCCATACTTATGTAACGCTTGGCGGTGGTGTATCAGCTTTCTTACCTAATGATAAGTTTGACTATACTCCCATAGCGAATCTTCATGTAGGTATAGCCAAGGAACTCAGTCCAATGAGTACCATTCGATTGTTTGCCGAAAAGTCTTGGGGGTTCACCAAGGCGGCTCTAGGCTTTTCGTCAGTAACAACCTATAGTACTTGGGGAGGTGGAATTGATTATTTGTTTAATTTTAGCAACTACTTGATGGGAAACCGTCCCGACAGGCCTTTGAACGTGTTAGGTACAATTGGTGTCGGAGTGCAAACAGCAAGATTGAATGCTACGGAAAATACTTTCGTACCTTATTATGCTGAAAACTCGGCTTTGTCGTACAACGCCCGGTTTGGTATGCAGTTCAAGATTATGACTAGTCCGCATGCTTCATTGGCTTTTGAACCTTATCTGAGATTGGCTACAAGGACGCACGATCTTGTGAAGGGCACTGATTTTGAGAGCCTTGACTTGGCATACGGGATAAACATGTCGTATATATGGTACTTATGGCCAAATCTTTCTAGTGAGAGAGATAAGGGTAGTTTTCTAAGGCGTTTCAATGACAACGAACGATTCTTCCTCGAAGAGTATATGAAGAAACCAT
>NZ_GG740072.1:1234844-1241130 GCF_000162415.1 Prevotella sp. oral taxon 317 str. F0108 | reverse complement strand
GGCGTAAGCCGTTCTTCTTTGAGTATAGTATAGGAGCAGCATTTCATAATCGCACTAACCTACCTATCATGAGCACCTTGGGTTGGAGTAGTAATGTGTATATGGGATGGTGGTTATCCTCAGCTATTGGTCTTCGTGCAGGTTTCCATGTCTCCAATGCAGATTGGGCGGATAGACCTGTGCGTGGTGATATAAAGACTAGGAGTATGATTGGTACTCGGGGTGTCGTGTTGGACATGCTATTCAATCCCCTAGGTTTTAAACGTGGATATGATTGGGATAGTAATGTAGGTTTCAACTTGTTTGCCGGCTACGAGTATGGCCAACAGAAACTGGCAAACGAGTGGCACTATGGCTCGTATAGTGGTAACTATGTGGGCTATCGTACAGGTGCACAAGTTTGGTTGAAACTATGTAACGACCTTAGGTTGAATGTTGAACCTTCCTATTCTTTTATGGAATTGTATAACGCCGTTAATGAGCGTAAACAATATGATGAAATAGGTCTTAAATTGGGACTGGCTGTACTCTTCCGTGATAAAGCTCATCGGGAGAAACTTCTCATCCCAGTTGATAGTGTGCCAGCTTCAATGCGAATGTCGCCTAACCGCGGTTTCTTTATTGGTATGGGATTTGGCTGGAACACAATGGTTAGGGCATGGAGATACACAGGTGGTGACGACCTTGCATTAAAGAATGCAGAATTCTTTGCAGGCTATAATTTCGATCCTTTCCATGGTTTTAGACTTAGTGCTGAATATTTGGGCGACAGAATACACACCTTAAATGAACTTGGCAATGGGTTGAATAATGAGAACCTTCAAAATATGATGCTTTCACTTGACTACCAGTTTAACATCATGAATGCATTTGCAGGGTATAATCCATATCGTCGGTGGAATGTTTATTTGTATGGTGGTCCAACTTGGGCACGAGGTGATGCTAGGCAATTGGCGTTTAACTTCGGTGGTATGTTGACATACAGCTTAACAAGTAGTTTAGCTCTGTTTTATAACCACACTGTCTACAGAATGCCCAAAGGTCGTTATGAGAATAATCAAATATATGGTAATGATGGTACGTATGTGAATAGTCTTAATGTTGGAGTTTTATATACCATCAATCAGCCTATCCGCGATGTGCTTCTAGGGATTAGTCAACTCACTAAGTCAGACTATTCTAGGCAACCTTTAACGTTTGAGTATAGTGTTGGACCTTCTTGGTACAACAATCTACCAATCTCTACTGGAAGTTCACTCGGTTATACAGCCAACACCTACTTGGGGCTATGGTTAAACTCAGCAATTGGTATGAGGGGTGGAGTCCACATCAGTAATGCCGATTGGTTTCATGATCTTAATGAACCTCGGAAAAACCAATTGGGACTATTGGCGGGAACTGTTGATTTGATGTTCAATCCTCTTGGGATTAGAGGCAAATATGATTGGAATATGCCATTTGGTTTCAATTTGTTCATGGGAACAGGACTCGGAAAGATACGTTTCGTGACAAGTAGAATGACAGCTTACGAGACCAAGTTCCATGAATTTAGAATGGGTGCACAATTGTGGATGAAGATGACTGACGATCTTCGTTTCAATGTTGAGCCAACATTCTCTAGGATGAGGGGCTTTGAGCATGGACGAGTTGCAAAATATGTAGATGAGCTTGCCTTAAAGCTTGGTGTGTCTATGATTTTGCGTGATAAAGCCGATAAGGATAAGACAATAGAGCTTGATAGTGCTACACAAGCTCGTGTTCGTTCGCCATATGGTATCTTCTTCGGAGGTGGTTTTGGTTGGAATACAACAGTTCATACTTGGCGACACACAGGACGAGGCTTTGACCTCTTGAAGAACGGCCTACTGTTTGCAGGATATAACTTCAACGAGTATCATGGTGTGCGTTTAGGCGGTGAATATCTGTACGATTATGTTTGGAATGATTATAATGGACCAGGCATCTACGAGAAACAGGAGTTTAAGAATACGATGTTGTCGCTTGACTATCAATTCAACATTCTCAATGCCATAGCAGGTGTAAGGCCTGGACGTAGATGGGAGGCATCCCTATATTTGGGACCAAGCCTTGCTTTGGGCGAGAAAGGTACAGATTTAGGATGGAATTTTGGTGGTATTCTCTCGTATCAACTAACGAAAGAACTATCCGTGTTCTATAGTCATACTGTTTATCGCATGGAGAAGAATAGGTATAAGACAGCACAGGTTTATCGTACTCCTGGAACATATGTCAACAGTTTAAATGTTGGTATTATATATAATATGAGTGGTTCTTTGGGAGATGGAGTTGGCTCGTTTACATGTGATTATGAACATAAACCCGTAATATTCGAGTATAATGTAGGTCCAACTTGGTTTAACGGTCTTGAAGTATCTAGGGCAAGTTCAATGGGATTTACTGCAAACGCTAATCTTGGCTGGTGGCTAAATTCGGCATTAGGCGTACGTGGTGGTATTCATGTAAGTAACGCTGATTGGACGAACGACGCTTCTGGTGAACAAAGATATCTGTTAAGATTCTATGCTGGAACTTTGGACTTGATGTTCAACCCGTTTGGTTTCCAGAAGAAATATGACTGGAACTCGACAGCAGGACTAAACCTGTTTGCAGGTGCAGGGACAGGCAATATAAGGTTTGTAACTGGCCAGTCGTCAACTCATGAGAGCAAGTTTAATGAGTGGCGTTTAGGAACACAAATATGGTTGCGTTTAGCTGATAACTTACGATTTAATATAGAACCGACGTATTCGTTGCTTAGAGGTTTCGAGAAAGTACAATCTGTTGCAAAGACTGATGAATTATCCTTAAAATTTGGCTTGTCCCTATTGCTAGGTAAAAATCTTGCTAATAATGAAGATGTTTCTTCATCGGATGCTTCGCAGATTGATTATAATCCTGCCAATGGATTCTATGTTGCTGCTGGTGGCGGATGGAATACCGCCATACACACATGGAGAACCCGAGGACAAGAGACCCCGTTCTTTAAGAATGCCTTGCTGTTCTTTGGTTATAGATTTGGCGGTTATCATGGTGTACGTGTTAGTGCCGAGTTTATGCAAGATAAGGTGTGGGAAAAATCGGGAGCCATACTGGAAAAGAAAGAATTTGAGAATAAATTATACTCACTGGATTACAACTTCCATCTCTTGAATGCCATTGCTGGTATAAATCCTGCAAGACGATATGATGTTTCGTTGTACCTAGGTCCATCTTACGTACAAAGTAAAGCTGGAAATGGGTTAGCATGGAATCTTGGTGGAATAATATCTTATAATGTAAGTTCTAAGATGGCGTTATTCTATAGCCATACTATCTATCGTATGGATAAGAAACATTATCAAAGTTCTCAAATTTACACTAAGCCAGGAGCTATTGTAAACAGTCTCAACGTAGGCCTTCAGTACAAGTTCTGACAAAAGTTTAAGGCAACACATTAATTTAATTGCTCAATATTCTATCAAGGAAGGGGATGTGTATTTAATAGCACATCCTCTTTTATTATTTCTGTTAAAGGGAAAATGCTTTTGCGATAAAAATGCTATCTTTGCAGCAAAACCCAAGTTGTCATTAATGGGAAATAAAGACTTGAACCGAATCAATGTTGTGTTAGTTGATAAGAAGCGAACCAATAAGTGGCTGGCAGAACAACTTGGTGTTGATCCTGCAACGGTCTCGAAATGGTGTACTAACTCGGCACAGCCCAATCTGGAAATCTCATGGAGATAGCCAAGGTGTTAGAAATTGACGTAAAAGAACTGTTAAGAATGTAATTAAACAATATGCCTCAGAACAAGAATGCTACAATAAGGTATCAAGCACTTGACAGGTGCTTTAATGAGTTCTGCTATAAATTCAATCGTCGCTATTTTGGAGATAGGTTGTTCGACAGGCTAGTGGGTTCTATCACCTATACGCCTGGATTCAAGCACAGAGTGTACAACTGAAACCTATTGGTAGGTCGCGGATAGCCATAAACTTTTCAATACGTATTTTTATGAAACGCTTTTATACTTTCTTATTTCTCGTTTTCTGTTCACTCTCTCTTTGTGCCCAATATGAGGAAAAGTCTGTTGTATTGGATGAAGTGACGGTAAAGGCTGCTATGGTAGTAAATAGAGCGGATGGTCAGACAATTTATCCAACCGAAGCTCTGAGGAATGCTTCAAACAATGGTTACAGCATTATGCAGAAGTTGGCATTACCCAACATTCGTGTGGATAACGTTGCTCATTCTATTTCTGCTATCGACAACAGAGGAGATGTACAGATTCGCATCAATGGTATCATCATTGGCAAAGAGGAGATGTTGGCACTCGATCCAAAACTAATCAGAAAAATTGAATTCATTGACAATCCAGGAGTTCGATATGGAGAAGATGTTGCGTATGTTATTGATATAAAGACCAGAATGATAAGTGGTTATACACTGGGCACAAATCTGACAACAGCATTGACATCGTTCAATGTAGATGGTATGGTTTACGGTAAATGGAATACCGGTAAGAGTCTATTCGCCTTGTCGTATAATGCGAGTGCAGGAAGGTTTGATAAACAAAAAGTTAACGAAATTGCAAATTACACACTGAGCGATGGCTACCTTTACACTATAGAACGTAACGATTTGGAATCTCTAAAAAAGGAAGTTTCACATAATGTAAAGTTGACCTACAGTCTAGCTGATACTACGGCTTATCTGTTTCAAGCTACGCTTTATAAAAATTTCAGGAATATACCGAAGGATTATCACCTCCGAAGGATAACAGATGGCTTACAGCAATATGAAGCCACGCTGTCAAACTCCTCTCGTGGTAGCGACCTGGGTATTGACCTCTACTTCTTCCGTCAACTCACTCCTTGCCAATCGATTACTGCCAATACTGTAGGCACCTACATAAGCACAACAAATAAGAACTATTACGATGAAGGAGCGCCTTATCAGTATAAAGTGAACGGCAAGACTGCCTCTGCGCTCTCGGAGGTGGTTTATGAGAATCGATTAAAGCCTTTCACTCTATCGGCTGGTTTGAATCATCGCTATAAATATACGAAGAATGATTATATAGGCGATGCCTCAGCTTTGGCAGAGATGAACCAGCACAACCTCTATATTTTTAGCGAAATAAAAGGAACGCTAAAAGATTTCCGCTATGTATTAGGTTTAGGCTCAAGTTACATTCATTACTTTCAGAATAAGCACAACTATGATTTCTGGACGTTTCGCCCCATAGCACTGCTATCCTACAACTTCCCACATATGATGAAACTGCGCTATAGTTTCGAGATAGAGGACAGGGCATCTCGCATCGCAATGATAAATGATGCAACGATTCAGACAAACAGTTTAGAAATGACTGTAGGAAATCCAAGCCTAAAACCAGGTCGCGATATAGATCAGTCATTGCGCTTATCCTACAACAACCAGCGATGGAACACTTACGTTGAAGGATTCTATCGCCATTGTATCAAACCCAATATGGTGCATTATGAACGAACATCAGATGGCAAGTTCATTTACACCCAGATAAATCAGAAAGAGATGGATTTGTTACGTTTGGCCGGATACGTCAGCTACTGGATACTGCCAGAAAAGTTGCAGGCATCAGTATACGGAGGTATGCAACGATGCTTCAACTACGGTAACGACTACTCGCATTTCTACACTTCATGGTTCTATGTTGGAAGCGTGACTGCATACCTTGGTAACTTCACCTTGCACGGTTATATTGACAACGGTAATCGCTTTTTAGAAGGTGAGAAAAGGGGATATAATGGTGCTTATTCTACCATTCAAGCATCCTATCAGTACAAAGATTGGCAGTTTTCTCTCTTATGGACAAATCCTTTCATCAAGAACTATAAGTCAATTGAAGACGAAATCCTCAATCGTGACCTCCACAAGCTAACCACTGTTTATGACAGAGCTAGCGGTAACCAAGTTTCCATCAGCGTCTCATGGCGTATGAGTCGAGGCAAGAAATATGTGTCAGTTGACAAGACTATCAACCTCAAAGATACGGACGACGGTATCATGAAATAGTAGCAAAACCAAAATACTTTTAATCTGATATCAATTCGATTCAAAGGCTACAGAATATTGTGCTGACCAGACAGCCAACTTAATAAAAAAGGAGCGAAAACCGAAAAGCTTATTAGAGTAGGTATATGATTTAAATATTTTTATTTAAGTAAGTGAACAAAATTAATTTACACAAAATAAATATATGTAATTTCCGTTCTACTTTGAGTTATGGGAAAACCAAAAGCA
>NZ_GG740072.1:1232015-1233813 GCF_000162415.1 Prevotella sp. oral taxon 317 str. F0108 | reverse complement strand
CTTATCAAAGTCTGCATCTGTATTGAGAAAGCGTCCCGACATGTTTTATTTGAGAACCCATGCCGGTCTTGATGTTTTCTTTTTGCCACTGCACATTCCAGGGTGTTCTCTGCAGTTTTTCTATCTGCACAAGATTTAAATCACGAATTTTATGTAATTTTGTTCAGTACTTCATACATGGAGGGAGGGGTAGTATTAGTTTGGAAATACATAGATAAGAACTCTCTTCTATTTGTGCTAACTTTAAAAGTTAATATGGTTTCATGGTAAAAAAGGTAATATATTATACATTGTCTGGAATTATCCTGTTAATGATAAGCTATTGGTGTGTTACTCATGTTAATTTGAATCCCACATTAAGCAGGGGAGTTCCTATTGATAGCCTTGATGGTGTTTACGTCTACTATAATGGAGGCACAGGCCAATCGTCTGGACGGAATATCATTGATGGCTATAATGTAGGAGTTCGATACCAATGTGTGGAATTTGTGAAACGATATTACTATCTGCATTATCACCATCGTATGCCCGATACGTATGGACATGCGAAAGCCTTTTTTGACAAAAAGTTATCCAATGGTTCCTTAAATACTGCTCGAGCACTTTTTCAGTATACGAATGGAGACCATGTTAAACCTCAGAAGGGTGATTTGTTAGTATTTGATTCCTACATACTCAATCCCTATGGGCATGTCGCAATCGTTTCTAGGGTTACTGACAGTAACATAGAGATTATTCAGCAAAATCCAGGTCCTTGGGGGAAAAGTCGGGCTTGTATTGAGTTGCAAAGAAATGGCAAGAGCTGGCAGATAAAAAACAATAGAATTCTTGGGTGGTTAAGGAAATAAGGAGTACCTTCTATGAACAAAACTATGATATTTATAACTTGTGTGTTGTTTTATCTTTTTTGTGGGCGGTCTAACGCTCACTCTATGGATTCTGTTCAGCAATGCCAAGATTCTCTTTTTATTTTTACAGAAGAGAATGATACATCTTGTGTCTCTCTCTTGATGTTTCGACATGGATGTTTTGAAGAAGAGCTAATAAGGGTATATTGTTTGGATGGCAGTTCCATAGATTTCTTGACGAATCTAACAGGGCAGGATGGGCGAGGAAAGATTGGTGTATATGCCGTTTACAATGCAGCCACAGACGAGAGCAAATTCCTCTTCTTCGATTATCTTGCTAAGCAAGCATACATCACACCTGCATATTTCTCGGAAAGTCTTCCTGTATATACTTCTTTAAACCTTAAAAGGGGGTATGTGATATTGAGAACTATAAGTCCCCCGTCAAATAGATGCCAAGGCGCATTGATGGAAGAAACACAAGCGCATACCACCAATGGAAAAAACTATTTGTACGTCAAAGCAAAATTGGAAATGTTACACAAGGTGTCACTGGCTAACGATGCCAAGAAATCAAAATAAAATCTGCTGTGTATAAGGCTTGATTTCATTTTTAACTCGATGAAATCGTCTTGACTTTTAATGCATTCCAGCAACCGCTTGCTCTGGCGGTCGTAAGCGTACGTGTTTACCGTGCCGTTGCCCATGCGCGTGTATACAATATAATCGTTTTTGTTTGGTTTTCAGTAAGAAATTTAACATTATGAGTGCCCTTTCCGTCCACCAACCGCTCACCTTGCCGCAAAAAATCGATTTTCGCGAGGCTTGGCTTTGATGCAAAATGGGGATGGTTGTAAATGCAGGCAAAATGAATTTCTATTCCCAAAAGCCGCCATTTGCACCAATTTGGTTTAGCAAGACAAATGTAAGCCTTCGTCAGCCTAAAAGTT
>NZ_GG740072.1:1202689-1230775 GCF_000162415.1 Prevotella sp. oral taxon 317 str. F0108 | reverse complement strand
TAAAAGTTAGGATGAACGTTATTTCAATGTTATGATATCCTTCCAGCGAGTGGTTGGATTTTTGCTCCTAAACTCATGTTTAATGGCATTAGCAAAGGAATAAGCTTTTCCCTCACAGCCTTTAGATGTATATTGTTGACTGCCAAGAACGATAAACTCTGTGCCATTAATTTTGTTAAGGTGGTCGACGATGGCATCCAGTCGGCGCAGTTTCTCAATCTGTTCGGCAGTTATGTCGAAGAAGTCTTGTTGGATGGGAGCGTTTGGCGCTATTCCCATGACAATAACACCAGCTTTCTTATAATGATAATCTTGTCGATATAATTTTTGCAGCACATTGTTGGCGGCCTTTACAATGGCTATGGAGTTGTTAGTGGGCGTAATGAGTCGCATTTCTTGAAAGTTCCAATATTGCGGTAAGTCCTCGCGGAAGGCATTAGTGTGAAGGAATACGCCAACGATGGAGGCAACCGTTCCTTGCCGACGCAGTTTCTCTGCGCATCGGGCGGCAAAGTTAGACACGTGGGTGCGCAGTCCATCAAGGTCTGTTATCATACCATTGAAAGAGCGACTCATACAAATAGATTTCTTCTTAGCCAGTTCCTCATTAGGTATGCAATCTTCTCCGTTCAGTTCGCGCCATGTTCGTTCAACCACGATGTTTTTAAATGTAGCTCTTACCCACGAAAGATTACGCTCAGCGAAATCGAACGCCGTTTGCACGCCCATTGCTTGGAGGCGTGTGGCATAACGCCGCCCTATCCCCCAAACCTCGCTAATAGGAAAAAGTTTCAGTGCCTTAACACGTTTCTCATCGTTGTCGATAAGGCAACAATGGTGATACCCCAGGTGTTTCTTAGCAAAATGACCAGCCATCTTTGCAAGTGTCTTGTTGGTAGCGATGCCAATGCTTGTTGGTATTCCTACGCTACGCTTAATCCTCTTGTGTAACTTTTCTCCCCAATCCTTCAAGTCCAGCTGGCCTATTCCATTAAAATAAACGAAACACTCGTCGATGCTATATCGGAAGTATGCAGGCGATTCTTTCCTGATAATCTCCACCACGCGTCCTGTCAATTCGCCATATAGTTCGTAGTTTGACGAAAATACGGCGATGTCTTGATTAGGGAACAGCTCTGCTAGCTGATAGTAGGGCATGCCGGCTTTGATGCCCATGCGCTTGGCCTCGTTCGAACGTGCCACCACACAGCCATCATTATTGCTGAGCACAACAACGGGTTTGCCATTCAGGTCGGGCCTAAATACACGCTCACACGACACGTAGCAATTATCGCAATCAACAATACCGTACATTTCCTAGTATTTTCTCCAGTTTTTAATTGTCCAAACAATCACGCCCCACACCTCAAAAGCGTCGTCTTCATCAATCCTTATGGGCTTGAAGTTTGAGTTGGCCGGACGCAGTTCTATGTATCCTTCCTGGCGATGGCTAAGGTCGAGATACTTGATGGTGAACTCTTCATTGATGTAGCCCACCACAACATCCCCGTCTCTTGGCTCAATAGAGCGGTCGATAACGGCAATGTCTCCATTGCATATGCCAGCCTCTATCATCGAGTCTCCTTCCACTTTGCCATAGAATGTGGCCTCGGGATTGCGTATGAGGTCGTGATTGAAATCGAGCGTCTCGTGTATATAGTCGTCGGCAGGCGAGGGGAACCCCGCCTTTACTCCTTCGGCGATGGGCAATTTCAGTTCTTTTTGAAAGTCGCCCCGAATGATTTGAATACTCGTCATGTATATACTTTCTCTTTTGTCTAGTTCAGAAGAACTTCCCCGAGCACGGCAAGCCTGATTTTTGGGATAGTTCCTCCTTGGCATTATTTAGCCAAACACCTATTTATATATATCCCTCTTGGTCGTAACCTTTCCGTTCTTGATGGATGAGCGTTATTAGTTGTCCAAGCTCTCGCACATCAGTCTGCATCTCTTTAAACATGGCATGCTGCTCATCATATCGCCGGCTAGACCCCGATTTCAATCGGTCGGCAATGTCAGAAGGGATTAAGAACGATGCACGTTCAGTTCCAATATGTCGTTCAAACTCTGTCAGAAAGATGTGTATTCCTGCCAAGTCGAAATCGCCGAAATGCAGATAACGATTGGGTATGGTTGTGAGCCATTTCCTTAGGTCGTTGGATTGTGGGTAACGCGACACGAAAAGCGTTTTGGTGGGCAGTGCATGCGCGCGCAGATAATTCTCAAAGAACTTCTTTTGCTTGCGAATTAGCCTAAAATTCTCCATGTTCTCTATTCCGATAACGATAACGTCGGCAGGTATTCTAAAACCCTCCCATTGTGTCACGAACAAAAAGCTACCCTCATGCGGATTAACCACAAATGGCTCATCGTTTAGCAGACACGCAATGGGTTCGTAGCTGTTAACAGGAAAACCAGGACACGAACGGATCGTCATCAACTTCGAATTACCCGTTTTGTTGGCCATAGCAGCACGTGTTTCTGCGTTCTCCACTTCAAGTACACGATAGCTTTCGTCCCTGTCTGTAAGAAATCTCTTCAACATTTCAATGTTGCGAGCGCGGTACGACTTCCTCGAACCACGAGCAACAACCACAAGCAAGCCCTCCGATAGCAGTTCTTCGAGTAGCTTTCCACCTATTTTAGACCCTGCCACCTGTTCCCCAGCAACCAAATTTTGTATCGCTTTTCCTATCGCCATAATCT
Source organism: Prevotella sp. oral taxon 317 str. F0108 (assembly GCF_000162415.1). Taxonomy (NCBI): domain Bacteria; kingdom Pseudomonadati; phylum Bacteroidota; class Bacteroidia; order Bacteroidales; family Prevotellaceae; genus Prevotella; species Prevotella sp. oral taxon 317. The sequence continues at coordinate 1,228,069 of NZ_GG740072.1, read as the reverse complement.
TAGGGGTTACGTTTCAACAATTTTTCCACTCGCGTTTTCACGCCCTGCTTGCTCAACAAGTAGGTATATCTATAGTCGTAAGGGTTGTACGATGTTGGCGAACTGTTGATAAGATAAATGTTACGCGAGGTGGCAAATTGCAGAATGCCCTTGATATTGTTCGGGTGCAGTCGTCCAATCTCGTCCATCATGCAGTGCACGATGAATTCTCCGCTCTTTCGGGCGGCCTTTTTCTTAAACACATTGATGAGCATGATGTTCACCATTGCCTTCACCAGAATGTCTGTACCATCAGACCCCACATTGTTGATGCGTTCAACCCAATTGGTGTCGTTGTCGTTTTCCTTTACGCGAAACTGCAAACGGAATGCGTCGCCTAGCGAAACAGTTGTTCGGCTTGGCTCGTTCTGCAACTGATGCGAAAGACTTTTGAGGTAATCCACTACCTTACGGTTCACCTCATCGCGATTATCGTCAGAAAAGAGGTTCAGCTCACCAATCGAGAAGGCATTCTCTGCGGTGTAGTTGTGAATAGACATGAGCAATTGCATCAGCCTGTCCGACGATTCGTCCGCTCTCAGTTCAATACTTTTGATTACGCCTGCAAAGTTCTTCTCTACGAAGTCGCGGTTAATGTCTAGTATTACGCCGTCTACATCCGACCTTCGTTTCAGCAAACTGCCAATCTCGGTAGAGATTCGGCCAAGTATGTCCTTGTAATGCTCGCTAGTGCGCCTGCGAAACTCCTCAATCTTGTTATTGTCCATAAAGTCTTGCAAGTCGGCAGCTATTTGCAAGTATTCGTTGTCTGTAATCGGCATCGTGTTGAAGTGGAACGCGTTTTGCGGCTTAAAGTTCCGGTTAAAGTTCACCACAAAGTCTTTTAGCCTTTCAATCGTTTCACGTTTCTGATTAACCGAACCTCTTAGCAGGCTCAACAGCTGTTGGCAGTCTTGCTTAGTTGCAACAGGTTTGTTGTCTGCAAGCAGTGTTTCGGGAACAAGATGTTCGTTCTCCACCATTTGGTGATACAAGTTCAGTCCTTCGCGGCGACGAGCAAGGTCTTTACCAATGGTCTTTTGTCGTTCTTCCTGTTCCTGCCGTTTCTTTTCCACCCTTGTTTTCTTATCCTCATATCGCTTACTCATCCTGGCTAGTTGCTGCTCAATGTCCTTTATGTCCTTTCTTATTTCGGGTTCCTTAGCAAAGAGGTTCTGCTGAGCGTCGCGATACCTAATAACCATAGGCCGTTCGTTGTCTATTTGTTGTAGCAAGGCTTCAAGTTGTTCTATTGCCTGGCGATATTGCCCCAGCAAGTTCACGTCTACGCCTTTCCCTGCCAGCTCCGCCTTTTGTTGCTCCTCCAATTGTTTCTTTTGGTTGTAAAAATCTTTCTGTCGGGCCTTTGTCTCTGTTTCCAAAGCCGTTTTAAATGCGCTGAGCTTACCGTCAAACTCCTTCGATTGTCTATTGAAGTGCAAGTCCAGTTCTTTTAGTTCCTTTTTATGCTGTGTTTCGTGTCGCTCCCGTTCATCCTTCTCCGCCTGCACACAAAGCAAAGCCGCGTTAAAGGCCCGCTCGCGCACCTCCTTTTCTCGTTCAATCATTTCCTGTTCGTCCATTTTCTGCTTGTGCTGTTGGTTTTGCAGGTCTTGTCGTTTCGTAGGTATCTGTTCTTCTTCCACCCGCAGATGGGTTGCTTTTTGGCGCAAGGGGTTCAGCATTGTGGCATACTTCTTTCCAAGTTTTGCCGTGTTTTCTTCAAGCGTAAGGGGTAAATCGTTCAGTTTGCGGTTTATCTGTTGCAGCTGTTCTTCAAGCCTTTTCTTTTCCTTTCGATATTCGTCGGGGGTGCGATGTGTTGCATCTACATCTGATAAGTTAAGTCGCACGCCAAACAAACCCTCGGCCAAAGTGTCCACCTGTGGTTCCAAACCTTGTGCATAAAGAACTCTCTCCTCGTCAACCACCTTGCCGATAGTGTTCTCCCATCCCTCTACATTCTCGTTCAGCCATTGGTATAACGAACCATCCAGATGCGACAACAAACCTTCTATCTTTGCAATCTGCTCGCGACATGATGAGCGGCTAGCCTCAAACTCTTCTTGTTCGCGTTGTGCAATCTTTTTCAGTTCGGCCTCCTTCATTTCAAATTCGGCCGTAAGTTGTTCCATCTGACTTTTAACAACAGCCTGCTGTGCGGCATTTTCCTTCTCCTTTACGTCTAATGTCCTAATCTGCTCCGCTATGGTTTGCATCTCGTTGGCTAAGGGATGCCACGATTTTAGTTCTTTCAATGCAGCGTCAGCCCTATGTTGTTCGGCCTGCAACGCCTGCAAACGTTCGTCCGACTCGTGCCGCCATGCCGCAAAAGCGTCCGTTCTTTGGTTTCTGTTTTTCGTTCGTTCGTCTTCCAGCCGCTTACGTTCTGCTTGTATCTTGTCTTGTTCTTGGTAGAAACGTTCTTTTTGGTCGTTGTCAAATGCTTGTTGCGCATTCTCCAATTTAGCTTTGGCAATGTTGTATTTCTCCTCAATCGAGGCATGGGTCTTCAACAAGTCGTTTAGCAAAGTCTGCTTATTGTCAGCCTCTTTCTTTATCGTGTCTTCCCGACTGGCAAGTTTCAGTTTGTCTTCGATGCCCATAGCCTCAAATTCTTTTCTTGCCTGCAACACCTCATCTAACTTTTGTTTCTTGCCACCCAGTTTCTGGTTAAGCGAGTCTTTTTCCTTATTATATTCGGCCGTAAGTTCCTTTTCGCGGTTGCGTTCTTTCTCTATGGCCGTCTTGGTCTCTGCTGCATCTGCCTCCAACAGTGGTATCTGTTGTTCGTTGTCGGCCACCGCATGGTTCAGCATGTGCCAAACATCCCTCAGTTGTTGGTCTAAGGCCACAACCTTCCTACCTTGTTCAGCAATCTTCGATGCTTGTTGTCGCACGGGGTAGCTGCCGTCTCGTGCCTGCCTAAACCAGCAGTCAATCTCATCATACTCGCGTTCAAAGTCGGTTACTAGCCGTCGGTAGGTTTGCAAGTCAATGGGCAGTTCCTCTTCGGTCATCGATTGTATGATGGTATTCTTCACGAAGTCGGCATCAAGCTTCGTATTTAAGAAAACGTTTTGTATACTTCGGGGTATATTCTGATAGTGGGTGCTCTGCAATAGCGCATAGCGTGTGTACTTATTGTCGCGCGTGTTTCCAAAGATGATGTCTCTGAACATCACGCCCGAATCAATCCTTGCTGTTACAGCAATGTTCTTGTCAATGCGTTCGCGTATCTTCACCCAGTCGCTCAGCACCTGTTTGTCTTCGTCTACCAGCCATTCGCGCTGATAAGGCGCATCAATAAATCGCCACGACGCACGCCCTTGGTAACGGCTCACCAAGATGGTGTATGCGCCATTGTCGCGCATCACCTCATAAAGGATGTGCGAATTAGATTGGCGGAAGTAAAACTCGTCAAACGATTTCTGCCCTTGCTGAATGCCCAGCCTATGTTTGTCGGCGTTATAGAAGAACAAGAGCGCGCGCAACACGGTGCTTTTGCCCACGCCCTGCGTACCTGTGAAGTGCACGTTTCCGTCTACCGAAATTTCAGCATACGGAATATTGGCGCTATTTACAAACACGATTTTATTCAGGAACTTCATCTTCGTTGGCTATTTGTATCATGTTAACAAGTTCTTCTGCATAGCGAAATGCCGAAGTAACCTTGTACGTCTCGTCTTGTTCGCTTACGCATTCGGCAAAGCCCATGTTTCCCATCTCTTGCAGCAGCTTGTTTACAATCTCTAAGTTAGAACCCACACCATATTTCTTAAACAAGTGTCCGGCCTTCTCCTTCAATTCAATGTCAAGACTTATCTGTTCTATCAGGTTGCTCTTACGAAACTGATAGCCGGCCGTAAACGACTGGTTATAACATTTCAGGAAGTCAAGGTAGTCTAGCCATTTGGCGAAACTCTCCAGCTTGTTCTCTATGGCTTGTTTGTTTTCCACCGTTCGCGACAGGTAGAAGTATCCGTTGCCCGTTTCAAGCCTTAGTCCTATTTCCTTAAAGTAGTCGGCATAGTCGTTCATGTTCTCTTCTATGTCTTCATACAGATGCCTAACCGTACTGTCTGTACTGTCCACCGATAGAAACTCTCCTCGGCTCAGTCGTTCGTATATTCGTTGTGTATTATTTCGCATAGACGATGGGATATTCAATGTCTTGATAAGTTGCATATTCGCCAGTAAGCTTGCATTCGTCGGCATGCAGTATAACCAGTTGGCAAAATAGGGTGGCGTGGTCTTCGATGTTGCGTTCTACCTTATAGTTGTATGCCAGAACGAACTCAAACAGGTTGTATCCCGATGCCGCAAAAGCGTTCCACACTTCTGTTGGGTCCACCTCCTTCAACTGTTGCACATGTTCCTGCAAGTCCTCGTCGGTCAGTGGCTCCGCCTCTGTGCGTGCTGTTTTCTGCACACCGTTGTGTTCGGCAATTCGCCTTAGCACCTTTGCCACCCCTTCGTTCTCTCTCAGCATTTCCAGCGAAAGGCGTATTTTGCTGTACTGCCTACCTTCCATCCATAGTGGGTTCGTGTCTTCAAGCACCTGCACAATGTTTGTGTCGGTTTTTATAAGCAGTTGGTCTTGCAGGTATTTCAGCTTGCGTATCTTCTTATACAGCTGGTTTTGCAAGTCAATTTGGTTGATGTACACAATAATCTGCCTGTCTATTTCCATCAAGGCATGATAGGCCTCAACAAAATCGTGCCTCACGTCGCTGCACGTCTTAGCCATGTGTGGGTCGTTGGCCATGATGAAGAAGGCCTGTTCGGTATCCATCAGCTTTTCGCACTCTTTTATCATTGCCCGTATGCTGTGGCTTTTTTCGTCCAGGTTTTTCAGTCGTTGTTTCTTTATGTTGTAGGTAGGCTCTTGCTTATAGGCATTATCCATGTTGCGTTTCAGGTCAACCACATTCTTCAAAGTTCTAAATCCCGTCTTCTTCAACAGTTGCCTCACGCTGTCTTGATAGCCGGCCTTACGGTTAACGTTGTTTTCTTGCAGAAAATAGCCGATATGCTCTTTCAGCGTGTTGATACATTCTTGCACGCTCAACACGCTTATTTCTTCATTCACGTTCAGCACCTCTTCAAAGAAGTTCAGGTAGTCGCTTTCAATTTCAACGGTGTTACCTGTTTCCACAAGCACGCCATAGTCCACCAGACGTTTTAGTCGGGTTTCGTTTCCTCCCACCAGGTCGATGGCCAGCCCTCGCGGAAACTTCAACAGCTTTCGCTTTTCAAACATCTCGCTTAGCAATGTCTGTTCGCGTGCGAGTGTCTTCGTTAGCTCTTCTATCGTTCTGAAATGTGTCAGAATGTCCATAGCAAGTAATCTTCCAAGTAAGACTGCTTCATTGTGCAAGCCTCCGAATTTAAGCAGGTTATGCCCTTCTTGGCAACAAGTAAGTAACTTGGCATTTAGCCACTTCGCGCATTGGCTTGTTTCTGCGTTGCAAGAAAAATGTTCTACCCAGCATGTTGCTAAGGCAAAAGTACGAATAATATGCGAGAAAGCCACTCTTTGGGATAAAGAATTGTTTATGCGCCTTAATGCTCACACCAACAAGGTTATAGTGGGCGCAAAGGCATACATTGGGGCAATAACAAAAAGAGGAACACCTGTTTTAGGTGTCCCTCTTTAAGTGATTCCGTTGGGGTTCGAACCCAAGACCCACAGCTTAGAAGGCTGTTGCTCTAATCCAACTGAGCTACGGAACCAGTATCGCAACGCCTGATGTGCGCGTTTTGCGGTTGCAAAGGTATGAAAAAAAGGGGGGATAGCAAAATATTTCGCAATAAATGTTGTTGCAAAAGGTGGTGAGTTCGTCTGTTTTTTTAGTTCATGGGTTTGTTACTCCATCGGCTTGTGGGGTTGTAATTTGGCCAGTTAGCCAATTAAAGAGGAGTCTGGAGTAGTTCTTGGCATAAGGAAATAGGGGAGAGAATATCTGTCAACATGGCTAACAATGAGACGGATGATAATGAAAGCCAGTCTTAAAGGTGAATAAAAAACGCTAGACGGCACTAAAAAAGTGATGATTTTCTTGGTAAATAAGAATTAAAGTAATACTTTTGCAGAAATAAACAATGAAATAAGGCAATATGTTGAGCTTTAACGCATACTTCTTTTACTTTTACTTTACAGGCAAAATGTAAAGCGGGAAGATGCGTGCCAACATTAACAAGAATATAAGCAATTAGATAATAACAGTCACATCCCGCTTCAATCAATTGAGGCGGGATGTTTTTTTATTCTAACAGATATGAAGAGAATAGCCATACAAGGCATTGCCGGCTCGTTCCACGACATCGCCGCACACCAATATTTCGCCACCGAGCAGGTGCAAGGAATATATTGTAACACCTTCGAAGAGGTGTTCAACCAGATTGCCAACGACCCAACGGTCATTGGAATGGTGGCTATCGAGAACACCATTGCAGGCTCGTTGCTGCATAACTACGAGTTGTTACGTGCATCGGGCACCACCATCGTGGGCGAACATAAGCTGCACATCGAGCATTCCATTTGTTGTCTGCCCGAAGACGATTGGCATTCACTGAGCGAAGTGCATTCGCACCCCGTGGCTTTGATGCAATGTAGGGAGTTTTTGGCACGACATCCCAAGCTTAAAGCTGTGGAGGCGGAAGACACAGCAGGTTCGGCCGAATTTATTGCACGAACAAAACAGCGCGGTTGGGCTGCTATCTGTAATGCCTCGGCAGCCAAATTGTATGGATTGAAAGTACTTGAAGACCACATTGAAGACAATAAGCACAACTTTACGCGTTTTCTTGTGGTGTGCCATCCGCAACGTGCAGGTAGCCTTCGACCCTGGGAACATGCCAATAAAGCCAGCTTGGTGTTCTCGCTCCCTCACGAAGAGGGCAGCTTGTCTAAGGTGCTAACCATCCTTTCGTTCTATAACATTAACCTCACCAAAATACAATCGTTGCCCGTTATCGGCCACGAATGGGAGTATTTGTTCTATGTTGACGTTACGTTCGACAACGTAACGCGTTATCACCAAAGTATAGACGCCATTGTTCCGCTTACCAAAAGACTTAAAATTTTAGGAGAATATGAAGATGGGAAACAATAAAACACTTGACATAAAGCCTGCACAAAGGCTCGACACGGTGCAAGAATACTATTTTAGCCGTAAGCTGAAAGAGGTGGCACAGCTGGTGGCCAAGGGAAACGACATTATTAGTTTGGCTATTGGCTCGCCCGACTTGCCCCCTTCTGCCAATACCATCGCCCGACTATGTGAGGTGGCGCAACGCGAAGATGCACACGGCTACCAACCCACGAAGGGCACGCCCGAATTGCTTAAAGCTATGGCTGCATATTATGGTAGGTGGTACGGCGTGGACGTAAATCCGCAAAGCGAAGTGTTGCCGCTTATTGGGAGCAAGGAGGGTATATTGCATGTTACTCTGGCTTTCGCCAATGTAGGCGACCAAGTGTTGGTGCCCAATCCTGGTTATCCCACCTATACTTCGCTCAGTAAGTTGCTTGGCGTGGAGGTTTTGAACTATAATCTGCGCGAAGAAAACCAATGGCAACCCGACTTCGACGAGCTGGAAAGTATGGATTTAAGTCGTGTTAAGCTATTATGGACCAACTATCCGCACATGCCAACTGGTGGAAAGCCCATGATGAAGACCTACGAAAGGTTGGTTGACTTCGCCCGAAAGCACAACATCGTAGTGGTGAACGACAACCCTTACTCGCTTATCTTGAACAGCGAACCGATGTCTATTATGCAAGTAGACGGCGCAAAAGACTGCTGCATCGAATTAAACTCGCTTAGCAAGAGCCATAACATGCCAGGGTGGCGCGTGGGAATGTGTGTTAGCAACGCCACATGGGTGCAATGGATTCTTAAAGTTAAAAGCAACATAGACAGCGGAACGTTTCGCGGCATTCAACTGGCAGCTGCCGAGGCACTGACAGGAAACGACACGGCATGGCACACCATATATAATAAGGAGGTGTACTTGCGCCGAAGAACCATTGCCGAGAAGATAATGAAGGCCTTGCGTTGTACTTTCGACCCACAACAAACGGGGTTGTTCCTATGGGGGCGAATACCCGACAACATGGCCGATGCCGAACAACTTACCGAACAGTTACTTCACCATCACGGCGTGTTTGTTACTCCAGGATTTGTCTTTGGTAGCAACGGCAAACGCTATATACGCATTTCGCTGTGCGCGAAAGAAGAGCGAATGGAAGAGGCGTTGCAGCGTATTGTCGGCAACAAGTAAATTGAGTTTTTAAGTTAATGAGTTAATCAGTTAATGAGTTTTTAAGTTCTAAGCTTACTAGTTCTATCACACGAACCATTGATGATAAGTCAAAGAACGTTTTCGTTAAGCCAAATGAACAATGTCGAGCTTGCTCGGACATTGTCATGGCGAGAAAACGCACTTTTCGAGGAACGAAAAAGAACGTATAAATTCAGGAAAATTTTAAAGGCCAAACAATTTGCGAGCTCAACAACTCATAAACCCATTAACCCCAAGTAACAACGATACAATAGGAAAAAAGATATGGAACTAGACTTATTACCCCTTAACTTACCTAGTGATAACGAACGCCCCATCGTGATGGCCGGACCCTGTTCGGCCGAAACCGAAGAGCAAGTAATGCAGGCTGCCAATGCTTTGGCACAGAAAGGATGCCATATTTTCAGGGCAGGCGCATGGAAACCACGCACAAAGCCGGGTGGGTTTGAAGGCAATGGTGAGGCCGCTTTGCCGTGGCTAAAACGTGTAAAGGAGGAAACGGGCATGCTCATTGCCACCGAAGTGGCCACACCCGAACACGTGGAACTGTGCCTTAAACATGGGGTTGACATCCTTTGGATTGGCGCACGCACCTGTGCCAACCCCTTTGCGATGCAGGCTTTGGCCGATAGTTTGCGCGGAATGGATATGCCTGTGTTGGTTAAAAACCCTGTGAACCCCGATTTGGAATTGTGGATAGGCGGCATGGAACGTATCAATCAGGCAGGCATTAAGCGGTTGGCGGCCATACATCGCGGCTTTTCGAGCTACGACAACAAAATGTATCGCAACTCGCCTATGTGGCAGATACCGCTAGAACTGCGCCGCAGAATACCCGCTTTGCCCATCATCTGCGACCCAAGTCACATCGGCGGAAGGCGCGAATTGGTGGCCCCGCTGTGTCAGCAAGCTATGGATTTGGGCTTCGACGGACTGATTGTGGAAAGCCATTGCAACCCCGACAAGGCGTGGAGCGATGCCAAACAGCAGGTTACGCCCGACGTGTTGGACTATATTTTGTCGCTACTAATCGTGCGAGACAAAAGCCAGATGCAGGAAGGAATTATCCAATTGCGCCAACAAATAGACGACTTGGACAACCAATTGATGGAACTGCTGGCCAAGCGCATGCGTGTTTGCAGACAGATTGGGCAGTATAAGAAGGAACATAACATGACTGTGTTTCAGGCTAGCCGCTATAATGAAATATTAGAGAAACGTGGTGCGCAAGGTGCGTTGTGTGGTATGAGTCCCGAATTTGTGGCAACGGTGTTCGAAAGTGTGCACGAAGAGTCGGTTAGACAACAGATAGAGATTATAAACAAGTAGAAAGATGAAGATATTAATACTGGGCGCAGGCAAGATGGGAAGCTTTTTCACCGACTTGTTGAGCTTTGAACACGAGGTTGCCGTTTACGACCAAGAGCCGCGCAAAATGCGGTTTACATACAATTGCGCGCGTTTCACTTCGCTGGAAGAGGTGAAACAGTTTGAACCGCAGTTGCTCATCAATGTCGTAACGATGAAATACACCATCGCGGCGTTTGAGTCGGTGATGCCTTTTCTGCCCCAACAGTGCATCGTGAGCGACATCGCATCGGTTAAAACGGGTTTGTACGAGTATTACGAAGGTTGTAATCATCCCTTTGTCTCGTCGCACCCGATGTTCGGACCAACCTTCGCCAACCTCAATCAGCTGAGCGATGAGAACGCTATTATCATCAGCGAGGGCGATTATATGGGGCGTATCTTCTTTCGCGACTTGTACAGTAGGCTGGGATTGAACATTCATGAGTACACGTTTGAACAACACGACCGCACCGTGGCCTATTCTTTAAGCATCCCCTTTGTAAGTACTTTTGTGTTTGCTGCGGTGATGAAACCGCAAGATGCGCCCGGAACAACGTTCAAACGCCATCTTAACATTGCGCGTGGCGTATTGGGTGAGGACGACTTTTTGTTGCGTGAAATTCTTTTCAACCCTTATACAGCAGAACAAGTGGGCCACATCCGCGACGAATTAAACAATCTGCTCGACATCATCGACAGGAAAGATGCCGACGGAATGAAGGAGTATCTTGTGAAAATAAGGAAGAACGTGGTTAAAGGGAAGGAGTGAAAAAGGTTACCTTAAAGGGATATAAGGGTGAAAAGAGCTAAAAGGTGCTTTCGCCTTGGATAATAAAAGAAATGGTTTTAGAAATACATCTGCCATCCAGTTGCAAGCAATGTATCGGTACAATGCCGCTTGTAGTGGGTCTATAAGCCGCTTGTGGTTGCACTACAAGCAGTTTGAAGGTCTGTACAAGTATCTTGTAGCATCAGTACAAGCACCTTTGTAGTGTCACTACAAGCTGCCTGTACTGGTGCATACGTGCGCTGCTGTTCGTTGTTTAAAGGATACCCCCCCTTGATTTTTAGCTACAAAATCAGTCGTTATCATACCACGAAGGCAATCTTTTTAGTTCTTGATAGGTCTGGTTGATGTCTGCACGAGTTATTTCGAAGTGCATGTCTATCGTTCGGGGGCTGTCGCGTAGCGAATGCGAAAAGAGCCAATCGTAGGTTTTTTGTAGGTAGAACAATCGTGCCAGCAACCCGTGCGAGCCGCCTTGAATCCAATCGTAACGTAAAAGTTTGTCGTTGCCTTGGGCTTTAAGCTTGTTTACCACCACTTCCGATTGTTTCATTGGTACCGCTCTGTCGGCAGTTCCGTGCATTATCCACATCGGAACGAGGCCAATTCCGCTGACATCGTTGCGCGAACAGCCCCCACAAAGTGCCATGGCTGCAGCAATTTTCTCTGGGTATGCGTCCACAAAGTCCATCGTTCCGTAGCCCCCCAAGCTCATACCCAGCACATAAACGCGCGTGGTATCTACCTTATAGTGGGCTTTGGTCCATTCCAAAAGGTCGTTAATCTTCTGCGGACTCCATGCTCCCCCTGGATTTTGAGGTGCCACAACAAGTGTAGGGATAATCTTTCCGCGGTCTATTGCATCGAGAACTCCATAGCGACGAACGCGTTGCAAGTTGTTGCCACATAGGCTGGCACCATGCAGAAAGATTACTAATGGCAAGGGATGCTGGTCCACTTCGTACTCAGTGGGCGTATAAACCCAAAAGTTATAGCCTTTGGGTATTGCATTTACCTTGGTCACAAAATTGCCCTTGTCGGTTTTCTGAGCTCTTGCAGCAAGGCACAAGGCGAAGAAAGCCAACAGCATTAACACTTTTCTCATCTTCATTTATTCACTGATACAATCTTATACCGGCCTGATATACATAACCAAACTATGGTTCGGCCGCGAGTTGTTGCGGCCACCCCACATGCTGAACAAATGGGATATGGCCGCAATATGTTTTTGTTTTATTTACTTAAAAGGCTCTCTTTATTCGGGAACCGACAACGGTTCTATGTCGGGTTGGTTAATTCGTGGGTTAACATAAGCCTTCATACGTCCGTTAAGCACCTTGGGGTTAAGCAACTTAACGAGCTTTTCCGAACTCTCCACGTTCAAATAGTTAAGTAAACTAACAGCAGCCTCCATGTCGGGATGTGCCTTTGCAAATGCCAAACATGCGGTTTCAAGTTTCTTATACAAAGCCTCTTCGCGGTCTGAGAACTTCTTCTCCACGTCATCGTTTATCTTTCCAGCCGCCATTAGCTTGTTCCATTCCGCAGTAAAGTCCCTTATCTCCAAGTTGATTGGCTGTACGGCCTGTTCCACCTCGTTAAGTTCGCGATAGAACTTGCTGCCACCAAAGCTCCATCCTTTATTGATGTCGCCTTTTAAAACCATTTCTTCGCCAGGTACGGCCACGCAGTAGAACCCTGCAAGCGTGTCGTATTTGTCGTTAGCCTTGTCGCTAACGGTCATCACTGCCGCACTATCTAGGTGCATGGTGAAGTCGAACTCGCCACCTTTGGTACTTATAATGGTGTCGTGAGCAACGGGATCGCCGTTTTCGATAGCCATAATCGAGAATAGCAACGAGTCTTTTACGCCTTCTAGCTTACCTTTTATGCGCAGGCTTTTGTTGTCGGTTTGGCTGCATTGCACAAAGCAAAGTGCGGTAAGGAGCAGCGCCACTAGTGTTTTAAATGTTCTGTTCATGTTGTTAGTCATTTAAAATTAAGTTATTAAATATATGTCAGCAATAGACATGAATGAAGTTAATTAGCTAGTTGGGCTTGTTGTTCTTTTGAGTTTCCGAACTTGTGGGGTCTGTTTCATGTGTTACAAGCCGGTTGCTTGTGTAATGCGGATTTAGCGTGCTTATAAACCTGCAACGCCCGTGTAACAAGCTTTTCCTTCAAACCATTAAGCCTCTTAGAACCCGAAAAAGCGGTGTGCGTTGTTATAGCAAACGTCTTCGACCAGTATGCCCAACGAGTCGATGTCGGCAGGAAGAAGCCCCTTTGCCACATCGTTGCCCAAGAGATTGCAAAGCAAACGCCTGAAATACTCGTGCCGAACAAGCGAGAGCAACGAACGCGAACCCGTAGAAACACCAATGGAACGTCCCAAAAGACCGAAACGCGAGAGGGCGTTTATCTGTTCGTTGATGTCTCCCGGTTGGGCGTTAGACCACCATCCCATGCCGAATTGCAGCTTTCCTGGTATGCCAGCCTCTTGAAAATTGCCCGTCATAGAGCATAGCATGTCGTTGTCGGCGGGGTTCATACAGGTTAATATGGTGCGAGTTAGCTTGCCGCGCGTGTGCAAATCGTCAAGGAAATGGCTCATGGCATGCGCGGTGTAGGGTTCGCCGATCGAGTCGGCACCCACGCCTTGCCCCAGGGTGTCGTACAAAAGCGAATTGTTGTCGAGCAGAATACCATAATGATATTGTTGCGTCCAATTGCTTTCTTGGTTCATTTCGGCCGTACGTTTCAAAAAGCAGTGCTTGTATTGGCGCACTTCTCCGCGCGAAAGGTCTTGTCCGCGCATGGCCTTTTCAAAGATTATTTCTATTTGCGAGTCGGTATATTCCTCGTCGTAAAACTCTTCCAGTTGGTGGTCGGCCATACAACAGCCGTTTTGCGCAAAGAAATCGTGCCGTCTTTGCAAGGCATCCATCATGCTCTCAAAGGTAGAAATGTCTATGTTTGCCACCTCGCCCAACTGTTTTACGTAGCCGCGAAACTCTTTCTTCTCGATGTTCATGGCCTTGTCGGGTCGCCAAGTGGGTAACATCTGTATGTCGCATCCCTCACTTTTCAGTTTCCGATGGTGGTCAAGCGTATCGATTGGGTCGTCGATGGTGCAGACGCAAGCTATGCGAAAGCGGCGTAACAGCGACCGCGCGCTAAGTCCTCCGCCTTGCAACTGCTCGTTGCAAGCATCGAATATGCGGCGAGCCGACTGCGCATTCAGTGGCTCGTCAATTCCAAAGACCGACTTCAAGGCCAAGTGCGACCACAGATATAGCGGACTGCGCATGAGGTAAGGCATGGTTTGTGCCCACTTTTCAAAGCGTTGCCAATCGTCTACCTCCGTTCCCGTGCAGTATTTCTCTTCCACGCCATTTGCCCTCATGGCTCTCCAGACGTACGGATTGTTTTCCATCCAGATGCTAGTGATGGTGTCGAAGGTGCGGTTTACGGCCACATCGTGCGGCGAAATGTGGCTGTGATAGTCTATCACTGCCACTCGCTGCGCATGTTTGCGATAGAGTTCTTGGGCAAAATCGGTCTCAAGAAGAATATTTTCGTCTATATATAGCATTATAGATAAGTTTCTTTGTCGTGTTGATTACTGCAAAACCGACAGGCACAAGCAGCCTTTCGGCTACACTTTGCAGGCTAGTTGCTGCAAACGGATAACACAATGCCCAAAACGAGGTGTTCTAGACCTTCTGTTTACGCAACGCAAATATACGTTTATTTTTTGATTTACGAAAGATTTGACGTAAATTTGCAGCAAAAATTAAGTTTAAAAAATTGTCGTTATGGCAAGTTTCACATATCAAAGAACCAACAAGGTGCTGCTTATCTACACGGGTGGAACCATCGGAATGGGCAAAAATCCTGCCACGGGTGCCCTCGAACCGCTCGACTTTAACTGCTTGGTAGACAATCTACCTGAATTTAAATACCTTAAGACGGGTATTGAGGTGTATCAGTTTGCCTCGCCCATTGATTCAAGCGACATGTCTCCGCGGCTGTGGGCGCACCTTGTGGGCATCATTGCCGACAACTACGACCGTTACGACGGCTTTGTGATTTTGCACGGAACGGACACAATGGCCTACACGGCGTCGGCCCTTTCGTTTATGTTGGAGAATCTTACCAAGCCCGTTGTGCTAACAGGCAGTCAATTGCCCATTGGCCAATTGCGCACCGACGGCAAGGAAAACCTTGTTACAAGCATCGACTTGGCGGCCTCGCACCACGAAGACGGCACGCCAATGGTGCCAGAGGTATGTATATATTTCAGTGGAAAACTGTTGCGCGGCAACCGTTCGACCAAGCAAAACGCCGAAGGGTTTAATGCTTTCGAGTCGTTTAATTATCCCTCGCTTTGCGATGCGGGCATCAACTTTAACTTTCATCACCACGAAATATTAAAGCCAAACTACGAGCAACCGATGGTGCCGCACACTGCTCTCGACTCCAATCTCACAATATTATCTATCTTTCCTGGCATACAAGAAAACATTGTTCGCCACATGATAGAGGCTCCCGAACTTCGTAGTATCGTGATGAGAAGTTATGGTAGCGGCAACGCTCCGCAACATCCGTGGTTGATGAAACTGCTAAAAGAGGCCGCCAACCGCGGTGTGGTGGTGGTGAACATCAGCCAATGTATTGCCGGAAGTGTTGAAATGGAACGCTACGACACGGGTTTTCAATTGAAAAACGCAGGTGTTGTGACGGGTTACGACAGCACCGTTGAGGCAGCCTTGGCCAAACTGATGTTTCTGCAAGGCATGTATCGCGACAATGGAATGGTAAGAAAGCTGATGCACAAGAGCATCGCTGGCGAAATATCGGTATAGTTTAAGGCAACGCGTGCCCACTAAGGGCATCGCCGTTATGCGCTGAAATATGTGAAATACAAGTAGGCCAATACCGCTAGCAGCACCGACACTACTACAAAGCGTATTAGGCAACCTGTAACTTTCTTGATAACCACCACGCCTATGATGATGGCCACAAGCACAAAGATAAAATAAGATAAGCTCGACATAAGTTTATTTGAATAATTGTTTAAAGGTTTGGGGTATGGGTGTGTTAAATTCCATCCGTTCGCGTGTTGCGGGATGATAGAAACATAGCATGTAAGCGTGCAGGCATAAGCGGCCAATGGGATTGTCGCCATTGCCATATTTAAGGTCGCCACATACGGGATGACCGATGTCTGCCGAATGTACGCGTATTTGATTCTTACGTCCTGTTTCTAGTTTATATTCAACCAACGAGTGGGTTGTCGTACGTTTCAGCACATGAAAGTGGGTAACGGCATACTTCCCGCCATTATCCACGGGCGAAGAGTAGGTTATATACGAACTGTTGTCTTTCAACCAGCTGCTGATTGTTCCACCTTCGTCTACAATCTCGCCCGACACCACGGCCACATAGCGGCGGTCGTACACCATGTCGTGCCAATTGTGTTCCAATATTTGCTCGGTTTCCATGTCCTTGGCGTAAACCAACAGGCCGCTTGTTTCGCGGTCGAGCCGATGCACCACATGTGCGCGACACTTCTGACCGCTGTTTTCAAAGTAAGTGTCGAGTATGGCTTTAACATTCAACGACGAGTGTCCGGCCGCCATAGACAGCACGCCCACACTCTTGTCCACAACAATGAGGTAGCGGTCTTCGTACACAATCTTGATATAGCGGCTCTTAAACGGAACCGCTTTTTTTGTTCGGCTCACTGTTACCTTCATACCAGGTACAAGCTGATAGTCGAACTGCGTAACGCACTTGCCGTTTACACACACGCCATGTCCACGCAGAATGTCTTTCAGCTTGTTTCGGCTTTTACCTTTGACATTGCGCAGCAGCCAATCTAGCAGCGTGCTTTCTTCGGTCACGTCATAGCGGTCGTAGTCTTGCCCTTTGTTTTTATTGTTCATGTTTTTGCGCCACATAAGTATATATTGTGCAAAGTTACTAAAAAAGGAGCAGACCTTAAAGGCTGGTTCTAAAAAATCCCTTTGAGTGGAATGCCCTTAAGTAATTGCACAAAAATATCCACTATCCTTTACAAATGGCGAACTGCCCACACTCCATTCTTGCAGACAAGCACAACCTTTCAATAAGACAATTAAAGGCCGACCAAGCTGTATAAAGAGTTTGCAACAAACAAAAAAAACAAATGCTTTCTTTGGCTAGACAGCACCTTTTTATTATCTTTGCATGGATAACAAGAGTTGTTCGGAACAATAGCAAATCAAGGAGGTTCGGGGAATTTGAGCAGTAACCAAATCGGAACCCTTTCCTCATTCCAGTTTTATAAGTATAAATAGAATTATAAAGAACCTACTCTTTTACCCCTTCAAAAACATTATCAACAGAAATGAGATCATTAAAAGAATTGTTTAGGATAGGCAAAGGCCCTTCGAGTAGCCATACGATGGGACCACAAAAAGCATCACAGATATTTAAAGAACGCAATCCGCAAGCGGCTAGCTTTGAAGTTACCCTTTATGGTAGCTTGGCTGCAACGGGAAAAGGCCACATGACCGATGCCATCATCGTTGAAACGCTTGAACCCACTGCGCCTGTTGAACTTGTTTGGCAGCCTTCGGTGTTCTTGCCGTTTCATCCTAACGGCATGAAGTTCGTTGCAAAAGACGCCAAAGGAGACCCCGTTGACGAGTGGACGGTGTATAGTATTGGCGGAGGTGCGCTCTCTGAGGGAAAGAAAGAGGGTGACTTGTTCGACACGAAGGACATATACGACATGAATACGCTAACGGACATTATGCGATGGTGCGAGAAAAGCGGCAGAAGTTATTGGGAATATGTGGAACAATGCGAAACGGCCGACATCTGGGATTATCTTCACGAGGTGTGGACTGTTATGCAAGCAGCTGTTGAACGCGGACTTAATCGCGAGGGCGTGCTGCCTGGTCCGTTGGGCTTACCACGTAAGGCGGCTACCTATTATGTAAAGGCCAGCGGGTATAAGCAAACATTGCAAACACGCGGCTTGGTTTATGCCTATGCCTTAGCCGTGAGCGAAGAGAATGCGTCGGGCGGAACCATCGTTACTGCGCCCACTTGTGGTGCTAGTGGCGTTTTGCCTGCGGTTCTTTACCATTTGTCAAGGGGGCATAACTTCTCTGATACGCGTATTCTACACGCTTTGGCCACGGCAGGCCTTTTTGGCAATGTTGTTAAAAAGAATGCCTCTATCTCTGGCGCCGATGTGGGTTGCCAAGGCGAAGTGGGCGTGGCTTGTGCAATGGCTTCTGCGGCATCGTGTCAGCTGTTTGGCGGCAGTCCGGCACAGATAGAGTATGCAGCGGAGATGGGATTGGAACACCATTTGGGCATGACTTGCGACCCCGTGTGCGGTTTGGTGCAGATACCTTGCATCGAACGAAACGCTTTCGCAGCCACTCGGGCATTGGATTCGAACCTATATTCAGCTTTTTCAGACGGCAGACACCGCGTTTCGTTCGACCGCGTGGTCGAGGTTATGAAACAGACAGGCCACGATATTCCTTCGCTTTATAAGGAAACAAGCGAAGGAGGACTGGCCAAAGACTTTATGATGGGAAGTTGAGGTTGTGAGGTTATAAGTTCTTGAGTTAAAAAATAAGTTCATGGCTTGACTATAACATCAGTACAAGGTGCGGTCTGCAAATCTGCTAACACGCTTTCTTTCACAATTATGTAATCATCAAAAAAAATATATATATATATGACAAGAGCAACAACAAAGACGGATCTGACAACATCTGCCAACGGACAATTCGAAAAAATGTGGAAGATTATTGACAGTATGAGTGAGGAACTTCAGACGGCAACTTTTTCCGAAGAAATGGCTGTGGCAGGTAAGGAGGCACATTGGGGAAGGGACAAGAACCTGCGAGATGTGCTTGTGCATCTGTACGAGTGGCATCATCTGTTGCTGGATTGGGTTCAAGCCAATAGTAACGGCAAACCTAAACCCTTTCTTCCCGAACCATATAATTGGAGGACATATCCGGCAATGAACGTGGAGTTTTGGAAGAAACACCAAAGCACACCGCTGACGGAAGCAAAGGCAAAATTGAAAGAAAGCCATAAGGATGTAATGGTATTGATAGAAAATTACTCCAACGATGAACTCTTTGCCAAAGGTGCTTTGGATTGGACAGGAACTTCTCCACTTGGTTCTTACTGTGTTTCAGTAACGGCGAGCCATTACGATTGGGCGATGAAGAAGATAAAAATGCACATAAAAACATCTAAGAAATAATGCAAAAGAAATCATGATTATTGCAGTCCGCTAAAAGATTTGAAACAGCAAATACGATATTCAGGTTGCCGACAAATAGAAAAATTGGTTTCACCTCTCACCAAAAGTAAGCCCCTTTCTGTTTTTCACAAGCGCGATATAGCGGACAGCCGATTGGGGTTAAGGGCGCAACTGGCTGAAACGTGATCGCCATACGCGTTTCGTCGCCCTATATCATTACCTTAGTAAGGACTTAACGCCCTTCACATCATTGCGCCCATCATGTTTAGTCTTATCGCTTATGCCGATATATAGCTGTTGTCCTTATCTTGGAAAGTGTCTGTTTGCGATTTGTTAATATGATAAATATATTTTACAAACTGAGCTCCTCGGCCAAACCATTCTAGAAGAAAACAACCGCCAAAAGCCATATAAAATGCGCCCAAACGATGAAATTTCAGCATTTTTTTCGTGCTTATCCCCTCCGCTCTTGGCCATTTACTATGCTTTTACATTTCTCTTTGAAGAAAAATTCTCCAAAATTTGCATCCGCAACTACAAGAAAATGGAGTCTAATCGCTAGTTGTTGCAACGTATTTTGCACCAAAACATATCGCAATATGCAGCAAAACGCAGTGCATTTTGCACCAAAACGCATTGCAATATGCACCAAAATGCAAGGTAAAATGCAGCAAAACGCGAGGTTAAATGCAGCAAAATGCGAGGTTAAATGCAGCAAAATGCAGCCAAAACCCATAAAAAGCACCATTTTAAGCGTTATTTATAGGCATTTTGACCATTTGGGATGAAAAATTGCTTGGTGGCGTTTTGTTGAGCACTTCATGTTGTTTTGTACCTCTAATACATGCTAAAAGGCATGTATTTGTGCTTGATTTTTCGTAAACGTCAATAAATCAAATGGTTATAAGCTTTAAAAATACGCGCGAAAATCCGACCGATGCCTGGAAATTTTACGACGAGGGCACTCATAATGTTAAATTTCGGTACAAATGTTTTACAACCTTATGGCTGTAATTCTGCGTCATTGCGTGACTGTGTTGAATTTTACCCTTGTGCCAGTAAACGGGCGCTTACACGGAATAACTTTTGGGATGAATGATTGTTTGAAAGGGGGCTTACCTTTCGAAAACGAAATCCGCAACGCCTATTGATGGGCATTGCGGATAGAGAAACCGAGTCGATTTGAAGATTAGCAGACAGCAATAAATCATAATAGATTATTTGCTATTAAAAGGGCTTGTTCCATTAATTGGAACAAGCCCTTTTAATACTTAGGTCGTCTAATGTACATTTCAACCGATTTCTATCGTAAGTCATGCGCACTTACATACAAAATGTTTGTTGCAGCAACACACAACCGCCCCCTCTCCCCTTGAAGGGGGAGGAGGGGGTGAGGCAGTTGAGTGTGTTGGATTGTGGTTATAGGTGGGATGATGGGGGCTTAAAACCCTCCACCCATAGGGCGACCGCTGCCAAAAGGACGCCTTCCACCAGGAGGGGTGCCGCCAGGTGGAGGACCAACAGGGCCATCGCCGTCGTTGTTGGGCCCGTGATTGCGCATCTGCTGACGTGCCTCTTTGCCACCGAAAAGATTTAAACGATAAACCACATGCAGCATGGCGTAGCTGTTGATGCTGTTATACTCGGTGTCGGTGCGCTGATAGGCGTTGATGGAACGCGAAAAGTTGCTTTGTTGACGTAGCAAATCGTAGAATTGAAGGCTCACGCTGAGCGGACTGCCTTTGAGGAAACTCTGCGATAGTTGGGCATTCCACACCAATTCGTTGGTGTTAAGTGCGCGGTCGGCATACCCACGACGGCTGTTTTGGTGTAAGTCGGTTGAGAGCTGCATGCCCCACGGAAGGGTAAAGTTGAGTGTGGCCCCGTAGGCAAACTGCCAAGTGTTGAGGTTGTTTTGCAATTGCAGTTGGTTTTTTGAATGGGCGTATGTAAACGATCCGTCTAGTTCCAGTTCTAACCAACTGTTGCGATAACTTGTGGCCAATCGTTCTGAAACACTTAGCGAACGCGTAACGTTGCGCTGCGAACCCGACGTTGGATTTAGGCTAACATAGCCTACATAATTGTTGTAACCCAGGTTGCTGAACGTGTTGACGTTGAATACCCCTGCCGAGTCGATGGCCGTGTTGAACATTAGCCCTGCATTGACATTCCAATTGCCATTAATGTTGTCGGGCTGCGTGGTTCTTCCACCCGTGGTTTCGTTGTAGGTTACGCGGTTGCTCACTGCGTTTCGCGTGTTGCTATAATCGAGAAACGACATGAAGGCCTGCTGGCGACGCTCCTTATAGGTGTTGTAGAAGAAACGAAGTGAGTTGGTGAACGAGGGTTTGAGGCCCGGATTTCCCCTGTGTATGTTCAAAGGGTCGCTGTCGTCTACGATGTCTAGCAGGTCTGACATTGCAGGTTGCGAAGTAGTTCCGCGGTAGTTTATGCGCAATTGGCTTACATCGCTGAACTTATAACGCAGTTCGAGAGTGGGCGAAACGTTGAAAACGTGGCGCATGGTGTCGGCGTTTTGTCCCAAATAGGTTTGCGTGAAGTGCGACGATTGGGGCTGAACCATAAAGCCGGCATTGAATTTATAACGCTTTCCCACGAAACGAATCATCATTTCTAGCTCGTGCGTGTAGTTGGTGTAGGCCGAAGAACGGCTCAATCGCTGGTCTAGATAACGCTCGTAGGGATTGGTAAGCAAGGAAAGATAGCTGTTCCACCCACGATAAAGCGGCGATAAGGATGAGAAAAAGCCTTCGCCAAGGTTGCTGAAATCGTATGTGGAGCGGTTGCTCGTGGTACGAGTGTAACCATATTTGTACCTAAATTGCAGGTAGGTGCCTTGCCAAAGCGGCTCGCTGTAAGTGGCTTGTAGGCTATAACTCCATGCCGTTGTGGGCGTTAGGTTATAGCGGTTGGTTTGGTAAACGGAGTCTTGTCCGGCCTTATTCTTCAGTTGGAAAAGGTGTACGTCGGTTAAAGCGAGCGACTTATTGTCGGTGTCGGCATAATCTACGTCGGCACGAAGGGTAACATTTCGTCCACTGGCACTTAATCGGCGGTTCAGTTGCAACATTCCGCCCGCCTTTTTGTTCTGTGTATAGCTGATACTGTTTTGCAAGCGCGTGTTCACCATCAGGTTTTGAGCCGCCAATTGGGTGATGGTCGACTGGGAAAGTGGGTCGGACACGTAGTTGTAGGGGTTGTCGTTGTAGGCGGCTGAGGTGCTAGATGAAGTGCCGTCGCTTGTGGAATAGCTGAACGAAGGGCGGAACATGATGTTGGTTAGCGTGTCGGGTTGCCACTCTAAACGCCCGCGCGCGTTCCATTGGTTGCCACGTGTGTAGCTTTGGTTAAGGCTATTGGAGAACGAAGCGGCCGTACTAACGAAGTTTTCTGTTGCCACTTTGCTTTGCACATCGCCGTCGGAGTGGTTCCAACGCACGCTCCAATCAATCTTTAACTTGTTTTTCTTTTCGTAGTTAAAGTTTGTTCCAACCATCTTCGAGGCGTTAAGTCCATCGCGATTGCGCCCAAAGTTGCCCCTGCCGCCGCCACCAGGAAACCCCATGTCGTTGGTGTTGTTGGCGTTGGCGAAAAGCATCGCCCGATAATCGTCTTTGAAGTAGGCGCCCATAAGGCGGTTGGCATACCGCGATTCGGTGCCAAGAGCGAGGTCGACATTAGAGAAAACGCCCTTGTTCATGCCCTTCTTAATGCCAAAGTCGAGTACCGTTTGCTCGTCGCCATCGTCGATACCAGAGACACGAGCGAGATCGCTGCGCTCGTCGTACGACTTAATCTTGTCTACAATAGACGTTGGCAGGTTCTTTAAGGCCGTTTTGGTGTCGCCCGTCATAAACTCTTTGCCGTCTACCAATATCTTTTTCACCTCCTTACCGTTGATGGTTATCTTGCCGTCGTCGCTTATTTGCGCGCCTGGCAAACGCTTAACCAATTCTTCTATGGTAGAGCCTTCGGGCGTTCTGAAAGCAGCCGAGTTGTATACAAAAGTGTCTTCGCGCACCGTTACCTTCACGGCTTGCCCCGTTACGGTGGCACCTTTCAGCATAATGGCATCGCCATTCATCACAATCTGGCCCAAAGCCAGGTCTTTACCGTCGATGTGCAGTTTCTTAAAATAGGTGATATAGCCCACACTCGATATTTTGAGCAGGTAATTGCCATCGGCGGGCGCGCTTAATGCGAACTCGCCTTTCTCGTTAGAGATAGCTCCAACAACAAAAGTGCTGTCTGATTTTAACAATTGAACCGTAGTTTGTGTAACGGGTTCGTGCGTGTCGCGGTCGGTAAGCGTGCCGCTAATCTTACGTTCTTGCGCCTTTGTAACCGCTGCAACAAAGCATAACAAGATAAATAAACAATACTTATTCATAAACCAAATTCCTTTTAAGGCACTCGGGTTGGCTACGTCCTTTGTTTTTATTAGTTGACAAGTTGACGAGCCACTAGCCACGTTAAGTGCAGCAAGGCCACGCTTTTTGAGTGCCACTTTACGATATGTGACGATGAAAAGGAAAAAGGGTTTAATGGGTTAAACGAAATTTCTACAATGAAATTTTGCTGGTTTGGCGGTTTGTTTTAACTTTGTGAGAAGAATAAACCTAACATGGACATGATGCAAGAAGTTCTTATTTCAGACAATTTGGAGCGAGATTTGGCGCACGCCATCGACGTTTGCGCGCCCGATAAGCTGTTTGTACTAACAGACATAACAACAAGAGAATATTGTTGGCCAAAGATAGAAGGATTTGATTGCGTGAAAGGGGCTAAGTTGATAACCATTCCTTCGACAGACGAGCATAAGAATATCGAAACGCTTTCGATGGTGTGGGAAATGTTGGGCGAACAAGAGGGAACACGTTGCTCGTGCCTGATAAACCTTGGCGGAGGAATGGTGACGGACTTGGGAGGATTTGCTGCGGCCACCTTTAAGAGGGGCATTAACTTTATCAACATCCCAACAACGCTGTTGGCTATGGTGGATGCAGCCGTGGGAGGTAAAACAGGAATTAACTTCAACGGACTGAAAAACGAGATTGGCGCGTTTTGTAATGCCCGGTTTGTTCTGCTTAATACGTTGTTTCTCGATACGCTTGACGACAAGAACACGCGTTCGGGTTATGCCGAAATGCTGAAACATGGGTTGATAAGCAACGAACGGATGTGGGCTGAACTGTTGAATTTCGACCTTGGAGAACCCAATTGGGGACGATTGCAGCAGATGGTGGCCCAATCGGTAAGGGTGAAAGAAGAGGTGGTTGCAAAAGATCCGCATGAGCAGGGATTGAGAAAGGCCTTGAATCTTGGACATACCGTGGGGCACGCATTCGAGTCGATGGCGCTACATAGAGGCCAACCGGTGTTGCATGGCTATGCGGTGGCCTTCGGTTTGGTGTGCGAACTGTACCTGTCGACGTTTAAAACAAACTTTCCCACAAGCAAAATGCGCCAAACGGTGCAGTTTATTCGTAGCTATTACGGTACGTTTCCGCTATCGTGCAACGACTACGACGACCTTATCGAACTGATGCAACACGATAAGAAGAATACATCAGCAGGCATAAACTTCACGCTTTTAGAAGATATTGGTAAGCCAATAATCAATCAAACGGCTACAAGGGACGAGATAAAAGAGGCTCTCGACTTTTTTAGGGAGACGATGTAAAGAACGAATATGGACTGTGTGATATGAATAACGCCATTCTTTTTATTCTTTCGGGACTGCCTGCTGTTGGAAAATCCACGTTGGCGAAGTTTATTGTAAAAGAGTTTGGGGCAGTTTATTTACGAATTGACACCATTGAGCAAGGACTGAAAGACTTATGCCACATCCACGTTGAGGGTGAGGGGTATAGATTGGCATACCGTATGGCTAGTGATAATTTGCACTTGAACAACAATGTTGTGGCCGATTGCTGCAATCCTATTGAACTAACACGGAAAGAGTGGGAAGACGTTGCAAACAAGAATGGTTGTCGTTTTGTAAACATAGAGATTGTGTGTTCGGATAAGGTGGAACACAGGAAACGTGCTGAACAAAGGAGGTCAGATGTGGCGAACATGAAACTACCGACATGGGACGACATTGAGAAAAGAACGTATCAAGAGTGGCAAACCAATCGCATTGTCATTGATACAGCAGGAAAAAACATTAGGCAGTGTGGAACGGAACTAAAAGAAAAGGTTTCTGAGATTCTTTCTCCAATAACAGGAAATAAAGATGTTGAAAGCATAGAATGCTGTTAGCAAGTTTTGATCATAGAAAAGCTTTGCTACACAGAACTTGTGTATGACAGAATAAACCGAAAACTCGGACTTCATCTTTCGCCCCATGAAATTGAGAGCTTTGTTTCAGAAATTATCGAGAGTACGGACGATGCACATATTCAAAAGAGAGGGAAGAATTATTATGTTACCAACGATGCGGCACATGTCCGTATCAGAGTCAATTCTTTTAAATACGGAGTTATTACAGTAGATATAATATAAGAGATATGGAATTACAAACAAAACGTCTGATTTTAAGGGCATGGCAGGAGAGTGACGCAGAATCACTCTATAAGTA
>NZ_GG740072.1:1177874-1201754 GCF_000162415.1 Prevotella sp. oral taxon 317 str. F0108 | reverse complement strand
AAGTATGCGAGTAATCCTAACGTTGGTCCCATTGCGGGCTGGCCACCGCATACCGGCGTAGAGAACAGCCGCGAAATCATAAAGAATGTGCTGTCTGCCCCAGAAACCTATGCGGTTGTATTAAAAGAAACGGGCGAGGTTGTTGGCAGCATTGGCATAATGACTTCAAAAAGTGAAATCCATAGCGCAAGGATCGCAGACAACGAGTGTGAGATTGGTTATTGGATTGGTGAACCCTATTGGGGACAAGGCCTAATACCAGAAGGGGTAAACGAATTACTTCGATATGCTTTTGAGAACTTACAGCATACTACTGTTTGGTGTGGGTATTACGATGGCAACGAGAAATCAAAACGAGCACAAGAGAAATGTGGGTTCGTTTACAGTCATACAGAAGAAAACAAGCCTGTTCCGTTGATGAACGACTTTCGCACGGAACATTTTACTAAAATAACTTTGGAGGATTGGAAGAAACGTATCGGCGGTTTGAAGTAAGTGGCAAGACGTGGGTGCAGTTGTTTTTCACCTTTTCACGCTTTTGTTTTTTTAAGACGTTCGTCCGTTTGAACAAGGAAAACATGCCCAGCTAGCTTTATTAAGCTTTGGGCTTGTTCTTAGTTTTGCCCTCTGCACGCCGCATAGGACACAAATCTATCAGTAGCTTGTCCAATTCTTCCGCACTTATTTCGCAATTTAAGGCTTCTACAAGTTCTTCTTGCCTAGGTTGTCCGAAGGTTAACCGATACAATCCAAGCACGTGGAGCATCTTTTCGTACCTCTGTATGTCTTGGCTGAACTTGTATAAAGGAACAACACGCTCAATACTTACCCCTTTGGATTCGAAGTGCCAGTTTGGAACGAGGTCGCAAGGGAACTTAGCATCGGCCTTATCTTTCTCTGCTAGTTCAAACAGCGTGTCCCACAGTTTGTTTGTGTTGGCTACGTTCGCATGGTACTTTTCTGCAACCCTCTGCCTAACAACCATTCCTCTATACCTGTTAACCCTACCTTCACGTTGTTCGAAATCAATGGGGTTGTTAGGAAGATTCCAATGCATTACTTTTCTGCAATACCAATGAAAGTCGAGCCCTTCTTGTCCTATGCTTGTGGTTGCCAGCACAAAAGGTTTGAATGGCGAGTTGAACGCCTCGCGAATGTCTGTTGCTCGTTTTTCACTTCCTTGGCTGCTCTCGGCGTTTACTCCAAATGGCGCAGCGAAGTGTGAACGCATGCTGTATCTGATGTTGTTCTCCTTGTTCTCTTTCTTTCCGAAACTTTGTGCATCGTCAACTTTAAACGTTGATGTCCTTATCGTTAAAGCCGAGCATAACTTTTCAGTGAGTTTTTGTATACCATCGCAGTTAGATGAGAGCATAAACACATATTCGTCTAATACTGCTTGCAGGTTTCCGCCGGCACAATACTGGATAACCTTTTGCCAATATTCCATTGATTTCTGCTTTGTGTAGAGCAGTTCTACTACGGCTGTGCTTTCGGGCTTGTTAAAGAGGTCGATAAAGGCGCGGCCAATCTTGAAAGCACATGAAAAAGTTTCGTTGTTGTCAGGATAGTATTGGCACAACGACCTGTATGCGCAAACACCGGGTGAGCCAATAGACATCGTAGCCATTAGTTTTGAAAGTTGATGCAGTTCCTTTTTCGTTGGATTTTTAGGGATATTTATTTTTTCTTCCTTCGTTAGGATATTTTTTAGTCGTGGTATGTTGTGGGTAACAAGTGCCGAGTTTTTGTCTTGGTCGTCAATTTCCCAAGCTGTTTCTTGCTCCCATCTTCCTTCTAGGTTACTATCGCATATCATTGGATAAGTCCAACTTATATGTGAGTCTTCATGATTGTAGACCTTTCCCTCTTTATTGCAGAATGCTTTAATTTGAGTTTCCCATTCCTGCGTTTCTTGTTCTACTATTTGCTTTAACGTTTTGCCCGATTGTATAAATTGAGCAGGGTTTAGTTTCTTTGCAAGTGTTATGCAGGGATATGCAAGGAGTAGGGTAGTCATTGGCCCCTCCTTCGAAGGCACCAACCTTCTAGTTGGTTTCCGGGCTTTGTCGCCTAGTGATGCAACGCGCTTGTCGGCAAAGTACTTCACCCCTTTTATGTGATTCAATTTCCCAAGGGTTTGTCTTTCCGCCTCGTAAGAAACCAAAGTGGCAATCATCTTTGGTACTAGCTTCCATGCTGAAAAGACAAGCGTCTTTGTAAATTGCTCTTGTCCTTTGAACGCACCCTCGCAGGGATAGTAAGGCAATGAAGGGGGACACCAAAGCAACTTAGACTCTTGTTTCATGTTTTTCATGAGCAGGCGCAGTTTCTCGTGCGGCCAATGTCCGTCCCTAGGGAAATTGTACTTGTTCACCTCATTCAGGTCTACAAACGCATCTTTCCGCATCGTAACGTTGTTGTGTTGCGCTTTCTCTCCAACCTTATATTCGCGGAGGAAAGACATGGCGTAGGGAGCAGACTTGGCATAGTTGACGGGTGATGGTGCGTGTTCGCCCTGTTTCTCGTAAATAGTCTTGAATACCTTATCGAGATGTACGAAATATGCAACCTCTTGTTTCGTTATATTCAGGGGTTGTTTGTTGGGTTCCACAATCATTGCGTTCGGGTCGTTCGATGCGATTAGCTTTTCAGTTCGAACGATAACGCGCGAATACACGTCCTCTACCTCTTTTTTCAGCGATTGAATTTCGTTCAATAACATTTCTTTGTCATCGGCATTGTTTAATAGGAGCATTTGAGAATATAATCTTGCTCTATTCTCTTCAAGGTGCTGCCAGTTTATTGGTCTTCCTTCATATAGAAATTCCAATACGCGTTTGAACTCCTTATAATGTTGTTCTCCCAGTTGTTCGTCATATTGATTGGTATATGCTTTGAAAGGTGTGGCACTGAGCATCAGCACTTTCACCTTGCTTTGTCCGAATATCTTTTGGGCGATAGTGTCTTGTTCTGATTGACAATTGTTGTCGATTAGTTGGCTATATCGCTGAAACTCGTCCATAACAAACAAGTCTGCGTCCATGTGTTTAAGGCAAACGTCGGCCATCTCTTTACGCATGCAACCTATAATCTCGTTGTAGATGGTAGCATATGCTTTTCTTCTGTCGAACACTTCGACCACCGATTTGAGCATTTCCCATGTCGTTATCTTTTCTGGAAGATTGTAGGTTTCGAATGCCGTCGGTAGGTTTTCGCGTTGAATGTGGTTGGTTTTTAATGCTTTGATATAGGCTTCTGTCACGTTATTTTTTACTCGTTGTAAGTATCTAGCCTTTTCACTTTCAGGATTCCAATTTTGTTTTTGTACTCCATTACCCCTTAAAAGGTTCGAAAGATGCACCTTGTTAAACTCGTTTGTTTGCTGTAAGATGGCGTATAGAATGTAGCGTTCTTCTTTAATGCCTTGCTTTGATTTATTGCTAAACGAAGTATCCGGGGTTAATGCGTATATCTGCACAGGCTCATTCTCATGCAAAGGTTTAAGGGCAAGCATGGAAATCCTATTTATATCATTGGCAATGCAGCACTTTTCACCTGTGAAGTTCACTTTACCTAGGTTCTGAGTAAACAATTGTTGGTTGGAACAAATGTAGTAAACGTTAAAGTGTTTTGACTTTTTGTTCGCCATTTTGCACCAACGGACGTAGGCCTGAGCTATAACGCCCTTGGCAATCCAGGTCTTTCCAAGGCCAACTTCGTCGGCAACCAACATCCTACCTTGCCCTTCGTCAAACATGCGTTGAACGAGATAGTCGACCGTTACTTTTTGAAAGTCACGTAGGTCTGAATAAGTTTCTTTTACTTTATCTTCGTATTTCATTTTATATAAGCTGCAAACAATTTCCACATGTCTTTAAACGATTCGCTTAAAAGCGGTTTCCCATCTTTACCATAGGTGTTTTTTAGCTGTTTAATGCTTTTGCCAATCTCAGCCAAAG
Source organism: Prevotella sp. oral taxon 317 str. F0108 (assembly GCF_000162415.1). NCBI lineage: Bacteria > Pseudomonadati > Bacteroidota > Bacteroidia > Bacteroidales > Prevotellaceae > Prevotella > Prevotella sp. oral taxon 317. The sequence goes on along the minus strand of NZ_GG740072.1, from coordinate 1,197,792 downwards.
CCGCTCTGTTTCTGCTGGCAGATAATAGTAATTTCTCATATATGGGAAGTGAATAATCCTGATACTCTTTGCTTATATGGCTGTTGTACCTGGTAATGCCACTGCCTATCTTTTGTTGTTCTTTATCCGTTAATGGATCTAGGCAGAACATAAAGTATCTCATTATTTTCTCTTCATTGTCTAAAATCTCTGCCATGATGTGTCCTAAGCGCTCATCAGGCATTTCCAAAGGGAGTTTCAGCAAGAATTTCTTTTCCTCTTCTCCGTTTTTAATGGTGATAGACACAAAGGGCGACAACTGTTGGCACAGTAATGGTTTGAACTTATGGCAGCATTCTTTTGTAATAATCCAACGGTCTAAATCGCTTGCAAACAGCTGCATGGTGATCTTAATGCCCTGATACTTTCCGATAAAAGCTTTCCATTCGCTTGATTCTACGGCAACCTCCATTGCATATCTACCATTTGTGCCTTTGATAATTTGCGACTTGAAAGTTAGCTGAGACAAATCGAAAACTATTTCGCGCATTTGTTCTTTTCCATCTTCCTGTTGTAGCACTTTTTCTTTGGGCGTGTACTTTGTTATTAGACGAGGAAGGAGTGTTTCTAGGGCATTTTGCGGAGAAGTGTCTTCATTGTTGCTGCTTAGTTGTAGCATTGCCTCGTGGTTTTTCTCCAATCCAGCCCTAGTACAGTTTGCCGAACCAACAAACCAGTTGTTTCTTCTGCCTGAAATCTCCTTCGCAATGAAAATCTTGGCGTGCAGATTAATGCCATAAGGCTTGCTTTCGTCTTCCGCCCTTTCGTTTTCTTCATAATCAGATGCTTCCTCTAACATGTTATTCCATTGATAACAGTCCCATTTCTCCAATACCTCTGGCTTACATTTGTCTAATTCCAACTCTCTACTAATCAAAATGGGCTTAGTTTCTGTCTTGCGTGAGAGTCGTTCCAAAGAGTAGTTGTCTATAAATGGGCTAATTACTAAAAGCTCTTTGTATTTGTCGTCGCTTATAAGCGGAGAAGTGAAAGACTTGTTGCTATGGTGGAAAAACTTAGGCGCTCTTTTATCAAAAGGATATGGAGCCATAAAGCGTATGCCTTTCAGCTCCTTTTTAATCTGATTTATTATCTTCGTTTGCCCAGTTCGTTTCATTAGCATGACTACCATTTGCTGTAAAGAATCATTATCGTGATGTTCTTCACTCGGAGCATCGCTGTCCATCGTAACAGCTATGTCGAAATCTGTTGCGTCCGTAATGTTCCTGCTCATTACAATCAGGCGATATTTATATGTTTGCTTGTCGTTGTCCTTTTCATATCTAACCAACCACAGCTTGGGGTGAAAGTTATGGTAGGCCGTTTCTACCTTAAAGGGCCATATACTTTGGTCGATAAAGCCTATCAGCGTCGAAAACTTGCACTTAGCGTGGATATTGTTCTCGTGAACGAATATAAACATACGGTCTTTAACCTTGTTGAGGGCATCTAGCATGTCTGAACGAAGATTGTTTACGTCGCTGTTTTCAGACAAGTATTTGCCATGAAACAACGCCAGTGGGATGTTTAGCAATACATTCAAGTCTAAACTGTATGTTGTACCGATGGCCCACGATGTAGTCCAACCTTCATCGGGTGCGAGCGATAACCCGTAATCAAGACGGTTACTCTTTTCTAAAACACTCATGTTGTAGCTTTCCTTATTTTCCTAAAACCTCCTGAACATCTTTCATAACGGCTAATGCGGCAGTATAGCGATAGTTAATCAGCCCTAGTCCAACCCATGCACCTTTTTCGTTTTCGTCAACAACGCGATTGTTCTTTAATTTAAAGAATCTACTTTTAGTCTTTTTGTTTCTTTCTTCTTGTTTCTCAACACGATCGCAAAGCTCAGGTTCTATATCCTGCCATTTCTCTTGTTGGGTTACGAGCTGTTGCACTTCTTTCAGAAACAAACGGGTTGTGGGCTTAACATTTACATCCTGCATACAGTTGCTAATGTCGAACCTCTTGTAGTCTATCATTCTTTGTTCAAGTGTTTCAAGCCATACAATTCCCATGTCTCTTAGTTCTTGTATAACACTCTCTGCCGCTTTTACTTGTTCTGCAAGCCGTAAGTTATAAGCGATGTGCGGTCCATACAAGAATAGAGACAAGTCGTGAGCGGTTATCAAGTTCGTGCGTAGTTCTTCATTCTCCACCAGCTTGTATGCTTTCTCTACAAAGTTAATGAACGCATTCGTTATTTGCTCGTTTCCTTTATCTTTATAAGCGGCTGCTTTGTACACCTCCCACACTTCATCATTAGTCAAAAGTTCTGTTGGTAAGCTGTTTGGAGTATGTTTTATCAAGCGATCACGCAGTATTTGCGCTTCAACCGAAGTTAGCGTTAACCCTTTTTCTGTGATATTCTCTATCCATCCATCTGCAGAACCAGCATCGACAACCCTTGGCTTGTTGTTCTCTCCTTGTTCTTTTACCGTGTCGTCGCCTTGATTGCAAGAAAGTAATTCTTCTATTGTTGAGTGTTTGTCACGTAGTAATTGGTCTAACGTGCCGTCGTAATTAACAAGGCGTAATGTTGTAATTCCGTTCCAGTAGATTTCTGATGGCTGTCTTTTTAGAACTCCGTCTTTTTTAAACTTACCAAAGTAACTTTCCTCCTTACGTTCCTTGCACGATTCGTAGAATTTAATAATGGTATTGTTGGTCTCAATCTCCACTCTGTTGAAATAGTCTTTTCCAGACTCCGATTTTCTTTGTTTACGCTCTCTGTCTAGTAGGATGTAGGGTGTAATAAAGAAATATTTGGCGCGGGTGTGGAGTGTAGAAAAACCAGGAAACAGCTTGTTAGACATGGCATCACGAATAGTACCAACACCCAATTCGTCTTGAACGCCGTCTTCTTCCATCAGTTCAATGAACCTCTTAACACGCTCTCTGTGTAGTGGCGAGAAATCTATCCAACCAATTTTCGATGTCATTACTTAGTTTGTTTTCTGTTATTACTTGGTTTGTCCTCTATTGATGTAGGCATATGCCAAAGAAATCTTGATATAGAACAGAAACTTTTTATTGTGTAGCCTCTTCCTCTTGCGTTTATGTTTGGTCTCTTTTCTTTGTTTTAGCAGTTGTGTGGTGTTTTGGGCTATACCCACGGCAGTACTTGTCCAAATGCCGTGTGCAGAGTTATGTTTGCTTGCGTTATACGCTGTTTGCCTTATATAAGGCAAACAGCAATAAGGCGAATTGAACCATCATAATCAGTGGTATGCCATACTTAAACTTCTTATGCAGCGTTTTATGATGCCACATTTTCATGCCAATCCATGAGCCAATGCTGCCTCCAATGGCGGCAATGGCTAAAAGCGTGGGTTCAGAAATGCGCCATTTGGTATGCTTGGCCTTCCATTTGTCTATGCCAAACAGAACTAAACCCAACGCGTTGACGGCGATGAGGTAAACAAGAACGACAGGTGATGTAATGCCTTTCATCGTTCTAGTCAAATATTTTCTTCCAAACCCATAGCACAGTCACAGCTCCAAGCACACAGAAAACGAAGTTGGTGATATAGCCTCTGCCGAACAACTCGATGTTCAGCAGGTGACTGATAAGCGTACCAGCATAGCTACCCACAACGCCTACGATAAAGTTCATGCAGCAACCTTTGCCCTCGCCGCTCATGATGCGGTTGGCAATGTAGCCAATCAAGAAACCCGTAAGTATGGGCCATGCTGTAAATTCTGCAATATGTTCTAACATAAGTCGTTGTTTTTAACATCCCTTTCCGTCAAGGCTGCAAGCGGCACCTTCGGGGGCGTCTTCTATCGTGATGTTGTCTAAGGCAAACTGTACGTTTCCGTCTTCTAACAAAAAGCATGGAATGCCAACGCTACCATGTTTCTTAACCTCTGCAAACGCAGGGTTGGAGTCGCGAAGAGCCAAGAATTGCTTTAAATTTCTTACATGTTCGCCAATATCTATCAATTCGTAGGCAGGATTATCTGCCAGCTGTGCCTTTACCTGAACACAATCCGGACAGGTTGACATTACAAATACCCTAGTCATAATCTATTGTTTATCTATTATATTTTTAAACGTTACGTCATCGAAGTTGATTGGCGTTCTTTGACGTGAGTTTGTTCTTTGCTCATGCAAAGTTACAGTAATTTATTTGAAATACACATTCTTGTATGATGTATCTGAAACTGTTCTTGTCTTGGTGTCGCATCTTTAGCCTAAGCTGTTATTAGCCTTTCACGGTATACCAACAAACCTTCTTACCACGTTGTAATTGCTGTAAGGCTCTGCCATATATCGGCTTTGAATTGTTAATAATGCTTTGAAGAAGGGCAGTTATTTATGCCAACTTAGCATAGGGTAGGGGAAAATGTCGTAAATTAGCATTCGTAATTTTACTGCAAGTGCTTTAAGCATTTAATGAAATAAACAAGTTTCAACATTAAAAACCTCGGTTATGATAGACCAAATAATAAACCATAACAAGACTTTTGTGGCGCAAAAAGGCTACGAAAAGTATATCACGGATAAGTATCCAGACAAGAAATTGGCCGTGCTTTCTTGCATGGACACAAGACTTACCGAACTTCTTCCCGCAGCATTGGGACTAAAAAACGGTGATGCAAAGATTATCAAGAATGCAGGAGGCTTGGTTATTTCTGCCTTCGATTCGGCCATGCGAAGTCTTATTGTGGCCATTTACGAACTGGGTGTGAAAGAAATCATGGTGGTGGCTCACTCGCATTGCGGTGCTTGCCACATGAACTACGACCATTTTCACCACGAAATGATTGCTCGTGGCATAACAGACGAAACGCTAAACACCATCCGTAAATGTGGAGTAGACCTCGACTCTTGGCTTGAAGGTTTTAAAGATACGCATACTTCTGTGCGTAAAACCGTAGATACCATCAAGACTCACCCGCTAGTTCCAAAAGATGTTGTGGTTCGAGGGTTCATCATTGATTCTGAAACGGGAGAGCTAGAAGAGATTTATTGAGTGGCTTTCTGCTTTAAAAGCTGCCGTTTCCAAAGGTTCATGTATTGCAGCCGATTGGGGTTAAAGGCGAAACACAGGGTAAAGCTTGAACGCCCTGCGCGCTTCGTTACCCTATATCATCAACTCGGTAAGAACTTAAACTCGTTCGCATCATTTCGCCCATCATGTTTAGCCTTATTGCTTTTGCCGGCGCATAGCTGTTGTTCTTATCTCCGAAATCGTCTGTTAACGATTTGTTAAAACGATAAATATATTTTACAAAAAAGCGTTCTTCGGCCGAACCGTTCTAGAAGAAAATACCCGCTAAAAGCTATATAAAATACACCCAAACGATGAATTTTCAGCATTTTTTGCGTGCTTGTCCCCTCCGTTTTTGGCCATTTACTATGCTTTTGCATTTCTCTTTGAAGAAAAATTCTCCCAAATTTGCATCCGTAACGACAAGAAAATGGGATCTAATCGCTGGATGTTGCAACGCATTTTGCAGCAAAACGCATCGCAATATGCACCAAAACGCAGTGCATTTTGCGCCAAAACGCAGTGTATTTTGCACCAAAACGCAAGGCAAAGTGCACCAAAACGCAAGACAAAGTGCAGCAAAACGCGAGGTTAAATGCTACAAAATGCAGCCAAAACCCATAAGATGCACTATTTTAAGCGTTATTTATAGGCATTTTGAACGTTTTGAATGAAAAACAGCTTGGTGGTGTTTGGTTGAGCACTTAATGTCGTTTTGTACCCCTAATACATGCTAAAAAGCATGTTATTGCACCTTGTTTCGCGTAAACATCAATGAGTCAAGCGGTTACAAACTTTAAAAATACGCGCGAAAATCTGACCGATGCCTGGATATTTTACGGCGAGGGCACTCACAATGTTAAATTTTGGTACAAAGGTTTTACAATCTTATGCCTGTTATTCAGTGCCATTGCGTGACGTTGGTGAATTAAACTCTTGTGCCAGTATAAGAGCACTTGCACGGAATAACTTTTGGAATGAATGATAGTCTGAAAGGGGGACTTACTTTTCGAAAACGAAATCCGCAATGCCTATTGATGGGCATTGCGGATAGAGAAACCGAGCCGATTTGAAGTTTGGTGGGCAACAATAATTGCGTATTGAACTATTAGGGCTAAATTTTACTGAAGAGAGGATAAATATTTGAGTTGACGAGTTAACAAGTTAACGAGTGAACGAGATGTTGTCTTGTTGACAAGTTAACGAGATGTTGTTTAATTGACCAGTTGGAAAGTTGACGAACGGAGAGGTTACAAGCGTACAAGTTAACGTGTCTTTCTCCACTAAAAGCCTTTGATAATGGCACTGTTGATGTTCTTATTCAATTCCATCTCGCCCCGTTGCTTAGTCTTTCCGTAACCGATGCTGTATGTAATTTTCAAGTTGATGACGCGTCCATTGGGTTCGTTATAGAGCCATGAATCTCGGTTATAGTGCCCATAGTCCATAGTGATACGCTGTTTGGCATACCGCGAGAACACGTTACACAGCGCAAACTCCACCGCCCAAGCCTTGTGGTTCCAATTGATGGCCATTTCATAGATGGGTTGCATGCGTATAAGGAAAGGCTCGCGGATATCCAAATCTGTACGTGGCGTTTGGTATAGCAAGCTAAACATCCAATCGCCCAGGAGGTAAGCTAACGAAGTTCTTAGTCGAAACACGTTACGCTGCATGTTATACGTATTGCCTCGCATCACGTTATACTCTTCAAGGGCAGTAACATCAAGACGCAGCTTATCGGCAAAGGCACTCAAAGCATAGGAAACGCCCAGCATGTTTCCATAGAATGTGCCATCGTTCACACGCATATCGTAGATGGTGTTGGCGTCTGCGGTGAAGAGGTGCGCAATATTTTTGAAGTAAATATTGCTGTTATAAAAAATCGATGCCTTTGATTTTCCCCACTGCGCGTTAAAAGTTAGTGTGTTGCCAAACACTTTAATGAGTGCCAAATCGGGGTTTCCCTTTACCGATTGGAAGAAAGATGTGGGCACGGTCATGTCGTTTTTGTTAGATGGGTCGAACATGGTGTGGGTGAGATAGCCGTTAAGCGAAAGTGCCTGTCTATCGTTGAAAGCATAATTTCCTCCATAAAAGGCCATAGGCACGCAATAATTGTAATGCTGGTTGTTAAGCGAAACCGCCGTATTTGATAAGCCTGCCGATATGTAATAGGAGTGTTTCTGCCCCGATCCGCTTAGTTGTGCCAAGGCACCTGTTTGGTTAGTGGTGAGCCGTTGCAGCCCTTCTGTGGTTCCCGTGTAGGTATCTTTATAGTAATTATGGTTGTGCCAGAGCGATGCAGACAGCGTTGTACTACCGTTAAGCGACTTAGAATACCGTGCATTTGCGTTCACGGCGATGTTTCTTTCGACAGCTTTCGAGATGATGTTGGCCTGTGCCGTTTCGTTGTTCGTGCTATTATAGCTGTTGTTTCCCCATGCAAACGAACCCGAAACGTCGATAGTTTGTTTGTGCGGGAGCCAAACAACGTAGTTGGCATATAGCGTTGGGGCTAGACTTTTGCCGTTTGTGGTTGTTGTTCGCGTTGTGGCAAGGTTGTATTTCCCTGTGTATTGGTTGTTCGTTATCGTCTTTACGCTTGGTTCAGCCTGTCGAGTGAGGTTTAGGTACGAAACAAACTGATGTTTATTGCCCGTATGTGATAGTCGGAAACGTGCCGATTGGCTGTTTTGTTTGCGCAAAGAGTGGTCTGTTGAGTAGCTGTTGGCGAGTGTGGAGTTGTCTGCAAAGCGAAACAAGTCGTGTCCTTCGATGTGGCTATGGTCGTGTTTCCAGTCGGCCGAAACAGCAACAGAGAGCGTTAGCTGTTTCTTCGTAAAGTCGGTAAAGGCCAAATAGTCGCCGTTCTTGTAGGCAAATCCTTCGCTGGCCGATAAGTAAACATTGCCGCCATACGACATTTGCTTGATTATGAAGTTGAGCAAAGCGGCCTTGCCGGCATACTTTCCGCTGGGCGTTCGTATGTATTCGATGCTGATAATGTTGCTGGCCCGCAACGTAGACACGTCTTCGGGTAGCACTTCCATACCATTGATGCACAATACCACTTGCCCTCCACCCTTCGTGGAGATGCTGTTTGTTCGTGGCGACACGTCTAGTTCGGGCGTTTGCATCACGTTCAACAATTCGAAACCATTAGTGGCGTGCCGCTTTTCTAGCGTCGTAGGCGTGAGCACCGCTTTCTCCGCAGTTTCAATTTGTCCTTTGGCGTTCACCACAACCTCACCCAATGTTCTTGTTGCAGTGCTGTCGGTTTGTGCGTTAGCTATAATACAAAGGGTAAAGAACAGCAGGATAGAAATACATTTCTTCATCTGTCAATGTGGTTTTATGTGGCCCTTAGTTTGCTGACCATGTATATTGCTTGATTTTAATTGAGTTCTTAGTAGATAAAAGTGATTATATTACAATCATTTCCCGATGCAAAAATGCCTAAATATGTTGCCAAGAACCTCATTAGAGGTGATGCTGCCCCCTGTTATCTCGGCTAAGAAGTGCAGGCATTGGCGTAGGTCTTCGGCAAGAAGGTCGCCGCTGAGGTCGAGAGCGATGCCTTCAAGCACACGTTGGATGCTTGCGAGCGCGTGCGAAAGGGCCTCATAATGGCGTACGTTGGTAACAACCACATCGTTTTCGTGTATCTCTGGGATGTTTGCCGCGTTGTAGATGCAAGTTTCTAGAGTTTCGATGTTGGTGTTGAACTTGGCCGAAACAGATACGAATGTGGGCTGTTCGGTCCACGAGAAAGTGGGGAATGCGAACGATTGTGCATCGGTTTTGTTTGAAACCACAATGAGGCGCTTACCTCGCGTGTGCGCGTTCATCTCTTCTATTTCGCTTAATGTGGGTGCTTTGTCTATCACCCAAAGCACGATGGCGGCCTCGGTTAGCTTTTGATAAGTGCGTTCAATGCCCAACGACTCAATCTCGTCGCTTGTTTTTCTGATGCCAGCCGTGTCGATAAAGCGGAAGTTGATGCCGTTAATCTGTATGGTATCTTCAATCACGTCGCGCGTAGTGCCATGAATATCGCTGACGATGGCACGTTCTTCTTTCAGCAATCGGTTAAGCAAAGTGCTTTTCCCAACGTTGGTTTTGCCCACGATGGCCACCGATATGCCTGCCTTTATCGCCCTTCCTGTTTCGAATGAAGTGGCGAGCGTTGCTATTTTGGTGCGAATTTCTTCGGCTAAGGCTTGCAATTCTTGGCGGTCGGCGAAGGTTACGTCTTGGTCGCTGAAATCTAGTTCCAGCTCAATCAGCGACGTTATGTGCAGCAACTTGTCTCTAAGTGCAGCGAGTTCGCCAGAGAAATGGCCGCGCAGTTGCCCCAAAGCCAACTGCGCACTGGCCCTATTGGTGGCTGCAATGAGGTCGGCCACGGCCTCGGCTTGGCTCAAATCCATCTTTCCATTAAGGAAAGCACGTTGTGTAAACTCGCCTGGTTGCGCTTGTCGGCATCCCAATCTCACCAGTAGTTTAAGCACTTCGTTTAGTATATAGGCGGAGCCGTGGCACGAAATCTCCACTGAATTTTCGCCCGTGTACGAGTGTGGAGCGCGAAAACACGTAACGAGAACTTCGTCGATGGTTTGCTCTCCTTCGTCTACAATGTGTCCGTATTGCACTGTTTGTGGTGGTAGTGCATGCAATTTTTTGCCTTTGGGTGCTTTAAAGGCGTGGTCTACGATGTCGATGGCATCGTTACCCGACACGCGTATCACGCCCAAAGCCCCGCCAACAGAAGTGGCCAAGGCACATATTGTTTGACGGTCGTTTAATAGGGCTTGCATTTCTTTAAATTCTTTCGAGTACCAGTTTTATTAGTTCGTCTATCGAGTTCTTATAGTTAGCATTCACGTTCTTTGCTCGTCTGTTGGCAATTACCATGCAACAGGTTACGGCTTTATGTCCCATCAGTCGGGCAAGACCTGCCAATGCACTGCTTTCCATTTCGAAATTGGTGATGCGATAGCCATTGTATTCAAAGCTTTCTACCTTTTCGTTTTGCTTAGGGTCGGCCAGTGGTATGCGCAACTCTCTGCCTTGGGGACCGAAAAAGCCACCGCAGGCGATGGTAACGCCTCGTACCATTTCATCGCCAGCAATGCGTTCGAGGGTATCTTTGTCGGCATCGATAACGTATGGTGCGCATAATTGTGGGTTCCATTGCATGTGCTGCTTGAAAGCTTCTTCGAAAGGCAGGTCGCAAACGTCGTTACGCCCGCTGTAAAAGTTCAGCAAACCATCAAAGCCAATGCTCTTTTCGCTAGCGATGAACGTGCCAACGGGCGTGTATTCTTGCAGTCCGCCGCAGGTTCCAATCCTCACTAAGGTAAGTTGGCGTAGCTGTTCTTTCTCCGTTCTGGTTTTAAAGTCGATGTTGGCTAGCGCATCTAGTTCGTTTAGCACGATGTCAATGTTGTCGCATCCAATACCCGTGCTAACCACAGAGATGCGTTTTCCGTGGTAAGTTCCTGTGATTGTGTGGAACTCGCGGCTCTCGATGTCGCACTCTTTGCTGTCGAAATGTGAGGCAACGAGCGACACTCTTCCAGGGTCGCCAACTAAGATTACCTTGTCGGCAAGTTGTTCGGGCTTTACGTGGAGGTGGAAAATACTTCCGTCTCCGTTGATAATGAGTTCAGACTCTGCAAAGAATTTAGGCATAAGTTATGGAGTTTATTAGTTCGTGAGTTGGTAAGTTTATAAGTTGTTGAGCTTGTTGGCTCTTTATTTGAGGCGTTAGTGAGACGAAGTTTTTAGAATTCGTTAGTCGATGAATGCTTTGGTGTGGTGTTTATATGCTGTTGAGTAGTCATTTCTCGAACCATCGAACGCGGTTTCCCTATTATATGGCAGGTTCTAAAAATACGGCCAAGCTAATTTTTAGAACCTGCCATAAATGTCGTTCTACTTGTTCTCGTAGTTCCTGATGGCCTTCTCCGTGGCGTGTATTTTGGTGTCCAGTTGCTCAACGTTTTTCTCCAAAGCTTTAATTGCCTCGGCCTCGTTGTAGCGCCCCTTGTGGTAGATGGCGCGTTTCTCTTCTAGTGTTTGCACGGCTTTGGCCTGCTTTTTATACAGCTCGGTAAGCTCCATGTATAGTTCCTTCCCTTGCTTCGTCTTGAATTGGGATAGGGAAGTGTACACTTTTGCATCGTTGATGGGGAAACGGAAAGCTGTTGTCTTCGTTGTCTTTGCACTGCGTGCTTTAAGCGATTCGATGCTTTTTAGGGCTTGGTCTCTATTGCCAAACGACCATGTTTGGGCGATGCTGCTTAGCTTGGCCAACGATTCCAACTGCTGTTGGCTCACTTCGCCCTCCTTAAACGATAGGCGTTGGGCTGTTGGTACAAACGTGTAGATGCACACTTTGCCTTCGGGTTGAAACCTATCGCTCACCAGCCAGCCCAAGTTGTCCATCTCGTCGATGGCCAACAGATAGTCGTTGGCGGTAGAGTTAAACGGCATTCCATAGTTTTCGGGTTGAAAAAACTTACCCGTTTCTCCGTCTTTGCGCGTCATAAAGAGGTCGTACCCACCCAAACTGTTGGCTCCCTTGGCTGCAAAAAACAGGGTTATGCCGTCTGCCATGAGGAAAGGGTAGTTTTGTTGTTCAAATTCGTCGCCTATTTCGCTAAGTCTTTGAGGGTCGCTCCATTCTGTTCCGATGCGGTCGGAAGTGTAAATGGCCGACCTTCGCGTGGAATCGCCTTCCGAATAGTAGATGGTGTTCTTAAATTCGTTCTCATAAACAGAACCATCCAGATACTTATGTTCCTTAAAGAAGGCGGGGTACGAGGTCAGTGTTCCTGCCTCTGGGTTCAGTGGAATGCTCGAAAGGAAGAGCGATTTCTCCACAACAACACTGTCAACAAACATCACTTTGGCCGTTGCACCCAGCATATTGCGGTACAATAGGTCGGCTGCGCTTAGTTGCACAGGTTGTGGTTTGGGCTTAACCGCGGCTTTCACCTTTTTTCTTTGCGCGTAACCAGCGGTGCAAAAACAAGCCATGATGAGCGTAAATATAAGATATCTTTTCTTCATTTTCGTCTAGATTATACCGCAAAGTTACGCATTTTATATAAGTTTACGTAACGATTGACACTATTTATCTTGATTTTAGGGTCGCATTGTATTTAAATGAAGGATAAAAAGCGTTTGTTGCAACGCCTCACATCCTGCATCGTTCGGTTGATAGGGGTGGGGGAGTGTGCTTTTTTTGCAGAGCATGTCGGCTGTTTGGCCTATATGTAAACCATCGTGAAACCATTAAAACGCGAATAGCGAGCAGAAACAAGAAGGTTTCTTTTGAGGTTTCTGCCAACGATAATGCCATTATCTTCGACCTTGAAAGGCTGTAAATAGATGTCAGACGACAACAAATTGTCGGATGAAAAGTACTTATAAATGGTTTCCTTAGCACACCATGCCAATAAAAGGTGGGCGTTGGTGGGCATCGTTTCATTGGTGTTGACAAACTTATGGGCAATTCTGCTAACCCTATCGCTATCGTATTCAACATCTACTGCTACCTCGCGAGTGGTAGAAAGCATCAGAGCCACAAGTCCCTTGGTATGACTTATGCTTACATGATAGCCCTTAACTAGGGGCTTTCCGTTGTTGTCGTGTTCAATAGTAAGTTCTGTGTTCTTCGTCATTTCGAAGAGTAAGGCTTGTGTTGCCAGTTTCTCCATACGCCTTTGCTTACTTCCGATGGTGTTTATCTCCTTTTGAAAGCTGTGCAGACAGGGATAGTTATCGAAGAAGAAACGTTCTTCTTCGGTCAATGTCCACAAGCCAAGGGTGGCATCTTCGCCTAAACGCTCTATACGCAAAAGGGGCATAATGGGGAATTAAAGGATATTAAAGGGCATAAGAGAAACACAGCACGTATATAAATCTCTTACAGCGCGGGGGTATAGGGGGAATGTAGGGGCGAGAAACAATTGATGTCGGGCGTATTGAGAGGGGTTAAGGATGAACAACAACCTTCACTCTACTAATGCGACGCTCCTCAATGGCGAGTATTTCGAACAAGTAATTCTTGTAATTTAGGCGTTCGCCAATCGAGGGGAAGTCGCCTTTAAGTTCAAGAAGAAGGCCAGCCAGCGTGTCGGCACCACCTTCAACCTCACTAAACTCCTCGTCATCCACTTCGAGTATCCTGCACAAGTCGCTCAACAGCGTTTTACCATCGAAGACAAACGTGTTGTAATTCAACTTCGTATAGGTCTTTTCCGTCTCGTCGTCGTACTCGTCGTTAATCTCTCCAACAATTTCTTCGAGTATGTCTTCTAGCGTAACAAGTCCGCTAGTGCCACCAAATTCGTCTACAACAATGGCAATGTGTATTTTGTTCTCTTGGAAATCGCGCAACAAGTCGTCGATTTTTTTCGTCTCGGGAACAAAATATGGCGGCCTAATCAGGCTCTGCCACCTAAACGTATGCGGTTTCGTTAGGTGCGGCAAGAGGTCTTTTACATACAGCACTCCCTTTATATTGTCCGTGTTGTCTTGATAGATGGGTATGCGGCTGTAATTGTTTTCCTTTATACTTTCCAGTACCTCGCTGAAATTACACTTGATATCAATGTCCACAATGTCCTTTCGGCTGGTCATTATCTCCTTAGCCGTTTCGTCGCCAAAACGTATGATGCCCTGCAACAGTTTCTCTTCGTCTTTCAGGTCTTCTTTGTTGGTCAGTTCCAAGGCCTGTTCCAAGTCGTCAACACTTAGCGTAACACTTTCTTTTCCCATCATCTTTTCGGCCACCATGCCCGTTTTAAGGAGCACAGTTTCGAGTGGCCAAAAGAGTTTTCGGAGAAACAGCACGCCCGCAACACTCCTGCGGCAGAACAACAAGGGGGCTTGTCGGCTCAAAACCTTGGGCATGATTTCGCCAAAGAGCAGCAAAAGGAAAGTGAGGAGGATGGTTAGGATGAGGAATTGCAGCCAATAGGCCCGCGGACCAAAGTGTACTACGTTGGCAAACACGTAGTTAAGCAACATGATTATGGTAACATTCACAAAGTTGTTTGTGATGAGGATGGTGGCCAACGTGCGCTCCGAGTCCTCGCGCAACATGTTAATGTTTTTGTCTTTAAGGCTCTTTTCCAAGTCGAGTTCCGAAATGTCGGATGGTGAAAGGCTGAAAAACGCAATTTCCGAACCACTGGCAAAGCCCGAAACGCCAAGCAAAACTATTGCCAAGACAAACGCAAATACAACACCCATCGTTGGATGTTGTACGTATATGTCTGCGAACGCATTATAGAAGAAGGAGGTATCCAAAATCTACGAACAAAGTTAAAATGGTAATTGATTGTCTTTCTGCTCTTCCGACTGTTCCGTTCGGGTGCTTGGCTCGTGGGCTTGTGGCTCCTGCCTGCTTAGGTTTTTGGGCGTTAGCATTTCCAAGCTGTCTGCCCAAATCTCGGTTACGTATTGGCGTTTACCTTGTTTGTCGTCGTAACTTCTGTATCTTACCTTGCCTTCAACATACAGTTTGTCGCCCTTATGCACGTATTTTTCAACAGTCTTGGCCAAGCTTTTCCAAAACACCACCGTGTGCCAGTCTGTTCTGTCGGGCACTTTCGTGCCGTTTTGCAGCGTATAGCCTCGTTCGGTTGTGGCCAATGAAACCTGTGCCACAGCCGTATCGGCCTCGTAATAATGAACTTCGGGGTCTTTCCCTACGTTCCCTATCAGCATCACCTTATTCATATAGCTCGGCCATTAAGTTTATTTCCATCTGCCCAAGTACCTAAACCTGAAATTCTTTCCTTTGGGTGAGGGGAATTGCGAACGTCTGTCCACGCGCTCGCTTAGGTTATCTATCATGCGGTCGTAGCAATCTTGTCCCGACATGGCTTTGCAATGAACCACAAAATGGGTGTCGCGATACTCGTATTTGCCCGTAGATGGAACAAGCACCACGCGTTTGAAGTCTAGTTCGCCTTCGTACCATCCCGGTCGTTCCTCGGTCAGGCGGGTCATAGCAGTTGCGGCCAGGTCACGTCTGTCGTATCCGTTACTAACGGGCAATTGCTGTACGGCCTTCTTTTGCTTAAAGTCGAGCATCGTAGCGGCAACCGTCTTGATGATGATAAAATAAACTCGTGGGCGAACTTTATAACGTTTAGGATAATACACATCACTAGCCACATAGTCACGGATATCGTTTTCCAAGTCGATGTTCATGCCTATTTCCGGGATAGATTGGAGAAAGTCAAGTGCTTTTTCTACATTATCAACTAACGTTTCCTTATCAAAATATCTTAAGTATAAATTCATTGATAAATATGTTTCTCTGAAAGAGCGGAAAACGAGACTCGAACTCGCGACCCCAACCTTGGCAAGGTTGTGCTCTACCAACTGAGCTATTCCCGCGTCACTGAATAAAAAATACAAATGTGAAGAGGAGGAGACTCGAACTCCCACGAAACAATTTTCACTACCCCCTCAAAGTAGCGCGTCTACCAATTCCGCCACCTCTCCATCATTAAGATAAGTCATTCTGAATAAATGTGCCCAGAACAGGACTCGAACCTGCACGCTGTTAAACACACGCACCTGAAACGTGCGCGTCTACCAATTCCGCCACCTGGGCAGCAACTAGTGTTATTCAGAATGTTGAGCGGAAAACGAGACTCGAACTCGCGACCCCAACCTTGGCAAGGTTGTGCTCTACCAACTGAGCTATTCCCGCAGCTTGTTTTTACTAAGGCATTTCTCTAAATGCGCTGCAAAGGTACTATGTTTTTTCGAACCTGCAAATTATTTCCGCCTTTTTTTTCGATTTGGCCGCTAATTTAGCTGCCGAACCATCTGTGCAGCCTTTGTCGGATTTATATATATATAAGGTGTGCTCCATCCATTAACTCTTTAATAACCAACAGCTCGCTTGCATTGTTGAAGGAAAAGCGGTGTGTTGTGGCATCCATTCTGTGCGATTAATGAAAGTGGTAGAGTGGTTGGTAGTAGAGTAGTAAGTAGTAGAGTAGTAAGTAGTAGAGTAGTAAGTAGTATGGTAGTAAGTAGTAGAGTAGAATGTAGTTGGGTAGTAAGTAGTAGAGTAGAATGTAGCAGGGTAGTAAGGAGTTGAAATAGGATGTAACTAGGGTACTAAGTAGTATGGAGTAGAGTAGGATGGAGTAGAGTAGGATGGCGTATGGTAGTAAGTTGTAGGGTACTAAGTAGTAGGGTAGTAAGCAGTAGAGCTGTATGTAGTAAGCAGTAAGGCAGTGAGGAGTAAATGGTAGGATGGTAAGTAGTAAGTAGTAAGAAGTAAGCAGTAGGGCAGTAAGGGGAAAGTTGTAGAGTTTTTTTGAATAGCCTAAGAGGGGTAAATATATTTTACAAAACGCTCTTTTCCGCCGCTCCATTCTAGCGCAAATTGCAGTCTTAAACCATACATTTAGCGGCTGTATTGTGTTTTTGTGGCCGTTTTGTTCTGTCCAAATTTGCGCATCTTGTGTGCATTTTGTATCACTTTGCTTTTCTCTTTGCTCCGTGGCTCGCCAATTTTATCACCTCCAAAATGCCCATTTTGCATCCCAAAATGGGCATTTTGCATCGAATTTACCATGTTTTGGTGCTGCTAGTTCGCACTTGCAGCCTGTATATTTATGCTGTATAAACATAATATCACCTCTGTGGGAACTGCTATTTTTTACCTTTGGCTTGCAATTTACGGCATTTAGCCCTGCGTTTTGTAGCGTTTTACCTTGCGTTTTGCTGCATTTTACCTTGCGTTTTGCCGTGTTTTGCATTGCGTTTTGCTGCATTTTGCACTGCTTTTTGGTGCAAAACGCAATTGTTTTTGCATCGTATGTGTATTTATGCAGTATTAAAATGGCTTGCACACTGTTGTGTGCAGTACCAATTTTTACCTTAATAACCCCTTGCAATACTCCATTTTTTGCGGCCGAGTGGCAGGCTGGATGATTTTAATGCCACTTTTCGTGTTGAACTTTGTGCTGAAAAAATGACAAAATCGAGATAGAAAGTCGACGGGTTAACAAGTAGATGAGTTGACAAATTAACAAGTTGGCAAGTTAACCAGTAGGCGAATTGACAAGTTAAACAGTAGACGAGTTGACAAGTTAAGAAGTAGATAAGTTAACCAGTTAACCTGTTGTCGGGTTGACAAGTTAACCAGTTGATGAGTAGACAAGCTGATATATAAGGGGGCATAAAGGGGCAGTCGAGTGGCGGTTTTGCCGCGCCGAACATCCATTAAGCATGTTCAATGCGCAGGCAATACCGCTATTTCTTCTTTGCGGCCTTGGTTTTTTTCTTCTTTCGGCTTGTTATTCCAAAGAGGTCTTTCCAGCCGTTGAAGTCTTTTTTCAATATCAAGCCAATGCCTTGCGTGTTCAAGCTGTTGCGCGTAAAGTAGCGGTCGTTGGTTTGGTTGTACATCTTGATGGCCATGTTGCCGCTTGGGAACAGCAGATAGCGGATGTCGAAGTCGCCAATGAAACTCTTGGTGGTGTTCACGTTGTCGCGATAACCAAACTGACCATTAATCAGCAGGCGGTTGTTGAGCAACCTACCGCTGAGCAATCCTTCGTATTCGGCATTGCCCCAACCATCGTCGCCTGTGGCAATGTTTGCCCCGAAGTTCCAGTTGGTGTTGTTTACAACCGTTCCAAGCACGTTGTTAAGCTGCTGACTAAGCGTGCTGCTTAGCAAACTTTGCATGGCCAACGATGTTGTGCTTTGTGTGCTGCTGTTGCCCAAGTCGGCATTGTTGCGGCCCTGTGTATAGAAACGCCCCACGGCCAGAAGGTAAAGCACCTGCTGGTTCATTTCCTCTTCGCCGTTGATAAGGCTGTATATCATTTGTTTGGCGTTAGAATTGACTGTGGGCAAGTCTAAATCGAACGACACTTTGGGTGCGGCAGGTGTGCCTGTGATGTTCATCAGGCAGTTAACGCGAATGGTGTTGTTAGAGAAACTCTTGCCTAAGTTGAGGTCGGAAAGGCTCACACTGTTGGCCGTATAGATGGCTTTCATGTTGAGTCGGGCTGCATACGGGTCGCCATTAAAGGCGATGGTGCTGCCCTGTTCGAAAGTGAAGTCTTTCTTAATCACGTTTTGTATGGTGAGCTTATACACGCCGTGGTCGATGGCGAAGTTGCCAAACATGTCGAATGCACCTTTATTATAATAGGTGGCCCTTAGCACGCCATAGCCGTTTAGCGAGATGTAGTCGCCGCTTTGCTTGTCCATGATGAGCCGTATCGTGGCATCGGGCGTGCAGTTCACCAAGAAGTTGAGGTGCAGGTCGGTTGGTATGTCGGCCGTTTGGTTGTCGTTATGCGCTTGGTCTTCGGTTTCGGGCTCCTGCGCTTTCTGCTCTTCGGCGGTGAGCAGCGCATCAGCCCCCCAATGAATGAACGAGTTGTTGTTTATGGTTTGCGGGCTGGCCGCATTGTAAACCAGTACGGAATTGCGGTTGGGTGTGGCATCGATGTCGATGTTTACTTCTCCACTCCGCCCTCTAATGTTGCAAGTTCCCGTAGCGTACACCGTTCCATAGAAGGTGTTTTCGCCAAAGGTCTTGGTGTCGTATGCCAGCAAATTGTTGGCCTTTACGCTGAGGTTGTAGCTTAGGTCGGTAAGGTGGTCGTGCCTAATCTCACCACTTAGCGTGCCAACATTCCCGTTTCGGTCGGTAAAGCGGCAGGCGTTGAGGTCTATCCTGTTGGGTACAAAGTGCACCGTGTCGTTTGTCAGCGTGTAAACGGTGTTCAACGGGGTCATGGTAAAGCTGCCGTTGGCCACCAACTGCCCTGTAAGATTGATGTAGCTTAACGGCCCCGAGAGGCGCACCTCGCCGTTGGCGTAGGCCTTAACGCCGTGCATGAAACTCTTGCAAAAGGTTTCCATAAAGGCGATGTTGGTGTTGTTGGCCTTGATGGCCAGGTCGATGTTGTTGTGTTTGGGCGAAACATAACCGTTGATAAAGGTTCTGGCGTTCAGTCCGTCGCTGGCAATGGCGTCTATTTCCACGTTTCCTTTCTCGTTGTTGTACTTTACCCCGGCAACCAGCGTACCCATGTCGCCCTCTTCGAAGGTGAAATCGTTCACCCGCAAGTTGGCGTATGCGTTGGGATTGTTGAAAAGTGTCTTTACGATGGCTGTGCCAGTGGCACGTCCGCCAAACTCTACGGCATGGAAATTAACCAGGTTGAGCATGTAGCTAACGTCTACATCTTTGAGTTCGACCATGAGCGAGTCGTGCGCATTGTTGGTTGCGGCCCCGTCTATGGCGATGAGTTGCTTGCCGCGCGCAATGGCGAACTTGTTGAACAGCACACGATTTTTGCTGTATGTTACCTGCGAAGGTTTCACTTGCCAAATGGCATTGCCCACGGTTATGTCCGATTGTTGGAACGTTGCTTGGGCAGTGGCCTCGCCTTCGTCGTTCTTAAAGAATGTGGTTTGCCATTTCAATTCGCCTTTTAGTAAGGGTTTGCGCAGGTTGTCGAACGAAATGGTAGACGAAATCTTGTTGTCGGCCGCCGTAGCTTGCACTTTACACCACGTTTTTTTGCCGTTTTCGGCCACGTTTGTGGCCTGTGCAGCCAGTTTGAGCGTGTCGTTCAGCGTGCTGACCGTCATTTCGCCGCCCTCAATGCGGTGCCCGTCGTAGCTGAAACTGGGCGCTTTGAGGGTGATGTTGAGCGTTTTTTGTGCATCGTTCATGCTGGCGGCAAAGTTGATGGGACGCTCGATGTTCAGCGGAACGTTGAAAATGTGTTGCAACCAGTCGGTATTGTCTACATTGGCGCTGATGGTGAAGTTGTTTGTTTGGGCATTAGTTACCTTCGGGA
>NZ_GG740072.1:1145355-1177650 GCF_000162415.1 Prevotella sp. oral taxon 317 str. F0108 | reverse complement strand
AGCGAATGCTGCTGGTTGTTGTTGCTTACGTCTACAGAAATGGCGTTGAGCTTGTAGCTTTTTGCATCAGACAGCATTGCAAAGCGGTCTAGCTGCACCCTTCCGTTGGCCGTGTTGAGCGAGTTACCCTTGATGTCGGCCATTACGGCAAAGCTAAATTGCGTGTTGGGCCATTGCTTTGTGAGGCTTAGGGCAGCGGGATTGAAGTTTGTTACTTCGGCTTTTAGCTTGGCAAAGGGCTGTTTCGATGCCAGGTTGAACTGTCCTTGCAGGTTGAAATTAACGTTGGGGTCTTTGACATTTAGCTTTCCGTCGAAGGTGCCGTTGTTCCATTCGCCGTCTACGGCGATGTTTTTGTAACTGTATGCGTTGTAGAAAAACTCCTTAACATCGCCTTTTGCCTTTACATACACCGAGCCGCGAGTGGGCAGTTTGCCGTCGACGTCTATTTGGGTAGATATGTTTCCAAATCGTTTGTCGGCCAAAATCTTGCCGAGATCTAGGGCGTTGGTTTCCACTCTGCCCGAAAAATTATCGTTATGCCGGCCAAAAGCCACGGTTGCGGTGCCTGCATCGGTGCGTATGATGCCCTTGGTAGCCACGTCTTGTCCATAGCCGCCAGCCTCGCCAATATAGTCGATGTTGCCCAAACGGCCGATAACGGCAGGCACTTTGAAGTGGTTGGCGAAGTTGTCGGAAAGAAATTGCACGCCCTCGGCACTCACGCGAAGTCGCCTGATGTTGGTGGCCCAGCGCAATTTGGATGTCCAATTGCTGATAGAGCCGTCGGCTTGGAGCGAAAAATTGTTCGCGCGCGACGATATTTCGAGCGTTTTCACACGTAGGGAAGTGCTTGTGCCCGACACGTCGGCTTGCAGAAAGAAGGGCTTAGTAGAGGTTTTCAGTTCGGGTAAGAAACAAGCCAGGTCGGCCAAGGTGAGTTTTGACCTTTGCAAACTGCCACTGAACAGGAAAGAAGGCGACTGAAATTCGGTGCCGTTGAAGGCATATGTGGCCGTGATTGGCCCGAAACTGATGCTGGTGGAGGGCAAAACGCAGGTTAAATGCAGCAGACTTGCCCGTTGCTTGTTGGCCGTAAGCTCGCCTGTAAGGGCTTTAACGTGCAGACCCGACTGCTCTTTGAACGACAAGTCCTTGATATTGAGGTTCACACTGTCGTTGGTAAGGGCGTTGAGCGCAATGTGTGCGCTGATGTCGGTTGCTGAAATGTGGTTGGGAGAGAACGTGTTGGTCTTGGGTTTGTCGAGCTGATTGTAGCTAACACTGCCCCTTCGGATGATAAGCGTGTTGATACGGAGGTCGAGGGGCGTGTTAGAAGTGGTGTCTTTGGATGCCAATGAATCGAGCGCGAATTGGAAATTGGGTTGGCTTTGCGCCGACTTCTTATAAAGGTTGGCCTTTAATCCGAACAGCTGAACAGACGAAATGTGGATTTTTCCCGCTGCAAGCGCGGCGTAATCTAGCTTTGCCGAGAGCCGTGTGGCTTCGAGCATGCGCTGGTTTTGCTGGTCGTTGATAACGAGATCGTCGATGATAATTCGGTTAAGAAAGCCTAAATCCACCTTACCCACCGACACATGAGTACCCAATTTCTCCGAAAGGGCGTCGCCGATAGTGTTCCCAACAAAAGCCTGAATAAAGGGAACATGCAGCAAAACCACAAAAACGAAGTACAGGCCAACCACAGCCCATAAAATAATATTTATTATGTGTCTTAACTTTCTCAATTGCTTTGTTTGGTTGGCAAAATTACATCAAAAAAACCTTAATGCGAAATATACCCACCGTTTTTCTTTTTATTATGTTTTATTTTGATTATATTTGCAACGATAAAGCGGTGGGTGGTGTTCCTATCCATCGCTTTCGGTGTTTGTTTTGATGACGAGCACCATTTAAGCAAGCGTTCGTTGCTCTCTGCGTGGGCGCAAAGTGATGCTGCCAAGGCAAAAAGGTCGGACAAGAGATTAATCATTAAAATCAGATATATTATAGTTTATCATGGCAAATGTCATTAAGTTACGTAAAGGCTTAAACATTCACCTGAAAGGAACAGCAGCCCAAACGAAACGCGTTATAGGCGCATGCGCAGAATATGTGGTGCGTCCCGACACCTTCGAAGGCGTTGTTCCTAAACTTGTTGTACACGAAGGAGACCGTGTAGAGGTGGGTGATGCCTTGTTTGTAGATAAGAACTTTCCTGAGGTGAGGTTCGCATCGCCCGTGAGCGGAACGGTTAAGGCCGTTGAAAGAGGCGAAAGACGAAAGATACTCGGCATCAGGTTGCAGGCCGATGAGGTGCAGAAGTTTCACGATTTCGGGCGGCGCGACGTGTCGACACTCTCTGCCGATGAGGTGAAAAGTGCCTTGTTAGAGGCAGGTTTGTTTGGCTATATATACCAATTGCCTTACGCCGTGTCTACCAACCCGCAGACAACGCCTAAGGCCATCTTTGTTTCCGCACTGCGCGACATGCCCCTTGCCAACAACTTTGAATACGAGTTGCAGGGCAACGAGCGCGATTTCCAAACAGGATTGACAGCCCTTTCGAAGATGGCAACCACCTATTTGGGAATAGGAAAGAACCAAAAGGCCGACGCGTTGGTGAACGCCAAGGACGTGGAAGTGACGGTTTTCGATGGTCCATGCCCCGCAGGAAATGTAGGCGTGCAGGTAAACCACATCTCGCCAGTGAATAAGGGCGAAGTGGTTTGGACGGTCGACCCCACCTTTGTGATTTTCTTCGGAAGGTTGTTTAATACAGGTAAGGTCAATCTTCTGCGCACAATCGCCCTTGGGGGCAGTGCTATGGCATCGCCCATGTACGTTGATGCGCTGATAGGAACGCCTTTCTCGGTGATTTTGAAAGACGCTTTGACGCGCCAAGAAGACCTTCGCCTTATCAACGGAAACCCTTTAACGGGTACGAAATCGTGCTTGGAAGACAGCGTTGGCGTAAAAACATCCGAGATAACCGCTATTCCCGAAGGTGCCGATGCAAACGAAATGTTCGGTTGGATATTGCCGCGCACCAACCAATTTTCCACATCGCGCAGCTATTTCTCTTGGCTCATGGGCAAGAAGGAGTACGATTTGGATGCACGTGTGAAGGGTGGCGAACGCCATATTATCATGAGTGGCGAATACGATAGTGTGTTGCCGATGGACATTTATGGCGAGTTTCTCATCAAAGCCATCATCGTTGGCGACATCGACAAGATGGAACAGCTGGGCATCTATGAGGTTTCGCCCGAAGATTTCGCACTGGCAGAGTTCGTTGACAGTTCTAAACTCGAATTGCAACGCATCGTTCGTCAGGGGCTGAACATGTTACGTAAAGAAAATGCATAAAGCAGTATGAAAGCATTAAGACAATATTTAGATAAAATAAAGCCGAAATTCGAGCCGGGAGGCAAGCTTCACGCATTCCAAAGCATTTTCGACGGATTGGAAACCTTCCTCTATGTGCCGAACACAACCTCGAAAGTGGGAACGCACATCCACGATTCCATCGACTCGAAACGCATTATGAGCATGGTGGTTATTGCCGCTTTGCCGGCTTTGCTCTTCGGAATGTACAACGTAGGCTACCAAAACTACGCGGCAGCAGGCCATTTGGCCGATGCCAGTTTCTT
This sequence comes from Prevotella sp. oral taxon 317 str. F0108, assembly GCF_000162415.1. NCBI lineage: Bacteria > Pseudomonadati > Bacteroidota > Bacteroidia > Bacteroidales > Prevotellaceae > Prevotella > Prevotella sp. oral taxon 317. The sequence goes on along the minus strand of NZ_GG740072.1, from coordinate 1,173,997 downwards.
TGATTTGTTCTTCTTCGGCTTCCTAGCCGTGTTGCCAAAGGTGGTTGTTAGCTACGCCGTAGGACTTGGAATAGAGTTTGCTTGGGCGCAATGGAAACACGAAGAGATACAAGAAGGATTCTTGGTGACGGGTATTCTCATCCCATTGATTATCCCTGTGAGCTGTCCACTTTGGATATTGGTGCTCGCCGTGGCCTTCTCGGTGGTTATTTGCAAAGAGATTTTCGGTGGAACAGGTATGAATATCTTCAACGTTGCGCTCTGCGCGCGTGCGTTCCTCTTCTTCTCTTACCCCTCGAAGATGACGGGCGACACCGTTTGGGTGGCTTCCAACTCCATCTTGGGCTTTGGTTACGACCTGCCCGACGGCTTTACGGCCGCCACGCCTTTGGGAGAGATTGGCGTTGGAGCCAACGTTCCGTACAGCCTTAGCGACATGATAACCGGCTTTATCCCCGGCAGTGTAGGCGAAACGAGCGTGATTGCCATAGGCATAGGTGCTGTTATCCTGCTTTGGACGGGCATCGCCAGTTGGCGTACTATGGGAAGTGTGTTTGGTGGAGGCATCTTAATGGCCTTGTTGTTTAAGCATTTGGGCATGACCAGCATCGACTGGTACGAGCATATCGTGCTGGGCGGTTTCTGTTTCGGTGCCGTATTCATGGCCACCGACCCCGTTACGTCGGCCCGAACCCACACTGGGCAATGGATTTACGGATTCCTTATCGGCGCAATGGCCCTTATCATACGTGTGATGAACCCCGGCTATCCCGAAGGAATGATGCTGGCCATACTGTTTGCCAACATGTTTGCGCCCCTTATCGACTATTATGTGGTGCAGGCAAACATAAGTAAGCGCATGAAACGTTTAACCAAAAACAACAAATGACATCATGGCAGAAGTGAAGAAAAAAGGATTAAACACCAATTCCAACGGCTATACGCTGATATATTCTACCATCCTCGTCGTTGTCGTTGCTTTCTTGTTGGCTTTCGTCTTTAAGGCGTTGAAACCTCAGCAAGACATCAACGTGGCCTTGGATAAGAAGAAACAATTGCTCTATGCGCTTAACATTCGCGACATAAGTGATGAAGAGGCTGCACAGAAGTATAAGGAAGTTGTATTGGCCGATGAGATAATAGACACCAAAGGAAACGTTACCACCAAAGGCGAACAAGGCGGCGAGAAGGCCGGTTTCTTGCTCAACAGCGCCGATTACAAGGATGGCCGCTTGGCTTTGTTCGTTTGTAAAGTAGACGGGCAAACCAAGTACATCGTACCCGTTTACGGCATGGGACTTTGGGGACCTATTAATGGCTTTATTGCATTAGATGCAGACAAGAACACTGTTTACGGAGCGTACTTCAATCACGAAGGAGAAACGGCCGGATTGGGTGCGGAGATAAAAGACAACGTGAAGTGGCAGAACCTGTTTAAAGGAAAGAAGGTGTTCGCAGAGGGCACCCAGAAAGTGGCACTCTCTGTTGTAAAGAAGGTAGACGACCCCTCTACGCAGGTAGATGCGGTAACAGGCGCCACGCTGACAAGCAATGGCGTGAGCGACATGCTTATCGAGGGTTTGTCGAAGTATCTCGTGTTTTTAACTAGTAAATAATCGAACGCAGCAGTTATGAGTAAGTTATTTTCAAAGGAAAACAAAGAAGTCTTTGTCAATCCGCTAAATCTCGATAACCCCATCATGGTTCAGGTGCTTGGCATCTGTTCGGCATTGGCCGTTACCTCGCAGCTAAAACCAGCTATCGTAATGGGACTTGCCGTTACCATCATTACGGCTTTCTCTAACGTTATCATCTCCTTGATACGCAATACCATCCCTTCGCGCATCCGAATCATCGTTCAGTTGGTGGTGGTTGCGGCCTTGGTTACCATCGTTAGCCAAGTTCTCAAAGCCTTTGTGTATGATGTCAGCGTAGAACTGTCGGTATATGTGGGTCTGATTATCACCAATTGCATCCTCATGGGCCGCCTCGAAGCCTTCGCCATGATGAATAAGCCTTGGCCAAGTTTCCTCGACGGCATCGGCAATGGCTTGGGTTATGCCTTCATCTTGGTGCTTGTTGGTTGCATTCGCGAACTTTTCGGCCGTGGGTCGCTACTTGGTTTCCAGCTAATTCCTGAGAGTGCGTACCATGCAGGCTATCTGAACAACGGCATGATGACTATGCCCGCAATGGCATTGATACTGTTGGGCTGTGTTATCTGGCTGCATAGGGCATATTTCTACAAGGAGAAAAAATAAGAAAACGCTATGGAACATTTAATCAGTTTATTCTTTAGGTCCATCTTTGTGGACAACATGATATTCGCCTTCTTCTTGGGAATGTGCTCTTATCTGGCCGTTTCTAAGAACGTAAAAACATCTTTGGGGCTGGGCTTAGCGGTAACCTTCGTGTTGCTTGTTACTGTCCCCGTCGACTATTTGCTGCAAACCAAGGTGCTAGGTCCCGATTGTTTGATAGCGGGTGTCGACCTTTCTTACCTCAGTTTCATCCTTTTCATCGCCGTTATTGCAGGTATTGTGCAGCTGGTAGAAATGGCAGTCGAGAAATATAGCCCCTCGCTTTATTCTGCTTTGGGCATATTCTTACCCCTTATTGCCGTTAACTGTGCCATCATGGGTGCCTCGCTCTTCATGCAACAGCGCATAAACATGGACCCATCCAGCACGCAGTACATCGGTTCCGTGTGGGATTCCATCTCTTATGCCGTTGGTAGCGGCTTCGGTTGGACCCTGGCCATCGTGTCGATGGGAGCCATTAGAGAGAAAATGCAATATAGCGACGTGCCCAAACCCCTGCAAGGACTGGGCATAACATTCATCACCGTAGGACTGATGGCTATGGCCATGATGTGTTTTTCGGGCTTAAATCTATAAGACAAGGATATATGTTACAGTTTATATTAATAAGTATAGCCGCTTTTCTGCTCATCATCTTGCTGCTGGTGATAATGTTGCTGGTGGCCAAGAAATACCTTTCGCCCAGTGGTAAGGTGGTTATCACCGTTAACGGAGATAAGGAACTTACCGTAGAGCAGGGCAACAACGTGATGGCCACCCTCAACGAGAACGGCATTTTCTTGCCTTCGGCTTGTGGCGGAAAGGCTAGCTGCGGACAATGCAAGCTGCAAGTGCTGGAAGGAGGCGGCGAAATTCTCGACTCCGAACGCTCGCACTTCTCGCGAAAAGAGGTGAAAGACCATTGGCGACTTGGTTGCCAGTGTAAGGTTAAAGGCGATTTGAAGGTTAAAGTGCCCGAAAGTGTGCTGGGTGTGAAAGAGTGGGAGTGCACGGTTATCAGCAACAAGAACGTGTCGAGCTTTATCAAGGAGTTCATCGTTGAGTTGCCACCAGGCGAACACATGGACTTCGTACCAGGGAGTTACGCTCAAATAAAGATACCTGCATACGAAACCATCGACTATAACAAGGATTTCGACAAGAAAGACATTGGCGAAGAGTACCTGCCTGTATGGGAAAAGTTCGGCATTTTCGACCTCAAAGCTCACAATCCCGAAGAAACCATCCGTGCTTACTCAATGGCCAACTACCCCGCAGAGGGCGACCGCATCACCCTAACCGTGCGTATTGCCACAACACCGTTTAAGCCTCGCCCGGAGGTGGGCTTTCAAGACGTGCCCACGGGTATTGCATCCAGCTACATCTTCTCGCGCAAGCCAGGCGATAAGGTGGTGATGAGTGGTCCGTTTGGTGATTTCCACCCGATATTCGACTCGAAGAAAGAGATGATTTGGGTTGGTGGCGGTGCAGGTATGGCTCCTCTTCGCAGTCAGATTATGCACATGCTCAAAACACTTCACACTCGCGATCGCGAGATGCATTACTTCTATGGTGCGCGAAGTCTGAGCGAAGCGTTCTTCTTGGAAGACTTCCACGAGTTGGAAAAGGAATATCCAAACTTCCATTTCCACCTTGCACTCGACCGCCCCGACCCCAAAGCGGATGAGGCTGGGGTGCCATACGTGGCCGGTTTTGTACACGAAGTGATGTACAACACTTACCTTAAAGACCATGACGCGCCCGAAGACATCGAGTTCTACATGTGCGGCCCTGGTCCTATGAGTAAAGCTGTGCAAGTAATGCTCGACAGTATAGGCGTAGATCGCGAGAACATTATGTTTGACGATTTCGGTTAAACGCTTGTTGCAATACTGCTCGCAGGAGCTTTTAATTTTCAGTTAATCACGACACCGCATGGCGAATGCAAAACATTCGCCGTGCGGTGTTTTCGTATTCCAATATAAAAGGCTACCTTTGCACTAAATTTTTTCAGGATATGATAAAAGCATTGTTTTTCGACATCGATGGTACACTTGTTAGCATGAAGACGCATACCATCCCCACTTCGGCTGTTAAGTCTATTGCACAGGCCAAGCACCAAGGGGTGAAAGTTTTTATCGCCACGGGCAGACCATACGCCATCATCAACAACATCGACTCCATTCTCCCCTACATAGACGGTTATCTCACCACCAATGGTGCATATTGCACCGTTGGCAACGAAGTGGTTTATCATCACCCCATCCCCAAGCGCGATGTTGAATTGATACTTAACGATGCCACCGAGCAAGACTATTCGTGTGTGGTGGTGGGCGAAAAAGACATCACCACCTATAATTATAAGGACAATATCGACCGAATTTTTAGGCGTACGCTTGACATCCACGGCATTGATTATCACTTACCAATCGAGAAGGTGATGCAATACGACATCTTGCAGTTAACTCCATTCGCCACTGTTGAACAAGAACAGCAGCTAATGCCACGCATCCCCGACTGCGTTTCTGGGCGTTGGCATCCTGAATTTATGGACATTACCTCGCGAATGGCCGACAAGGGTAGGGGGCTTGCCGCCATTGCCCAATACCTCGGCATACCCATTGATGCCTGCGCCGCCTTTGGTGATGGTGGAAACGACATCAGTATGATACGTGCAGCAGGCGTTGGTGTGGCAATGGGCAACGCCGGCAACGACGTAAAGCAAGCTGCCAACTTTGTTACAACGCATATAGACGAAGATGGTATCATGTACGCCATGCTACATTTGGGGATTATTTAAGTTTCTTTCCCGATTCACCAACGCAATGTGGGGATGAATTTTCATCCAATGTGAAACAGGCTGTCTGCCAATTTGAAGCTCAAACGGAAGCCTTTTTTATTTCAATATTATGAAGTTGTCTTGCCTTTCAATATTTCTACAAAGTGAGCGGAGTGCAATGCAAGTCAACTCACTGGCCTGTAAACTCACTAAAACCAATAACTCACAAAGGCATCAACTGACCAACTTACTAACCCGCAAACTCATCAACTCGCAATCTCATCAACTCACAGGCTCATCAACTCACAAGTCCATCAACTCACAGGCTCATCAACTCCCAAACTCATCAACTCATAAAATCAACTGCTCAAAATATTAAATTATTATCTTTTATTTTACAAAGTTGCACTTGTTTTCGCTCCGTTCTAGCGAAAATATAGGCCATAAAGTTAGTAAAAAGCTTCTGTTTTTCCTTTTTGGCGACTTGGGTTTTGTCTGTTTTTAAGCTTAACACCTGCATTTTGCACCATTTTACCCTTCTAGTTTGGTTGCTAGCTCGTATTTTTTCAACCCCAATTACCCACTTTTAACCCCTAAAAACCTACTTTTTAATGCCTATTTTGCCCCTTTCAGCCATGTGTTTCATCGCTCGAAAGGGTTTTGTTTATACCATTTCGGTGTATGTTTATGCTTAATCGCCTCGCATTTAGCGACAAATTGCACCGCATTTAGCACCAAAATGCCTTGCATTTAGCACCAAAACGCACTGCATTTAGTACCAAAACGCAATGCATTTTGCTGCAAAACGCACTCTTTATGGCTGCAAATAGCCTTGAAACAGGTGAAAAAGGCAGTCTATTTTAATAATTATTCATTCTGCCGCATGCACATGCTAACCCTATTTTGCATCAAAACAAACCTTCGCGAGAATCGATTTTTTGCGACAAGGTGGGCGATTGTTGACGAAAATGGCACTCATAATGTTAAATTTCTTGCTGAAAACGATACAAAACTGATGTGCAATAAATACGCGCGAGTGGGTAACGGCACGAAAAACATGTAGGCTTGCGACGGCCAGGGCGAGCATTTGTGGGGCATGCTGCCCACGGACAACGAGAGCAGCATCATGCAAACGCAGAAGTAGTCTACCATCGACACGCGGTTTTCAGTTTGTGGAAACCGCATGGAATAACTTCCGCCCGACCTCTGTTTGACACCTGACCGCGTTTTGCCTAAGACAAATGGGGCAGAATTTCATATTTCATCGTATCTTTGTCCAGCTCTTCGTACATGAGCGGGTTGCTTATCTTGTTTTTACAGCACAAAGACACAAAACTCCTCTCAATTTGTAGAAATAGTTAATGTCAGGTTGGCTTCCATGTAGGTTCTTAGTGCCAACTTTTATCAGTGCGGTTTATTATATGCTAAGTGCTCACGCCATCGGCCACTACTGGCATCTTGTACTCATGCTCGTATTCGATACGCGCACACAAGCCCATAGTACAGTTTGTTCCATAACTAATTGTTTTTGATAAAAAGTATCGTTCAAACATATTCTTTTAATCAGAGGGAGTTGCATGTTTGGTGAGACAAAGATTGTTGATGGATTGCCAAATTTATGAAGTAGGTTGGCGTTCGCTGCATGGCCACCGCTCTTTGTATCTAATGTTAATATAAAAGAAATGCCTGCAAGCTATACCTTTCAATTGTTATTTTATCTGTATGAAATTTGTTTTTGTCGTTTATTTTTCATACATTGCGGTCGAAAGTAACTTTAAAATGGATTTCAAAGAACATATATAACTATGTCGAAAATAACAAAAACATTATTAGGTATAGCTGCTGGAGCAGCTGTTGGTGTAGGACTGGGTATTCTTTTTGCCCATGACAAGGGAGAAAACACTCGTAAAAAAATTAAAGGTTCTGTAAGTGACAAAGTTGATGACCTGAAAGAACAAATAGAACGTTTTACCAAAATGTTCAATGAAAAGTCATCGAAGTTGAAAGGGACTTTAGAAGAGAACGTAGACTACCTCTTGTCTGAATCAAATTGTAAATCAGATGAACTGATTAATTTATTAGAAAAGAAGTTGGCCTCTTTGAAAAAAGAAGCAAAGAAACGGATGAGTTAAACTTGTGTATTGTTTACATTTAAATTTTATAAGTCATGAAAAAAGCTTTCACATTAGTTACTTTAATTTGTTTAGTCGTAGTGGCTGTACTTTCTATTTCGTGTAGCAAGAGCGACGACCCTGCTGATAATGATTTTTTTATAGGAAAATATAAAGGTAAAATCTCTTATACGGTTGACGGCGATACGAAATCTGTCGACAATGGTTCTGTTACTGTTATTAAAACAGGAAACAATTACTATTTTAGTTTTTCAGATGGAATCCCTGACCTTAAAGGTGTTAAATTCAAAAAACAAGGAGATCACACTTTGGTGAACATTGATTTTAAAGAAGGTATGAAAGTAATAAATATCAGTGCTTCTTCATTATACATTTACTACAAACAAGATGTAAAGAAATGGACTGCTAGTGCAACGAGATAGTTCAAAGCCTTCAAACAAAAAAGCTCCGAAGTATATCATACCTCGGAGCTTTGCATTTATTAGGTGAATTTAAAAAATAGCAGAGATTAAAATATCTGCTTTTCCTTTCTTATTTCTTCTTTTTGAATATCAAATTTATCAAGAATAAAATAACAATAGCTCCGATAGCTCCTGTTAAGATAGACCCAATCCAGCCTTCTCCAAGCGAGATGTTAAGCACGTTTCCTAAAAGCCACGAGCCCACGCCACTTCCAAGAACACCAACAATGATGTTCCCGATAAGTCCTAAACCGCTGCCTTTGTAGATAACCCCTCCCAGCCATCCGGCAATGGCTCCAATAATAAGTGTTGCAATAATACCCATAAGTTATTCATATTAAATTTGAATACAAAGATAAGACTTTCTGTCCAAAATACCAAATTGCGATAATCATTGCTGTTTTGTAAAACCTAAAACAACTTATTTTTTCTTGGATCTTGAAAACGTTTTTATCCGAGATGGCTAACAAGAAAGATGCAATGTTCGCCCCTGGCAGGCATAAATGTTGCCATTACGTACTCTGCATAACTTTCTTGTTCGGAGAATTTCCATGAGAAGGACTGGAACTTTTCCCACGCTTGGAAGTGTATTCCACATTGCCGATACACAGTTCCAAGCTAGTACTACAATAGAGTTAACACACAGCCACGAAGGACTAACAAACCATAACCTTTATTTAGAATGGGTAACCAATGGCCAAGTGTAGGCTTTGACTATTCTTAAAGCGCCCCATGTTGTAAAAACCACTCTTGTAAGGCACATGAATGCCAATACCCCAATCTATGCGGATAACAAAGAAATCGAGGTCGTAACGAAGGCCTATACCTGTGCCTAGGGCCATTTCCTTAGCTAGGTTCTTTACATTGAACGTGGCGTTTGGCCGCATGCTCGATGAATGCATGGCCCAAACGTTTCCAGCATCGATGAAAACCGCGCCATAAAGGCTACCGATGAGTCGTGGACGATATTCGAGATTGAACAATAACTTGATGTCGCCCGTTTGGTCGAGGTACGAGTTTGTGCTTGCCGTAGGATAATAAGCCCCTGGCCCGATGCTACGAGCCGTAAATGCCCTGATGCTGTTTGCACCGCCCACATAGAACTGTTCGCTATACGGAGCCTCCGTAGCGTTGCCGTAACTCCATATCGCACCAGCCGAGGCATGAGCCACAAGTTGCGAATGAGCGTTTAGTTTCCACGTTTTACGCCAATCGGTTTCTATCTTAAAGAAGTGCGCAAAGGGGTTCTTAAACAGCGTTTTGTCTTTCTCGTCCCACTTCTTACCTGCCGCCATATAGGCCAACGACAAGAGGTTGGAGGCTTCGCTAAAAGTGGTTTGCCACCAAATGGGATGACGATAGCGCGACGGACTGTTGAAGATGTAGCTGTAACGCATCTTGGGAATGAACACATCTTTCATTGTCACCTTCAAATATGGGTTGGCGTTGAGGATGGAATCAAAAACGGCCGTGTGGCTCGTCATGTAGTTATATTGCAACGAGATGGGCGAAAACTGGTGCATCGAACGCTCGGAGGTCTGCACGTTGTAGGTGAGTTCGCCCGAAACGATGTGCCTTTTGAAGTAGTTTCCCCTGCTGATAACACTGGATGCCACCTTGATAAGCGACGAAGGCGTGTTGTAAAAGCGGCGCGACTGCCAAAAAGGAGCAAAAAGACGAGGGAACTCTAACGAGGCCGACGCACCGTATTCGTACGACTGCATCTGTGCAGCAGCCCCATTAGCACTGTGGCCTGTTTGCCATTCGTACGAACCAAACACATTAATGTCTAGCTTTTCGGCGCCACGGAAGGCATTTCGTCTGGTGAAACCCATGATAACGGCAGGCCCCATGCGCCCGTTGGTCTTGCCTGTGTAGTTGGTTTCAACGTAAAAGTCGTAGGGTTTATCGAGCAAGCCCGTTATCGAAAGATCGAGCGTGTCGGACAACGACGTGGTATCGCGCGGAGTAAACTTAAAATCGGTCATGCTGAAAAGTCCCATGTCCATCAGTTTGGTTGAAGTGAGGTTCTCATCGCGATAGCGATACATATGTTCTGGCCGTAACATGATGTTGCGCATCAAGATACGCGAACGTATGGGCGAATGTTTGCCGTTGTAATACACGGTAAGTCTTTTGCGCTTTACTGAGTCGGTGAGTGTTTCGCCCATTTGCTTGCGAAGATAGAAGTCTATCTTACCAACATACCACCGACGCTTAGCCGTTTCGGGCATAGTGGCAGTGGGCAACATCTTTAATTGTACCTTTTGCGGAACTTGTATGGTGTCGGCAAGGAACGAGGAGTAGCCCGGCTGGTAATAGTAATAGCCGTTATCGCGCAACAAGTTGCTTATGCGATTGCGCTCTGTATCGAGCGACGACACGGAGAAAGGACTGCCCTTTTGCAACTTCGAGATAGAGGCGCGCGAGGCAATGAGCTGCGTTATTTCGGGAGGGAAGTTGAGATAGGCCACCGAGTCGAGCGTGTAAAGTGGGCCAACGCTCACCGAATAGCCAATCTTGGCTTTCTTAGGGTTCTTTTGTGTTAGCACTTCGTACTTCACTCGACCTTGAAAATAGCCATTATTCTTCAATGTGTTCTGTGCAACCGATGCGCGCAAGGCCGGATTAACCCAGCTCATCAGCACTGGGGGCTTGCCAAAGGTTTTGCTTATCCACTTGCCTGCGCCCGATGTAGACTCGGAAAAGGCGTTCCATACCCAAAGGCTTATGGGGAAAGGGGTGCGATAATAGCTGCTACCCATGAATGCACCATTGGGTGCGCAATCCAAAGCAGCCTCCATTTCTTCTTGTGTTGAGGAGAAATGCGAGTTGTCTTCGTAGTTCGTGTACTTTATTTTCTTAAGGCCAACATACAGCTGGTCGCCTTCGGGAACGCCTTTCGTGGTGGAGCAAGAAGTAGCGACAAGCGTTGCGACACAAGCTAACAATGCCGAGAAAACGTGTTTGGGGTTATTCGCCATCTTTCTTTTCTTTATTTAGTGAGTCGGGCGTTGCTGGCAGCACCACCTCTTCGGGAACTTTAAGTCGGAATATATCGCGGAAGTGGCGCAGCTTTCTTCGCCAAATAAAACCAACGCCATACTTTCCGATGTCGCCTTCCAGCCAATCGTAGCTGTCGCGATTGTAGAACATTTGCATGTAACGTGTAGAACCTTGGTTTAGGCGGTACTCCAACGATACGTTATTAAAGAAAGTGTTGTCGTTTCGCCCGACATCGGAACCAGACGAGACTTTACCACCAACGATAATACGAAGTCTGTTGCTCCACAATCGTTTGGCAAACTTAAACGAATAGTCGGTGTGCATGTTGCCACTGGCATCCGTTACGTTGTCGAGACCAATACTTAGGTCGAGTGTTCGCAGGGCGTTGCCCGTGATGTTGTTTATCTGACTTTGCAAGAATGCACTTAAAGCATTGTTCATAGAGAAACTGCTGGTGTTGCCGTCTGCCAAATACATGCCTGTGGTGAGCATCGTAACGGCTAGTTTTCCGCGTTCATCGCTACCCATCGTTTTAAGTTGGTTGCTGACAGTCATGTCTTGTGGTGCGTCGATGGTAAATTCCAATCCCATATTCTTCAAGGTCTTGGTTACCACCACACCACATTCGAACTCAACGATACGCCCGTCCCTACCGTTTGTGGTTACAGAGGCCTTTGTTATCTCGGTTGCGGTGATGTTTAGGCGCGGGTTCATTGCATCTCCCGTAAATTCAATGTAACTTCCATTCTTAATGGTAAAGGTCTTAAGCGGAATAACGGGGAGCGAGTACTTCATCTCGCCGTTGTTAAGGGTGTAACGTCCTGTAAGCCTTAGTCCGTTAACCGGAGTGTATTGCATGCGCAAGTTGCCACCGCCCATCAAGTCGATATAGTTAGACTTATCGGCATTGAGCGCACAAAGAATGTGCGCATTGGGGTCGATGTTCATGCTCAGGTCCATGTTAAAGCCCGTCAATGCGGGGCGATTGATAATTTCGGCTTTGTTTTCTGCAAAGTTGGTAAACGACACTAAGTCGTCCATCTGATTGTCGGTAGAAAGCGGTGAGTCGCGCAGAACGTAAGTCATGTCGGTGGCATCAAGCACATCCAGCTTACCGCGCAGGTTCAAGTTGCTCACTTCGCCCGACATTCGGCCAGAGAAGTTAACGAACACTTTGCCAAACACTTCGGAACGATAGTTCTCCTTGGAGTTGATGATCTCGTATTTGTTGGCACGCATGCGCATGTCCATCCGCATACGGTCGGGATTTGAGAAGTCGAATTCGCCCGAAATGTTCAGTGGACTGTCGTTGTGGGCAAACACTTCGAAGTTTTCGAACAGCAGATGACTGTTCACAATGCGCACGGGGTCGTTGGCAAAACGTAGCGTTACGCCATACGGGTCGCTGAACAGGTGGGCCGAGTCAAGGAAAACTTCGCCGTTAATCATAGGCTTAGACAATGCGCCCTTGATGGCCAACTCGCCTTCGGCGTAACCATTAAGTCCGAACATGCGCTGGGGTATAAATCCGTTTACGATGGTAAGGGGCAGCCGTTCGAGTTTCAATGTGGCATCAAGCTGCCCACCACGAGCCGAATTGTACGTACCCGACAGCTGACCAACCTGTATGTCGTTCTGACTTAGCGTACCATCAATGTAGTGTCCGCCGTCGGACTTCGGCATGTAAACAAACTCGGAACTGAGATTTCCCATCGGACTATGCTGATAAGCCAAGTCGGTAACCGACACGGCCGACGAGATAGACAACGCATCTTTGGTTTGTATTACGTGGAAATCGCCGTTAAGCGTACCCGACACTTCGGGCATGTAGGGCAAAACGGAGAATAGTTTCTCAAGATTTAAGCGGTTTAGCGAGAGCGTAATGTCTTGCAAAGCCTCTTCGTTCTCGTTGTTGGTGGCCAGTTGGATACCTGTTCCGTCTGCGGCCCGTAAGCGCAGGTCGGCGCAAACGCGGCGATCGTCGCCCATAAACACGTAGTTGCTGTCGTTAACCGTGAACTGTTTATAGCCCAAAACGGCCTCACGGTCCATCAAACTAAGGCGTATGCCCTTGTCTTCCATCGTGGCACGTACGCCCATGCCGATGCCCAGCTTGTTGTTTTCATCGTAAATCTGCGCTTTGATGTATGTTCCGCGCTCTTCCAATGCACCATTTAGGAGGGCATTAAACACGTATTGAGGATTTTTCTTGTTGTTGCGCACCTGCACCGAGTAGGCTATTTGGTCGGCATCAGACTTCAATGCCAAACGCACCGTGTCGATAAGTATGCTGTCGGCCACCAGCTGGTTGACGTTGAGATAACCATTTAGCCCGGCAACGGGCGACGAATGGAGGTCGGCAGACATTTCGCCCACCGAGTAGCCATACTTACGCAACACGCGCATAAAGATATTCTGACGTCCGCTTTGCAAGTTGATGTTGGCTAAGGGCAAGCGTTCGCGTAGTCGTGCCTCGTTTAGGTGTTTTGTGGCAAGTTGGTGTTGCAGTTCTTTCCAAAAGCCCATGCCGCGATTTAAGATATAGGCATAGCCGCCCTTGCTATTCATTTGCAATGCAAGGTCGCCGCAAACAAGATTGGCATGGGTGGTGTCGCGATTGGTAAAGAGGTTTACAGACATGGCTCCAAGGCGATAATCTTTGGCTGTATCGTTAACCATGATGTCGGCAACATTGCCTTCAAGCTTGTAGTAATCCTTGCCGTTGGTTTCCAAGTTAAGGTCGCTACGGAAAGAGGCCACCACTTTTTGGTCTAGCAAGTGCAGGTTATAAAGGTCTAGCTTGGCCAGGTCGGTATTGATGTGTGCCTTTATCAGCTTATCACTATTTCGTCCGTTGACGTTTATCGAACCCTTCAACAAGGGGTTATTGCTTTGTAACGAGGCAGTGATAAGGCCGTTGCTCATCTGCGCTTTGCCTGCAATTTTGTCTAAGTCATAACCACCATAGTGGAAACGGTCTATGCGCACATTGGCAAACAGTTGGGTTTTGGTCGACATAAAGTCGGTTCCCACACCTCGTGTCTCCACTTCGCCCGTAAAGGGATGCAAGCCTTGGTTGGGCAAGAAATGCTGTAAAGCCAAACTTTTCAGCTTAATGTTAGCATTGTAAGCCATCTTGTGCGCATTAAAACTGCCCTTTAATTGTACGCTGCCGCCGCCTTCGTGCATCGTGGCGTCTGCTTGATACGCCTCACCCTGCATCTTGGCGCGAGCGTTAAGCGAGATACCCGACGGAATATTCACTTGCCGTTGCAGTTTTTTGTCAAGCAACACCTTAGCGAAGTTCAAGTTATAGGTATTGGCTTTCAAGAAAATCTCTCCTTTGCACCTACGCGTATCCATAGGTTTCTCTACGTAACCCGTGGTTTGCAGCTTAAAGGCGGTGGGCAAAACCACATTAAGTCCTGAAAAGGCAATACGTTCCTTGTTGCCCTTAGCCACGCCATCTATGCGCAAAGGATAATTGGGAAACGCCTTTCTAAACCCTTCGGGCATGCCGCCCATAGCGCGCAGCAAGTCGGCCTTACCCAACGAGGCGTGCAAGGCAACATATAATTTACCTGGATTAACCTCATCGAAGGCGTTCATATCCATGTTGAACTTGGCCGTGAGCGACGATTCGGGAGTGCGCAGTTCAAGATTGGGCAACGCAATACGCGTAGAATCGAGCGCAACATGTCCGCTAATATGATTTACACGAACACCGCTTTTCTCCTTAAAGGCGCACACACGGAGATTCATTTTCAACTCTGGCTGACAGAAATAAAATGAGTCGATACCCAAATGCAGTTCTGTAAGATGTATGTGATTAGGGTCTAAGCCGTCTGTTCGGGGCTTGTAGGTTTGGTCGTAGTTCAGACTTCCGTTCTGCCAATTGAGCGTTTCAAGCCGATAGAGATTTTTATACAGGTCGAAATAGCCGTTTTTAGCATCCAGTTTGGGCAGATCTACCAATACGGTCATGCTGTCTCGTGGTGTTCGCAGCAAAGCTTTAGAGTGCTCTATCTGCAATTTGTCCACCTTTATTTTCCAATAAATGGGAGTTTTAGTGGTGTCGGGCGGAACGGTGTCGCTCAACTCCACGCTGATGTTGGCATCTTTCAGTTGGGCTTGGTTCACCCTGATGGTCTTCGAGTTGAGGTCGACACCCCTGCTTTGCACAAGCAATAAGCCCACTTTTCCTTTTATGCGTGCCTCATGCACAAGGTTGGCTGTATTCATCTGCACGTCGTGTAACGACAGTTCGTCTACTTCCACCTTATTGCTTAGTAAAGGAATCAATTGCACATTGGCCACAATTCTTCCCACATTGGCGATGGTGTCGGTTTGTCCCGCTATCGAATCATTAGCTTGCAGAACCCTTACGCCCTCAACACCGAGGTCAAGTGGAAACACAAGTCTCACCCTATCCACTGTTATCTCCATGCCCATCTTTTGCGATGCATAGCTCGCAACCCGCTTAACAGCCCAGTTTTGTACAGGTGGGCAGTAAAGCAGAACCACTAAGATAAGAAAAAGCACAATCGGGATGGCAACAGCTATGACAACCCATCGAATATATTTCTTCATACAAAAATGTTCGCTCGTCTATCTATTTTGCCTCAAGGCTCCTAATTTTAACCTGCAAAGTAAGCATTTTTTTTTGAAAATAAGCCATCTATCCGCCAAAGAAATGGTAACGAACAACAATTTATTCAAAATCAAGACACAAAGGTTACAAATGTAACCCAAATGTGCAGTTACGATTAAAGCCCAATCGGTCTATCAGACCGCTTATCAATTATTTTGGGGGTGTTTCCATCGTTTCCTGTTCATTTTTCGTTTGCTTGTCGGCATATTTCCTGCCTTATTCTCTTAACGTGGCACGCTATGCCTTCAAGGATAAGATAGTCGATGTACTTAACAAACAGGCAAAATCTGCACCTACTCAACGACCGAGTCCGGGTTAAAACCCTTAGATGCTCATGAACTGAGCGGCTTACACAACGAGGTTGTTTTGACTTATAATATTTCTGTAAATTGAGAGGAGTTTGGTGTCTTTGTGCAGTAAAACCAAGAAAAACACCGCACTTATGTACGAAGTACGGGGCAAATAAGCTCACTGTTTATAGATTCACGAAAAACCAACAGTTCCCGTAAGCATCGGCTCCCCCAAACGCCAAGTTGCCAACCCCTCAACTCAGAAACTTAAATTGTTTTATTTGTTTTTACAATTTGGCTCTAATTTTCACTCCATTCCAGCAAAAATATAGGTCATAAAGTAGGTAAAAAGCCACTATTTCTAACCTTCCACGTCTTCCAACTTGGCTGTTTTTAAGGACAAAACCTGCGTTTTGTACCATTTTGCCTTTCTAGTTTGGTTGCCGGCACGTAATTTTTCAAGCCCAATAACCCACTTTTAACCCCTAAAAATCGGCTTTTTAATGGCTGTTTTGCCCTTTTTCGTCCTGTTTCTGATGGTTCACAAAGGTTATATTTATACCATTGCAGTGCATCCTTATGCTTTTTGCCCTGAATTTAGCAGCATTTTACCCTGCATTTAGCACCGTTTTACCTTGCGTTTAGCACCAAAACGCACTGCGTTTTGCACCATATTGCACTGCGTTTTGCACCATATTGCACCCCATTTTGCTGCAAATAGCCCTCAAATTGGTGTAAATGGCTGTCTTTATAAATAAAAATACATTTTACCGCATTCACAGACACCCCCCTTTTTGCATTAAAACAAACCTCCGCGAGAATCGATTATTTGCGGCAAGGTGGACGATTGGTTGATAGAAAGGGCAGTTATAATGTTAAATTTGTTGCTGAAAACTAGACAAAAGCGATTGTGCTGTATGCACGCGCATGGGCAACGGCACGAAAACCAGGAACGCTTACCACCGCCAGTGCGCGCGGTTGCAGGGCATGTTGCTCGCGGCCAATGGAAACAACATCGTGGAAACGCGGAATTAATTTGCCTTCGATAGGCAGTTTGCAACTTGAAGAGCATCTTTGGAATACCTTCCAACAGGTCGCTTTTTGAAACATAACCACGTTTTGTTACAGGCAAAAGGGAGATAACCTCATGTTTTATTGTGTCTTTGTCTGGTACTTCGTACATGAGCAGGGCGTTTATCTTGTTTTAGTAGCACAAAGAAAATAAGTTCCTCTCAAATTGTAGAGATTTTAAAAGTCTAGATGACTTCAATATTAAAAAGGCATGACGACTTCATTGGAATGAGTGTGGTAAGAGGTATGGATAAGGGATGAAGTGTGCTTTTAAGTTGTCCATCTATTTTTCATACTCAAATCATGTAGGGGCCATTACACCATTTGTTTAGGTCGTCATTTGTGTTGTATTACCATCCCGTTATTATCAAATATAATGGCTTTTCCATTTAGTGTGTTATGTTTATAACGGCACAAAGCTATTAAGTAATGGCTGTGTGGGTCAAAGAAATAACCTTCTCCACCTCTGAACAACTTATTGTTGCATTTATAACAGTGCGTAAAGATTGCTTCCAGAGTACCCTCTTTCTTAACGACAAAACATAAAGGACCTATAAGCAAGATACATTTATCCCGAATTTTGTGATACTCTATAGAATTATTCTTGTATAAATCTCCATACCCTCGTCTTGGGAATAGCGTATTGAAGAGGCTGTCCGAAAATACTTCTTGGTGGACTTTACTAATAGAATTGGTATTAGTCAATTGTGGATGCCCACTTTCTCCCTCATTGAAGTACTCGTATCTTTCAACTTTTCTCGCATCATTATAGAATACGGCAAAACCATGATGGTTATTATTCCTTAGCGAATAGAAATGCGATAGTTTGTGCGTATCGTCGTCGAAGTGATAATCTCTTCCAATAATGGCTCCTTTTTCACCTGCATATCTGATATGAATGGTAATCAGTTCAGATGCCTTTTTATTAAAGGTAATGTAATTTTCACCAATGGTTATAAAGTCCATTACATAGTATTCGCCTTTCGTATGGTATTGCAATTTAAGTTCACCGTCAATTACGATGGTGCTTTTTCTCTTCTGCACATCCTTTATTATGTCTTTTTGTGGGGTGTTTGGTGATAAAGCGCATGCCGAGAGACATACAGCAAGCAATAAGTTGAAGATAAGTTTCATTTGATGTTCTTATTGTGGAGATAACTTCTGATAGGTTCAGATATAATCAATTTGGTATGACAATCTCAGGTGCTGGATATTTACCATAGATCCATTGCTTAACTCTATTTATACTTTGCTTATGCACTTTGTGGTCTGTGTAGTGTGCAAGAAAGATGGTGTCTTTCTTATTTTCCCTCTCAACTATAAGCATTTCGGGGGTTATTTCTTTTATTTCAAAGGCTTCTGCACAAGATGCAGATGTGACAGTAAGGATGCTGTCGTTTATCAATTCATTTTCAGTCTTTATCTTATAGAGGGTGTCATTACTCACATATAGCACAAAGAAGGCTTTATGATACAAATCGGTATCATCTTCAAATCCACCTTTCAAGGTGTCCCATTGTATTTGTTTGGGAACGAAAAGTCTACTCTGCTTAATTTTCTGGTTGCAGCCAACCAAAATAGAACCTATTATCACTGCAATTATTGCTGTAAGATGTTTCATCTGTTATTTTATATAAGAGAGGAGGATTGTGATGTTATCTTTTCATTGTTGGCTGTGAAAAGTGTCCTTCTTTTAGTTGATACTCAACCAAGATAGGCTCGTATATCGTTTCGAAACTCTTCCATCCTTTTGTTTCAGCATCGTAGTACAATTGGTTGTCTGTGGATAGAAAGTCAAAATTCTTAATTTTGTCTGAGGGTTTCATCAGTGGTTCAAGGGTTTCTTGCAATTCAGTGATAATGTGGATATTGGTTAGCACAATCAAATCACGATGGTTTTGGCTGATATATCCCACTATGCGCCTGCCTTTATACGCAATGTATTTATCTCGTAAGCGGTGCTTATTTTGAAATGAAAAGACAAATTTAGTTATCGAGTCCTCTTGTACAATGTCAAGTACAGCGACCTTATCTTCCGTATTTTCCGTGAAAAACTGTTGCGTCATGGTATTAACAATGGCTTTTAACTGTCTGTTGGTTACTTCAAAGCATTCAAGACTTCTGCCATTATGAGAAGAACAGGCTGCCATGAGGGTAAGACAAATTACTAGTATGAACAATGATTTACTACGTGCTTTTGATGTCATCTGTACTTCGTTTTTTAAAAGATTATTGGTTATTTTGCCATGTTTGTATAAGAAATCTCCTTTAAAATATATCAAAGCTACCTTAATCTCCCGATTTTTTCAATTTCTTCAGCTTGCGTTTGGCCTCGGGTAAGTCGGGCCATAGCTCCAAAGCCTTTTCATAATTCCTGATGGCAGCTTGGGGCATGCCCTCCTTTTCAGACTCCTTGCCAAGCAATGTGTATTCGGCTGCTAGGCGTTTCAGTTGTTCTGCACGTTGCTTTTCCATAGCGCGTGCCTCTTCCAGCTGCTGTTTTAGCAGGTTGATTATGTTCAGCTTTTTGCGGATAAGCCTTTTGGCGGCGGGTTTCTCAATGTCGTATCGGCTGTGGATGGCCAGAAAGAAGTTGTCGATGGCCGCTTGCATGTCGCCCTTGTCGAAGGCGGTCATGGCATCGTTATATTGCTTGTCGGCCTTACTTTCTTGCAAAGCCGAGTTGATGATGTTGAGATTGTTGTAATTGCGCGCGAAGTTGGTGACCTCTGTTCGTACGAAAATGTTTTCTCGGCGGATGGGTTCTTGCAGACTAATGCCTTGCAAAGAGGTGCAACGCGATAGGGCAACATAGGTTTGTCCGCCAGCGAATACGCCGCCAGTGAAGTCTATCTTTACGTTGTTAAAGGTTAGGCCTTGGCTCTTGTGTACGGTGATGGCCCATGCCAAGCGGATAGGAAACTGCCGATAGCTGCCAATTTCCTCTTCTTCAATCTTTTGTTCTTTCTCGTTAAAGGTATATCGCACGTTCGACCAAATCTCTCTTTCCACATCGAAGTCGCGTCCGTCTTCGGTTCGAACGTATATAATACCGTCTTGTTCGTCGCCAAACCCAATGATAGTCCCTAGTGTGCCGTTCACCCACCTACGTTCCTTGTCGTTCTTGATGAACAGTACCTGTGCGCCGGTTTTCACTTCTAATTCTATTGGCGTGGGCAAACTGCTCTCTGGGAACTCGCCCTCGATGTGCCCATAGAATATTGTTGGTTCGTCGGGTAGGGTGTTGAGTTGTTTCTCGTTGATGTAGTCGACGGTATCTCTACGTCCCGATAGCGTGATGGACAAGCGCCCCTCTTCTGTTCCTATCTCGGCGTTAACTTGTGCATTAAGTAGTCGCAGGTCGCTATCAGAAACGTGCGAGGTGCGTATGTGGTCGAGTAGGGAAATGAATTGTGCATCCCTTTGCCTGTAAACTTTCCTCAGTTCTACTGCGATGAGTTGCATTTCTCTGAACACATGGGCATCGAAGAAAAAACAAGAGGGGTAGAACGGACGAAGTAATTGGCGTTCGTCTTCTTTTATTACGGGTTCGAGCTGATAGATGTCGCCCACCAAGAGTAACTGTTTTCCACCGAAAGGCTCGCGCATGTTGCGGTTGTAGATGCGCAGTACTTTGTCGATAAAGTCGATGATGTCTGCCCTAACCATCGATATCTCGTCGATAATGATGAGTTCTACCTCGCGTAAGAGTTTTGTTTTTTCGCCATTATATTTAAGCGTGTTGCGAATGTTGCGCGTGGAATAGCGTTTGTCGGTGGGCAGCAAGGGATGGAAAGGCAGTTTGAAAAAGCTGTGCAAGGTACTTCCGCCAGCGTTGATGGCAGCGATACCCGTTGGTGCTAGGATGATGTGTTTTTTCTTGATGGTGGCCGCGATGTGGCGCATAAACGTTGATTTACCCGTGCCCGCCTTTCCCGTTAGGAAGAGCGAGCGACGGGTAAACTGTATGATTTGGAGAGCCTTTTGCATCTCCCCATTCTCTAAGTCTATTTGGTTGGGCGTATCGTTGTTCACGTTGTTTTGTCAAATCTGTCTTAGGATGGCTTAATCAAAGTCGGTCTGTGTTGACTTGTCTTTCACCGTATATGTGTACTAATTTGGTACTAAACGCGTTTGACACGGCAATCAGAATAGAAAATTGTAATGTGGCGGATGCCTGTTGGCGAAATCCGCCGCGCGTTGACTTACTGGATGAGGTGTGCAATGGCGTGCAATATATCGTGGCGTGTTATAGCTCATCGAGATTTAGCGGTTGCTCGGTGGGGCGAGAACGTTTTTTCTCTTGACCTTGCTCGGAGGGGAGAAGGTCGCCTGGTGAAATTTCCCTGATGGGATTTCCATTGCCGTCGAGAATGATGATACCTTCTCCCCCCGTACTATCGGTTTCTGTTGTGTCTTTTTTCGCTCGCGGATAATAACTGTCACACAGGTACATGTCGCGTGTTATGTCTGCATCTCGCGGCTTACCGAACTTGCCATGATATTGTTTAAATGCTGGGTCGCGGAACACCGACTGTAAGAAATATCCACAGATGGGCAGGGCCGTTCGGCTCCCTTGTCCTAGTGCACCGGTGCGGAAGTGTATGCTTCGGTATTCGCCGCCAACCCAAGCGCCAACCACCAGTTTAGGACTAACGCCCATGAACCAGGCGTCGGAGTGGTTGTTGGATGTACCCGTCTTTCCTCCAAAGTCGGTATCGCGATAGTCGCCCACATATCCCCAAAGGCTTTGAGAGGTGCCGCCAGGCTCGCGCATGCCGCCCATCAGCAGCTGTTGTACAAGGAAGGCTGTTTTGTAAGGCACTGCTTGTTCTGATGTGGCTGGGCCAAGGAACACTTCTTTGCCGTCTTTGTCTTCTATTCGGGTAACAAGTACGGGCTCGTGGTGCATACCGTCGTTAGCAATGGTGCAGTAGGCGTTGGTTAGTTCGAGCAGGTTGACGTCGCTTGAGCCGAGTGCTAGCGAGGGCGCATCTTCTAATGGACTCTTAATGCCCATCTTCTCGGCTGTCTCGATAATGCGTTTGATGCCCATTTCTTGGCCAAGACGT
Organism: Prevotella sp. oral taxon 317 str. F0108; assembly: GCF_000162415.1. Taxonomy (NCBI): domain Bacteria; kingdom Pseudomonadati; phylum Bacteroidota; class Bacteroidia; order Bacteroidales; family Prevotellaceae; genus Prevotella; species Prevotella sp. oral taxon 317. The sequence continues at coordinate 1,152,235 of NZ_GG740072.1, read as the reverse complement.
ACTGCCACCGAGTTGATACTCTTGGCAAAAGCCGACTTTAACGGCATTGAGTCGCCAGAGAACGAACCATTGGCGTTAGAGGGGGTCCAGGTAACCACCTCGTGTTTCTTCTTGTCGTACACCTGCATCGTGATGTATTCGTCGCGGCGTTTGTCGCAAGGCGTAAGGCCTTGGTTCATGGCCTCGGTATAAACAAAGAGTTTAAAGGTGGAACCAGGCTGGCGCATGGCCTTTACCTTATCGTACTTCCACGCATCGAAGTTGATGTCGCCCACCCATGCTTTCACTGCTCCCGTTTGTGGTTCCATTGCCACAAACGCGCAGTGCATGAAACGAACCATATAGCGGATGGAGTCCATCGTAGAGATATTCATCTCGATAGAGCCCTTGGCATAGTCGAAAAGCTTAACCTTATGTGGCTTGTTGAGATAATACGTGATGGAGTCGGGCTGGCTGGGGAATTTCTCCAACAGCCAATTATACACGGGTTGTTTGCGTGCGATGCCCTCGATGAAGTCGGGTATCACCCTTCCGCGCTCGTCAATCCACGGGTCGTTCTTTCCCCAATGGTTCTTGAAGTTTTGCTGAACCTGCCGCATTTGTTTGGTGGCGGCATCCTCTGCGTATTTTTGCATACGCGTGTCGAGGGTGGTATAAATCTTCAAGCCACTGGTGTAAAGGTCGTAACCATTGGCTTCGCACCAGTCTTTGAGGTAGTCGGCCACTGCCTCCCTAAAATAATTGGCCTGTCCGTCGTAATTGGTTTCAACGTTGTATTTAAGGCTAAGAGGCGTTTGCGAGAGCGAATCGTACACGGCTTGGCTTAGATGGCCTCGCCTAACCATGTTGGCTAACACGGTGTTGCGCCTTTTCAGGCTATTTTCGGGATGCGTTATGGGGTTGTATGTGGTTGTGGCTTTGAGCATGCCCACAAGCGTAGCCGACTGCGCGGCCGTCAGGTCTTTGGGCGTGATGTTGAAATAGGTTTTGCAGGCCGTCTTAATTCCATACGCCGAGGAACCAAAGTCTACCGTGTTGGCATACATCGTGAGGATGGTATTCTTGTCGTAGCTCAGCTCCAACTTCGTGGCGATGATCCATTCTTTGGTTTTCATGATGAGCATACGTATGCCGGGAATCTTACCAAGCAAGCCCGTAGAATATTCGGTGCGCACCCTAAAAAGGTTTTTGGCCAGCTGCTGGGTGATGGTAGATGCACCGCGGCCGTCGCCTTTGGTAACGGCATCCTTGGCGGCAGCGAACATTCCGATGGGGTCTACCCCCCAATGGCTGTAAAAACGCTCGTCTTCGGTGTCGATAAGGGTATTCCAAAACACGGGGTTAACGTCGCCGTAGCTTACAGGCGTGCGGTTTTCGTTGAAATATTTGCCGATGAGTTTTCCGTCGGCACTGTATATTTCAGAGGCTTGCGCAGTTATGGGGTTGTTGATGGTGGACCATCCCGGCGACTTGCCAAAGAGCCAAAGGAAGTTGATGTCTACCATACCCAGATAGACAAAGAAGGCAACAAACGCCGATGCAACGACCACACCCGTTTTGAAATACCATTTGCGGCCTTTGTATAGGCCTTTATACCATTTCCAAAATGCCTTTAACTTAGTGGCGCACCATTTCGCGCCTTGCACGATTTTCTTTCGCATAATCAGTTGTTGGTTGGTTGAGAAGACAACGCCTTTGTCCTGTCGATTGTTTTCGGAGGCGCATCGGGCCTGTGTTCTTCTTATTGTTTGGCATAAGCCGCGCCGCTGTTCACATGCTCATGATGCAGGTGCAACGCGTGGTTTGCCTGTTGCAAATTTACGTATTTAATCTGTTATCCCGACAAAACTGTCGATATAATTTGTAATTTCTTCTGTGTTGTCGGGATAAAACCACTTTATTTCAGGGTCTTTCTTAAACCATGTTAGTTGCTTGCGCATGTATCTGCGCGTGTTGGATTGTATTTGTCTTACAGCCTCTTCCAAGGGGATGGTGCCATCGAAATGGGCGAACAGTTCCTTATACCCCACGGTGTTGAGCGAATTAAGCCCCCGTAGGGGATAAACGCGGCGCGCCTCTTCTTCCAATCCATTGGCCATCATCTGCAACACACGTTGGTTGATGCGGTTGTACATCTCTTCGCGCGGACGGTTTAGGCCAATCTTAATAATGTTGAACGGACGTTGTTTGCGCTCTTTTTTTCGATACGAGGTGTATGTGTTGCCCGTCATCAGGCATATTTCAAGGGCGTGGCATACTCTTCTGGGGTTTTGCTTGTCAACGAAATCGTAGTGTTCGGGGTCTAATTGTTTAAGTAGCTCAACAAGGGCGGGTAGTCCTTGTTGTTCGAGCAGTTGCTTTACGTGTTTCCGTGTGTTGTCGTCTACGGTTGGAATGTCGTCTATTCCATAGCAAACGGCATCAATGTACATCATACTGCCGCCCGTCATCAAGGCTACGTCGCCGTTGGCGAAAAGCTGGTCGAGCAAGGCAAGGGTGTCGGTTTCAAAGCACGATGCACTATAATACTCGTCGAGTTTGAGATGGCCAACGAAGTGGTGGATGGCTTGTTGTTGTTCTTCGGGAGTGGCGGCAGCAGTGCCAATGGGCAGTTGGGCAAACATCTGCCGCGAGTCGGCACTGATGATGTGTGCGGCATAACGCTTGGCAAGATGCAGGCAAAGTGCTGTTTTGCCAACACCCGTAGGTCCAAGAACAACGATAAGTGTTTTCATATTACACCTTATTATATATACAGGAGGATGATGAGGTACTTGCTTGCAACAATTATCTCACCGTGACATGGAAACAACCTTGTTTCACTTCGTATTTAATGTAGCAGCGTTCGTTTCGTCGCAAGTCGTTCAAAACCTCGCTCATTACCCATTTCAACGTATCGTTTCTTACCTTTCGGCGCGCAGGTCCGTCGGGTGATTCCACTGTTTTGTATCGGTTATAGGCAATGTCGAATGTTGTTCCGAACCTGTGGCAGCTGTTTTCTGAGGCATTGCCGTTGTGTCCGCGTAGCTTTTTCACGTCGGCCTCACTGCGAAGAACACTCGTTACGATGAACTTATGCAGTGGAATACCCTTAATTTGCAGGCTATCGAAGAAGTTTCGGCCAATGTCGTTCAGCAGTACGGCAGCTCTCGGCACCAGGTAAGGCACGCTATTGTTCAGCTTGTCTACATGGTAATAAGGGCTGCTAGCCATATACACCAACTCAGCCTTTCTGTTTTCTGCCTCCTTTCGGTCGGCCACGGGCTTAACGCCATACTTCTGTGCCATCTCCAACTGCACGTCGTTAAGGTCGGGGAAGGCTTTGGAAAAGTTGGGAACACTCATAATGCGGTTCTTCATGGGTGTGCCGTCGGGCTTGAAAAATTTCAGTTTGGTTAGCTTTCCGTCTACGGGTTGTGCTGCTGCATGCGCGTTTCTTTCGGCATCTTTGCTGATGTCTTGCCCTTTCGTTTCGGTCTTCTTCTTTGCATCGGCAGGTTTGGCGATGGAAGGGAAAACCGCCCGCACCACGGCCAGCAAAACAACCGCCGCGGCGAAAGCCTTTAAAAACTGGTTCTTTGTCAATCTCATTGAAAAACGTTTAATTGCACCACAAAGATAGAAAAAAGTGTTGGGTTATGGAAAGCTTTTTGTAATTTTGCACTAATATTATATTTAGGAATTACGACATTGGTAGAGAAGCATATTGTACTTGAAGACATTGACCCCGTAATGTTTTATGGGGTGAACAACGGGCATCTGCAAATGATTAAGTCGCTGTTCCCCAAATTGCGCATCGTAGCTCGCGATAATGTTATCCGCGTGTTGGGTGATGAGGAAGAGATGGCTGTTTTCGAAGAGAAGACCGAAGGCATAAGGAAACATATCCTTAAATACAACGCCATCAACGAAGAAGACATTCTCGACATCATTAAGGGTAAACGCACCAAGGCCGATGCCATTAAAGATGTTATTGTGTACAACATCACGGGCAAACCCATAAAGAGCAGGAGCGAAAACCAACAGCGACTGGTAGACGCATACGAACGCCACGACTTGGTTTTTGCCGTTGGACCAGCAGGAACTGGCAAAACCTACCTGAGCATAGCGTTGGCAGTGAAGGCCTTGAAGGAGAAAACGGCCAAGAAGATAATCCTTAGTAGACCCGCAGTAGAGGCTGGCGAGAAACTGGGATTTCTACCTGGCGACATGAAAGATAAGATAGACCCCTATCTGCAACCGCTGTACGATGCGCTGGAAGACATGATTCCTGCCGTTAAGTTGCAAGACATGATGGAGAAACATGTGATACAGATCGCTCCGTTGGCCTTTATGCGCGGTAGAACGCTCACTGATGCCATCGTTATTTTAGACGAGGCGCAGAACACCACGATGGCCCAAATAAAGATGTTTCTAACACGTATGGGCACAAACACCAAGATGATTGTGACGGGCGACCTAACCCAAATAGACCTGCCAAGGGAACAAAAGAGCGGTTTGAGGGTGGCATTAGACATCTTGCGCAATGTAAAGGGCATTGCGACGGTGCAGTTCGACCAAAAGGACATTGTGCGTCACAAGCTTGTTACACGCATCGTAAATGCCTACGAGGCATATTACCAAACCGAAAGAAATAAGGAGAAAGAATAGGATACATCAATAAAACAACGATAGAGATGAAAGCATTGACACAAACCAATTTCCACTTCGCTGGACAAAAGAGTGTGTATCACGGTAAAGTTAGAGATGTGTACGACATCGACGGCGACAAAATCGTGATGGTAGCAACCGACAGAATATCGGCTTTCGACGTTATCTTGCCGAAAGGCATTCCTTTTAAAGGGCAGGTTCTGAACCAAATAGCGGCCAAGTTTCTTGACCTTACGGCCGACATCTGTCCCAATTGGAAGTTGGCCACGCCCGACCCGATGGTGACCGTCGGCCTTAAATGCGAGGGTTTCCGTGTGGAAATGATCATTCGTTCGATACTTACAGGCTCGGCTTGGCGTGAATATAAGAACGGATGTAGGGAACTGTGCGGTGTGAAATTGCCCGGCGGCATGAAAGAAAACGAGCGTTTCCCCGAACCTATCGTAACGCCAACGACGAAGGCCGACGAAGGTCACGACCTCAATATCTCGAAAGAAGAAATCATTGCACAAGGTCTTGTTAGTGCCGAAGACTATGCCGTGATGGAAGACTACACTAAGAAACTCTTCCGTCGTGGTCAGGAAATTGCTGCCAAACATGGCCTTATTCTCGTTGATACGAAGTACGAATTTGGCAAGCGCGACGGCAAGGTGTACCTCATCGACGAAATACATACGCCCGATTCGAGCCGTTATTTCTATGCCGAAGGCTACGAAGAAAAGCTGGCTAAGGGCGAACCGCAACGCCAATTGTCGAAAGAATTTTTGCGCCAGTGGCTCATCGAACACAATTTCATGAACGAGCCTGGCCAAACCATGCCCGAAATAACCGACGAATACGCAGAAGAGGTGAGCAATCGCTATATCGAACTGTACGAGCATATCACCGGCGAGACATTTAATAAGGCAGCTGATGAGGCTGATTTGGCCGCTCGTATCGAGAAGAACGTAACGGAATATTTGGCGCAAGGCAAATAGAACGGCAAGCGGTAACTGGTTTTCATGTCAGCCCCAGTCGTCTTTATGGCGAGGAAAGGGTGGCATGAAAGCGCAGTTTCGCTTTTCTCGTTCATGCCTTTGGTTTGAATATACGTTAAAAAAACAGGATGACAGCAAGGTCGACTGTGTGGGCGAAGGCCCAACAAAGTTGCCTTTCGCGTTATCTATAACCCCTATTTAATGGCACATATCCTCCATGTATAAGCAAGAAGAGATAAAACCCTACGGCGAACAAGGCGATAAGGGCGAGTTGGTTGAAAAGATGTTCGACAACATTGCTCCAACATACGATGTGTTGAACCACCGCCTTTCGTGGGACATAGATAAGCGTTGGCGACGTAAGGCCATCGGGCAACTAGTGCCGTTCAAGCCAAAACAGATGCTCGACATAGCCACAGGCACGGGCGATTTCGCTATCTTGGCCGCAAAGATGCTCAAGCCTAGCAGTCTTGTTGGGGCCGACATCTCGGAAGGAATGATGGAGATTGGGCGCAAGAAGGTGGAGAAGGCAGAGCTGGGAGGCGTGGTGTCGTTTATGAAAGAAGACTGCATGAACCTCTCGTTCCCTGCGGAACGGTTTGATGCAGTGACTGCCGCGTTCGGCATCCGCAACTTTAAAGACCTTGACAAGTGTCTGGGCGAATTGCATCGCGTGTTGCGCAAGGGCGGACATTTAAGCATCGTGGAGCTTTCGGCTCCCAAGCGTTTCCCCATGTCGTGGCTCTTTAAGATATATTCGCACACCGTACTGCCGCTTTATGCGCGCCTCGTATCCAAGGATAAGGGTGCCTATCGCTATCTCATCAGCACCGTCGAAGCCTTTCCTCAAGGCGAAACGATGGTCGGAATTCTCAAGAAAGCAGGTTTCGAAGAAGTTAAGTTTACGCGGCTAACATTCGGAATCTGCACCATGTACCTGGCAACCAAGTAACGAAGAGAGCTTTTTAGAAAAGGCCTAATAGTTACAAACAAAATGGTTTTAGGTATGGTAGTAAAATAGATTGTTCTGTAAATACAGCTTAAAAGCAAAGAATTGCACCACTACAAGATGCTTGTACTAACGCTACAAAGGTGCTTGTACTGGCACTACAAGGTGCTTGTACTGATGCTACAAGATGCTTGTACTGGCGCTACAAGGCACTTGTACTGACACTACAAAGGTGCTTGTAGGCATACAACATGCTGCATTGGGCTGATGCGTTGTAAGCAAACTGTTGCTAAACGCGTTTATA
>NZ_GG740072.1:1125418-1145077 GCF_000162415.1 Prevotella sp. oral taxon 317 str. F0108 | reverse complement strand
CGAGGAACGAAAAAGAGCCAAATCTTTTCCACTATACTTTCCTGTTTTTCAGGTATAAGGCAATATTAGTAAAGGCAAGTTGAATACGAATATTCAGGAACATTATGGACAAATACGGACTGATAGGGTTTCCACTTGGGCATAGCTTCTCGATAAGCTACTTCAATGAGAAATTCCACAACGAGGGTATTGACGCCGAATACGAGAATTATGAAATTGCAAGCATAGACAGCTTGGCCGAAATACTCGACACAACGCCCAACTTGCGTGGGCTGAATGTCACCATACCTTATAAGGAAGAGGTGATAAAATACCTTGACGACTTATCGCCAGAGGCACGTTCCATCGGTGCGGTAAATGTCATTAGGGTGAGTCATAAGGGCTCTAAACCTTACCTAAAAGGCTTTAACAGCGACGTTATCGGCTTTACGCGCAGCATAGAGTCGATGCTCGAACCTGGCCATCAAAAGGCACTCATCCTCGGAACAGGCGGTGCGGCCAAGGCCATCGACTACGGATTGAAAAGCCTTGGCTTGGAAACGCGTTTCGTTAGCCGCACGGCACGCAAGGGCAACACCATCACTTATGACGATGTAACGCCCCAAGTGATTGCCGAGTACAACGTTATCGTTAACTGTACGCCGCTGGGCATGTATCCGCAGACCGACGAATGCCCCAAACTGCCATACGAAGCGATGGACCAACACACGCTGCTATACGATTTAATATATAATCCCGACGAAACCCTGTTTATGAAAAAGGGTAGTGAACGGGGCGCAATTACCAAGAACGGGCTTGAAATGCTGTTGCTCCAAGCCTTTGCCAGCTGGGAGTTTTGGCACGGAAGAGAATAGCGCAAAAGGCTTTTGCCGAGGTGTTACTACATACGAACACAGGGCAGAACAGCAAGCCATCTCACTTTATTTAACAACACTTTTCACCCAAATAAACTCAAACAGATGAACAACCGTTACATGATGCGTGGCGTTAGTGCCGCAAAAGAAGATGTGCATAACGCCATTAAGAACATCGATAAGGGCGTTTTTCCGCAAGCTTTCTGTAAAATCATTCCCGACATATTAGGTGGCGACGATGCGTATTGTAACATCATGCACGCCGACGGGGCCGGTACGAAGTCGTCGTTGGCCTACGCTTACTGGAAAGAGACGGGCGACTTAAACGTTTGGCGAGGCATTGCCCAAGATGCGGTGGTGATGAACACCGACGACTTGCTATGCGTGGGAGCGGTTGACAACATCTTGGTGTCGAGCACCATCGGGCGTAACAAGATGCTTGTTCCTGGCGAAGTGATTTCGGCCATCATCAACGGCACCGACGAATTGTTGGCCGAACTGAGAGAAATGGGTGTGGGGATTTATGCCACGGGTGGCGAAACGGCCGACGTGGGCGACCTTGTGCGCACCATCATTGTTGACTCTACCGTTACCTGCCGAATGAAACGGAGCGATGTTATCGACAATGCCAATATTCGTCCAGGCGATGTTATCGTGGGATTATCTTCGTGCGGACAGGCCACATACGAGAAAACGTACAATGGCGGAATGGGAAGTAACGGGCTGACAAGTGCACGCCACGACGTGTTTGCCAAGTATCTGGCCGAGAAATATCCCGAAACCTTCGACCATGCTGTGCCCAACGAGCTTGTGTATAGTGGCACAAAACGATTGACGGATGCTATTGAAGGTTTGGGTGTTGATGCAGGTCAGCTGGTGTTGTCGCCCACCCGAACCTACGCTCCCGTAATTCGCAAGGTGCTAGATGAAATGCGCAACCATGTTCATGGCATGGTACATTGCACGGGTGGGGCACAAACAAAGGTGCTGCACTTCGTTAGCGACGATTGCCGAGTGATAAAAGACAATATGTTTGACGTGCCGCCGTTGTTCAAACTCATTCAGTCGGAAAGCGGAACAGATTGGAAAGAAATGTACAAGGTGTTCAATATGGGACACCGCATGGAGATATATGTGCGCCCCGAACATGCCGAACGCATCATTGCCATTAGCAAGAGTTTCAATATAGAGGCACAAGTTGTGGGACGTGTCGAAGAAGGGAAGAAGTCGCTTACCATCCGTTCGGAGTATGGAACTTTTGAATATTAAGAATATGATGACGATAAAAGATGCTGTACTTCTTAGTTTGGAAGACTTTCCTAATGGGGCAACTTCTCGTGAAGTATATGATAATATCATAAACAAGAAACTGTTCGAGTTCAGCAAAGTTGCGAAAACTCCAGATGCAACTGTTGGTGCACAAATGGGGGTTATGATAAAGCATGGCGATGTCAGAATTAAACGTATAAAGAACGATAAGAATATATTTTGCTATTATCTCAGTAAATATTCAAAGAACATAGAAAGTGATGATAAGATTCCTGCTCATACAGGAGTTTCTCGTTCTTCTTTTAACGAAAGAGATTTGCATCCTTTGTTGTGCAGCTTTTTGAATTATAATGGAATTATAGCCAAGACCATCTTTCACGAAAAGTCTTCAAAAGCAGAAGAACATCAGAAATGGGTTCATCCAGATATTATTGGAGCTAAATTTGTTGAGCAGAAGAATATCACTAGCAATGCTTTATTTAAAGCGATCAGTAAGAAAGATTCATTACTATTGTATTCTTATGAATTGAAGAAAAAGATTGACAATGATTATGAATTGAAGAAGTGTTTCTTTCAAGCTGTGTCAAATTCAAGTTGGTCAAACAAAGGTTATCTCGTGGCGTTTGAGATTAATGAGGATTTGAAAGATGAAATGGCACGGCTCAATAATTCTTTTGGGATAGGTTTTATCCATCTTAAAGCTAATCCTTATGAAAGTAAAATTTGGTTTGACGCTAAGGAAAGGCATCTTGATTTTGTCACAATAGACAAACTTTGTGAGATAAATCGTGATTTCAAAGAATTTATAAAGTTGGTAGAGGCAACGCTTACAGCTGATGATAAGCATTTCCACCCATCAAAAACGGCGCTTATCAGCATTTGTGATAGATATCCTGCCAATGATGGAGACATTCTGAAATATTGTAATGAGCATCATATCCCTTGGGGTGATGAAGAAGTATAATTAAAGTATGATAGAACAAAACAGCATATTAACAAAGTTAGACGGATTGGAAAGCCGTTACGAGGAGGTGTCAACGCTGATTACCGACCCTGCCGTTATCGCTGACCAAGAACGTTATGTGAAGTTGACAAGGGAATATAAAGACCTTGGCGACATTATGAATGCACGCAAGCGTTATGTGGCTTGCCTTAATTCCATTGCCGAGGCCAAAGACATTTTGGCCAATGAAAGCGATGCCGAGATGAAAGAGATGGCGCGCGAAGAACTGTCTGCCAACGAAACGGAGCGTCCGAAGTTGGAAGAGGAGATAAAACTGCTGCTCGTACCCAAAGATCCAGAAGATGCCAAGAACGTTCAAATGGAGATTAGGGCTGGCACAGGCGGCGATGAGGCTGCGCTTTTCGCTGGCGACCTCTTTGGCATGTACAAACGCTTTTGCGACTCCAAAGGGTGGAACCTCTCTGTTACCGCATCGAGCGAAGGAGCTGTTGGCGGCTTTAAGGAGATAGACTTTGCCGTGAGTGGCGACAATGTGTATGGCGTGTTGAAATACGAATCGGGAGTACATCGCGTGCAACGTGTTCCTGCCACCGAAACGCAAGGCCGTATGCACACGTCGGCCGCAACGGTAGCCGTGTTGCCCGAAGCCGATAAGTTCGAGGTGAACATCAACGAAGGCGATATCAAATGGGATACATTCAGAAGCTCTGGTGCGGGTGGACAGAACGTTAACAAAGTGGAGTCGGGCGTGCGTTTGCGCTATCCCTGGAAGAACCCCAATACGGGCGAGACCGAAGAAATACTCATCGAGTGTACCGAAACGCGCGACCAGCCCAAGAACAAGGAACGTGCCCTGTCGCGGCTACGTACCTTTATATACGACCGCGAACACCAAAAGTATGTCGACGATATTGCTAATCGCCGCAAGAGCTTGGTGTCTACGGGCGACCGTTCGGCAAAAATCAGAACCTATAATTATCCCCAAGGTCGCGTAACCGACCACCGTATTGGCTACACCACGCACGACCTTCAAGGTTTTATTGCCGGAGATATTCAGGCTATGATAGATGCCCTGTCGGTTGCCGAGAACACGGAGCGAATGAAAGAGGCCGAATTGTAACCACCCATTCACATCATTTTCTTATGACAAGAGAACAATTAATTGAGCAGATACACGTCAAGCAGTCGTTCCTTTGTGTAGGTCTAGACACCGACATCAAGAAGATACCGCAACACTTGTTGCAGGCAGACGACCCCATCTTCGAGTTTAACAAGGCCATTATCGATGCTACTGCACCCTATTGCGTGGCCTATAAGCCCAACCTTGCCTTTTACGAATCGTTAGGAGTAAAGGGATTGCTAGCTTTCGAACGTACCGTGGATTATCTCAACGAGAACTATCCCGAACAGTTTGTCATTGCCGATGCCAAGCGCGGTGATATTGGCAACACCTCGCAGATGTATGCCCGCACCTTCTTTGAAACCTATAATCTCGATGCACTTACTGTTGCCCCATACATGGGCGAAGACAGTGTGACGCCCTTCTTGGCCTACGAAGGCAAGTGGGTGATATTGTTGGCACTCACCAGCAACAAGGGTTCGCACGACTTCCAACTAACGGAAGATGCCCAAGGCGTGCGCCTTTTCGAACATGTGCTTACCAAGTCGCAAGCGTGGGGCAACGCAGATAACATGATGTATGTGGTAGGCGCAACACAAGGCGAGGCATTTAAGGACATTCGTCGCCACGCGCCAAACCATTTCTTGCTCGTTCCTGGCATCGGCGCACAAGGTGGAAGTCTTCACGATGTGTGCCAATATGGTATGAACAAGGATTGCGGCTTGTTGGTAAACAGTTCGCGCGGCATTATCTATGCAAGCAACGGAGCCGACTTTGCACAAGTGGCTGCCGAGAAAGCACGCGAGGTTCAAGAAGAGATGGCACGCGAATTGAAGGCCATCTTGCCCACGTTCTAAATCGCATCGCCCACCGAACAGTAGTAAATGAGTGAAATAAAGATCATCAACGACCCCGTTTTTGGGTTCATCAAGATACCGCGCGGATTAATCCTCGACGTTATTTGCCATCCCTTGATGCAGCGCCTTACGCGTATTCGTCAGCTAGGTATGGCCTCTGTGGTTTATCCAGGTGCGCAACACACGCGTTTTTTGCATTCCATTGGGGCGTTCCATTTGGTTAGCGAGGCCGTTTTGTCGCTCCAACAAAAGGGTGTATTCATCTTCGACAGCGAGGTTGAGGCCGTACAGATAGCCATTCTTCTTCATGATATTGGGCATGGCCCATTCTCGCATGTGCTCGAAAACTCGCTTATATCGGGCATTTCGCACGAAGACATTTCGTTACAGATGATGGAAAAGATGAACCGTGAGATGGGAGGAGCCCTCACGCTGGCCATCAAAATCTTCAAGAACGAATACTCCAAGCGTTTTCTTCATCAGCTCATCAGCAGTCAGCTAGACATGGATAGGCTTGACTATCTTCGTCGCGACAGCTTTTTTACGGGCGTTACCGAAGGGAATATCGGTTCGGCACGCATCATCAAGATGCTCGATGTAGAGAACGATGCACTGGTGGTAGACCAAAAAGGCATCTATTCCATCGAGAACTATCTTATTTCGCGCAGGCTGATGTATTGGCAGGTGTACCTACATAAAACCGCCGTGGGGTGCGAGGCCATTTTGGTTAACCTCCTTAAACGCGCCAAGTATCTAGTTCGTAATGGCCATTCGCTGTTTGCTACGCCTGCCTTGGCCTACTTCTTGGCCAACGATGTTGACCGCGACTTTTTCACAACGCATGCCGAGGCCTTGCAAAACTATTGTTCGTTAGACGACAATGACATTTGGAGTAGCGTAAAGGTGTGGATGAACGATGCCGACCCAGTGTTGTCCATCTTGGCAAACGACCTCGTAAATCGTAAGCTCTTCAAAGTAGAGGTGTTCGACGAACCCATTCCCGAAGGTGTTATCGAAGAGCGATTGGCTGCCATCTGCACGCACACTGGGCTTTCTACAGACGATGCGGCCTATCTGATGAGCGCGAACACCGTGAACAAAAACATGTATAACATGGAAGACGACCATATCACCATCAAGTGTAAAGATGGAACCTGTAAAGACATCTCGCAGGCCTCTGAACTCTTCGATGTGACACGCCTTTCCATGAAAAACAGCAAATATTACCTTTGTTATCAAAGATTTTGAATAATAATTGCTATATTTGCAGAATTATTCAACAGTACTGAAACCAATGGAATTTACAGCAAAGCAAATTGCACAAGTAGTCGATGGTGAAATCGTTGGAGATGAGAACGCTGCCGTTCACTCCTTTGCGAAGATAGAGGAGGGACGGCCAGGAGCTATTTCGTTTCTTTCAAACCCGAAATATACACATTATATATATGAGACAGAGGCTAGCGTGGTGCTTGTAAACAAAGACACCAAGCTGGAGAAACCTGTCAAAACCACGCTCATCAAGGTGGATAACGCCTACGAGTGTGTGGCCAAGCTATTACAGATGTACGAGGCAGCAAAGCCAAAGAAAACGGGTATCGACCCCTTGGCCTTCGTTTCGCCCGACGCCACAGTTGGCGAGAACTGCTATGTAGGCCCCTTTGCCTATGTCGGCAGTGGCGTTGTAGTAGGCAACGGCACACAAGTATATCCCCATGCCACACTCTGCGACAACGTGCGAGTGGGCAACGATTGCATTATTTACCCCCAAGTGTGCCTTTACCACGATGTAGTGGTGGGCAATAGGGTAATCCTGCATTCGGGTTGTGTTATCGGTGCCGATGGTTTTGGGTTCGCCCCATCTGCCAATGGGTACGACAAGATACCCCAAATTGGTACAGTAACAATTGAAGACGATGTGGAAATAGGTGCCAACACCTGCGTAGACCGCTCTACAATGGGCAGCACTTACATACGTAAGGGTGTGAAACTAGACAACCTTGTGCAAATTGCACACAACACCGACATCGGCGAAAACACCGTTATGTCTGCCCAAGTGGGCGTGGCTGGCTCCACCAAGGTGGGCCAATGGTGCATGTTTGGCGGGCAGGTTGGCGTTTCCGGACACATCAATATCGGCAACAAAGTGTTCTTAGGGGCGCAATCGGGCGTGCCAGGAAACCTCAAAGATGGCCAGCAGCTTATTGGAACGCCGCCTATGGAGCTCAAGCCTTACTTCAAGTCGCATGCCATTTTCAGGCGTTTGCCCGACATGTATAAGCAGCTGAATGAGCTACAAAAGGAGATTGACGAATTAAAAAGCAAATAAAACCATAACGCAATGTTAAAACAGACAACATTGAAAGGCAGCTTTTCCTTGTATGGCAAAGGCTTGCATACCGGATTGAGCCTCACGGTAACCTTCAATCCTGCACCCGAAAACACAGGCTATAAGATACAACGAATTGATTTGGAAGGTCAGCCCATCATCGATGCGTTGGCCGAACGGGTGGTAGACACGCAACGCGGCACTGTACTTGCCAATGGCGATGTGCGCGTTTCCACCGTAGAACATGGCCTTTCGGCACTCTACGCTATGGGTATCGACAACTGCCTCATACAAGTTAACGGCCCTGAATTCCCCATTCTCGATGGTTCGGCCATCATGTATGTGGAACAAATTAAGCGTGTGGGCATCGAGGAGCAGAGCGTACCCAAAGATTACTACATCATTCGGCATAAGATTGAGGTGAAAGACGAGGCTACGGGTTCGTGCATCACCATCCTTCCCGACGACCAATTTAGCATAACGGCGATGTGTTCTTTCGATTCGAAGTTCATTAATAGCCAGTTTGCCACACTCGATTCGCTCGATAATTTTGAAACTGAGATTGCTCCTGCACGTACATTTGTGTTTGTGCGCGACATCGAGCCGCTGCTTAAAGCCAACCTCATCAAAGGTGGCGACATGGACAATGCCATCGTTATTTACGAAAAAATAATCGACCAAGAACAGCTAGACCAGCTGGCCGACTTGCTGAAAGTTCCTCGTTTGGATGCCAGCAAGCAGGGATATATACAGCATAAACCCTTGGTTTGGGAGAACGAGTGCACGCGCCACAAGCTGCTCGACATCATTGGCGACATGGCTCTACTGGGTAAACCCATCAAAGGCCGCATCATTGCCACCCGTCCAGGCCACACCATCAACAACATGTTTGCACGCCATCTGCGTAAAGACATTCGCAAGCACGAGGTACAGGCACCCATTTACGACCCCAACGAAGAGCCTGTGATGGACAATAAGCGCATACGCGAATTGCTTCCTCATCGCTATCCCATGCAGTTGATAGACAAAATCATATCGCTAGGCCCAACAAGCATCGTTGGCGTGAAGAACGTAACGAGCAACGAGCCTTTCTTTGTGGGGCATTTCCCACAAGAACCCGTAATGCCTGGCGTATTGCAAGTGGAGGCTATGGCGCAGTGTGGTGGCCTTTTGGTGCTTAACCAACTTGAAGAACCCGAACGCTGGTCTACCTATTTCATGAAAATCGACGAGGTGAAGTTCCGCCAAAAGGTTGTTCCCGGAGACACATTGTTGTTCCGTGTAGAACTGCTCCACCCCGTAAGGCATGGTGTTAGTTCGATGAAAGGTTACATGTTTGTGGGCGACCAAGTGGTTTCGGAGGCTACATTCACCGCACAAATCGTTAAAAACAAGTAAAAAGACACGCACTGAGCTATGAACCAAATAAGTCCTTTGGCCTATGTGCATCCCGAGGCAAAACTTGGGAAAGACAACATTATCGGCCCATTTTGTTACATAGACCGTAACACGGTTATTGGCGACGGAAACAACTTGCAGAACAGTGTGACCATCAATTACGGTGCTCGCATTGGCAATGGAAACGAAATATTGGCTGGCGCAAGCATTTCTACCAAACCACAAGATTTAAAATTTGTTGGTGAAGACACACTATGCGAGATAGGCGATAACAATAGTATTCGTGAGAACGTTACCATTTCGCGCGGTACGGCCTCTAAGGGCGTAACGATAGTAGGTAGTAATAACTTGCTGATGGAGAACATGCACATCGCTCACGACTGTGTTATAGGTTCAAATGTCATTATTGGCAACTCCACTAAGTTTGCTGGCGAGGTGATTGTCGACGATTTTGCCATTGTTAGTGCAGCGGTGTTATGCCATCAGTTCTGCCGTATTGGTGGTTATGTGATGGTACAGGGCGGCAGTCGTTTCAGTCAAGACATTCCCCCTTACGTCATTGTAGGAAAAGACCCCGTGCGCTTTGCAGGCATCAACCTAGTGGGCTTGCGTAGGCGCGGTTTCTCTAACGAGCTGATTGACCTTATCCATAATGCCTACCGCCTGCTTTATTCGAAAGGCTTGATGGCCGAAGGCATACAAGAAATACGCAACAACCTGCAAGTAACAAAGGAGATACAATACATCATCGACTTTGTTGAAAGTTCAAAACGCGGCATTGTTCGTTAAGCAGCAAATGCAATAACAAATAGTATAACTCGCAAGTGCCTTGGCACTTGCGAGTTTTTTTCTTTGCATCTTATCTAGTTTAAGCCCAAATTGTACGACATGTTCTGCAATTTGCATCAAAGGTACTTCAAAGCGATGGCCATTAAACAACCAACAAAATACCAAACTCACAAGTGAAAGCGAAAAAACACTTGTACAACCTTGTATAATATAATAAAAAGCTCTATATTTGCGGAAAGAAGTAACAACTAAGCATTTCGGCTTGCGCCACCATTTGGCTACAAGTCTCTTTCCTACCTATGCCAACAGAAATAGAAGGCCGTCAACCCAAGTAACAACAATGTTTTCTACGATGGAAATAACTCGGTAAAGACGTATTCGAAGAGATGTTGAGGCCCTGGCAGGTGCAACTAGATATTCAAGTAAACGGGCTACGTTCACCAATACTACGCTCGTATGTTACAATCCAACGCGTGGGGGCAGTGTCTAAACAATAAGCCTGCTGGTTTTTTCCGCCCCTTGGCGCAATGGCTACATTTAAATATGCAACCTTCAATAAAAGCAACAGATACACTACAATATGAAAATACGACACTATCTAATGGCTCTAGCCACTTTCGCCTTGCCCACCGCGGCACAAGAAAAGTCACCTGCAACAACAGAAGTGAGCTATCTTGTGTCCTGTATTAACGACACTGTTGAGGGGAAGGTGTTGACAGACACTTTCCGACTTCGCTTTAATGACAGCAAGGCTCTTTTCTACCGGGTAGATGATTTCATATCAGATTCGACGAAACTTAACGATGCGGATGCCTGGGCAAGGGATGTTAACAAGACATTAACAAGGAAAAAACGCAACGACAAAACGGGAATGTGTTACTACATATTGACCGACTTACAAGGAAAAACCTACGTATACAAGGATCGTATCGGGACGAACGCCTTTCGCTACACAGACAGCTTGCCTAACTTCAATTGGAAAATTCTGCCCGAACAGAAAACCATTGCGGGGCACAAATGTGCAAAGGCTGTGGGCAAATACATGGGGCGAACCTACGAGGCATGGTATGCCACGGACATTCCTGCGCGTTTAGGCCCATGGAAATTCAATGGTTTGCCTGGTCTTGTAATGGCCGTTTACGACACGCGCAGGCAATACACCTTCACCTTTATCGACATGCAGGCCTGCAACGGAGATGTTGCGCTCTTTCCTAGCCGCGCGTTTAAAACTACTAAGGAGAAGTTCCTCAAAGAATATGCCGCATACCAGAGTGACCCAGTAACATATTTTTCAACTCGTTCTCTTATACGGATTAGTTTTGGTGCACCAGACGGTCAATTGGTGCAAGAAATAAATAACGACAATAGGCATCGGCCTATGGAAATATTAGAATAAGTAAGCTTATGAAAACAATAGTCAGTATAATGTTGTTTCTTATCTGTGCCCTACACGGGAATGCAGCCGACAACAAAGCCACATTGGAATGTATATATCGGTTGATTTATCAAGTAGACACCGTCACAAAGCGTAGCAGCAACGCCATGATGGTACTCCGGCGGAACGAAACCAAATCGCTATTCTATTCGCAGTCAAACTTTGAAAAAGACTCTATGCTGCTTGAAGCAAGCGGCCCCGAAGAAAGGAAAGCCATTAACGACAGCATTAAGGCTAGATACGGCAAGGTTTCGGTATACTACTATGTTTTAGAAGACTTTGATAAAAAAGAACTTGAATTTGTTGAATCACTTCCAACTAACAGCAGATACACAGAAAGCTTACCTAATTTCAGTTGGGAAATCACAGAAGAGCAGAAAACAATTGATAACTATGCTTGCCAAAAAGCGGTATGTACATTTGTTGGACGTACTTATGAGGCATGGTTTGCACCAGACATCCCCATTAGCGATGGTCCGTGGAAGTTTTATGGGTTGCCAGGACTGATACTTGAAGTGTACGACACCAAACACCATTACGAATTTCAGTTCTTAGGCATGCGACCCTGCTCCGGAAAAATAGAAATACCCAATCGAGACGTCACAAAGACGACAAAAAAGGAATATCTACGTTTAAAGCAGTTGGCCATTGACGATCCGAGTGCTTATTTAGACATACTTAATGCTATGGTAGGGATAAAATGTGTCAGTTCAACTAAACCTCCTAAACTACGTTCGTATGCAACAATGGAACGTGTGGAATCTCTTCCAAAATAAGAGATAAAGCGCGCCTATGTGCCAACCGATATTACAATGAATTGTAGAATTTTTCCTTTCTTTCGCTGGCGAAAGTTCACTTTTAACGCGAAACCCTGGCGTTATCTGTTGCTTTTGGCAGCCTTCTCAGTCTTGCCAGCCCTTGGACAAGAGGGCGTTGTGCGCGGATTGGTAGTGGAAACGGGTAGCGAAACACCCGTTAGGGGAGCCGTTGTGACCATTCGCAACGCTAAAAACATCATCATCTATAACACGCAGACTTCTGCCAAGGGTGAGTTTAGCTTTATGGTAAGGCGCGAAAAGGTGGCAGGCGCAATGCTGGTGGTAAGCAGCATGACCCATAGAACGGCACAATGCGCCCTTACCAATCAAGCGTTCTATCGCATGGAGATGGAACCCAAGGCTTTCGAGATAAAGGATGTGTATGTGAAACCCAACAAAATAACACACCGCAACGACACAACAAGCTATTTGGTTTCGGCCTTCGCCACACAAAAAGACCGCACCATCGGCGACGTGCTGCGCAACTTGCCGGGCATAAACGTAAGTAAGGAGGGAACAGTTTCGTATAACGGAAAAGTGATAGACCAATTTCTCATCGAGGGTGTCGACTTGTTTGACGGCCAGTATAACATCGCCACGCGCAACATTTCGCACGATGTTATTTCGCGTGTAGATGTTGTGGAGAACTTTCAGTCGAAGAAAACAATGCAAAAGAGCAAGGCCGAGGGGCTCACCGCACTTAACCTTGCCTTAAAAGATAAGGCTAAGGGTAGATGGAGCGGCAACGTAAGGGTGGCGTCAGGTGTTCCAAAACTGTGGGAGGCGGAGGGCTTTGGCGCGCGTCTGTCGGCCGTTAACCAAACATCGCTAACGGCCAAAAGCAACAATACGGGCAAGGACATCATGAGCGAAAATAAGGTTCTCACGATAGACGAGTTGCTGAAACAAACGTCGACCAGCAGCCCCAACTCCTTTATGAACACAAAGCTGGGCAGACCTAGCGCATTAGACGAGAGCCGAACGCGTTTTGGGTGCACCCACATCGCCAACGTTGGGAATGTACAAAAGGTGTCGGAGAGTGCCATCGTGCGAACAAAACTTTATTATTCTGACGAACGAAACACTTCTAAA
The DNA here is from genome assembly GCF_000162415.1 of Prevotella sp. oral taxon 317 str. F0108. Classification (NCBI taxonomy): domain Bacteria; kingdom Pseudomonadati; phylum Bacteroidota; class Bacteroidia; order Bacteroidales; family Prevotellaceae; genus Prevotella; species Prevotella sp. oral taxon 317. Next base: position 1,132,155 of record NZ_GG740072.1, on the reverse strand, counting down.
AGGCAACACGGCCTATCGTATTTCCTCGCCGATACCACGCTAACGCGTGCCACAACAGAATGCGGCATTCTGAACAACAGAGAACTGTCGGCCGCTGTAATGTTTAAGAGCGACAGGGAGCGGAGTTTCTTTTCCAACGAAATTAAGTACAGTTCTGCATGGCAACGCAATCGCACCATTACGCAGGGCGACGACAACAACCAGTCGGAAACGCGGTCGGACCTGCACGCCATTGAGAACCAGTTGCAGTGGATAAGGGCTGTTGGCAAGCATCACATCAAGTTTACATCGGTGAACTTATACCGTTATATGCCCGAACAGCTCATCGTTGTTGCCGATAGCACGCGCCAACAAGATGTTACACGGTGCCAATTCCTCTCGTCCACTAAGCTAAACTTCACTTTCAACACCCGCTGTTGGGCATTAGAAATGGACGCGGAGGGGCGCATACAAGCCATGAATATGGAAAGCAACTATCGCACAGCACCCTACGACACGGCTTTCTACGAAAATGCCAATATCCATTTCATGGCCTTCATCGCTACGCCAACCATCACTTACAAGCACCGAGGGCTGCGCGGAACGCTGAAAATGCCCCTTAACGCATGCCGTTATTTTGGCACGGCAGTGGCCAATAAGCTGTTCTTTTCGCCCATCCTTAGCCTTAGTTGGGAGCTAAACTCGCGTTGTAAACTAGGGGCTAGCGTGTCGATGAACAGCTTTGAGCCATCAGTTAACGATAGTCACGCCATGCCGATGCTGGTAGATTATCGCACGTTTCAGAAGTCGCCCATCAACTTTTACGGTTTGCACAATTGGCAAGAGATGGCCTTTGTATCGTACGCCAACTACATGCACATGCTTTTCGTGCGCGCCAGTGTAGCCTTTAACACGCACCACAACAACATATCGCGCACCAAGCAAGTGGACAGGCGCGGCATGGTGTATTATTCTACGGTGGAAAACGATAACCACTCGCACGGAATAATGGCGATTGCCACAGTGAGCAAACGCCTGGAATGGCTTAAAGGAACGTTCAACACGCAGTGCGTGTTATCCCAAAACACCAACAGCATGTACCAAAACGGCATCAATACCGAGTTTAAGTCGGGCTCGCTGCAAACGTCGGTTAGCCTCAATAGCAACGTTTGGGCATGGCTAGACGTGGCTTATAGGGCGCAATATAACGTTAATTCGCTTGAAATTAGTGCCATGAAGACTCGTACGAAGTTGTTTACGCAAGAGTTGGAACTGACGCTGATGCCGACGGATGCCTTGAATTTCTCGTTCTCTACCGAACATTACGCCAACTTTTTCAACGATGGCACAAGGAAACAAACGGTGTTTGCCGACTTTAATTGTTTGTATAAGTATCGCAAAACCGACTTTACGCTGCACATAAACAATATGCTGAACCAACGATATTATAACAACACCACATATAACAACCTAAGTAGCACCTTCAACCAGTATGTGCTGCGCGGCCGGACTTTGCTTGTTGGGGTAAAGGTTTATTTTTAGTTGATGGGCTTGTGAGCACTTTCCTAGTTCGGCAAAACAGAAGTTGTGAACTTATTTTTCGTCAGCTTTTGTATTCTTTTCAACAGACATTTTAACATGAAGAGCACCCTCCTTATCCACCAATCTCCCACCAACCACAAAAATAATAATTATCGTTGCGATTGGCTTTGATGCAAAAAGTAATTTTGTACTAAACCGGCGACCGCCCCATTTGATGCTGTGTTAAAGCGCAACTCACGCAAAATGGTGTGCAATTTGCTGCAAGGCTCACTGCTATTCATCGCCCAAAGCTATGCTGTTCGCTGCAAATTGTGTAGGTGAATGTCGCAAAATGGAAGACTACTTTTAGTAAAAGAATTGAAATCCACTTGGCTTTTGATATTTCAACAACTTGAGCGGAGTGGTTTTTTGTGAAGTCAGCACAAAATATACTCTCCTCTCATAAATGGCGCGCGGGATAGAATTAGCTAGCTAGCTTGTAGACTCACGAAAAACAATCAATTTCCGAATACACCAACGCATCAGCAAACAACTCATCAACCCACCAGATCGCAAGCCCATCAACTTACAAATTCATCAACCTACTAACTCAAGAACATACCAACTCACCAACTCGTCAACTCAAAAAATCACTAACTCAAAACTTAAAAGGAATTTCTTTTGTTTTACATTATCATGCTAAATTTCACTCCGTTCTAGCGAAAAAATGGATTATAAAATGGGTAAATAGCCACTGTTTCTAGCTTTTTACGTCTTTTGTTTTGTCCGTTTTTAAGCAATATACCTGCATTTAGCACCATTTTGCCTTTCTAGTTTGGTTGCCAACTCGTATTTTTGCCGGCCCAATTACTCACTTTTAACCCCCAAAGACCTGCTTTTTAACAGCTGTTTTACCCTTTTTAGCCATGTTTTTAACGCCTCTGAAAGGTTTTGTTTATACAATAGCAGTGGATATTTATGCTTTTCGACTCACATTTAGCAGCATTTAGCACTGCATTTTGCACCAAAATACCTTGTATTTACCATCAAAACGCCTTGCATTTAGCATCAAAACGCACTGCGTTTAGCGGCAAATTGCACTGCGTTTTGCACCAAAACGCACTTCATTTTGCTGCAAATAGCCCGAAATTAGGTGCTAATGGCGGTGTTTTTAAATAAAAATTCATTTTGCCTGCATTTACAACTCACCCCTTTTTGCATCAAAACCAACCTTCGCGAGAATCGATTTTTTGCGACAAGGTTGGCCATTGGTGGACAGAAGGGACACTCATAATGTTAAAATACTTGCTGAAAATTAGACAAAAAGAGGTTGTGTAGCATACGTGCGCATGGGCAATGGCATGGTAAACGTGTACTTTTTGCTACTGCTAGGCGCGAAGAGTTGCAGGCATGCAGCTTGCGGACAACGGGAGTGTATCATGGAAACGCAGAAGTAATTTGCCATTGGCAACCTGTTCCTGCTCGTGGGAAATACATTGAATAACTTCTGCCAGAAACCTTTATAATATGTTTTGCTGGACCAATGTGGCAAAGGATGGTGTTGCGGAAGGGATATAAAAAACGTTCCTTTCAGTAATTGAAAGGAACGTTGTGTTTGTTGAGGGGGTGGCTAGTCGGATTCGAACCGACGACATTCAGAACCACAATCTGACGCTCTAACCTGCTGAACTATAGCCACCATGTTTGACCTCATTTCTGAAATCGATTGCAAAGGTATAGATTTTATTTGGATATACCAAATGTTAACGGCGTTTTTTGATGTTGTCTGCTTAATTTTGACAAATTCAATGGTTAATATTGCCTTCCTCTTACGTGGGGTATGGAAAACAGCCAGACAAACAACTAAGTTTTAGAACCGAAGTACAGGCAAAGCATGCCTAACAGAACAAGGAACAAATCGAATGCTTTGCGTTTGAGATTTTTCTCTTGAAAGACAAGTGCGCCAAACATAAACGATACCAAAACGCTGCCTCTTCTTACCATCGATACGATGGAAATCATGGCTTGTGGCTGGCTTAGGGCATAGTAGTAGGCAAAGTCGGCTGCGCAGAGAAATAGGCTTATCAGCATGATGGCCCACCTCCACTGAAAGGGTTGGGTTGTTTTGCGTTTGGGATACCATAGCACAAGCAACACAATGCCCATCATACCGCATTGGTATAGGTTGTACCAGCTTTGCACAACCATCTTGTCTAGCCCCAATCCGACCTGTGCTGTTGGGGTCATCAAGTATTTATCGTATAGTCCGCTGCATGCACCTAGTATGGCGGCAAGTGCAATGGCGTATATCCACTTGTTGTGTTTGAAGTCGATACCTTCTCTTTTTCCGCTCCTGCTTAAAAGGAAAAAGGAGCAAATGGCCAGAGCAACGCCCAACCATTGCAGCAGGTTGAGTTGCTCGCCATAAACAAGCATCGCCCCAACGAGTACCAGTATGGGGCGTGTGGCATTTATCGGACCAACAATTGTTAGCGGAAGGTGTTTCATGCCCACGTATCCAAATATCCACGAAGACAGTACCAGCATGCTTTTGAAGAAGATGTATCCATGTGTAGACAAGTTGGTGGCCGACACGTAGAACATGTTTACAGGTGAAAGCCAGCCGAAACGACTGCCGAGGATGAAGGGAATGAAGATGAGCGACGAGAAAAAGGTGTTGAGAAACAACACGGGGATAATGGCGTTACCTTTCAACGACAGTTTCTTAAAGACATCGTAGAAACCTAGAAGACTGGCCGAAAGGAAGGCTAAGAGTAACCAAAGCATGTGGATTTGTTATGTTGTGAAAGAGTTTTTGAGTTTCTGAGTTCGTGATTTTTTAAGTTTTTGGGTTGTTGAACTGATGAACTCGTGGTGTCATGAGTTTATAAACTCACGAACAAATAAGCCGTGAATTGAATAACTTATAGAGTTATAAACTCACAAAAAACAAGCCGTGCATCTAATACCTTATAGACTTATAAACTCACGAACTCAAAAACTTAAATTAATATTGCACGTCTTCGAGAAACAAGGCATGGCCGGGAACCGACTCGCCTGCTTGTTGTCGCGACTTAGAATGTAGTATGTCAACGAACTGTTCGAGGGTGATTTTGTGCCAACCCACGTCTAAAAGTGTTCCAACAATGGCGCGAACCATGTTGCGGAGAAATCTGTTTGCCGATATACGTAAATGCCATTTGGTGTCGGAAAGCTTTATCCAACGGGCCTCGTAGACCTCGCACAGCGTGGTTTTTGCATCCGAATGGCTCTTGCAAAAAGCTCCAAAATCTTTGTGCGACAATAGTATTTCAGCGGCCTCGTTCATCAATTGGAAGTCGGGTGCTTGGTGTAAGGCATACGAGTAGGCGCGGCAGAAAGGGTCGCGGTCTAGATGTATGTAATAATGATAGGTGCGTTTGGTGGCACTGAACCGTGCGTGCATGTCGGCATCTACGGCTTTTATTGCGTTAATGGTGATGTCGAAGGGCAGCACGCGGTTGAGTTTGTAGGTGAGTTGCACTGCATCTATGGGCGTGTCTACGTCGAAATGCGCAACCATGGTGCGTGCATGAACACCTGTATCGGTACGCCCTGCACCAACAAGTTCAACGGGATGCCTTAGCAGAAGCGACATGGCACGTTGCATTTCCGCTTGAACCGAATTGGCGTTAGGCTGAATTTGCCAGCCATGATAGGATGTTCCGTCGTACGAAAAGTATATGAAGTATCTTTGTTTCATCCTTACAAAGGTACAAAATATAATGGTTATAGCTGTTGTATAAGTCGCCTAATTCGGAACCATTTGAGCGCAAAAAGTCCTATGGCGTAGAGGAATGCGATGAAAATGTAGGCCAAATAGGTTTGGATGAGGTTGAGTTGAAGTCCGTCGAGCGTGGAGTGGGGCAGCGCGGCTATGCCATTGACCAAGGTTTGCACAGCTGTGGCTAGCCATTGCATGGCATCTAACACTAGATTATGGAGTAATGGCGCGCCTTGAACGATGAAAGAGGCGAGCGTTGCGTAAAGCAAGAGGGTTATGAGTGGAAGTATAAGTAGGTTGGAGAGTAGGAAATAGCATGAGAAACGCCCAAAATAATAAGCTATAATGGGCATTGTGCCCACTTGTGCTGCCACAGAAACGCAGACGATAGCCCAAACGGGACGGAGCAAATTGGCCCAACGCGTTGTGGGTTGGTAGAGTGAGAATAGCGGTGGATAAAGGACAATGATGGACAACACGGCTATGAATGAAAGCTGGAAACTGACATCCCAAAGCGTGGAAGGGTTGGCAATGAGCATCACGATGCAGGCAAAAGCCAGCGAATTGGCCGAAAAGCGGTCGCGGTGGAGCAACGAAACGAAGGCGTAGAGGGTGAGCATGAGGGCAGAACGGACGGCTCCGGGTGGCAATCCTACTAGGAAAACATAGCCCCAAAGGGTGATGGTGATGATGGTTTGGGCGATGAACTCGGCCCAGTCGCGGCGCACCACGCGATAGAGAATGGTGGTGAAGAGCGCCGAAAGCACGCTGTAAATGATGCCGAGATGCAGGCCGGATAGTGCTAAGATATGCGAAACGCCTGCCTTGTTGTATGATTCGCGTTGTGTGGGGGTGAGGTTCGACTTGTCGCCGAGGGCAATGGAGGCTACCAACGCTTGGTTGTCGGTGCTTAACCTTTGTTGCCATGCGCTGTCAAGCAGGCTTTGGCGCACTCTTAATAGGTGTAAACGTATTTTATCTACATTGGAAATTTTGTGTATTTCATCGTTGGTTAGTTGGGTGTTCTGCCAATCGGCAAAGTAAACAAAGGTTGTTGCGTAGATTTGGTGGGCTTGCATCCAGCGCGCAAAGTTGAACTTTGAGGATGAAAAGAGGGCAGATTCGTTGTTGAAAACCGATTGAACGGCGATTGTTGAACCAGTGGTAAGCCTCTGCCAACGATTGGTAAGCGTGTCTTTTAGTATGGATGCACGAACGAGGAAGGGCGTATGACCATCGGTTTCTTCTGCTAGGTTTATCACCAAGAGGTTGCATTTTAACACCTTTCCGTGGGCTGTGGGGGTGTCGGTAACGATGGCTTTGTATGTAATGGCTTGGTTGAGGGGTATTGATTGCCTATCGTTAATTTGCAAAGACATGAGCCATGCGCCAAGAAAAACAGTGGAAACGAGGATGGCCATGCTAGACAAGTGCGCGTGACGGATGGCAAGAACAGCAATGGCTGCTGTGCCAA
>NZ_GG740072.1:1079562-1124828 GCF_000162415.1 Prevotella sp. oral taxon 317 str. F0108 | reverse complement strand
GCAGCAGCGAAACGCAGGTTGTGGGGTTGGAGAAAAAAGGAATGGCGTCGGCCAACACTATCCCAAAGATGAGCATCAGTGCGATGCGCACCAGCGGATAGAGTTGGATGACGCCATTGGGACGTGTCATACAGGCCTCTGTGTTAGAACGAATAGGAGAAACCTATTGATACGAACTCGCGCAATTGCAGGTATCCGTGTTTCTCGTCGCGTGTTCCTCCATCGTCAAAACGAGGATAAACGAAGAGCTTTGAGCTAATGAATTTGTTGAATTGGAACGTGAAAGTGTTTTCCCATTCCACTTCTGCCCTGCTGTAAGTTGTATATCCATAAAGGCGTGTTTGCCAGCTGATGGGTTCGGCTATCTTCCACATCAGGTCTACGGTAAACTCAGAACCAAAGTCGTGAAGGGTGTGGCTATCTGGTTTCAGGCTGTAGCGAGGGCCTAACGCAAGCCTGTCTACATAGCGGAAGTTATAGGCTAAGGGTGCGAGATGTATCGAACCTTTAAGTCTTCCCTTAAACCAATCAACGTTGTAGTCCATACCAAGCGATATGTTTGTGTTGAAAGGCGACATGAAATCGGATGCCGGTTCACCGCTGTTGTTTTTATATCCGCGTAAGAATTGGGTGTAAGCCACAAGTTGTAGGGTGTAATACCATCGCTTGGTGGCTTGAAGTCCTAGCTTGCTGGTAAATCTTATGAGGTCTTCTGATGTCTTGAGGCTGTGCAGGGTGTCGCTAGGCGAGGTGATGAAACCTAGCTTTAGTTCGAGTTTGTTGTCGAATTTAACCTTCTGCTTGTTGTTGTAATTGCACTGTAAGGTAACGGCACTCACCATAGAATAGTTGCTTTCGCCACCCTTATGCCAGTTGCCCGACACATAATTTTGCAGGAATTGCAGGTAATAGTCGCCCTTGAAGGTCCAGAAGTTGGGCTTGGTAACAACCACGTTGATTGGTCCGCTTTCGGGGTCGGTGGGTACTTGCGGCTGTTTTTCGGCTAATCCCGCATCCGACTTGATGACAACGGGCGTTGTCTTTCCTTCGGGGGCCACATTGTGCAGCACAGTTTCGCGGTTTAACACCAAGTCGGGCCTTTTAAGGTAGATACCTAACAGTGCTGCGTCGGTAAACCTTGGTCCTAGATAATCTGCCCTTTGGTTTCGCGCCTTAGTGGTCGTGCCTTCGCCGGAGAGGTCGAAGAAGTCTTTGGCTATTCCTTCGTAGAAGGTGAGTGGCGAGAAGAGCTTGTAGCTTTGGTATGGAACAACGTTCTCAACAAAGTCGTTTGGAAGTGCGCTTTTGTCGTTTTGCCGATACACCTTATTATATAGGAGGGCCAGCGAGTCCTCATAACTTTTTAGCAGAGCTGTGGCATAGTCGGCTCTGTCGGTGCGGCGTGTGGGGCGCGTTTGTTGTGCTTGGAGCGTAACAACGGCAAGGGTTGATAATATAAGGGTACTTAAAACGTGTTTCATTACAATTGTTTTTACTTGCAAAGATAGCAATTATTTTCTACGTTTTGCGTTTTGTTTTACTTCTTTTTTTGTTGCTTTTGTTGGTGGTTGGTCTAGAAATGACAGGCCACCGGCTGTGCTTTCTTTTGGGAGAACGCTCTTATTCGTCCTTCCGTTCTAGTAAGTCGGGGCGCAGTTGCCTTGTTCTTTCCAAGGCTTGTTCCATCTCCCATGTCTTTATTTTGGCCTCGTTGCCGCTGAGCAGGATGGGTGGAACTTCCCAACCTTTGTAGTTTGCTGGGCGTGTGTAGATGGGTGCGGAGAGCAAATCATCTTGAAAACAATCGGAGAAAGCGCTCTGTTCGTCGCTGATAACGCCAGGGATGAGTCGCACAATGGCGTCGGCCATCACGGCGGCAGCTAGTTCGCCCCCTGTGAGTACATAGTCGCCGATGGATATTTCGCGTGTTATGAGGTGGTCGCGTACGCGTTGGTCAACGCCCTTATAGTGTCCGCAAAGTATGATGATGTTGCCTTTTAGCGACAATTCGTTGGCAACATGCTGGTCGAATTGTTGTCCGTCGGGCGACGTGAATATCACTTCGTCGTATTCTCGTTGGGCTTTAAGAGCAGAAATACAGCGGTCTATGGGTTCGCATTGCATCACCATCCCTGCAAATCCACCGTATGGATAGTCGTCAACACGCCTCCATTTATCGGTAGAATAGTCGCGAAGGTTATGCAGATGTATTTCTGCTAGCTCTTTTTTTTGTGCGCGTGCCAAGATAGATTCGTGCACGAATCCCTCAATCATCTCGGGCAACACGGTGATAATGTCAATTCTCACTATTCGATTTCCTTTCGTTATGTCGTCTATATTAATTGCCTTCGTTAGGGGGCGTGCCTTCCGTTACGGTCGATGCGTTTGCCTTACGCTTTTTCCTTTTACGCATTTGCCACCATATTGCACCAACGATAGCCGCCACGCCGACGGCAATAATGACAACGAGTTGTATCTGGCTGTTGTACTCTTCAATCTTGTTGTAAAGTTCTTCCTTGGGTACGAACGAATGTAGATACCATCCGAGGGTGGCCAAAACGGTGTTCCAAAGGCCTGCGCCGATGGTGGTATAAAGGATGAACTTCCAAAACTTCATCTTGGAAAGACCTGCTGGGATGGATATTATTTGGCGTATGCCTGGCAGGAGTCGGCCTGTAAGCGTGGCAATAACGCCGTGGTCGTAGAAGTATTTCTCGCCTTTCTCAATTTTCTCTTGGTTCAACAGGCAGAGATGTCCCAGCTTGCTGTTGGCAAAGCGGTATATAACGGGGCGGCCGAGGTAATAGGCCGCAGCGTAGTTGGCCGAAGAACCGAGTACAGCCCCTATGGTTGCGACAACCACAACGAGTACGATATTCAGCTCGCCGGCTGCTGCACGATAGGCGGCAGGGGGCACAATGAGTTCTGACGGGGCGGGAATGACGGAGCCTTCGATGAACATCAGGAGTAACACCGTCCAATAATTGAGGTTGTTTAGCAGGGGTAATAACCAGCTCATTTCTTCTTTTTTACTTTTGTTTTGTGATGTAATTGTAATAACTCTCTGGGTCGAGGTCTTTGGGAAAGTACTCCCCAAGGATTGTTTTAGCCTCCATGGGGTTTAGTTCGCAGGCTTTGCGCAGGAAGTGCAGGTACTCCGACTCCTTGTTTAGACATTTACAGCAGAGCGACATGTGCGAATATCCGTCTTTCCAATCGGCAGGAACCGATTGAAAGAGCGTGTGAAACATCCTGTAAGCCAATTGCATATAGCCGTTGTCGTATACTGATATGGCGATACGGAAATACACATTAGGAGCCGACTTTGAGTGTCTGACGGCCTCTAAGAAAAAGTTTTGGGCTGCCAAAGGGTTTCCGTTTTCCAGTTGGATGTGGCCTTTGAACACAGTTAACTCGTCTTCGTCGCCGTTACCTGTGGCTATGGCCTTGTCTACGTATGCCAAAGCGTCGTCCACTCTGCCAAGTCTGGACAGGGCAAAAGCCGTTTCTTGATAAATCTCTACCAAGTTAACCGACTTAGGCACAGCCATTTCTTCGGCCTTTTGCAGATGTTGCAGAGCCTCCGCTGGCCGATCGAGGTTGATGAGGGTGATGCCAATGAATATTTCTCCCGTTTCATCATCCTTATGGAGGTTGTTAAATCGGGTGTAATAAGTAAGTGCCTCTTCGTACTCGCCTAGACTGAACATGCCGTTGGCTTTGTTAAGTAAGGCCTCTTCATCGTTAGGATTGATGGCGATAGAGTATTCGCTGCTCTCGATGGAGTCTTTAATGCGATTGCTAAGAAATTGCGATGAGGCCAGTTGGTTCCAGTAGGGTGAGGCAAAGGGGTTTTCTTCTACAAGTTTCTTAAAGATTTCTTCGCCCTGTCGGTACTCGCCTTTACCCAATGCTATGCGTCCTTGCACTTCTTGATAGTCGGCCGTTTGCGTGTTTTCGGCCAGCGCGAGCCATGCTTGTGCATGATCTATGAGGTCGTAATCCAAGTAAATGTCTGCCACATCAAGAATAAAGTCGTCCCTTTCCTCGTCGTCTTGCCATTCTAATTGCTGGCGTAAAAACTCGTCGGCCTCGTCGTTTTTGTTTTCAACGAGCATGATTTCGACACGCAAGTACACGCATTCGAGTTCCGATTGGTCGTCAACTTGCTCTAAATACCATTTTGCTTTTTGGGGATTTTGCATTAACAGCTCGTATCTGCCCATGAACACCAATGGCGGCATTGCCCCCGGGAACATGTCTACACCTTTTAGGGCGGCTTTCACAGCATCGTTCGTCCGCCCGTCAGTGTAGTAATATTCGGCAATATCGGCCAGCGTGTCCGAGTCGAAGTAGGCAGTGCGCCCCTCTTGTTCGGCTTCCTCGTAGCTATGGAGTGTTTGCTGAAACTCTTCGCTGTTGAAATAGCTGTCGTTTGTCATTGTTTTTAAACAATCAAGAGGGGCGAACGGTGTTCGTCCCTCATGTTAGTGGTATGTGGCACGGGCCATACAATGTTTTGTTTTGATAGCCCTTGCCGTATGTTAGGATGCGTCGGCGTGTACGTATCGCTGCTCGGGTGTGCTTATTTATTCTGTTTTGCCCACGTGTCTTTCAAACCTACGGTCTTGTTGAACACGGGATGTTCGGCAGAAGAGTCGGTATCGGCCATGAAATAGCCAATGCGTTGGAATTGCAGATACTCGCCTGGTTTTTTGTTTGCGGCATAGTTTTCCACATAGCAGTTGGTAAACACCTTTTTCGAATCCTTATTAAGCAGTTCCCTAAAATCCCTTTCGTCGGTCGATGGGTTCTCTACGTCGAACAATCTGTCGTAAACGCGCACCTCGGCTTGGGTGCAGTGGTCGGCCGAAAGCCAGTGAAGTGTGCCCTTAACCTTGCGGTTGGCGCCCTCCATGCCACTCTTGCTCTGTGGGTCGTATTCGGCTTGCACCTCCACAATGTTGCCATCGGCGTCTTTGGTGCATCCCGTACACTTGACGATGTAGGCACTTTTCAGGCGTACTTCTTGTCCAGGTGTCATCCTAAAGAACTTCTTGGGCGCGTCTTCCATAAAGTCTTCGCGTTCCATCCACAGATTTCTAGAAAAGGTGATGGTGTGTGTGCCGTCGGCTGCGTTTTCGGGATTGTTCACCGTTTCCATTTCTTCGGTCTGCCCTTCGGGATAGTTTGTAATCACCAACTTAACGGGATTAACCACTGCCGTTACGCGGCAAGCACGCTTGTTGAGGTCTTCGCGTACCGAGGCTTCAAGCAAGGCCATGTCGTTAAGTGCGTCGAACTTGGTGTAGCCAATAGAATTGATGAACATGCGAACGCTTTCAGGAGAATATCCTCTGCGGCGCATACCGCATAGTGTAGGCATGCGTGGGTCGTCCCAACCACTCACCAAACCCTCGTCTACAAGCGTGTGCAACTTGCGTTTGCTCATTACCGTGTAGGTGAGGTTCAGTCGGTTGAACTCTATCTGGCGTGGACGGAAATCGTTGATATTATCCATTTCGCCGTTCATCTCTTTAAGGAAGTCGATGAACTTGTCGTACAATGGGCGGTGAGGAACGAACTCCAAGGTGCAGATGGAGTGTGTTACGCCCTCAAAGTAGTCGCTTTGTCCGTGTGCAAAGTCGTACATGGGGTAGGCATTCCATAGTGTTCCCGTGCGATGGTGCGGCGTATGGATGATGCGATACATGATGGGGTCGCGGAAGTGCATGTTGGGATTGGCCATATCTAGCTTTGCACGCAGCACCATAGAGCCCTCTGGTGTGTCTGGTAGGTTCATTTTCTCGAACAAAGCGAGGCTTTCTTCAACCGGTCTGTCCCTATATGGCGATGCAGTACCAGCCTTTGTGGGCGTTCCCTTCTGCTCTGCAATCTGTTCGCTTGTTTGTTCGTCGATGTAGGCGTGGCCTTTTTTTATCATCCATACGGCGAAATCCCATAGCTTTTGGAAATATTCTGAGGCGTAATAGATGTTTTCCCATTTAAAGCCTAGCCACTTTATGTCGCTTAGTATGTTTTCAACATACTCGTCTTTTTCTTTACTGGGGTTGGTGTCATCGAAACGCAGGTTACATATTCCGTTGAATTTCTCTGCTGCTCCGAAGTCCATGCAGATAGCTTTGGCATGGCCGATGTGCAGATAACCGTTTGGTTCTGGGGGAAAACGCGTTTGTAGGCGTCCGCCATTCTTTCCCTCGGCCAGGTCTTGTTCAATGATTTGTTCTACAAAACTCAGGTTTTTTTTCTCTTCGTTTGAGTTTTCTATTCTTTCTGTCATTGTATACATTATTATATTATAGTGCAAAGGTACGATAAAGGAGCATAATATCAAAATTCACATTAGTTTAAATCTTACTTTTTTAACATGATGTGTCAAAATATGTTTTCTAACATAATAAAAAGTTTGCGTAAATAAATTTCAGGTCGTAACTTTGCACTCGTTATCCTGAATACAATCTTTTTGCCTTAAAAAAGCTAATACCTATTGAGATTAGATGCGCTGCACTGTGAAGTGTGGCGCATTTGTATTTTAGTTATGTACGTTATGTTCTACTGCTGTCATCAATATTGTCAGTGCTATAATGTATCTGCGAACGCACTTAATTTATAGCAAATATTATTATAATAGAACGATAATTTCGTTTTCTTAAAGCATTTTTGACTTACACGAACAGGTGTATATCAGTTTTTTTCCAGTTGCTCTTTGTGCTCTTAATGCGATGAACATCTGTTTGTTGGGTTATCCATGAGCGTGACGATTGCTGTCTCTAGCTTGAAGTGTCACTTTAGTATAGAAGTTGTCTTGACTTTAAAAGTTTCTATAAATTGAGAGGAGTTAATTATCTTTGTGCTGTAAAACCAGGATAAACTCGCCCCCCCTCCTGTACAAACTTGCCCCCTCCTGTACAAAGTAGTGGACAAAGATACGATAAAATCTGAAATTCTACCCCATTTGTCTGTGGAAAACATAGTTTATGACCCAAAAGTGGCCTGGCGGAAGTCCTTCAACGTCTTCTCTGCAAGTTGAAAACAGGCTGTAAATAACAGATTACTTCGGCGTTTGCCTGGTGCTGTCTCCATTTGTCGTGGGTAGCATGGCGTGCAACCGCTCGCGCTGGTGGCAGCAAGTTTAGGTGCTTTCCGCGTGTTGCTTGTGGGCATGAATGCTGCATTATCGTTTTTAATTTGTCTAGTTTTCAGTACTAAATTTAACATTATGACTACCCTTTTCGTCCACCAATCGCAAACATTGCCGCAAAAAATCGATTCTCGCGAAGGTTTGTTTTGATGCTAAATGGGGCTAGTATGTGAAAGCGGCAAAATGAATATTTATTACAAACAATCGTCATTAGCACCATTTTGGGGGCTATTTGCTGCTAAATGCAGTGTGTTTTGGTGCTAAACGTAGTGCGTTTTGGTGCTAAATGCAGTGCGTTTTGGTGCTAACAGCAGTGCGTTTTGGTGCAAAACGCAAGGTAAAATGGTGCAAAACGCAGTGCAAAATGGTGCAGAACACAGGATGAAAAGCATAAATATCCACGGCAATGGTATAAATAAAACCTTTTCGAACCATGAAACAAATAGCTCAAAGGGGCAGAATAGCCATTAAAAAGTGGGAGTTTTGCGCCTAAAAGTGGATAATTGGGCTTGAAAAATTAGGCGTCGGCAACCAAACTAGAAAGGCAAAATGGTGCAAAATGCAGGTCCTGTTCTTAGAAATGGACAAAACAAAAGACCCGAAAGGCCCACAAAAGTAGTAATTTACCTACTTTTTAACCTATATTTTCGCTAGAAGGGAGTGAAAATAATAATGCAATTGTAAAATAAAAATAATAATTTTAGGTTTTGCCTGTTGATGAGTAAGTGTGTTGATGAGCTTGTGTTTTTTTAGTAGGTTAGTAGGTTAATTTATGAGTTGATAAGTTGGTGAGTTGATGTGTTGATGAGTTGATGGCGCTTATCCAGGCTAATGGTGAACCAGCGACTTGCAATAAAATGTGTTGAAGACCTGATTAACGCATCTTGTGTTTGCTTTAGCACAGGTTAGTATCTTGTGTGCACATCGAAATACCTCCAATGTCAACCACTTTATTTGAAACCGCTAAATGGCACGCAATCATATGTTTAATACGTTGCTTACATGTTCTAATTGCAATGTATTAGGCAAGTGATTGCAAGACATTTAGCGGCCATTTAGTTTTCAAGACATTTGGTTATGCCTTTTCTTTTATAATGCTTTGAAGAACATTTCCAACCAATACGGTCGTGATTATTACTTAATCCCCCTTTGGTTTAAGGCCTTAGTGTATTTAGCCGCGTTGGCCAAATGTTCTGCATAAGTTTTAGCAAAGTTATGCGTACCGCTAAAATCTTCTTTCGCACACATGTACAGGTAACCGTGCTTTTTAAGATTGAGTACGGCCTCGATACCTTCTATGCTAGGAATGCGTATCGGACCAGGGGGCAAACCTGCGTTGCGATAAGTGTTATAGGGGCTGTCGATGTTGAGTAGCTTATTGTAAATGCGTTTCAGTCCAAACTGTTTCCACGCATATTTAATGGTAGGGTCGGCTTGTAGGGGCATGCCGTTCGGGTATTCGGCATTGCGCAACATCAGTCGGTTGTAGTACATACCTGCCACCATAGGCTTTTCCGCATTGTTAGCTGTTTCTTCGTCGACGATGCTCGCCAGTGTAATCACCTGTACGGGTGTTAGTTTTAGCTCGTTAGCCTTTACGGTTCGGTCAACATTCCAAAAGTTCTTGCTTTCTTTCTGCATGCGATCGAGCAGCTTTTCGGTTGATATGTTCCAATAAACGTCATAGGTGTTAGGGATGAACATACATTGGATAGTGGCCGTATCATAACCATAGTGTGCGCAAATTTTGGGGTCGCGCAATGCATTCAGCAGCTGAGTGCTGTCCATCATGAGGCGTTTGCACACTTCTGCCGATAGTTTGTCAAGCGTTCTTACGCTAGGGACGGTGAGGCTTACGGGTTCTTGCATGCCGTTTTTCAGGTGTCTGAACACCACAAAAGCCCCTTGTCCTGCCTTTATGGCATAGCGTCCCGGCTTGATATGCTCGCCGTAAGAGCTGTGTCGCGTTAGCGTTCTGAACCCACTTAGTGCATGTGGCGAGCAGTTGGGGGTGAGTTTGGCATACACCGAGTCGATATTATCGTCGTTGTCTATGTATACGAACTTGGTGGCACTGCCCGATGGGAGCATGGCCGAAAAGAAATAGTAATACAATATACCCAATATTACGAGCAAGCAAATGCCCGCAGGGATGAGGTAATTTCTTACACAGCTGTGTTTCATTGTTGATTATGCTTTATTTTCAATGCAAAGTTAGTAATTTTAAACAACATCTGTGGAGAGGTGAGCATATTTTTATAACTTTGCACTTGCTGTTCTTGGTTATGTGTTTGGTTATACGAACCCATATCGCGTTTGCGCTTGCATTTTCAGAACATATTTTTATGGATAATAAAACGGAAGGGAAATAAAATGATAAAAGATTACGATACCTATATATTTGATTTAGACGGTACGCTATTAAATACTTTAACCGATTTGGCCGCTAGCTGCAACTATGCCCTGCAACAGCACGGCATGCGCCAACGTACTATCGACGAGGTACGGCAATTTGTGGGGAACGGCGTAAAGAAATTGATGGAAAGAGCCATACCTGATGGTTTGGCTAATGCCCAATTTGAGGAAGTTTACCAATGCTTTCGCCAACATTATCTTGAACATGGGCTAGACCATACATCGCCTTATCCTGGGGTGTTGCAGATGTTGGCCGAACTGAAACGGCGTAAGAAGAACGTTGCCGTAGTGAGTAATAAGTTTTATAAGGCTACGCAAGAGTTGTGCAAGCATTTTTTTGACCAGTATGTGGAGGTGGCTATTGGCGAACGCGAAGGCATTAGCAAGAAACCTGCTCCCGATACGGTATTGGAGGCACTTGTGCAGTTGGGAGTAACGGCCGACAATGCCGTGTATATTGGTGATAGTGATGTGGACATAGCCACAGCCAAAAACTGCAATTTGCCTTGTATCAGTGTGCTTTGGGGCTTTCGCGATAAGGATTTCTTGCTCCGTTCGGGTGCTACTACTCTTATCACAGCACCCGAAGAGTTGTTGGTGTAGTGGCGTGGCGGTTTTTACAAACAGAGAGAGTGAAATAAGGTTACTCCTACTAAACGCATGAAGGAGCTGTGTTATCAATATGAAATAGTCAAGCCATGCCTACTATGGAGATAGAAAAAGGCATGGCTTGACTATATTAGTGCGTTAGTATATTGAGAAAAAGTTGTGAGTGCAGTGGGGGGACGTGAGTTGCGTCAGCTTGTTAGAACTGCCACCAGTGTTTCTTTTTCTTGTAGCTTTCGGGATTGTTATGTGCCCTGATTGCGTTTCTAACGATTTGTTTGTAGGTAACGTTCTCCGTTACCATACGATAAATTTCACCCCAATCGGGCAGTCCACCAACGTTACGGTCGTCTATAAAGAGGTCGGCTTTGAGTTTTCTAGAGAAATGGTTGTTCTTCTCTTTCTCCTCTTCTGGATAGTCTCGATTCACAGCATAGAACTCCACACCGCGTTGTCTGCACCATTCCACGGCCTCGTCCAGCAATTCGCCTTCCCTTACACTCCATAAGATAAGCCTGTGCCTGTCTTTGATGAGCATTTTCAACGTTTCGGTGGCGAAGGGTATTTCTTCTCCAATTTCGGGGTAACGGTGTTCTACGATAGTTCCGTCGAAATCAACTGCAATTGTCATTCCTTATAGTGTTTAGCGGGTTTCATCGGCTTTGTTGCTGATGAAACCCGCGTTATGTAGTGATTTTATTGTTTCACCGAAGTATCGTTCTCGTTGCTGTAATGGCTGTTGCTGTAATTGCCATAGTTGCCATAGTTGTTATAGCGACCATACTTTCCGTGTTTGCCATAATAGCCATACTTGGCGTATCTGCCGTATTTGCCATAGCCGTAGTAGTAGCCGTACTTCTTCTTCGAGAGGTCGATGCCGTTAACCACAACGCAGATGTTGGGCAACTTGTTTTCTACGTGAAGTGTATTGATGAGTTCGAAATTCTCTTTCGGCGTGTAGTCGGCGCGACAAACATACACCGTGAGGTTCGAAACCCTGCCCACTTGCAGCGTATCTGTAACAAGACCAACTGGTGCGGTGTCGATAATCACGTAGTCGTATGTGCGTTTGAGCAAGTCCATGATGTCGTCTAGCGAAGTTCTTGTAAGCAACTCGGCAGGGTTTGGCGGTATCGGACCGGCCATCAGCAATTCCAAGTTGTCGTTGACACCTGATGGCAATGTTTGCGCTTGTATGTCGGCAGCGGTTACAACGGTCTTTGTTAGCAAGTTGGTGATGCCATGTCGGTGGTCGTCAATCTCGAACAACTCGGCCAATCGCGGCTTACGGATGTCAAGACCAACCAAGATAACCTTCTTGCCAAGTAGTGCGAACGACACGGCGAGGTTTGCGGCAATGAACGTTTTGCCTTCTCCCGAAATGCTAGATGTGAACGAAATGACCTTTTCGTTTTCTTTAAGCATGAATTGCACGTTGGTACGCATCGAACGGAATATTTCTTCCATCTGGTTGTTCTGGTTCTCGTGAACAACGATGTCTGCTTTCGTCTTAGCTGTTTCGCTAGCCACGGCCACGTCAGCGATGATGGGAAGGCGCGTGAGGCGTGCCACATCGTCGTGTCCTTCAATCTTATACCTAAAGAAACTGAGAAGGAAAAATACCACACTTGGTATGGCCAGGCCAGCAGCAAGTGCGCCCGCATAGATGGTTGATGACCTCGGTGCCACCTTGCCGACAACGGTGGGGTCGTCAATTAGCTTTCCCTTGTCGGCAGTTGCGGCAAGAGAGATGGAGTTTTCTTCGCGTTTTTGCAGCAGCATGAGGTACAGTCCTGCTTTCACCTCAAGCTGTCGGCCAATTTGTTTCATGGTTTTCTCTTGCTCGGGTGTTTGTTGTATCATGCTGTTGTATTTGCCATACTGCGATGCCACAGCATTTCTTTGGATGTCCATGCTGCGCTTGGCTTGCGCCATTGCTCGGCGAATACTGCTCGAGAGGTCGTCTAGTTGCGATGTTAGGGGGGTAACCGTGGGGCTGTTTTCCGATGCACTTCTGAGCAGCCTGTTGCGTTCGAGTACTATTTCGTTGTATTTGTTGATAAGCGAAACGGCCGATTGGTCGCTGATGCCGATGTTGGCAGGCAACGTCTCGTATTTGTTGGAAGGCTGGTTCATGTAGTCGTTGATGCTGTTGAGCAACGCAATCTGTGTGTTAGCCTCGGCAAGTTTCTGGTCGTATTGGTCGCTGTTAGACAAGGCTTGGTTTGCGCTCATCTGCAACTCCACCATCTTGTTGGCTTTCTTGTAGCTTTCCAATTGGCTTTCGGTACTTCCCAGTTCGGTGTTAATCTTCTCCAATCTTCCGTTAATGAACTCTTCGGTTCTCACGGCCACTTCGTTCTTGTCTTCGTTCGCTTGCCTGTTATAGCAAATAGCAAGTTGTTTAAGGTAGTCGATGGCGCGTTCGGGACTTTGGTCGTTGATGGTGAGCACGGCGATGGATGTGCTTTTCGACGACTGGGCGATGCTTAGGCCCGCAGCATAACCAATGGCTACGGCCTTAGGTGGGCTAATGCGCACCAATACCTTCTCTCCATCTTTCATGGGAGTGGTGGAGTTGGGTATGAAAGTGAGGATGCCCGCTTGCGTTCCAATGGCGGCAGGTAGAGCCGTAAAGCTCTTGTCGATGGCGTAGGCCTTTCCTGGTGCATCGGGATTGGTGGAGTAATAGGTACCCTCGACATGGTATTTCTTTCCCTCACGCGTGATGGTTAGGGAGATTGGGTGGGTCAATATGTCGAGGTGTATGGGGTCGATGTCTACTGATATAGGTTGTGTTTTGTACATCAACCTGTTGGTTACTTTGCCCGCACTCATATAAGTGGTGTATAGTTTCAGGTCTTTAACCGCCTGGATGGCAATGGAACTCGACTTGAGGATTTCCATTTCGTTGTCGATACCCGTAGAGTTCGACACCATGCCGAGGTTCGTCGTGTATTGCAAACTGTTTCGCCCCCTACTGTTATTCTCTTCCTTAATGAGCAGTTTTGCGTATGTCTGATAAATGGGAATGGTGTATCGCAGATAGATGCTGGCCAGTCCCAGGCAGATAATTAATGACAATACAAACCATTTCCAATTCAGGATGAGGGTCATGTAAACGGTTTGGAAATTGAATAGCGATTTGCCCGCTGGGGCTTGTTCGTTATCCAAGGTGTTGTTTTTTATATTCTCTTCCATACAATCTGTTGTTTCTTTTCTCTATCTCTCTTCGCTTATGATGTTTCACTGTTGTTTGAGAAGTTTCAACGCTTTAGCTTTATTTCGCCATTTGGGCAATGCGCATAAGGTATTGTCCGTACTCGTTTTTAATCATGGGTTGGGCCAAAGCCTTCACTTGCTCCTTGTCAATCCACTTGTTGTCCATCGCAATTTCTTCGAGGCAAGCCACCTTTTGTCCTTGTCTTTTCTCAATTACTTCGATGAACGTACTTGCTTCGCTAAGGCTGTCGTGTGTGCCCGTGTCTAGCCATGCAAAACCCCTTTGCAGCGTTTGCACTTTTAGGGCTCCTCTTGAAAGGAACTCTTGGTTAACGGTAGTTATTTCCAATTCTCCCCTGGCGCTGGGCTTGATGTTCTTGGCTACTTCAACCACGGCGTTGGGATAAAAGTATAAGCCCACCACAGCATAGTTGCTCTTTGGGTGTTTGGGCTTTTCTTCTATGCTGAGGCAGTTGCCCTTGTCGTCGAATTCTGCCACCCCATAGCGTTCGGGATCGTTAACGTAATAGCCGAAAACCGTTGCCTTACCATTGTTCGCAGCCTCTACACTCTGTCTAAGCATACCCGTAAATCCAGCTCCATAGAAGATGTTGTCGCCAAGTACGAGGCAAACCGTGTCGTTACCAATGAACTTCTCGCCGATGATGAACGCTTGCGCCAATCCGTCGGGGCTGGGTTGTTCGGCGTATTCAAACCTTACGCCCAGGTCTTTTCCATCACCCAGCAGGCGTTCGAAACCTGGAAGGTCGTGTGGAGTGGATATAATCAATATCTCTCTGATGCCTGCTAGCATCAAAGCCGATATGGGATAGTAAATCATGGGCTTGTCAAAAATGGGTATCAACTGCTTACTAACACCTTTTGTAATGGGGTAGAGCCTTGTACCTGAACCTCCGGCAAGTACGATTCCTTTCATACGCTTTTATGTTTAACGATTTATGGGACAATAATTATGTTCTATGTTCGGTTGGTGCACATGGCACATATATAAATGATGACTGGCGTTTGGGGTGTCATCTGCGATGCATAAAATAAGGAAGTTGCCTTGGGGTATTCCCAAAAACATTCACCTCTGTTTGCATCTAGGGGTGGTGCAGTTCACTTCGGCCCTGCATCGTGTCACCTTATTATATGTTGCAAAGATAATAATAAAAACTGAAATTTATATTTTTCGGCTAGTTTTTGTTTGCTTTATTGTACTTTCTCCGGATTTACTTTGTCCTTTTCGGCTTTGCATTACCGTTTTTGTTCTCCATTTCTGCGTTGTTTATGTATTTTTACTCTTAATTTTTACTAAACCATTTTGCGGTTCGGATTAAAATACTTAATTTTGAAAATCGAACAATCAATAAAACTTGAAAAGTGAAAAATATCATACTAACGCTGTTAATATTTCTCTTACCGCTAGGCACTTCTGCACAAAAGATAACCATAGGCTCGTGTAACACGATGGACGGAGGCCTTTATAAGGGCGAAATGGCTGGCGGAAAGCCTCATGGCAAGGGCAATACGCTGTATAGCAATGGTGAAACATACGAGGGCGAATACTTTAAAGGGCGTCGTCAGGGCTATGGCGTTCGAACCTTTGCTGATGGAAAACGTTACGAAGGACAATGGTTTCAGGACCAACAACACGGCAACGGCACTTGTTATTTCGCCAACAACAATAAATATGTGGGTCTTTGGTTTCGTGGACATCAACAAGGTCATGGCGTGATGTATTATTATAATGGTGATAAGTACGAAGGCAATTGGGCTCACGACAAGCGCCAAGGCAAAGGCAGATACACCTTCTCTACGGGTGCATTTTACGATGGGAACTGGAACGACGACAAAAAATCGGGCCTGGGTTTCTTCGATTGGGGCGACGGGTCCAACTATAACGGCATGTGGGTAGACAACCAACGCTCTGGAAAAGGCACTAACCGTTATGCCGATGGCGACGTGTATGTAGGGAATTGGACCAATGACATTCAGAACGGAAAAGGTATTTACAAGTTCCAAAACGGAGATGTCTACGAAGGCGACTACGTTCAGGGCGACCGTACAGGCCAGGGTATCTTTAAATATGCCAACGGCGACCGCTACACGGGACGTTTCCTCGAAGGAGATAAGGACGGTAAGGGAACCTTCGTATGGGCAAATGGAGACTCGTATGTTGGCGACTGGAAGAAAGACCGACAGAACGGGCACGGAAAGTTGACGAAGAAGAACGGCGACGTATTTGAAGGCAACTTCATAAACGGCCGCGTTGAAGGCGAGGTGATAATACACTATGCCGACGGGTCTCGTTTCAAAGGCACTTATAAAGATGGTAAACGGAACGGAAAAGCAATAGAGGAAGATAAGAGCGGAAACAGGTTTGAAGGAACATACGTCAGAGGTATTCGCGACGGCCGATTTGTTGAGAAAGACAGAAACGGGCAGATTAAAGCCAAAGGCCATTACGAGAACGGAAAACGTTTCAACGACTGATTACCCCAAACGCGCTCCTCATCGCTTGGCATTAAGAACTAGAAACAGAGAACGATGGTATTAGACGTGTTAGACAATTTTGGAAAATACGCGGCGTTGAACCCGTATTTCTCTTTGGTGGACGCCTTTATGCGTACCCATCAACTTGAAGAACTTGCGCTCGGCACATATAATATAAAAGGTGAAGACGTGGTGTTGAAAATAGAACAGGCCATGGGAAAAAGTCGAACCGAGGCCATTTTGGAGAGCCATTGCCAAATGATAGACATCCAAATACCACTTCAACAAGAAGAAACATTCGGCTTGGCAGCCACTGTTTCATTGCCCGCTGCTGACTATTCTGCCGAAAAAGACATCTCGTTCTATCCCAACTCTCCCGTGCAGAACTACGTAACATGTCCTCGTGGAGGGTTTGTGATATTCTTCCCACAAGATGCACACGCACCTTGTATCTCCGAAGATGCAAGCTTTACAAAGGCTATTTTCAAAGTGCGATGTGTGTAACGGCGGTCAATACAGCTTGTTTTTCCGGTGTTTCCAACATTCATTGTACCAGTTTTGCTTGCTCATGAGCTAAGCAAAGTGGGTAAGACATTTCTAAGGACTAGCCAAACCTGTTTTCTCATACCACAAGGACCAAGAGTTAAACCAACATCATAAGCCGTGCCGTCAACAACACATTGCGCAAACATGCGCAAACAAGAACATGTTGACCTCTCGGCACTCGTACATATAAATTGAAATAACTATGTCAGCAAAAGACGCTAACCCCACAAAGAAAGTGAAAAAGCCTTCGAAGACGACAACAGCGCCCACCCCAAACGCCTCACGCATGGGCCTAGTTAAGAACGATGCCTACCTCGAACCCTACGAGGATGCGATACGCGGCAGGCACGAACATTACCTGTGGAAAATGAACCAGTTGTCAGGCAATGGGCGGAAAACGCTAAACGACTTTGCCAATGGACACCAATATTACGGCCTACACAAGCTGTCGAAAGGGTGGGTGTTCAGAGAATGGGCGCCAAATGCCACCGAGATATATCTCGTGGGCGATTTCAACGATTGGAAAGAGACAGAACGTTACCGTGCCAAGCGCATCGAAGGAACAGGCAACTGGGAGTTGCGCCTATCCGAAAAGGCCGTTTCTCATGGCGACCTCTACAAGATGCACGTGTATTGGAACGGCGGAAACGGAGAACGCATTCCTGCTTGGGCGCGCCGCGTGGTTCAAGACGAACAAACGCACATCTTCTCGGCGCAAGTTTGGCAACCTGAGCATGCTTACGAGTGGTCGAAGAAGAAGTTCAAACCCACCACTTCGCCCTTGCTCATCTACGAGTGCCATATTGGTATGGGGCAAGATGCCGAAAAGGTTGGGTCGTACACCGAATTTAAAGAACTTGTTTTGCCGCGCATTATCGAAGACGGGTACAACTGCATACAGATAATGGCCATACAAGAACATCCCTATTATGGCAGTTTCGGCTATCATGTCAGCTCGTTCTTTGCGGCCTCTTCGCGTTTTGGAACACCCGAAGAACTGAAATCGCTCATCGACGAGGCCCACAAGCATGGCGTTGCCGTTATTATGGACATCGTCCACTCGCATGCAGTGAAGAACGAAGTGGAGGGATTGGGCAACCTTGCAGGCGATCCTAACCAATTCTTCTACCCCGGCGAGCGACATGAACACCCGGCTTGGGATTCGCTTTGTTTCGATTATGGAAAAGACGAAGTCATTCATTTCCTACTTTCCAATTGTAAATATTGGCTCGAAGAGTTTCATTTCGATGGTTTCCGTTTCGATGGCGTAACTTCAATGCTCTATTTCAGCCATGGATTGGGCGAAGCTTTCTGCAACTATGGCGATTACTTTAACGGTCATCAAGACGACAACGCCATTTGCTATCTCACGTTGGCCAACAAGCTTATACACGAAGTCAACCCCAAAGCCATTACCATTGCCGAAGAGGTTAGTGGCATGCCTGGTCTTGCGGCTCGTATTGACGATGGCGGATATGGGTTTGATTATCGTATGGCGATGAACATTCCCGACTTTTGGATAAAGACCATTAAGGAGCTTTCAGACGAGAATTGGAAACCCAGTTCCATCTTCTGGGAAGTGAAGAACCGCCGCTCCGACGAACTGACCATCTCGTATTGCGAAAGTCACGACCAAGCTTTGGTAGGCGATAAAACCATCATTTTCCGCCTTATTGATGCCGACATGTATTGGCATTTCAAGAAAGGAGACGAGAACGATGTTGCCCACCGTGGCATTGCCCTGCATAAGATGATAAGGCTTGTTACTGCTGCCGCTATTAATGGCGGCTATCTCAATTTCATGGGCAACGAGTTTGGGCATCCCGAATGGATTGACTTCCCACGCGAAGGCAATGGATGGAGCTACAAATATGCACGTCGTCAATGGAATTTGGTAGACAATAAAGAGCTTGACTACCATTATTTGGGCGACTTTGACAGAGAAATGCTGAAAGTCATCAAGAGCGAAAAAGACTTTATCAAAACGCCCGTGCAAGAGATTTGGCACAACGATGGCGACCAAATCCTCGCTTTCATGCGTGGCGACTTGATATTCGTCTTTAATTTCAACCCCACCACCTCGTTCACCGATTACGGTTTCCTTGTTCCTACGGGGGCATATAATGTGGTTTTGAATACTGATGCCAGCGCGTTTGGCGGCAACAACCTGGCCGACGACACTGTTACGCACATCACCAACTACGACCCTCTGTATGTTGCAGAGCGTAAGGAGTGGCTAAAACTGTACATACCTGCTCGTTCGGCGGTTGTTTTAAGAAAGAATTAGATGAACATTTCATTTCAAAAGAATGGGGCAGTGCTGTCGCAGGCACTGTGCTCCATTCTCTTTTGTCTTTATAGCTTTGTTTTCACTTGTTTCTATCAAGCGAACGAATTGGCTTTGATGATACGCCGCCTTACTGATGGCATACAGCTCTACCTTAACCGTTGGGTTGTAGGCTTGTTGCTCACGGGGTTATTGTTGTTGTTGCAACGGGGCTTGTTACGCCTTATGGGTGGTAGTGGGCACAGGTTGTATGTTCTGTCTTTTGTACCATCTTTTTTGGTACTCATGTTCCTCTCTTCCTTTACAGGCATTGCACCTTTCGCTGCATTCTTGCCAAAACTAGGCACATCGTTGGTGCTTGTAGTGTTGGCGGTTGGCTTGTTTGTTTGGCGCCAAAGGCGAAATGTAGACACGGAAACAGAATACAATCCGATGTTTTTCCTTCCCCAGTCGGTATGGTTTATGGCCTTACTGATGTTTGCCGCTGCATACGGCGGTGCTGTTCCTGCTAAGCTGCATCAACAGCTTGTAATGGAAATGCTGATTAAAAGTGGAAATAGCGAAAAGGCTTTGGAAGTAGGTAAGCGTGATACGGATGCCGATTCGGCACTAACTTCGTTGCGTGTACTGGCCTTGGCCAACGAAGGACTTCTTGGTGAGCAACTCTTTGATTTCCCCTTACGGGGCAAATCGGCGGCGATGATGCCAAATGGAAAGTCGGTAAAGTGGTTCACTCTAAATGCGAAAACCCTCGATACGCTCTTCGTTGTGCCCACTTCACACGACGAATACATCACACTAAACGGACTTGAAAAGTGGGCGGAAGAACATAAGCTTACCAAGCCGGCATACGACTATCTGCTCTGTGGCTACCTGTTAGACCGCCGCATAGATGTTTTTGCCGCCAATGTGTTTCGCTATTACCCCAACAACAACGAATTACCCAAGCATTATCGCGAGGCACTTACCTTATATATGCACCAACGCACCAACCCTGTTGTGGTTTACAGCAACAACTTGATGGAAACCGATTATCAGGATTTTCAAGATTTGGAGAACAAATACAAGAATCGTACCGAACGCATCAATGCCCTTCGGAGTGTTTACGGCAACACCTATTGGTACTATTACAATTATGGCGAGTAATATGGTAAAAGGGTAGGTTAGCAAGGATGGGGTTATTAGTAGACATGTGAACGTGTTGGTAAGGTTCAAGTTCACACAAACCACAAACTAAAAAATCATAAACTCAATACTTCATGAATTTACAAGTCCACCAACACACCAACCAACTCATCAACCAACCCACCAACTTGCAAACTCATTAACTCACAACCTCCCCAACTCACAGTCTTAAATTGTTATCTTTTATTTTTACAATATCGTTCTGGTTTTCACTCTGTTCTAGCGAAAATATAGGTTAAAAAGTAGGTAAACTACTACTGTTTCTTGCTTTTCACGTCTTCTAACGTGTCCGTTTTTGAGAACATAACCAGCATTTTGCACCATTTAGCCTTTCTAGTTTGGTCGTCGGCTCGTAATTTTTCATGCCCAATTGCACACTTTTAGACCCTAAAAACCTACTTTTTAACGGCAATTTTACCCTTTTTAGCCTTCTTTTTAATGTCTCTAAGAGGTTTTGTTTATACCATAGCAGCGTATTTTTATGCTTTTTGCCTTCCATTTAGCTGCATTTTACACTGCGTTTTGCACCATTTTACCTTGCGTTTTGCACCAAAACGCATTGTATTTAGCAGCAAAACGCACTGCGTTTAGCATCAAAACATCTTGCAATTAGCACCATATTGCACTACATTTAGCCGCAATTGACCCCAAAATGGGTGCAAACGATGGTCTTTTTAAATAAAAATACATTTTGTTGCATTCGCAGGTTAGTTCCTTTTTACATTAAAACCAACCTTCGCGAGAATCGATTTTTTGCGGCAAGGTGGGCGATTGGTGAGCGGAACTGGCACTCATAATGTTAAAATTCTAACTGAAAAATGGACAAAGTTCGGGTTGGCGAGTTTATAAGCGGTCTAGTTGGACGGGTTAGCAGGCCTCTCGGCCAAGCCAAGCGTTGCTAATCACAATAAATTACCACCTTGTTTTGCCGAATAACAAACTAAAATCGTAACTTTGTGGGGTCTATGAAGAAGGTACTTTTATTATTGTTTGCCGCGCTACTTATTGTTGCTTGTGGTGGCAAACAAGCCAAGGAACAGAGGAGCGAGGGCGACACGCTCCACTTTAAGTATGCCCAAAACATTGTTATAATCAAGCAAGAGCATGCTGTTGTTGTTGAAATTAAAAATCCGTGGAAAAAAGATGCTTTGCTACACCGCTATGTTCTGCCCAACGATACAAACTTTTCGCCGAGCAAGGTGGCCGATGGTGTGCCTACAACTGTTATTCCCAAGGTGAAACATAGGGCCATTGTGTGTCCGTCTACACATGTAGCCCTGCTCGAAATGCTTGGTGCCGAACAGCAACTTGCTGGTGTATGCGACCTAAAATACATGATTTCGCCTCGCGTACAGCTGTTGGCTAAGACGAAGAAAATAGCCGATTGTGGCGAAAGTATGAACCCCGACATCGAGAAAATGATGGAAACACGAGCCGACCTTGTGTTGGTATCGCCCTTTGAAAACAGCGGGGGGTATGGCAAATTAGACAAAACGGGCATCGCCATCATAGAGTGTGCCGACTATATGGAAACCTCGCCACTTGGCAGAGCCGAGTGGATGCGTTTTTATGGCTTGCTGTTTGGTTGCGAACAAAAGGCAGATTCGTTGTTTGCCTTGGTTGAAAAGAACTATATGGAGCTTTCCAGAACCGCAAAAAAAGAACGCGAACGACCTACGATATTAACCGAAAAACTCACGGGTAGCGTGTGGTATGTGCCTGGGGGGCATAGCACTATGGCAAAGATGATTGCCGATGCAGGAGCTATTTATCCCTTTGCAGACAATGAACTGAGTGGAAGTGTGGCCTTGCCATTGGAAAAAGTGCTCGAAAAGGCGCGCACGGCAGATATTTGGTTGATAACCTATAACGCGCCCCAACCACTGACCTACGCGCAATTACAAGCCGAAAACAAGGGCTATGCCATGATAAAAGCCTTTACCGCACGGAACATCTACGGATGCAATGCCGCTATTAAGCCCCTATTTGATGAGGCACCTTTCCGTCCCGATGGCCTTTTACGAGAACTTATTAGCATTGCCCACCCTTCGGCCTTTCCGTCCGAATGGCGTTATTATACACCTTTAAACTGAATTTTCCATGCGCCTTACATCGTTAAAAATCTTTGTTTTGGTGCTTTTCATCCTGATATTGTTCGGGTTGAACCTTTTGATTGGCTCTGTTGACGTGCCTTTCAAGTACGTAATGGGTATTATCGTAGGGAACAAAACCGAGAACGAACTTTGGAATTACATCGTTATCGAGAACCGACTGCCGCAAGCGCTTACCGCATTATGTTGCGGTGGGGCGTTGTCGGCTAGTGGGTTAATGCTCCAAACGGCCTTTCGCAATCCCCTAGCTGGGCCAGGCATCTTTGGCATTAACAGCGGTGCTGCCTTGGCTGTGGCCGTGGTGATGCTGTTTCTTGGGGGTAGTGTGTCGATAGAAACCGTGAATTTAAGCGGTTTTACGGCCATCTTATTTGCGTCGTTTGCTGGTGCAATGGCTGTAACCTTCATTATTTTGGCCTTCTCAACCCGTGTTCGCAACAATGTATCGTTGCTTATTATCGGCATCATGATTGGCTATTTGGCATCTTCGGTCATTTCGTTACTCAACTTCTTTGCTACCGACCAAGGCGTAAAATCTTATCTTATATGGGGGTTGGGCAGCTTTGGTGGTGTGTCGTTAGGTAACATACCCTTTTTCTGTACAATGGTTTTGGGGGGCTTGGTATGTTCTCTTGTTTTGGTAAAGCCACTTAATGCCCTTACTTTGGGAGAGCAATATGCCCAAAGTCTTGGTGTAAACGTGGCTCGAACGCGCTTTTTGCTACTGGCCATTACGGGTTTGTTAACGGCCGTTACAACAGCTTTCTGTGGTCCGATAGCCTTCATTGGCTTGGCTGTTCCGCACCTAGCCCGACTGTTAACTGGCACCGAAGACCATCGCACGCTGTTGCCTGCAACCATTCTTTTAGGTTGTGGTGTGGCTCTGCTTTGCTCGTTGCTGTGTTATCTGCCGCCCAATGGTAGCATTATTCCCATTAATGCCATTACACCATTGATTGGTGCACCCGTTATCGTGTATATCATGATGAAAAGGAGGGGGTGAAAAGGTGGGTTAAAGGTGAAAGGGTGAAAAGGTGGGTTAAAGGTGAAAAGGTGAAAAGGTGAAAAAATGGCTGCGCCTACTGATGGATAAGTAGTGACAAGTTGGGGTAGTATCTAGAAACCCTAGTGAACCTAGAAATCCTAGTGAACCTAGGAAAACTAGAAACCCTAGAAGAACTAGAAATCCTAGAAGAACTAGAAACCCTAGAAGAACTAGAAACCCTAGAAGAACTAGAAACCCTAGAAGAACTAGAAATCCTAGAAGAACTAGAAATCCTAGGAGAACTAGAAATCCTAGAAAAGCTAGAAATCCTATGAAACCTAGCAAGAACTAGATAATATAATAAGGCTTGCCCGCCAACTTACAAAACCAAACGCTTACCCGTTCGTCAACTAATCATTTGTTCTCCCTACAATATCAGCCATCACAAATTGGATGTCTTCGTAGGTAATGTTCGGACTCACTTCTTCCTTTATTTCGGTTAAGCTCTTCTTTTCTTCGTGATGTTTTATTAAGAAACGGGTAATCTCTTGCCGTTTCTTATCGTCCACAAACTCGGATGCAGACAAGCGTCCCTCCCTTACATAATGCACCAAATGCAAATGAATGGTCCTTGTTGTCAGTTCGCGTCGTTTGGCAATCTCGTCTATGCTCATGCCCAAACGGTAGAGGTTAAATGTAGCCAACTTTGTGTCTACTTTCGGCTTTACCTCTTTTATCTTTTTTGTATTAGGCTTATCGCCATCCATTGCACCCAGCAACAGTTTGGCCTTGACCGAAAGATAATCGCCCACGCTGAACGAAACATCCTCTCTACTTTCGTATTTCAGCAGGTTCCACTTAAAGTCTAGGGTTTCATGCACATCAGTGTATCGCTCTTTTAGCGTTTTCTTTAAAGCCTTGTTGTCGGTTTCTATCTTGTTTTTTCGGTGCATCTCCACAAGCAAAGCCAAACGTTTATGAAAGTATTCGGCACCCGAACGGATGCGTTGCAACACTTCGTCGCTTAATTCTTGCTCTTGCTGGGCCGCTAACATCTGTGTGTATTGCAATCTGAACCTAGCCGCCACAGATGCAACCTCGTCCAGAATGGGTCTTGCAGAACGATATTCTTGCAGCAAGCGTGGGTATTTGCGAGCGAAATGTTCGTCGATAAAGCGCGTAATACGTTCGAATGCGATGCCAATGGGGCGGAAATCGAACAGCTCGTCAATCAAGTTCACCTCGTATGTGCGCTGCATTTGCGAAAGCATCTCGCTGTTGGGTTGGCGCGCAGAGGCGTCGATGTTGAACTGATGCACCTTTTCGTCGCAGATGACCGTGCTTGTAGAGAGCGGCGAACTCAGCACAAGACCCTCCAATGTTTTGCAACGGCTCAGAGCAACGTATGTTTGTCCGTGGGCAAACGAGTGTTGCGCGTCGATGATGGCATGCTCGAAGGTTAGTCCTTGGCTTTTATGTATGGTTACTGCCCATGCCAATCGTAGGGGAAACTGCTTGAAAGTGCCCTCTATCTCTTCTTCAATCTCGTGCGTAGTCTTATTTAATACGTACTTGGCGTTCGTCCATTCTTCGGGCAATAGGTCTATCAGTTCCCCTGTTTCGTTGCCTTTCACGGTTACGCCACGGGCTGTTGTCGACACCACTTTACCCAACATGCCGTTGTAATAACGTCCTTTGCCCGTGCTGTCGTTCTTAACAAACATCACTTGGGCATCCTCTTTCAGCTCCAACACAAACTCGGTGGGGAACGATTGTTCAGGAAATTCGCCCGTGATGCTAGCCTTATAATGCCTGCTTGTGCCTGGTAGTTCGGCCAATTTGCTTTCGTTGATGCTCTGCGCTTGGTAGTTGTGCGTTACAAGGCGAATGTAATCAGTGCCAGCAGGTGGAACAAAGTTGGGTATGTATCTGCTATTTAGTTTGTTAAACGTGTCTTGGTCGGCCTTGTTGTCGCGTATCTTATTCAGCAGAGAAAGAAAATCCAGGTCGTTTTGTCGGTAGACATGTTTCAATTCAATGGTTATGTAGCCCATTTGTTTGAGGGCAAGACTCGAAAAGAAGTAAGGTGAGTCGTAATATCTGCTCAGCATGTTCCACTCTTCGTCTCTAACCACGGGCGGAAGCTGTTGCAAGTCGCCAATTAACAAGAGTTGCACGCCACCAAAAGGCTTGCTCCTGTCGCGATACCTGCGCAAAACCATGTCTACGGAGTCGAGCAAATCAGCTCTCACCATACTTATTTCGTCAATCACCAGCGAATCGAGAGTTCGCAATATGCGTTGTTTCTCCTTGCTAACCCTGAAGATACCCTCAGCCTTAAGGGTGGAATTGGGTACGTATGGCGCAAAGGGAAGTTGGAAGAACGAGTGAATGGTTACGCCATTGGCATTGATGGCGGCGATGCCCGTAGGCGCAACCACCACCATTCGCTTAGGAAGTTTGTCTTTAAGTGTACGCAGAAAGGTTGTTTTCCCTGTTCCAGCCTTGCCCGTTAAGAATATGCTTGCGCCCGTGTTCTTCACAAACTGCCAGGCCAGGTTCATCTCGTCATTCTTCATTGTCTATAAATCTTTGTCGTGTTTAGATGCGTTGGAAAGCATCAGCAGCAGAGGTTAAGATTTTTGTTCTCAATTGCTTGTTTGCCAAATACTTATTGCGTGTGCCCTAATGTGTTAGTGATAGCATGTTTGCACACGTTCTCAATAGGGTTGTCACAGGTATAATGTCGCTTAATTTGGTTATAATTCGCCGCCTTTGGCTAACCTATCTGCTAGCGTGTTGGTGGCATCTTCGATGAGGTCGAGCGCATAATCGAAGTCTTTTTCATCGCCATAATATGGGTCGGGTATCAGTTTCGCCTTGGGATGACTGGCTGCATAGTCCACCAACATTTTCACTTTGGCTAGTTCGCGCTCGTTGTTTGTCTTTTGCGACAACATATTTTTGTTGTCGTTGTCCATCACGAAGATGTAATCGAACTTTCTGAAATCGTCGGTATCGAATTGTCTTGCCCTACTGTTAAAGTTGTAGCCGCGGGCCGCACCGCATTTACGCATCCTGCTATCGGGCAGTTCGCCCACATGCCAACCGCCAATCCCAGCCGAATCTACTTCGAACAAGTCGCTCATTCCCTTGTTTAGCAACACCTGTTTCATCACGCCTTCGGCAGCAGGCGACCTGCAAATGTTACCCAAACACACGAACAACAATTTGGTTCTCTTTCTATCTTCCATGTCCTTATATATAATAATGTGTAGTGCAAACTTACTAAAAAATGCCATATTAGGCAAGAGTAGCACCGAAAAACAATTGTAAGGTGTTGCCAACTCCTTCGTTAACTTGTGCTTTTGTCTGCGCATTCGCGCTTACATTGGGCATTCAATAGTTGCATACCATTGGGCATATAGCCTTTTTCGTACCTATACTTGGCTATAATAACTTTTTTTCTTACCTTTGCGCTTTGTATAAACAAAGACGTATAAAATAAGGTATAGAATATGGCCAACAAATTTGCCGAGTACAAAGGACTTAATCTTACGCAGACCAACAAAGACGTGTTGGCTGAGTGGGAGAAGAACGACATTTTCCATAAAACGATAGACGAAAAAGAAGGATGCCCACAATTCGTCTTTTACGAAGGGCCTCCGTCGGCCAACGGACATCCTGGCATTCACCATGTACTCGCTAGAAGCATCAAAGACACTTTCAACCGATATAAAACGATGAAGGGTTTCCAAGTGAAACGCAAGGCAGGATGGGACACGCACGGCTTGCCTGTGGAACTTGGAGTTGAGAAAGAATTGGGTATTACCAAGGCAGACATCGACAACAAAGAGTCTGCTAAGTACATCTCCGTTGCCGACTACAACAAGAAATGCCGTGAGAATGTGATGATGTACACGGCCGAATGGCGCGAGCTGACCGAGAAAATGGGGTACTTTGTCGACCTCGACAACCCATACATCACCTACGACAACAAGTATATCGAAACCCTTTGGTGGCTCTTGAAGCAGCTGTACACCAAGGATATGCTATATAAGGGCTATACCATACAGCCCTATTCGCCAGCAGCAGGCACAGGACTTAGTTCGCACGAGCTGAACCTTCCGGGCTGTTATCGCGACGTTAAAGACACTACAGTTACCGCCCAGTTTGAGATAAAGAACCCCAAACCCGAATGGGAACAATGGGGAAAGGCTTACTTCATGGCGTGGACAACCACTCCTTGGACCCTAGCCGCCAACTCTGCACTGTGTGTTGGCCCGAAGATTGACTATGCTGCCGTGCAAAGCTTTAATCCTTACACGGGCGAACCCATCACTGTTGTGTTGGCCGAGGCGCGCCTTAACGCTTATTTCAACGAGGCCGGTAAAGACGTGGAGCTTTCTACTTATAAGAAAGGCGATAAGGTTATACCTTGGAAAGTGATAGCCAACTACAAGGGAACTGAACTTGTTGACATTGCTTATCATCAGCTGCTGCCATTTATTTCGCCGATGGAAGATGGCGCGTTCCGCGTTATATTGGGCGATTATGTTACCACCGAAGATGGTACGGGCATTGTGCACATCGCCCCGAACTTCGGTGCCGACGATGCGCTTGTGGCTCGTAAGGCAGGCGTTCCGCCCATTGTGTTGGTGGATAAGAAAGGAGCAGAAAGACCCGTTGTTGACCTAGAAGGCAAGTATTTTAAGGTGGAAGACCTCGATGCCGACTTCGTTAACAAGTACGTTAACCTGCCCGAATGGAACAAATACGCAGGAAGGTATGTGAAAAACGCATACGATGACACACTGACAGATGCCGACGAAACGCTTGATGTGTCTATCTGCATGGACTTAAAGGCAGAAAATAAGGCCTTTAAGATAGAGAAACATGTGCACAGCTACCCCCATTGCTGGCGCACAGACAAGCCTGTTCTGTATTATCCGCTTGATAGTTGGTTTATCCGTTCAACCGCAAAGAAAGAACGGATGTTCGAGTTGAACAAGACAATTAATTGGAAACCCGAATCAACAGGTACGGGGCGCTTTGGCAACTGGCTAGAAAACCTCAACGATTGGAACCTCTCGCGTTCGCGTTTTTGGGGTACGCCACTACCCATTTGGCGCGATGAAGACGGTCGCGAAATATGTATTGGCTCGCTCGAAGAACTATATTCGGAGATTGAAAAGAGTGTGGCCGCAGGTCACATGTCTTCTAATCCACTTAAAGAACAAGGGTTTGTGCCTGGCAATTATGCGCAAGACAACTACGAACGCATAGACTTGCACCGTCCTTATGTTGACGATATTGTGCTAGTTAGTGAGGCAGGAAAGCCCATGAAACGCGAAATGGACCTCATCGACGTGTGGTTCGATTCAGGAGCAATGCCTTATGCACAGGTGCATTACCCCTTCGAGAATGCCGAACTCATCGACAAACGCATCGCATTCCCTGCCGACTTCATCAACGAAGGCGTTGACCAAACGCGTGGTTGGTTCTTTACGCTGCACGCCATTGCAACAATGGTGTTCGATAGTGTGGCTTTCAAGAACGTTATCTCTACGGGATTGGTGCTAGATGCCAAGGGAAACAAGATGAGCAAGCACGTTGGTAACGTGGTGAACCCCTTCGAAATGATGGAGAAATATGGTGCCGACCCAGTTCGCATGTACATGCTTACCAACTCGGAGCCTTGGGACAACCTGAAATTCGATGCTGAAAGTGTCGACGAAATACGCCGTAAGCTCTTCGGAACGCTCTATAACACCTATTCGTTCTTTGCTCTCTACGCCAATGTAGATGGTTTTGATTACAGTCAAGCCGACGTTCCCCTGAACGAACGGCCTGAGATTGACCGTTGGATTCTGTCGGAATTGCACTCATTGGTTGAGGGTGTGGAGCGCGAAATGGACGACTACGACCCCACAAGGGCTGGCAGATTGATTGATACTTTTGTGAACGACGACCTCAGTAACTGGTATGTTCGCCTCAATCGCAAACGTTTCTGGGGTAAGGAGATGAGCCAAGACAAGCTCAGCGCTTACCAAACGCTGTATACTTGCCTTGAAACAGTGGCTAAACTGTTGGCTCCGTTCGCCCCATTCTATGCCGACCAGTTGTATCTCGACCTCACAAGGGCTACCAATCGTGGGCATTTGCAATCGGTTCACTTGGCCGATTTCCCCGTTGCAGACGACAATTGCATCGACCGCGAATTAGAAGAGCGCATGGAAATGGCCCAAAAGATAACCTCGATGGTGTTGGCTTTGCGCCGTAAGGTGAACATCAAGGTGCGTCAGCCCCTGCTGCAAATCATGATTCCTGCTGTAGACCAACGTCAAAGAACGCACATCGAGGCAGTGAAAGACCTCATTATGAGCGAAGTAAACGTTAAGGAACTGAACTTCGTTGAAGATGGAAAGGGCATGCTTGTTAAGAAAGTGAAGTGCAACTTCCGTACAATGGGTAAGAAGTTTGGTAAGCTGATGAAAGGTATCGCTGCCCAAATGGAAACCTTGGAGCAAGAGGCCATAGCCGACTTGGAACGCAATGGAAACATCAACTTGATGGTTGAAGGCAACGAAGTGACGGTTGAGGCGGCCGATGTAGAGATTATCAGCGAAGACATTCCAGGCTGGTTGGTGTCTAACGAAGGCAATCTGACCGTAGCTCTCGAGGTGGAACTCACCGACGAACTGGTAAAAGAAGGTATGGCGCGCGAGATTATCAACCGCGTTCAGAACCTACGCAAGGAAAGCGGACTGGAAATTACCGACCGAATAAAGGTTACCTTGGCACCCAATGCCCAAACGGATGCAGCTGTGGAGGCCTTTGGCGATTACATCAAGAGCCAAGTTCTGGCCGACGACCTCCTTGTACAGCCCAACGATGGGAAGGAAATCGCCTTCGAGGACTTTAACT
The DNA here is from genome assembly GCF_000162415.1 of Prevotella sp. oral taxon 317 str. F0108. Taxonomy (NCBI): domain Bacteria; kingdom Pseudomonadati; phylum Bacteroidota; class Bacteroidia; order Bacteroidales; family Prevotellaceae; genus Prevotella; species Prevotella sp. oral taxon 317. Next base: position 1,094,886 of record NZ_GG740072.1, on the reverse strand, counting down.
TGAACATTCAAATAGATAAAATAATTCACTAAAAACCCTATCTAACTTATGGCTAACAAAACACGTTACAATGACGAGGAACTAGAAGAGTTCCGCGTTATTATCAACGAGAAACTAAGGCTTGCACGCCGAGATTACGAGGCCATGATGCGTACCTTGATGAACGCTGACGGCAATGATGTAGACGATACTTCACCAACCTACAAGGTTTTGGAGGAAGGAAGTGCAACGCAAAGTAAGGAAGAGCTGATTCAATTGGCCAATCGGCAACAGAAGTTCATTACTGGGCTAGAAGCAGCCCTTGTGCGAATTGCCAACAAAACCTATGGCATCGACCGCATAACAGGCGAGCTTATACCCAAGCAAAGACTTATGGCCGTTCCTCATGCCACGCTAAGCGTGGAGTCGAAGAACGCGCGCAAACGTTAAAATACGCGCCTTAACACAACAGATGTCTTGCCCCTGCAACAAGTTTGTGGGGCGCAAGGCATTGTGCTGAACAACAGAAAAACCATTCATGGCAAAAGGAAAAGAGTTATTGACAGATGGCCGCTTGGCCATATTATTGGTGATTGTAATCCTCATCATCGACCAGGTTATCAAGATTGAGGTGAAGACAAGCATGTCGTTAGGTGAGGCCATTCACGTTACGGATTGGTTTTACATCGACTTCGTGGAGAACAATGGCATGGCCTACGGCATGACTTTCATCAACAAGTTGGTTCTTAGCATTCTGCGATTGGTGGCTATTGTCGTTATCGCCCGCTACATTTGGAAGGTGGTAAAAAAAGGCATGCGTACGCGATATGTCGTTTTCCTTTCCATGATACTAGCCGGCGCGATGGGAAACATGGTCGATTCCATGTTCTATGGGCTGATATTCAATGCCTCCACACCCTTTACGGTGGCCTCGTTTGTTCCCTTTGGCAGTGGCTATGCCGACTTCTTAACGGGTAAGGTGGTAGACATGTTCTACTTCCCACTCATCGTAACCACCTATCCCGATTGGTTCCCGTTCAAAGGCGGAGAGCAATTTGTGTTCTTCAGTCCCGTGTTCAACTTCGCCGATGCTAGCATCAGCGTTGGTGTTGTGTGTCTTTTCTTGTTTTGTAGAAAGGAATGGGAAACCATTTCGTTTAGCTTTTCGAGAAAGAAGAACGTTAACGAAGAATAACATGGTGAATGTGGTGAAAAGGATTATTGGCGTATTCATGTTCGCTTTGCTCTTGCTTACGGCCCAAGGTTGTAAGCCAGGCGTGCCTAGCCAGTACATCCAGCCCGGCGAGATGGAAGACATTCTCTACGATTACCATCTTGCAGGGGCAATGGCGCGTAACAGCATGGGCGACGGAAAGGACGAATACGCCTATCGTTTGGCCGCATTAAAGAAACATGGCGTAGACCAAGCGAAGTTCGATTCGTCGATGGTTTACTACATGCAAAACACCAACATGCTCCACGATATATACCAACGACTTTCTAAAAGACTTGAATCAGAAGAAATGGCCTTAGGCGGAGCCGCCGCCAATTACGACCGCCTTTCGTCTAAGGGCGATACGGCCAACGTATGGAATGGCGACCGTTCTGTGGTGTTGACAAGTCAGATACCTTATAATATGTACTCGTTCGCCATAAAAGCCGATACGAGTTTCCATAAGGGCGACCGCTATTTGTTGGAGTTCGATGTTCAATTTATCTTCCAAGAAGGTGTTCGCGATGCCGTGGCGGTTATGGCTATGACCCTTGCCAACGACAGTGTCGTGGCACAGACCATCCATATCTCATCGCCCTCGCACTTCACCTTGCAGCTGAACGACGACGAACGGCAGGGTATCAAGCGAATAAACGGATACTTTTTGCTGAACAACGAGAAAGCTTTTGGGGGCATGCAAACCACACTTCGACTGCTGCCCATCTACAATATTAGGCTAATAAAAATGCGTGCAAACGCTCCCGAACAGCCAAGTAATCAGCCCGAGCCCAACAAGATAGACTCGGCTGTGACCATAGACGACCCGAAGCAATGGATGAACGAAAGCTCTACGCTGCCAACACGATAGTTCACGGCGACGTGATACTGAGGAATGGGGTGGTGAACATAGCCAAAGGCGCAGTGCAAAGCTATTCACCTCTCGACGGCGAACAGGCCAATACCATTTGGCTTGGTGGCGAAATTGTTCTGAAAGAGCATGATAACGGGGAACTTCGGGCATTTCACAAGGGCGTGTTACTAGAATAAGTGCAAGCCAATAGCCGGTGTTTCAGCCGTATTTGGCTTTCACATACACGGCCCCTTAACTTAAACATTGCCTTTCTACCTTTTAATTGACAAGTAATAAACATGGCATGACGAACATCTTACTATCTATAATGCTGGCGGCCAATGTGCTTTTTGGCTCTCCTGTAAACTATCCCATCTCTTTGGCTGGTAACTTTGGCGAGCCTCGCCCCAACCATTTTCATGGTGGAGTGGACGTAAAGACCGATGGAGTGGAGGGAAAGGCCATCTTTTCCATTGGCGATGGCTACGTGTCGCACGTCTCTGTGGGCTACGATGGCTTTGGAAATGCCGTATATGTACACCATCCCGAAGGCTATACCAGCGTATATTGCCACCTGAAAACCTTTACCCCTGCTATCAAAGCTATGGTTAGAAAGTGGCAGTATGTCAACAAACAGTCTACGGGCGACATCTGGTTTAAACCCACCGACCTACCTGTTGCAAAGGGACAACTCATTGCCATTAGCGGAAATTCGGGCGCATCGGAGGCACCGCACCTGCATCTTGAATTGCATGAAACACGTTCGGGCGACATGCTCGACCCTCTCGACTTCATCGGACAACATGTTAAAGACGCCCTGGCACCTATGGCGCACGGCTTTATGGCCTATCCCGTAAGTGGCGAAGGGGTATTTAACAACAACCCAGGCAAGTCCTCGCATTCATTCTCCTCACACAATTTGCCCAATAAGTTCACCGCTTGGGGCAAGGTGGGCTTTGGTATATGGGCCAACGACTACATGGAAATAACCTATAATAGATATGGTGTTAAGAAGACCGAGCTGTTGGTTGACGGCAAAAGCGTTTTCAAAAGTAACGTCAATCGCATTCCTTACGAAAAGACTGTTCAGGTAAACGCATGGGGCGACCATGAACATTTCTTGCGATATAATGTGTGGTACATGCACTCGTTTCTCTATCCGGGCATGGGATTGCAAATGTTATCTGCCGACAAAAACAAGGGAATAGTGAACTTTAACCAAGAAAGGGATTACCATTTGGAGTATGTGCTGACCGACTTTAAAGGCAACACAAGCCGATATACGTTCACCGTGACAGGACAAAAACGCGCTTTCGCTCCCCAACGGCAAGCAAGTACGCTACGAAGTGTGTATTGGAACAGGCCATACGCCTTGCAGACAGACGGGGTGCAGTTGTTGATAAGACCCAATTCGGTGGCCAACGCCATTACCTTGACACCGGATATCAGTCGTAAAGACGACGCTCTGTCCAACGCTTGCACGTTCACCAACAACGCCGAACGGCTTTTCCGTCCTGCACGGATAAGCTTGAAACTGACGAAACGGGTAAAAGACACTTCTAAACTATACATCAGCGGGCGCGGTTTTGGTACGCGTTATCTGGGTGGAACATACGAAAAAGGCTGGGTTACGGCCAACATGCGCGACCTGCACCTCCAATATTCCATCGACTACGACGACGAACCGCCCATTGTTTCACCTGTGGGACAAGGCAATTGGAACGCCACGAAAACCATCAAGCTAGGGCTTACCGATGCGAAAAGCGGCGTAGACACATACCAAGGCTACATAGATGGGCGGTTCGTATTGTTCGAAGACGTGCCGTTAAGTCCGTGGGTGGCGTGCAAACTGGCCGAAACACCCATCAAACGCACGGGTAAACAACGCCGTTTGACGTTCTTCGCCACCGACAATCAAGGCAACAAAAGACGTTTTGAAACAGATATTCTTTATTAATCAAACTAATTATACAGTTATGAAGAAGCTATTGCTAATTGCCGCCTTCTCCCTAGTTGGGCTGGGCAGCTATGCTTGCACCAACTTCATTGTGGGTAAAAAGGCAAGCAAAGACGGGTCGGTCTTCTGCACATATAATGCTGACGACTACGGTATGTTCATCGGATTGTGTCATTTCCCCGCAGGAAAGCACGCCAAAGGAGAAATGCGTAAGGTGTTCGATTGGGACAGCCACAAGTATCTGGGCGAAATTCCAGAGGCACCTATTACCTATAACGTTATCGGAAACATCAACGAACACCAAGTCTGCATTGGTGAAACCACATACGGAGGACGGGAAGAAATGACCGACTCAACGGGCTTGATAGACTATGGCTCGCTTATATACATCGCCTTGCAGCGTAGCAAAACGGCACGCGAGGCTATCAACGTGATGACCACTTTGGTAAACACCTATGGCTATTACTCTGGTGGCGAAACTTTCACCATCTGCGATCCCAACGAGGCTTGGATTATGGAGATGATGGGAAAGGGCGCAGGAAGTAAAGGTGCAGTGTGGGTTGCGGTGCGCATTCCCGACAACGCCATTTGCGCTCATGCCAACCAAAGTCGCATAACAAAGTTTATGCAATACCCCAAAGGCGACGTAATGTACTCGAAAGACGTTATCAGCTTTGCACGTTCAAAGGGTTGGTACACGGGTAAGGATAAGGATTTCTCTTGGCGCGATGTCTATGGCGAACCCACTTTCGGAGGAAGAAGGTTCTGTGATGCACGTGTTTACAGTTTCTTTAACCGCTTTGCCGACAACTTCGACCGCTATTTGCCTTGGGTTCTTGGCAAGGACCCCAATGCCGAAGACATGCCTTTGTGGATAATTCCCAACAAGAAAGTAAGTTTCGAAGACGTTGCTGCTGCCATGCGCGACCATTACGAGGGCACGCCTTTGGCATTGGACAGCTCCAATGTTGGTGGTGGTATATGGCAAATGCCTTATCGTCCCACACCGCTTTATTATACGGTAGACGGTAAAAAATACTTCAACGAACGTCCTGTATCTACCCAACAAACCGCTTTCAGCTTTATTGCTCAACTGCGTTCTTGGTTGCCCAGGCAGATTGGTGGCATCCTTTGGTTTGGCAACGACGATGGAAACATGGTTCCCTATACGCCCATCTACTGCGGAAATACCGTTCAACCCGAATGCTATAATACGCCTGGTGCCGATGCTTTGAACTTCTCGGACAAGAATGCGTATTGGGTTTGCAACTGGGTTAGCAATATGGTTTACCCACGTTACAGCCTTCTTTTCCCACCGCTTAAAGCCATGCGCGACAGTCTTGAAAACAGTTATTTGGCTCAACAGCCACAAGTAGAAAAGCGTGCAGCCGAACTTTACAACACAGACGTGGCGAAAGCCGTTAAGTATCTGAACGATTATAGCAACGAGCAGGCACAATCTATGTTGAAGAACTGGAAAGAATTGGCCACCTTCCTTATCGTAAAGTATAACGACATGGCTGTTAAACCCACCGAAGGACGCAGTTTCAAACGCAACAAGGAAGGTCTTGGTGCAAAGGTTCAACGCCCTGGCTATCCTGAGGCTTTTGCTCGCAAACTGGTAAAGGAAACGGGCGACTGGTATCTTGTACCCGAAGAAAAGAAAAAGTAAGAGGCTAAATATTGGGTATTAAAGGCACAAGGTGCGTTGTGAAAGCTGTGTCGCTACAAGCCAAGTCTTAACCACTGATTTGCCTTTAACCATACACGAAAGCCCCACTGCATGGCCACATTCTTTGGTCGGCAGTGGGGCTTTTTCTTTTGTTTTCACTCACGTTGATATAAGTAGACCGATAGTCCTAATTTGAAGGCGAACAGAATGGTTTTTGAAATGCTGGTTGTACACCGCCGTTTTGTTGTCAATGAAGTCGTCTTGACTTTTAATGTTTCTATACATTAAGAGGCGTTTGTTCTCTCTGTGATGCCAACACATGATAAACATCCTTCTCATACACGAAGTGCAGGACAAATCAGACCACCGCGGCTTTTAAACTCACGAAAGACCAATAATTCCCGAACACATCAACTTACAAATTGGAAAACCCACAAACTCATCAGCTCAAAAATCTTAAATCATTATCTTTTATTTTACAATGTCGCTCTAATTTTCGCTCCGTTCTAGCGAAAATATAGGCCATAAAGTAGGTAAATCGCCCCTATTTCTAGCCTTTCACTCCTTACAACATGTTCAATTTTAAGAAAAATACCTGCATTTTGTACCATTTAGCCTTTCTAGTTTGGTTGACAACCCATGATTTTAACAGCTCCCAAGACCACTTTTAGACTCCAAAACCCCACTTTTTAACGACCATTTTGCCTTTTTGGGCCCAGTTTTTCATGGTTCTTAAAGGTTTTGTTTATACAATTACAGTGGATATTTATGCTTTTTACCTTGCGTTTAGCTGTATTTTGCACTGCGTTTTGCACCATTTTACCTTGCGTTTTGCACCAAAGCGCATTGTGTTTAGCACCAAAACGCATTGTATTTAGCACCAAAACGCACTGCATTTAGCACCAAAATGCACTGCGTTTTGCACCATATTGCACTATATTTTGCTATAAATAGCCCAAAAGGTGGTGCAAATGGCGACATCTTTAAATAAATATTCATTTCGCTGCATTCACATGCTACCCCCTTTTTGCATCAAAACAAACCTTCGCGAGAATCGATTTTTTGCGGCCAAGTGAGCGATTGGTGGATAAAAAGGCACTCATAATGTTAAATTTTCTACTGAAAACCTGACAAAATAATTATATTGCATGCACGCGCAAGTGGGCAGCGACACCGAAAGGACGTTCGTTTACAACAACCAGCGCGAGCGGTTGTGGGGGATGTTACTCACGACCAACCAAGACTACATCATGGAAAAGCAGAAGTAATCTGTTATCGGCAAGCCGTTTTCAACTTGTGGAGAACGTATGGAACATACTTCCGCCAAGTCGCCTTCTGAAACATAGCCACGTTTTGCCACAGACAAATGGGGCCGTATCTCAGGTTTTTATCGTATCCCCGTCCTGCACTTTGTGCATGAGCAGAATGTTTATCTCGGTTTTACCACACAAAGAAAATAAACTCCACCCAACTTTTATGGAACCATTAAAAGTCAAGACAACTTCAATGTCTTGGTGAAAACGGTTTGTATCGCGGCTACAAACATGCTTGTACGCACACTATAAGCGGCTTGTAGTGTCTGTACAAGCCGCTTTATAGTGTAATTACAAGGGGCTTACAACTTCGTGTTCCAAAGTTGTTTTCTTGGCCTATTTGGTATAGAAATCAATGAACCTTGTTAGGGCTTGCGTACACACAGGGCAGAACTCAGGAAACTCGTTTGTGCGCATCCTGCAATCTTGATAGCCACGATAAACGCCTTTTAGGCTATATCCAGCACCTTCGTAAGCGCCAACTGTTTTCTTATTCTTCTCGGTTGCAGGTGTAGGTATTGGCGTATTCTTCTTAACGAGGTTTTCCCATTTCCCTTTGAAGTTCACTAATGTAGTGAGGTTTTCTTCCCAAGGTTCGATGTCGCGTGGGTACATTGAAATGCTTTCGGCCTCGTAGGCATATTCATCGCCCAGTCCTGCAAAGCTATGTCCAAACTCATGTACAACCACTGGCTTGAACTTCTCGTGGTGGGTCATAGACAGGTTATAAGAGTTAAGGATACCGCCACCGCCATACTTTTCGGTGTTCACCAACACAATAATATGTTCGTATGGTGTGCCTGCCAACCAGTCGTGCAGTTCGAATAGGTTCAGCGTAGTAAGGTAACGGTCGCTATAAAACGTGTCGAAGTGCGAGTGCAACGCCGTATTTTTCCATATTCCCTTAGAGGGTTCGCTTGTTCCGCTCTCCTTTGAGGGCGATTTCACCGCCACAATGTTAAATCGGTTGCGTGTAGACTTAAATGGTTCGTGGGCAAACAGGGCCTCGGTTGCCGCTTTGGCATCTTTTAAGAACACGTCCATTTCTGCATCTGTGTAGCCTTCTGCAATGTAGGCGATGTGGATGCAATGGTTCGGGTCGGCTGCCTTTTGGATCGTTTCGTAAGGAGTAACGGATGTTTCGCCTATTTTTCTAATCAAGATGTCCTTTGGAGCCACCGTGTGCGTTAGGCTAGCCACCACCTGTCGGCGGTTGTTTCGCAGGTCGATGGTAATCTCCACCGTGTCTTTGGGCATTGGAACGAGGAACACATTTTCGAAAGACTTGGACGACGACTTGGCCTCGTCGTAGGTAAGCCATTCTTGAAACAGCGTTGAGAAAGAGTTGCGGTAAATCACTTGCTTGTCTTTCTTCCGCCTAACAGTAATCTGTCCGTTGCCTTCAACAGGTATTTCTGCAAGCCTTTGCCGTTTGCCGTACCATCCGGGCATGACGTTTAGCTTGGCCACAGAAATCTCTTGTTTGTTTACATTCCCGGCAAATGTGTAGTCAATGCGCAGGGTTCGGTTGTCAAACTCGTCGTCGAATCGTTGCGACCACGCAGTCAAAGTACTCGCCAAGGCGAGAATTGATAGTAGTAGTGTCTTCATTTTATAGTATGATGTTAAACGATAATAATTGTCTAGAATTGTTAGGTGTAGGCAGATTGCCGCATGGTGTGGCTGCTTGTAGGCGTTTGCGGTTCGGGCCAAATGCGCAACGTGTGCACTACGTCACCGCTAGTTGTGGCAAACAATGCGCTTACGCCCGCACTATGGGGCGTAAGCTGTTGGCGTTTGGTTGCCCATTGCGCAGGGTGGCTTTTAATAAACCCTCAACACGGCACCAACCTTTATCTGGTAATCTTCGGGCAAGTCGTTCATCTTGTACAGGCTCTTCACGCGAATGCCGTACTTTTGTGCGATGTCGTACATGCTCTCGCCAGGTTTAACCACGTGTGGCCTGTCCTTGAATTGTTTCTCTGCATGCTTACGCTTCTTTTTGAGATAGATGATGTCGCCTTCGGCCAGCACGTCATTCTTAGAACGTTCGTTGGCTTTGGCAAGCGACCTAGCCGAAAGTTCCAGTTCTTCGGCCAACGACTTAAAGGTGTCTCCTCGTCTTGCGCGTAGATAGTAGTTGTCGTTGTATTTGTATATCGGGTGCAGGCGCATGTTGCTGCTACCCGGCAGATAGTTGCCGGCATGTTTGGCAAAGAACTTGTCGTAGTCTTTTGCCGAGTCGTACAAGTATAGCTTATAAAGCTCAATAACATTAATCAGTTTCGTGGCATAACTAGGGTCTGTGGCATATCCGCATGCCTTTAATCCCTTGGCCCATCCGCGATAGTCGTTAGGCGCGAGTGCAAAAAGCGACTTGTAACGGTCGCGCTTTAAAAACTGGCTATGGTCTTCGTAGCTTTCTTTCGCACTTTTGTACGACCTAAAACATTCGTTTTTGGCATCGTCGTCGTGGTAAGTCTTACGCCCTGTCCAGTCGTGACACTTAATGCCAAAGTGGTTGTTGCCCTTTTTTACCAGTGCGCCCTGTCCTGCGCCACTCTCCAATAGCCCTTGCGCCAACGTGATACTGGCGGGAATGCGATGTTTGAGCATCTCTTCAATGGCCAGATCCTTATATTGACTGATGTAAGTTTGGTACACCGAATTCCACCGCAACTGTGCCGAAACGGGGAGAACAAGTGCTATTGTGGTAAGCAGAACAACTATTTTCTTCATATAAAACTGATTTTAAGCACAAAAGTAATGATTATTATTGTAACTTCGCACAGTCGGACAAGCATATTATAAGTATTTCAACCATTCTTCACCTTGTTGCATCGTTTTTATAAACAATTAGCTATTGCAAAAACGATTAGCCCTCTCCATTAGAAAACATGGAGCTGTAGGTGGAAGTGTCGCATTAGTTTCAAATTATTATTTCTTATTCTCATCAGGGGATGCCTTATTTTTTGTAACTTTGTGTACCTAATGTTATAATCCGATGAACCAACAAACGCATTACATCTTATTAGCCTTGGGGAGCAATGTCGCGGCCGAGCTGCATATCGAACAAGCAAAAGCGCGATTGTCGGCTGTTTTCCCACAACTGCGATTTTCGCGTTCGCTTATCACTCCCGCAATAGGCATTGTTTCGCCACCATTTATAAACTGTTTGGCCGAGGGGTATTGCAGTGTGCCGTTGGAAGAAGTAATAGTCGCGCTAAAAGACATTGAGGCGCAGATGGGAAGTGTGTCCGAAGAGCGCAAGAAAGGCATTGTGAAGATAGACATAGACTTGTTGCAGTTTGATAACACGAAACGTAAAGCCGACGATTGGAGTAGGGATTATATTCAATTACTACTTAATGAGTTAAGCTGTAAATAAGCAATCATTGCTTAAACAGCATAACAACCAATCTTATTTGGCAAACAATAAAAATGTAGTTGTGGCCAAGCTAATCCTAAAACAAACGTCCATACTTTCAAACAAAATGATTAACTTTGTGCGAGTAAATAACAAATAAATGATTTCAGTTGAAGGTTTAACGGTTGAGTTTAGTGTAAAGCCGTTGTTTAAGGACGTTAGTTTTGTGGTGAACAATCGCGATCGCATTGCTTTGGTTGGCAAAAACGGCGCAGGTAAGTCTACCATGCTCAAAATATTATGCGGAAAACAAAAGCCCACGGCGGGCAATGTGTCTGTTCCTTCGGGAACAACTGTGGGCTATTTGCCACAAGTAATGGTGCTTGAAGACGACACAACGGTAAAAGAAGAGGCCAGAAAAGCCTTTGCCGACAATACGGAATTGAAGGCACGCGTTGAGCAGTTGAACAACGAACTGAGCGAAAGAACCGACTACGAAAGTGAGGATTACATGGCTCTGGTTGAGCGATTTACCCACGAACACGAACGTTACCTGATGCTGGGTGGCAACAATTACGAGGCCGAATTGGAGCGAACGCTCATCGGGTTGGGGTTTAACAGAAACGACTTAGACCGCCCAACGAGTGAATTTAGTGGTGGTTGGCGCATGCGTATCGAGCTGGCAAAGATTCTTTTACGTAAACCCGACGTGCTGTTGCTCGACGAACCCACCAACCATTTGGACATCGACAGCATTCAATGGCTCGAACAGTTCTTGGCGCAGAGTTCTGGGTCGGTGGTACTTGTCAGCCACGACCGTGCGTTTATCAACAACGTAACCAACCGCACGCTAGAAATATCGTGTGGAAAGGTGATTGATTATCGTGTGAAGTACGACGAATATGTTACGCTAAGGGCTGAAAGAAGGGAACAGCAACTGCGCGCCTACGAGAACCAACAAAAGGAAATAGCGGACATGAAAGACTTTATCGAGAAGTTTCGCTATAAACCTACGAAGGCCGTGCAGGTGCAGAGCCGCATCAAGCAGTTGGCTAAGATTGTACCGATAGAAGTAGACGAGGTGGACACTTCGGCTTTGCGATTAAAGTTTCCGCCCTGTTTGCGCAGTGGCGACTATCCGGTTATATGCGACGATGTGCGTAAGGATTACGGCGAACACACTGTTTTCGACCATGTTACGTTTACAATTAAACGTGGTGAAAAGGTTGCTTTTGTGGGTAGAAACGGCGAAGGAAAGTCTACTTTGGTGAAGTGCATCCTCAACGAGATACCTTATACGGGCGAATTAAAGATTGGTCATAATGTGCAGATAGGCTATTTTGCACAGAATCAAGCCCAATTGTTAGACGAAAGCCTAACCGTTTTCGAAACGATTGATAATGTGGCGAAAGGCGATATACGCTTAAAAATACGCGACATACTGGGCGCATTTATGTTTGGAGGCGAGGCATCGGACAAGAAAGTGAAGGTGTTGAGCGGCGGCGAACGCAGCAGGTTGGCTATGATTAAGCTGCTGTTAGAGCCTGTTAACTTGCTTATACTCGACGAACCCACCAATCATCTCGACATGCAATCAAAGGATGTGCTGAAAGAGGCCATCAAAGCGTTCGACGGAACGGCCATCGTTGTTTCTCACGACCGTGAGTTCCTCGACGGCTTGGTATCGAAAGTGTACGAGTTTGGCGAGGGTAGGGTGAAAGAACACCTTGGCGGCATATACGATTTTATACGCTCTGCGGCCGCAAACCAGCTCGATAACGCCATGCCTGCTAATATCGACAGCCTTCTGCATACGTCAGCAACCGCTCCAATCAAGACCGACGAAAGCCCAAAAACCGACAATGAAAGCTATGCGCAGCGTAAAGAGCGGATGAAAAAGGTGAACAAAGCCGAGAAAGCCGTGAAGGAATGCGAGGGGCGGATTGCATCAATGGAGAAGCGCATAGCCGAACTTAACGAATTGCTAAGCGACGTGAACAACGCCTCGGACATGACGCTTGTGAGTGAATATACCTCCGTGCAACGAGCCTTAGACAGCGAGAACGAAAAGTGGATGGAACTGAGCGAAACGCTTGAAGAACTGTTGCGGCAGGTGTCGTAGAGCTTAACCGTTTTGGAGAAAATATAAGGTGAGCATATAACTAGTACTAAATATTTAATCATTATTATCCAATAACAAAAAAGAGAACATGAACATGAAACAATTCTTTCCCGCGCTCTTGATGATGGCCTCGCCCACATTGGGCATGGCTCAGGGGCAGTCGGGGCTAGTGATGTCAGACCTTGACAAGTCGGTTCGTGCGGCCGACGATTTCTATCAGTTTGCTACGGGCGGTTGGCAAAAGAACAATCCGTTGCCGGCAGCCTATTCGCGCTTTGGCAGTTTCGACCGATTGCAAGAAGATAACAACAAGCGCATTAACAACATCTTGGGCGAACTGCTGAAAAAAAAGTTCAAACCGGGTAGCACGGAGCAGAAATTGTCCGACTATTACAAGCTGGCTATGGACTCTACTCGCCGCGAAAAGGAAGGGCTTGCACCTGTTGCAGCCTTGATTGCAGAGGTGGAAGGGGCTAAAACCAAAGCCAACCTTGAACAATTTCAACTTAAATATGCCGTTTATGGTTACGGCGTTGGTTTCGGTTCGTACTTCGCTGCCGACGAAAAGAATGTGAAGATGAACATCTTGACTATCGGTCAGGGCGGTTTAACGCTTGGTCAGAAAGACTATTATGTGAACAACGACCCCGCCACGGTAGCCATTCGTGAGGCTTTTCGCAAGCACATCGCACGCATGTTCCGCCTTTATGGCTTTAACGAGGCACAAGCCGATGCCCGTCGCGATGCTATTTTCCGCATGGAAACGGCATTGGCGTTGGTGTCGAAGAGCGTAACCGAACTGCGCGACCCACAAGCCAACTACAATAAGATGACCTTGAAGGAATTTAAGGAAAACTATCCCAACATAAATCTTGAAGCAATGGCTAATGCCGAGGGCGTGAAATCGGCCTATATTCAGGAAATGATTGTGGGGCAACCTGGGTTTATGGAGGGCTACGACAAGCTTTATGCAGCCGCAACGGCCGATGACTTGCGCGCACTTATTGAGTGGGACATCATTCAAAGCTCAGCCTCGTACCTCACGAACGAAATTCGTTTGGCCAACTTCGACTTCTTTGGCAAGACCATGAGCGGCCGAAAGGAAGAATATCCGTTGTGGAAACGTGCCACAAACCAAGTGGAAGAGCAGATGGGTGAGGCATTAGGTAAGATGTATGTTGCTCGTTACTTCCCCGAAACGTCGAAGAAGATGATGGAACAGCTGGTGCGCAACCTGCAAATCTCGCTTGGACAGCGCATTGATGCACAAACATGGATGAGCGACACCACAAAGGCAGCTGCACATAACAAGCTAAACAAGTTCTATGTTAAGATTGGTTACCCCAACAAGTGGATTGATTATAGCAAGCTAACCATCGACCCAACGAAGTCGTATTACGAGAATGTGCTTGCTTGTCGAAAGTTCTCGCACGATAGACACATTCTAACAAGAGCGGGTAAGCCCGTTGACCGCGATGAATGGTTAATGACCCCGCAAACGGTTAACGCCTACTACAACCCCACAACCAACGAGATTTGTTTCCCCGCCGGTATTTTGCAACGTCCCTTCTTCGACCCTAAGGCCGACGAGGCTTACAACTACGGTGCTATCGGCGTGGTTATTGGTCATGAGATGACACACGGCTTTGACGATCAGGGTAGGCAATACGATGCCAACGGATATATGAACGATTGGTGGACTGCATCTGATGCGAAAGGATTTGAAGAGCGTGCTAAACTTTATGCCGACTTCTTCTCGAACATCAAAGTTCTTCCCGACCTCAACGCCAATGGACAGTTTACGCTCGGCGAAAACCTTGCAGACCACGGCGGATTGCAAGTTAGTTTCTTTGCTTTCAAGAACGTAGAGGCCAAAAAACACCTTAAGACCATCGACGGCTTTACGCCCGACCAGCGTTTCTTCTTGGCTTATGCTGCTGTTTGGGGACAAAACATCACCGAACAAGAAATTCGTAACCGCACAAAAGCCGACCCGCATGCTCTGGGTAAATGGCGTGTAAATGGCGCTTTGCCCCACATTGATGCCTGGTACGAGGCTTTTGGTGTGAAAGAAGGCGACAAGTTGTTTATCCCTAAGAACCAACGTTTGTCGCTTTGGTAATGTGATAAGACCGTAAACACTTAATTTACCGTTGCTCGGTGGGGTGCAGTTAAGGCCAAGTTGGCCTTGCACCTATCGGGCAACGGTTTCTTTTTGCTGCCATCTGGCATTGTTTGTCCTCCTATCTTTACTTTGCGCAATGTTTCTAGTGCAAATTTTAATATTAAAACCGTCCTGACTTTTAATCTTTCAATAAATTGATAGGTGTTTGTTGTCTTTGTGATGCCAATACAAGATAGATATTTCTTCATATACGAAGTGTAGGATAAATCAACTCACTGGCTTATACATTCATGAAAAACCAACAACTTCCGAATACATCAACTCAACGACTTAGAAACACAACAACTTATCAACTTGCAAACTCAAGAACTCATAAACTTATCAACTTATCAACTTATCAACTTATCAACTCATCAGCTCACAAGCTCACAATCTCATCAATTCAGTTTGTTGTTTTTATTTTACAATCTCCCTTTAATTTTCACTTCGTTCTAGCGAAAAAATAGGTTATAAAGTAGGTAAATCGCCACTATTTTTAGCTTTTCACGTCTCTTGTTTTGTCTATTTTTAGGTGCAGAACCTGCATTTTGCACCATTTTACCTTTCTAGTTTGGTTGCAAGCTTGTATTTTTTCATGCCCAATTACATGCTTTTAGCCGCTAAAATCCCACTTTTTAACGTTCATTTTCCCCTTTTCAGCCATGTTTTTAATGGGTTATGAAGGTT
>NZ_GG740072.1:1065014-1079202 GCF_000162415.1 Prevotella sp. oral taxon 317 str. F0108 | reverse complement strand
ATAATTATACAATTGCAGTGCATTCTTATGCTTTTCATCTTGCATTTAGCACCATTTTGCACTGCATTTAGCACCATTTTACCTTGCGTTTAGCACCAAAACGCACTGCATTTAGCACCAAAACGCACTGCTTTTAGCATCAAAACGCACTGCGTTTAGCACCAAAACGCACTGCGTTTAGCGGCATATTGCACTTTTTTAGCAGCAAATAGCCCAAAATCAGGTTTAAACTTTGGTTTCATCAAATAAATATTCATTTTGTCTGCAATTACAACTAGTTCCTTTTAGCATCAAAACAAACCTTCGCGAGAATCGATTTTTTGCGACAAGGTGGGCGATTGGTTGACGGAAAGGCCACTTATTATGTTAAATTTTCTATTGAAAAATAGACAAAATGCGTGCGCTGCTCACATGTATATATACAAAGGAGCTGAAAGCACGTACGCTTACGGATGCCTGCGTAAGCGGTTGCTGAGCATGCTACTCGCTACCACTGGATACAGCATCATGGAAACGCAGAAGTAATCTGCTGCCGACAAGCGGTTTTCAACTTGTAGAGAACGCGCGAAATGAATTTCGCCAAGTCCTATTTTGGTGCACAACTACGTTTTGCCACAGACAACTGGTGGCAGAAATTCAGATTTTGTCGTATCTTTGTATCGTGCTTCGTTCATGAAGAAGGCTGTTTATCTTGGTTTTACAAGACATCAACAATAAACACCTCTCAATTTATAGAAATATTAAAAGTCAAGATGACTTCATTGTGTGATTGCTTATGTAACGAGTTACATAGCCTTCAAAGTTCTTTTATTCTAAAGTTACATTAATGTATGCTTGTGGCTTTTACCGCGAGGTTTTAATATATAATGGTTTGAAATATGGAAATAGTTATAAGTTCTGTAATTGGGGGACAAATTGCGGCAGTAGAAGGTCTGGAGAAAGTTGTGCACGCCCTGATTATAGAGATGAGAAAGTCTTTTAAGAAACAATTTGAAAATAAATCTTTTGCTGGTCTTGACAAGGTAAAGATTAATATGTATATTAGTGGTGACGTGTCGGAATATTGCACTACATCGGAAATTACTAAATGTCTGTATTTTGAGAGAAAGAAACAATTTATTTCGGAGTTTTGTATTGCTAGGTCTTATTGGACTTCTTGTTCACTGTCTGATGTGAAAGGGAAATTCCTGTTACTTATAGAGAATTTATTTGTAAGTTTGAGTATGCTTATTAAGCACAGACTGAAATGTAAAGGGTATGATTTTGATAGTGAAGTCTTCAAAGAAATAGTTTTGAAAAGTTTAATAGAACTTAGTTAGGCTAGCTACAGGAAGGGATGAATTACTCGTTTTATTTTTCGCTATGTATAAGCCCCCTCTTATTGGTTAACGCTATCTAATGCAAAGCTTGTTTAAGATGGCTACCATAGATTGTTGGATGATATGGCAAAAGATTGAAAAATACGTCGCACTCCTTTCCTTCATCGTGGAATAGTCGGAACACCTTATTATCATTACGCGCGAGAAGAAACATGGGCGTAAGTTGATGAGCCAAGAATGGGCTTGGATTAAAAAAACGTTGAATAGTTTCTTTTGTTCTTGTTCGTTTCACAAACAATTGTTACCTTTGCGTTTAAATAGTCTAAGATAATGTCTCTGATTATCCTTTTAATCATAGTCGTTGGGTTTATTCTCATTAGCACAGAGAATGTTACAAATGTGAATAGAGCCGCTGTAGCAATATTCGTTGGTACAGTGGGGTGGGTGCTGTACGTTTCTTATGGAACGGATTTCGTGCAGCTGATGCACAAACAGGCCTACACCGACTACCTTGGCGGCATGGCGCACACAAGTCAGGCAGTGAAACAATTTATCGCTCAGACCATCTTTTTGCGTTATGTGGGTAAGGCTTGCGAGATCGTTCTCTTCTTGCTGGCCACGATGACCATCGTAGAGATATTGAACAACAACGGCTGTTTCGACTTCTTGGGTATATGGGCACGAACTCGTGACAGCAAAAAGCTGCTTTGGATGATGATGCTCATCGTCTTTGTGGTGTCTGCAAACTTAGACAACCTTACCACAACGGTGATGGCCTTGACGCTCATTCATCAGGTGATACCCAACAGGCGTTACCGAATGATTTATGGTAGTGTGGCTGTAATTGCTGCAAACATGGGCGGAGCATTAACCGTTATTGGCTCGCCCGAAGGTTTGGTGCTGTGGAATATGGGTGCGATAACTGCCACCAACTATTCGTTAAGCATGGCAGTACCTTGTATTGTTACTTGTGTTGTGCCAACGTGGTTGTTGTCTAGGGCATTGCCCGACCGTATTGACATTGAATTTTTGCGGCTCCCTTATCGCGGCGACGATACCAACTTGAATGTTTGGCAGCGTCTTGTGATGTTCGTAGTGGGCATTGGCGGTCTGTGGTTTATCCCTACATTCCATAATATCACCAAGTTAAGCCCTTTCCTCGGCGCACTTTGCGTGCTGTCGGTGCTATGGGTGGTTAACGAAATATTCAACCGAAAGCTGCTTAACACGGGCGAAACGATACATCGCCGCATACCACGCGTGTTGCAGTATGGCTCTATGCAGATGATATTGTTTGTTTTAGGCATCATGTTTGCGGTGGGCGTAGTTAATGAAACGGGCTTTTTCAGCGAGGTAACGGCCTATATCGACAAGCAAACGCCCAATATCTGGTTCTTTGGCGTGGCAAGTGCGGCCATTAGCAGTGTACTCGACAGTTTCGTTACAGCCATGACGGCTCTGTCACTACATCCTGTTTTGTCGGGCGAGAATGCAGAACTCACATCGTATTCGGTCAACTTCGCCCAAAACGGGGCTTATTGGAAGATGATTGCTTTTGCAACAGCAGTGGGTGGTAACATTCTGCCCATAGGCTCGATAAGTGGCTTGGCACTGATAAGAACGGAGCGTATGCGCGTTGGATGGTATTTCGCCAATGTGGGATGGAAAGTTCTTTTAGGTGGCGTATTGGGTATGGCTTTGCTTTGGCTCATTACGTAAACAAACGGATGGAGGGTGTGCAATGGCCCCCATAGTTTTGTACAATGATTGGGACACCAACTTGTTGACTTGTCAACTTGTTAATTTGTCAACCAAAATAAAGGACGATTACGCTACACCTTATTATATATATAGGTGTAGAAACTAGATAAAGTTATCAAAACAATGACAAAAGTAAAGACGATAGGCATACTCACGTCGGGTGGGGATGCACCAGGAATGAATGCTGCCATACGCGCCGTGACGCGCGCTGGCATTTGTAATGGGTTTAACATAAAAGGCATATACCGTGGTTTCGACGGACTTATAAATGGTGACATAAAGCCTTTCACCACCGAGAACGTTAGTGGTATCATCATGCAGGGCGGCACCATATTGAAGACCGCGCGCAGCAGTGAATTCACAACAGAAGAGGGAAGGAAGAAAGCTTACGAGAACATCGTTAAAGAAGGGATAGATGCTTTGGTTGTGATTGGGGGTAATGGTTCGCTTACGGGTGCAATGGTGTTTGCAAGAGAATACGACTTGTGTTGCATTGGGCTTCCTGGAACCATCGACAACGACCTTTATGGCACCGACTCGACCATTGGCTACGATACCACGATGAATACTATTGTGGAATGTGTAGACCGCATACGCGACACGGCACAAAGCCACGAACGTATTTTCTTTGTCGAAGTAATGGGACGCGATGCTGGCTTTTTGGCTCAGAACAGTGCCATTGCTGCTGGCGCAGAGGCCGCCATCATACCCGAAGACTCGACGGACGTTGACCAATTGGCGCGGTTTATGGAACGGGGCATACGCAAATCGAAGAAGAGTTGCATCGTCATCGTATCGGAAAGTCCCAAGTGTGGTGCGCTGTATTATGCCGACCGTGTGAGGAAAGAGTTCCCCGACTATGATGTGCGCGTGTCCATCCTTGGGCATTTGCAACGTGGCGGTAGGCCAACAGCCCACGACCGCATCTTGGCTAGCCGCACAGGAGTGGGCGCGATAGATGCCATCATGCAAGGACAACGCAACGTTATGATTGGTGTACACAACAACGAAATTGTATATGTGCCACTTTCCGAAGCCATTAGGAGCGATAAGCCCTTTGATAAAAAGCTGATAACCGTTTTAGACGAACTAAGCATATAAAAGGAACAACATTTGGAAAAGTTTAATGTTTGCATACATTAAATTGCCTGAACATTTTGGCAATTCCGTTTTTTATCGTTACTTTTGCGCAATCATTAATAAAGAAATATAATAAACTAGATATCTGAATATGTCAAACATAGAAGGACACATTTCGCAAATTATTGGTCCGGTAATTGACGTCTACTTCGACACCAAGGGCCAAGAGGAGGAGAAAGTGCTGCCGAAAATTCACGATGCCTTGCGTATCGTTAGGCCCGACGGCCGCGAATTGATAGTGGAGGTTCAACAGCATATCGGTGAGGACACTGTGCGCTGCGTGGCAATGGATAACACCGACGGTCTGCAACGCCACCTTAAAGCAACGCCTTTGGGCAGTCCTATCACCATGCCGGCCGGCGAACAGATTAAAGGCCGCATGCTGAACGTTATCGGCAAGCCCATTGATGGCATGTCGGAACTGAACATGGAAGGCGCTTACCCCATCCATAGGGAGGCTCCTAAGTTCGACGAACTTTCTACTCACAAGGAAATGTTGGCTACGGGCATCAAGGTTATCGACCTGTTGGAACCCTATATGAAGGGTGGTAAGATTGGTTTGTTTGGTGGTGCGGGTGTTGGTAAGACCGTACTTATCATGGAACTGATTAATAACATCGCCAAGGGACATAACGGTTACTCGGTGTTCGCAGGTGTTGGAGAACGTACACGTGAAGGAAACGACCTTATCCGAGATATGATCGAGTCGGGTGTTATCCGTTACGGCGACAAGTTTAGGAAAGCAATGGAGGAGGGCAAATGGGACCTTTCGCTAGTTGATCCTGAAGAACTACGCCAATCGCAAGCCACTCTTGTGTATGGTCAGATGAACGAGCCGCCTGGCGCACGTGCCTCTGTGGCATTGTCGGGACTAACCGTTGCCGAAGAATTCCGCGATCATGGCGGAAAGGATGGCGAGCCAGCAGACATCATGTTCTTTATCGACAACATCTTCCGCTTTACGCAAGCAGGCTCAGAAGTATCGGCTTTGTTGGGCCGTATGCCTTCGGCTGTGGGCTATCAGCCTACATTGGCCAGTGAGATGGGTGCGATGCAAGAGCGTATTACGTCTACCAAGCGCGGCTCTATCACGTCTGTTCAGGCCGTATATGTACCTGCCGACGACTTGACCGACCCTGCTCCCGCTACCACTTTCACGCACTTGGATGCTACAACAGAGCTTAGTCGTAAGATTACAGAGTTGGGTATCTATCCAGCCGTAGACCCATTGGGATCTACTTCGCGTATTCTCGACCCGCTGATTGTGGGTAAAGAGCATTACGAATGTGCGCAACGTGTGAAACAGATACTGCAACGCTATAAGGAATTGCAAGACATCATCGCCATTCTTGGTATGGATGAGTTGAGCGACGAAGACAAGCAGACGGTGAACCGCGCACGTAGGGTGCAGCGTTTCCTCTCTCAGCCGTTTACCGTTGCCGAGCAGTTTACGGGTGTTAAGGGCGCGATGGTAAGTATCGAAGACACCATCAAGGGCTTTAACATGATACTCGACGGCGAGGTTGACGACCTTCCCGAGCAGGCTTTCTTGAACGTCGGCACGATAGAAGACGCTATTGAGAAAGGTAAGAAGTTGCTTGAAGCAGCAGGTTCCAACTAGTTTGTGTAAAAGCATGTGTCTATGCTCAAATTGATTATTGTTTCTCCAGAAAAACAACTCTATCAAGGCGATGCCCAAAGCGTAAAGGTTCCAGGCAGTCTTGGTGAGTTCGAGATACTCGACAGCCATGCGCCCATCATCTCTTCGCTAGATGCGGGCCAAGTGGTTTACGTCACGGGCGAGGGCGAAACGCATGAGTGTGCCATCGCAGGTGGCTTTGTCGAGGTGCAAAAGAACGTTGTCTCCTTGTGTGTGGAGGTGTAACGGCTCTCTATGGAAAGTGTTATGGACGAAAGGCAAGTAGGCAAACAAAAGCGACGTTTCATCTGCCAAAGCCTCATTACGCTGGCCTTGTTGGCGATAGGCGTGTATGGTGTTGCCGAACTTTGCCTGGGTTATGCGGTTGCGTTGCCGTTGCTGGTTAGTTCGGTGGTCTTTTTAATCATCGAGACGGCAGACATCCTGATTTGGTCGCGCGTGGCGATAAAGTCGCCAGATAGCCTCCCCACCTTTTTCTTAGGTGTGTCAGGGTTTCGCATGCTGTTGTGTGTGTTGGTGTTTTTCGTGTACTACTTCGTGGTAGAAAGACAAGCGATGTTGCTCTTTCTATGCGTTTTCGCCCTGTTCTATGCGGCGATGTTGGTGCACCACGCCACGTTCTTCTCAAACGATAAGCGTAAGTCGGGTACATAACGGCTATATAATAATAATGTATTATAATGAAAAAAGTAAGATATATATCGTTTCTGCTGCTGTTGCTTTTCACTTCGTTGTCGCTCCACGCGGCTAGCAACGGAGGGGAAGACAAGAAGGAACTCGATATTCCAGAGATCGTGCTCGAACACTTGTCGGATGCTTACGAATGGCACATCGCCACGTACGAAGGCAAGCATCTGAGCATACCCTTGCCCATCATCGTTAGAAGTAGTGACACGGGCGAATGGTATGTGGGTACGGCTCATCATCTTCCGAACAACTTTTTCTTCGATGCCCAGCATCATGGAAAGATATATGAACGGCGTGCAGACGGTTCTACGACGCGTCCTTTGGACCTAAGCATAACCAAAGCCGTTGCTCAGATATGGATTGTTGTGGCGATTTTGCTCACGGTTTTCCTGTCGTGCGCACGTTGGTATAAGAAGGTAGATGAGAAAAGTGCTGCTCCCAAGGGTCTCGTTGGCTTGATGGAGATGTTCGTGATGTACATACACGACGACTTGATAAGGCCTGCCGTGGGCGAACGGCAATACAAACGCTACGCTCCTTTCTTGTTGACGGTGTTCTTTTTCATCTTCACTTGTAACATGATTGGGCTTGTTCCCGTGTTCCCAGGCGGAGCAAACGTCACGGGTAACATCAACATAACCATGTTCTTGGCCGTTACCGCGATGTTGGTTATCAACATCTTTGGCAATAAGGAGTATTGGAAAGACGTATTCTGGCCAGAAGTTCCTGTTGCCTTGAAGTTTCCCGTTCCCCTTATGCCGGTGATAGAGGTGTTCAGTATCTTCACAAAGCCTTTTGCGTTGATGATACGTCTCTTCGCCAACATGATGGCTGGTCATGCCATTATATTGAGTTTCACTTGCGTGATATTCCTTGGATGGAACATGGGCGTAGGCTATGGCCTGGGGTTGAACACGTTTGGTATAATCATGTTGCTTTTCATGAACTGTCTCGAATTGCTTGTCGCATTCGTGCAGGCGTATGTGTTCACCATGCTTAGTGCCGTCTTTATCGGCATGGCTCATCGTGAGCACCACGTTGCCGAGTAGTTTCCAAAAGCTTATCAGCCTTCTGCAGAACACACTTTAACGGGCAGAGTTCCTCGTGTGAATGTGCTATTGTGTGATAAGTTTAACATAGGTGTGCATGCCACAAGAGGCTCGGATGCCACTGTAAGAAACGTCTTAACGAACAAAACAACTAAAATTGAATATAAACAATTAATAAAAGAATAAGAACTATGATGATTACAACATTATTGGCTGCCGAGGGTCTGGCTCAGCTAGGCTGCGGTATTGGTGCAGGTATTGCTACAATTGGTGCAGGTTTAGGTATCGGTCGCATTGGCGGTAGCGCAATGGATGCCATTGCCCGTCAGCCCGAAGCTACGAACAAAATACAGACAAACATGATTGTTACGGCTTCTTTCGTTGAGGGTTGTGCCCTCTTCGCCATTGCAGCGTGTGCATTCTTGATTAAATAAGTAACCGAATGGAGAATTTACCATCAATACTAACGCCCGACTTGGGCTTGCTCTTTTGGATGCTCTTGGCGTTCTTGGTGGTTTTTGTTGTTCTAGTTAAATACGGTTTTCCTGTTATCATCAGGATGGTTGAAGACCGTAAGACATACATAGACGAAAGTCTGCGCAAGGCTCATGAGGCATCAGAACGGCTAGAAAACATCAAGCAAGAAAGCGAACAAATTCTTCAAGACGCACGAGAGAAACAATCACTCATCTTAAAAGAGGCTGCCCAAACCCGCGACGCCATAGTTGAGAAAGCTCGACAGACGGCTCACGAGGAGGGTGTGCGACTGCTCGAAGAAACCAAAAGGCAGATAGAGGTAGAGAAACAGAATGCCATCCGCGACATTCGTACCCAAGTGGCGGAGCTAAGCGTGCAGATTGCCGAGAAGGTTGTGCGTGAAAACTTGGCCTCCAACGCTCAACAGATGTCGTTGGTTAACCGTTTCTTAGACGATGCTTTCTCTGTAAACCCCAACTAAACGAGTTATGGATATAGGGTTAATAGCTGTTCGATACGCTCGCGCATTGCTCAAAGCTGCCATTGATGACCGCTGTTACGAGGATGTGTATAACAACATGACGAACCTGTTGGAATGCTACCTGCATGTTCCAGAGCTCCGTCCTGCGGTATGCAACCCCATGTATTCACGGTCGAAAAAAAGCTCGGTGGTGTTGGCGGCATGCGGAACGCCCGCTGTCGAACTCACGAGACGTTTCATCGCTTTGGTGTTGCGCGAGGGTAGGGAAGAAGTGTTGCAGTTTATTGCCTCGTCTTTCATTAACCTGTACAGGCAACATTTCCACATTACAAGCGGCAAAATCACCACGGCCGTGCAACTCACAGCTGAGGTTGAGCAACGTATGCGCCACCTAGTGGAAGAGCGAACGCAGGGAACTGTCGAGTTCACCACGGAGGTAGACCCTGCCATTCTTGGCGGATTTGTGTTGGACTACGACACCTATCGCATGGATGCCAGCGTGAAGAGCAAACTTAATCGAATTCTAATAGAATTAAAAAACAAGTAACATGTCTGATAAAATAAGGCCCAACGAGGTCTCAGAGATATTGTTCCAACAACTTCAACAAATCAGCGACGGGCAGGACTTTGACGAAATTGGCACTGTCCTTACCGTTAGCGATGGCGTTGCGCGTGTCTACGGATTGCGTAATGCCGAAGCCAACGAGTTGCTTGAATTTGAAAATGGAACCATGGCCATCGTCATGAACCTGGAAGAAGACAATGTTGGCTGTGTGCTTTTAGGGCCTACCTCTGAAATCAAAGAGGGGCAGGTGGTAAAGCGCACGCACCGCATTGCCAGCATTCGGGTGAACGACAACATGCTTGGGCGTGTAATCAACCCCTTGGGCGAGGCTATCGACGGGCTTGGCGAAATTGATTTGTCTAACGCTTTCGAGATGCCGCTCGACCGAAAGGCTCCTGGTGTTATCTTCCGTCAACCCGTTAAGGAACCACTTCAAACAGGACTTAAAGGTGTAGACTCGATGATCCCCATTGGTAGAGGACAACGTGAGCTCATCATTGGCGACCGCCAGACGGGTAAAACGGCCATTGCTCTCGACACCATCATCAATCAAAAGAGTTTCTACGATGCCGGCAAGCCCGTGTATTGTATCTATGTTGCCATTGGCCAGAAGGCCTCTACGGTGGCTACTTTGGTACAGACACTGAAAGAACGGGGTGCGTTAGACTACACCATCATCGTGTCGGCAACAGCTGCTGATCCCGCTGCCATGCAATATTACGCGCCATTCGCAGGTGCTGCCATCGGCGAATACTTCCGCGATCGTGGCGAACACGCGCTAGTTGTTTACGACGACCTTTCCAAACAGGCTGTGGCCTATCGTGAAGTGTCGCTCATCCTTCGCCGTCCTCGGGTCGCGAGGCTTATCCAGGCGACGTTTTCTATCTGCATAGTCGTCTGTTGGAACGTGCCGCACGCATCAACGACCAGCAAGAAGTGGCCGAACAGATGAACGACCTGCCCGAATGTCTTAAAGGCCACGTAAAGGGAGGTGGTTCGCTAACGGCGCTTCCCATCATCGAAACGCAGGCCGGCGACGTTTCCGCCTACATTCCAACCAACGTTATCTCCATTACCGATGGTCAGATATATTTGGAAACCGACCTTTTCAACCAAGGTTTCCGCCCTGCCATCAACGTAGGTATATCGGTTAGCCGTGTGGGTGGCTCTGCTCAAATCAAGAGTATGAAGAAGGTTGCGGGTACACTTAAAATAGATATGGCACAGTATCGCGAGCTGGAGGCTTTCTCTAAGTTCTCAAGCGATATGGATGCCGTTACCGCAATGACCTTGGATAGGGGAAGAAAGAACACGCAATTGCTCATTCAGCCCCAATATTCGCCAATGCCTGTGGGCGAGCAAATTGCCATATTGTATTGTGGAACGCGCGGTTTGATGCACGATGTGCCCGTAGATCAGGTACGTGAATGCCAGACCCTGTTCCTCGACAAGTTGCGTTCAACCCACCAATCCACCATTGATTTCTTGGCAAGTGGCGGACTGAATGACGAGGCTTGTGGCGTACTCGAATCCGTGATGGCCGACATTGCGGGACAATTCCAAAAAGTTTGAACATTTAAGGCTGGCCTTGTTCCGCCTCACAACAGTGTGTGAGGCGGACGACGTCACCCTTCAACACATAGCGTATGCCTTCATTAAAAGAGATAAAGACACGAATTGCTTCCGTTAACAGCACCCGTAAGATAACGAGTGCCATGAAGATGGTGGCATCGTCTAAGCTGCACCATGCTCAGCAATTGATTGAGAACATGCTGCCTTACGAGAGTATGTTAGAGCATATCCTCAAAGCTTTTCTCGCGTCAATGCCAGAGGCTCGCACGCCATTAAACGTGGAGCGCAAGCAGCTTAAACGCGTTGCGCTTGTGCCTTTTTCAAGCAACAGCAGCTTGTGTGGCGGTTTCAATGCCAACGTCACCAAGTTGCTGCAGCAGGCGGTGGCACACTATCGAGAGCAAGGCGTTACCGACATCGTGGTTTACCCTCTCGGCAGAAAAATCACCGAGCAGGCAACCAAGATGGGATTGCAGATAGGTGGCAATTTCAACCTTCTTGCCGAGAAACCCAATGCACACCAATGTGCAGACATCGCCACAGAGTTGTCGGAACAATATGCAGCAGGCGAGCTAGACAGAGTTGAGCTTATTTACCATCATTTCAAGAGCGCAGGCTCGCAGATTTTGACTAGAAGAACTTTCTTGCCTATCGACCTCTCCACTGAATTGGGGCGTTTTAGCGACCGCGACCTAAGTTCTGATGTGGTTACGGCTAAGGCACAAGAGTATCTTAAGAAAAAAGCAGCGAAGGAAGAAAAGACCAAGGACGAGGCAAAACCCCTTAACGACAACTTCCTTGTTGAGCCAGACATGGAGACAATCCTAACAACGCTCATCCCCAAAGAGTTGAACTTGATGATGTACACGGCCTTGCTCGACAGCAATGCTAGTGAGCATGCAGCACGTATGGTGGCCATGCAAACAGCTACCGACAATGCCGACGAACTGCTCAGAGGCTTGAACTTACAGTATAACAAGAGTAGACAGCAGGCAATTACCAACGAGTTGCTCGACATTATGGGCGGCAGCGTAAACAACTAATTGTCCTGTTGTGTTTCTTTTGTCTTCGTTTGCGTTTGGCAACTTTGCGTATTAACGTCCTTGTAACTTTGTTGTAATGACCGTTAAAGCGTAAAGTTGTCAATCTTTGTTTTTAGGATAACCCCGTGGCACACATTTCTTACGCGCCTTTACACCCTTTCTCACCCATACATTTCCCCTTTTTACACCAATGACATACGAATATCAATTGCGCTTGTTGCCCCAGCAGGCATATACCGAAGACAGCATCCGCGACTATGTTGCACATGATAAAGCACTTGATGTGCGAACCATCACACACGTCCAGGTGCTCAAGCGCAGCATCGACGCGCGCCAACGCACCATATTCGTTAATCTCTCTGTGCGTGTTTTCGTTAACGAAATGCCTGAAAAACTAGAATATCAGGTTGTAAATTACCCTGATGTGTCGCATTGTCCCCAAGCCATTGTTGTGGGGGCAGGTCCTGGCGGATTGTTTGCGGCACTTCGTTTGATTGAACAAGGCATTCGTCCCATTGTCGTTGAACGAGGAAAAAGTGTTAATGAACGCCACCGCGACCTTTCCCTAATAACCAAGGAGCAAAAGATAAACCCCGAAAGCAACTATTGTTTTGGTGAAGGCGGCGCAGGCGCTTATTCAGACGGCAAGCTGTATACGCGGAGTAAGAAACGCGGCAATGTAGAGAAAATATTAAGCGTGTTCTGCCAGCATGGTGCATCAACGTCCATCTTGTCAGACGCTCACCCCCATATCGGCACCGACAAGCTGCCAAAGGTAATCGAGGCAATCCGCAATACCATCATCATTTGTGGCGGAGAAGTGCACTTCCAAACCAAGATGACTGCCTTATTAATGGAAAGTAATAAGGTGATTGGCGTGCAAACACTTAATGGTTTAACGTCCGAAGAGCGGAATTTCAAAGGTGCTGTAATCTTGGCCACAGGCCATAGCGCACGCGATGTGTACCAATACCTAGCCACGGCAGGCATCCCCATCGAACCCAAAGGGCTGGCCATAGGCGTAAGACTAGAACATCCATCGGCCTTAATCGACCAAATTCAGTACCACAACAAGAACGGACGAGGCAAGTATTTGCCTGCTGCCGAATATAGTTTCGTTACCCAATCGGCCGAAAGGGGTGTTTATTCGTTCTGTATGTGTCCTGGTGGTTTCGTCATTCCAGCAGCAACCGAACACGAACAAATCGTGGTTAACGGCATGAGTCCTGCCAATCGAGGTTCCAAATGGTCTAATAGTGGCATGGTGGTAGAGGTGAGACCCGGAGATGTTGAAGGTGACGACGTGTTGAAAATGATGCACTATCAGCAGTCTATTGAACACGATTGCTGGGTGAACGGCAACCGCAAGCAGACCGCACCCGCACAGCGAATGGTTGATTTTGTTAACCGTAAGCTAAGTTACGACCTGCCCCAAAGTAGTTATTCGCCCGGATTAATATCCAGTCCCCTGCATTTTTGGATGCCCAAACACATTGTTTCGCGTTTGCAAGAGGGCTTTCAGAAGTTCGGCCGAAACAGTCATGGTTTCTTAACCAACGAGGCTGTGCTCATTGCTACCGAGAGCCGAACCTCTTCGCCCGTTCGCATCGTGCGCGATAGAGAGAACTTTCAGCACGTTAGTGTTGGTGGCTTGTTCCCTTGTGGCGAAGGTGCGGGCTATGCTGGCGGCATTGTTTCTGCTGCTATGGACGGCGAACGCTGTGCAGAAATGTGTGCTGCTTACGTCAAGGCGATAGGCTAGCTGTTAATAAACTAGCATAACTTGCACATAATAGATATTGTAAGCGGAGCTTTGATGTAGTAAGTATGTCTTTTGCAGACCAAACAAAACTTGGTGACTGCCTGGTATCGCACCTTGTTTTGATGTAGTAAGTGTGTCTTTTACAGGCCTAACAAAACGTGTTATGGTGTTCGTTTCCGAAAGAAACAGCAAGGCTGCTTGTCGGTAAAGTCCGACAAGCCCATGTGCCAATGGCCAGCTACTATCGCCCAGCCTTTGAGTGTTTCTTCCTTTCTTCTTTCAACCTTTCTTCTTCTTGTCTTACCAGTTCGTCCATCCTCTGGGACTGTGCTCTCGCAAATTCTGCCGTATAGCGCATCCCTTTCGATTGCATCAAAGCCCAACGTTCTTTGTCGTCTTTGATACATTTTTCGTCCCACGCTCTGTGAAAGTCGTTGAGATAACCATCTTCCCTAAACATTGTTGTATCTTTGTGCATGGCTTTTGGGTTTGTTCCTTTGTCTTTTAGTCAATGTAAAGGTACTCATTTTCAGTGAGCAATACAAATTCAAACGTCTCATTGTTTCCAACTTGCGTTAATCTACGTTTGTGGCTCATCATTTGCGAAGTTTTAGTGTTTTTACAAAATGTACCTGTTCGACACTCTTTCTAGAAAAATTAAAGTATTATATA
>NZ_GG740072.1:1046474-1064127 GCF_000162415.1 Prevotella sp. oral taxon 317 str. F0108 | reverse complement strand
ATATAAGCAGAAATTTAGATGTTGGAGTCGTCTGTACTTTTACTATGGCGATAAATAGAGATGAGTTTGTTGTCTTTGTGATGCCAACACAATACAAACACCCCTCTTATATACGAAGTGCCCGAAAGACCAACTCGCTGGTTTATGAACTCACGAAAACCCAACGACTACCGAATACATCAACTCATCAACTTACGAACTCAAGAACTCATCAACTCTTAAACTTACTAACTCTTAAACTTACAAACTTTTAAATTCACAAAACTTAAATTCTTGCTTTTTACTTTACAATACCCGTCAAATTCTCACTCCGTTCTAGCGAAAATATAAGTTAAAAAGTAGGTAAATTACTACCATATCTAGTCTTTCAAGTCTTTTGTCCTGTCTATTTTTAAGAATAGAACCTGCATTTTGCACCATTTTGCCTTTCTAGTTTGGTCGTTGACTCGTAATTTTTCACGCCCAATTACGCCCTTTTAGACCCTAAAACCCTACTTTTAACGGCTATTTTGCCCTTTTTAGTCTTGTTTTTAATGGTTCTAAAAGGTATTGTTTATACCATTGTTGTGGATATTTATACTTTTCGACTTGCATTTTGCAGCATTTCGCAGTGTGTTTTGCAGCAAATCGCACTGCGTTTAGCACCAAAATGCACTGCGTTTAGCACCAAAATGCACTGCGTTTAGCACCAAAACACACTGCGTTTTGCACCAAATTGCACTGCGTTTTGCACCAAATGGTCCAAAATCTGGTGCAAATGACGATGATTTTAAATAAAAATTCATTTTGCAGCATTCACATGCTAACCCCCATTGACTTCAAAAACAACCTTCGCGAGAATCGATTTTTTGCGACTAGGTGAGCGATTGGTGAACGAAAAGGGTACTCATAATGTTAAAATTCTTGCTGAAAAGCGGACAGAAACAGACAAGTTGAGGCGTTGACAAGTTAGCGAGTTGGCAGGTTGACATGTTGACTAGTTAACGAGTAGCCCAGTTGACGGGTTGACAAACCAACGAGAGTGAACAAGCTAACGAGTAGACCGTTTACGAGTTAATCAGTTGACAAGCCAATGAATAGACCAGTTAACGAGAAAATGGGTTTAAAAGCTCGTTTCACCATTAAACATCTACTACAAGTGCGTTGCCAACTAGAAAGTTGGTAATAATGAGCAGGTAATTTGTGGAAACCAGCTATAATTAGTACTTTTGCAGGATAAACCGAATTATATTGATGGATAATCAGAAAGCAACATTAGAGTTAGGTACAAAGCCAGTGGGGCAGCTGCTTGTGCGCTATGCCGTCCCTGCAATCATTGCCATGACGGCATCCTCGCTCTACAACATGGTTGACAGTATCTTTATTGGGCAGGGCGTTGGCGCTTTGGCTATCTCTGGGCTTGCCATTACCTTTCCGTTGATGAACCTTTCCACCGCTTTTGGCGCAGGAGTAGGGGTGGGAGCGTCTAGTTTGCTTTCGGTAAAGCTGGGGCAAAAAGATTATGAAGCCGCCCAAAACATACTTGGCAACACTGTGATGCTGAACATCATAACGGGCGTTTGTTTCTCCATCATCAGCCTTTTGTTTCTCGAACCCATCCTGATGTTCTTTGGGGCGAGTGCCCAAACGCTGCCTTACGCCAAAGACTACATGGAGATTATCCTCCTTGGTAACGTTGTTACGCACCTGTATTTTGGTCTTAACGCCCTGCAACGGGCGGCGGGCAAGCCCCAATTGTCTATGTATATGACCATCTTCACGGTGATAATCAATGCCATACTCGACCCAATCTTCATCTGGCCACTAGGACTAGGCATACGCGGAGCAGCCTACGCCACGGTGCTTTCCCAGCTGCTTGCCCTGATATGGCAGTTGGTGATGTTCAGCAAAAAGTCTGAATTTATACACTTCAAGCGCGGAATATATCGCTTGCGCAGTCGTTTGGTGAAGAATATCCTTGCCATTGGCATGTCTCCCTTTTCCATGAACGTGTGCGCTTGCTTTGTGGTTATCATCATCAACAACAGTTTGGTGTCGCATGGGGGCGACATGGCTGTTGGTGCCTACGGCATCATCAACCGCATTGCCTTTATCTTCGTGATGGTAACCATCGGTGTTAACCAAGGTATGCAACCCATTGCAGGCTACAATTATGGAGCGATGAAGTTCGACCGCATGATGCGCGTGTTGAAATACGCCGTAATTTGCGGCACATGCGTAACCACAACGGGCTTTGTGGTAGGCGAGTTTTTCCCCGAACAGTGCGTTAGGCTCTTCACGTCCGACCAAACGCTCATCACCCTTTCGGTGCATGCCATGCGCATAACGATGATGTCTTTCCCCATCATCGGCTATCAAATGGTTATCGCCAACTTCTTCCAAAGCATCGGCAAGGCCAAGATAAGCGTTTTCCTTTCGCTTTCAAGGCAGTTGGTGTTCTTAATTCCGCTGCTCTTGGTGCTGCCTACACTCTATGGTGTAGACGGCGTATGGTGGTCTATGCCCGTTGCCGATACCACATCGGCCTTAGTAACAGCCGTTATCATGGTCCTGTTTATGCGTAAAATCAACAAACAAAAGA
The DNA here is from genome assembly GCF_000162415.1 of Prevotella sp. oral taxon 317 str. F0108. Classification (NCBI taxonomy): domain Bacteria; kingdom Pseudomonadati; phylum Bacteroidota; class Bacteroidia; order Bacteroidales; family Prevotellaceae; genus Prevotella; species Prevotella sp. oral taxon 317. The sequence continues at coordinate 1,061,546 of NZ_GG740072.1, read as the reverse complement.
CATTATAGCAATGGAAACTTCGAATATTATCATAACAGTGGGCAGACAGCTTGGCAGTGGCGGCAAGGAAATTGCCTCATTGTTGGCGCAACGCTTGGGCTATAAAATGTATGATAGCGAGTTGTTGAACCTTGCCGCAAAAGAAAGTGGACTTTGTGAGCGGCTTTTCGAACGCAACGATGAGCAGAAGGCGTTTAGCAAAAGTTTCTTCCGCTACAATCTCCCGCTTATCGGCGGAGAACACGGCATGTTCCAAGACGAGCTGTCGCAAGATACGTTGTTCAAGTTTCAAAGCGAGGCCATTATCAAGGCTGCCGAGGCTGACAATTGCGTGTTCGTGGGTAGGTGCGCCGACTATATTCTGCGTGATGCTCCACGTATGATTAGTTTTTTCGTAACGGCAAACCTCGAAGAGCGTATTCAACGCGTGATGCAACGCCAGCAATGCGACGAGAAAAAGGCTGCCGCCATCATTCACGAAGGCGACGAACGCCGAGCTGCCTATTACGATTTCTATACGGGTAAGACGTGGGGGCATGGGTTCTCGTACGACCTTTGCATCAATTCTTCCATCTTGGGCGTAAGGGGTACGGTCGATTTCCTTGGACGATTTGTTGAAACAAAGTTTTCTAAGCAATGCGGCGAATAGGTATTTTGAGCGACACCCACGGCTATTGGGACGACAGGTACTTGACCTATTTTGCCGAATGCGACGAGATTTGGCATGCAGGCGACATCGGCTCGTTGGAAGTTTCCATGCGTTTGGCCGCCTTTAAGCCGCTAAGGGCTGTGCATGGCAACATTGATGGTGGCGACCTGCGCCGCCTATACCCAGAGCGGTTACGCTTTAAGGTAGAGGATGTAGACGTTTTGATGACTCATATCGGCGGTTATCCAGGGCATTACGACCCGCGCATACAGGCCACACTCTATGCTAGTCCGCCTAAACTATTCGTTGCGGGGCATTCGCACATCTTGAAAATACAATACGATAAGACGTTGAACATGCTACACATCAACCCCGGAGCAGCAGGCATATCGGGATTCCACAAGGAACGAACACTCGTTAGGCTTACTATTGAGGGTGAAAAATTCACCGATTGTGAAGTAATAACATTAGCAGACAATAATAAAAACAGATAAATATATTTTTTATATGAAAACCTATCTCGTAACTGGGGCAGCTGGTTTTATCGGCGCCAACTACATTAAGTATCTCTTGGAAAAGAAGTACCAGGACGAAGACATCAAAGTTATTGTACTAGACCTACTTACATACGCAGGCAATTTGGGTACGATAAAGAACAACATCGACGACAAACGCTGCGTGTTTGTTCGTGGCGACATACGCGATCGCGACTTGGTTAACGGTCTTTTTGCCGACAACGAAATCGACTATGTGGTTAACTTTGCCGCAGAAAGTCATGTTGACCGCAGCATCGAAGACCCACAGCTGTTTCTTTCGGTAAACATTCTTGGCACCCAAAACCTGCTGGATGCGGCGCGTAAGGCCTGGGTTACGGGTAAAGACGAAACGGGTTATCCCACATGGAAGGCCGGCAAACGCTACCATCAAGTATCTACCGACGAGGTTTATGGCTCGCTAGGAGACACGGGTTACTTCATGGAAACTACGCCTTTGTGCCCCCATAGCCCATATAGTGCATCGAAAGCCAGTGCCGACATGTTTGTCATGGCTTACCACGACACTTACCACATGCCCGTAAGCATCACACGTTGCTCTAACAATTACGGTCCATATCATTTTCCCGAAAAACTTATTCCGCTAATTATCAACAATATTTTAGAAGGAAAGAAACTCCCCGTTTACGGCAAAGGCGAGAACGTTAGAGATTGGCTTTACGTTGAAGACCATTGTAAGGCCATCGACCTTGTTGTGCGCGAAGGGCGCGTTGGCGAGGTGTATAACGTTGGCGGACACAACGAAATGAAGAACATCGACATTGTGAAATTGATTATTAAGACCATTCGCCAACTAATGGACAGCAACAAAGACCTTCGCCACGTGCTTAAAAAACAAGAATTGGATGCTAATGGAGAGATACGCACCGACTGGATAAACGAAGACCTGATTACGTATGTTGCCGACCGATTGGGACACGACCTGCGTTATGGTATCGACCCAACGAAGATTAAAAACGAACTGGGCTGGTATCCCGAAACCATGTTTGCCGATGGTATAGTTAAGACCATCGAGTGGAACTTGGCCAATCAAGAATGGATTGCCGAAGTAACAAGCGGTGATTATCAAAAGTATTACGAAGAGATGTACGGCAACCGTTAATGGATAGCATTAGTACAGAGCTGCATAGCTTTCTCATCAGCTTTGGTCAAAATCCCAAGTTGGTGAGTCATCAGGTGGGGCATTATGTTGAACATTTGCTCCACCTGTTGCCAACCTTGAACGAACAACGGCTCATTTCTTTCTATGGCCTGTTTGGTAAAACAAGGCTTACGTTACGCCAATTGGCACAGGCAAAGAACGAAACAGATGCCCAAACGGCCGAAAACATAGCCACCGACTTGCGTAGGTTGGCTGTAACACCCGAATGGCAGATGCTTAAAGGTTTGATAAACAAGAAATGAAACACTTGAACACAGCTCTTATCGACTTTCCCAAGATAACCGATCCGCGTGGTAATCTCACTGTGGCGCAGGCATTGACAGATGTTCCATTCGCCATAAAACGCGCTTATTGGGTTTACGATGTGCCTGCCGGTGAATGCCGCGGAGGGCATGCGCACAAGTTGTGTAAGGAGGTTCTTATCGCCCTTAGTGGTAGTTTCCATGTAACGGTAGACAACGGCGAAGAGCAAAAAACAGTGTTGCTTAACCATCCTTATCAAGGTTTGCTTATTGAAACAGACGTGTGGCGAACGCTCGACGACTTCTCTTCAGGAGCTGTTTGTTTGGTTTTAGCATCCGAACCGTTCGATGAAGACGACTACATTCGCGAGTACGACGACTTTCTTCGGTATCTCGCAGATATAAAATAGCGGTGCATTGCATCGTGTCTTATATAGGCTTTAATACCCATCCTGTAATTTTCGAATGTACGAAATAGTTAGATATACGCCTGAACTGAAAGCCCAATGGGACAGTTTCGTTCGCAAAAGCCGAAACGGAACCTTCCTTTTCTTGCGCGATTATATGGACTACCATCGCCAAAGGTTCACCGATTTCTCACTTCTTATATTCCATAAGCAATCTTTGGTGGCTCTTTTGCCGCTCAATAAGGAAAGGGATGGGAGCGTGACTTCGCATAGTGGGTTGACCTACGGAGGACTGATAACCGACAAGAGGGGTAGGGCGGTTAAGGTGATGCAGGTGTTCGAATGCCTTAATACGTGGTTACGCAATGCGGGAATAACACGCGTTGTGTATCGCCCCGTGCCGTGGATATACCATGAATTGCCTGCCGAAGAAGACCTTTATGCGCTTTTCAATGTCTGCAATGCACGTCTAACGGCTCGCGAAATATCCTCTACTATCTCGCAAGAGAATAAGTTGACTTTCAGTCAGTCGCGAAAAGACTGTCTGCGAAAGGCTAAAAGAGCAGGTGTGGAAGTTATGCCCTGCAATGATTTTGCCGCTTTTTGGGATATACTATCTGCCAACTTGCAACAGCGATACGCCGTTAATCCTGTGCATTCGCTTACCGAAATAACGATGTTGGCAAACCTTTTCTCTCGCCACATCCGCCTTTATGCAGCCTATTTAGATAATGAAATGGTGGCAGGAACAGTGCTCTACATTATGCCACGCGTAGTGCATGTGCAATATATATCTGCATCGGCCAAGGGTAAGGCCGTAGGTGCGCTCGACCTTTTGTTTCGTTATCTCATCGACGAAGTGTTTGTTGACAAGCCTTATTTCGACTTTGGCAAGTCTACCGAAGACCGCGGACGACGGTTAAACGAACAGCTTATCTTCCAAAAAGAAGGCTTTGGCGGGCGTGGCGTGTGTTACGACACCTACGAATGGACGCCATAGGCTTTGCACTAACGTTATCTTCAAGTGTCTGCATGCCTTTGTGCGATGTTATATATAATAATGTATAAGTTTCCTTTCATGTCATGTTAAAGTATTTCGACCTTCAAAGATACACCGCCCTACATCGCGAACAGCTACAACAAGCTGTTAACAGGGTGGTGGATAGTGGTTGGTACCTGTTGGGCAACGAGGTAAAAGCTTTTGAAAAAGCCTACTCCCAATACATCGGCACGACGCATTGTGTGGCCTGCGGAAATGGATTGGATGCCCTTTCGCTCATCTTCAAGGCCTACATTGAGAAAGGTTTGTTACGCCCTGGCGACGAGATACTAGTGCCAGCCAACACCTATATCGCCTCAATCATTTCGATAACGTCTAACGGTTTGCTGCCAGTTTTGGTCGAACCACATGCAGATACGTTCCAGATAGATGCGCAACAAATGCCAAAACACATCGGCAAGCGAACCAAAGCACTGCTTGTTGTGCATCTATATGGCAAGTGTGCCTTTACCGATGAGTTGCTTTCCATTTGCGAGGAACATCAACTTTTGATGATAGAAGACAACGCGCAAGCTCATGGATGCCAATGGAAAGGGCGGCGAACAGGTAGTGTAGGCCATGCGGCTGCCCACAGTTTCTACCCAGGAAAGAACCTCGGTGCACTGGGAGATGCCGGTGGTGTAACCACTGACGATGAAGAGTTGGCGAACATTGTGCGAGCATTGGGCAATTATGGTTCGAGCAAGAAGTATGTGTTCGACTACGTGGGGCAGAACAGTAGGATGGACGAAATGCAGGCCGCAGTGCTTTGCGAGAAGCTTAAATGGCTCGATCAGGACAACGAACTGCGCGTGGCCATCGCCACAAAGTATGTTGACGGCATCCAAAACACAGCCATAACCTTGCCAACCAAAGACTATTTGGCCAACAACGTGTTCCACATATTCCCCGTGCTATGTGCCAAACGCGAATTATTGCAGCGCGAATTACACCAGCGCAGCATCGAAACCATCATTCATTATCCCATACCGCCCCACAAGCAGAAATGCTACTCCGAGTGGAATACCCTTGCTTTGCCCATCACCGAACGCATACATCGCGAAGAGTTAAGCTTGCCGTTAAATCCTACCATGACCAATGAAGAGGTGGAAATGGTTATCTCGCAAGTGTCAGACATCAGGCTGTGACATCAGAAAAAGACTAACGCCATGCGCTTTCCAACTTGTTTGCGTACCGCGTCTTTAACTAACACAATTTGCAGATATGGATAATAATGCTTAACTTTGCCCTAAATTTACAACAATATATGGCAAAATGGAGTTGGGGCAAAGCTCGAACTCCATTAATTGAAAATGAAAGAACGTAATGGCAGGTTATTTAAATACTGACATAAAAAAGGTAACAGCAAACAAGTTTGTGGCAATGAAACGTCAAGGTGAGAAGATTTCTATGCTCACGGCATACGATTTCACCACAGCGACGATTATTGACGGAGCAGGTATTGACGGCATCTTGGTGGGCGACTCGGCCGCTAACGTGATGGCTGGAAATGCTGACACTTTGCCCATTACGCTCGACGAAATGATATATCACGCCCGAAGTGTTGCCCGAGCCGTGCATCGTGCCCTCGTTGTATGCGACATGCCGTTTGGCACTTATCAAGTTTCTAAGGAGGCAGCTGTGGCCAATGCCGTGCGAATCATGAAAGAAACGGGTGTGGACGCCTTGAAGATGGAGGGGGGAAAAGAGATTGCCGACACGATTAAATATTTGGTAGACATTGGCATTCCCGTTATTGGGCATCTCGGACTAACCCCACAAAGCGTGCATAAGTTTGGTGGATATGGCGTTAGGGCAAAAGAAACGGCCGAGGCCGAAAAGCTAATTGTCGATGCCATTGCCCTAGACGAGGCCGGCTGTTTTGCCATAACCCTGGAGAAAGTGCCTGCCGATTTGGCCGCAGAGGTAACGAAACGTGTATCGTGCGCCACGATTGGGATTGGTGCAGGCAACGCAACCGATGGCCAAATCCTTGTATATGCCGACATGCTTGGCCTTACGCAGGGCTTCAAACCTAAGTTTTTAAGGCAGTATGCCAATCTAGGACAGCAGATGAACGATGCCGTGCAGGCCTACATTGCCGACGTTAAATCGACGACATTCCCCTCTGTAGACGAGTCGTATTAACTTTGTTACATATAAAGGACATTCATTACGCCGACTATTAACGCTCGTGTTCTTCACCTTCACTTCATGATTATCAATTAACAACGAAGCTATGGACACCCAAAACACCCCAGTACACATCAGTCTTTGGCATGCCGACTTTTGGATTTTGGCCATTACCAACCTGCTTATAACCATGTCGGTGTATATGCTCATCCCCATTTTGCCCATTTGGATGTTGGGTACGGCTGGCCTTTCCCAACAAGCCGTTGGAACAGTAATGGGTGTTTACGGCATCGGACTGTTTCTTTTGGGCGGCTTTTGCAATTGGCTTGTTCAGCGTTATCGCCGCAACAGGGTTTGCCTTTGGGCCATTGCTTTGGTGTTTTTGTCCCTGCTAGGTTGTTGGTTAGTAGAGCGCGAGCTGCAACAGTCGTGGTTACAATACCGCTTATTGTTGTTTTTACGAATCGTTTTAGGTGCAGCTTTCGGCTTAGTACAGATGATATTGTCTAGTACGTTGATAATAGATAAGAGCGAATCTTTTCAGCGTACCGAGGCCAACCATGCCTCTGCATGGTTCGGTCGCTTTGCCTTGTCGCTCGGTCCAATGCTTGGCATTGTCTTTGCGCGCACCTCTTTCAGTCCTCTTTTTGCCAGTGCAGCTTTGGCTTTGGTTGCATATCTACTGCTTGCCACAGTAAAATTTCCTTTCCGAACGCCCGACGATGGAGTGAAAAAGATTAGTGGCGACCGCTTTTTCTTGCCCGATGCAAAGTGGCTTTTCCTCAATCTCTTCCTCATTTGCCTGTCGGTTGGCATACTTATGTCCACCCAATACACCGCCATGTTCTACGCTATGGTGATGGTAGGCTTTGCGATAGCCCTGCTGGCCGAACGTTTTGCTTTTGTAGATGCCGACCTAAAAAGTCAGGTAGTGGCAGGTTCAATACTCATTGCTGCGGCCTTGATGATGATATTAACGCGCAAGCAAATGGTTGTAAACTACATTTCGCCCGTGTTCGTTGGGCTTGGTATTGGTCTTATTGGTTCGCGTTTCTTGCTCTTCTTCATCAAGTTGAGTAAGCATTGTCAGCGTGGAACGGCCGTAAGCACTTACATGCTAGGTTGGGAGAGCGGCCTGGCGGCAGGTCTTTTCGTTGGCTACTTCTTCTTTGCCGAAGACATTCACCTTGCATTGTCGGCCTCGTTAGCCTGCCTTATCTTGGCTTTCGGCTTATATGTTGTCTTTACGCACCAATGGTATATTAGGAAGAAGAACAGGTAACAGGTTTGTTTGCGTGCTTATTCATAGGCTGGTTACGCACTCTTTTTCCCGTTTTATCGGCAATATATTTGTTTGAAACACGTTATTATCAGTATGAAAGTAAAGTACGCCTGTTTTATAATCTCGATATTCTGCATGTTATTCTCGTGTTCCGACGACGATTTCACCACATCTTCTTCGGTTTCGCCCCTCCATTTCTCAACAGATACGGTTGACATGGACACCGTGTTTGCCAATGTACCCACGTCTACACGTACTTTTTGGGTGTACAACCGTTTGGGTACCAACGTGCGACTGTCTAGTGTGCGCTTGGCTGGCGGCAATCAGCAAGGCTATCGGGTGAATGTGGATGGCACATATTTAAGTTCTGAATCGGGATTTCAAACGAATAATTTAGAGGTGCGCAAGAACGATAGCATCCGAGTTTTTGTTGAGCTGACATCTCCAAAGGCAACGTCAGAAGGATTAGAACTGATAGAAGACAAATTAGTTTTTAGTCAGCTTGGCGGCATGGAACAACGCGTGCTACTTCGTGCGCGTAGCTGGAAAGCGCGTTCGGTGAAGAACCTTCGCATACGGCGCGACACTACATTAACAGGCGAAACACCCATCATTGTTTATGGAAAGATACAGGTTGACAGTGCGGCAACACTAACCTTAGCCCCAGGAACTATGCTGTTTTTTCACGATAAGGCTGGAATTGACGTGTATGGACGGCTACTGGTTAAGGGAACGGCCGAGGCTAATGTGGTGTTGCGCGGCGACAGATTGGACAAGATGTTCAGCTATTTGCCTTACGACCGCGTGAGTGGACAGTGGGCAGGCGTGCATATCTACGAACATTCGTATGGCAACGAGTTTGAAAACATGGACCTTCATAGCTCTTTCGATGGTTTGCGAGTAGACTCGTCGGATGTTTCTAAAACGAAATTAGTTATGAAAGCCGTGACAATACACAATTGCCAAGGCTTTGGCGTGCTGGCAGACAACAGCCAGATAGAGATGCAAAACTGCCAAATATCCAACACGCAGAACGATTGTGTGCGCATAAACGGCGGAAAAGTATCGCTAACGCATTGCACTTTGGCCCAGTTTTACCCTTTTGGAGCGAACCGGGGCGCAGCATTGTGGGTAACGTTCAACAAGTTTCCGCTGACAAACTTGGTGGTACAAAACAGCCTTTTAACGGGTTATGCCAACGATATATTGATGTTGGGGAAAGAAGAAAAAGACAAGGGACTGCTGATGACTTTTAGAGATAGTCGTATCAGGATGCCCAAATTGGAAGTGCCCTACACGAATGCGAAGTTTGAGAACGTAACTTACGAGAACGCCACCGATACAACCCAATCGCCCCGTAACACGTTTGCGGTGTTCGACGAGAAGAACCTTTATTACGATTTCAGATTGAAGAAGGGTAGTGGCGCGATAGACGCGGCTAACGCATTGTGGACATTGCCTACCGACAGAAAGGGAGTGGCGCGCGATGCCAAGCCCGACTTAGGGGCGTACGAATATAAGGAATAAGCAGTAGAAGATAATATATATATTATGAGAACGATAGACCTTAACATTCGCATTCGCGAATTTGCATTTGATGAGATGAACGAGGCAGACCGCTATTTGCTGGAACAAGCCAAGCTGGCCACCAACAATGCCTACGCCAATTATTCAAAGTTTTATGTGGGTGCGGCCCTTTTGTTAGCCGATGGCAGCGTGGTAATAGGTGCCAACCAAGAGAATGCTGCCTTTCCGTCGGGCTTATGCGCCGAACGTTCGGCCATCTTCGCTGCCCAATCGCAACGTCCAGAGCAAGCCGTCGTTGCTATGGCTGTGGCAGCACGCAACGAAAAGGGTTTCCTCTCACAGCCAATAACGCCTTGCGGTGCGTGTAGGCAAGTGGTGTTAGAAATGGAAGACCGATATAAGCAGCCTGTCCGCATTCTTCTCTATGGAGAAAATCGCATTTTTGAGCTTTCGTCAATCAAAGACTTGCTCCCTCTTTCGTTTGTGGACGCACACATGCACGGCTAGACACTCATTTAAAAACGGTGAAATGCCTAGTTTATGAGTAAAATTGCTTAAATTGGACGTGCTGGGCTGATTTTTAACTATTCTGTAAGGAGTTGATATACAGTAATATATAGAAAAGTTACAGAATTAGTTGAAAAATAATGCTAAAAAACGATACGTCGTATTGGAAAAATGTTTACCTTTGCAATGTTTTAATAAACAAATGATTGTTTTACAGATTTAAAAAGCAAAGAAAATGAAAAAATTAGTTTTGGCTTTCGTAGCTATCGCTGCTGTATCTTTCGCATCTTGCAATGATAAGAAGAACGCTCCTGCTGCTAACGCAGACAGCACGGTTAATGACACCGCTAACGTTCAAGACAGCACTGCTGCTAACGACAGCACCGCTGCTAACGATTCAACAGCTCACATGTAATTTCTACGTAAAGTGAAATGAGAGAACGGGCGCACCTTTGGTGCGCCTTTTTTTATGCGTTTTAAGCTGCAAAGGTCTAAATCACTGACACCCCTTACAACCTGCCACAAAGGGGTCAACAGAAGATTAATGGTTATTTTTTCAGGCTACTTGCTGATAAATAAGTATTGTAAACCCTTAAACATAAGCTCTTTGTAGTATGGAATCCCATGTAAGCTAAGTATAGATTTTGTAGTCTTTATTTTAGCCCTTTATATTCTTTAATATTCAGTAAATAAAGTGATGTGAAAGAATAGAGCTCACAAAAAGGTATTGATAATTAGATGTTAAACGATATCACACCAAATTCAGGAAGAACCTTTTTTGTGCGTTTTAAGTTGCATGGGCCTATTGCGGGCCTTATTCTAGGAGGCATGACGGGTTACGGCTAGAGGCTAAGATAGGAAATAGGGTCAACAAGCAAATGAAAGATGAATAGAAACAATAGAAACAATGGAAACAATGGAAACAACTTCAGATATTTGATAAGCGGTCTAAAGACCGACTCGGGTTTAACCTCTGCATAAAAATATCCCCACTCTGGCGCAGGGATGGTAACCCTAACCAAAGGTGGGAATATTATATGAAAGGCAGTTAACCGATATCGTTTAACGATAAGCACAGGTCAAGGCATGGCAGACAAAGCGAGTTGTGGTTGCGTATTTACTTTATCACCTTAACCATGTTCAGTTCTGTAATCTTTCCATCGGGGTTCACTTTCGCCTTAATGCGGTAGTTAGCCTCTGTTTCTTGGCCCTCGTCTTCGCGTTCAATCTTTTGTTTTGCAGAGAAGTCAACGCTATATTCGTATTCATCGATACCAATCTCACGTTTCGTAATCTTCATGTCGTTGTTGGCGCGCCATTCCATAGCCGTGATGTCGTCCTTATAAATTTTGTTGAGGAAGGCAATGACATCGCTTTTCGAGGCGTTGCTCTTTCCAAGGAACGAACTTAGGAAATCGCTGAAGTTAGAAGTGAGCCCTTCGTCGTCACGGTCGTTAATGCTACGGAACACACTACGGAACACCAAAGCCAGCATTTCTTTTTCTTTCGGCGTAATGTTTTTAGTTTTGGCCACATTCAAGCTGTTGTTAGCCTCGTCGATATATACGCCGTTGGGATGTTCGGTAACATATAGGTTGTAGGCCTCTGTCGTATTGGCTTTTTTAGCCACCAACCAGTCAAGCGAATCTATCTTGCGTTCCGCCTCTGCCTTGTGTGTGCTGTTAGGGTATTTGCTTAGAAAATCAGCCAAAGCCGTCTTCGACCCACTCACCATCGTGTTAGTCCAGTCTAGCTCGCTTTGTTTAAGTTGGGCTAGCTGTTGGCTAATCTTGTCGCGGTGCATCGGGTCTGCATCTCTATAATTGTTTAGATACGATTCAAGCACAGCTGGGTCGTTGCTGTTAAGGGCGTATTCGTAGGCCTGTTGCTCCTTGTTACCAGATGAACCAAAGAAGAAGTATGCGCCAAGACCAATGAAGAGCAATGCAACAACCGAGATGAGAGCAATGGTTAAGATGTTCTTATTTTGCGGTTGCTGAGTGCCTGGAGGGGGCGTTTGTGGTGGAACCTGTCCGTATTGAGGCTGTTGGGGGTTGCCAAACTGCGACTGAGGTCCATTAGTGGGTTGTGCCGGTTGAGCCTGATAGCCGCTTTGTTGCTGTGTAGGCTGTGCCGGTTGAGCCTGATAACCGCCTTGTTGTTGCGTTGGCTGTACAGGTTGACCTTGATAGGCGTTGTTTACAGGTTGGCTGGCTTGCGATTGCATGCCTTGGCTGCTGCCATATACGTTTTGTTGCTGTTGAGCAGCAACAGGGGTAACCGTTGGTTGTACATACGCATTGTTAGACAGCTGTTGCGGAACGTTGGTATCTGCTACGCCTGCCGAAGGAGACTGTGGCGCAGGGGGAACAACGTTGTTGGGGTGTTCATTTTCCATGGTCGAAGCATTTGCCGTGCGGTGGTGGCAGTGGGGGCATTCGGCTTGCTCCTTAAAGTAAGCCTCACCGCAAACGGGGCATTTAACAACTTCGTTTTCGATTTTCGCGCCGCATGAAGGGCACGAGGGAGCTCTGTCACTAATTACATGACCGCACTCCGGACATTTAATCATTGCCATATTGTTTTCCTTTTATGTATTGTTTGATGATAATTGGTTAGTGGTGGAAACGTATCTCGCGCAAGCCGTGGTTCTTAAGAAACCTGCTCTTGTCTACAAATCCGTTGATACCGTTAATCCGTCCCTTGCCTGTATATTGCCACATGGTGATGTCGCGTCCGTCTTTAAGTTCGGGTTCGACGGCGTTGTATTGGGCAATCATCAATGGATAGCCGTCTATCGCGCCCTGCATGTGGGCGTTGTAGAAGTTGGTGAAGGTGTAGATGAGCGGCTTTTGTTTATACGCCTCTTCCACAAGCGTGATGAATTTGGTAAGCGAATCGCGGAATTCGGGTGTGGACAATCCGCTCTTCGTTTCTACGTCAATCATCGGTATAAGGTCTTGGTCGCCTGGCCTGCATTGTGTCATGAAGTTCTCCAACTGCTTAGTGAGGTTGGTTTTGGGCCTGAAAAAGTGGTACGAACCTACTTTCAGCCCATATTGATGAGCCAGTTGTATGTTGCGTTCGTACCTAGGGTCGATGCGGTCGCCACCTTCGGAGGCTTTGATGTACACGTATGCCATCTTCGAGTTTTCGCCGATGACTTCCCAAAACACTTGCCCCTGATAATGGCTGATATCTATGCCGTGTATGTGGTTGCAAGTGTCTTCGCATTGTATGTAGTATCCTTCTTGGGCATTAGCCCCAAAAGGACATAATGCGCATGCCAAAACGATAAGTAATTTCTTCATAGATGCAAAGTTACAAAAAGTAGTTAGAGTGGCAGTATTATAAACGCATTATTCTTCCAATTCCGAAAGATTTTTAGCAAATTTATAGGTAAGGTTGCTGATTGTCTCTATCGGTGCATACAAAAGGTAGTGAAAGCTGCGTCTCATGCTTTGTTTAATGGCCCCCGAATTGGCGTGCAGCCACAGCGATTTGTCTTGTTTAAAGTCCCACTTTTCGCTTGTGTCTTTTGCAGTACGCTCAACCGATTTGAGCGTGGCCTTCTCGGCATCGCCCATTATGCGCTTGGTGAATGGCACTTCATCTTCTTCGAAACCTAAGAGCAGTATAAGTATGCTGCCTTGAAATTGTGCCAAGCTTTCGATGTGCAACCGGTTGAGCCAACTTTCCAATTTGACGAAGTCTACCTTATGGCCCATTGTCCGGAGATATATGCCCAAATCAACGATACCCCTTAGCACAACACCCTTGTTAAGCGTATCTTCCACATTATGTACGATGATATTGAGCACATGCAACGTTTCGATAGATGTGTCCATCGCATGTGGCTCGCCTTCTCTGATGGCTTTCAACCGATTGTTCAAGAACTTGTTCGAAAGTCGAGAACTAGCGTATATCTCGTCCAAAGAGAGTTGCGGATGCGATTTTAAGTCGTGCAGGATGGGTTGGGGGATATGGCGCACGTTTTGGTATTGCTGCTTAGTGTAACCCGCCAAAGCAAACTGCAACACATCGTGAACACCCATCATGGCAAACAACTTGCGCCATTTGTAAGCCGACATGGGTTCAACATGTTGCATCTTGCCGAACGCCCCCGTTTGCAGCAAGGCGAAAAAGTTTCTCTTTATGACATCCATCGCTAGTTGTTGTTAGCTATACTTTTTGGGGTATCTGAAAACAATGGCCAAGATGGTGGCTAGGCCAATGGCAAAGGGATAATAGAGATATGGCACGATGTGCGCAGGATTGATTTTAGCCAGACCTGCTGCCATAAGTAGCTGCGCGCCGTAAGGGATGATGCCCTGAATGCAGCACGACATGGTGTCGAGTATGCTGGCACTTTTGCGACTGTCTACGCCATAACGCTGCGATACATCTTTGGCTATGCCGCCCACTGTGAGGATAGACACGGTGTTGTTGGCCGTGCACACGTCTACCAATGCAACGAGCAGGGCGATAGTTCCCTCCGCACCGCGCTTGCCGTTGATGCGTGCCGTAAGCTTGTTGATGACATAGTCTACACCGCCATTCATGCGGATAATCTCTAAAAGGCCACCTGCCAGCATGGTGATGATGATGAGTTCGCCCATGCCCACGATGCCTTCGCCCATCGAATGGAACCACCCGAAGAGGTCGTAGGCACCGTTCCAAATGCCGATAATGCCCGTCATGCCAATGCCAAGCGTAAGTACGGCCATCACGTTCATTCCAAAAATGGCCGTAACGATAACCAACACATAGGGCAAAATGTTGAGATATTGTATGCTTGAAGGGGCATGTGTGCTTGCAACCCCAAAGCCCAAGAACGTGTAAATGGCCACAATGGCAAGGGCAGCAGGCAAAACGATATAGATGTTCACAAGGAACTTGTCTTTCATCCGACAGCCTTGCGTGTTGGTAGCGGCCACGGTGGTGTCGGAAATAAACGATAGGTTGTCGCCGAAAAACGAACCGCCCACAACTATTCCTGCCATAAGTGGGAGATTAACGCCCGTGCTTTGGGCAATGCCCGCGGCAATGGGGATGAGCGCCACAATGGTTCCAACGCTTGTTCCGATAGAAAGCGAGATAAGGCAGGCCGCAAGGAAGATGCCAGGAAGCAACAGATTGCTTGGAAGGGCATTGAGCGTGAAGTTTACCATAGCATCAATGCTGCCCATCTCTTTGGCAGAATTGGCAAAGGCACCAGCCAAAACAAATATCCACAACATCAGCATCATGTTGTTGGTGCTGGCACCTTTGCTGAACACGTTTATCCGTTCGGCCAAAGGTTTGCCCCTCGAAGTGGCAATGGCATACATGCTCGAAATCATGAAAGCCACCGTAATGGGTATCTTATAGAAGTCGCCCGCTACAATAGACGTGACGAGATACATCACGATAAACACGAATAGCGGACTTAAAGCCAATAATCCTTTCTTATTTGAAATATGGTGCATGTCTGTTGTTTGGTTTGATGCGAGTCAAAGGCACGCTTATTTTTGTGCTCTTGTTATCCTGTTGCTCGCTTGTGGCCGTTAATTAAATGTTCTACTTCGTTT
>NZ_GG740072.1:1035257-1046079 GCF_000162415.1 Prevotella sp. oral taxon 317 str. F0108 | reverse complement strand
GGCTTAACGAAAACGTTGGTGTGCAACGGCTTGGTGCATAGGGGGCGTTTCGCTGGGGTGGGGAAGAGCGGCTTTTCTAGTCCTCCACCTCTTTGTTTGCCCCGTGTTGTTATCAGTGTTGTGCTCGTTTGCAACGCCGTGTTGCTTGGGTTTGCAGGCAATGCCGTTGCTTGTTGCGCCTTTCTCTGTTTTAGCGCATCTTCCTTTCGATGTGCTTTCGTGCTGTAGCATGGCCGAGCTTTTATGGTTGTGGCCCAATTCGAATGCGTTTGTCGGTCTACGGCCTTAGAGTTGCGTTCGGCGATAAAAGTCTACGTTCTCTTTTGTGAGCAGTTCAATGGGCATGTAGTTAATGGGGTCGACCTCCATTTTAAGTACGATGGCCTGGAACAGTGTTTCAACGCAGGCATAGCCCTGCATGTAGGCGTGTTGGGCAATGAGAAACGAGATGCTGCCTTGCCTAAGGCACTCCGCATTCTTGCCCACCATGTCGTAACCCATTATCTGCACGTTGCGCCTATTGGTTTGAAGTAGGAACTTGCCTACGATATGTGCCTTCGAATTGAAGGTGATGCAATGGTGCACTTGTGGATTTTGGGCGAAGAAATCTTCCAATATGTCGGCGTATTCGTGCTTACCCGTTTCCAAAGGCAAGTTCACGTCGGTGATTTTTATTTGTGGAAAATGGTCGTTCATGTACGTTCTGAACCCAGTTTCGCGGTTTTCTTGCTGCTTACTTACCACTTTTCCGTCTTTGGTTTGTTTCACAATCGCTATTTCGCTTTCGTTGTAAGCAACCATCATGAGCATTTTTGCAGCGAAATATCCACTAGCCAGTGAGTCTTGGCCATAGAATGAGAGCGGTTGAAGGTCGGGCATGTACGAGTCGAGCATCACGAATGGGATGTTGCGTTCGTGCAGTTTGTCTGTGAATGGGCGCGTAATTTCTAGTTGGGCAGGCACAACAATTACGCCGTCGGGATTGAGTGAGAGGCAATGGTTAACTTGGCTTACGAAGGTTTCGGCGTTGAAACGGTCGTAGTACATCACCTCAACGTTGATGTGGAAGTCGCGTCTTACCTCGGCTGCTTTCATTGCTCCCTCTTCAATCTCTTCCCAATAGGCCTCCGATTCGTGCTGTGGAACGAGGAGATAAAACGTGTACGACTTGTTATAGGCTAAGGCACTGGCATACATGTTGGGTTGGTAGTTAATCTGGGCCAACACCTTCTCAACCTTTTCTCTTGCTATTTTCGAAATGTTTGGACGGCCATGAAGTACCCTGTCTACTGTTCCAACTGACACGCCGGCCATCTTTGCTATATCCTTAATCCTTATTTTGCTGCTCATGTGTTATGCTGTAATCCAAGGCAAAAATACAAAATATCCTGCTAATAGTCAACTGCGTAAGCGATTTTTCGCTGTCAATGCCTAGAAGAGTGCGCGTAATGGATAATTATTTGGAAAATATGAACGATTATAACGCCAATTGTTCTTTGTATGGCATCTCTCAATCTTTTTGAGCAGGCTCTAAAAACAGCATCCCCTGTATTTTTTAGGTGCTGTTTATGCAGATTTATCTTATTCTTTGGTGGTGCATAGACTGCAAGTTGAAAACAGACTGTCCAATGGCAGATTACTTCTGCGTTACATGATGTGGTCTCTGTTGACCGTGAGCAGCATGTACTGCAACCGCTCGCGCTGGTGGCCGTAAGCGTACGTGCTTTCCGTACCGTTGCCCATGTGCGTGTACATTGCATAATGGTTTTTGTCTGGTTTTCGGTAATGATTTTAACACTATGAATGCCCTATTTGGTCACCAACCGCTCAGCTTGTCGCAAAAAATCGATTCTCGTGAGGGTTTGTTTTCATGCAAAACGAGGTTGGTTGTAGATGTTGTTAAAATGAATTTTTATTTAAAATAGCCGTCATTTACCCCATTTTTGGGGCTAATTGTTGCTAATTGCAGTACAATATGTCGCAAAATGCAGTGCGTTTTGGTGCAAAACGCAGTGTAATATGGTGCAAAACGCAGTGCAATATGGTGCAAAACGCAGTGCGTTTTGATGCTAAATACAGGGTAAAATGGTGCTAAATGCAGTGCAAAATGGTGCTGAATGCAAGACGAAAAGCATAAATATACGCCGCAATGGTATAAATTAAACCTTTATGAACCATTAAAAATATGGCCGAAAAGGGCAAAATGGTCGTTAAAACGTGGGATTTTAGGGGTAAGAAGGTAGTTGTTGGGCTTGAAAAATTACGAGCTGGCAACCAAACTAGAAGGGCTAAATGGTGCAAAATGCAGGTTTTTTCGTAAAAGCAGACAGGTTAGAAGGCGTGAAAAGCAAGAAACAGTAGTAGTTTACCTGCTTTTTAAACTTTATTCTCGCTAGAATGGAGTGAAATTTCGAGCAGCGTTGTAAAATAAAAACAATAAATTAAGTTTTGAGTTGGTGGGTTTTTGAGTTGGCGGATTAATGAGTTTACAGGTGGACGAGTTGATAAGTTGGCGAGTAGGGAGTTTAAAGTTTGTGAGTTTCCGAGTTAACAGGTTGAGGAGTTAACAGGTTGGGGAGTTAACAGGTTGGGGAGTTAACAGGTAGGGAAGTTGACAAGTTTACAAGTTGATAAATTGATGGGGTGATAGGTTGATAGGTTGAAGAGTTGACGAATTGGGAGTTAACGAGTTGACAATAAGACAAGTTTTTGAGAGAGACAGGGCAACAAGTTAATGGGCGCAATTATCTTCACCTTTTATCTTTTCACCCTTTCACCTTTAAACCATCTTTTCACCCTTTCACCTTTGAAAGCCATCTTTTCACCTTTTCACCCTTTCACCTTTGAAAGCCATCTTTTCACCTTTTCACCTTTTCACCCTTTCACCTTTGAAAGCCATCTTTTCACCTTTTCACCTTTTCACCCTTTCACCTTTGAAAGCCATCTTTTCACCTTTTCACCCTTTCACCCTTTCACCTTTAAACCATCTTTTCACCCTTTGCAACAAAAAAAGAGGACACATATAGATGCGTCCTCTTTCTTATGGTTGTGAATTTGTTTTATTTCACCTTGTCTACAATAGCCTTGAAAGCTTGGGGGTTGTTAACTGCGAGGTCGGCAAGCACCTTACGGTTGATTTCGATACCGGCCTTATGCAATGCTCCCATAAGGGTAGAGTAGGTCATGTTCTCCAAGCGAGCGGCAGCGTTGATACGCTGAATCCACAATGCACGGAACGTACGCTTTTTGTTGCGACGGTCGCGATAAGCGTAGGTAAGACCCTTTTCCCAGGTGTTTTTGGCTACAGTCCAAACATTCTTTCTGGCACCATAGTAACCCTTTGTAAGCTTTAAAATTCTAGTTCTTCTTGCTTTAGAAGCAACATGATTGACTGATCTTGGCATACTTTCTTCTTAACTTAAAAATGTTTGACTAATGTTTAACGCAAGCAAAGCAAGTCGCGAACCTGCTTCATGTCTGCACGATCAACGAGAGTTGAGTGAACCAAGTTTCTCTTTTGCTTCTTTGTCTTCTTAGTCAAGATGTGACTGTGGTAAGCATGTTTCCTTTTAACCTTACCCGTACCGGTGAAACGAAATCTCTTCTTTGCGCCGGAATTTGTCTTTACTTTTGGCATTTTTTTGTTGTTTATTTGTTATTTATATATGGTGGCAACGCATATACCCGGCGTTACGCACCTCTTCTTTTTGTCTTTTGTGTGGGCTTTGTTTTGCGCTTGTTTATTCTGCTTGTAGCTTTTTAAGCACGTCTTCGCCGTTTTTGGCGTTAGCAAATAGTCCGTTGTCAGTGCTGTTGGTTTCTGTTTCAGCGTTTTTGCTTTCGTTCTCACGCTTTTCTCTATCCATCTTTTGCTGACTTTTCTTCACTACGCCTGTTTTCTTGGGAGCGATGTAAAGGAACATCTTCTTGCCTTCGAGTGCGGGCATCTGCTCTACTTTGCCGTATTCTTCCAAGTCGTTGGCAAAACGTAGAAGCAAGACTTCGCCTTGCTCTTTGAAGAGAATGGAACGTCCACGGAAGAAAACGTAAGCCCTAACCTTGTTGCCGGCATCCAAAAATTCCTTGGCATGTTTGAGCTTGAAGTTGTAGTCGTGCTCATCGGTTTGCGGTCCAAACCTGATTTCTTTCACTTCTACCTTCACTTGCTTGGCTTTCATTTCCTTTGCGTGCTTCTTTTGCTGATAAAGGAATTTGGAATAGTCGATGATGCGACAAACGGGAGGTTGTGCGTTGGGTGATATTTCCACCAAGTCCACTCCTTGGCTGCGTGCCATGTCGAGTGCTTGACGTGTGGGCATAACAGTGGAACCGCCTTCGTTTACGATGCGTACTTCCTTCGCGCGTATCTGCTCGTTTACGCGATACTGGTTCTTTATTCTTTCATTCTTCATTCAACAATATTATGATAAGCGGCTGCAAAAGTACGATTTTTCGCGCAACAAGCAAAATAATTCATTGATTATTTTACAGATACGTGTTCTTTTTCCTTCCTTGTTAAAGTACTTTCACACTATGGATGTGGTGAAAGGGGGAAGTGTTGGAATATAAAAACCGACTTATGGACGTAACATTCGCAGGTCTGTTGCGAAGTGTAGACCATAAGTCGGCTGTTTAGTTAGCGCGTTTACAAGCTTACAAGTTGACTAGTTAACACGTTGTCGTGCACACGTTTAGTCGTTAGGATGGATGTCGGTAGCAGCTAATTGGGTGGCAACTTCGTCGTTGATGCGTTTAGCAAACTCTTCCATCGACATGGTAGCTTGCTCTCCACCGCCTTGCTTTCTCATCGAAACAAGTCCTTCGGCAGCCTCTTTTTCGCCGACAACAACCATGTAAGGCACGCGCTTAATTTCGTTATCGCGTATCTTACGGCCGATTTTCTCGTTGCGAACGTCGAGCGTTGCACGAACGCCAACGCTGTCAAAGTACTTAGCCACACGCTGTGCGTAGTCGTTGTACTTCTCAGAGATGGGCAGAATGGCCACTTGGTCGGGGATGAGCCACAAGGGGAAGTGGCCTGCGGTGTGTTCAATAAGAACAGCCGTGAAACGTTCCATCGAACCGAAAGGTGCGCGGTGAACCATTACGGGCGTTTTCTTTGTGTTGTCTTCGGCCGTGTATTCCAACTTAAAGCGTTCGGGCAGGTTGTAGTCTACTTGTATTGTACCCAGTTGCCAGCGACGTCCGATAGCGTCCTTTATCATGAAGTCGAGTTTAGGGCCATAGAAAGCCGCTTCGCCATAAGCAATCTTTGCATCGAGACCTTTTTCTTTGCAAGCGTCGATAATGGCCTGTTCGCTTTCTTCCCAAACTTCGTCAGAACCAATATACTTCGTGGTGTTCTTCGGGTCGCGCAAACTTATTTGCGCCTCAAAGTCGTCGAAATGGAAGATTTTGAATACGGCCTGGATGATGTCCATCACGCGCAGGAACTCGTTCTTAACTTGTTCGGGGCGGCAGAAGATGTGGGCATCGTCTTGTGTAAACGAGCGAACGCGGGTAAGTCCGTGCAACTCGCCACTCTTTTCGTAACGGTAAACCGTGCCGAACTCTGCGATACGCAGGGGCAGGTCTTTATACGAGCGGGGTTTCCATGCAAATACCTCACAGTGGTGTGGGCAGTTCATGGGTTTAAGCATGTACTCTTCGTCTTCTTCGGGCGTATGTATGGGCTGGAACGAGTCTTTGCCATAGTGCGCATAGTGCCCCGAAGTTACATAGAGGTTCTTACTGCCGATATGTGGGGTAATTACTTCTTGATAACCAAAGCGTTTCTGTATTTTACGCAACATGTTCTGTAAGCGCAGGCGGAGTTCTGTTCCTTTCGGCAACCAGATGGGTAAGCCTTTGCCCACGCGTTCGGAGAACATGAAGAGTTCCATTTCTTTTCCAATCTTGCGGTGGTCGCGTTTCTTGGCCTCTTCAAGCATAACAAGATACTCGTCAAGCATCTTTTTCTTGGGGAACGTGATGCCGTAGATACGCGTTAGCTGGTCTTTCTGAGCGTCGCCACGCCAAAATGCGCCGGCCACACTCGTGAGCTTGATGGCCTTAATGGGGCCAGTGGACATGAGGTGTGGGCCACGACAGAGGTCGGTAAACGCTCCTTGTGAGTAAGTAGAGATAGTTCCGTCTTCCAAATCGAGGTCAATATGTTCGCACTTATATTCCTGCCCGTCTTCCTTAAATTCTTTCAGCGCATCGGATTTCGACACCTCGCGGCGCACGATAGCCTCGTCTCTCTTGGCAAATTCGCGCATCTTCTCTTCTATTTTAGGGAAGTCGTTCTCGCTGATGGGCGTTCCGTCTTTGGTCATTACGTCATAGAAGAAACCGTTCTCTACGGCAGGACCAAAGCCGAACTGAATGCCAGGGTAGAGTGCTTGCAGGGCTTCGGCCAGCAGGTGAGCCGACGAATGCCAAAACGTGTGTTTCCCTTCCTCGTCGTCCCACTTGTAAAGCGCAATCGTTGCGTCTTCGTTTATGGGACGGTTAAGCTCGGTAGTTTTGCCGTTTACGCCAATCGACAGCACGTCGCGCGCTAAGGCTGGCGAGATGCTCTTTGCTATTTCCAAGCCGGTAATGCCTTTTTCGTACTCGCGGATGGAGCCATCCGGAAATGTTATCTTTATCATATACCTTTTAATTTGTTGTCGTTTTGATTGCAAAAATACGATTTTCTTTTTACATCAAGCATAGATTTTTGCAAAATATACCACGCCTTGGGCATGGCAAGGGCTTACTTGTGGCGTGATAACGCCTAAAATTCGCTTGTGAAATGGAACTTGATATGTTCGAAATCTTGCTGCGCCATGCTCAACACATAGCCCGAATCGGCCAAGAATACGTCGCGCCCTTCGCGGTCTTTGGCCATATATTGGTACTTGCGTTTTTTGAAATTCTCCAGTTCTTTGGGGTCGTCAGACTCTATCCAACAGGCTTTGTGCAGGTGAACGGGTTCCCAACGGCATTTGGCATTGTACTCATTTTGAAGTCGATACTGGATGACTTCGAATTGAAGTTGACCAACTGTGCCGATGATTTTGCGCCCATTGAATTGGTTGACGAAGAGTTGTGCCACGCCTTCGTCCATCAATTGTTCGATACCCTTGTTCAATTGCTTGGCCTTCATGGGGTCGTCGTTCTCGATATACTTGAACATCTCTGGCGAGAACGATGGCAAGCCGCGGAAGTGTAGCAACTCTCCTTCGGTTAATGTGTCGCCAATCTTAAATATTCCGTTATCGGGTAAGCCGATAATGTCGCCAGGATAGGCTTCGTCGATGGTGCTTTTGCGTTGCGCCATGAACTGTGTTGGACTGCTGAAACGCAGCGTTTTGTCGAGCCGAACGTGTCGATAGGGCTGGTTTCGCACAAATTTACCACTGCATATCTTGCAGAATGCGATGCACGAGCGGTGGTTGGGGTCGATATTTGCCGTTATTTTGAAGATGAAACCCGTGAATTTCGGCTCTGTGGGCTGCACTTCGCGCTCTTCGGCCATAGTGGGTTTGGGGCTTGGAGCAATCTGCACAAAGCAATTGAGCAGCTCTTGAACACCAAAGTTGTTGAGTGCGCTGCCAAAGAACACAGGGGCGACATGCCCTGCACGATAGGTTTCCACGTCAAATTCGGGGTAAACGCCGTCTACCAGCTCCAAATCATCGCGAAGTTTCTGCGCATCTTGTTCACCAATATGTTCGTTTAGTTCGTCGCTATTTACGTCTACCTCCACCTTTTCGGTAACGCGTTGCTTGTCGGGCGTGAACAATTGCAATTGGTTTTCGAAGATATTGAACACCCCTTTGAAACGTTCGCCTTGGTTGATGGGCCACGAAAGAGGCCTAACCTTTATTTGCAGTTCCTCTTCCAACTCGTCAAGCAGGTCGAAAGGGTCGCGTCCTTCGCGGTCCATCTTATTGATAAAGATAATCACGGGAGTGTTGCGCATTCGGCAAACCTCCATTAGCTTGCGCGTTTGCGTTTCTACACCTTTGGCCGAATCCACAACAATGATGGCCGAATCTACCGCTGTAAGTGTGCGATAAGTGTCTTCGGCGAAGTCTTGGTGTCCGGGTGTGTCCAGGATATTCACCTTATAGCCTTCGTAATCGAACTCCATCACCGAGGTAGAAACCGATATGCCACGTTGTTTCTCGATGTCCATCCAGTCGGATGTGGCCGTCTTTCTTATCTTATTGCTCTTTACAGCTCCTGCCACCTGTATCTGTCCGCCGAACAACAAGAACTTCTCAGTGAGTGTTGTCTTACCTGCGTCGGGGTGAGAGATGATGGCAAAGGTTCGTCTTCTTTCTATTTCAGTCATTATTTACAGTGTTCTTATTCAAAGTTGACAAGTTAACGGGTTAACGAGTTGGCAGAGCCGTTATTCAGTTGACAGCCCCGTTATTTTGTTAACCGTGTTAATTTCGGGATTAAAGTTTGGCAATACACTTGGCCAACGACTCCTCCCAATGGGGTATTTCGATGCCGTAAGCGTCCTTAATCTTCGTTTTGTCGAGTACGCTATATGCGGGGCGACAGGCTGGGGTAGGGTATTCTGCGGTGTGCAAGGGAGATACTTGGCAAGTATTTATCCCTGCTAGGCGATGTATGCTCTTGGTAAAGTCGTACCAACTTGTTACGCCCTCGTTAGAAAAGTGGTAAACGCCAGGCTTAATGCCTTTGTCTATGGCCGTCATTATCGCCGTAGCAAGGTCGTGAGCGTAGGTTGGCGTACCCACTTGGTCGAAGATAACGCCTAGTTGTTCGCGTTCTCTTCCTAGGCGAATCATTGTTTTCACAAAGTTGTTTCCAAACTCGCTGTACAGCCAAGCCGTTCTTATAATCATGGCGTTTGGGCAGAGTTTACTTACGGCCTGTTCGCCTTCCAACTTCGTTTGTCCATAAATGCTATTAGGGCAAGGCTCGTCTGTTTCCACGTATGGCGTGTGTTTAGTGCCGTTGAAAACGTAGTCGGTAGACACCTGTACCATCCATCCGCCGCGTTTGGCTACGGCCTCTGCTAAGAAAGCAGGGGCGTCGGCGTTCAGTTTTCGCGCCAGCTGCGGGTCGCTTTCGGCCTTGTCTACGGCCGTATAGGCAGCGCAGTTCACGATGCCGTCAATCTCGTTCGCCTCAACAAAGCGTTCGATGGCGGCCTTGTCGGTGATGTCTAACTCGTTAACGTCGGTATTAAACCACGTGTGTTGTGCATATTGCGCTTGCAGTAGCTGTATTTCGTTTCCTAGTTGGCCGTTGCAACCTGTAATCAAAATGTTCATTTATACAGTGATTATGTTTATTCGTCTTCAAAAACCAGTCCTTCTCGCTTGTCTTTCTGATAATAATCAGCGAGCATCCCCACAAAGGTGGTAATTTCTTTGATGGCAGTCATGGTGTCGGGGGTAATCTCCTTTTGCTTCAATCTCAGCAACATCACGCCGTAAAGCGCATCAAGGCATGTTTCAATCTCGTTCACTTGCTTGTCGCCCTTGTTGCGTAGTTCAACGATGAAGGGCAGCACCTTATAATATGCCGTATTGTAAAAGGGAAACTTGGTGCTTTGCATCAGTTGGTTGTGCAGGTCCATCAGGTCCTTAACGATGATGGCGTTAATTTGCAGATGTCCCCGTTCGCGTTTCCCTTCTTGGTTCATCATGCGCACAAGGTTGCCGTACCAGTCGAGCATTTCTTCTTTTTGTTCGGGGGTATAGTCAAACTTGTCTATGTATTCGTGCCTGATACGTTGCAACGAACAGCCGTATGCGCGTATAAGGTCTTCTATTTGCCACATATATAATATGTATTCGGCAATGCTTTTTTCTCTTAGTTGTTTGGCGATGTACATTTATTGATGTTTGCTAGGGATGAATAGGCCACTCCTTATTATATAAGTAGGGGCATAAACGGCTACGGGCGGGTGGTACGCGTCAGTATTCGAAAGTGTAGAGATTGAATATCGTGCCGATGAGGAATATCACCGAAAAAATGATAACCACGCTGCCGATAATCTTGTTGATGAGTACAATTCCGCCTTTATCGAACTTTCCACGCACTTTGTCGATAAGCCAAGTAAGCCCGAACCACCATATCAGCGCGCCCAAAACAATGCCTGTATATCCGCCAATCATCAGCCACGACCTGTTGGGAACAACAAAGGCAAACTGCGCGAAGGTGGCCATGAAGAGGAAAATGATAAGTGGATTAGAGAAAGTAACGAGAAAAGCGGTTATGCCATTGTGTATCAATGTGCCCTTGCCCTTACCGCTGTAATGCACTTTCTTGGTGGGATTAGACTTGAAACAGTAAATCCCAAACAACATCAGCAACACACTTCCCGATATTTTAAGGGCGAAAAGCGTGCGCGGAGCGGTGATGAGATCCATGATGAAACTCATACCATAGCCAGTAACCAAGGCGTAAATCATATCGCTTACCGCCGCACCAATGCCTGTGATAAAGCCATACCATCTGCCTTTGTTCAGGGTTCGCTGAACGCAAAGCACCCCCACAGGCCCCATCGGGGCAGAGGCAATAAGACCAATAAGTATTCCCTTGAATACAATGTCTACAATATCTATATGAAAAGGTAAGGGCATAACGGATGCAAAATTGCAAAAAATATGCGAATTGAGCAAATTTTCAACTTATAAGTTTGTGTTATTCCATATTTTTCATAACTTTGTCAACGCTTAATTTAAGGCTAAATACAAGGTACAGACCAAAAGATGGCGCAACATGGCCATCGTAAAGGACAAGCCTTTAAGCCTATCATCGACGAAAGCAAACAATTATTACT
>NZ_GG740072.1:1020816-1034215 GCF_000162415.1 Prevotella sp. oral taxon 317 str. F0108 | reverse complement strand
TTACTAAACTAAAAAAATAAAGACACAACATGAGTGGACAAGAAGAACTGAAACCATACGTGATTGGTTTAGACCTGGGTGGAACGAACTCTGTATTCGGTATCGTTGATAGCCGAGGCGAAATTAAGGCCACTACGGCCATTAAGACACAAGCCTATGCAGACGTAGAGGACTATGTTAAGGCGTCGCTCGACGCATTGCACGTTATCATTGAGCAAGTAGGTGGTATTCAAACCATTAAGGCAATGGGTATCGGGGCGCCTAACGGCAACTACTACAAAGGCACGATAGAGTTTGCTCCTAACTTGGCTTGGGGACACAATGGCGTTGTTCCTCTTGCCGATATGTTCTCCAAAGGGCTCGGCGGCATCCCCGTTGCGCTTACCAACGATGCTAACGCTGCCGCCATTGGCGAAATGATTTATGGCGTTGCACGTGGTTTGAAAAACTTTATCGTTATCACGCTAGGCACGGGCGTTGGCTCTGGCATCGTTATTAACGGGCAAGTGGTGTATGGCTGCGACGGCTTTGCAGGCGAGTTGGGACACGTTATCGCCCAAAGAGAAGGCGGACGCAGCTGTGGTTGTGGTCGCTTTGGTTGTTTGGAAACCTATTGCTCGGCAACGGGTGTGGCACGTTCAGCACGCGAATTTTTGGAGAAAAGCACAACTCCCTCTGTACTTCGCGACTTGAAACCCGAAGAAATTACATCGCTTGATGTATCGCTTGCTGCAGCTAAGGGCGACAAATTGGCCATCGACGTTTACGAGTTCACTGGCAAAATACTTGGCCAGGCATGTGCAGACTTCGCAGCTTTCTCGTCGCCAGAGGCGTTTATCTTCTTCGGTGGGCTGACCAAAGCCGGCGATTTGCTGATGAAACCGCTTAAAAAGGCATACGATGAGAACGTATTGAAGATTTTCAAAGACAAGGCAAAGTTCCTCATTAGCGGCCTTGAAGGCTCTTCGGCTGCCGTTCTTGGCGCAAGTGCCGTGGGATGGGAGCTGTAAATAATGCATTTTGCTAAGCAGTATAGCTATATAAGCTTCTAAAGTAGGTGAGCTTTTAGTTCATGAGTTTTCGCTTTTCGAGCTTTAACGAGCGGTGAGTTCGTTGGTCTTCAGCTTGAGAATCAATTCAACTCAATAACTAAAAGCTCACCAACTTTAAAGTATATCCACTAAGAAAACCCAATAGCCTACAACCATCAACGCGTGTTGGGAGTAACGGCATTCTTATAATTTAGTTGCGGTAGGCTAACTTAACAAGGCAACTTGTTAGCTTATTCGTTCTTTAACCTATCAACACGATAACCTGTCCACAAGCCAGCTTGTCAACTCGTCTTTCCGTTTAGTTGTTATAACCCAAAAGGATTGGCTTTGGAATTAAATGTCTTATGCGCGAATTTGAACATGAACTAACTAACGCCCAACAACTCCCCAAAAAATCAATTTGCCAACACTCCAACTCAAAAGCTCATCAACCCACCAACTCATCAGCTCGAAAGCTTGTCACATCTAAAACTTAAAATTTTGTCTTTTATTTTACAATTCCGCTTTAAATTTCGCTTCGTTTTAGCGGAAATACAGGTTGAAAAGTATGTAAAAGTCTACCATTTATAACCTTTTGCTTCTTGGTACTTGTCTATTTTTAAGTCATCAACCTGCATTTTGCACCATTTTGGCTTTCTAGTTTGGTTGCCAACTCGTATTTTTTCAACTCCAATTACTCGCTTTTAGCCCCTAAAACCCTACTTTTAACGGCTATTTTGCCCTTTTTAGACATGTGTTTCATGGCTCTAAAAGGTTTTGTTTATGCCATTACTGTGGATGTTTATGCGTAATTATCTCGCATTTAGTGCCAAATCGCACTGCATTTAGCACCGAAATGCCTTGCGTTTAGCACCAAAACGCATTCCATTTAGCACCAAAACGCACTGCAATTTGCACCAAAACGCACTGCAATTTGCACCAAAACGCACTGCAATTTGCACCAAAACGCACTGCATTTAGCAGCAAATAGCCCCGAAATAGGTGCAAATGGCGTTTTGTTTAAATAAATATTCATTTTTCCCCATGCACATGCCACCCCTATTTTGCATCAAAACAAACCTTCGCGAGAATCGATTTTTTGCGGCAAGGTTGGCGATTGGTGGACGAAAATGGCACTTATAATGTTAAATTTCCGACTAAAATATAGACAAAAACTATTGCATCGTATATGTACGTATGGCAGTGGCGTGGAAAACATGTAGACTTGCGAGGGCCAGTGTGGGCGGTTGCAGGCCATGCTGCTCGTGTACAATGTCAACAGCATCATGTAAACGCATGAGTAGTTGGGCATCGACAAGCGGTTTCCAGTTTGTGGAGACAGCATTGAATAGCTTCCGCCCGATCACTATTTGAGAGTAGACCATGTTTTGCCACAGACAAATGAGGCCGAATTTGAGATTTCATCGTATTTTTCCGTCATTTTGTACATGCGCGGTTGTTTGTCTTGGTTTTACGGCACAAAGGCAAAACTCCGCTCAATTTATAGAAATACCAAAAGTCTAAACGGATTAAATGTCTATTTGCTGTTTGATATAAGTAATGCGTAATAAATGCTAGGGGTTGGGATGCTTAATTATTTCAAATAGTAATTACCACGGCTTTAATAGGCGTTAATATGATATTCGTGTATGTTAAATAGGGATAAAGAAAGGTGGCGATGTTGCTGTATTTAAATATTTGCGCCTATATTTGCAGGCGGAAAGCTAAGACAAGACAAAAATAGTAATTTAAAAAATAAAGAAAGAAACAATGAAAAAGTATTCACAGTACCTCATTGGCGGATTATGCGTGCTTTCTATTGCATTCTCTGCCGGTTCATTTATGAAGGTAAATGCTGCTGCAGCATCTCCAGCGATGCCGGCACAACCCGTAGACCTTACCTTTGCCGCTGAAAAAGCACTGCCCGCCGTTGTGCATATTCGGTATGTTCAGAACTCAAAGGTGCAAACCGTTGAAGTGCAGAGCGACCCATTTAGCGACTTCTTTGATGACTTCTTTGGAAGTCCAGGAAGAGGCAATGGCGGAACACAAAAACGACAAGTGCAAACCCCGAAGCGCGAAGCAACTGGTTCGGGTGTTATCATATCGGCAGACGGCTATATCGTAACTAACAACCACGTGGTTGAAGGTGCCGACCAACTTACGGTAACCCTAAACGATAACAGGGAGTTTTCTGCTCGCATTATTGGCACGGACAAAAGCACAGACCTTGCGCTGATTAAGATAGACGGAAAGAACTTGCCCACCTTACCTATTGGAGATTCCGACAAACTGAAAGTGGGTGAATGGGTGTTGGCCGTTGGAAACCCCTTTAACCTCAACTCAACAGTTACTGCAGGTATCGTTAGTGCCAAGGCTCGTACGTTGGGCGGCAATCCCATTGAGTCGTTTATCCAGACCGATGCTGCCATCAATCAGGGCAATTCGGGTGGCGCACTGGTAAACACCCAAGGCGAATTGGTAGGCATCAATGCCATGCTCTATTCGCAAACGGGTTCGTATAGCGGCTATGGATTTGCCATTCCCACAACCATCATGAATAAGGTGGTGGCCGACATCAAGCAATATGGTAGCGTTCAGCGTGCCGTTATGGGCATTAAAGGTAGCGACGTGCGCATTTACCTCGACATTGAAAAGGAGAAAGGCAAAGAACACGACCTGGGAACAAACGATGGTATATATGTTGATTCGGTTGAAGACGGTGGCGCAGGTTCGGCTATTGGGTTGAAATCTGGCGACGTTATCGTGGCTGCCGATGGAAGAAAGCTTACCAAGATGGCCGAACTTCAAGAATTGCTTTCGGGCAAAAAGCCTGGCGATAAGATTACCATTACTTACTTGCGTAATAAGAAGAAAACCACTGCTACGGCCACTTTGAAGAATGCTCAGGGCAACACGAAGGTGATGAAGAGCGCCGATCTAGACATTCTTGGCGGCAACTTCAAGGAAATTAACGACGAACAAAAACGACAACTCAATATAAGCACGGGCTTGGAAGTTATAAGGGTGAACAATGGTGCACTTAAAGATGCTGGCGTTGCCAAAGGATTTATCATTCAGAAGGTGAACGAACAGATAATCAAGTCGACTGACGACTTGCAGAAAGCCGTTAAGGAGGCATCGACAAGCAAAGACCCTGTGCTTTACATACAAGGCATTTACCCAACAGGCAAGAAGGCTTATTTTGCTGTGGTGGTGGGCAACTAACAAATAAATGTTGCAACAGCTGTTGTGCAAACTGTGCCATTAGTCCTTTATATATAAGGAAAGCTGATAAGCACATGCAGGCCAAACGGAGGTGTCTATGGACAATCTGTTGAACCCACATCGGGTGTAGGCCAATAGCTGAGCGTGACAAGAACAAAACCTTAAGGGCCACATCCACTCTGTGTAAAGAGTGAGATGTGGCCCTTTTCATGTGTGCATGTAAGGGTGTTGATTGAGAATAAAAGGGCAATAGCCTAACAATATAGGCAGGTAAAAGAGGTGTTGGTTTACCTTTAAAAGGTCTTTCTCAAAGCTTTGTTGGCAGGTGCGGCCAGTTCTTTTAGTTTTTCTACAAGGTCTTCGCTGGGTTGCAGGCCAAGTTTCTTCCTCACATTTCCGCGCACAGTGCTGATGTTGGTCGTTGTCTTTCCCATAATTAACGCAATTTCGCCAAGCGTTTTCCCTTCAACCACAAGTCTGCTCACTTCCAATTCGGTATGCGTAAGGCTAGGAAAGCATTTACTTAATTCAAGTTGTTGGGCATCGTGCTTTTTCTTCAAAACCATCGCCGCATGGACAAGGTTATGTTTCGATTGCTCGTTAAGTTGACTTAAAAGCATGTCGACGTGTTTGCTGTTGGGTTCTTTGGCTCGGCATATTTGCAAATAGGCTATCAGTTCGCTTTGGCTCATGTTGAAAGCGGTGAGTATCGAGTTGTGCGTGTCTTGATAATCTTTGTTTTCTTGCTGTATTTTGTGGAGGCCTCGTCGGCTAATGACAGCCAGAGCACAAGTGAAAATGCAGAGTAATGCGAAGAGTAGCGCGATTTGCTGGTCGATGGCGTGGCCGTCGTAAAACGTTACTAAGAGTAATGTTGCAATGTTTAAAGCCGTTACTAGGATGGGTATTTGGGGTATAAAGCCCAAAGCTAGGTAAAGTAAGATGGTGTAAGAACCTACTTGGTAATATATAACCATCGCTTCGTAGCCTGAGGGTTTCATGAAGAGAAGAAATGCAATGCGCGTCATTTCAAGTAGTTGGGCTGTAATGGCAAATGTGGCGAAGGCAGAAACAAGCGACAGCGTACGGCGAAGGTATAGCGTAACCATCGCTACACATAACGCAAGGAGTGCGAAAGAAACCGTTTGCAAGAAGGGATGGTAGATGCCAATTGTACCCACAATATTCAGCAAGGTAAAGACAATGAGCTGAATGGCACCTGCAAAGAAAACGAAGAAACGCACTCGTTCTTCCTTGTCTTTTGTGTACAAGGCAACGAAATTTTCGAATTGGGCGGTTAAAGTAGTTGTTTTCATTTGTGATTAATGTTGTTGATTTTACGTATCTTTGTCGGCTTAGCATTGTGCCGAATGCAGTATAAGTTCTCAGAGTTGCGACATTTGGTTGAAGGTCGCGTATTGTTGTTCGTCAGTTCAATGGTTAGTCTTTGGCGCTATCCTGTTAATTAAGAACCATTTGAGCTCTTTTCAGCTGCTTGTTTGTGGGATATGTTCAAACGCTTGCCTTCGCAGGCAAATGCGAGGGGCGTAAACAGCTGTACTTTGTGGCAAAGATATGAAAATATTTTGGGATAGCCTAGCTGGCTCAATCAAAACTTTGCATTCTGATAACGAAAAACGCACTTCTTGCCTGCATGTTTCAAACAATTTGCGTTGGTTTGCGTATTATTTGTTTGTCTTTGCGCCATTTTGCGCCCTCAATTATTTCCTGAAATGAAGTATTAAGTCTACTTTTGCGCT
Source organism: Prevotella sp. oral taxon 317 str. F0108 (assembly GCF_000162415.1). Classification (NCBI taxonomy): domain Bacteria; kingdom Pseudomonadati; phylum Bacteroidota; class Bacteroidia; order Bacteroidales; family Prevotellaceae; genus Prevotella; species Prevotella sp. oral taxon 317. The sequence continues at coordinate 1,028,196 of NZ_GG740072.1, read as the reverse complement.
TGAAACATTCTGACAAACAAAATCAGAAGGCGATAAAATGGCATGGATAACAAATTGAGAATGCCATTATTATTCTCCGTTTCAAAAAGGATAAGCACCGCTGTAAGGGTGTAGGTACTCAGAGATAACGAAACGAATAAACAGTGAGATGCTGACCTAATGATAGGACCAGAAGTATTAACGACAACAGTGAAAACTTTGTTACCGAGGGTTTAAGCTCTATCAAACGATGCAGTTTATGAGTAGATGCAACTTCCGCATTATCTGTTATTAACGGAAAAGAGGCCTTGCCTTAGATAGCAGCCATTCTTAATCAGCTGCACATCTCCCAATAATAGGGAGTAGTATGTTGCGAAACAATTGAGTTGTGTATGTGTTTTAATAAAATGAACGTTTTCGTTAAGCCAAATGAACAACGTCGAGCTTGCTCGGACATTGTCATGGCGAGAAAACGCACTTTTCGAGGAACGAGAAAAGAAGTATATCTATCAACAATTATTAATTTAAAAAACGAGTGTTATGAGAAGAATGTTTTTACACGCAAAGGCATGTGGCAGACTGTTCGCCATGCTCTTGCTCAGTAGTATGTTTTGCGGAATATCAAGCAGGGCGCAAAACGTTATAGTGAGCGAAAACACAGGTAGTATGATTTGTTCGCAGACCACTTATTCTAGTGGAACAACCGAAACCGGCTTTGCATCGGGCGGTTTTGCCACATGGAAACACCACCAACTGCCACTGACAATGACCGCATCTGACCTAAAAACGCTTTCACCAAACGGACAATTGGCCGTACATGGCAACAACCTTTATAACACAGGAGCCGATACGGGCATACAAGTGTTTGGCGGACAGCGAGAAGATGGCTTTATTACCTTCGCTTTGCCACATGGATACAGATTTACAAGCTATAAGATTATTGTGCAAAACAACGTTGACGTGTTTGGAAACGGAAAAGCCAAGCTTCGCGTAACGCACGATCGCGCTTTCTATTTCGGTGAAACCAATTCGAGGTTTGATTTCATGTCGGCCTATTATAAGAACCTGAAAAAGGGTATGAGCAATGAAGAATTCACCATCGAACGCACCAGTATGGTGGAGAGCGACATGGGCAACATACTTTATTTTAAGATTGCCAATGGTGTTAACAGCCACGTTTCGGGAAGATACGTGGGCGTTACATTAAAATATGTTGAGCTAACTTTCACTCCCGAAGCTCCATTTAAGGTTAACATTGCTCCGCAACAAGCTAGCGCGGAGGGGGTAAGTGTTGTGCAATGCCCATTCCCCACGGGGAAAGTGGACCTCGGACAAATCTCCCAAAACACCTATACGGGCGTAAAAAGACAAAGCTATGTTTACAGAAACGTGAAAGACCTGATGGCTCAGTCGCTGTTTTACGAAGGGGCTAGCGTTGACGAAACCTTGGATTTGAATAGCCGTACAGCAGGTTCTGCCGTTGGTAACAAAACAATCAAAGCGGTAACCATCGACCAAATGGGTTATTTCGAGATACAACCAGGGCAAACTTACTTTGCCGAAACGCCTGTTTGTACCAAAGACCAAAAAGGAAATGATGTGCCTTTGCACTATCGTATCACTTCTGCAAAGGTGAATTATACCATAAGTGCAGAGCAAAAGTTCTACATTAAATATATAGAAGGTGGAGACGTTTGGTACTTACAGAGAGATGCGACCTTTGGCACCACACAACAAAAATGGGAGATTGACGCTCAAGGACGCATCAATGTTGTTGGCACTTCAAACTACTTGGTAGTTGACCCAAACAATACCCTAACGATAGGCAATGGAACAGGTAGTCGGTTTAGCCTTGTCGGAGAAGGAATAGTATGTAACAACTTGTACATGTTTGGAACCAAACCAGGTAGTCCCGTTTACTTTGCAGAATACGACAATGTGGGAACTGCACAATGGGAACGTTCTAACGCATCGGGTGCTTATACATTGAAAGTCTACGACAAAACGGGTAAGGCTGCCAAAGAAATTAACGTCACTCAGCCTGGAAACTTTGTAATGGACGACTTGAACAATGATGCCGTAAAGTTGGAAGTAGTAGGAGGGAACGGCCTTGTGAACCTCGAGCTGACAGTGGAGGCACTCGACCCCTACATCAATCACATGGAACTGATGTGCACCCACGGCGACATGAAGATTTCTCGCGAGTTCGTTTCTAACGATTTCAGCGTGGGCGGGGGTGTGTTCTACTTCTATATACCGCGCGATTGGCTCAACACTGCTTGCCATTTTACCTTCGAAAACTTGAAGAGCAAGTGTGCCGACAATACATATTACGATGGTTCGTCTAACGGCAATGCACGTTTCGGTTTTGTAAAGTCCGAATATTTCAACCTCTTTGGCGAGTCGAACAACAACATCTACCGTCATCCCGACTTTGCGGCCAACTACGATTACACGAAGAAAGTGTTTGTGGCCACGGCAGGAACAAAGGCGTTTAAGTTTAACAATGCCGATGAAGTAAGCAAGACTGGCACTGCAACTTCGTTGATTGAATATCCCTTTACGCTTGAAAAGTATGCCGCAGCGGGCGGTCTGTTCAACAATGTGGTGATGACCCCAACAGAAGAAAACAAGGATTACATGACCAACGCTTACGTCTTCACCACAGACGAGACGCGTTATAACATCGCTCCTACCACTGCTACACAGCATCGTTATTACGCATACTACGACATGGAGATACACCTTGTGGCCCGAACCTATACGCCGAGTGTTGCTTTCGAGAAGATATACGACAAGTCGTTCTATGGCGAAGCAGAAAGCGGTGAGTTCTATGGCGCCGTTGTTACATCCAAAGATAATGAAGGTAACTTAGGATATAGCTCTGTAGAAGCGGTGAAAGAGCAGTTGGAAACTGCTATTGCAGCTGGCGGAAGTAACGTACCCGCCGCAATGGACAAGCTGCTTTATGTAGACATGGGGAGCCAAATGCAAGGCGCTTACTCGTCTAACGGCAGCTCGTGGACCACATTGAAGAATGCTCTGGCTAAGAACGCCCTGGTATTCTTGCCCAAGAACACCACTCATGCTGCCGACAACTTTGCTTATGCAGAGGAAGGTGGAACCTATAAGGCCGCAAGAAACATCATTCTTACAGACAAACAGCCTTTCTATTCTCCTTATAAGATACGCGTTGATGCTGCAAACTACGCTAGCTATACGCGCGAAGTAACTGGAACCAACAGCCAAGCAAAGAAAGCAACGTTGATGTTGCCGTTCACTTTGGCATTGACAGACGGCAAGCACGTGAACAAGGGAGACGGTTGCTCGTTTGAGGTATATGTGATGCAAGCAACCAATTGCCTTAATGTTAGTCCTGAACAGAAACCGGGTTACGACTATATGAAGTTCGATGGCGATGCTCATTTCGTTAAGGTTGAGGGAATGGCAACCGAGGCCAACAAGCCCTACATGATATTGGTGAACGATGCTTATACGCCAAAAGACGGTCTATCGTTCGTGGCCATGCAGCATGGAGCGGACATTATGCCCACCATCGCCCACAAAAACAAGACTTACTTGATTGGCGAAAAGGCCACGGGAAGTGGAAACGGAACGAACTATGCCTTTGAAAATAGGGGTACCTATTGTGGAGATAAGGTTGAAAAGGTGTTCTATTTCGCCAACAACAAGTACTATTCATCATTGAACTTGCCTTCCGACCCGAAGCTAGTGAAAGTAAGACCATTCCGTTCGTACTATTCGTTCAGCAGTACAAGCGGTGCTAAGATGGCCTCCTTCGATGTTGTGTTTGGCGAGAATGGTGAAACAACGGGCATCAACAACGTAAAAGCTAACGCCGACCTAGCAGTAACCGCCGCAAACGGAATGATTACATTCTTTGCAAAGAAGGCACAACGCGTTGAAGTGTTTGGTGTAAACGGCATAAGTGTGGCCAAGCTGAACTTGAAGGCCAACGAAACACAGTCTGTTCCTGTTGCCGCTGGTGTGTATGTTATTAATGGAGTAAAGGTATCTGTACAATAATGAAAGGGATGAGCTATGAAGACGAATTATATAAAACCAATATCCGAGATTGTTACCAATAAGTATGAACCGATACTGATGTTGCAGAACTCTGGTAACCAATCAGACGATGCCGATGCAAAGTCATTTGTATTCGACGAGGAGGAAGAAGATGAGGAAATTCTGCCTTGGGGCGTTGTCTATTAGCGTGAGAGGTAAATGAACTGCTGACTGACAATTTGCAAAGGCTAATTGTTGAACCATTATACTTTAAGAAGGCGGAGCGGCCATTATAGGCACGCTTCGCTTTCCGCTTTTATAGGTGAAAGGGTGAAAGGGTGAAAAGGTGAAAGGGTGAAAGGGTGAAAGGGTGAAAGGGTGAAAAGGTGAAAGGGTGAAAGGGTGAAAAGGTGAAAGGGTGAAAAGGTGAAAGGGTGAAAAGGTGAAAAGGTGAAAAGGTGAAAAGGTGAAAAGATGGCTGTGCCAGCCAACTTGTTAGCTAAACTACCTACCATGACAATTCGTTAACTCGCCTAATCATTGACCAAACTTCTCACCTTTACTCATCTACTTGTTTACCAGACTGCTCTTCTTGTCTGCTCGTTAACTGGTTGCCTCATCAACTGCTTAGCTTGCAGGTTCTCCAACAATTTACCCACTTTTCAGTGCGAATAAGCATAATCGCCATCCACCTAAATCCAAATCTAGACTTAGGCTTTAAGGCAGATATTGCACGTTTGAAAGGTTGTTTTGATTATTGCTCAGCGCAACTGCCTGTGGCTTTTAACGCGTAAGCTTTCGTTGGATAACCTTTCCCAGCAGCGGTAGCTTTTGACTTCGTTTGTTGAAAACCCGGCGCATATCGTTGAGTTCATTGAAAAGCGAGGCGGCAATAGATTGGAAGGCGTTGGGTTCTCGCAACGACTTGTCGGCATCGGGGTTTACAATCACATTAATACCTTTTTCTTTTAGAGACACAACAATGTCTTTGCCAGCCTCAACAGGGTCGCCGTCAAAATGTATTACACCCTCGTTCTTTCGGTGTATTTTTAGTTCTTTGCATCTGAAAGTCTTTATCTTCGAGTTCTTGTCGAGGGTCTTGTTAAACATGTCGAGACTAATTTGCGGCGCATCAAGCAAATCGAAAGGCTCCATGATGATAACGTCTAGCAATCCGTCACTCATTGATGCCCTTGGCGCAATGTAGGCATTGTTGCCATATTGCGAGGCATTGGCACACGAAATAAGGAAGGCCTTGTAGCGATGTACGCCCGTTTCGTCTTCTATTTCATAGGTTTCGGGCTGATACTTCAAGCCCTCGCGCAGGATGTTTTCGGCGTAAGTGATGGGGCCGCGCTTACCAGCTTGCGCAAACTTCTGGCTAACAAAGGCATCGAACCCCATGCCGCAGGTGCAAAAAAAGTAGTGTTCGTTAATTTTCCCGTAGTCCAGCCTGTGTATTTCGCACGTGTTTATCAACTGCAAACATTTCTTTACGTTCATGGGCAACATCAGATGGCGTGCCAATCCGTTGCCCGACCCGCAGGGAATGATGCCCAAGGCCGTGTCAGACTCCACAATGGCCCGCCCAACCTCGTTAACGGTTCCATCGCCGCCAACGGCCACCGCCACGTCTACACCTTGCTCTTTGGCCTCGGTGGCAATGTGGCAAGCATGTCCGGCATACTCGGTGGTTCGTATTTCGTAGTCGAAAAGTTCCTTGTCGATGTATCTATCAATAGCTTCGGGAATGCCTTTCTTACTTCCCGTCCCTGATATGGGGTTCATGATGAATACAATTTTCTTTTTCATTCCGTTTCGTTTTATGGTTTCCAGACAGGGTTTAACTTCGTTTTAAGGGCGTTAATCAAGCCTTATTGCAAAGATAATAAAAAACATTTGATAACAGCACATAACAGACGAAAAACGCTTTAAAGGCCGATTTCTTTGAAAAGATAGGCGTTTTGCTGTATTTTTTCGTACCTTTGCACTCTGATAAACAAAAAATAGTTCTTTTACCTATTTAAAAATGGGACAATTACAAGAAAGATACAAGGCTTATCGTGAACCGCAAAAATATATTAAAGCGGGTGTCTATCCCTATTTTCGCGAGATAACCAGCAAACAGGGAACCGAAGTAGAGATGGATGGACATCATGTTTTGATGTTTGGTTCGAACGCCTATACCGGACTGACGGGAGACGAAAGGGTGGTGAAGGCTGCCAAAGACGCGCTAGACAAGTATGGCTCTGGCTGTGCCGGAAGTCGGTTTCTTAACGGAACGCTAGACTTACACGTACAATTGGAGAAAGAGTTGGCCACATTCGTGCAGAAGGATGATACGTTATGTTTCTCTACGGGTTTCTCGGTTAACCAGGGTGTGCTGGCAATGGTGGTTGGAAGAGGCGACTATATTATTTGTGACGACCGCGACCATGCCAGCATTGTAGACGGAAGGCGCTTGTCGTTTGCCAAACAGCTGCACTACAAACACAACGATATGGAAGACTTGGAGAACATTCTCAAGTCGCTACCTCACGAGGCCGTTAAGCTGATTGTTGTGGATGGCGTGTTCTCTATGGAGGGCGACCTGGCCAAACTTCCTGAGATTGTGGCCTTGAAACATAAGTACAACTGCTCGGTTATGGTGGACGAGGCACACAGCCTTGGTGTTTTTGGCAAGCATGGCCGTGGTGTTTGCGAGCATTTCGGCCTTACCGACGAGGTGGATCTTATCATGGGAACATTCTCAAAGAGCCTTGCATCCATCGGCGGCTTTATTGCATCGGATGCCGATACCATCAATTACCTTCGCCACACATGCCGTTCGTACATCTTCAGCGCATCCAACACGCCTGCTGCAACGGCAGCGGCACTCGAAGCTTTGCACATCATTCAGCAAGAACCCGAACGCATTGAAAGGCTCTGGGAGGTTACCCGCTATGCGCTGCGCCGTTTTAGAGAGGAAGGTTTTGAAATTGGAGACACCGAAAGTCCCATTATCCCACTCTATGTTCACGATGTGGAGAAAACTTTCCTTGTAACAAAGCTGGCCTTCGAAGCGGGCGTTTTCATCAATCCCGTCATTCCGCCGGCATGTGCGCCGCAAGATACGCTTGTGCGTATGGCATTGATGGCAACGCATACGGAAGAGCAAGTGGAACGTGGCGTACAAATACTTAAAAAGATATTTGTAGACTTAGATATCATAAAAAGTTAAACAAATATTTGCAGTACCCAACAAATAGTAGTACCTTTGCAACCGCAAAACAACAATGGGTTTTGCGATTCGGGGTGTAGCGCAGCCCGGTAGCGCTCCTGGTTTGGGACCAGGCGGTCGCAGGTTCGAATCCTGTCGCCCCGACAAAAACGGCA
>NZ_GG740072.1:959192-1020130 GCF_000162415.1 Prevotella sp. oral taxon 317 str. F0108 | reverse complement strand
TTTTTGTTTGTATTATGCTTGTTTAGGCATTGATGTAGCTGTCTTTAAAGCCAAGGAAGTAGAGCACACCGTCTAGTCCGATGGTGTTGATAGACTGCTGGGCATTGGCCACAACGCGCGGTTTGGCATGGAAGGCTATGCCAAGTCCCGCCTCTGAAATCATGGGCAAGTCGTTTGCGCCGTCGCCAACGGCGATAGTCTGTGCTAAATTTACCTTTTCCACTTGCGCAATAAGTTTCAACAGTTCGGCCTTGCGATGCCCGTCTACTATTTCTCCCACGTAGTTTCCAGTCAGTTTTCCGTTGTCGTCAACCTCCAACTCGTTGGCATATACGTAGTCTATACCATATTTGTGTTGCAGGAACTCACCAAAATAGGTAAATCCGCCACTTAATATGGCGATTTTGTAGCCATATCGTTTCAGTACCGCCATCAACCTGTCAACGCCTTCGGTAATAGGCATGTGTTCGGCAATGTCTTTCATCACCCCGACATCAAGGCCTTTGAGCAGTGCAACGCGCTTTCTGAAACTTTCTTTAAAGTCTATCTCGCCTCGCATGGCACTTTCGGTAATGGCCTTTACCTTATCTCCAACGCCAGCACGCATGGCTAATTCGTCAATACATTCTGTTTGGATGAGGGTTGAATCCATATCAAAGCATATCAGGCGACGCATGCGGCGGTACATGTCATCTTTCTGAAACGAGAAGTCGATACCCATTTCGGCCGAGAGGGCCATTAGTTGTTTCTGCATGGCCGAGCGATCTTGTGGCGTTCCTCGCAACGAGAACTCAATGCAGGCGCGCACGTTCTTGTCGGGGTTCATAATGCTGATACGGCCTGTTAACCTAAGGATGGAGTCGATGTTGAACCCTTGCGACGATATTACCTTTGTGGCCGCCTCAATCTGTTTGGCCGAAAGGCTACGGCCAATAAGGGTAAGTATATAGCGATTTTTGCCTTGTCCGTGAACCCAATCTTCATATTGCTGGTCGCCAATGGGTTCAAAGCCAATGTGTACGTTCAATTCGGTGGCCTTAAAGAGAAGTTCTTTCATTACTTGACCAGAGTGTTTGTCGTCGATACGGATAAGCACTCCTAACGACAGCGAACTATGAATGTCGGCTTGTCCGATGTCTAATATCTGTGCATCGTAACGAGCTAGGATTTTCATTACAGAGGCGGTTAACCCTGGTCGGTCTTGTCCGGTAATGCGGATAAGTATCTGCTCTTCCTTATTCTTTTTCGTGTTCATAAGCCCTAGTCTCTTAGATAGTCTTTCGAAATCATGTCGTAATACAGCGCTTCAAGTTCGCCAAGGGTGAGCTCTTGCAGTGCATGTTCTATTTTACGTACCAATTCGTCGCGACGAAACTCGTCGGACGAATGGCCGAATGTGGTGAATGTTTTTGCCATGTGTAACTTTTTACAAAGGCAAAGATACGCATAAATACCGAAATGCACACAATGCAGGCATAAGTTTTACAGATGCGTGTATATAAAGAAGTGGGTTAGGGCCTAGCCCCAACCCACTTCTTACATTGAAACAGTCTCGACTTTTGTTATTTCTATAATTGTGAGGAGTTTGTTGTCTTTTCGATGCCAACATAAGATGAGCCCGCTTCCCATATACGAAGTGCACCACAAATCAACTCACTGGCCTATGGCTCACGAAAACCCAACAACTCCCAAATATGTCAATTCACCAACTTACAAACTCAAGAACTCGTCAACTCACAGGTTCACAAGCTCATCGACTCACGACTACATCAACTCACAAGCAAACAGCTCTCAAGCACATCAACTCACGAACTTATCCACTCACAAGCTCATCCACTCACGGGTTCATCCATTCATAAGCTCAGCAACCCACGAGCTAAGCAATCCCCAAAAAATTAAATTCTTATCTTTATCTTTACAATATCGCTCTAATTTCCGCTCCATTCTAGCGAAAATATAGGCTGTAAAGTGGGTAAATTGCCACAAGTTTTAGCCTTTCACGTCTCTGTACTTATCCGTTTTTAAGAACAAAACTTGCATTTTGCACCATTTTACCTTTCTAGTTTGGTCGCCACCTCGTATTTTTTCAAGCCCGATTACCTGCTTTTAGCCCCCAAAATGCTACTTTTTAACGACTATTTCGCCTTTTTCAGCCATGTTTTTCATGGCTCTAAGAGGTTTCATTTATACCATTTCTGCGGATATTTATGCTTATCGACTTGCATTTAGCGGCAAAACACACTGCATTTTGCACCGTTTTACCTTGCGTTTTGCACCAAAACGCATTGTAGTTAGCACCAAAACGCACTGCATTTAGCATCAAAACGCACTGTTTTTTGCGGCATTTATGGGCTATGCACAAATCTTTGAAAGCCTAAGCATGAAGAACTTTACCCCTGCCACTCCTCTCAGAGTACCCTCGAAAACCTTTGTCTTTGAATTGAAAGATTAGGCGAATGTGTTTGTTGCCCTGCTCACAAAGAGGTTGAACACACAGCTATAATGCTCGTATGAGGTCGCTGCAATTGCGTTGAAACTCTTCAATCCCAAGTTGCAGATCTTCTGTGCCTGCGGGTCAAGGACAGCCTTTCCCTGGTACTTGGTGGTATTCTTTGTGAGAACCATGCGCAGGGAGCGTGTAGCAATGGCATTGTCTGTGGAACGCTTTCGCCACTCCATAGCCTTAATTGTATGCCTCGAATCAGGCATATTTACCCAACTGGCTACTCTTGCACCGCATCTCACAACATAGTGCAGATTGGCAGATGCCAACAATGTGCAAACTCTCTTCTCTTGCGGTTTTCTTAGGAGCAAAGTTAATGTTTTGCGGCCTTTGCATCGAGGTTAATTGTTTATACATAAACAATAGAAAGATAATTAAGCTTAGGGAATACTCAAAAAGAACAATTTTTTCCTGTATTGCTGCTGTCTCTCTTCGGTGTTATTCATCTCGGTCGCAAGGCAAACCTGAGCCCCCTTTCATTTTATTTCCTTGCAAAACAATCGATGTTTCTTGCACTCCGATTTGGTATGAGCAGCTTATCCTTGTTGTTTAGGCAAAACAATGGCCGTTGTTCTTATCTACGAAAGCACCTATTAACGTTTTGTTAAAACAATAAATATATTTTACAAACCGCGCTTGTTGTCCGAACCATTCTAGCAAAAAACACCTGCTAAAAGCTATATAAAATGCGTCCAAGAGATAAAATTCCAGCTATTTTAGAGGGCTTATCCTCACTATTTTTGGTCATTTACTATGCTTTTGCATTTCTCTTTGAAGGAAATTTCTCCCAAATTTGCATCCACAACTACTAAAAAATGGAGTTAATAGGAGTGATGTTGCAATGCATTTTGCACCAAAACGCACTGCAATATGCACCAAAACGCGTGGTAAGATAATTCTTAAAATACAACTTGTTGAAAATAAAGAAGTTACCTTGTTGATAAGACTAAACAGGTAACGATCTGGAAACGAGCGAGCTACTTGGCTTCGCTGTTTTCTACCTAGCAAAGAACGCTTGTTATTCTGTTTGCAAAGATAATACTTTGCTGGCGAATAACAAGCGTTCTTGATGAGATATTCTTCTTTCTGCATTTTTTTAGGCGTGAGTTATAATCCTCTTCCACGTTTTTTCTTTCTGTTGGCTTGGTTTCTGAGTTTGCGTTGCCATGCAGTTTCGGCATAGTCATCGCCCTGTACAGTTGGTGTAATCAAATCGCCCAAGCCTTCCATTAGTTCATCGGCTGCACTAACAATGGTGTCTGCCACTGCACCAATGGAGTTCTGCGCTCGTGGAGTGTCGTTGTCTCGTGAAATTGAGGAACGGCTTGGAGGTACGAGTTGATAACCAGTATCAGGTTGTTCTTTCCTTTCTGTCGGCTCTTGTACTGTTAGATGTGGTTTCCTTGATTCTTCCTTGTTGGTTACTTCAAAGTTCTTCTGCAAGGAATGGTAGCCGACCTCCCTGCCGATTTCGGAAGCTTTGAATGTCTGGCCACAGTAGGAGAACTTCAAACCATATACTTTGCCCTGCTTATTCTTCATGCGCTCTATGGTAATGTTGTTCTTATTCAATTCGTAGAGAAACATGGAGTGCCCTGATATGCCACCGCCTTTATTTTTGTCCAACAAGGCATAACAGATTTGCTGTAATTCTTTCTTTGTTTGCTCTCTCGTCAGATTGGATTTAGCTTTCTGATACATCCTTTCAGCCTTTACTTCCTTTGCAATGGTCAAGCCTTTCGAGCGGCTTATTTTCTCCGCCACTCTTGCTGCCCTGTTGCTCACAAAAGTGGTGTCATAGACTTCTCCGTAAAGGCTGATGCGGTTGGCAATGATATGAATGTGTCTGTTGTCGGTGTCCTTGTGCGTTACTGCCACCCATTGGTGGTTGTCAAGTCCCATTCGCTTGGCAAACAAATGGGCTATCCTCATAAGTTCGGACACAGGCAGCTTTTTCTCGTCCTGAGGTGCGATGCCTATTTCGATACGGAGAAACTTGTTCCTGCAACGGCTGTTGTAGTCGCTGACCACTTTCATTTCCTCATAGATTGCCTTTGGCTCCCTGCTGCAAAGATTGTGGAAGGCAAGCCGATAGCCGAGCTTGCCCTCTCTGAAAATATAGCCCAGAGCCGTGCTGCCGTGCGCTATCGCCTTACATTTTCCTATCATTTCTTGTTAGATTTAAGACCTTATATACCTCATCTTCCACACGAAAATGAGGGTCGTAAAACCGCTTAAATGCTTCTTTTGCACATAGTGATAGGTTCTTTGTGATGAGTACCCACCTTTCGTCCTTGACCTTGATGAGATTGGATACCTGTCCATAGAACTTTCCTGTATGATGGAGAATGGCAATGGCTTCCCTCTCATTGTCTGTCATCTTGGGAACGGCTGTTACTTCTCCGTTAAGGAGTATCTCACGGCAGTAATCTGAGAACTTCCGCCCTGCACTTTCCGCTTTTGACTTGATACGCTGCTTCTCTTCTAAGGTGCATCTTACCTTGATGAACTCCGTTTTGTTCATCCGCTGTTCTTCCTTATCCTGTTGCTGCCATCGGGCAGCTTTTCCATTGTATCTGCTCATATAAGTTTCCTTGAAAGTTTATCATTGTAGATGATTCATTGTTTCTTAATTCCTGAATACTGACCGATGAGAACGGAGTGATTACGGTCTTATCTCCCCGACAATCGAACGAGGGGAGCAAGAGCAGTTTGTGGGTACAAACTGACGTCTTGCAATGCTACCGAACAAATTATTTACGCTTAAAACGTTTTATAGCCTAAAAATGAATTCCGTGCATTCTATGACTAACTGCGTTCGTGGCATTCTCACAGAGAACTAAGCCGAAGAAGAAAAGGTAGACCCTTTTAGCAAAAAAGGTAGACCTATTTGCTTGAAAAGGTAGACCTATTTTGAAGAAAGGGGAGACCTTTTCCCAGAAAACCGTCTACCTTTTCCTTGTGGTTTACAATCTTCTCCATTCCTCTATGTCTTCACCATATTCCTCCAGATGCTGACGAACTATGTTCTCAACGAAGCTTGAAAGGTTGCTGCCTTTGTCGCCTAATCTACGCACAATGAAGTCGGCACGTTCCTGTGTTTCCCTACTCAGATAGACCGCCTTCCGGTTGTTCAACTTGGTCGGCACAAGATAGGCTTGCTTGTAGGCTTCGAGTGTTTTCTTTCTCATCTTGGCACTGATGCGTTTCTGAACGGTTACGTTCTCCGTGTTCCGTGTATGCTCGGATTGCTCAGAAGCGATGTCCGCTTCTCCTTGAGTAATACGGTCCTTCTTCATTTCTACGTCCGTTGTTGTTTCCTCCACAGGAACGGGTTGTACTTCCGTCTGTGAGATTACCTCATTGTCCATTTCATCATCTTGGCATTCCAAGAACCATGAAAGGTCTTTGTCGCTCATCATAGTTTTCTTTTCCATTTCTATTTCATTTTAAGTTTGACTTGTTTTGATTCTTTGTTTTGATTTTGATCTGTAATTGACATGTGTGCCTGTATCTGCCCTTTATGCTTCTGTCGCTCACGGACACGGCTGACATGATATTCGTTGAGATCTTTGAAGTCCTTGTAATATTGGGACATATCTTCCACCTTGAAACCAGCCCTTACAAATTCTTGCACGGTTCTCCGCCCAGCATCGTCATTGTCAAGGAAGGCACGGATATGGGTCAGGTGTCGATCGTTCAGATAGCGGACAGTCCTTGCCACATTGCTCACGGAGTTCATCACAAGACAGTGGTTGGTGATTTCTTCTTTCATTGAAAGAAAGGATAGGAAGTCCATAAATCCCTCAAATACACATACAGGCGGTGTCTTGTCTGCTGCGTGTTCTGCCTGTTTGTCCGTGAATATCGGAGTAATGTCTTTCGGGGCTACCGTTCCCTTGAACGAACCATTATCCCGAAGTTCATACCCTCCCGATGGATTGGCAAAGCCGATGGCTTGATATCGCCTATCCCTTACCTCATAGCTGATACATTTGAGAAACGGCATAGCCCTCTCCAAATCAATGCAGCGTACTTTTGTAAGGTACTCCTGTAAATGTGGCGGCAAGGTGTCTGATATACTTATCAGTTTCCTTGCCTCGCTTGCAGCCATTGCTGGTTGGGAATTGTTTGGTGTGAAGTCATTGTGAAGACTATATGCAGTATCATCGGGAGCAGTCTGTCCCAAACGGCGGATGGCTTCCGATAGCGTGCAGTTCTCCAAACGCATAAAGAGGTCGATGATACTTCCACCCCTGCCTTCGGCATAGTCTATCCAAAGATTCTTTTCTGTGTCCACCTTGAAACTCGGATGCGTTTCCTCTCTGAGTGGTGAGCGGTACAGCGCATAGGAAGGTGTCCTACGTACAGGCTTGATACCTTTCCTTTCAAGATACTCCACGATGGGGTATCGCTTGATACGTGATAAATCTTCTTCTTTCATTGTTTTGATACTTTAATAGATTGAATAATAATTATTTATGTTTGTCTGTTTTTATGGTTTTACCTTTTCCAAAGTTTTCCCCCTCCAAACTTTTTCATCTTTCTTCTTACTACATACTATTTTGTGATAAGTGATTGATAATCAGTATTACTTTGTAGTATAAGACAATACTACACATTCTACTACATTTGGCTACTACAAGTTTGAAGGAGCGGGCAGGGCAAGATTTTCCTAATCTTGTAGACATAGATGGGGCTACCACCGTTTCTTCGTTTGCTCACCTTTATATATTCTGCTTTCTTCAAGGCTTCGCCCATCCGCTTGGCAACAAGTGGTTGGTGAGTATAAATACCCAAATAGGTGAGTATCTCCGTAGTGGTCATTAACGAATAACTTTCATCCTCCGTTGGCTTTTCAAAACAACGCAACAAAAGCTCCATCTCTGCAGTCTGTACTTGAAAGTCTTCACTCTCCCTATATAGCTCGGCTATCTCATCATCATCAAACCAATAGCGGAAGCCTGACTTTAACAGGGCTTTGGCTTCCGCATAGACATTGTCCATCGAGATAGCTTTTGCTCTCTCAATATCTATGGAAAGCACTTCAAAGGGTAGGAAGCGTCTGCTGCCCGTGGGGTCTGTCAGAAAGTCGTTGCCGTTTACCGATGCCACGAAACTTGCCAAGTGGGGATGTTCCTCCACATACTTGTCGTAGGGCATACGGTATTTGACCATCGGGCAGGTAATGAGGTTCTTCAGCTCATTCTCATCACGTTTATTTAGAGCTTTGAGCTGGTCATCTATATTTACGATGAGGTTTTGCCCGATATAGGTGAGCGTGTCCTTCTCCTGCGGATATATCTTGCCCGTATAGCTATAACCGTGAAGAGCTGAAGGACAGAGCAAATCAAGGAATGTTGTCTTGAACTTGCCCTGCTCGCCTGTCAGCACGAGGCAGGTGTGGTTTCGGCATTCACGGTCATCCATTGCATTGGCGACCACTGCTACGAGCCACTTGGTAAGGTATTGTAACCACTTGTCAGAGTTGTGAACAACTACGCAACTTGCCAAGTCGGGAATGGCTTTCAGCGCAAAGGGAGAACTACTGCTTATATCCACCGATGGCAACCTTTTGAAATACTCCTGTATGGGATTGATACGTGGAGAGAAGCTACTCTCGATGATAGAGTATAGATTATCCGATGAGGTTATTATCCCGATGTCGTTGTCTATCTCCCTGCGGAGCGTATTGATTTCATAGCGACCCACCTTGGCAAAATCGCTATCAGATTTTCTGCGGTATTCGGTTCGTCCCAATACTGTATTGTATCTGAACTCATAATGCTTGGAGAGGTAGGTCTCTATCTCCGAGTTCTTGGAGGAAGTCTTTCTTGGTCTGGGTGTGCTGTTCCCTCTCTCTGGTTTTCCTTTATCTGCATTACTTTTCATTATATGCCTGTTTTTGTTTCCATGAGTGAAGTTAGGAAGAGAACGGGAAAATTCCAAGCATTCGGAGAGTGCTTGCATAATGTTGCGTACATTGGCTATGAAATTCTCATGGATTTTTATGGAGAGATAGGGGGAGAAAGACTGATTTAAGCCAAAACTAAGGCAAAGCTGAGGATAAAATAACAAGAAAAGGCAGAGGTAGAAGTATGCCTTTTGCATACGTTTGCGGGATCCTGCACTGATATTCCAAACAATAGAATCAGTACAGGAATATGGTAGCGTTTGTCCAAATCGAAAGTGCCACAAGCTGCCACTTGAACAAACACCGATTGAACAGGATATGCACCAACATCAAACAGGTGGTGAAAGGAGAAAACAGGGCAAAAAGGTGCAAATATCAGACGAAGAAAAGCGTGGCCTTTTCCTTCAAGTACCCGATACTTCCCCGCTGTTCCCTGTTGCTTTGAGATATGGAAAATGCGCCATACTTTTGCAGGCAGAAACGTGCGATGGAGCGCAGAACAGGAAACGGAATTACAAATAAAACAATAATAGAACTATGGGATACTTTATCATTACGGACTCAAACTGGACAAGGCTGAGGGATGAGATACTCAGCCTTGCCGAGACCTGCCACAAGGCATTCGGGGAACAGAGCAGGCATACGGACTGGCAGCACAACGGTGATGTGTGTAGGTTGCTTAATATCAGCAAGCGTACCTTGCAGCACTACCGTGATACGGGTGTGCTGCCATTCTCCCAAATCGGGTATAAGTGCTACTACAAGCGTGAGGACGTGGAACGATTATTGGAAACCAAATCGGAGAAATCAAAAACAGACAGAGCTAAGAACAACAAATAAGACGAGTGTATGATGGAATCAGTGAAAGACTTGAACATGGATGCGGACGACATGCAGGTGGTGCTGTCCGCCCTCAGTAGCGTGAACAAACGTATAAAGGAAGTGGCACAGACACATAAGCCGCTGTTTGGCGGTGAGCATTTCCTGACAGGCAAGGAGGTGTGCGAGCAGCTATACATCAGCCCTCGCACCTTGCTGGATTATAGGAACAGGAGGATTATCCCCTACACGCAGTTCGCGGGGAAAGATACTTTATAAGGCTTCGGACTTGGAAAAGATGTTGGAGGAAGATTACAAGAACTTTTGAACGAAATAAAGGCAGAAGCAGATTGAATAAATTGGCTTAGATAATATATTTCCAAGCCAAGTACACCCCTAATTACTGACCTTGCATTAACAAAATAAAAGCGATGTCTTGTGGAAATAAACATATATAGCAAACGCTGTATTATCGAAATAAAATGTTATCTTTGCACTGTAAATATATAGCGCATTCTAAAAGACATATTATGAGTAGAATAAAGATCAAGAATTTCGGTCCGCTTAACACTTCCACAGAAACCGATGATGGTTGGATACAAATTAGGAAGATTACCGTGTTTGTAGGTAATCAAGGAAGTGGAAAGAGTACAATAGCTAAACTCATATCCACATGTGTTTGGATAGAGAAAGTTTTGACAAGAGGTGATTTCAAGGAAAAGGAATTCACCGCTTCTAAATTCAGGAACAAGTATTGCGGTTATCATCGGATTTCAAACTATTTTAAAAAAGGGCTTACTGAAATATTTTACGAAGGAGACTCCTATAATTTTACTTATACAAAGGAGGGAGACTTTATCATCAAGAAAAATACGGACGCGCTCAGCATATACCCATTGCCACAGATAATGTATGTACCGGCTGAACGCAATTTCATCAGCATAGTAAACAATCCAAGTCTGATAAAAGAACTACCAGATTCTTTGCTTACTTTTCTGTCTGAATATGATAAAGCAAAAAGCATTATAAAGGGAGATTTTATTCTCCCTATCAATGAAGCGTCTTTGGAATACAGCAAATCAAACGACACTATTTCAGTCAAGGGCAATGATTACAAGGTAAAATTGCAAGAAGCATCAAGTGGCTTCCAATCTATTGTACCTCTGTATCTCGTTTCTCGTTATCTGTCAGATTCTGTAAGCGAACAAGCCAAACATTCGCACAAAATGAGTAATGATGAAGCGAAACGCTTTGAAGAAGAGGTTTCGAGGATATGGTCGGACAACAACTTTACGGACACACAGAGACGGATAGCACTTTCTGCTCTATCTGCAAAATTTAATAAATCAGCATTTATAAACATTGTAGAAGAACCTGAGCAAAATCTGTTTCCAAAGTCACAAAGTCTGTTGATGCAGAGTTTGTTGTTGTTTAATAACAAGTTGGATGCCAATAAACTTATCATTACAACACATAGCCCATATCTGATAAATGACTTGACAGTGGCGATTAAGGTTGGGCAATTGAAGGAGGATGAAAGAATCAATGATAAAATGAAGGACAATATTAACAGTATTTATCCCCTTGCTTCTTCTTTTTCCACAGAGGACATATTCATCTACGAGCATAATGAAAATAAGGCTTGTTTTTCTTTATTAGATACTTATAATGGACTTCCGTCAGATGAAAATTTCCTGAACAGTCAACTTGAAGACAGCAACAATCGTTTCGCCGACCTATTGGAAATAGAGCAACAGCTATGATAGATTTCTTTCCCAAAGAACATATCCATATCTCCAAAAAGAAAGTATTTGGATTATGTGACTCTTCCACCTCTTCAGAAAAACCTGCTTTTCTTTCCGAGAATAACGGAAAGGAGTGGATTGCTGTCGTACATAATTACAGGCAGGAATCTATTAGCTTTGTCCCCATCGACCATTGCGTTGAACTGCTGAAGGAAGATGGCAGTATGGATAATCGTTGTGATTGTTGCCTATTTCATCATACAACTATCATTTTTGTTGAACTTAAACAGAGAGGGATGAAAGGTAGCGAATGGATAAAGCAAGGGGAGAAGCAATTGCGCTCTACCATATCTCATTTTGAGCGAGAAGAGCAGGCTCAATTATTTGATCTTAAAAAAGCATACATAGCCAATAGTAGCAAGCCTTTATTTAGAAGTGGCCAAGCTGTTAGGATGCAAAGATTTTTTAATGAAACAGGATATTCTTTACGCATCGAAAATCACATTAAAGATTTATAAAGCAAAGACGCAAGCTCTGTTTCCCAACAAGACTTGCGCAAACTTATAGAGTTATAAGCCATTTCTTATGGGGTCAAGCCCGCATCTATGGGTGTTGCGCCTGATGTGTCAGAGGCGACTTCGCCTTTCCACTCCTCCCACTCGATGTCCACATCCGTCAGTCCACGCACGACACGGCGACCGCCGCCACTGGCTCTCGTGCCGCCTCCACGGAATCGGGTCTTGGGAATGAAGCGCACACGCACACCGTTGATGAGCGCTGCGGTTACTTCCTTTTCCGTATCGACGTTGTTATTTGTTCGTTGCTGCCGTGAAGTAGAACGAGCCGATGCCGTCGAGCTTCACCGAGCGGCCCTGCGCCATGTAGTCGCCCATCACGCCTCCCAATGCCGTCAGCACGGCACGCACATCGGCAGGGCTAACCGTCGATTCGGCTGCCACACGCTTTGCCACCTGCTCCGTGGTAATGGCGGAGCCTACGAGAACGGACTTGGGATACCACTTGCCGTTCACTTTCATCTGCATTTTCTTGTAGAATGCCATAGGTTTGATTGTTTTGCGCCGGAAGGCGGCGAAATGTTAACAACGACTAAAGTATAAGTAGTGCCCCACTGAAGTATATTTAGTCAGGGTCTATGCCTACGCCGCTTCCCGACTGGTTAATAACTGCTGCTTGGAAGACCTATCTTGCATGAAGCAGAAAAGCCATGCTCCACCGTCAGTGAGGCGGAGCGTATCCATCGTATTGCATCAGTCTTCCCAAGGATTGTAGCTTGGCCAATCCTCGTTGTCGTTGAATGCGCCTTGCTTGGCGCCGATGTCGTCGTCCTCGATCTCCTCGTTGGGATCGACATGTACGCTCCACCATTCGCCTTCCATCAGTGTGTCGCCATTCAAGAGTACCACTTCGGTTTGTGGCTGTATATATTCTTTTTTCATTGTCAGTGCCTCCATTATTTAATGATTACTTTCTTGCCGTTGTGGATATACACGCCCTTGGTAGGCTTGCTCACGCGCACGCCACTAAGATTATAGTAAGGCGCATTGTCATCGCTTTCGGTGTTCTCTACGCTCTCGATTCCCGTGGTCGTCAAGGCGAAGTTGTCCTCGGCGAAGACGAAATGGAATTCCTTGGCCTGGTTGGCACTATTGAGTTTCATGTAGGCACTGAAGTGAGGCATGGTGTTGCCCGTCTCCTTGATCTTGAGGAACTTGCCCTTGCTCTTGCTGAAGGCATAGAGGTTGTTCGACGCGTCGCTCTTTACCGGAGTGTCCTCGACAACGCCTACCATCTTGTAGTCGGCAGCGGAGTACATACCTGATGGGGCAGTTACGGCATGACCATCCTGCTCCTCGGTCGTCTCGCAATAAGAGTTGGCGCTTGCGGCGTTCAGACTGTGCAGCAATACTCCGAGGAATGCTCGCACATAGCCGTAATGAGTTCTTTTTCGTAATCTCGTAGGTAATGCCGTCAATGGTGAACTGTGTTCCCACCGTCTGGGCATACGCCCCTGTCGCCGACATAAATAATACCAACAACAGCAAAAATAAAAGTTTTGTTTGTCTCATAATAAAAAAATAAAATTTGTTCTTTCTTGATTTATAACTCTTTTTTGTGTTAAGCAGCCATAGAATTGCCCTTAAACCAGTGATAAAGACTTGGCCAACGGACACGACAATTCAGGAAGAGGAATTCCTTGGAATCCCTTTTCCTACCGGAGTTACGCGCGGTGTCGCGCGCGTACAATAAATATGTTTTTGTGAAGTATAAGCGGCGGTGCGCCTATGAGAGAGAGTAACAAATTATTTGGAACTACCAAATAATCCAACGGTAAATTCACGGCATTTTTCACGCCGTAATCCACAACGGATACCATACGGGAATCCGCAGAAAACCTCCGTTTCCCTGCGCCGTGCATACACCTTTATTGTATAAAGAAAGATGCCGCATTTCCTGCTGTCTCTCTAATCCGTTCACTGATTGAGTGTTATAATTTGGTATAAAGATAGTTAAAGCTTCCGAAACTTGCAAGGAAAAACAGAAATAGATGTGGAAACGGCGTGCAAACGAATGCACATTTGTCATTTTGTTGTAGGGTTTGCCATTATGTCATCTTTAATAAAAAAATACTGATTGTTGAAATTGGCATAACGTTTGCATAGTATTAATAACAAATAAAATGTATATGACTAAAAAACCTTTCAAGATCTTATGTATTGATGGAGGTGGTATAAAGGGAATCTATTCCGCTGAACTTTTAGCAAAATTCGAAGAGGTTTTCGATTGTATAGTTTCCGAATGCTTTGACATGCTATGTGGTACTTCTACTGGAGGCATCATTGCTCTTGCTGCATCGCTTAAGATTCCCATGAGCGATGTAGTAAAATTTTATCAAAAGAATGGCCCATCCATTTTCAATGAAAGTGTCAAACATAGACTAGGCGGTTGTGCATACCTGCGTTCGAAACAGATTGCATTTGGCGGAAAATACTCCGCAAAGCCTTTACGCTTAGCTCTTGAATGCGTATTTAAGGACAAAAAGATAGTGGAGAGTAATAATTTCCTGTGCATACCATCCTATAACACATTAACAGCCAATCCGAGAGTCTTCAAAAAGGACTTTGACAAATTCACAGAGGATGATCGTAAAAGTTATGTTGATGTTGCATTGGCTACTTCTGCAGCCCCTACATACTTGCCCGTTATGGAAATCGAAGATGATCAATTTGTTGACGGAGGTTTATGGGCAAATAATCCGATTCTTGTTGCTCTGACAGAATACTTGTATAAGTTCGCGCAAGATAAGCGATTTGATGGACTCGAAATCCTTTCAATAAGTAGTTGTCAGAAAACTAAAGGAGAGAAACATCATAAATTGGACAGGGCCTTTATTGATTGGTCTGATACGCTATTTGATGCATATTCTATTGGTCAGTCGAAATCAACAATGGTTTTGTTGTCCAAATTGAAAGGATATTTGTCATTTCCCTTCGACTTTCAGCGAATTGAGCATATACCTTTATCTCCAGAACAGGATAAAATAATTGACATGGACAATGCAAGTGAGGCATCCATGAAACTTCTGGTGAAGATTGCAGACAATACGGCTATGAACGAGAAAATGCGTCCAGAAATAGCCCATTACTTCCAAACGAAAAAAACATTAAATCCAAAAGATTATTAATATGGCAAACAATCATGAACAATTTATGGCGTTTCACGATGCAATAAAAGCAACTTCAACACGACGCAAGACCCTCAAAACAAACCGAGATGCACTGAGATCCAAAATAAAAAAGTATTTCAAAGATACTCATAGCGATTATATCCAGCCGACTTTCTATTGGCAGGGGTCATATGCTATGTGCACCCTACTTAATCCTATTAAGGATGAAAGTGGTTTAGGAGCATACGACCTCGATGATGGAATATATTTTGAAAGTGATGACATAAATGATCGCAAGTCTATCGACTGGTATCATCAGGAAGTATATAAAGCTGTAAAAGACCATACAGAGAATGGTGCTGATGATCTTGATCCTTGCGTAAGAGTACAATATGCTGATGGTCATCATATAGATCTCGCGATATACTTTTTGCATACTACAGAAGACAAAACGATGCTTGCGCATAGGGCAGAGCCGTGGCATGAATCCAATCCTGATGAAATGATAGATTGGTTCAAAGACGAGTGTAATAATAAGACAAAAATGCGGGAGCTTGTTCGTTTTATGAAGGCATGGTGCGAATACAAGCGTAATGAAGGCATTAAAATGCCGAGTGGTTGTATCATGTCGATGCTTACATCTAAGTATTATCAATGGAATGATGAAAATCGTTATGATATTGCTATGAGGGATATACTGAAGAATATGTATGATGACCTCAGTATAGAAGACTACTTCCATTGCTGGAGACCAGTCAGTCCTTACGAGGACTTGTTTGACAATTATACTAAAGGCAGGAAAGTCTCTTTCTTAAAAGAACTGAAATCATTTAAGGAGGATGCCGAGAGGGCAATAGCCAGCAAGAATCAACATGACGGATGTGTTAGATGGCAGAAACATTTTGGTGACAGATTCAGTTGTTCAACGGCGAAAGACATTGACGAGGATGCCTCACAACAGAGATTCTCAGGTACAATAAATAAAAATAGCCAGTATGCCTGATGTTGAAGCAGCATTGAAGACCTGTTTTCTCGTAATTTCAAAAGAATACGCCATAGAAGAGGTTAATAGCATTCCACAATTGGAACATTTGCCCCAAACACATATTTGGAAAATACAGATACCTGCGTTGGTATCGGGTAAGGCTGAAGACATAGAGACCTATATCCTGTTTCCAAAAACTTTCCCTTATTCAATGCCATATGTGATTATACCAGATGACAGGTTCAGATATCTGCCTCATATATCTGTAAAAACGCGCAAATTATGTTTATATGAGGATGATGAGGTTTATGATACAGAAAATATCGAAGGACTAATACGTGACAATATTGACAGAACGAGAAGGTGGATTGAGAACTATTACGGTCGAGATAATTCCGATGAATATTCCAAAGAAATCAGGAGTTATTGGAATGAACAATACGACGGAGAAAATAATGTAGATGACCATTGGATTTTGTTAGGCGATATACCGACAGAAACCTGTAAAATGGCAGGTGTGGCTTATACTAATAAATACCTACATAATAGTAGTCCATATGTGATGAGTGTTATTGCATCTGACGAGAACGATAAAACATTAGCAAGCATCAAACGCCAGCATAAGACAAGAGACATCCCTGTTCTCTATATTGCTTCTTTAAAAACACCTAATGTGCCACCATTTTGCATGACGGGCCAAGAAGTAATAGATAGGATAAGTGATAATGAAGACCGAAAGATTTTCAAAAAAAACCTCAACAACTTCAAGAATATTAATGTACTTTTTCCGATAGGATTAAAGTATGCCGTAGGTGGCATCTGTACACACGGTCTAAGAGTGAATAGGAACGGCTATCGGGAAGGAGCACTGACTTCATTCAAAGTGCTGACATCTTTTGAAAATAAGAACAAAAAACTTGAGAGGCTTCATCTTTCGGTTTATTCTAATCAGCGAATAGCCGAACGGACTGCTGGGGCAATGATGATGGAGAGACGTTTCTTGGTAGCTGGGCTTGGTAGCGTAGGTAGTAACCTGTGCTACTATCTTAATGGTTACAATAATGTAGTGTTTGATCTAATAGATAGGGATTCGTTAACCATTGATAACATAGGACGGCATCTGCTCGGTTTTGAGTATATCAATCAACAAAAGTCATATGCTGTTGCGCACTATCTACAGCAATATAGACCAGACAGGGAAGTATATGCATCACAAAAGCA
This sequence comes from Prevotella sp. oral taxon 317 str. F0108, assembly GCF_000162415.1. Lineage (NCBI taxonomy): Bacteria > Pseudomonadati > Bacteroidota > Bacteroidia > Bacteroidales > Prevotellaceae > Prevotella > Prevotella sp. oral taxon 317. The sequence goes on along the minus strand of NZ_GG740072.1, from coordinate 1,003,258 downwards.
GTTGCAGCAACAAAAGAAAGAGGAAATCGATAAAGCCAGTGCGATATTTGTTTGTACGGGCGATGTTATGTCAGAGAAATGGCTACTTAGCGAGATGATTGAAGGGTCTGTAAGAAAACCTGCTTTTATACTTTGGCTTGAACCTTACGGAATATCAGGCATTATGATATATGTCAACCCAAAAGATAAGGAGTCTATTAAGCGGTTGAGAGAAAAGGCAAATGGCTGCTTTATGGATTTTTGCTTGATAAAACGAGAAGAGTATAAAGATGGAGAGAAACTTACGAAGCATGATGCTGGGTGCAATGGTAGTTATTCGCTGTATTCAGCCAATGATGTAACTCTGTTTCTTTCATCAATGTTCCCCATGATTGACCAATTATTAGAAAAACCATCAGAATCAAGATGTTACCAATGGGTAGGAAACACAAATATAGCAGCAGAAAAAGGAATAAGCCTCGTGTCATCGTCGGGATTGTCAAAAAACACTTTGCAAGAACTGATAGTGTAAATATTGATGATTATCACTTCGAGATAAAACAAGAAGTAGTTGATGAATTGAAAAGCAATGCTCAGCGTGAGGGCAACGAGCTTTGCGGAGTACTGATGGGGGCACAGGTTGATGATAATCGTTACAGAATCAGTAAGATTTCGCCACCATGTGTTAAAAGCCATACCCGTTGTGGATGTGAACGAGATGCAGCAATGGCAAATCAATTTATTAAAGAAGACTACGAACAGTCTGAACATACTCGTTTTTATATTGGAGAGTGGCATACACATCCAGAGGACAACCCCACGCCATCGGCGGTCGATTATAGTTCTATTGAGGACAATTATCAAACGGCATCGCTTGTGGTGCCATTTATGATTATGATTGTAGTTGGAACTAAGGCGTTTCATATTAGTGTATTCAATGGGAAAAAATTTGTAGTAGCAGAACTGGAGATTGTATGATAAACCTTTATAAAGTATGAAGGCTATTGTTTCTATACTGCCCCTAATAAACAGACATTTTCAAAGGTTGAGTTTTTCATAGATAGACATTGAGTTATGCTAAAGTTATCGTGAGAGATGATAAGATCAATGAAAAGTGCCACAAATTATGATATTATAAGCATTTTATTTCTATTTCCACCAAGATTCTTGAAAAATCATATCTTTATACCCAAAATAAGTAAATATTCGATATGAATACGAAAGATTATAACCGTATTAAAGTTGTTTTAGTGGAAAAGAAACACACTAGTAAATGGCTGGAAGAGCAACTAGGAAAAGACCAGTCTACAGTGTCAAAGTGGTGTGCCAATACTGCCCAGCCTGGGTTTGAAATGTTCTTCCAGATTGCAAAGTGTTTTGGTGTGGAAGTTAAAGACTTAATCAGGGAAGACATAAATAACAATTAATCATAATGGCGATATGGGTATTATTCAACATACAGGCAATATGATTTCTGAGAACTACGGATGATGGGGAATCTGAATAGTATCTGACGAACCGTCTTGGACAAAAGATGCTATAACTTGTGACAAATGGGAATAATTTTACATCACAGATACCTATAAAGGAGTACAGGTATAAATAATAATGCGCGAAATGTCAGGTACTGATTCTTTGCCTACAAACAATGAAAACATTCTTCAAAGAAGTGTCTATCAAATAACTATAAATCAGTAAAAGAAGAATAGCAAATGTAGTTACTACATAATACCATTGTTTTGAGCACTTAACTATACGTTAATCCTTTCTCTTTCACCGTATTACCCCTTGTTGTAGTTATGTAGTAGGATAACATCGGTGAAAGAGAAGGGAAATCCAATAATCAGTTGTCCGCATTATCAAATAAGAGAATTGAAGTTATGACGGATGTTGGTTGCCTCAACTTCTGACAGATGTACTTTCTGAACAGATACGCTTCTGTACTGTCCAACAGAAAGGACAGGGCAATGATGATTGGAAGCGGAAAGAGCGGGGCATAGTCCTGCAACTATCCATTGGCAAGAACTTCTTCTTCACCCGCACCCCTTTCATCGGGATGCAGGTTGGAAGATTTCATAATCGTCTGAAGCCTATAATTGAGTTTTCTCCACGTCACACCGAAGAACCTCACAAGTTCGCTCTCCGTCATGGCAATCTCTCCGTTTCCTTTGCGAATAACTTGCATATTGCTGCCCCAATCAAAATAACTACGATGATTGGCTGCGCTGGCTTTTATTCTTGGTTTATAGTTCGTATTCATGCCGTTTCCTCCAATTTATAAGTTACAATATCTGAAAGTTCACAAGCCTCTCTCTCCACAGTTCCCTTTTCCTTTGCCACTTGCTTGGCTATGAGCCTGTCCATATCCTCCGAAATTTTCCTGTCCGTCACCTGCGCGTAAATCTGCGTGCTGGATATGGAAGCGTGCCCCATCATCTTCGCAATGCTCTCTATTGGTATTCCTGCGCTAAGGCACATCGTGCCGAAGGTATGGCGTGCCATGTGATAGGAAAGTCTTTGACTGATACCGCAAGCCTTGCCTACAATGCACAAGTTCTTGCCCATTACACTGCGGCTGCAACCACGGTGGAAGACAAGGCTGTCGCCTTTTTCTTTTACCGTCTGCCATTCTTCATTATTCTCTTGTTCCTTCCTGCAATGGTTGATGATGGCTTCCGCTATGGGATGCAGCGGTACGACAAACTCAACCTTTGTCTTTTGTCGCTCCTTGCGGATATATCTCTGTCCGTCCGCTGACGTTTGGATATGCTTATATTGCAGACGTTCCATGTCAGCGATTGCCATACCTGTAAAGCAGGCAAAGACGAACATCAGCCTTGCCTGTTCCGATTCCCTGTCGTTCATCTTCATTTCCACAAGTTTGGCGACCTCGCTCTTTTGCAGGAAGCGTATCTTCCTGTCCTCTTTCTCATACTTGGCGTTATCAAAGGGATTGCAGCGTATTATCCTTTGGCTGACCGCACGGTACATCAGCCGACTCAGCCAGCAGAGATAGTTGTTGATGGTCGTTCCTTTCAGTCCACGCTTTTTGAGGTAGAAACGGTATTCCTCAAACAAGTCCTCCGTGATTGCCCCAATAAGGATGTCCTGCACTCCTTTGTCTTTGACAAACTCATGGAGATTCCTGTCTGCATGAGATAGGTTCAGGTACGTTCCCTCTGTCCTTGACTTGCCTACGCTCTCTCTGACCATTTGCAGTTCCGCCCTGCTCATGGCAAGGAGGGTTGTCGGATGGGTGGCTATGCCTTGTAAATGGTTCTTGATGAGTTCCACGCTTACCACTCCGTCACTTACGAGAATATCCCGATAGGTCTTTTCCACAAGTTCCCTGAACTCATGGAGCCTTTGGCTGGTCTTCCTGTCGGTTGTCAAGCCCTGCTTAGAGTTCCACTCGGAGGGATTGCATTCCTCGCCTGTGGTAATGGCGGTACTCTTTCCGTCTATGGTGATACGGCAGAGGATGACTGTCCGCCCGTCTGCCTTTGTCTTCTGTCTGTTGATATAGAACAGTATCTTGAATGTACTTCTCATTGTCTTGATGTTTTGAAAGAAAGGATAATAAATAAAAATAATTGTGATAAGGATTAGATAGCCAGCTGCATGTCTTCGGTGAAAGAAAGGAAACAGTCAAATTCCTCAAAGAGTTTCTGGGGTGTTACCTTTGCGTAGCGTTCCGTCATGCTTATGTTGGAATGTCCAAGCATCTTGCTCACCGTCTCGATGGGTACTCCCTGTTCAAGCGTGATGAGCGTGGCAAAGGTGTGTCTTGCGGTATGCGTGGTAAAGGGAAAGGATATGCCTGCACGCAGCCTGAGGGCTTTCAGGCAACTCTGATAGTTCTTGTACTTGATGAAGGGAAGCAGCGTTTCCCTTTCATCGCTGTGAAACCTTTCTATCAGCCGTATGGCTTCGGGCAGTAGCTTGACGCGACAGAGAACTCCTGTCTTCTGACGGTTGAACTTCAGCCAGAGGCTGCCCTCGTCATCACGGACAAGATGGGACTTGCTCAGTTCCATCAGGTCGCAATAGGCTGCACCGACATAACAGGCAAAAAGGAAAATGTCCCTTGCCGTTTCCATTTCCTCCTCCAAGTCCTCGAAGCGGAGGACCTTCAACTTGTCCAATGCTTCCCTGTCAAGAGCCTTTGGCAGTTTGTTGTCTCCCTTTGATATTTTCGCCTTGTCAAAAAGGAGCGTGTCTGCCAACCCCTCACGGTATGCCAGCCTGCATACCGTTTTCAAGAAGGTGGCGGCATTATAGAACGTACATTCCTGAAAGCCACACTCACCCACAAAGTACTGTCTGAAATCGTAGATAAACTGCTCCGTGAGTTGTGAGAAAGCCAAGTCCGATACCTTGTACTTCCTTTGTATAAATCTCTGCAAATGGATTCGGGTGGAATGGTAGCCGTGTATGGCTCCTTCCTTGATGTCTATACCTATATGGCTTTCCTTCTCCTTGATGAGCATGTCCAGTCTTTCGGTGAGCATGCAGCGTGCCTGTACGCTGCCTTGAAACAGCCTCTTCACATTGGTTGCATCAAATGGGCAACCTTTGGATAGCAGGGACTGATAAGCAGCTTGAATGGAAAGAAGCAGGTTCTCCAGCCTGCCGTTCACCTCCACCGCCTCACGGCTCTTGCCGTCCATTCTACTTTCACGGGGATTCCACAAATCGGGGTTACAGGACAGCTTGCAGCTGAACTGCGCAATGGAACGACCGATAGTAATGCGCCCCATAATCGGAGCCTTACCCGACTTGTCCAGACCGCTCTTTTTGAGGTAGAGCAGCACCTTCATTTTCTCTGTTTTCATACGCCTTAATTTTTATGGGCAAAGTTACCCGAATTAAAGCGTTCTTCACTTATGCAGAAAACTGCCGACCGAAGCAACAGCCACACGGGGCGAAAATAATTCAGTTACCTGACATTGCTCCGTCGTTACCTATGGCAAAATAGGGTAACGGTTTAGTAACTGAACTTTTGCCTGAATCTGCATATTGCTGCCCTTTGCGAACAGGGCAATTTTATGCAAATCATTCTGTTTCCTGCTCATTATCAGTCAGTTTACACCAGCTTCGATTTCTCTTCATTTTCGTTGATTAGTTGCACTGCATTTTGCACCAAAACGCACTGCATTTTGCACCAAAACGCATTGCAATATGCACCAAAACGCATTGCATTTTGCACCAAAACGCGAGGCCAAATGCAGCAAAACCCACCCAAAATCCATGTAAAGTAGTATTTTAGGTGCTATTTATGGGTGTTTTGACCATTTTGGACGATAAAGGCTTGTTGGTTCTTGCCAGTGCATTTATTGACGTTCTATAGCCATAAAGTGTGCTAAACAACATGTTTTTGTGCATTATTTGTCGTAATTTACAATAAACCAAACAGTTACAAACTTGAAAAATACGCGCGAAAATCCAACCACTGCTCGGAAATTTTGCGGCGAAGCCACTCACAATGTTAAAAGTTGGTACAAATATTTTACAGCCTTACGGCTCTTGTTCAGTATCTCTGTGCGACTGTGTTCTGAGTTGTTATAGTCAAACAGAATTGCTTTTGGAAAATAGCTGATAGAAGAATGCAACGTGAATACAGCATGGCATTAACAAGGCTTTACGCGGTGTAAAAGTTGGTGTGTTGTTTGCCTACGCTTCATTTGTGTGGCTTTCTAAATCCAATTCTGTTTGACTATTGAAAGATTATCCCATAAAGATTTATACCGCCAACAATCGGCTGCTTAATGTTGATAGGGGGAGTTCGGGCTGTGTAGGGTGTGTAATTGCAGGTAAGAGCAAAGGCATTTGCGACAGTTGTTGGGGCGGATGGGGTGGAAACGTCCCTTATTTCACTTGTTTCGGGTTGATGTAGTCGAAACATTCGATATTAACAAGGCCTAGTTTTTTCAGTTCTTCAATGCTGTATTCGATGTTTGCGGGCGTGTTGTGGTTAGGTATGCTAGGAACGCGCACAAAGATATTCTCCTTCGCCACATGCGCTGCAAGCCATTGCAGGTTTTCTTTTAGTAAGCCGATGTCTTTGCGGGTATATTCTTGGTAGATGTCGGGGTTAAGGTCTTTAATGTCTACAATGTATGTGTTCACCACGTTTAGCAATCGGCGTAAGTGGCTTTGTGGAACGTATAGGCTTGTTTCCACAGTGATGTTCCATGTTGCTCCGCAGATGTTTCTAAATGCTCTGATGAAACGACTTTGCAAGCATGGTTCGCCACCGCCAAAGGTTACGCCGCCACCTGTGGCAAGAAAATACAATTCGTCTTGCTTTAACTCGTCGTATAACGCTTGTGGCGACATGCGTTGCCAACGTCTGCGCGAGTCGTGACATTGGTCGTTTAAGCAGAACTTGCAGTGTAACGGACAACCGAAGAAACCGACGAGCGTGGTAACTCCATGCCCGTCGGTTGCTATGCGATGCCTGTCAATCCCTATGAGGGGAACTTTGGCGTCGTTGGTTCTGTTTGCCATCCAGTGGTTTATTTTTGTGGAACTTCTTCCAAAATCTTCTTCAACAAGTTCCAGAAAGGCACAACGGTTTCGTGTAGGCAGCGTTCGCTGGTGCTGTGGGGCGAACGGATGGTTGGCCCAAAGGAAACAACATCCATGTGCGGATACTTATTAAGAATGATGGAACACTCCAAACCTGCATGGTCTACCTTAACGATGGCATCCTCGTTAAATAGTTGCTTGTGCAAGCGTTGCATCAGGTTAAGTATCTCGCTGTCGGTGTTCGGGTCCCAACCTGGATAGTCTGCGCTGAGTTTCACATCAAAGCCACCTAATGTGAGCGTGCCTTTCAATGTGTCGCAGATGTACGCCTTCATTGTTTCGCTTGAGCTCCTAGCTAACATTAGGAACCTGGCTTTCCCGTCTTCGATGTCGATGATGGCCAAGTTGGACGATGTTTCAACAACCGTCGGTATGGCAGGTATCATGCGCAAAACGCCGTTGTGACATCCGAAAATGGCTCTTATCACGATGTCTCTGTCGGTGGCATCCATTTGTTTCTCAGGTAGAGGAGCCTTTTCAGCAAATAGTTCTACTTGATTTTCAACGAAACGATATTCTGTTTCGAACATTGTCTTCATCTCGTTGAGAAGTGCGCAGGCCTTATCCTCATTGTTTGCGGGGAGCGTAACTAGGGTTTCAGCCTTATAGGGAATGGCGTTGCGCATGTTTCCGCCATGCCAAGTGGCAAGTTCGGCACCGCATTCGGCAACCAACTTGGCCACAACGCGTGCCATTAGCTTGTTGGCATTGGCTCTGCCTTCGTGTATTTCCAATCCTGAGTGTCCCCCTTTCAAACCCTTGATGGTAACTTTTAAGGCCACCCTGTCTTTGTTTACGGGCACTTCTTTGTAGTTGCGCGTAGCGGTAACATCCACACCGCCGGCACTGCCCACTACAAAACAACCCCATGTTTCGGAGTCGAGATTAAGTAGGATGTCGCCTTGCAGCTCGTTGGCGGGCAGGTCGTTGGCACCATACATGCCTGTTTCCTCATCGGCCGTGATAAGCCCTTCAATGGAGCCATGCTTCAAACTCTTGTCTTCCATAACGGCCATGATGGCAGCAACGCCAATTCCGTTATCGGCACCTAGTGTGGTGTTCTTCGCCCGAACCCATTCGTTGTCAATCCACGTTTCTATGGGATCGGTCTCGAAATTGTGCTTGCTGTCGGGCGATTTCTGCGGAACCATGTCCATGTGTGCTTGCAGAGTTATGGTTTTTCGATTTTCCATGCCAGGCGATGCCGGCTTTCTCATCACCACGTTGTTGGCAGCGTCGACGAATGCCTCTACGCCTACTTCCTTTGCGAAGTTCAATAGAAAGGCCTTAACTTTCTCTAAATGTCCCGAAGGACGTGGTACTTGCGTAAGATTGTGGAAGTTACGCCAAATGCTTTCAGGCTTTAAGTTTTTAATTTCACTCATAACACAGTTGTTTAAAAGTTAGTAAAATATATGTGTGATTTGGTTATTCAGTTGTCGTTGCACGTTTTGAGTGCGAGAATGCCAATGCCATCCAGCCGTAAACGCCAAGGAGTATAACCAAGAGCGTTTGAACCGAATGCACGATGAGCACAAAGTTGAGTGCGGCAGTGCTTTCTACGGCATATAATATGAGCATGGTTTTCACGGCGAAGTGCCAAGGGCCAGCCCCATTGGGCGTAGGCACCACCACTGCCATGCTGCCAACCACAAACGTAACCATTGCACAAGCCATGCCCAAGCCTGCTGTCGCCTCGAAACAGAAGAAGGTTAGGTAATAGTGCAGAAAGTAACTGCCCCATATAGCCAATGTGAAAAAGGCGAAGAGCCATTTGTTGCGCACCTTCCTTATCGAGTTAATGCCTTGCCAAATGCCTTTAACCGTTTCTTTCACCTTATTATATATGGCCATTCTTTTTAGTAAGAAGTGCAGCAATACGCCGACTGCGATGGCGCAAATGCCCGTAACGATGTAGCCTGTGGTTGAGAATTGGCCGACAATGGCATGGAGACTCGTCCCCGTTTTGGAGAAAAAGCTGTCGAAAATGCTCACTTGTGCCAGCAGGGTAATGGCTGCTATGGCCAAAACCAACAGCGAATCGATGGCACGTTCGGTAACAACGGTTCCCAGTGCCTTAGCAAAGTCTACCTTATCGTATCGCCTAAGCACTGCGCAACGCGCAAACTCGCCAATTCGAGGGATAACCAAACTTACGGCATACGAAACGAAAATGGCATGTATGGCAGTGGATGCTCTGGGCTTTTCGCCCATTGGCTCGAGTGTTTGTCGCCATCTCCAACCCCTAAACACTTGCGCCATGATGCCAAAGGGGAATGAAAGCAGCATCCAAGTCCAGTTCATTTCGTGGAGCATAACGCGCTCAACCTGCTTGAAATCAAAGCCACGATACATCCAATACAATATCGCTCCGCCGAGGAAGAGCGATAGGGCAACCTTGAATGTGTCGTTTATAATTCGTTTGATTTTCAATTTTTCTTGTATTTATACCCTGCAAAAATAATGCAAATCGTTGAAAGTGCAAAACGAAACAGGGCGTTTTTGTGGCCTTTATGCTGATAAAATGCTTTTATTGTGTTTCTGTGGCCATGAGATAAGCCGTGTTTGACTTACAATTAGTTGCGAGAACGCGCTTAAAAAAGGCAACAGAAGAAAGCGGTTTAGGGGGCGCCGAGGACGAAAAGTGGCGTTTTGCCATTGTCTATCCACTCTGCAAATTTAAACCCTTCGTATTCGAAAGCGAGCAAGTCGTCGGTGTTGGTTATCTTGTTTGTGATGATGTAGTTGGCCATTGCCCCGCGACACATCTTTGTGTACACCACAATTGTTTTCCTGCCACGGGCATTCTCGACCACAAATTGGGGCTCGAAGATTTTTACTTTCTTCTTTACCTCATTCCAATCGAAGAGCGATTTCATCTCTTCGCTTGCAAGATAGGCAAGCATGCCGTTGTCGTTGCTGATTGATTGGATGAAAAATTGGGTAAGGCGAGGTTTCCAATAGTCGAAAAGTCGTATGTCGTCGTGGTTTTGTAAGCGCACATAGCCTTCCAAGCGATGTGGCTTTATGGCATCGAGTGGCCGTAAAAGTCCGTATAGAAAGGAGGTTATCCAAAGGTGTTGATTGGCAAAACTAATGTCTTCTTGGTTGAAACTGCTCGCTTTCAGATGTTTGTAGGCCATACCTGTGAATGCCAATGCCGCGTGCGAAGTGTCGCCTGCTTGCAGAAAATGCTGATACCTGAGCCAATTTTGGTTGGCTAGCTTGCTGTTAATTTTGAGCATTTCTTCCAATTCTTCCGATGAGAAGTTCATCATTTCGGCCGCAATCTCCTGGGCAGCTGCGATGAAATGCGGTTCGTTTGCATGTTCGTTAGGGAATGTTATGGGCTTTGTGGCCATGTCTTTGGCGCACGATAGAAGTATTTGCATGCTTTAAAGTGGGTTGTGTATATTGCTTTTTTATGTGTTGAGAAAGCCTATGGCATAGTAATATTGCCGTGGCTTATCTTCGCTTACCTTTCGACTTATTTGGTTTTCCGCTGTGGGAATTTGGGTTGAACGATTTTCTTTCAGCCGTTTTAGGCGAAGGTTTGGGCTCGTAAGCCTTTTCCGTGCGGCTGTTTTTATGCTCACGATGGTTCTTATCATCTTTCTTGCCTTTGCCCGAACTTTGCTGTCTGCCCCAATCGTTTGACGAATAAAGTTCGTTAATCAGTTCAGGGCGACCTATTTTCCTAAGTTCGTGCTCAATGTTTTGCCTTTCTTCCTTCTTATACCAAAAGAAAAATAGCCTTTGGTTGTTTTTGTCTTTGGGCGTTTTAGCACTGAAAACGGGTTCTAGCGTATAAGGGTCGTAGCCCGTGTACCATGCCTCGGTGCTCACGGTCATGGGCGTTGGGGTGAAGTCTTGTATCTGTTCGAGATGGAAATCGAGTTTTTTGGTGCGCACAGCTAAGTCGGCCATGTCTGCCTCCTTACATGCAGGATGGCTGCTCATGAAGTAAGGAATGATTTGTTGCCTAAGGTTTTCCTCCTTATTTATCTTGTCGAAGATGCGCTTAAACTCTTCAAACTGCGAGAAACTAGGCTTTCTCATGCTACGCAACACCTCGTCGCTGGTGTGTTCGGGAGCCACTTTAAGACGCCCACTCACGTGATTTCGTATCAATTCCTTGGTATATTCCATCGCTGCATCATTCACTTTCTTGTCTTTGCTCTTATGGAGCAGCAAGTCGTAGCGTACACCACTGCCGATAAAACTTTTCTTTATCTCGGGCAAAGCGTCTACGGCACGATATATTTCGATGAGTTTCGAGTGGTCGGTATTGAGGTTTGGGCATATTTCGGGATTGATACACGACGGCCGCTTGCACACTTCGCACGCCTTTTTGTTGCGCCCAGCCATGCCATACATGTTGGCCGAGGGGCCGCCTAGGTCTGAAAGGTAGCCTTTGAAGTCGGGCATTTGCGCCACTTTCTTCACTTCGTTTAGTATGCTTTCTTTCGAACGGCACACCACGAACTTGCCTTGGTGGGCCGAAATGGTGCAGAACGAGCACCCGCCGAAACATCCTTGGTGCATGTTTACCGAGAATTTTATCATCTCGTAGGCTGGAATGCGCTTGTTTTTGTACTTGGGGTGGGGCAAGCGTGTATAAGGCAGGTCGAAAGTAGCGTCTAATTCTTGGGTCGTAAGTGTGGGGTAGGGTGGGTTAACCACGGCATACATGCCGTCTACTTCTTGCAAAAGTCGTTGTGCATGCACCTTGTTGGCCTCTTCTTCAATGTGCTTGAAGTTCTCGGCTTGCTTGCGTTTGTCTTTCAGGCAGGCCTCGTGGCTGTTCAAAATGATGTCTTTGTCGGTTATTCCGCCAGGAACGCTGTTCTTGTCGACCATGAAAACGGTTTGCGGAATATGGTGAATGGTGCTAATGTGCTGCCCGTTTTCGAGACTAGCACACAGCTCTAAAATCGACTTTTCGCCCATACCATAGAGTATGATGTCGGCTTTCGAGTCGCATAGAATGCACTTTCTCACCTTGTCTTGCCAATAGTCGTAGTGCGTAAGTCGGCGCATAGAGGCCTCAATGCCCCCTAAAACCACAGGCACGTCGGGGTAAAGCTCTTTGAGTATTTGCGTATATACCACCGTAGGATAGTCTGGTCGGCAGTCGTGTCGGCCGTCTGGACTATACGCATCTTCTGAACGGAGCCGCTTATTGGCCGTGTATTTATTTACCATCGAGTCCATGCAGCCTGGCGAAATGCCGAAGAACAGGCGCGGAACGCCTAGTTTCTTGAAGTCGCGATAGTCGCCGTGCCAGTCGGGTTGCGGCACAATGGCCACCTTATAGCCTGCCGCTTCAAGGCAACGGCCAATAACGGCCACGCCAAAAGAGGGGTGATCGACGTACGCGTCACCCGAAAAAAGGATGACGTCTAGCTGTTCCCATCCCCTTAGTTCGCATTCTTTCTTTGTGGTGGGTAAGAAGTCTGTTAACCTGTAATTGTTCAATGCAGTTCTTAATCTGTTGACAAGTTAGCGGGGTTACGAGTTAACGAGCCGTAATCCTTGCCTTTACATTAGAATTTGTTTTAACGAAAAACGTACTTTATTCTGTTACCGAAGACTTGTTTGCGTTGGTCTTCCACTCGATATAGAGCAACACTAGCTGGTGTAAGCCAAAGGCTTTCATGTTGTTGTTATAGATAACGTCGAGACAGAGGTCTAACAGCGACTTGTCCTTTCCTGTTTCCGACTCCAACAACGACCTAACGTTATACTTCAACTTGTCTAAAACCTCCTCGTCAATGATGCCATTGCTGTCTACAAGGTTTTTGAGTAAGGCGTACTTGTCTATCGTTTCCAAGTGCAGGTCGCTCACGTCGATGGTTCGCGTTCCCGAATTATTGGCTTGAATTTTATACATATCTGTTTAGTTTAATTATTACTTCATTATCGTGTCGATGGTTTCGGCCATTATCCGCCTGCGGTCCTCGCGGTCTTTGATGCACTCTAACGGAAAGCCGAAAAGATGACTTCGCCGACTGCCTGCCACATAAGCCACTGATGCAGGCCACCATCCAGCGTAGCGATAGCCCGTTGTAGCATCGTCTAATGGGGTTAACACGTCTACCATTTGGGACGCATAGTGCACGGCGTTGGGCGATTTGTAGAGCAAAGCCACAACGCTGTCGCGCGGAATAGAATCTGTATCGCTCGCCAAAGGCCTGATGGCAGCTAGCAGTGTGTCTGTTCGCACCGTGCCTTCGAACGATGCCTTGAATACATCGGCCAAGAAAACTTGCTCTAACGAGTCGCTCATGTCGGTGCCAACGTATGCTCCGCTCACAATCAACCGGCCGTTATTGCTGCTGTATTCGCGTATAATTTTTTGTATGGCGGGCGTGAATGTCTTGTATTTCACGAGCGAATGGCCGTCGTTGCGCTGTAAACCCAATGCGAAGTCTATGCACTGATAGCGCGAAAGGTTGCATAATCCTTTCTCAACGGCCTTCATAGATGCCGATACCACATTATATTTCTTTATTGCAGCAATGTCTTCAACGTGTGTTCGGGCGGTGTTTTGGTCATTGCCTGCAACCAATTGCCCTTGCAAACTTGTGTCGCTGTATCCTAATCCCTGCCATCCGTCAACGCCAGCAGCCCTTTTGTTGAAGTTCTGTTGGTAGCCAACCCATGCCGCTTGCGTGCCCAAGCTCACTCCGAAGTCTTCGTTTAGGTCGAAGCCTTGTTGTAGTGGCGTGCTGATTACAGCTGGGGAGGAAAGTCTATCGAACCCATCGACCACCAAAATGGTGCTGGTGGCCTCTGGTTGGTAATAGGCCGAGAGAGTTTCTGATGTGAAACTCTCGCCCCCTTGGTTAACTGCCGCCACCTTAAAGCTATATGTTGAGTGGGGCCGCAGGGCGAGTTCAATCTCATTTTGCTTAATCATTCGGCCGTTGTCAAAGCCAGCCGAGTCGATAGCCGTATATAAAATGTACCCCATTGGCTTGGCCGTGGGTTCCAATTCGTCTTCCGTTTCGCTCCATCCCAGCTTTATTCGGCCGTTGTAGAGGTAGTTGATGTGGAAGTTTGAGGGCGCAAGTGGACTGACAATGGCCGTTGTTGCATGTTGGTTGCACATAAAACGGAGGATGCTTTTGTACACGGCACGCGCCAAAGTGAACTTAAAGTTGGGGTCGTGACCTAGCCGCATGTCGGGGAAATTCTGGTGCGACAGTGTCTCCAAGATAGCCGAAGGGATGTCGGGCATTCGTGTTTCCGAGTAGTTCTTGTCGATAAGCTCGCGAATTTCCCATCGTCCAAACTTTTGCACTAAGTCGTTGTGGATTGTTTCGAGCATGCTTTCGGCGAAGTTCAACGAAAGGTTTCGTGTCATGCCAGTGGACAATCGCCCATCGTTAAAGTACGAAGTACAGATGGCCAGTGAGCCAACGAGGTTCCTACTCTGCCTATCTGCCCCTGCATCGCTGTGTATTCCCAAGCATAACTCGATGGGAATGCCCAGCCCTGGCTTTGTTGGCAAGAACACAGAACCACCTGCCCACCAATTGCTTATTAGGCCGCGAGCGTTTACATCGTCGCCATAGTCGTCGCGACCTTCTTTCGAACTGTACACTTCTTGTGGCGCGCCATACCATTGTGCGGCGTATCTAGCTCCTTCCAAAGCTCTTGGCACACCGCTAATGTTTCCTCCGCGATGGATGTTTCCCATGCCTCCACCGAAACGAACGGCATCAGCCGTTACCATTCCATCCTTTGTACAGAGGTTGTTCAGCACCACACAATTGCTTTCAGAGCACCCTTTTCCAAAGTCGAACGTGCCTAAATACACCCACGTTCCGCCTCCCATGCGTTGGTTTACGCTAAAAGTAGTGGCTTGTCCTTTGTGATACACGGTGTATTGTGCATTATCTGTACTTTCGGGTAGTGTTTGGTAACAAACATAAACGGCCTTTTCCCCATCGTTTTTAATTTTGGGGATGAAGGCAATTTCACTTCGTTTGTCTTCTCGTTGAACGGTTCGTGCCATTCGTGCCGTTCCCATTAAAAACGGATTCTCGCCGTCGGCATAGGTTGTTCTTGGGTTGGCAAAGCCGCTTGCTGTTGTGTTTCGCCAATGGTGCAGTCCGTTCTTCTCCTTATATATATGATTATATATATGATTGTTGTTGGCATCGTTGTCCACTATCACCTCTTCTGTTTGTAGGTCGCGCTCTCTTGGCGACAACACTATTGCCCCTGCCTTTTCTAGCATGGGAATGAGATAAGGCAACACGATGGTGGGTGTGAAGAGGTCTTCGTTGGTGCCAAAAAGTGGTGGGCGTTGCCATTGCCACGAGTTACGTTTGGTTTCGTAGTACAATCCATGGCTGGCCCAGATGGATAAATGCCTGCCCCCCAGCCCTGCCGTTATGTTAAATGGCTTAGATAGGTTGGTGGTTAAGGGACGCCCTTGATAGTCTAAGTCAACTAAGAGGGCATTGGGTTGCGCCAAAGCGTTGGTAAAGCATGCGCATACGAGCAGGTTACACCACAAAAGAAACTTATTCATCTCTGTGTGTTACACGTCACCAATGGTGAACAGTTCAGGATTTTTGCCTTTGAAGTTTTTGAAATACAGTTTAATCTCTTTCATGTCGGCCTCTACATCGCCCGTTGGTTCTATCATCCGTGTACATTCAATCAGCTTGCGTTCGTAGTCAACGCCATATAGCAAGATAGGTATGCCGGCCTTTTGTGCGATGAAGTAAAAGCCTTTCTTCCAATCGGGGTTTAGCGAACGCGTTCCTTCGGGCGTGACACAAAGGCTAAACGTGTCGGCCTTTCTTGCCAATTCTGCAAGGTTGTCCGTCATGCTCGATTTCTTATCGCGCCATACAGGAATGCCGCCTAGCTTTCTCCATATCGGCCCGAGTGGCCAAAAGAACCATTCTCTTTTCATGAGAAAGCCGCTGGACATGTTTTCTGCCCTAGAGAAAAGCAGACCAATAAGGAAGTCCATGTTGCTTGTGTGGGGTGCCAAACAGATGATATACTTCTTCGGATGTGCCACCGTGATGTTGGTTTTCCATCCCATACGTCGGTATAGTAACCACGCACAGATATTCTTTAACATTATTTGTTGTTTGCTAGCTGTAATTTCTTACTTTGTTTTTCAGCATATCGAACTGCCGCCACGGCAATCGTTAGCCATTGCAGCGAGGCCTTGTTCTCTCGAACGCTTGTCCTTCGCAGCTTATACTGTTATCTTCATTTCTTCTTTTCGGCTCTTAATCTTTCACCTTCGGCCTGATGTCGGGCTATTGCAGGTGTGCTATTTGGTCAATAACTTCCGAAACGGTGTTGTTGAAATCCTTTATCAGCTGTTTGTAAAACACCTTTGCAGGCATGCCTGGCTCGGGATGCGAAATTCTCCTTACAAAGTCGTTCTGTATGTTGATAATAGATGCCAACAACGCGTTGATGTTGTCCTTATCGGCATTTTGGGAGTAGAGCGAAGCGGCCACGCCCTCCGCAAACAGCTCGGAACAAATATAGTTCACGCTTTTTTTCAATTCTCTTTTGTTCATACTGCATTAAATTTTAGGGGTGTCCCTGCCCCGTTAAAACAATGATTGTTGCAGTTGATTGCACAATGGGCCTTCAACCAAAAGCCAAAGATAACAAAAAATATGATACCAAACACTATTTGGGCAAAAAAATATGCCTTAATTTTCATTTGTTGCGTTTTTCTGTTTGAGTGTGCAACAATTTTGGTACTTTTGCAGTAGAAGAAGTAAATGGGTTTGCTGCAAACGTGTCTTGTTTGGTGGCAAATTGCCGTTAATCACTGTTTACAGTTTGTACATACGTTTTAATTTTATCATATTTAAGTAATTCAAATAAGAGAATGGAAAAAAGTGCATTGCAGAAAGCGAGAGCTTCTTACCAGCCCAAATTGCCAAAGGCACTTCAAGGTGCAGTGAAAGTGAGCGAGGGCGCTCCTACAAAGAGTGTAGACAATCAGGATGAGATTAAGAAATTGTTCCCCAACACATACGGAATGCCCTTGGTTGAGTTCGTACAAGGCGACAAAATGCCTTCGAAAGAAATAAACGTGGGCATTATACTTAGCGGCGGACAAGCACCTGGCGGTCACAACGTGATTTCGGGATTGTTCGACGAGGTGAAACGCCTGAACCCCAATAACCGCCTTTACGGTTTCCTTATGGGTCCTGGCGGACTTGTAGACCACAATTACATTGAAATAACGGCCGACTTCATTGACGAGTATCGCAACACCGGCGGTTTCGACATGATTGGTAGCGGACGTACGAAACTGGAAACAACCGAGCAGTTTGAAAAGGGCTTGGAGATTATCCGCAAGTTGGACATTAAGGCCATCGTTATTATCGGCGGCGACGACTCGAACACCAACGCATGCGTATTGGCCGAATATTATGCAGCCAAGAATTACGGCGTACAAGTTATCGGTTGCCCCAAAACTATCGACGGCGACTTGAAGAACGAGCAGATTGAGACTTCTTTCGGTTTCGATACTGCTACAAAGACTTACAGCGAGCTTATCGGAAACATCGAACGCGACTGCAATTCGGCCCGTAAGTATTGGCATTTCATTAAGCTGATGGGACGTTCGGCATCGCATATCGCCTTGGAATGTGCCTTGCAAACCCAACCTAACATCTGCATCATCTCCGAAGAGGTGGAGGCCAAAGACCTAACGCTTAACGATATCATCGAAGAGATTGCCTCGGCAGTGGCACATCGCGCGGCTAACGGACAAAACTATGGTGTTGTGCTCATCCCCGAAGGGCTTATTGAGTTCGTTCCAGCCATCGGCAGGCTTATCCATGAGCTGAACGACCTGCTGGCAGCACATGGTGCCGACTATAAAGACCTCGACAAAGATGCTCAACGCGCTTACATCATGTCCCACCTTTCGGCCGAGAACAAGGCAACATTCGAAACGTTGCCCTATAGTGTTGCCCGCCAATTGTCGCTCGACCGCGACCCACACGGCAACGTACAGGTATCGCTCATCGAGACTGAGAAACTTATTTCTGAAATGGTTGAGGCCAAATTGGATGAATGGGCTAAGGAAGGCAAATACCACGGCCATTTCGCTGCTTTGCACCACTTCATGGGTTACGAAGGCCGTTGCGCCGCTCCCTCTAACTTCGATGCCGACTACTGTTACGCCTTAGGTACAAGTGCTGCGTTGCTCATTGCCTGCGGCAAAACGGGCTACATGGCCGTAGTGAAGAACACCACGGCCCAGGCAGATGAATGGAAAGCAGGCGGAGTGCCCATCACGATGATGATGAACATGGAAAGACGTAGCGGCGAGATGAAACCTGTTATCCGCAAGGCTCTGGTTGAACTCGACGGCAAACCTTTCAAAGCTTTTGCAGCCAAACGCGACGAATGGGCCAAAAACACTTGCTACATTTATCCTGGTCCTATTCAATATTGGGGGCCAAGCGAGGTTTGCGATGTTCCCACACGTACATTGCTTCTCGAGCAAGCGTAACATTACACAGTGAAGACAAGAACCCACATCTTTACGGGGTGGGTTCTTGCCCTCTTCCATCTTATACCATCAAGTTATAGCCCTAACCAAAGGCTTTGTTGGGGCTTTGTTTTCAATCCCATTCAGATACTGGTGAATTCTCATACGGCCACAAGGCGGTATAAGCGCAACGCTATTGATATATGGCAAGAAAATCTTCAACAAAGGTTCGCAATAAAAGAAACACAAGGAGAAGTGGTGGTCGCGGCAGACGTCGTGCCCGTTTCTTCTACTGGCTCATTCCCGGCTTTCTTCGTTCGTCGCACCGTTGGGCGTGGTGGCTAGGCGGTGTGGGCGTGGTGTGCCTTTATGTATGGGTGTTTTATTACTTCTTTGTAGGCCCTACGGGGTTTCGTTGGCGTGCTTTGTATGGCGATGCAAACTATCCAGACGGTTTTGCCATTCACGGCATAGACATATCTCACTATCAAGGTGAAATTAATTGGGACAAGTTGAGCGACGCAACCATCGACGGCTTTCCGCTTAAATTCGTCATTGTGAAGTCGACAGAGGGTTCGTCGGGTATCGACGAGAACTTCAACGACAACTTTTACCAAGCCCGCGAATACGGTTTTATTCGTGGCGCTTACCATTTTTGGAGCAACAAGTCGTCGGCAAGGGCGCAAGCCAACTTCTTTTTAAAACAAGTGCACCTTGAAGAAGGCGACCTGCCGCCGGTACTTGATGTAGAGCACAAGCCCAAGAACCGCTCGGTGGAAGATTTTCAGCGTGATGTGCTGACTTGGCTGCACATTGTTGAAGACAAGTACCACGTTAAACCAATCATCTATACCTATTATAAGTTCAAGGAACAATACCTTAGCGCACCTGTGTTTGACGACTATCCTTATTGGATTGCCCATTATTACGTGGAGAAAGTGGAGTATAAGGGCAAATGGAAGTTTTGGCAACACACCGATGCTGGCCGTTTAGACGGTATTCGCGGATATGTGGACTTGAATATCTTTAACGGCTCCTTTTACGAACTGAAACGCCTAACTATCGGTTCGGAACGAATCTTTGGCGAATAAAATAGGTATTGCCATGTTGTTATGCCCACAATTCGGCCAACCTTGTTTCTTTAAGCCTGAAATACGCCGCAAGTAAAGTTTTTAATTTGTTGATTTATAGCTGTTTGTAATAAATGGCTTGCAGACGTTGTTCAGGTAGGCATCTATTATGCGTTACTTGATGCAACGATTGTATTTAGTTGACTGTGAACACTGCTTAAGCTTAAAAACTTAACAAACTTATAAACTCAAAAAATCTCGAACTTTTACACTCACACACAAGTGGTCTTGGCTTTTAATGTTTCTATACAATGCGAGGAAGTTTATTACCTTTTTGCTGTAAAACAAGATAAACACGCCTCTTTCTGTACGAAGTACCGTGCTAAGATACGATAAGAACTGAAATTCTATCCCCTTCGTCTGTGGCAAAGCGTGGTTATGCCTTGAAAAAGGAATAAACTCATAAACTAACGGCATAACGCCCTGTCCAACTCGTTAGCTTGTCAACTAATCATCTCGTCAACTTTCCTGCTTGTTAACACGTCACCCGAATTACCCATCAGCTCGTCAATTTGAAGTTCTGTCAACTTTTCAGTCTGTTTTTTAACATTCTGAGTGCCCTTTCTGGTCACCAATCGCCCACCTTGCCGCAAAAAATCGATTCTCGCTAAGGTTGGTTTTGATGCAAAATGCGGTTAGTATGTGAATGCAGCGAAATGAATATTTATTTGGATAGGCCGCCATTTTCACCCTTGTTTTGGTTGTTTGCTGCTAAATGCAGTGCGTTTTGGTGCTAAATGCAGTGCATTTTGGTGCTAAATGCACTGCGTTTTGGTGCTAAATGCAGTGCGTTTTGGTGCTAAACGCAAGGTGAAATGCTGCAAAACGTAGTGCAAAATGCTGCTGAATGCAAGGTGAAAAGCATAAAAATACACAGTAAACGGTATAAACAAAACCTTTTTCGCCATTAAAAATAGGACTAAAAAGGACAAAATGGGCATTAAAAAGTGGGGTTTTAGGGTCTAAAAGCGTGTGAATGGGCTGGGTAAATTACGAGCTGACAACCAAACTAGACAGGCTAAATGGTGCAAAATGCAGGTCGTTTTCTTAAATGTGAACAATTTTAAGGGTGTGAAAGGTTAGAAATAGTAGCAATTTTACTACTTTATAACCAGTTTTCTCGCTAGAACGGAATGAAAATTAGAGGCGTATTGTAAGATAAAAACAATAAAATTAAGTCTTTGAGTTGATGTGCTTGTGAGTTGGTGAGCTTGTGAATTGATAAACTTGTGAATTGACAAGTTTGTGAGTTGATGAGTTGATGAACTTTTGAGTTGATGAGTTTGTGAGTTTGATGAGTTTGTGAGTTTTTGAGTTGATGAGTTTTTGAGTTGATGAGTTGGTAAGTTTGTGAGTTGTTGGGCTTGTAAGTTGATGAGTTTTTGAGTTGATGAGTTGGTAAGTTTGTGAGTTGTTGGGCTTGTAAGTTGATGAGTTGATGAGTTGATGTATTCGTGTGTTTATAAACCAGAGAGTTGGTTTGCTCTGCATTCCTCCTCTATTCTAGAAACATTAAAAGTCTAGGCAACTTCGATATGTTTTGGAACTAAAACGGCATAAGTTAGTGGTATTTTGTTGGCTGTTATCCCTCAACAGGCATTGCCATAGCAACAAATCTCCTCATGGTATGCAATTTTTATGGCCGCATTACGTTATACTTGCGATGAACCGTTACGTTATATTGATTTGTGCGACTGTGTTGTCGCTGTTGTCTACGAGCCTGAACGCCCAGACGTTTACGCTGCAAGGGCGCATCACCGACGAGAAGATGTCGCCCATTGAGCTGGCCACTGTCTCGGTGTTGAGCCAGGGCAAGGTGGCGCTTACCTCCTTGAAAGGCGAGTTTAGCCTTACTTTGCACTCGGCCGACTCGGTGGTGGTGAAGTTTTCCATGATTGGCTACAAAACCAAAACACGTGTTTTGAGAAATCCGCGGGGCAAACAGACGTTGCAAGTGGTGTTGCACGAGGGCGACAACACGTTGGGAGAGGTGAGCATTACCGAGATGCGCCGACAGACGGGACAGACACAAGAACTGAAAAAGGATGTAAACAAGCTTGCCCCAACTGCGAGCGGCAATGCCGTGGAAGAGTTGATACAGGCACAGGCAGGCGTATCAACGCATAACGAGCTTTCTTCTCAATACAATGTTCGTGGAGGAGCGTTCGACGAAAACAGCGTATATATTAATAATGTAGAGGTTTATCGCCCGTTCTTGGTGCGCAGCGGACAACAAGAAGGCCTATCGGTTATCAATCCCGACTTGGTGGAAAAGATTGGATTTTCAACGGGAGGCTACGCTGCTAAGTACGGCGACAAGATGTCGTCGGCATTGGATATTACCTACAAACGCCCCACACGGTTTGAAGGCTCCTTGTCGTTGAGCCTGCTAGGCGGGTCGGCTTACGTGGCATTAGGCAGTAAAACGTTTTCGTGGAGCAATGCCGTGAGGTACAAAACAACCAAATATCTGCTTGGTTCGCTTGAAACAAAGGGCGAGTATAGTCCCAATTTCTTAGACTATCAAACCTATCTTAGCTATATTCCCAATAAGCGGTGGCAGATAGATTTCATAGGCAACATATCCAACAACCAATTTAACTTTACGCCGGCCGACCGCGAAACAAAGTTCGGCACGATGCAAAACGTTCGCTCATTCAAGGTTTATTTTGATGGGCAAGAGAAAGACTTGTTTCGTACTTACTTCGGTTCGTTAAGTGTTAAGCGCAACTTTGGCGATGCCACATCGCTTGCATTGGTGGCGTCGGCCTTTCAAACCAAAGAGAAAGAAACCTACGACATACAAGGACAATATTGGTTAACGCAGACCGAAACGAGCGAAAACCTTGGTGTGGGAACGTATTTTCAGCATGCACGTAACTTTTTGCAGGCACGAGTAACAAGCTTAAAGTTGGTGTTTGCCCACAAGTCGAAACAGCATGAGGTGGAAAGCGGCGTGACATTAAAGCGCGAACATATTGAGGAACGCAGTCATGAGTACGAAATGCGCGATTCTAGCGGATATAGCATACCACATACAGGTACCGACTTACACCTTATCTATTCGCTTAGGGCTAGAAACCAGCTCGATGCAAATAGGGTAGAGGCCTATGCGCAAGACACTTATCGGTTTGGTGGTAAAAACGAGAACACACGTTACAACCTTAACTACGGCATCAGAATGAGCCATTGGGACTTTAATAAGGAAACAATCGTTAGTCCGCGCGTGTCTTTGGGCATCGTTCCAGCCTTTAACTCCAATCTTACATTGCGTTTTGCGGCAGGCCTTTATTATCAAGCCCCATTCTTTAAGGAATTGCGCGACACTTCGACCGTGAACCACGAAACGCGCGTAACACTTAACAAAAAGATAAAGAGCCAACGTTCGTTGCATCTCATTGCAGGCATGGACTACAGGTTTAACGTGTCGGGACGTCCTTTTAAACTTACGGGCGAGTTGTATTATAAGGCTTTGGCCAACCTTGTTCCTTACAGTGTGAACAACGTGAAGGTGGTTTATTATGGAGATAACCTCAGCAACGGGCATGCGGCAGGTATCGACTTAAAACTTTATGGCGAATTTGTTCCAGGCACAGACTCGTGGATTAGTCTTTCGTTGATGGATACGCGCATGAAACTGAATGGCAAGTCATTACCACTTCCAACCGATCAACGCTACTCGATAAACATGTTTTTCACCGACTATTTTCCGGGAACCGACCGTTGGAAGATGTCGTTGAAGTTGGCTTTTGCCGATGGGCTGCCATTCTCTGCGCCGCATAGGCAAATGGAAAGCCACTCGTTTAGGGCACCGGCCTATAAGCGCGCCGACATCGGTATGAGTTATCGACTGCTAAATAATGAGCAAAGAGAAAAGAAATCGCCGTTTAAGAACATTTGGTTGGGCGTGGATTGCCTGAACCTCTTTGGCATAAACAACGTAAACAGCTACTTTTGGATTACCGATGTAACCAACCAGCAGTATGCCGTGCCCAACTATCTTACTGGTAGATTGGTGAATGTGCGTGCACTTCTTGAGTTCTAACGAGGTATCAGAAAACCGCTAATGCTTGTCCGACAAGCAGAAAAATATACCCAGTAAAACATGTAAAGGACAACAAAAGGGACATAAAATTAGATTATTACGTTCCTTTTGTCTAACTTTGCAGATATTTTGAGAATAAGGAAACAATTAAATAACTTATGAGCAAACAAATAGAAAAAATCAAGGAGCTTATCGCAAAGCGCGAACAAGCCCGTCTTGGTGGTGGCGAAAAAGCTATCGAAAAACAACACGCACGTGGCAAATACACAGCTCGCGAGCGCATAGACATGCTTGTAGACGAAGGTAGTTTCGAAGAATACGACATGTTTAAGTTGCACCGTTGCCACAACTTCGGTATGGAAAAGAAACAATACCTTGGCGACGGCGTGGTTGCTGGCTCGGCAACTGTTGATGGAAGGCTCGTGTATGTGTATGCGCAAGACTTCACGGTGAACGGTGGTTCGCTATCGGAAACGATGTCGCAGAAGATATGTAAGATAATGGACATGGCCATGACGATGGGCGCACCCGTTATTTGCATGAACGACTCAGGAGGCGCACGCATACAAGAAGGTATCAACGCACTTGCTGGCTATGGCGAAATATTTGAGCGCAACATCCTTGCAAGTGGTGTAATACCCCAAATATCAGGCATCTTTGGTCCGTGTGCAGGCGGCGCAGTTTACTCGCCAGCGCTTACCGACTTCACCCTGATGATGGAAAACACATCGTATATGTTCCTTACTGGCCCCAAAGTGGTTAAGTCGGTAACGGGCGAAGACGTGGACTCGGAGAACCTTGGTGGCGCATCGGTACACGCAACGAAGAGTGGTGTAACCCACTTTACGGCCAAAACCGAAGAAGAGGCTATGGACATGATAAAGAAGTTGCTAAGCTATATTCCCTCGAACAACACCGAGGAGGCTCCACGTGTGGCTTGCGACGACCCCATCAACCGCATGGATGACAGCCTGAACGACATTCTTCCCGACGACCCCAACAAGGCTTACGATATGTATAAGGTGATTACGGCCATCACCGACAACGGCGAATTCTTTGAGGTTCAGCCTAAGTTTGCCAAAAATATCATCACGGGTTTTGCACGTTTCAACGGGCAAAGCGTGGGCATCGTGGCCAACCAGCCCTCAGCTTACGCGGGTGTGCTAGACGTAAACGCATCTAGAAAGGGTGCACGTTTCGTGAGATATTGCGACGCTTTCAACATTCCTATCGTTAGTTTGGTAGACGTTCCAGGTTTCCTTCCCGGTACAGGACAGGAGTACAACGCTGTTATCTTGCACGGTGCACAGCTGCTTTACGCCTACGGAGAGGCTACTGTACCTAAGATAACCATCAACTTGCGTAAGAGTTACGGTGGTAGCCACATCGTTATGGGCTGCAAGCAACTTCGCGCCGACCTTAACTTTGCCTGGCCAACGGCCGAAATCGCCGTTATGGGTGCATCTGGTGCCGTGGCCGTTCTTTGTGCTAAGGAGGCAAAGGAGAAAAAAGATGCAGGCGAAGACGTTAAGGCATTCTTAGCTGAAAAGGAAGAAGAGTACACAGAGATGTTTGCAAATCCTTACCAAGCTGCTCAGTATGGCTATATCGACGATGTTATCGAACCGCGCAACACGCGTTTCCGCATTTGCCGCGGCTTAGCCCAACTCGCAACCAAACGTCAGAGTCTGCCAGCCAAGAAACATGGCTGCATGCCCATGTAATAGGCATAGGTAAGTTGCAATAATTATTTATCATTATCAATTATGGCTACGAAAGACAAGAACATCTATGCTGCCATCGCATTGGCACTTCACGAGTTCAAGGGCAATAACGTGCACGACAAAGAGCCTGGTTTCATTACTATCAAGAAACGAGACACCCTTTGGAATGCCAAATTCCTTTCAATGACACAAAAACCATAAAGAAAGTATGAAAGAATACAAATATACCATCGATGGAAAAGAATATAAAGTGTCCATCGGTGACATCGAAGAGAACGTTGCAGAGGTAACGGTTAACGGCGAAAGTTTCAAGGTTGAGATGGAGACTGAGGCCGAACCTGAAAAGAAAAAGGTGGTTTTGGGCGCACCCGCAGCATCGGCTGCCGCTGAAGAAAGTGCTGCTCCTGCCACTAATGTCAACACAGCCAATGCCATTAAGGCTCCTCTGCCTGGCGTAATCACCGAGATTAAGGTGGCCGTTGGCGACACCGTTGCTGCTGGCGACACGCTCGTTGTGCTCGAAGCCATGAAGATGGCCAACAACATCGAGGCCGAAAAGGCTGGTAAAGTTACGGCTGTTTGCGTTAAGCAAGGCGAAAGCGTGCTTGAAGATACTCCACTTGTAGTGGTGGAATAAACGGCTAACCCTTATTCTCGCGTTGTTAAACGCAGAAGGTGGAACATAAAAATGAGCTTGCAAAAGGTTTAAATTTAACCTTATTTGCAAGCTCATCTTTTTTTATGTAGTCAGAAAAGGCGGACACTTCCCCAGTAATGGGCGTTGGTTTATATCGTCATTATTCTGCTATTTGGGTACCTTATTGTTTTCAGGAAACACCACGGTGGGCTTAAATTGTTTGGCCTCTTCAAAGTCCATGAGGGCATAAGACATGATGATAACCGTGTCGCCCACCAACACTTTGCGTGCCGCTGCGCCGTTAAGGCATATTTCGCCACTGCCGCGTTGGCCCTTAATGATGTAGGTTTCAAACCTCTCACCATTATTGTTGTCTACAATCTGCACCTTTTCGCCCGCAATCATATTGGCCGCATCCAGCAAATCCTCGTCAATGGTGATGCTGCCCATATAATTGATGTTGGCCTCGGTAACCGTCACACAGTGCAGTTTAGATTTCAACACTTCGATAAGCATACTCTTTTATCCTTTATATTTAATGTGGTCGATGAGGCGAATTGGAGTTTCACCACAATAGACGGTGATGCAGCCAACCACGTACGGGCTGGCATTCCAATCGTCGAGGTCGGTCAGTGTTAGTCCGTCAACGATAGAAAAGTATTCAACTTCCAATCCCTCGTGCGCGTTAATCTCATTAATAACCCACTTTCGCGTTTCTTCAAGCGTAAGGGTTTTGGCCTTGTCAAGGCTTTCCTTTAAGGTTTTGTAAATGTTGGCGGCCAGCTTTCGCTCATTAGGCGTAAGCCTTTCGTTCCTCGAACTCATCGCCAAACCGCTCTCTTCTCTTACGATGGGGCATTCAACAATCTCAATGTTGCTGCCCATAAATTCCACTAAACGTTTCACTACGGCAATCTGTTGCCAATCTTTCTCACCGAAATAAGCCTTGTCGGGCTGCACGATGTCGAACAAACGGCTCACAACTTGACACACACCGTTGAAGTGTCCTGGGCGTTTAGCGCCTTCCATCACCGTTGTTACGGGTGGAAAATCGAACACGCGCGTATCGGGAGTGGGGTAAATCTCGTTCACCGAAGGTGCGAATACGTAGTCGGCTCCCACCTTTTCGAGCAGTTTACAGTCGGCCTCCAATGTTTGTGGATAATGTTCAAGGTCGCTTTTGTCGTTAAACTGTGTGGGGTTTAGGAATATGCTAACAACAGTAACGTCGTTATCTTTTACCGAACGCTCCACCAACGAGGCGTGTCCAGCATGCAAAGCACCCATCGTTGGCACGAAACCGATGGCGGAATGTTGTTTCCTATGGCAAGATAATGCATCTTGCAGGTCTACAATCTTTGTAAAAACTTTCATTGCTATGTATCTTCTAAGCGCATGCAAAATAACTGCTTTTTTCTTAAATAAGAAAGAATATCATTAAAAATATACCAAAAAGCAATGGCCCGAACTTCAAATAGCAAGCGTTTCGCCCTGTTTCTCAATGTTTTTTTGTACCTTTGTAGTCGGTTTTAAGAAGTGGGATGCAAGTTGTCCCAGCAAAACAAAGTCAAGTATGTCAAAAAAAATCTTATTCATTAATCAAGAGATAACCCCGTATGTTCCCGAAACGGAAATGTCTCTAATGGGCTACAATGTGCCGCTTAACATCCAAGAAACTGGGTACGAGATACGTACGTTCATGCCTAAGTGGGGAAACATCAACGAACGACGCGGACAATTGCACGAGGTGATACGCCTATCGGGTGTCAATCTCATTATCGACGAAACAGACCACCCACTGATTATCAAGGTGGCGTCTATTCCTTCGACAAGAATTCAGGTGTATTTCATTGACAACGACGACTATTTCATGAAACGCCAAATGGCTCTCGACGAAAATGGGGCACTCTATTCCGACAACGGACAGCGCGCAATATTCTTCGCAAGAGGCGTTTTGGAGACCGTTAAGAAACTGCGTTGGAACCCCGACATCATTCATTGCCAAGGCTGGATGGCCGCATATATCCCCGTGCTTATCAAGAAAGCGTTCAAAGACGAACCCACTTTCGCCAACACAAAGGTGGTAACCTCGCTATTTAACCACGGCTTGGAAGGACAGCTTGGCCATAACTTCAAGAAGACTTTGGAGTATAAGTCGATAAAGGCCGCGACACTTTCCGAGTTCAACGCCGAGTTCGATTACAACGAACTGGAAAAGTTGGCCATTGCTTTTAGCGACGGTGTGATTGAAGGCGGTGAGGGAATAAAACAACAACTGCTGGATTATGCAGACAAGAAGGGCGTGCCCGTGTTGAAATATCCAGGTCAAGACTTTACCGAGTCTTATAAAAAGTTTTACGACACCGTATATCCCGAAAAGTAATGTAGGCCTATCCCATTCTATACACTGAACGAACATGAAGTTAAAAGCAATTATCCCTATCGCCTGCATGGCACTAGCCATTGTAGGTTGCGACGATAACACCGACACGTTGGGCGGCTCGCTCATCAAGGAAGGCAGCTTTGTAGTGGCCACCGACTCGTTTCCGGTAGCCAGTAACACCGTGGCCGTAGACTCGTTGTTGTCTAAAAACACCATCGCTTACCTTGGAAAAGTGCGCGACCCAGAAACAGGTTCGTACATTACGGGCGACGCAATGATTCAGTTGCACAGCTTGGCCAACCTTGGTTTGCCAGTTAAAGACAGCATCGTTAGCAAGCAAGGCAATGAGATTTACGCCGACTCGTGCGAATTGTTCTTGCCTTTTGACAAGTCGTACGGCGACTCTACTGTGGTGACTACCCTCAACATGCGCGAGATGGAGAAACCCATGTTGGAGAAAAGAGCCTTTTATACCAACTTCGACGTCGAGGCTGGTGGCTACCTACGCACCTCAAACGCCATCAACAAGGATGTGAGCTACACACTTACCTCAGCTGCTGGTAAAACAAAAGGCATTCTTATCCGCATGAACGAACAATATGTGGCTAAAGACGGGACGCCTTATAAGAACTTCGGTACGTACTTGTTGCAAACCTACGACAAACATCCCGAATACTTCAAAAACACGTACACCTTCCTCAATAAGGTTCTCCCTGGCTTCTACTTCAAGTATAAAAGTGGACTAGGTGCAATGGCGCATGTAGAAGGTTGTTTGCTCAATGTGTTCTATC
This sequence comes from Prevotella sp. oral taxon 317 str. F0108, assembly GCF_000162415.1. Lineage (NCBI taxonomy): Bacteria > Pseudomonadati > Bacteroidota > Bacteroidia > Bacteroidales > Prevotellaceae > Prevotella > Prevotella sp. oral taxon 317. Next base: position 974,475 of record NZ_GG740072.1, on the reverse strand, counting down.
GTTCGAAGATAAAGGGCAAGGATTCTACCACTTGGGTGTCGTTTGCAGGGACAGAAGAGGTTCTGCAATATACGAAGATAACCAATACGGCAGACAACGCCGCATTGCTTAGCGACAGCAAGTACACTTATCTGAAAACGCCAGCAGGCTTTTTCACGCAACTTACTATCCCCGTAGACAAGCTGACGCAAGGGCACGACGGCGAGAACATCAACCAAGTGAAGTTAATGATGCCTCGTGCCAATAACTCCACGCAGAGCAAGAACGCACTTGATGCCGCCACAAACGTGCTACTGTTGCCCGTAGATAGTGTAGATAGTTTCTTTAAGCAAGACATATTGATGGACAACAAGACGTCGTTCTTGGCTTCGCTTGTGGCAAATACCTACACGTTCGACAATATTGCCAACGTAATAAACGTGATGAGGAAAGCCGATCGCACCAAACCCAATTGGGATAAACTGGTGATTGTGCCTGTAACGGTAACCACAGTTACCCGTCAAAACCAATCGGGTGGCAAGGAAACGGTAATCACGAAAATTGTGCACAACATGTCGCTAACCAGCACCAAATTGCTTAAAGGCACTGGTGTGCAGGGTAGTCCCATCAAGCTTAGCGTGATTTACACCAAGGTGCAATAACCCAAAGCTGCTAAGCGATGGCCGACAATTATATTGAGAACAAGAACCAAGAGTACGAGGAGCGGAAAAAGAAATGGTTGAAAAGCCAACAACGCTACCCCGTAAACTTGCCTGGCAACAGGAAGAAAACATAAACAGAGGCTAACATTTCAAAAACAGGGCGCGCAACATAACACCCGCTTAGGAAACATGCCTACGTAAAAAGGAGGACCGAAATAAGCGTTTCCTCCTTTTTACGTTTATCATTTAATACAAGAAACCCTCATGGCAGTATCGTCTGTACAACTAGACTTGATGGAGTTTGTAGAACGAAACATACTTCCACGTTACAATCAGTTCGACCGCGCCCATAACATGGCACATGTTATCCGCGTAATTAAGCGTGCGTTGGTGTTGGCCGAGAAGATTGGAGCCGATGTTAACATGGCTTATGTGGCTGCTGCCTATCACGATTTAGGGCTCGAAGGTCCACGGGCCATACACCATATTACTAGCGGAAAGATACTAATGGCCGACCAACGCCTCCGAAAGTGGTTCAGCAAGGACCAAATAGTAACGCTGAAAGAGGCCGTTGAAGACCATCGCGCATCTAGTTCGCGCTCGCCACGAAGTGTGTATGGCAAGATTACTGCCGAGGCCGATAGAGATTTAGAGCCTGAAATGGTGTTCAGGCGTACGGTGCAATACGGGCTAACCAATTATCCAGAGTTGAGCAGGGAAGAACAATGGGAACGCTTTCAGCGGCATCTCACCGACAAATATTCAACTTCGGGTTATATCAAGTTGTGGATTCCTGGTTCGATAAACGAACAATATCTCAACGATATACGAAATATACTGCCCAGCAAAGTATTGTTGCGGCAATGGTTCGACCGCCTATTTGAAGAAGAAACACATTGAGAAATGATGTTAAGGCTAGTTCTAAAAACAGCCTAAAATGTTATTCCTTGTTTGCTATACGCCAATGTGCTGTGGTCGATGTAATAATGAATTACCTGTGAAAAGCAATGGTGGGCTTACATCGTTAAGGTTTCTAACACACAGGTTTCATATGTTTTCTAACCCTATTTTTCATACTTTGTTAGGGCGAATTTCTTCAAGTTGTTTCGCTACAAAATGGCTTGTAGTCACACTACAAGTAAGTTGTACCAACGCTACAAGTAAGTTGTACCAACGCTACAAGCAAGTTGTACTGACACTACGAGCCAGTTGTAGCGACACTACAAAAGGGTTTGTAGCCAACCTACCAACTCTTTGCTAGGTAACGCTATGTATATTTTGCCATTTTTTAGGTGGTAAATTGCCCAACGATTATTTGGTAATATCGCTGAAAACGCTTACCTTTGCACAGCAAAAAGAGACAGATATGGGGGTTGTATCGATTTGATTGGGGTACTCTTCAAAATAAAATCGAAAACCGAGAAGAATTCTTTTGCTAATGGCGGGCCACGACCTTCGGGTTAGCTGTAAAGCCGGTGGATTACAAAGGCGGGGAACTCTCAAATCATGTATAGCTCAGAGTTTTCATCACATCATCGGTACGACCCTTTTTTATATTAGGCAGGAGTTTCTTCCTGCCTATTTTTTTAGAAGTTCGTGATTTGCATTATACAATTACAAATTAAAGATGTTGCATTATGTTTTCAGGCATTGTAGAAGAGATGGCCACGCTTGTGGCCATGAAACGATATGAAGAGAATATCGACTTTACGTTTAAGTCTACCTTCACCAACGAGTTGAAGATAGACCAAAGCGTTGCGCATAATGGTGTTTGCCTAACGGTTGTTGAACTTGATGGCGACAACTACACAGTTACGGCTATGAAAGAAACCTTGATTAAGTCGAACCTCGGACTGTTGCAGGTGGGCGACAAGGTGAACATTGAACGCTCAATGAAAATGAACGGCCGACTAGACGGACACATTGTGCAGGGACATGTGGACACGACTGCAACATGTATAGCGATGGAAGACGCGGAAGGCTCAACCTATTTTACGTTCGAATATGCTTTCAATCCCGAACAAGTGGGGCGCGGATATTTCACGGTAGACAAAGGTTCGGTTACTGTTAATGGCGTGTCGCTTACGGTGGTTAGTCCCACCGAATGCACGTTTAAGGTGGCCATCATACCTTACACGCGAGAAAACACCAACTTTTGCGACATTAAAGTTGGGGCGGTGGTGAACTTAGAGTTTGACATCTTGGGCAAATACATCGCCCGCATGCAAAGCCTTTCAAACAAATAAGCTTGCATTTACGGCTCACATTGAGCCGTTATCGTACATCACTTCACGATTTATGCCCGTGTTCAAGCCCTGAAACAGCTATTGTTATTTTTTGTTTCGGGGCTTGGGTTCGGGCAATTCTTTGTACGTTTCCCTTACAATTTCTGCTAAAACCTCGTGATCTTCAAGGTCGGCAATGTAAAAGTAGTCTTTTGCTCCTGGATATGGAGGGCGTAAATCAATGGATTTAAGTTTCTTTTTGCCTGCCTCGGTGGGCTTGATGTAAAGGCAATCATCGCACAATAGACCGAAGATTTTGCCGTTGCAATAGATACCATATTCGCCAAACATCTTCTTAACCGTTATTTCTCCTGCCGTAGCGCATTGGTCTACAACGTACTGAACAAAGTCTGTGGTACAAGCCATGTGTGGTTTTGTTTTTAGTTATTGTGAGTGATGATGCCTTATATACCAGCTGACGTGTTGACAAGTTAAAGAGAGGATGCCCCTAATTAAGAACTCAGAGTACTCCGCTTTATATTGTAGTCACTTGTCAACACGTCAATCTGAACGTTTTCTCCGCTGTATTGTTCGTCAGTTTTGCCTTTCACCGTTGAGATATACCTCGCGAATAACGGGCGTGGTATAGGCGTAGGGAATGAAGGCAATAGCGGGAATGGGGTGGGTGATGTAGAAGTTTGCCACCTTGCCAATGGCTATTGAGCCATAATCGGCACTTAGCCCCATAGCGTATGCACCGTTGATGGTGGCCGCATTGAGCGCCTCTTCGGGTAGTAGTCGCATCTTGATGCAAGCCAAAGACACAACAAACTTCATGTCGCCCGATGGTGTTGACCCCGGATTATAGTCGCTTGCGATGGCAGGACCAAGGCCGGCACTAATCATTTTGCGCACGGGTGCGAAGGGAATGTTAAGGAAGAATGAAGTGCCAGGCAACGCCGTAGGCGACGTTTCTGTGCCAATCATCATGGCAATGTCTTCGTCGGTCATGCTCTCCAAATGGTCAACGGATAGGGCATTGTGTTTAAGTGCCACCTCTACACCGCCACTTGGTGCCAGTTCTTGTCCGTGTATCTTGCCACGCATGCCATGTTCGGCACCGGCTTGCAGTATGCGCCCCGTCTCTTCGGGCGTGAAAAAGCCCTCGTCGCAGAACACGTCTACAAAGTCCGCAAGCCCTTCTGCTGCCACGGCGGGTATCATTTCGTTCACCACGAGGTCTACATAAGCACTTTGTCGGCCTGCATACGCCCTGCCCACAGCATGTGCACCAAGGAAATTCGATACCACTTTAAGTGGCGAGGTTTGTTTGATACGGCGTATAACGCGGAGCATTTTCAGTTCGTCTTCGGTGTTTAGGCCGTATCCGCTCTTTATTTCCACACAGCCCGTGCCTTTGAGCATCACTTCGCGAACACGTTTCATCGATTGTTCAAACAGCTCGTCTTCGCTCATTTCGTGCAGTTTGTCGGCACTGTTGAGTATGCCACCGCCACGTTTGGCAATTTCGGCATACGACAAGCCGTTGATTTTGTCGACAAATTCATTTTCTCTGCTGCCTGCATTGACAATGTGCGTATGCGAATCGCAGAACGATGGCATCACCGTTCCACCCTCGGCGTCTACTCTTTTCACGTCGGCTGCAAGCTGTGGTAAGCTTTCCATCGAACCGAAGTCGGCTATTCTGCCATCTTTTATTAGCAAATAGGCGTTGTCTAACGCTTCGAACTGCGCCATTTCGCTGCCTTGCAGGCGCAAGCGACCCTTGCGGTCGATGCCGCCAAGGGTCGCTATGTTATAGATTAACGTGGTTGCCATCGGCTTTTATTTGCGTAAGAACTGGATGGACTCTTCGATGTGGGGGTACATCACCACGTCTACATCAATGAATGGAACAACCTTTCGATAGGCCTCGTGTACCTTCATCAGTTCGGGAGAAGACACAAGCGGGCGACGGAAGTCGAGCGCTTGGGCTGCATTGAACAGTTCGATAGCCAGCACGCGCTCGGTATTGGCCACCACCTTGCGTAGCTTAATGGCTGCATTGGCACCCATACTAACAAGGTCCTCTTGGTCTTGGCACGAGGGAATGTTGTCGATAGACGACGGAACTGCGTACGACTTGTTAAGACTTACCACCGAGGCGGCCGTGTATTGGGCAATCATAAAGCCGCTGCTAAGGCCTGGTTTGGCCACAAGGAAACTAGGTAAGTCGCGCAAACCCGATACCAAACGATAAATGCGGCGTTCGCTGATGTTGGCCAATTCGCTCATGGCAATGGAGAGATAGTCCATAGGCAGGGCGATGGGTTCGCCGTGGAAATTGCCGGCCGAGATAATAAGGTCTTCGTCGGGACAAACAGTGGGGTTGTCGGTAGCCGAATTTATCTCGGTGTCTATCACCGAATAGACGTAGCGCAAGGTGTCTTTCACTGTGCCATGAACTTGTGGCACGCAACGGAAAGAGTAGGGGTCTTGCACGTGTTGCTTGGGGCGCGCGATGAGTTGGCTGCCTTCGAGCAGTTGGCGGAAACGTGCAGCCGTTTCAATTTGTCCCTGATGGGGACGTACTGCGTGCACCGCGTGGGTGAAAGGCTCGATGCGACCATCGAAAGCATCGAGCGACATGGCGGCGATAACGTCGGCCCATTCGCTCAAACGCTGTGCGTTAAGCAAGGCCCAAACAGCTTGTGCGCTCATGTTCTGCGTACCGTTGAGCAGTGCAAGTCCTTCTTTGCTGGCTAACTCGATGGGTTTCCAATTCATTCGGCGGTTCATTTCTTCTCCCGAAACAACTTCGCCGTTCATCTCCACTTCGCCTAGGCCTACCAAAGGAAGGCTCATGTGGGCTAGGGGAACGAGGTCGCCCGATGCACCTAGCGAACCTTGTTCGAGTATTACGGGGTAGATGTTGTTGTTGAACATGTCGACGAGTCGTTCAACGGTATCGAGTTTGCAGCCAGAGAAACCATAGCTTAACGACTGAACTTTAAGCAAAAGCATCATCTTAATAATGTCGTTGGGCAGACGTTCGCCCACTCCGCATGCGTGCGACTTGATAAGATTGACTTGCAATTGCGACAATTGGTCTTTGCTAATCGACACGTTGCACAGCGAACCGAAACCGGTTGTTACGCCATAGATGGGATTTTCTTCCTTGGCAATGCGTGCATCGAGGTATTCGCGACTTTTAATGATGCGCTTGCGTGCATCGTCGCTTAGTTCTATTTTGTAGTTGTTATAAATAATTTCGCCGATTTTCTCAATCGTTAGATGGTCGGCAGAGATTTGATGTGTCATGATGTTGGTCGTGATATGGGGTTTAAAAATGAATGTTGTCAATCAATTCGTCGTCAACGAGGTTGGGCAACGTTACCTTGAAGTGGGGGGTGCGCTCCATTTCGCGGCTGATAGCGTCCATCGAGCCTTTGTTTCTTGCCCACGAACGACGGCTTATGCCATTGTTGACATCCCAGAAAAGCATCTGCCTGATGCGTTGGTCGCAGGCCTCGCTACCATCAAGTACCATGCCGAAACCGCCATTGATAACTTCGCCCCAGCCAACGCCGCCACCATTGTGAAGGCTTACCCATGTGGCACCGCGGAACGAGTCGCCGATAACATTCTGTACGGCCATGTCGGCACAGAATTGTGACCCGTCGTAGATGTTACTTGTTTCGCGGAATGGCGAGTCGGTTCCCGAAACGTCATGATGGTCGCGCCCCAATACGATGGGTGCGCTAATGCGTCCTTCGCGTATGGCCTTGTTGAACGCCAAGGCTATGCGTATGCGTCCTTCGGAGTCGGCATAGAGGATGCGCGCTTGAGAACCAACAACCAATTTGTTGCGTCCGGCCTCACGAATCCAATGTAGGTTGTCGGCCAACTGTCCGTGTATGTCGTCGGTTGCCTTGTCCATCAGTTCGGTTAACACCTCGGTTGCAAGTTGGTCGGTTAGTTCGAGGTCGGCGGGCAAGCACGAAGTGCAGGCCCATCTGAATGGTCCAAAGCCGTAATCGAAGAACATTGGTCCCATGATGTCTTGCACGTACGAGGGATAGCGGAAGTGTTGGGCATCTTTCATGATGTCGGCTCCTGCACGGCTAGACATCAATAGGAAGGCATTACCATAGTCGAAGAAGTACATGCCTTGCGCCGTTAGCTTGTTAATGGCTGCCACTTGTCGGCGGAGCGAGTCGAAAACGCGCTCTTTAAATGTATCTGGGTCTTCGGCCATCATTCTGTTCGACTCTTCAAGCGACATGCCAACGGGATAGTATCCGCCAGCATAGGGATTGTGCAAAGAAGTTTGATCGCTACCTAAGTCTACCTGCACGTTATCTTTTGCAAGGCGTTCCCAAAGGTCAACCACGTTGCCAACGTATGCCATAGAAACCACGCGGCGTTCTTCCACAGCTTTCTTAACGGCAGAAATCAGTTCGTCGAGGTTGTCATGCAGTTCGTCTACCCATCCTTGCGCATGGCGTTTCTCTGCCGCATGAGGATTAATCTCGGCCACAACACTTACTACGCCGGCGATGTTTCCTGCCTTTGGTTGAGCACCAGACATGCCACCAAGACCTGATGACACAAAGAGTGGCATCTTGTGGTCTTTCTCTTTGCCGAACACTTTGCGGGCTGCGTTAAGCACGGTGATGGTTGTTCCGTGCACGATACCCTGCGGACCGATGTACATGTAACTGCCAGCGGTCATTTGTCCGTATTGACTTACGCCCAGCGCATTGAACCTTTCCCAATCGTCGGGCTTAGAATAGTTGGGGATAACCATGCCGTTTGTTACCACAACGCGTGGTGCGTTAGGGTGCGAGGGGAACAAACCTAAGGGATGTCCGCTATACATTACGAGCGTTTGCTCGTCGGTCATCTCGCTAAGATACTGCATGGTGAGTCGATATTGCGCCCAGTTTTGGAATACGGCGCCATTACCTCCGTAAGTGATAAGCTCGTGTGGATGTTGCGCCACGGCAGGGTCGAGGTTGTTTTGTATCATCATCATGATAGCTGCTGCCTGCGTGCTATGGTGTGGATAATCGCTTATGGGGCGAGCGTGCATGGCATAACGCGGACGTAGCCTATACATGTAAATGCGGCCATAGTCTTTCAACTCTTGCGTAAATTCGGGCAAAAGCTGTGCATGTAGTTCTTTGGGGAAGTAGCGCAATGCGTTTCTTAGTGCCAGTTTCTTTTCTTCTGCCGAAAGGATGTCCTTTCTTTTGGGGGCATGACTTACGCTATTGTCGTAAGCTTGTGGTTCGGGCAGCACGTGGGGAATACCTCCACAGAGGTCTGCTTGAAATTCTTGAAGGGTCATAGTGGTTGGTTAGTTTTATTCTTACCTATTTATATATAAGGTGTAGCGGTTACACCTTGCGCACTGTTTAGCGCATAAAGGCGAAATGCAGGCAGGCAAAAAGCCCACCTGCAAACGCATTATAGTTTTGATTCTACGATGGCAACAATCTCCGTTTCGGCAGCATTGGCCTTTGCAATAAGGTTGTTTGCCTCGGCAATCAGTTTGTTGCTCACTTCTTTGTCGATAAGCGAACTGGCATTAATCTTCACGTTCATGCCAGCTCCCAGTACGGCAGCGCGAGCTGCCAAGGCACCAACACCAGCGTCGGACACGCTGTTGGGGTTGCCCGTTTCGGCCATAGCCTTGCACAACTCGAACACGTGGAACGACTCTTTCATCGTTTGCAACGGCACTTGTGCGGCATAAAGCGTGGCGGCTTGTATGGCATCGGTACGCGCTTGCTTGTCGGCATCGGTCTTCTTGGGTAGTCCGAAGGCTGCCATAATGCGGTTGAAGGCCTCCGTGTCTTCGTCTACAAGGTGCAACAAGTTGCGCATCATCTCCTGTCCTTTGTCTGCCCAATGGCTAAACTCTTCCCAGCGATCGTCCCATCCGGGCTTATGACTAGAAAGGTTGGCAACCATTGCACCCAAAGCAGCACCCAAAACGCCCATGTAAGCAGAGATGGTACCGCCGCCAGGAGCAGGCGATTCGCGCGAGGTTTCTTTGGCAAAGCCCTCAACGGTGAGGTCTACCAGCTTTTTATTGCCTTCTTCTTCGCAAAGGTACTCAATCACTTTTTCGTGCGGATTGAAGGGTTTGAGGTCGTCAAGTCCCATTGACTTAACGGCAATCTTGATAACATCTTCTTCGGGAATGCCCGTAGAACGATTTTGTTTTTCCAAGAAATAACGGCCAGCCTCGATAAGCGTACGTTTGGGAATAAGGCCAACAATCTCTGTTCCTGTAACCCTTACTCCACGATTTTGTGCGCAACGGCACACTTCATCGAAAGCAACGTGGAGTGGGGTAACATCGATATTGGTAATGTTCATCGACACTTGGGCGATGCCGTACTCGTCTATAAACCACCCAATTGCCTTTGTTGCTTTAAGCGTTCCTGGCTGATTGATGGTTTTTCCGTTCTCGTCTTTCTTGATTTTTCCTGTTATAGGGTTTCCTTCACGAACGGGTCTACCTTTCTCTCGCACGTCGAAAGCGATGGCATTGGCGCGACGTGTGGAGGTGGTGTTCAGGTTAAAGTTGGTTGCGATGAGGAAATTACGTGCACCAACAGCGGTAATGCCTGTACGTTGAACACGTTCGTCAACAGGGCGTGCGCCAAAGTCGGGTTGCTTTCCTTCGGTAGTAAGTTTCTCGGCGAGTGCTTCGTATTCGCCTTGTCGACATACGGCAAGATTTTGTCTTTCAGGTGTGAAGGCAGCAGCCTCGTAGCAATAGCAAGGAATTTGCAGTTCGTCGGCGATGCGTTTGGCCAACTTGCGTGCCAATTCGGCACATTCTTCGAGCGTTATTCCAGCCACGGGGATGAGTGGCAGCACGTCTGTGGCACCCATTCGTGGGTGTGCGCCGTGATGTTGGCGCATGTCAATCAGTTCACCTGCTTTCTTCACGGCCAAGAATGCGGCCTCAACCACCACGTCGGGGCAACCCACAAAGGTTACCACCGTTCTGTTGGTGGCCTCTCCTGGGTCGACATCGAGCAGTTTAACACCTTTAACCTCTTTGATAACACTGGTTATCTGGTTAATGATTTCCATGTTGCGGCCTTCGCTGAAATTAGGCACACACTCTACAAGTTGCTTTACATTGTTCATGTTAGAATGTATCTGTTAAACGTTAGTATCAATATCGGTATTTTGTAAGACTAGCACAAATATATGAATTAATTTACTAATGCGTGCCTTTTTCGGGCATTTATTTGCCTAAAAAAAGTGCGACTGCATGCAGCCGCACTTTTCTAATTGTTGTTATGTTAGCCTAAGGCGTGTCGTTCTGCCTTGTATTTTGTCTTCAGCTAATCGTTTTGTTTCGCAATACGCAGTGACATATTCAAATTGATATGTGTTGAAAAGCGTTAATCAGGCGACCATTCTTTGTTTGGTTGTTACTTATTTGGGTTCGTTTATGCGTTCAAGTGTAACGAGCATCAATTCTAATTTATTGGCATTGCCGTTTTTCCTTATACGGAATGTAACGCTGTTGGTTTGTCGTGTAAGGTCTATGTCGCCAACGTGTACTTCACGTTTCTCTTCATTCTTGTCACCTTTTGTTGAGAACCAATCGGCAATAAGGTTTTGTCTCTGCCATATCTGTACGTCAGCTCCATGACTGTTCGACTTGTAGTTGAGCAGTAATCTGTATTTGCCTTCTGGCACATCGTCTAACGACAGCTTAACAATACCATCGCTAGGTGTGTCAATGGCCAAGCCTTTTCCGAACACGCAAACAACACCCTGTCCCAACGTGATGTTGAATTGTTGGGGGAAATAAATGTGCTTCGTAGGTGAGTAAACTGTTCGGGCTTCTTCTGTGGGTACCATGCGTTTGCTAGTCGGGGTGTTGGAATAGTAGAAAGCCAACGAAGTGTAGTTTACGGGGAAGTCGTTGTTTTGCGGGCCGTGCTCCATGCCATGATAAATATGACGTTCGAAAGGCATCTTATCGTTGAGGAACCATCGGTATCCGCCCGTTCGGGCCATCGGTAGCGAGTAGTCGAGCGAACCATGTAAGGGCAGACTAACGCCTCGGTCCCACCGGTCTAGTTGGGCGTACCATCCTCCATTAAAGTAATCTTCTGACCCTGTCCCATGTATTCTCATCTTTCCGTCTACGTAAGTGCTGTCGTCTCCTTCAAAGAATAGCGTCATTCCTGGTCGAAGTCCTTGTGCCGAGAGAATCGTGCCTACGTAATGACCCTTGCCCTCTGTTTCAAGGAGAGTATGATATTTGCCTAGTGGCGTTATCTCGTTCCGCCACGTGCAGTAGAGCTTTCCTTCCTTTTGAGGATTACGTTTGTTACTAGTAAAGTGTACCTTTATGCGCGCTGTGATGGGCGATTGTTGGCTGTTACGTTTTTTATAAACTAAACTTAGCTTGGCAGAGTTGTCGTATGGCATGGGTAGATAGCAGTAGTTGGCGGTTTGCTGTCTGCCAGCTAATAGGCTACGCATGGCAGGCTTACCGAAAGCGTAACCGAAGAAGTCGGCTAGTGGTGCATAGATGGCTTCTAATACCTCGTCGTCCCATTTCGCCGACAAGATAACGTCTTTGTTCTCGCCTTCGAAAGCGGTCCCAGCATCAATCTCAAAGCCAACTATTCTACCTCCTTGGTTGCTCTCGAAGAAGGGTTTTGTCTCACCGGGTTGAATGGTGACGGTACGTTCTTCTGTTTTAAAATCCGCCGAAGCACCCATGGCAAAGAGGTTGGGAGAGTAGGAAGAGGCCGTCCAGAGGTTTTCAACAGAGCGAATCTGTTCCAATTCTGCTTTTGAATTTGCTTGTGGATTGAAGGTTTCCACCTTCATTCCATCTAGTTTGCGGTATTCCACTTGAATGAATTCCAACTTTTGACCATCGTATAATATCTTGCACGACTTGGCATAGGTGATGGGTATATAGCAGTAATAACCACCTATTTCGTTACCGCAGATGGGCTTGATAAAAGGAAAAACCTTTCCAGAAAATAAGTCGGAGAACTTTATTGATAAGCTTGGCTTCTTTTGTCCATCAAAATAAAAGTACAGCATATTGTCGTTAGGAGTGGGTGTCCAAATGCGTTCGATAACGCCAGGACCATTCATTTCTGCGATGACAAGTTTCCCGTTTTCCTTGCGGAGATAGGAATATGTACCATCAAACCCGTCATCGTTGCCGTGCTTTCGGTCATAACTCGAAAAGCTTTCTATATAAGTACCCGTCCGATACTCAGGAAGGAGGTCTATTCGTTTGAGCGAATGTAACTCGTCCGTCCACTGGTAGGGTCTTTGCGACCATGCTTCAAGTGTGGGGATAATTGCCACTAAGGCCAGTATTGCTGTTCTTATCTTTATCATGAAGTGTTGCTTTTGTTTTTAATGATTTAACTTGTTGATGGCTATTTCTCGCAAAGTGTGTTTGCGAACGAACATCCCCCATCGCCCTTTCTTATAAATAGGAAGGAGCGATGGAGTAATGTTTGCTAAAAGGGTTCTTATCTTAGGCGATACCCTTCGGGAGTGATAATCATGGCATTTATTCCGAAGAACCCAGCCCAATGCGTGTTGGTTGAGCCCATTGAAAGTTCGATGTCTATTGTTCCGTCGTCTTTGGGTTCTATTCCAGAAACAACGGCCATCTTGTCTGTGTTGAAATCGTTCACTAGTTCGGCTTCCCCCTCGTTCTTTCCGATTACCTTATATTTCGTGCAAGTTTTGCGGTCGTTGATCGAGCCATAGAAGTAGAAGGTGTATTTCATGCCCTTGTTGAGATAGGATAGCTTGAAAGCACCTTTTGGAAGCTTTTTGCCGTCGCACCAGAACATGTCAATACATGCCGTTTTGGGCAGTCCTAGGTTGTTGGTCAACTCTCGGCGAACCATATTTTCCTCTGGTTTAGAGAAGTGTGTGGTAACCGCAAAGTTGAAATACGTGCTGTTTCCTGCCGAGTCTAGCAAGTTGGCTAGGGGTGCATCGTAGTTATGTTTGTAGTTGTTAAAGGGGGCGGGTGTCTCAATAGGCCCGAAATCGATATAGATTGGGCACTTCAACACGAACTCGTTAGGTCCTTTCTCTTTGAACTCGGAAAGCTCCGTCACCTCTTGTAAGTTGGTTGCCGCAGCGTGGGCCGCTGTCTTAGCTAGCTTGTTATCGTATTGTGAGAGTGAGGGGTTGAGGTAGCTCAATGCAGAAACATCTGTAGAGAATAGCGTTTCGTACCAAGACAAGGCAGCGATATAACGTCCTGTGATGGGGTCAAGGTCGATATCGTCTTTTAATACTTTATCGCCAAGGTAGGAAGTTCGCCCGTTTTGTATGGCAGTTCCTGTTGGTATCACCATGTCGACATGCGGTTTCCCCTGCATTACGGCATTGGTTATGCTGTCAAACATTTTCTTTTGGTCGTTGCCATAAGATGCAAAGGTGGGATTACGTGCAGTTTTGGCGTAGGCCCAGGTTTGATGTAACAATACCTTGACGTTAGGATTGGTAGCCAAAGATTTGATTGCTTGTGCCAATTGGGGCAGAAACGTCTGGTATCCATTGGCCATTCCCGCCATTTCGGTAGCCTCTTCCAGTGCGATGAAGTCCCAATTCTCTTCTTCAATTACCTTTCGTAGGTCTTGGTCCTTTTGTGTGTTGGAGTTTCCGTCTACTGAAACACGTTGATAAGCATAGCTGTTTGTTTCTTGCTTAATATTGTTTAAGTGTGTTTTGAAGCTGGCTTGTGGAATGGAGAGGTTGCAAATCACGAGTTTCTTGCCTGTGGTTGTTGCCATTTGGCTAAGTAATTGTGAGTTAGCATCAATTGCTCGTCCGCATCCAATGGTTAACAAGCGCATTGGAGCTTCGCCTTCGGCCACATTTACGTCTGCGTAATATTTTAGTCGATGGTCGCTTGTTTCAACTTTTACGACGGTTTTACCTGGTGCTAACGCTTTAATCAGCCCCTCATGTCCTGCTCGTTGTTCCACTTGGGCCACCTGGGTGTTTTCCACTTCCCACGTTAAGTTGTAGTTTTGCCCATCGTTTGCATCAACCAATGCCCTTATAATAGTTGTTTCTCCTACATTCAAGTTGAATGATGGCTGGCTAATGCGCACATAGTGGCTTACGTCCGGGCGCACCTCTTCTTTGTCTGCGCAGCCCGCAAACAAGGTTACCGCAAGGCACAATGCCTGCAATAAAATGGTTTTATGTCGTTTCATCATTTCTTGTTTTTAATATCCTGTGGGTTGTCTTAGCTTCACATTGATGTCCATTTGCTTTTGGGGAATAGGCATCAAGTACATCTTTTTAGTAAAGGTACGAGGTTTCCAAAGCGTTCGCTTATAGTAGGCGTTAGGGTTATTGGCATCGTCGCTGGCCATTGTGCCATTCCTATTCATGCCCCAATAGCTGTGGTTGAGATACTTCTCTGCCAATTTCCAGCGGCGAAGGTCGTTTAGGCGAATGCCTTCACAGTTAAACTCCACACGTCGCTCTTGTTGGATAGCCGACCGCATCTGCTCTTTGCTTAGTCCTTGGGGTAAGTTGGGAAGTCCAGCCCTTTCTCTGATGAGGTTCACATAGTGGTATACGTTTTCGTTAGGACCGTCTTGCGACTCGTTCAAAGCCTCTGCATACCCAAGGTATGCTTCTGCAAGGCGATACAAGATGCCTGGTTGATAACTATATTTGTTATCTCGTGGAAATACGTCGAGCGACACTTGCTTGCGAACGTTGTAGCCCGTCCAGGGTGCATCGAACGATTTGCTGGCGTCTTCGCCCACTCCTTGCAGGTTGTTTACGCGCCTGTTGGCAACGTTGAGCCATTCGTTGTTGAAGATAACCGAGACATAGAAGCGAGGTTCTCGGTTGCAATACATCTTATAGGTGCCAGGAAGGGTTACGGGGCGGTTGCCGTTGGTGTTGTCGTAAGTAGACGAAGGTCCGCCACCTGGCCATTTGGTGTGTCGCATTTCGTTTTCCGACGAAAAGCCTTTCTCCGTATATCCGGAGTTTTCGTTAATGATTGGTGTCCCATCTTGGCCGTAGCCACTGATGGGCATCTCTCCGTTAGCCATGAAGAATGCGTCTACCAGTTCTTGCGTGATGCCAAGTGCACCGTTTCCGCCTATGCCTTTGGGCAAATGATGCCGTTGCCAATTTTCTAGATCCTTATTATGCGCACGGCCAAAGATGATTTCTTTGTTGCCGTCTGAGAACCTTTTGAGCGACATGTTGTAGTAAGACATAAAGGGATCTATCGTTCCGTCGTCGTTATACTCGTAATAAAGCTTATGTCCTGCTGCTTCGGCGGCCTTAATCAGTTCGGCATGTGCAGCGGCTGCACGTTCCCATTTTTCTTTTGAGAAGTTCTGA
>NZ_GG740072.1:859836-958967 GCF_000162415.1 Prevotella sp. oral taxon 317 str. F0108 | reverse complement strand
TTTACGGGGCATAAAACGAAACGTACATAATACGAGGATGCCGTAAAATCGTGATTAGCGTTGATTGATAGAGAGTTAGGGATGTAAAAGGGCGTTGGGCGAAAAAAAACGAAGCGTATATAATGTAACATTGATGCGACATTCGTGTTACATGCGAAGGGTGGATGATAGGGTTTGATGGGGCGAAATGTTACATGGGGATGATTTAGGGGCGTTTTGGGGCTGTTTTTAGGGGGTGTGAGGCTGTTTTAGGGGCTTTGGGGCATTTCCTTTGCGGCTTTGGGGCGTTTCCTTTGCGGCTTTGGGGCGTTTCCTTTGCGGCCTTGGGGTGGTGTTTGAATGGCCGTAAATGGATGTAAGAGTGAAGGGGGATGGTGCTTTTTCACTCTTTTTTATTGGTGCTTTTCGCTCTTTTCTTTTGTCGAAATGTTCTATATAAGTATTATTTGGTATATTTGCATTGAAAAAGTGCCGTTACCTGGCAAAGGTTAAACGAATAAATAAAGGAGACGATATGGCAAAGGTTATACATGTGCACTTGTTGCAACAAATTGATGGCGTAAAGCGGCGTGACTGGTATTTCAGCAGCTTGTCGGCCGTGTTTACCGTATTCACCCCCGAGCAGGTGGGTGTGACGAAGAATTATCTGTTGCATGCGGGGTTGTCGGGAGGTGGCGTAATCATCAATAAACGCGCTGTTATACGGCAATCTACGCTTATCGGGTGCAGTCGTGGATGAGTGCTTGGGATGGTGTTTTTAGGGCATTAGAACGCCATTAGAGGGGCGTTTTGGTGTGGGTGACTATTGGGCGGCTTTCGGGCCGCCTTTTTTGTGCCTTTTCGGGTCGTTTTTGGGTCTTTCTTGGGTTAGGAGGGACATTAGGGGGGACAGTTAGGGGGGACAAAATAAAAAGTTAGGGGGGACAAAAACGCGTATTTGCCTAGCTAATGTTGAAACGGAGTTAAATACCCTGTTCGTGTGTTTCGGGGCAAAAACGTGTGAATTGATGTTGAGTTAAACCCCCACCCTTTTAAGCGTTGGCATTTTTATACGTGTTGATTATCAAGTATTTAGCGTTTTTACTGCCTGTTTCTGAGGGAGGGGACACCTAAAAGGGGGGCGCGGGCGTGCTGGGAGGAGGTGGCGAGGGGTGTCGGGAGGTGCTTATTGTGGCTAAAAGAACTTAGCTACACCACCCAGGACTTCAAAAATGTTTATAATATCTGTGATGGGGAATTCCTGCTCGTCAAATCCCTTATCGTTTATGGGGACATAGCGCAACATCTGTGGGTTATTCGATTTCCGTAATATCTTAACCGTGCGTTTGGTCTTCAATACCACGGCGTATATCTTTCCGAACTGAATATCCTGAACTAGGCATTGGCGCAGCCCTATAATGTCCTGATGCCCTATGCGAGGTTCCATTGAGTGCCCAGAAATGTTACACCACACCTGCACACGTTCGAACCCTGGTATATATATGTGTCGGTCAGGATAGATGGTTTGGTCATTAAAAGAGTCTGTGAATCCACCTTGGAATTCAACATCGTAATAGGGCGCACCTTCGTTAGAAGAAATGGGTTGCTCAGTGGACGAAACTAACTCATGTGTATCAGATTCTGATTTGAGCATATTGCCCTCGCCAGTAAGAAGCCACCCTACATTTACATCTGGGGCGTAAGCGAGAAATCTTGAAATATTATCCTCGCTTATGCCATTATTCTGGCCTAATATGCCTCGGGTTGTACCCGATTCTTTGTAAAATTCATAGGGTGTGATACCCTTAGAAGATAAATAAAGCGAGATATTTCGCTTTACAAGTGATTTTTCTTGCTTATTTTCTTGCATAGTCGAGAAATCTTGTTTATCTTTGCAACGTGTTCAGAATAGAACACGCGCCAAAGATACTAAAAAAGGCGCGATTGTACAAATTTTAAAACTTAAAGAAGATGAACGGAAATATCGAGATAAAGGAATGGTCAACCAACGACTTCAAGGGGAAAGTGGCCCAAAGGCTGATGACGGACCGTGTGCGGTTCTGCTACGACCCCGAGCAGGGCATCGTTTTCACCGCCCCCGAGGAATACGTGAAGGAACTCATATATAAGCTGATGGTTTGCGACGGCGTGAAAAGACGCCCCAATATATACGAATACAACAAATAAAGGAGATACGAATATGAATACAGAAAGACAAAACAGCAAGTTGGCTATGCTCGCCAAAGACGTGGAGGGCAAGCTGGCAACCATCACCGCGACGATGCAGAGGGTAAAGGGCGTGATGGAAGTGGACTACGAGCGGTTCTTCCGCTGGCATTCCGAAGAGGCTTACAGGATGAACATGTGCCGGTTCGAATACGGCCGGCTGCACGCCTGCCTGCTGACCGGCGACCTGGACAAGGTGCGCCAGTGGCTGCGCCAAAATGCGGACTGCATAAAGGAACTGCTTTTGGCCGAGGGTGCCAGAGGTTACAGCGTGAGCGCATCGGGATTGGCCAACGTAAACGCCTTGGAGGCCAAGCGCGAGCTGCGCAAGCAATACCTGTCGATGCTTGACTTTATCGGTAATGGGGCAGAGAATGAGAGAGACGGGCTGAATAGGGAGTCGTGGCTGGATGCCGCACTTAAAGAGATATAGGCTCAACGCTTAATATTGAAAACAAAATAAAAAGGAGCAGGATATGAAAAGGAAGATAGTGGTGACCGCCGAGGTTAAGCAGAAGCTTATGAAACAGTTCGGGGCTGGGGAGCGTAGCTTGTTCAACGCACTTACGTACGACGAACGGCGCGGCAACTCGCCCACGGCCAAGCGCATCAGGGAGTCTGCCATGAAGAACGGCGGCGTGGCGATGGCCGACGACTGCCTGGACATGGAGACCATCCACCTGGCCGACGGCACGATGCGTCAGTTTTTCCCGCGCGGCACGGTGATGACCGTTTTTCGTAACGGGGTGGTGACGATAGAGAAGAACGGCCGCCTGGTGAAGAAGGAGCAGTGCCCCGGACTGATAGACGATTATGAGGAGCTGCAACGCCTGGCCGCAAAGGTGGACGGCGCGGAACGCGTTACGGTGCTGAGGTAAAGGAGGCGCATGGCTATGGTAGAGTATTACGAAGGCCGGCTGTGCATCCCTGCGAAGGAGCTGGTGGAGCGGGGACTTGTGAGCGAGGCCAACTACAAGAAGATGGCGATACGCAAAAAGTTCGACGTCGCCCGCACCGCCCGCGGCCTAGGCAACTACGCCCTTGTGGCCGTGGACACGCTGCCGGCTGCGATGAAGGAGGCCGTGAAACGCGCCTACCCCAACCTGCGCATCGTGCGGCTGGTGAACTGGGTGCGCGAGAACTACGACTACGACCAGCACGCATACGCCTTTTTCTCCGACCCCGCGCAATGCGGCGTTGAGCTGCCCCGGCGGCACGTGAGGGAGTACACCGTGAACGCGGGCGTGATAAGCGCGGCCGTGGCCCTGTACAACAGTGCGAAGGCACAGCACACGGTGATGGGCGAGGCCTACGACTGGGACATGATGGCCGAGGCCATCGACGTGCTGAAACAAGAGTACGGCCACACGTTGCCCACATCCACCCTGCGATTTCGCAAAAAGGTGGCCGAGTTCAAGAAGAAGGGCTACGCGTGCCTGATAAGCGGGAAGTTCGGCAACCAAAGCGCGCGCAAGGTGGACCACAAGACGGAGCGGCTGATACTGGGGTTGGCAATTTTGCCCAACAAGCCCTTCAACAGCAACGTGTACGAGATGTACCTGAGCTTTGTATGTGGCGAACTTGACGTGTACGACCCCGATACGGGCGAACTGTTCTGCCCCGACGACTTTACGCTGAAGAACGGCGAGCCGAAGACGCTAAGCGAGGGCACCATCAACAACGTGTTGAACGCACCTAAGAACAAGCTGATTGTGGAACATGCGCTATCCACCTATACCACGTTCATGCACGAGCAGATGCCCCACATGCACCGCCACAACGGGCAGTTCTCGCTTTCGCAGATAACGATGGACGACGTGGACCTCACGCGCAAGCTGAAAGACACCAAGCAGCGCGTACACGCATACTACGCCTACGATGTGGTGAGCCAGTGCGTGCTGGGTGCTAGCTACGGCCGAAAGAAAGACGAGAACCTCGTGGTGGATTGTTTCCGCGACATGTTCCGCACCATAGCTCGCCACGGATGGGGCATACCGGCAGGCATCGAGGTGGAAAACCACCTGATGAGCCAATACCGCGACGGATTTCTGCGGGCAGGTGAAGTATTCCCATTCGTACACTTCTGCGCCCCGCAGAACTCGCAAGAGAAGTACGCCGAGCCGCTGAACGGAGCAAAGAAACGCAGCATCATACACAAGAACCACACGGGCATCGGCCGTTTCTACGGCAAGGGCAAGTGGAGGCAGGAATACAAGAAGGTGAGCGACGAATGGAACGACACCTACGAAGACCGCGAATACTTCACATGGGAGGAGCTGGTGGCCGACGACCGCGCCGACAGCGCAGAATGGAACAACACGCTGCACCCCGACCAGAAACGCTACCCGGGCATGACGCGATGGCAGGTGCTGGTGGCCAACGTGAACCCCACGCTACTGCCATACGACGCACGGACGTTGGCACGGCACATCGGCGCGGCTGTTGAGACGAGCATCCGCCGCAATTCAACCGTGCGCGTAGCTCACGAAGACTGGTGGCTTAGCAGTACAACGGCACTGGAGCGGCTTGCCCCGAACAACTACAAGGTGACGGCGCACTACCTACCCGACGAGGACGGAAGGGCAATGGACGTGTACCTTTACCAGGGCGACCGCTATATAGACAAGGTGGAGCGCGTGGAGACCTTCAACCGCGTGATGGCCGAGCAGACAGACGAAGACGTGGTGAAGTTCATCGAACAGCAGAAGAAGGTGGCAGGGTTTAGGAAATACGTAACCGACAACGCCATCCGGCGCGTGGGCGTGATGAAAACCAAGGTGGAACTGACGGTAGAAGACGAGGAGGATTTGGAAGTGGCCACGCCGCAGGCAGAGGAAGAGCTGCCGCTGCCCCCGATAATGGCAACAGACTGGAGCAGGGCGGGCGTGGATGCCACATGAAAAGGTGATGCGCGACTGGCCAGGCAAGTCAGACAGGTCAGACACGTCGGGCAACCCAACCTTAGAACCCCATTATAACGGCATTGGAACATGCCCCGAAAGAACTCAACTAAGAACTCATCAACTAAGAAATAAAAAAGAATAACGATGATGACAAAAGACACCAAACAGCGGATATTGGCAGCCGTGGCCGCCAACCGCACCAATTACCCCAGCGACGCCAAGCACGCCGCAAGCCTGGGAATTAGCACGAGCGTGTACAGCGCGCTGAAGAACGGCCAGACCGACCGCACATTGAGCGACGCCAACTGGATATCGATAGCCCGCCGGCTGGGCGTTGAGCTGCGCGCCAGCATTGAGTGGAAGGCGGCACGCACGCCGGTATACCAGTTCGTGATGGCACAGTTGGAATTCTACCAGCAGAGCGGCACAAGCGGCATATTGTGCGACATGCCCAATATAGGAAAGACGTTCACCGCACGACTATACGTACAAAACCACGCCAACTCCGTGTACATCGATTGCAGCCAGGTTAAGACCAAGCTTAAGCTGGTGCGCAAGATAGCAGCCGAGTTCGGCGTGAACGCCCGCGGACGATATGCTGACGTGTACGACGACCTGGTGTATTACCTGCGCTCCATCGAGCAGCCCCTCATCATCCTCGACGAGGCGGGCGACCTGCAATACGAGGCCTTCCTCGAATTGAAAGCCCTGTGGAACGCCACCGAGCGCGCCTGCGCCTGGTACATGATGGGTGCCGACGGATTGAAGGAGAAGATAAACCGCTCCATCGAGTGCAAGAAGGTGGGCTACACCGAGATGCTTAGCCGGTATGGCGACCGCTACTCGAAGGTTACGCCCGACGACGGGCGCGAGCGCGACGCCTTCCTAGCCGAACAGGCCCGCATCGTGGCCAAGGTGAACGCTCCGACAGGCACGGACATTGCCGCCATCGTACGACGAACGGGCGGAGGGCTGCGGCGCGTTTACACAGAGATTGAGAAACTAAAACGGGCAAACTGATGGCCAGGACAAGAGCGTACACACCCCGCGAAGTGGGTGAGAAACGATACAAGACCCTGCCCTGGGATGGCGAGTGGCAACGCGTGTTCGGTCGGCCTGCACTCAATGAGCTGTGGTTCATCAGCGGCGCGTCGGCCCAGGGCAAGAGCTCATTTGTTATGCAGCTAGCTAAGAAACTGTGCGAATACGGCCGCGTGCTGTATGTGAGCGGCGAGGAGGGCATACGCCAGTCGTTTCAACGTCGCCTCCAACTTTTCCACATGGAGGACGTGAACCGCCGCTTCTTCATCATCGAAGACACAAAGATAGAGGCACTCACCGAGCGGCTGGCCAAGCACAAGAGCCCCCGTTTCGTGGTGATAGACAGCTTTCAGGTGGCCGAATGGACATACGAAGAGGCAATGGCACTGAAGGCGCGTTTCCCACAGAAGACGTTTATATACGTATCGCAAGAGCACAAGAGCGCACCGATGGGCAAGCCTGCCGTTCGTCTTCGTTACATTGCCGGCGTTAAGGTGCGCGTTTCGGGCTTCGTTGCGCTCTGTATGGGGCGTGAGAACGAGCACCACGGGCAAGGCTTTGTGGTGTGGGAAGAGGGAGCGGTGAGGTATGGGAACGGAAGCCTCACCCCACAGCCCCTCTCCAAGGGGAGAGGGGAGTGAATAGCCTTGTCGCGCACATGGGATTAACAATTAAATAAAGGAGTTATGGGAAATATTCTATACAACATCATTCACCGTGAGCAGGACAAGACAATGACATCTGCCGAACTGAAGGAATACCTGGAAAAGGTAATTGCCGACCTGCCGGAACAGGAGAAGGACATAAGCGTCGATATTACGCTCTGTTCAGATAGTGGAATGATCCGTATAATACGGGGATTTCCAGCGTTTAATGACACATCAGAACGAATTCAACAATATTTAAATAAGAAGAAGATGAATAACAAGATCTACATTAGCGGTGCAATTGCGCACCATGATATCGACGAGCGCAAGGCGGCATTCGCCGCGGCCGCCCATAAGTTGAGAAAGGAAGGCTTTACCCCGGTCAACCCCTTCGAGAACGGACTGCCCGACAGTGAAGATTGGCGACGCCACATGCGCGTGGACATTGGCATGCTGCTGCAATGCGGCCGCATATACATGCTGCGCGGATGGGAACTGAGCAAGGGCGCGAAGCTGGAACTGGACGTGGCCAGCAGCTGCGGAATAGAGGTGATGTTTGAAACGCACAAGCCATGATACGCGGGAAGTGGGGAAAATGGACGCTCACGGACGAGGAGCGGGCGTGGATGGAAGAGCACTTCGCCCATACGAAGAACGAGGAGGTGGCCCGCCACCTCGGGGTGTCGCGGCGAACTGCCGTGCGGCTGGCACGCGGAATGGGTTTGGAAAAGAGCGCGGAGTTCGTACGCACGATGCAGGCCAATGCCGTGCATCATGCCGCACGAGCCAACCGCGGGCAGGGTAATGCAGGCAAGGCCAATCTGCTGAAATACGGTAAGGCCTACCAGTTTAAGCCTGGGCAGGGCGGCAATAAGCGGTTCATGTCGCCCGAGGCGTTCAAGGAGATGCACCGCCGCAAGGGCATCATCAGGCGCGAGACGGTACGTGCCGAACGCCGCCGCGTGGCCTTCGGGCTGGAACAGAGAACCGCCCTACGCGTGGTTAAGGCACCAAAAGCGAAAATATACCTGCGCCACGAGCTTCGCAAACGTGGTTATGTGGTGGCCCACGCATCGTCGGATGCCACGATAACCACCAACACGCGCAGGTCGGCCATATTGGAGCAGCGGGCAGAGAAGATGGGAATTAGGTTTTATCCAACAGAGAAACAGAATGATAAAAAAGTTTTTTAAAAGGAACAAGACAATGAAACAGACATTCGAAACGATGATGGCGCGCCTGCAAGCATGGCACGAGAGGCGCGCAAGGAGAATGGAGGCGCGGCTCGTGAAGCGGCTCGACAACGAATCGCGACGCCGCCTGCAGCTGATAGAGCACAATGGGATAATATATTTGAGTGTAGACGGCATACCCCTCTTGGGGGCAGCCGACTTGGCCTGCGGCCTTACCGAAAGCCTGGCGCAGGCAAGGGCCAACTACGCCGACTACCGTGAAGAGGGGATATGGGCTAAGAGGTAGACACATTCAAACAACATTAAAAGCAAGCAATATGCCCCCCGAATTCAATTACCGCCAGTTCTATGCGCTGCTCGCCCGAATGCCCTACGCGGATAAGGAGACGCTCGTGTACCAGTACACCAAGGGCCGTACCGATCACCTCGGGCAGATGCACCTCGACGAGTACCGCGTGATGTTGCGCGACATGAAACGTGTGGCGGACGACGAGGACACTACACGCGAGCTGAAAAAGCGGCGCAGCGCGGTGCTCAAGCTGATGCAACAGCTCGGTGTGGACACCACCCAATGGCCTTGCGTGGATGCCTTCTGCCTGCATCCGCGCATCATGGGCAAGCGCTTTTGCCGCATTTCAGTCGACGAACTCGAAGCTCTGGCCGTAAAGCTGCGCGCCATCAAGCGCAAGGGCGGGCTGAAAGACGAGAGCCCCAATGCGGCACAACCAACGCTGAAAGTGAAATACAAGTTTACAATTAACAACAAAAACAACAAGAACAATGAAAAAGGAAATGCTTGAGGGCTTATCGCCCGAGGAAAAAAAAGAATTGCTGGCCACGTTGCAGAACGAGGCCAACGAGGAGAAGAACAACCGCCGACAGGCCTACGAAGAGCTGCGTGAGAAGTTCGCGCAAGACGTGCAGGCACGGCTGAACGATGTGGTGACGGCCGTTACCGCGTTCCGTGAATGGCTGGAAAACGAGAGCCGCGCCTTCCGCGACGTGATGGCCGAGTACGGTCAGCTGCGCAGCGAGAGTCAGGGCGGTTTCACGATGACCGTCGCCGATTTCCGCCTGACGGTGGCCGCCAACAAGGTGAAGGGCTTTGACGAGCGCGCCGACATGGCAGCAGAGCGTTTGGTGGACTACCTCAAGCGTTATGTGCAGCGCACGGAGAAGGGAACGGACGATCCCATGTACCAGCTTGCCATGACGTTGCTGGAACGAAACAAGAGCGGCGACCTCGATTATAAGAGCATATCGAAACTGTACGACCTCGAGACACGATTCGATGCCGAATACGCCGAGATTATGCAATTGTTTAAAGAAAGCAATGTGATTCAGCGCAACGCGCAGAACTTCTACTTCCACCGGCGCGACGATGTCGGAGTCTGGCGTAAAGTGGAGCCAAGCTTCTGCCGGATGTAGTAATGGTGAAAGGGTGAAAAGGTGAAAAGATGGCTCACGCCTAGTACTCGTCAACCTGTCAACTCGTCAACTTGTAGGCTTATCGCCCACAATTCTTTATATACCAACGAAGAAAGTCCCCACAACGCTTGCTGTTGCGGGGACTTTTCCGTAATTTTGCATATTATTGTTAACGCGCACAACGATTATGGCAAGGGGTAGAAATAAGGAACTTATATTGGAACGCGACCGCAAGTTGTTCGAGCGGTTCTACTATTGGAGCGAAGTCCGCCGACTTCGTTTCGACGACACGATAGCGAAACTCTCGCACGAGGAGTTCTTCCTGGCCGAGGCCACCACGCTGCGCATCGTGCGCCGCATGCTGATGGATGGGGCGACCGTAGACGGTAAGGCCGTGGAGAAGAGCCGGCGACAGGGGTTCAGGTCTTCAACCGCACGGAGAGAGCCGTGCGGGCAATTGTCCTTGTTTCCCGAGTAGCCTCCGAGAGGGCGCAGGTGTAAGTCTCCTCGTACACCTTGATGCCGTGGTTGAATGTGAAGAACCGCGAGCGGGTGCGTATCAACGCCCCCTCGCCCGATGGCCGATAGCCCTGCAACAGCGCGTGCAGGGCTTTTCTTTTTTCCTCGCGCTGCATGATGCGGTCTGTCGTATGGCTGCCAGCGTGCGTGTCGTCGTAGCAGTCGAGTATGAGGCGCACGCGCACCTCGCACGTGCCGCGTTGTGTGAGGTCGCCCGTGTCGGTCCAGTCGGTGCCGGGCAGGTCGATGAGTACGGCGGGATATGTCAGCGGATACATGTCCAGGTTATCGTTGTCCAGAGCCTCCAGCTGTCCGTAGTCTTCGTCCACCGTTCGTGTCCACGGCAGTTCGTGGGCAATGTGGGCGATGGTGTTAGCGAGTATCGATTCCATTTCCTATCTCCATTAATGCGTTGAGTATCATTTTCTGTATTTTAACGTTGAGTTCGTGGCTCGGGCCGATGAACTGACGGCGCGGGATGTGTATGGCCGTCTTGCGCGTCAGGGCCAACGCACGCCACGCCTGCGCCATCGGCGGCAGTTCTTTCGGCATTTTCTCGCCCTTCTTCACTTTGGCCAGCGAATACACCATGTGCCAGGCATAGCGGCGCATCTTGGGCGTGATGCCGATGTTGCCGCCCTCGTTGTGTATGAGGGCATAGGGCCTGGGGTTGGTTACCATCACCGCGCCTGGCATGGCCACGGCATCTATGCTGCGCATCAGGTTGTCGGTGGCCGAAGTCAGCGGCTTGTATGGCGAGCCCGCATCCTGCCGCCGTGTCTTCTTCCACGGGTGCAGGCCGCCGTTGGTGAAACCGCCATTGCGAAAGTTCTGCCGAAAGTGGTTCTTGGCTAGAACCGCCGCCTTGCGGGGTATGTCGGTTCGCATGGCCTGCTCCACCTGCTGTGGGGCGCGGGCGATGATGTCGGCTATTTGCTTGGCGTTCATTATTTTTCTTGTTAAAAAGTTTGTTCGTAACGAATAAAGTTGTATCTTTGCAACAGCCCATTAGGGTTAGCATGTGCTACGGCACGTTGCCTCGCGGGGGAACTTCGGTTTCCCCGTTGTTATTTACAAAGATTCCATCCTTGAACATTAATCTCATTTTACCTTTCTCATAAACCCAAACCTCCCGTATGTCTGCCTTAACGTTCCGCCTGGCTATGATGTTTTTCCTGATGAACCTGTCACTACATCCTTTCGTGTTGTTTATCACAATGTATGGCGATTGTTCCATTCCATGCGACAACATCCTCCCCACTTTCTTCTTACTCCACGGTCTGACAAAGCTTTCGTATTCATAAAAGACACCATCTACACGGAAGTCAGGGCACTTGCGTTCATACTTTGTGCCGATGAGTGACCCATATATCTGCTTGTATTCTTCCGACTTGAAATGTACAGACGGCGTTATTTCCACCTTGTGACCATCTTTAGCGAAAGATTGGGCAACTTCAATGATGTCGTGGTAGTCGGTCTTTTGCTTGTCCACCAGTTCATGAATAGATAGTGTGCCGCCATTCTTATATTTGTTTTTCAATATAAAACCGTTGCTGCCGGGCAGTTTCCCATCAATGTACGGACAATTAAAGCAATCCTTCTTGTGCGCCACGAACACGGCCCGAATGCGGTTCTTAACCCCACGCGGCTTGTAGAATGGGCATTGGGCGCACTTTTCGGGGAAGTACGGGTGCGTGTCGTTGATTAAGTGCCCGTCCTTGCCGGGGTTGTTGTCCAACCCGCGCTGCGGCTGCGGTGCGGGCATGTCCTCCACCACGTCGGCAGGCGTGGCGGGGTCGTCCGTAGCTTCGAGCATGCACTTGCAGTTCCAGCGGTCTTGCGGATGGTGTTTCTCCCAAAAGGGATGCTCGACGGGCAAGGTGAGTTTCTTTTCCCAATATGAGCGGTGCGAGGCCTCGGCATCGGGCGACGTGGTGGGCATCCAACGGAGGTTGGGGAAGATGTCCTTGTTCTCAACGAACTCCTGCCAGTCGGCCGCGGCATGTGCGCGCAACACGGCCGTATTGTATTCGGTGCGCAGCCACGCGCCCGTGTGGTGCGAGGCAATCGTCCGAACGTCGTTCGACCATTGTTCGAATGGTTTTATATTGCCGTTCGAATCCCGCAGTTTGTCGGCCATCGCCTTGCCCATAGCGTGCACCTTGAAGGCGGCGAATACTTCATTGCCGTGGCGCATGGCATCAAGAAAGCGGTCGTTGTGTCGCGGTTGGTATTCTCCACGCGTCAGGCCCTCGGCTGCCGCCTCGTTCATTGTGCGTTGCAGTTCGCGCCACATCTTCGGTTCGATTTCTTTGGAGGTGTCAAAACCCTCGTAAATGGTGTGCAGGAAGTCGCCCAGCAGGTCGGCCGAAACCTCCACGCCACCATCGGCATTATGGATATGCGCGTGGCATGCGCACCGTCCGCCACCATAGTAGAGGTTGTCGATTAGAAGTCGTTGTCCGCCCCGATGGGTGTCGGGGCTAGGCCGAAAAAACGGCGCAGGGCGTTTGTTGGGGCTTTGCGTGTGGGCGGTTCGGGAGTTGTGGGTTCTTCGCCCTGGTGTGCAAGCTGCTGACGCAAGGCCGTACGTTCCTCTTCCTTCTTCGCCTTAAGCTCGTTGTAGTTCTCGGGTTTGGCAACGCCGAATGTCTCGTACAGGTAGTCGTCGTCGATAGGCAGCCCCATGTTAGATAACTTCTGCACGATGTCAATCTGCTGCGCGGTGTCCACCTTCTCTTTCTTGGCGTAGACGAACTCACCCCCGTCGGTGTTGAAACCAAGTTGTGCGAAGATGTCGCGCATCTGATAATTGAGAATGTCGAGGATGAAATCGCGGTCGTCGGCGTTCATCTCGTCCTCCTCCTCCTTATGTATCGTGCCAAGGGCCTGCGTGCCGGTACTCTTGGCGTCGGTGGTGAGGGTGTTGCCCAGCACGCGGATGCTAATCTTGCTGTCCCAATATTCAGCAAAGGTGCGGTACAGCTCGCTGCTGCCGGTCTTGTTGCCCGCCTCGATTAGGTTCAGGTCGCTGTCCTTCGGATGGATGTAGACGGCATTGGTTCCCTGTTGTCGCGCCTCGCGGATGAGCGTGCGGCGTGCCTCTTCGTCGCCGGCATCATAGGTGTACTCGCGTATGGGCATGCCGAAAATGTTGCAGAAACGGGCCCAGTCGCCCATGTTGCCCTTCTTGTACAGCACGGCGGGCAGAATCTCGGCGAATATGCCCAGTCCGCGCTCGCTTCCCACGAACAGCGTGTGGCCGTACTCCTCGACGGGCACTCCACTGATGTCGCCCTGGTGGCGAAGCACCAAGCCGCGGATGGGGTCGTAGTTCTTGCGGCTGATGCTGTCAAATCGGATATTGCCGTCGTCTTCTTCCATCCGAAACTGTACGAGGGTGAATCCCCAGAACTCGGATAGTATGAGTTCCTTGCGCAGCTCCTTGAACCAGGGCGAGCGGAGTTGCCTGTTTATCTCCTCGTCGGGTTTCCCATCGCGCTGAAATTCGATGGGTATCTGCGTCACTCCACGCAGCCGTTTGGCCATCACGCCCGTGAGGTGGAGGTCGAAGTTCGCGCTCTCGTACATGTCGTACAGGCGCACGCGGTTGCTGTAATCGATGCCGCGCGCCGAGGTGACGGCATTCATGTAGTGCTGCAAATTGAAGTGGAACAGCTCGGGCATCTGCAGCACCACGTCGGGCTGGCGTTCTCCAGGTGCGGCGAGCATCCCACCCTGCGTTATTCGGCGGCCTTGTGCGCGCCTTTGTTTCAATGTCTTCATCTTGTAATCCTTTTGATTGTCCGTTTATAAGAGCGTGGGGCGCACTTCGTCGGCCTTTATCTGCCATCGGCTCTTGTCCTCAATCTCCTCGGCTGGCAGCAGCGGTGCGCCGTCGATGGTCACGTCTCCGCGCATCACGCCCTTGAGCCACTCCACCGCCCGGTTGTAGCGGTCTTCCCTACTCTTGGATATCTTGTAGGGGTTGTGCTGACAGAAAATGTGGTAGATGGCGATGTCCAGCGCGAACATCAGCACCAGGGCGTGGCGGTCGGTGCCGCGTGCGGAGAAAATCTTGTCGCAGTCGTACTTTTTGTTCAAGTACGACCGCATTTCCAGCACGGCGCGGTCTTCGCATATCTCCACAATCTGCGGGTCGTAGTCGGCCGTGCCTTGGCGCAACAGACTGTCCAGTATCTCGCGATGTATGCTCGCGTCGTAGTCGGTTATGTCTATGAAATTGCTCATGTTACATCATAAATGGGTTGTCCTTATTCATATCCTCATCGTTAAGCGCGATGGTGTAAGTGGGTTCCAGCTCGCCCGTCTTCTGGTCCACCGTCGTCACCCCGCCCTCCACGGCGTCGGGGCCGTCGGCAGGGTATGGCAGGGTGAGCTCGAAGAGCTTGAACTGGTTCATCAGCTCCTGCATGTGGGGGTTGTCCTTTTCTTCCTCATTGAAAACCCACGTGCCCAGACGGTCGAGCGGCTCCAGGTTGGCCTCGATGCGCGTTGCCTTGTCCGTCTTCTTGCGCGTGTCCTCGCGAATGAAGAGCTGCACCTTACGCTTGGCGCACTCGTCGCGCAGCAGGGGCTTGAACACCTGCTGATAAAAAGGGTCTTGCAGCTTGTTGTTCTCGATATACCAGTACACGTTGGCTCGGCCCGCCACATACTTGTCCAACTCAAAGTACCAGCCTATGAAGTTGGCGTTGGTCTCGCGAGCGAGAAAGCCCTTTATCACGTAATAAACGCCCTTGTACTTTCCAACGAGCCACAAGGCTTTGGTGCTGCTCGCCTTCTTACGGCTGTCCGAATAGGCCGGGTCGCCGTAGCCTATCAGGAAGCGGAACTTCTTCAAGGGCGGCACCTTGCCCCAGGGCAGGTTCTTGAATATCTTGCCCTCTGCCACGGGGTTGTTGAAGTACTCGCCCTGCTGGGCGCGCACCGAGATCTTCGAGAGGCTTCGGTCTATCTGTTCCTCGGTATTCTTCTGCGGCCAGGTGCTGTGCCCGTGCTTGTCGCGTATGTTCACGATGTCCCAGCTGTTGGCCAACGCTCCTGCGCGCGTTATGCAGCAATCCTTAGCGATGATGTTGCCGCACCACAGCACCAAGGTCGGCTCGGATATAGAGCGCGTTGGGTATAGTGCCCGCTCGGCCCACTGCCATTTCTTGTCTAGTGTTGCTGGGTTTCGGCAGTCCTCATCGGTATCGTAGTCGTCGAAGTACAGCACGTCGGGGCGTATGGCCTCGTTGCGCATGCCACGCGGCGCAGAGCCTGCACCCAGGGCGATGAACTTCGCCCCGCACGCGCAAGCGAATTCCGTGTTGGTCCACGCCCCGATGGTTTCCTGCTTGCCGTAAAACTGCATCAGGCGCGGGTTCTTCTCAAAATTGGCCTTGTAAGGTGCGAGCAGGCGTTCGGCCGCATCGATGGTGGCCGCCGCCAATGCCACGAACCGCTTGCGTTTGGTGAGCGTGAGGTACATCAGCACGAACATCACCACGGTGCTCTTGGCCAGCTCGCGGCTCCAAGAGAGCACCTCGTACCATTCGTCATTGGCTATGATGCGCCGTATGGCCTTGATGTGGAAGGGTGCGAACTCGTATTTGGCGTACGCCGGGAAGAAATAGCGTATCCACTCCACGGGGTCGCGTTCCAGTTCCTTTCGCCGGCGTTCTACCTCATATCGCGACAGACCCTCGTCCACCGGCACGTCCTTGGCCAGCCCCTCATGAAACCTGCGCCACAGTTCCAACGCCTGCTTGTCCGTATGTTTAGCTTTCATCCGCGTGTGGTTTGGTCTTTAATGAACGCGTCGAATAGGTTGTTGAACTGCTTGGCCGCCTCGACGTCTAGCGGGCGCAGCCATGTTAGGAAGCGCATGCCCACGGACACGCAGTCACTCACGCCAACATCGTTCTGCAACTTGTTGATGGCATTGGCCAGCTTGGCCAGCGCGTCGGCCTCGGCGGGCGTGGCGTAGCGTTGTCCCTCATCACGCGCGGCGATGGCGTTGTTGACCTCTATTATCTGCCTGTTCCATTGTGAGATGATCTGCGCGGGGGTGATGGCCACTGATGCCTTCACCTCCTCCCAGTTGCCCTCGCGTATCCATCGGCTGACGGTCTGACGGGTGGAGCCAACCTTATCGGCAATTTCCTCTTGGGTGTAATTTCCGTCCAAAAATAGTGAGCGTGCAATGCTCTTCTTATCGATATTTGTCTTTGCCATCCATTTCTAATTTTGTATGCAAATTTCCCCCTTTTTTCACTAATCGTAAAATTGCAAATTAACCATATACGCCTGAATTGCAATGGTGTACGTTCCGTATTACACCATATTTTTACGATTTTTTAGGCTCGTTTTTTCAGTTTAATTTTGCCGAAAAATCAAAATACGGTGCAAAAGAAATTCTTCAATATAATCCCAGGTGACGGAGAGGTCGCCATACTGCTCTACGGTGATGTGGGCGACGGGCAGCGCGTGGACAGCGGCCGCGTGGTGGCCGAACTGATGGCCTTGCAATCACAGTACTCCAAAATCGATGTGCGTATCAACAGCCGCGGCGGTGACGTGTTCAGCGGCATCGCGATATATAATGCATTGCGCACGAGCAAGGCGGACATCACTGTCTATATCGACGGAGTGGCGGCGAGCATCGCGGGCATTATCGCCCTTTGCGGCAAGCCCCTGTACATGTCGCCATACGCCAAGCTGATGCTGCACGCCGTGAGCGGCGGCACATGGGGCAACGCATCGGAGCTGCGCCAGATGGCCGAGGTTATGGAAAATCTACAAGGCGATCTCGCCTCGATGATTGCCGGACGGTGCGGGATGAAGAAGGACGAGGTGCTGGCCAAGTACTTCGATGAGAAGGACCACTGGATTTCCGCACAGGAGGCACTCTCGATGAAACTCATCGACGGCATATACGACATGGACGGCGAGGCGGTGAACGCTGGCTCGACCGATGAGATATATACATATTTCAACAACAGGCTGAGAAATCAGCCACAAAACAAAGACAGAGGAATGGCATTATTAGAATCATTGAAGGGCATCCCCTCGTTCGCCAACTTGGCCGACGAGAATGCCGTACTCGCGCACGTTCGCGAATTGGAGAACAAGGCCGCCAAGGCCGATGCCCTGGCGCAAGCCGTGGAGGGCTACAAGAAGAAGCTGCAGGATGTGGAGGACAAGGAAGTTGTCGCCATCATCGACAAGGCGATTGCCGAACGTCGCATCACCGCCGAGCAGAAGGAATCCTTTATGGCATTGATGAAAACCGACCGCGAGAACACGGAGAAGTTGCTTGCGAGCATGAAGGCACGTCCCTTCCGCCGCATAGTAGACGAACTCCGGGATGAGACCGGTTCGCCTGCCAATTTGGCCGGCAAAAGCTGGGACGAGCTGGACAAGGCCGGCAAGCTATCGGAGCTGCGCAATGCGGACTTCGAGACGTTCAAGGCCAAGTACAAGGAGAAGTTCGGCCTCGACTACAAGGAATAGGACGACATTATAACAACATTAAAACAGCAATAGAATGGCATTGAATATCAGTATTTGGCAGACTACGCTTGTCGAGAACTTCTACCCCGACAACAGCTTTGCATCGAAATCGGTAGACGACTCCGCGTTCGTCCATGCGCATAAGGTGATCATCCCCAACGCAGGCGCGCCGTCGAAGGTTCAGAAGAACCGTACGGTGAAGCCCGCATCGGTGAACCAGCGAACCGACCATGACTTGGAATATGAGATTGACGAACTGACCACCGACCCCATCTACATTCCGAATATCGACACGGTGGAACTGTCGTATGACAAGCGCAACTCAATAATCAGCAATGATCGCGAACAGCTGCGGAACGCTGCGGAAGAGAACATTTTGGAACGCTGGGGTCTTGGGGTTCCCTCAAAAAATGTGTTATTCACTACGGGTACGACGGAGCGCGAAGCACACACTTCGGAGACCGCGACAGGCAAGCGCAAGTGCATCACCAAGGCTGACTTGCTGAAGATCATGACACGCATGGATGCGGACAACGTGCCAAAGGAGGGACGCCACATCCTGCTCGATGCGTACATGTACGCCGATTTGCTTGAAAACCTCTCGGAATCGGATAAGTGGATGTTCCAAAACTCCGCTGACGTGCAGCGCGGCATAGTCGGCAATCTCTGGGGCTTGAACGTCATGACACGCAGCCAAGTTCTGCGCGTGAAGACCGACAAGAGCCTCTTGAGTTGGGACCAGGAAGCCGTTGCGGGAGAGATGGCCGCTGCGCTGGCTTGGCACGACAAGTCGGTGAGCCGTGCGATGGGAGAGGTGAAGATGTTCGACTCTACCAACAATCCCCTCTATTATGGCGACATCTATTCGTTCTTGCTCCGCACAGGCGGTTCCGTTCGCCGTTATGACAAGAAGGGTATTTACCTTTTGGCCGAGGCAGCTAAATAAGAAAGGAGTGGCGTATGTTACCTAGGATTAAGATACAATTCCTCAACGGCCAGCTGGGCACCGTTGGTGAGAGTCCCGACGGCCTGTTCGCCCTGGTGTGCGGCGCGGCGGCCGTGGCCAAGACGTTGGAACTGGACAAGGCCTACACCCTGCATTCGTTCGATGAGTTGGCCAAGCTGGGCGTTACCCCCGAGAACAACCCCCGCCTGCATAAGCACGTGAAGGAGTTCTATGCCGAGGCCGAGGAGGGTACGAAACTCATCATCTTCCCAGTGGACAAGACGAAGACGTTCACTGAACTGCTCGACAAGGATACGGGCCTTGTTAAGGAACTCGTCACAGCGCAGAACGGTGCCTTGCGGGGCATATTTGTGGCCGGCGACGGCCGCGAGGCCACCCTCACCACCAATGGGCTGGATGACGACCTCCTTACCGCCTTGCCCAAGGCGCAGCAGCTGGCCGAATGGGCCACGACGCAGCTCTACGCCCCGCTCTTCATTGTCATCGAGGGGCGCGGCTACAAGGGCGGTGCGGTGAAAGACCTGCACGGCGAGGCCTACAACCGCGTGGGCATACTCATCGGCGACACGGTGAAGGCATCCGAGGGCGCGGCCGTGGGCGTAATGGCCGGCCGCCTGGCAAGCATCCCCGTGCAGCGCAACATCGGCCGCGTCAAGGACGGTGCATTGAAGCCCATCGCCATGTACATCGGCGACAAGCCGGTGGAAGAGAACGCCTCGGCCGTGAGCGACCTGTACGATGCGGGCTACATCACCCCTCGCAAGTACGTGGGCAAGGCCGGTTACTTCTTCACCGACGACCGCCTGGCCTGCGTCCCCACCGACGACTACGCGCACATCACCGCGCGGCGTACCATCGACAAGGCCTACCGCATCGCCTATGCCGCGCTGCTAGACCTGATGCTCGACGAACTGCCCGTGAACGAGGACGGCACATTGCAGCACGGTATCATAGTTGCGTGGCAGCAGATGATGGAGAATGCCGTAAATCGCGCCATGACGGCGCAGGGCGAACTCTCCGCAGATGCCGACGGTGCGGGCTGCAAGGCCTACATCGACCCGAAGCAGAACGTGCTGGCCACGTCGAAAGTGGAACTCACGCTGAAGGTGCGCCCGTTCGGGTACGCACGCTATGTTGACGTGAAGCTGGGGTTCCAGGTGGAAACGGCAGGTAAGTAACATTTCGTGGGTGGGCATCGAGCCCACCCGCCTCACAAATCAAATCAAAAGGCAATGTTCAACAGCAGAGAATACGAATGGGCGGACATCAGTGTTGTGATGGGCGGACGGCCCGTTACCGGCATCCGCGGCATCAAGTACAATATCAAGAAAGAGAAGGAACTGCTATATGCGAAGGGCAACCGTCCGCACGCAGTGCAGAGCGGCAACTACGACTATAGCGGTGAGATAACGCTGTTGCAGAGCGAATACCTCGCCTTGCGCGAAGCCGCCAAGGGTGACATCCTCGCCGCCCAGCTCGACGTGGTGGTGGCATACGGCAACCCCACACGTGGCGACACCATCAGCACCGACATACTGGTGGGCGTGGAGTTCACAGAAGACAACACCGAATGGAAACAAGGGGACAAGTTCCAAGAAAAAACCATCCCCTTTGTCTTCATCGACAAGAAACAGGCGTAAAACCAATTAAAGCTACACGATATGAAATATACGAAAGAACAGATAGAAGAGTGGAAGCGTAAGCACGGCGACCTCTTCGAGATAACCGTCGAAGGCAAGGGCTGCATCCTGCACCGCCCCACGCGCCAGGACCTGAGCTACGTCAGCGTGCTCAAAGACCCCATCAAAATGAGCGAGACCATGCTCAACCAGCTGTGGGTGGTGGGCGACGAAGAAATTAAGACCGACGACTCGCTCTTCCTGGCGGCCATACAGAAGATGCAGGAGGTTCTGGAAGTGAAGGAGGCCGAAATAAAAAAGCTTTAGAGGATGCCGAGGTGGACGTGTCCGACGGGTTCGACATCCTCTTCTTCAACACCGTTATGCGCTACTACCTGCACCTCGACCCCGATACGCTCTCGGACGAGGAATGGGCGCACACATATAAATACTTAGGTGAAATAAGAAAAGCGGAAGCAAAAGCGAAAGGCGATGGATAACGTACTGAAATTCCTCATCAAGCTCAAAGCCGACAAAGGCAATGTCGTGTCGGTGGCAAGAGAGACGGAGCGGCAGCTTGACAGCATCAACCGTAAAGCATCTGTCGTTGGGCGTGGCTTGAGAAAGGCGTTCTCGTTGGAAGGATTCAAGGGCTCACTCATGGCCATTCCAGGCATGCAGTTCCTGATGAACCCATACACGATGATTGGCGCGGGCATCGGGGCGATGGTTCGGCTGGGCGCGCAGGCCGAGAGCGTGAACGTGGCCTTCACAACGCTGGTGGGCAGTGAAAACAAAGCCGCCCAGATGTTGGGGCAGATCAACGACTTCGCCGCACACTCGCCCTTCGGCAAGATGGACCTCACCCAGAGCGCGCAGACCATGCTCAACTTCGGCGTGGAGACGGGCAAGGTGCTGCCGCTGCTGCGCCAGCTGGGCGACATATCGGGCGGCGACAAGGACAAGATGTCGGCCCTCTCGCTGGTGATGGGCCAGGTGTCGAGCACGGGCTATTTGATGGGTCAGGACCTGCTGCAGTTCATCAACGCCGGGTTCAACCCCATACAGGAACTGTCACAGATGACAGGTATATCCGTCGACAAGCTCAAGGACAAGATGGCGAAGGGGCAGATAACGTACCAAAACGTGGAACAGGCCATAGCCCATGCCACAGGCGCGGGCGGCAAGTTCAACGGCATGATGGACAAGCAGAGTCAGACACTGGCGGGCAAGTGGAGCACGCTGATGGACACCGTGCAGCAGGGCGCAATAGACCTATCGCAGAGCGTGAACACGCCCATTGCCGAGGTGGTGGACAAGATAACGGCGGCCATCCCCAAGGTATTCGCCGTCTTTCAGGCCGTTTTCTCGGCCATCTCCGCAGGCATCGGGTTCGTGGTGCGGTTCCGCACGGCATTCATGATCCTGGGCGGTGCGGTGCTGGCGGTGTGGGCCGTCTTCCGCACGTACACGATGGCATTGGCCGCATATCAGGCCATCACCACGCTGGTAACGGCCGCCACGAAGATATGGACGGCCGCACAGTGGCTGCTCAACGTGGCCATGACGGCCAACCCCATAGGGCTCATCGTCGCAGGCGTGGCCGCGCTCATCGCCGTCATCGTCTTTTGTTGGACGAAGTTTGCGGGGTTCCGCGCATTCTTGATAACCATGTGGGACGTGTGGCGCAAGTTTGGCGACTTGATTAAGACCTACGTGGTGGACCGCATCAAGGAACTTATCCGCGGCGTAGGGCTGCTGTCCAAAGCATTCTCCAAGCTGTTCTCGGGCGACTTCAAAGGCGCAGCCGCCGACTTCGCCGCTGGCGTGAAGAACGTCTCCGGCGTGAATAGCGCGGTGCAACTGGTGAAGAGCACCGCAGCAACCGTTCGCGGCATCGGCGGCACGTTTCAGAAGAACCTGGCCGCAGAACGCGCCAAGGACAAGCAGAAGGAGAAGAAGAAAGGCGAACGTTCGGCCATCTCAACGCCAGGGCTAAAAGGCAGTGCGGCGGTCGGGGATGTGGTGTTCGGCGCAGGCAAGGGCACAGACAAGGCCGGCAAGGGCAAGGAGGGCCGCCGCTCGGCCGAGGAGATCGCCACAGGCGGCCGACGCTCCACCAGCATCACGATGAACATCTCCAAGTTCTTCGACACGCTGCATGTGCACATGACGGATAAGGCCGACACGGCCGAACTGGAGCGCATCGTGGTGCAAAGCATGAACCGCGCGCTGGCCATCGCCACCAGCACCGACCGATAAGCCGGGACTAGTCAGACTGGTCGGACTGGTCTGACTGGTCTGACAACCACAACAGCAAGGCTTTTGCCTTAACCCTTAACTCCCGAAAGATTTATGAATAACGTAACGCGCTTTGCGCTTGAGAATATGGCACTCCGCATAACGGGCGGCAAAGTACCTCCCTACTGGCTGTTCCGCGATGCGGGCATCCGCCAGGTTGACGAGGGCGACTACTCTGCCATCCGCGCCATGAGCGACGCCGAACTTGCCGACATGGTTCGCACCAATGCCCTTGGGCTGCCAATGGCCATGCCGTTGAGCCTGAAGCTCGAAGAGCCAGGCGCACAGGAGTGGCTACTGCCATTCGAACCGATGATAAGCCTCACGGGCAAGAACATCATCAAGCGGCGGCAGGTGAACAAGGGCGTTATCCGCGGCTCGATAAAGGAGCGATGGGCGCAAGACGACTACGACATCACCATCGAGGGCGTGCTCATCGGCACCGACGGCCGCTACCCTTCGGCCGACGTGGCCCGGCTCAAGAACTTCTGCGAGGCGGCCTCCGTCACGGCCCTATCGCCGCTATTGGAGGTGTTCGGCATCTCGCGCCTGGTTATCGAGAGTTGGGAAATGCCGTTCACGGCAGGCGAAGCCAACCAGAACTACAGCATACGTGCATACAGCGACGACGTGTACAAGCTGCTGCTCGGCACGAACGAATACGAACTCATGAACTCATAACCTCACCAACTCAAGAACTCTCCACATGTACACAATGGCATACGATATTATCATCGGACAATACAAGCTGGGCATGCTCGCCGCCGTTAGTGTGCACAAGAGCGTGGAGTTGCTGGCCGACACATGCGAAATAACCCTGCCTGCGGCCCAGCTCAACCAGGCACTCGACGTGGAGAGCCGCATAAGGCGCGGCGATGTCGTGTTGGTGAAGTTCGGCTACAAGGAAACGGGACTGACAGAGGAGTTCCGCGGGTGGCTACAACGTATCGCCACAGATGGCGGCGACATAAAACTGTTCTGTGAGGACGACCTCTTTACTTTCAGGCGAGACCTCCCCAATGAGGTTCTCAAACAGGTGCCGCTCTCCGAGCTGCTAGCCCATATAATAAAGGGTGTGGGCAAGGACTATAAGGTCAATTGTACCTACACATGGACTTACGCCAAGTTCGTCATCCACGACGCCACGGGCTACGACGTGCTGAAGAAGGTGCAGGAGGAATGCGGCGCGGACATCTACCTGCAAGACGGCGCGCTGCATGTACATCCCCCCGGCGAGGTGACGGGCACAGAGCGGCGATACGACTTCGCGCTCAACGTAGAAGATGCCGACCTCACCTATCGCCGTGCCGAAGACAAGAAGGTGCGCGTTGTGGTGAAGGCGTTGATGCCCGACGGTAAGGTGAAGGAAGTGGAAGTGGGCAGCACAGGCGGCGAGAAGGTGGAGGTGAAATGCCACGCTTCGGACACCGCATCGATGCAGGCGCGCGGCGAGGCCGAAGTGCGCCGCCGAAGCTTCGACGGTTACGACGGCAGCATTACCACTTGGCTCGTGCCGCAATGCGTGCCAGGCGATACGGCCACGCTGCACGACGCCGACTATCCGCATAAGGACGGCACATATTACGTGCGGGCCGTCACCACGGAGTTCTCCGAAAACGGCGGCGTACGAAAAATAGAATTAGGCTTCAGATTAAGCTGACCGCAGATAGCCCAGCGGGCGCGAGCCATCTTTTCACCCTTTCACTTTTTCACCCTTAAAGAATGGACAACTACAAGGAACTGGCGCAATTGGTGCGCAGCGCAGCCGGCAAGGCCCAACTCACACTGATGCAGGGCATCGTGCGCAAGGTTAGCGGCTTGACGTGCGAGGTGGAGATTGGTGGCATCGCCGTTCCCGACGTGCGGTTGCGCGCCTCGGAAGCTGCGGACGGCGGGCAGATGCTCGTAACGCCAAAAACAGGCAGCGCGGTAATCGTCGGCAGCCTATCGGGCGACCTCACCCAGCTGGTGGTGCTGGCCGTGGACCAAGCTGAGAGCATAACGATAAACGGCGGCAAGCTGGGCGGCCTGATCAACATCGAGCCGCTCACACAGAAGATAAACGAACTGGTGCAGGCGTTCAACGCCCACACCCACCAGGGCTTTCACGGGCCGACTGGCCCACCGCTCAAGCCGGCACAGCAGCTGAATAAGAGCGATTACGAAGATACGACGATAAAACATTAGGCAATGAACGGCATACAGCTGACGGACTTCGCTCCCGCCATACGCGTGCGGCGAGACGAACAAGGCAAGATAACCTCGGGGCTGCAAGTTGGCAACACGCTGCGGCAGAACCAGGCACTCATACTGGCACTGAACAAGGGCGAACTGAAAGAACGCCCCTCGGTGGGATGCGGCATCGCCGACATGCTGATGGACAACGACCCGCTATACTGGCGCACCCTCATACGCGAACAGCTGGAGATGGACCGCCAACGGGTGAACAACATACGCATTACGCCGAAAGGTATCGAAATCGACGCAACATATTAAAAACAACATAACATGATAGAACATTTCTTACAAAAACTTTCCGAGGCACTCTCCACAGTTTGGGGGTGGCTCCTGTTCCTCGGCCTCGTGGTGATGAACTTCATCGTGGGGTATGAAAAAATGGTGGGTTTCACCGTCATGGCCATCGTACTGGATGCCGTCTGGGGCATCGCCGCGAGCCTGGTACAAAAGCGATTCGCACTGAGCGAATTGGCGCGAGACACCTTCGCCAAGCTCGCCGTATACGGCACGGCCGTATTCGCATTCATCCTGGTAGACAAGTTGGCGGGCATAAGCGGCGGGCTGACGACGAGCGTCATCTGCATCGGCATCATTTTGGTGGAATTGTGGAGCATGTCGGCTAGCATGCTGATATGCTTCCCACACATGCCCTTCTTGAAGATATTGAAGAGAGCCTTGGCTGGGGAGATAGCCAGCAAGCTGAACGTAAAGCCCGAAGACGTGGCAGAGGCATTGGAGAACTTACATACAAAACAGGAATGAGAACGATAAAGTACATCGTGGTGCATGCCACAGGTGGTTCGCAGCGAACCACCATCAAGGAACTGATGATGGAATTCGCCAGGCTGGACTGGAAGGCACCAGGGTACCACTATGTGGTGCATGTTGACGGCAGGATAACCCAGCTGCTTGGTGAAGAGAAAGTGAGCAACGGCGTGAAAGGTTACAACCACATGCTCATCAACGTGGCCTACATAGGCGGACTGGACGCCAAGGGAAAGTACGCCGACACGCGCACGGCTGAACAGAAAGAGGCCCTGCGCAAACTGCTGGGCATGCTTCATAAGAAGTATCCGGCCGCCGAGATACGCGGGCATCGCGACTTCTCGCCCGACCTGAACCACAACGGCATCATAGAGCCCTGGGAGTTCATCAAGGCCTGCCCCTGTTTCGATGCCAAGAAAGAATATAAGGACATCTAACCCCGAGAGCAATGAGACACCTATTATATATACTTGCATTAATCATGCTGCTGGCTTCGTGCCGCACGACGCGGACGATAACCCGAAACAGCGAGGTGGACGTTCGCCAGCGCGACTCGCTCGTGCTGCGCGACAGCGTTGTGCTGCGCTACGTCACCGCCACGCGCGACAGCGTGACCATCCGTGACAGCGTGGTGCTGGTGAAGGACAGTTCGGGCAGGGTGATTGCCACTGAGAGATACCGCACCAGCGAGCGCACACGCGACACCCATGCCGACAATTCGGTCACGGCCACACGCGACAGAACGCACGACAAGGGTGTCAGCGCGCATGTGAAGGAAAGGTCGACGGACTCGAAATCCGGCTGGCCTACCCTAGGTACGATAATGGACATCGTGGGGTGGATAGCCTTCGTATTGTTCCTCATACTATTCGCACGCAAGTTATGGAGGCGACGGTAAGGGACGGCCAGTCGTTGGCCGACATAGCCGTACAGGAATACGGCGCATTGGAGGCGGTGGTGCGGCTGGCGATGGACAACGGCATGGCCGTGAGCCAAGCACCGCCTGCGGGAATGCGCCTTCGCCTGCACGACGGCGAGTACAACCGCCCCATGCGCCGCTATTGCCAGGCGCACGGCATCGCCCCGGCCACGCTGCGCGGTGATGGCGGAATGAGGGCGCGCATATTCAACGAGACTTTCAACGATACATTCAACTAAACCCAACTCAATGGCACGCACGATAGCAGAGATAAAGCGCACGATGACCGATGCATTCATGGCCAACGCCACGCTGCGCGAGGCATACGGACTGGCGGAAGGCGACACCTTCGAGGGCAGTTTCTCGGCGGTGAGCCTGGAGAGCATCCTTTTCTTCATCGTGGCGGCATGCTGCCACGTGATGGAGGCATTGTTCGACCGCCACCGCCTGGACGTGGACGAGAAGATAAGCCGCGCCGTGGTGGCCAGCGTGCCGTGGTACTATAAGGTGGCGCGGCAGTTCCAGTACGGCGATGCCTTAGTCTTCGACGATACAACCTCGCAATGGCGTTACCCCACCACAGACGGGAAGAAACGGCTGGTGCGATACGTGGCCGTGCGCGATCGCGGCACAAGCATACAAATACTGGCATCTGCCGACAAGGATGGGCTGCCCGAACCGCTTTCTGCCGATGTTCTAACGGCGTTCAAACACTATATGAACCGCGTTAAGATTGCGGGTGTGGTGCTCAACGTTCGTTCGCTGCCCGCCGACAGCATTCAGGTGAGGGCTACGGTGCAGGTGGACCCGCTTATCCTTAGTGCGAACGGAACAAGGAATGGGGAAGAGTCAAGACCCGTTGAAGATTCGATAAATGCCTACCTGCGCGGTATCACTTATGGCGGAACATTCAACAAAACACGTCTTGTTGATGCCATCCAGGGCGTAGAGGGCGTTGTCGACGTGACGTTGGCCGAATGCCTGTACAAGGCGGCCGCCGATGCCGACTATCGCCCCGTGGCGGGAAACAACTATACGGCAGTGGGCGGCAGTTTCGTTGCAATTGGACTTCAAAACTCTATAAGATATGTGGTATGACGTAGACTTCACCCGATGGGCCGTGCAGCTGCTGCCGCCCATACTGCGCAGCCGCGTGCTGGTGGCACTGCTCCGCATCATCATCATCCCCCTGGCCTATCTGCACCGCCTCTTCACGGATTATCGCAAGAAATTGGCCGAAAGGCTCGACATCACGGCCAGCGTTCAGGATATCGAACGCGCGCTCAACCGTCGATTCTTCTTGCGAAACAGGCAGATATACATAGAGTCCGAATCTGACGACCGGCATCCGTGCCTGTATTTCCATGCGGAGGGCAAGCCGCCCACATTCCTAAACCCACGCATGACGTTATGGATGGCCGGCGAAGTGCCAAGCAAGCCAAACTTCACAATATTTGTCCCCAGTTTTCTTG
Source organism: Prevotella sp. oral taxon 317 str. F0108 (assembly GCF_000162415.1). Taxonomy (NCBI): domain Bacteria; kingdom Pseudomonadati; phylum Bacteroidota; class Bacteroidia; order Bacteroidales; family Prevotellaceae; genus Prevotella; species Prevotella sp. oral taxon 317. The sequence goes on along the minus strand of NZ_GG740072.1, from coordinate 931,232 downwards.
TCTCGTCGCTCAATTCAGAAGAAGACCGCCATCATGGACGCCACCTCGCGGAGATTATACGCATTGTTGAACGATATAAACCGGCTGGCCGACGCTATGCCATAACGATATACGAATATGAATAGACTTGTTTTTAGTGAGGGTGGGCAGCCCTTATTCCTCGATGACATCAAACTTTTGCAAGACAACGATGCAGGCTTCAACCGCCAGCTCTTGAATGCCATAAGCGGGAGGTCTTCCGTATTCTTGCTTCAAGCATTGGACATGAAGATCTTGTCCGTAGACCAGGAAAAGTTTACAACGACGGCCAAGGTGTACGCAGGCTCAATTGTCATCGCCGGTGACATAATAGACTTCCCCGAAACAACGGTGACTGTTAAGACATGGCACGACCCTTTATATGTCTGCATTAAGGAAACGGAACACGAGGAGCGAGAATTTGAGGATGGACAGACAAGGCCATGCAGGCAATCAACACAGGCATACGTAAGCACAAGTAAGGATGGTGTGAAAGCTGCCTATAACGCCTTCGAACTTCCAACCCTGACAGGACTTCTGCGGCGCAGCGTTGGTATTGAAGGGGCATTCGTATGGAAAGACATTCCTGTTACCTTCTTCAATGGATATGGCGGACAAGTACAATACATGGAGCAGAACGGCTCCATACGTGTGAAAATCAAAGTAAGTAGCAGAAATGGGGATTGGAAAAATTCATCAGATGGACTTCTCTTTGAAGTAGATCCTGTGATAGGCTCTTTTCTGAACCGGAAATGGAGCACAACCTTTGGTGCGGGAGGGGATAACGGCTCATTTCTATGCGCGTTGGAATTTTACGATGGTAAATGTTTCCTCCATGACATAAGGGGGGCTTCTGGAAATGACGGGGCAACTTGGTCTCCAATAGTATGCCCTGTTTCCGTCATTTTTGAAGTAGTAGAATAAGTATGGAAGCAACAATATACGAACTCCAAGCCCGCGCCCAAGCCCTACGCGAGAAGACGCAGGAAGGCAGCATCACCCCCGAAGAGGTGGGTGGGCTCATTGCCGACACGCTCGCCCTGTTGGCAGATGTGGAACAGACGGCGGGAAGTTTGCGCGTGAGCAAGGTCTACGCCTCCAAGGCCGAGATGGAGGCGGACACCGCCCCAGAGGATGCGCACCACCAGCCACTCAAGGCTGGGCAGCTGGTGGCCATACACGCCGAAGGCGACAGCCCGGACAATGGCAACATCTACGTTTACCTCGCGCCAGGTTGGAAGCTAATCGGCAACCTCAACCGCGTGGCCATCGGCGAAGACCTGGGGCAGGCCTATCCTGGCACGAAAGGCAAGAGGCTGGCAGAAGACTTGAACAACGAGCGTATCGAGCGAACCGACAACGACGCCGCCCTGCAACGCGCCATCGCCAATGAGACGGACAGCCGCAGACAAGCCCTTACCGAACAGGCCGAAGTCCTGCGCCGCGAGACCAACAAGGCCGTGGCGGACGAAGCCACAGCCCGCGACAGGGAACTAACGTCCATCAGGCAGAGCATCCGCGATATGCAGGGCAATATCGGCAGCGTCGAGGGATTCAAGCACGCGTTCTTGACGGAAGAAGAGTATAATCGCAAGCAGCAGGCTGGGGAACTCGACCCCGACCGCTGCTACTTCATTGAGGAGTAGGACATGATAAGCAAGGACAACCGCCCAACGGCGGCCGTATATTACGGCACGAGGGCGATAACCGCCGTATATCGTGGCGCGCGGCTCGTATGGACTGCCATACGCAGCTGCTTCGGCTCAGGCGTGTGGATAAGTGAAAAGAATTGGGTTGACAACGAAAACTGGAAATAGACATGGCCAACGGAATAGACAAGAAGATAAACGACCTCGCCACAGCCTGGCAGGGATACAAGGGGACGCGCATCGAGGAGTTCTTGAAAGAATACCTCTCGAAGCTCGACGGCGCAAAGTTCGGCTTCGTGAACATAGAGAGCGGCGAGAACTCGCTGCAGACGATACGGTTCTTCCGCGACGAGCATGCGTATGCCGATTGGTTTGCCGACCGCACGGCGAACGCCGACCGCGTGCTGGGCGAATTTTCACTATACAGCAACAAACCGGTGGAAAGCTACACCATGCGCGCCATCATCACGCGCTACCCCGCCGCCAACATGGCACGTGGAGCGCAGAACGCCGTGAGCTTGGCGTACAATTGTTATTGGGGCGACAACCCTGCCGACCGCGACACGCAGGACGGAACGGCGACAGTAGAGGTGAACGGCGTGGCAGCTCCCGCACTGACGCGCCAGCTCAAGGCCAGCGGCACGGCCACGGCCAACGTCTACACCTTCGAGTTGGGCGACCTGCTTACGGCCGAGACCAATGAGGTGAAGCTGCGCGTGACCAACGCGCACGGTGCGGAGAAGGTATTCACCTTCAACATCAACACGTACAGCCTCACGTTGGAGTTCGACCCCGCATACGACGAGAGCCAGGTGCAGACGTCGCGCTGGTCGCTGCGCGTGCTGTGCCAGGGCGTTCCAGCAACGGTGTATTGCCGCATACAGGACGGAGCGCGCACCGACACGCTAACAAAGAGCATCCACAATTCATCGGGCGAGTTCGTCGTCGATGAGCAGGACCGCTATGGCAGCGGCGCACACGCCATCACGCTGTGGGCCGAGAACAAGGAACTGGGCCTCCGTACACCCAACATCACCACCACCTACATCAAGGCCTCTTCCGGACCGGGCGGCGTGGCCGCGCTGTGCTTCGGCAAGGGCATTCCCGCTACGGCGCGCCAGTTCAGCGTGGCAAGGCTGCCCTACTACTTCTACTTGCCTGACGAAGATGCCGGTACGGCCGTATCGGTGAAGGCCGAGCTGCTGTACGGTGGCGGACAGCACGTGCGCCAGCTCTCCGTTCAGAAGGTAACGTTGAACCCGGATCATGGCAGCGGCCTGCAAACGCTCAATGTGGCGTTCGACGAGGCAGAATATCTGCCCGAGGTGACGGTGCGCCTCTCTGTTGGTGGCGTGTCGGCCGAGTGCAAGATAAGGGTGCAGGGGTTGGGCGTTGACCTCGCTCCTGCCGACGAGTGCAAGGTGTACTTGCCAATGCGCGGGCGTGCCAACGGCGACGAAAGCGCACAGAACATCGTGGCCACATATCGCGGACGGCAGACGGCACGATTGGTACGTTCGGACAACTTCCGGCTAGACGACAACAACGGCTTTATCGACGGACAGGGCATGACCATCCTCGCGGGTAAGAGCGTCACGCTGAAAGACTTCCTGCCGTTCGGCTCGGACTTTGGGGCGAACGGTTCTAAGCAGGGTCGCACCATAGAGATGGAATTCGAGAGCGGCATTTGCTCGGACGAGAATGCCGTCATCGTCGACTGTATGGACGGCGGGACGGGTTTCCGCGTGTATGCCAACCGCGTTGAGCTGGGCTGCGCGACGGGCAACGTGATAACCTACTACCCTGAACAGAGCCGTGTACGCCTGGGCGTGGTGATAGACGGCACCACCACCCACACGCGCAACAACCTGGGTGGCGGCAGCGTGGCCGAAAAGGACGTGAACCTGGCCTACCTCTATATGAACGGCGTTATCGTGCGCATGTTCGACTACGCCACGGCATTGTGGAAACAGGGCGCACCAAAGGAACTCGTGATTGGCAGTCCGCAAGCGGAAGTGAAGCTTTATTCCATCCGCATGTACGACAAGGCCCTGAACTTCACCCAGATGGTGGGCAACTACGCCTACGACACGCCCGACATTGAGGACGTGACCGACCGCGATGGGCGGTTCGTGCGCTTCGGCAAGGTGAGCATCGCCCGGCGCAACGACATCCTCAACAGCGTGGGCGACATACACAACCCCGATGAGATCGTGTCTTATAATAAGGTACGCAAGGCCCTGCCCGAAACGCCCATCGCCGTGTGGGACATTGAGAACCTTCCCTACAACAAGAATAACCCCAATGTGCCCATCACCGGAACGGAATTCATTAACCCGCAATGGGACAAGGCGCGCGATGGCTGGGCAGGTGTCCCATTCAAGGTTGGTCCGCACGCATTCAACGCCGACGGCACGTCGAGCAATGGCTACCCTCTTCCGTACAAGAACTGGGCGGAGATATTTGAAACGTTTTCGGGCGACCCCGTTACGCTCACACTCGATCCTGGACATAGTGACGAGCAGTCCACCTCGTACAGCATCACGCGCGGCGTGGCCGAGGGCGAGAAGGAGATGGTACACAAGGTGAATTTCGCCAGCTCCGAGGGAATCTTCAACGTGCTTGCCATGAACCTATTCCAGGAGATACTGCTGGGCTGCGCGCGTAACGACATGGACCTCTATACGTCGTTCCAGCGTGCACAGGCCATGCAGGGCACGGAAGTTACCTACCGCAAGAGCCTGAGCGGACTGTCGGAAATCGGCTTCCGCAAGACGGCGGCCACGTCGGCCAAGGAACCCACCTTCCTCTCCATATATAATATGATAAATAACAAGTACAGCGCATCTTTCCTCGGTTTCCCGAAGAAAGACCACACCAAGGCGCAGGTGTGGGAGATTGACGAGAACGTGAACTTCTTCAACCGCGAGATGACGCTGCACGAGCTGCTGGCCGATGGCACGGTGCGCCAGAGCAACGGGACGGACAGCGCAGGGCCGATGTATTATGCTCGCGTGCCGAAGAAGTCGCCCACCAACAAGAAGAACAAGCTAGGGCAGGTGAAATCGGCCACCGACGACATCGAGGCTGCCAACAGGGAGTTGGCCGTCATCCGCCGATTCCACAACTGGGTGGTATCGTGTAATCCCCACCTGCCCGAGCGGTATAAGGCCGAACACGGCGAATACAAGCTGCTCGACCAGCCGGTGATGTACAATGGCGTGACGTACGACCGCGACACGCCCGCATATCGTCGCGCGCGGTTCGTCAACACCTACCGCGATTATCTCGTGAAGGACGATGTGCTGTTCTACATTGTGTTCTGTGTGTTCTTCCTCGGCATGGACTCGCTCGACAAGAACATGAGCATTGCCTTCGACGACATCGAGCTGAACCCCGACGGCAGCGTGAAGGTGGCGCACGCACGCCTTTTCCTTCGCGACACCGACACGCAGAGTCTGTTCAACAACTCAGGCGCGCTGTTCTACAAATACTGGGCGGAGTGGAACGACGCCTACAACCCCACCACGGGTAAGACGCAACCAATAGCTGGCGAAACCTACGACCGCGACAACCATGCGTGGCTGCCCAAGATGGACGAGGGCTACTCGCCCGTGTTCAACGGCCGCCTGTCGGGACTTATCGACCTGGTGTGGCAGTGTTGGGGCGACGACCTGGCCGCCATGTATAAGAGCATGCGCGACAACGGACTTGAATCCTCCAACATTTTCCGCCGCTACACAGACTTTTGGAAACAATGGTGCGAGAACCTTTACAACGCCGACGCGATGGGCTATGCCAATACTGGACACTTCACAAAGGCCTACGGCGACAAGCTCATGCTCATGCTATACTTCTTGCAAAAGCGTAGTCGTTACATGGACAGCAAGTTCTGCTGTGGCGCAAGCGTGGTGAACAACCTGCGCATGCGCCTATACGAACAGGGCAAGGGTCTTGCCATCAAGCACTATTCGCCCCTGTACGCCTCTGTGCAGTGGGGTGCGAACAACTTCGCCACGGTGCGCAATATCGACGGAGGCTATGCTTTGATCCCCTTCGGTTTCACCAATCCCCAAAACGCCACCTTCGACATCGACGATGCAGACATGATTACCGACATCAAGACATTCACGCGGCGCGTGGGCGGGCAGGTGACGTATTCGGGCCTCGAGGGGCTTGGAGACTTCGAGTTCGACGCAAATATGCAGCTCTTGCGGCGACTAGAGGAACTGGTGATGGACTATGCGCCCCAACGTCCCAATACGCGCGAACGCGGCACGGCCTTCGACCTGTCGAAATGTGTCATGCTCCGGCGCGTCATCGTCCGCAACGTGAAGAACCTCGCCAAGGTCATTCAGTTGGGAAGTGGCGTCTTGCAGGAGGTGGATTTCACAGGCACGCCCATTAAGGGAGTGGCAATGCCCGAGAACGGCACGCTCACGCGCCTGGTGCTGCCCGACACCATCGAGGAACTGACGCTGCGCGGATTGGACGCGCTTGAGCCGGGCGGACTGAATTTGGGCGGGCTGGCCAATGTGAAGAAGTTCCGCTACTCTGCCTGCCGCAAGCTCAATGGATTCGACCTCTTGCAACGCATCTATGCAGCGGGCGCAAAACCCACCGACATCGAGATGGACGGACTGAATGAAACGCTCGCATCGCTTGACACGCTTGACCTGCTGGCCGCAGCAGGGGCAAAACTCAGTGGGCGTATAACGCTGCGTGGCGTGACGCCCGACTTCCGCGCAAAGCTGCGCTACGTGCAGGCCTGGGGCGACGTGGACAATTCCCGCAACCCGCTACACCTCGTGTACGAGCGAATACCAGTGAACTCGGTGACCATTTCGGGAGACATATATGTGCAAGAGGCAGGTGTTGCTTGGTTGAATATCTCGCCAGACAATGTACGTGCCAACAGCGTGCGCACCATTGAATGGAGCATGGCGGCTAACCCCTACGCCACCCTCGACGCGCGTACGGGTCGAATGGCCGTTACGCGTGTCGGCGCAGACGAAACGGCTAATGCACAAGTGACGGTAACCGTCACTGTGGACGACGGCCGACAGCTCACCGCCACCGAGACGGTGTACTTCTACAAGCGAGCTCCGCAAGCGGGCGACATCGTCTACGCCGACGGATCGTGGAGCGATAAGCATAATAAAAATAAGACACCAATAGGTGTGTGTTTCTACGTATCTGCCGACGGAAAGGACCGTCGTATGATGGGGCTGACACGACTGAACTCTTTTAATACGTCGTGGGGCACATCTGGAAACTATATTGATCGGCTGGCAAAGCTTGCTAGCGAGCCGGCACGCGATATCTCCGTAGTGCGGGGCATGAAAAAGAATTGGCCAACGGAAATCGCGGACGACTGGATGACGCTTGAAGAGCCGTTGCTGGACTATCCGAGGGGAGCCAAGATCCCATACGGAATGTACAACACCCTGTGCATAATCCGTCAGCGCAATGACATCTTGCAGGACGAGAATTACAAGCTGGACGTACCGCATGCATCGGCAGGTGTCTCGGAATTTGAAGACGTTAAAAGATGTGCTTTGAAATACTTCAATGAAAATCAGATATACGTCTACTATGTGCCGGCCAGTCTTAGCTATGCCTATTCTCCGGCCGTATTGAAGGGAGAGACTCTCTCCAATCAATTCGCACCACATAAATGGCGTCTTCCATCAGCGGCGGAGGCAAAAGCCATACTTGTCAGCATAGCCAACGATTACACCTCAGACAGGAACTTTCTCAAGGCGGCAGTTTCCTATGGCCTGATTGAACAGTTGGTGATTGATGGTAGTGTGTACGTGAAGTCTTTGGAAACTTCACAAGAAACATCCGCACAAGAGAGGCTCGTAGGCGTGGAGTGGACTGTAAGGGGCTGGGTGAAATGGGGAGTGTGCACGTACGTCTTCCCTATATGCAACTTTTAATTTAAAATGAAATGGAAAAGGTCATTAGAATTATTGAACGAGGCGTTGTAAAGGTTCTCCTGTTTCCTTTTGGACGTGAGGAACCCATAGAACTCACAGCTTGCGGGCTTTGCAAGAACAAGATCATTGCAGCTCTTGTCAGGCTGAAATACAGCCAAGAGGAGGTGGAGGCACTGCTGTGCGAATATGTAGCATGCCCCACCGACAAGGCTGCCAAGCAGGCGTTCGACGGGCTGATAGCCTATCGGCGCGAATGCGAGGCGGAAGCCGACAAGTTGATGGAAGAATACGAGAAACTGCAGACTTAGTTCTGCATGGGTTGGGGACAAAAAGCCCCCGACCATTGTTAAAGTAACGCCAATCACTTATAACAAACCGCAGGAGCGTGTGGTCGGGGGTATATCCTCGTCCACGCTCCTGCGGTTATATGTTTATAAGTGATTGGCAATACAAAGGTAATAATAAAATTCAGGATAACAACAATGACACACACAATTTATCAACAAGCACCCCTTCCTTTTATGGGGCAGAAGAGAAAGTTCGTTAAGGCATTTAGGCAGATTTTAAAGAGTTACCCCGACAATGTAACCATCGTCGACCTGTTTGGTGGTTCCGGTTTGCTCTCGCACGTGGCCAAGCGCGAAAAACCGAATGCCACGGTGGTATATAACGACTACGACAACTATCATCGTCGTATCGCTGCCATTCCACGTACCAATGCGCTGCTGGCCCGCATTCGTGAAGTCACCGAGAGTTTGCCACGTGGTAAGGTGATACGCCAGCCGCACCGCGACCGGATATTGGAAATCATTGCCGAAGAGGAACAGCGCGGCTTTGTCGACTACATAACCTTGTCGCCCTCGCTCTTATTCTCTATGAAGTATGCCAACAAGATGGACGAACTCGTCAAGCAAACGTTCTATAACACGGTCCGGCGAAACGACTATTGTGCAGACGGCTACCTCGACGGCCTGACCATTGTGCACAAGGACTACAAGGCCCTCTTCAACGAATACCGCGACAAGCCCAATGTCCTCTTCCTTGTCGACCCGCCTTATCTCTCCACCGAGGTCGGCACGTACACAATGACGTGGAAGCTGGCAGATTACCTCGACGTGCTCACCATTCTCCAAGGGCACGACTACGTGTACTTCACTTCAAACAAGTCACAGATAATCGAACTGTGCGAATGGATAGGACAGAGCCGCATCGACCGCAACCCATTCGAATGTGCGCACCGCGTGGAAGTGAACACCACGATGAACTACAACAGCAGTTACACAGACATCATGTTATATAGGAAAAATGAAAACGATGAACAAATACTACAGCCTGCTGGATAATATATTGTCTGACGGGCACAACCAAACAAACAAGAAGGGCAACATCACATATTTGCTCAACCAGCAGCTGACACTCACCCCGGCCGACCTGCTGGATATATTCGAAAGCCGCAGCATCGCACGGCGCAAGCTGCGCAACGAACTCGACCTGTTCATGCAGGGCGAGCGCGATGTGGCGAAATATCGCAAAGCCGGCATAACGTGGTGGGACTATTGTGGAAGCATACTTGTGAACAGCTACCCGACATATTTCGAGAAACTGCCCGCCCTCATCGCGCGCATCAACCGTGAGAAGCGAACCAGCAAGAACTACGTCCTCTTCCTAGGCTCAACCGACGCCGAGAGCAACCAAGCACCCTGCTTGAGCCTCGTGCAGTTCCAGATAGACGATGGCCAACTGGTAATATCCGCCTACCAGCGCAGTTCCGATGCCAACCTCGGCCTGCCCTCAGACATCTACCACCTCTACCTGATGTCGCGCCAGATAGAACTGCCCCTGAAGTCCATCACCCTCTTCCTTGGCAACGTCCACGTCTACGAGAACAACATCGGCCGCACCCGCGCCCTGCTCGATGGTGACGAAGGCGTGAAGTTCGATCTGAACGTATAGTGGCCTACACGTGGAAACATGATAAAACGGCATCCGAACACCTTTCTAATGGTGTCCGAATGCCGTTTCTTTGTATCACCCAAGAGCGTTTTCGTGGTACGCTTCGTTTTATTTTTGCATACGCTTCGTTTCCAAATTCAGTAACGCTTCGTTTTGCGGATTATAGATTGACGAGGTTTTGCCCGCTAACGTTTTTCCATTGCGCATAATCGGTGTTTCCATTAAACAACGGACTGGCTGCTAACAACAATGTTTTTGCCCTCACGGCTAAAGCCATTATAGATGTCGCGCGCCCCCAATCCTGGTTGTTTTCATAAACAGCGGGAAGATGTTTAGACACATCGAGCAATTCTTTATCTATCCAATCCACCACATTGTCTACGGGTGTTTGTTCCAACATCATCTCGTTTGCAGGATCGGTTGGCGAAACTAATCTGCCCGGCGCAAAGGGTATCGCACCGTAGGCCTCTACCATCAGCGAGTAATAGTAGGCATTAAGAAATCTTACCTCGTTCTTCATCTGCTCCACATAGTCCTGTGTGAGTCCTTCGCTGGGTATCACACGCACATTATTAAGGAATATAAGTCCAGTACGTATGCGCTTAGGCAATTCCACCCAGTAGTTGGCATTCCAGGTCGACGAGGGGTTCCAGTTGCCTGTTGTGTAGGCATAGGCCTCGTTCCATCCATAAGGCGACCACTCAATAGGAATCACCATGTCGTCGCTCATGATGTTGTAGCCCTGGTTAGTCATGTATCCCCACATGGGGCTGGGTATGCCTGCATAAACGCTTGCAAGCCAGTCCTCAGTGCGTATCTTGTCCGAGAATACCATTTCCATATTCAGTTGGTCGTCGGGGCTCTTGTCTAAGAAGTCACAACCAGTCAGGCTGATGAGCGAGCATCCCACAACCGCAGTCGCTATGATTTGTTTAAAGGTTTTCATATTTGTAACTTTAATTGTTGAAATTGAAAGAAACACCAAGCGACACCGATTTCATGACGGGATATTTAAGTCCGTCGTTACTGCCGATTTCGGGGTCCCACATTTTAAACTTAGAGAAAGTGAGAATGTTGTTGCCACGCAAGAAAATTCTACACTCGCGTATCTTTGCGGCATGTGTCCACTGTTCGGGTAGTGTAACACCCACTTCGATGTTCTTTAATCTGAGGAAGCTCATATCTTTAAGCCACCATGTAGATGGTTGTTCATTATTCTTGTATGTTGTTGTGCTCATTCTTGGCCAAAAAACATCTTGTCGGGGGTTGGCCTCAGTCCATCTGCTGTCGATGTTCGACCAGATGTTGCCTGCCCCAATTGATGAAGCGGGAAGCCATGTCTCACCGCCAAGTATGCGATGCGTTTTGCCTACGCCCGAAAAGAACAGGCCAAAATCGAACATCTTGTATCTTACTGTTGCGCCAAAGCCATATACCAGTTGTGGGTCGATTGTCCCCCCGATGGCTGTTTGGTCCAAGTCGTTAATCTCGCCGTCGTTGTTTAGGTCGCTGTATTTGATGTCGCCAGGCCTAAGACTACTTTCGGCACTGTATCTTTGTGTGGCAATACCTTGTTTAAGCTTGCCGTCCGCTTCGAAATCGTCTTTTGTGAAAAGTCTTTCGGCCACCAGTCCGAAGAGTTGAGAAACGGGCCTGCCTGTTTTCGAACGATACGTGCCCTTCACGGCATCGGCTTCGTCTATTTCCACAATTTTGTTATGCGCATAAGTGAAGTTGGCCAATGCAGACACTTCCCAATCTTTACCGAAACGTCTGCGGAAGTTTAACGACATGTCCACACCGCTATTGTCTACCTTTCCAAAGTTAGACCATGCTGCATTAATGAAGCCCGCTTCGGCAGGGACGTTGGTTCGTTTCATGAAAATGTCACTGCGTCTTTCCTTAAATAGGTCCACGCTCAAGGTTATGCTATTGGCCAATAGTCCAATGTCAAAACCTAAGTTTGTTTTTGTAACTTTCTCCCAAGTTAAGTCTGGAACGCCGACGTCGCCCTCGGCACGTCCTAGGCGGTGAAGCAATCTGTCGCTGCCGAAGTAGTATTCGCCATTGTTGGCAATGGTTGATAGGTAGGCAAAACGCCTGCCGTTAATGTTGCTGTTTCCGGCTAATCCCCAACTGGCACGTATTTTAAGCAGCGAAAGCACCTTGGTTAGCCTTTGCATAAACTTTTCTTGCGTTACAATCCAGCCTACTGCCACGGCAGGGAAGAAACCAAAGCGCTTTCCTGGCGCGAAGTTCTCAGACCCATTATAGCCAAAGTTAAATTCGGCCACGTAGCGGTCATCGTAGGTGTACGATGTTCTGCCTGCAAATCCTTGCGTGCGGAAAGGCAAGAAAGAGCCGTCGTCGAAATTCTTGTGATTATATAGCAGCATGGCGTTAACGGCGTGCTTGTTGCCGAATGTCCTATTATAGTTTACCGTTGCTTCTACATACACGCTTTGGTTACCCCACTTGGCGTCTTTGGCATACCCTAAGAAATCTTCACCATTGGCTTGGATGCTCGTTATCAGGTTTCCTTCGTAATCTCTGCCCGTTGCCGGGTGGTAATAGTCGGGATTTTTAGCGCGGGTTACACTATTGGCCGAGAACTTATCGAAGGCATAGGTGAGTTTTAAGCGCAGTCCAGGCGTAACGAATTTCAAATCTTGTTCAATGGAGGTTAGTGCTTCAACATTGCTGTGGTTCAAGCGTTCGTAACCTCTCTGGGTAAGCATTGCCCACGGGTTTTCCTTGTTAATTATTCTAGGGATTTTCCCATCTGCATATACAACAGGGTGTATGTAGGGCGGAATACGCATGGCATAGTAAAAGGCTCGCGAGTCTGAAATGTCGCCCGGCGGTGCGTTGCGCGATTGCAGGTAGCCGCCGATGTTGATGCGTAGAATGGTAGAGCTTGTTATGTTGATGTCTACATTCGACCTCACGGTGTATCTGTCCACCTTCAACGACGAGTCCCATGCCTTAGTCTTGTCTCTGGCCAGAATGCCATTCTCATTATAGTAGCCAGCAACAAGGGCGTATCTTAGAACATTCGATCCCCCATTCACGCTCAATGTGGCACGGGTGTTGTCGGCGTGGTTTTTCGATATAACATTCCACCAGTTTACGTCGGGATACAGTTCGGGGTCGGTTTTGTCGCGATAGTTTCTTAGTGTGGCCTCGCTTACGTATGGTGCCATTCCGTCTTGGCTGTACATTTCGTTTACCAGTTCTAGGTATTTCACACTCCCAACATACTGTGGTATGCGTACGGGTTGGCTTAGGGCATGTTCAAAGCGCACGCTGACCTGCGGCTTGCCTATGCTTCCTCGCTTGGTTTCAACCATAATCACGCCGTTGGCACCCCTTACGCCATACACTGCGCTTGCTGCCGCATCTTTCAGCACCGAGAACGAAGCCACCTCGTCGGGGTCGATGTCGTTAATCGAACGTTCTATGCCATCGATAAGTACCAAAGGTTGCGTGTTTCCGGCAAAGCTACTGATACCTCTAATCCAAAAGTCAGAGTTGTTATTCCAAGGGTCGCCGCTTCTTTGAACGGCGATAATGCCAGGAACCATTCCTGCGAATCCGTTGCTCATCGAACGCGATGATACTAGATTGAGCTTTGAAGGCTCCAGATTGTTGATGGCACCCACAACCGAAGCCTTTTTTTGTGTGCCGTAGCCCACCACAACAACTTCGTTCAAGGCCGACACGTTCTCTTCCAACGCCACATCTATGACGGCAGATTTGGTTACGCGTACGGTTTTCTCCTTAAACCCCATGTAAGCAAAGCGTATTGTAACGCCAACAGTTGGAAGTTGAAGGGTGTAGGTTCCGTTAATGTCTGTGACGGTAGCCACCTGTGGGTTGTCTGCTTGAGAGACCGTAACCCCAATGAGGGCGTCTCCCTTTGCGTCGAAAACGCGCCCTGTAACCTTTGCTCCGCCTTGGGCAAAGAGCTGAGCTTGCATGAAGAAGATGCAAAGTAACAAGAGCAATTGGCGTTTCGGAGCTTGTCTGAACACATTAATTGTCATATTCTATAGGTTTTAATTGTTTCTGTCTTATCGTCCTTTACTTAAATGGTGTGTAGGTTTTGTCCATGCAGTGAAACTGCCAGTGGTTGATTGTTGTTTAAGGACAGGTCTTTGTTAAGGCTATCCTATGTCCCTTTTTTGCGGTTTGCCGCTTGTAAGAGGCTTGCCCATATTCGGTAGAAGGGCTACTAGGCTGCTTTCAGTACTTCTCAATCAGTTTGCCCCTTAGCAATGCAGACGAAGCTTGTTCTTTGTCGATGATGGCTTTCACGGCAGTTAATGATGCGCCCACCAGTTGTTCTAAAGGCTGCTGAATGTACGTGATGGGGCAGTTAAAGAAGTCGAATGCGGGTGTTCCGTCAAATCCAACAAGCCTCAGGCCATTCGTAGGACAGCCTAATTCTAGCAGTGCATACATTCCCGAAAGGGTGATGAGGTTAGTGGTAAATATAAATCCGTCTGTACCTTTATCCATGCTTTCTTTCAAAAGGTAGGCCATGTCTGCTGTTGAAATGTCGGGTTCTATGCGGATGACGTTGCTTTGTGCACTCTTGCCTTTGTCTGCCATAGCCTGTTCGTACCCTCTAATGCGTTCGTGCATGTGTATCAGGTCAATGTCGTAGGCCACGATGGTGGGTTGCTTGCTGCCTTTACCTAAGATGTAAGCGGTGGCTTGGCGGGTGGCTTCAAAGTTGTCGAGTGCCACATAGTTAATTTCCTGATGGGGAAAATACCTGTCGAGCAACACCAATGGTATGCCGCGCGGCACGAGCGAGCTGATAAATGTTTCTGAGTCTTGGCAAGGAACAACTATCAATCCATCCACACCGCGGGCAATAAGGTTTCTGATAGCTTGTTGCATTTTGTCTGCATTCTCATCGGAACTGCCAAAGAATACGGTGTAGCCAAGTTTAGCGGCTTCGTCTTCGTAAAGTCGGGCAAGCGAAGCGAAGAACGGGTTGGAAATGTCTGAAACCACGATACCCAATATCTTTGAACAGCCGTCACGCAGACTGATTGCTGTGAAATTGGGGTTATATTGCAGGCGCTCGGCCATTTCCCAAACACGCTTAGCCGTTTCCTCACCTATGTGATACTCATTGGCTTTGCCATTGAGTACGAACGACACTGTTGTCTTAGAAAGACCTAATGCTTCGGCGATGTCTTTTAATGAGCTGCGTTTGTGAACTGCCATAACTATACCGATTTAGTATTTGTTTTGCAAATGTAGGAATTAATTGTTGAAAGTCCAATATTTCAAACTTAAAATCAAGGGTTAATGCCCAACTTTAACATTTGCTAGTTTCCTTTTGGCTTTAAAAGAGTGTTAGGTGGCATGGCTGGCAGGCTACTAAAGCAGATGTTTTTTGCACCTTATACGCTGTGTTTATGTTTCAAAAATACATCGGAGTCGTCTTGACGTTTAATACCTCTACAAATTGAGAGGAGTATAAGACAGGTCAACTCACGGGCTTATAAACCCACTAAAGCCCAATAACTCTCGAATATATCAATTCACCAACTCACTAAATCGCTAACTCACAAGCTTACAAGCTCATCAACTCTAAAGCTCATCAGCTCACAACCTCACCAGCTCAAAGTCTTAAATTATTATCTTTAATTTTACAAAGTTACTCTGTCATTCCTTTCATTCTAGCGAAATTTTTGGTTGAAAAGTAGGTTAAAAGCCTCTGTTTCTACCCTTTCATGCCTTGCTACTCGTCTATTTTTAAGCATAGCACGTGCATTTTGCACCATTTAGCCTTTCTAGTTTGCTTGCCAACTCATGATTTTTGAGGCCCAATTACCCACTTTTAGCCACCAAAAACCTACTTTTTAGTGGTTATTTTGCCCCTCCTGTCATGTATTTCATGGCTCTAAAAGGTTTTGTTCATACAACTGTTGTGGATGTTTAGGCTAAATCGTCTCGCATTTAGCGGCAAATTGAACTGCATTTAGCACCAAAATACCTTGCGTTTTGCACCAAAACGCACTCCATTTAGCACCAAAACGCACTTCATTTTGCACCAAAACGCACCCTATTTTGCAGCAAATAGCCTCGAAATAGGTGCAAATGGCAACCTATCCTAATAAATATTCATTATGCCGCATGCATATGCTAACCCCTTTTTGCATCAAAACAAACCTTCGCGAGAATCGATTTTTTGCGGCAAGGTGGGCGTTTGGTGGACGAAAAGGGCACTCATAATGTTAAATTTCTTACTAAAAACTAGACAAAGCCGATTTGCGGTGAACACGCGCGGGTGGACAACGGCGCGGAGGGTATTTACGCTTACGGCCGCTAGTGTGAGTGGTTGCAGTACATGCTGCTCGCGGACAATGGAAGCAGCATCATAGAAACGCTGACGTAATCGGCATTGACAAGTGGTTTTCAGCTTGTGTAGACCGCATTGAATAACTTCTGCCCGACAACTTTCTGATTCATTGCCACGTTATGGCACAGACAAATGGTGCAGAATTTCATATTTAATCGTTTCTTTGTTTGGCACGTCGTACATGAGTGGAGAGTTTTTCTTGGTTTTACAGCTCAACGACATAAACTCCGCCCAATTTGTAGAAATGATAGAAGTCAAGGCGACTTCTATTTGATATTATGAGTTGATGACTTTATAACGTTATGACTATTTTGTTTCTAAGTTGATGAGTTGATGTGTTCGGGAGTAATTGGGTTTTCACGTGTTTTATAAGCCTGTACGCTGATTTGTCCAATGCTTCGTACATGAGAGAAACCTTTTTTGGGTGTTGACATCATAAAGATAACAAACACCTCTCTATTTATAGAAATATCAAAAGTCAAAACAACTTTGCTGTTGGTTTGTCAGTCTAGTAATTGTTAGAAGTACAATATCTATAACTTAATGTCTATTGCAAATGTCCTACATGAATGTTTGTTAGCCCATTATTGGCTATAAAAGAACATTTGTTGGTACAACTTGCGGTTTCTAAAGCGCAGGTTTGCTAACGATGGTTGTATATGTGTACCTCGATTTCTTTATCATTAAAAAATGTTTAAACCGTTGGGAAACCTAAATAAATGTAATACCTTTGTGAAAAAGGAGATAATCATGGAACGAATTACACTTGAAAACTTCGAAGCAACGTATGTAGACCCAATCGAAGAGGAACGTATTGACAAATTTGTCTGTGATGAAATGGGCCGCCAAATTCATCGATATATAAAAGGAATGTCGGGTAGCAAAGACATTATGAACAAGTTTGAGGCACAGCTTTCTACGTTGTCGATACCTGAAAAGGAAGTGGCCATTGCCAGATATATCGACCTGAACAGGAAGGTTACAAGCGGACTCGACTTCAAAATCGTGCTAACGAGGGCTATGGCTAACTACTGCGACACGTTCGATTATTTACTAACGCTGGTTAACAATAGGCGAAAGATGGTGTATTACCTTAATCGCATCAAGTCGAAATACCTGCGCTATCACGAAGTTGTGGAGGTAAATGGCAAGTTTGGCATTAATGATAGTGACGGAAATGTGCTTGTTTCGCCCAAGTACGACTTCTTACGCCGTTGCTACACCTATGTAGACGACTTGTGCCTAATGCCCATTATCGCCCAAAAAGATGGTAAGATGGGACTTATTTTGCCCGATGGTAAAGATACGGTTGTGGCAGATTTTGTTTACGACGACATCTGTTTGCGCGACGAATACCCTTATTTTGAGGCGCACCAAGGCAAGAAGAAAATATTGTTGGAAACGAAGTAGGCTCGCAAATTGGCTGAACCTCTTCCGCGTTTAGCCTGCTATTAGACCCAGCATACGGTGAAAAGAAGGATTACTTAGCCTGTATGTTTCCCGCCTTAAAAGTGGGGGAGGGGCTTGATGTTCGATTGGTGCATCTTATTTGTTGGCCGTATTGTTCTGTGTTCGTCTCACACAGAATGGTTTCACTGCTACCGCTTTGTTTTCAGCTAAATGCAAAATTCATTAACGAAAAAGTAGAACCCCCACTGATGGCCATGCTATCAATGGGGGCTCTAACAAATAAGGCAGCGGCGCCATAGACGCATGTGTTGCCTTTTGTGTCCTATTATTTCTTCACAGGTGCAGCTGGAGCAGGCGTGCTTGGTGCAGTAGGAGCTTGCGAACCAGCACCAAAGCCTGGTGTGGTGTTGGGGTTCGTGGTTTGTGTTTCGGTTGCCGATTTTTCGAGAACGCTCGTTTCAGCCAACGATTTGGGTGCAACGTATGCACAAACAACGCTAAACACAACCATAGCAATAGCCAATCCCCATGTGGTTTTCTCAACAACATCGGTTGTTTTACGTACACCCATGATAGAGTTTGACGAAGAGAATTGCGACGAAAGGCCTCCACCTTTCGACTCTTGAATGAGTACAATGGCAATCATCAGCACTGCTGCGATGACGATAAGTACTACAAAAAGACTGTAAATCATTTTCTATTTGTTTTTATTATTTATTTTATTACCTATCTTTTGTTATTCATTGCCAACTGTTAGCAGGGCAGCTATGACGACAACTACTACAAAAAGGATAAAAATCACTTTTCTATTTGTTTTTATTATTTATTATCAATTTCTCTAAGAAACGTATTTGGTCTGCAAAGTAAACATTTTTTTTTGGATAATTCAAATTTAGTCGCCTAATAATTTCAAGCGCCTTCTCAAATTTTCCTTGTCGAATGTATATCTTTGCCAATGTTTCAGTGAAATATCCATCACCTTCTGCCGTTGTTGTAGTTGTCGTATTGTCTTCCACAACGGGCGTAAATTCGGGTTCGTCTTTCAGCTGTATCTTCCCTCCTTCATTAAAAATGAAGTTGTCTATGAGCATTTGCCCTTTCAGTTGTGGGGCCTCTTGGGGCTTTTCCTGTTCCTCCGACTCTATTTCGAGCAAATAAGACACATAGTCTATTGCGGCATCAGCAGGTGTAGGTTTGCGCCGACTTTTCTGCGTTTCCTGCTCTTTGTCTTCGGGCAACGAGTCTAAGAAGTTGTCGATAAGCGATATTGTGCGACTCTCGTTGCCGTCGGTCTGCTCTTGCCGCGTTGTTCGGCGGTCTTCGGTTTTGAGCTTATAGTGTGAGGCCTCAATCATCTCGAACACCACATTGCGGTTGGTGAGATATACCGATGCGCGCCTAAGCTCCTCGTCGAAAGTGGGATCGTGCAGAATATAAAGGTTTTGCAGCATCATCAACCTGGCTGGCTGATAATACGGATGTAGCGCAACGATGCTTCGGAGATCGTATAGCGTCTCCTTGTCTAGCACTTCGGGATGATTGATAAGTTGCGTTAAATTCATCATTTGCGTTGGTTAGTTCTGTGGCTTTACCAATTGGCCACAGTGGCATTGAATATTTGGTCTGTTAGGTCTTTCACCATTTCCCTCACCAACCGCTCTTGTACGGCACTTAAAGGCAAGGTTGTTTCGTATGTTGCGCTAGCGGTGAACTGGCGTTCAAAGTTCTCCTTTTGGTTCTTTGTGTTGGTGAAACGCACGTTAACCGTCATGGAAAGTTCCGTTTGTGCCGAATATCCTTCGCTCGATACCGACTTGTTGCGCTGCGAATATTGCAGAATTTCGCCGTCTATGCGCAGGTCGCCATTTCGTTTAACCTGCGTTAGGCGTGTATGGTTGGCAAAGATGTCCTTCAATTGATTGTTGAACATGGGAGCCATTGGTCCCCATACGTAGCTACTTCGGTTGGGAAATTCGGCAATCTGTATGGTTTTCGTCTTGCTGTAATCAATGCTGGCCCCGTTAAATTTGTACGAAACGGAGCATGCCCACAGCACGCAAGTGCCGAGTACGAGCGTTAATGCCAGCCTATTTACTGCTTTCCAATCCATATTGCTTTATTCTCCTATACAATGTTCGGTCTGATATGCCAAGCTCTATGGCAGCTTTTTTCCTGTTTCCTCCGTTCCTTTCAAGTGCCTTCTCCACCATTTGCCGGCCTAAATCATTTAGGTTTAGGCTTTCGTTGTCGGCTTCGTTTATCTCTTCGGCCTCAGCAAATCCATTTGTAAGGGATGCTTGTTGTGGCGATTGGATGGCGGCTAGGGTGGGGGATGTGTCGTAATTCTTCGTGTTCAATGCGGCGATAGACGAGGAGTAACTAGGCAATTCAGCCCCTAAGGCAACGCTGTCGTCCAGCCTTTTTCTCAGTCCCGACACCTCTCTGCGTAGGTCGCTCACGTTGCCCCGAAGCTCGTAGAGTATCTTATAGAGCACCTCGCGTTCGCTTTCATACGAGTGTGAACCCGTTGAAGACATGGGCGCAAGCTGCGTGCTCTCTGGGTCTTGTGGGATGAACTTCTGCAAGTGCGTGGCATCTATCTCGCGTTCGCGACTTAAAATGGATATTTGTTCAGTGATGTTTTTAAGTTGGCGCACGTTTCCTGGCCACTTATATTTCAGCATCAAGGCCTTAGCGTCTTCCGTTAAAGATATTTTGGGCAGCTTATACTTCTCTGCCATCTGCATGGCGAAAAGGCGGAAAAGCAAGATTACGTCGTTTCCGCGGTCGCGTAATGGTGGCATTTGTATGGGAATGGTGTTCAGTCGATAGAACAAGTCTTCCCTAAATCGCCCTTCGCTGATGGCTTTTCGCATGTTCACATTGGTAGCGGCTACGATGCGCACATTGGTTTTCATGATGCGCTGACCGCCAACCCTGATGTATTCGCCCGTTTCAAGCACGCGAAGAAGCCTTGCTTGTGTGGCCATAGGCAGCTCGCCCACCTCGTCGAGGAATATCGTGCCATTGTTGGCAACGCCAAAATAGCCCTCGCTTTCGCCAATAGCACCCGTGAACGAGCCCTTTTCGTGACCGAATAGTTCGCTGTCGATGGTGCCTTCGGGTATCGAGCCGCAGTTAATCGCGAAATACTTCTCGCGTTTTCTGGGTGAGTTGTCGTGAATAACGCGTGGAATTATCTCCTTTCCTACGCCGCTTTCGCCTATGATTAGTACCGACAAATCTGTTGGCGCAACCTGCATGGCAACGTCTAAAGCATGGTTCAAGGCATCGCAGTTGCCCACGATGTTATACCGTTGTTTTATCTTTTGTAGTTCCGTCGTATTCATAGGAGCAACAAAGTTACGAAAAAATAGCCGAAGAATGGGCAGAAATATAGAAGATTAACGAAATTCGGCATTATTGTTTTAAGTTTCTATGCCTGTTTGCTTGTAAGTTTCTGTGCGTTTAATGCCTTTAAATCTTCAAGTGCCTATAAGTTTGTGAATATTCATTTCGAGCTTTATAATCGTTAAAAAGCATGAAATCAGGCTACTAAGGAGTTGGCAACGACTTTGCAAATAAATCTATTTTTGCAGGTCGGCATTGGGTGTAGAGCGGTCGAACTTAATTAAAAGGAGTCCTAAGCCCGTAAATATCAGCTCCCTTACACGTACAATCAATGCAACAAATATGCCCGAACTAGATGCAATACCCAAGCCCGAGGCTGACATGAGGAACCCTCCTTCGCGTCCGCCTAACTGCAAAGGGATGAAGAAAAGCAGGTTGGCGAAAAGGCTGGTAAAGGCCAATATCAATATACATTGTATGTAATTGACATCGGGCATGATGACTAAGAGGATGAAATAAATTTCTAGTGCAGAGATGATGCGGCAGCTTAGTTCCAGCAATACGGCCGTAACGAAGGTGGTACGGTTTTGTTTGTGCAACGCAGAAATCTGTTGGTCTACTGTGTCTAGCTGCTGTTTGTTCCGCTCGATAAACGATAACGCCCAACGTTTAACAAATGGAATGTGGCTAAGTAGCCGCATTGCCCTGAACGCAAGCCCTTTGCGATAGCCTATCATGAAGAACCAAAGCCCCAAAAAGCAAAACACCAAGCTGGCCAGAACAATGGTTAGGTGGCCAAATGTGAGTGGCTGGGTGATGAAAAACAAGACTATCGAGACAAGCCAAAACCAAAAATGGCTGAAAATATGCGTCATGGCGTAGAGTATAACCGAAGAGGATGCCCGCTCGGTACCAATCTTTGGCGCAAGCGACATGATGCGATAGGGCTCTCCACCCATTAATCCACCAGGTGTAGCGTAGTTTAAGGCGAACCCCGAAACGGTGACTTTGTACAGCCACCAAAAGTTAATGCGCTTGTCGTTTGTGGTTGGATGCGCCGTTTCTTGTCCTTGTCCGGCTTTGATAATGATGTACCATGCCGAGGTGTTGAGCACGTATAACGCCATCCAAAGGGCCAGAACAGCAAAGAACCAATAGCCTGTGTGTTTTAATCCACGCCAAACCTCGGCAAAGTCTAGTTGCGTAACCATGATGCCGAGCAGCACCAAGCCGAAGATGAAAAAGCCGTTTTGATATTTCTTCTTCATCTTTTGTTATTTGGATTGCTGCTCTTCGTTGCTCTCTTTCTTTTTCGTCACGTTGAAACGCACCTTGTCGCTCTCGTCTCTTTTCTCGTGGTAGAGCTTTTTCAGTGGGTTCTTATAGGGCTGGTCGTATGCTTTCCTGTTTCTATATACGTCTAAGGCCAGGTAGATGGCGTGCCTAAACGCAATCTCGTTGCTAACGCCTTGCCCCGCCTTTCCGTCTAATGCCTCGTCATCGGTTGAGGTAACGACGGCCGAAAGTCCTGTGATAAGCCTTACGCCACCCTCGCACGAAAGGGCTTTAAAGGGAATCATGGCTTGGTCGTGATACATGGCTAGCACGGCATCGAATGTGTCGAACTCCCTATTTCCAAAGAAACTGTCGGCTTGATAAGGCCCGAAGGCCGTGTATCCCTCGGCAATAAGTTGCTTGATGGCTGGCGAAATCACCTCTTGTTCTTCCTTACAAGGCTGGTCTTCCAATGTAGGATTCAGGGCCAAGACTGCCACTCGCGGGATGGAAATCATGAAATCGCGGCACAACGAGTTGTGCAATAGGCGCACCGTGCTTTCTATTCGCTCTTTCGTTATTTCGTTAGCCACGTCTTTTATGGCCAATTCACCGGAAAGAGTAGTGATGCGCAAGCATTCGTTGAGCCACATTTCTAGCGTCTCACCCGTTTCGCCTAGTTGTTTGGCAATGTATTGCGACAAGCTAAGGGGGTGTTCTTGGGCGGCGAAGAAGTGTTTTTCGCTTATCGGAGCGTTAACAATGGCGTTTACAATGCCAGCCTTGCAGTCGGCAACAGCCCTGTCTATGGCTTTGCGTGCTAAGGCAGCGGCAGCCTCGTTGGGCGTTCCAAACTCAATCTTTACCTCTTCGTCCGAGATGGCTAGCAAGTTAAGCCGTTCGGGTTTGGCCTCGTTGGCATGCTGAATGATAGAGAAATTAACGTCCAGGTTAAGCGCTTTCTTATGATAAGCCGCAACTTTGGGCGACCCATAGATGATGGGTGTGCAAAGTTCGAACATCTCTGGCGAGGCAAAGGTTTTGAAAATAAGTTCCAATCCGATGCCGTTGGCATCGCCTTGGGTTATGGCTATACGAAGTTTATTGTCGTCCATAGGTTTTTACTTTGTTCTTTATTTATTGGTGTTCGCCGTTGTTTTCTCGGCCTGCAATCTTTTTTGCGGTGCTGAGAAGTCCGCAAGCGGCGAATATGTCTTGTCCTCTGCTGGCTCTGATGGTGGTAAACACGCCATGGTTGGTAAGATAATCCCTAAATGTCTCCATGCGTTTCTCGTCCGAATTGTTCAGGTTTACGTTGGGTATTTGGTGAAAACGGATGAGGTTCACCCTACAATCCAGTCCTTCTACAAGCTTAACCAACTGACGTGCATGAAGTGGCGTGTCGTTTAAGCCACCAAACATGATGTATTCGAACGAAAGCCGACGCTGGTGAGTGAAGTCGTATTGCTTTAAAAGTTCAACAATCTCTTCTATCGACAGGCCTTTTTCGGCAGGCATGATGCTAGCACGCTGTTCGGGTATGGGTGTGTGCATGCTAATGGCCACATGGCAATCGCTTTCGTCGAGAAAGCGTTTGAGTTTACCTTTTACACCAACACTACTTACCGTTATACGTTTCGGACTCCAAGCATAACCATAATCGGCCGTTAGTATTTGCGTTACTTTCAGTACGTTATCTAGGTTGTCCATCGGCTCACCCTGACCCATAAACACGATGTTGGTCAGCTTTTGCCGTTCGGGTAGGGCGTAAATTTGGTTGAGAATGTCTTTGGCTGTTAGGTTTCCCTCAAAGCCTTGCTTGCCTGTTTGACAAAAAAGGCAGTTCATTTTGCAGCCCACTTGACACGAAACGCACAGCGTGGCGCGGTCGCGGTCGGGTATATACACGGTTTCCACAAACTTACCACTCTCTGTTGGGAACAGATATTTTATGGTTCCATCCTTAGAATACTGTGCATCGATAAACTTCGCGGCTCCTATTTCGTAACGTTGTGCTAGCTTTTCCCTATTTGATTTTGAGATGTTTGTCATCTCTTCGATGGTGTCCACGTGCTTGTCATATAGCCAAACGGCCATCTGCTTGCCTGCAAATGCAGGCAGTCCGTTGTCTATGGCAATGGCTTTCAGCTCGTCGAGCGTATGCCCTAGAAGTGGAATCTTGTGGTTATCCATTTATATATTGATGTATAATATGCTGCAATAATCGAAAAAACGTCATGCAAAGTTACTACAATTTCTTGGGATAAGCATGTTGAATGGCATGTTTTCTTACCTCTTCGAGGATGCTGTTTGGGCATGAAAACCTACGTTAAGACCGCATTTTACCACTGGTTATTGGTCAAATTGTCCCAACCAATGGTCAATCAACTTGCGGGCAAGACTAAGTTTTTCGGGAATTTGTGGCAGTTTGTTGCGATGAAACCATCCGCCTGCCGACAATTCTTCTTCTTGTAAGCGAAGGTTTCCGCCTTTATATCGCGCCGTAAAACCAACCATCAGCCCAATGGGGTAGGGCCAAGGCTGACTGCCGAAGTAGCGCAGCGAATCTATTTCCAACCCAGTTTCTTCTCTCACCTCACGCACTACGGCCTCTTCGAGCGATTCGCCTGTCTCTACAAAGCCTGCTATCAGGCCATAGAAGTTGCCTTTAAAGTTCTTGGCATGCACCAACAACACCTCGTCGCCCTTATATATCAACACAATAATAGCCGTAGCCAATTGTGGCCAGACTTCGTTTCCACAGCTTGTGCAGCGTTTAGAAATGTTGGTGTGCAACTTCATCGCACCGGCACATAAGCCACAGAACTTTGTTTGTGCATCCCAATAATTTATCTCGCGGCACTTCCCTGCGATGAGATAGAGGTTGTTTGGGAGTTTATAATACGACTGCCTTAAATCGCAGAAGGTATAAGTGGCGGGAATGGTTGTTGCATCGTCTATTGCGTACGTCTTTACGGCAATTCCTTCGGGTGTGCATTCCATCTCATGTACATTCTGTTGTGCATTGAAGGTTGTTGGCGGATTGTCTGATAAGGGAATGCCGAACGTATGGTCATCAAGCTGTTCGAGCAGCAGGTCCGATTGCTTAAATACAAACCACAGGCTTTTCATTGGCTTTCAATTAAAGGGCAAACCCTGCAAGCGTACACACAAAGCATGCGGCATTTGCAGTACGCTTGTGGGGTTTGCCTATATATAATAATGTGTAAGACTCGTTTTTAATGTTTCGTTTTAATTACCGAAAATCAGTTTCCTGTCTCGCTCAATGGCTGGCTTAGTCCATTCTTCTGGCACGAACTTCCAATTGTTATGTGCCTGCGGATTCATCACGCCAGCCTTCTCTATCTCGTTCATCAGGTAGAAACGTTGGTCTTTCTCGCTCTCAAACACAATTCTGCTCTTCAATTCTGCACGTGGAATGCCTGCCCCTTTGGTAAGCAATTCGCCACCGCCATTGCCTCGATAGCTGTTCATCGCCACCTTATACCAGCGGTTTTCGTCGAACGGCGTACCGTCGGCCATGCTCAATATCCTCACCTTTTGTCCATCGGGCTTGGTTACATCCACCTCGTAGATGATGCCGGCCGCACTATCGAAGTTAAATGCCAGGTTCTTAAAGCCAAACCGTTGACGGTCTTGCTTGGCCCATTCGCTTATCTGCATAATGTGGTCGTCGGGCGATTTCATCGTATTTACCCACAGGTCGTAACTCATTTCCAAATGGTTGCGTATCTCTTTGCCCGTCATTTTAAGCACATATATTTGATTTTCGTATTTATATAGGTTGAACATGTCGCTCACATACACGTCGCCCTTGTTGATACGTGCGTCAAACGATAGCGGAGCATTAAACGAAATGTCGGCTCCCGTTATCTTTAATTGCAGGTCGTGAATAAAGTCGGTGAAGGCTGCACTGCCAAAATAGCAGTCGCGCGTGTAAATCGTGCTTTCAAAGCGCCCTATCTTCCTGTTCACAAAAGCGTTCACACTATCAATGTCGGCTTTGAAGTGTTGCACATACTTCTCGTCAATGGGCTGCCCTGTGATGTCTATCACGTCGCCCGTTATTTTCTTGCTCACCACCTTGCCCTTTGCCTTGCGTATGTTGATAGTAGCGTCGCTCACCATGTAAGCATCGCACGATGGGTCGAGGCACAGCACGTCTTTGCCTGCATTGCTCTTTACCCAACCAGCGTAACGGGTGTGGTCGTGTCCGAAAAGAATGATGTCGAACCCCTCCACTTCGCGTGCTACCGTCAGCGAAGCGTCCTCATCATACTCTGGTGTGTGTATTCCGCCTTCGCGCCCACTATGGAAAAGGCCGATAATAACATCGGGTTTTTCTTTTGTTTGGATGTGTTTCACCCAATACTTGGCCGATTTAACCATGTTGTCGAACCGCAAACCCGTCCACAAACTCTCCTTTAACCAATTGGGGATGGCTGGCGTTAGCAATCCCAGTACGGCCACCTTCACACCATCGCGCTTAATGATGGTATAAGGATGAACATAGGGCTTGTTTGTTCGGGTGTCGATGATGTTGGCTCCCAAGATAGGGCACTTTACCTCTTTAATCCATTTATCATATACGGGATGCCCCGTTTCGATGTCGTGGTTGCCCACCGTTTGCGCGTCATACTGCATGTAGTTCACCACTGATGCGGCCAAGTTGGGCATCGTGGGCTTAACAAAGTTGCAATAATAACATGTGGGTTGACCTTGAAGAATGTCGCCGTTGTCGAGCAAGATAACGTTCTTGCCATACTTCTTGCGCATTTCGTTTACATACGAACTCACTCTGGCCAACGAACCTTTCTTGTCGCGGCGGTTAATAAAGTCGTAAGGAAAGAAACTTCCGTGTACGTCGCTCGTCTGTATTACCTTGATTTCTACATTCTGAGCCTGCGTATATTGGGAAAGACTTAAACCTGTTAGGAGCATAAATAATACTTTTCTCATCTGTTTAAACATTTATAGCCGAACTGCAAAAGTACAAAATCTAATTAAAATACCCTACGAACGGGGCATAAATGTTCACACATAAGAAGTGCAAAAGGTCTCATTTGTTAAAAGACAACTATGAAAAACACCTGAGCGGAACGCAGTTGGAAAGTTGCTGAGTGCCTCGACGAGACAAAAGATTTCAGTAACAACATTAAAGAGAAAGAGGGAACGAAATCTCCACGAGCTTAATCAACTTTGTGTTGTGCACGAAATATCATCAATTGGAGGAGACGGGGTGTACTGCACAACAGCCACAATATATTCGTCGCCGTCTGTGTCGATGAACGTCGCGTTATAACCCAACGGCTGCCAAAGCTCGTTGAGTGCGTTGCACCAATGAGGTATATCTGCTTGTTCATCAAAGTGTTCCTGCGGCACGGGCAAGTTATTTGCCTGCGCCCTTCTCAGGTCTGTCATCTGACCTACAAACTCTTCCAGACCCTCTTTCCAGTCAAACATAGCAATGACTTCTGCCTCTGCCAACACGAACAGCAGCCCCTCGCTACACAACACGTCTGGCTGGTCATGATACATATCCCATATATCGACATACGCGTCATTGTACCACCCGTCACGCGTAATCTGTGCTGAATAAAAAGCTTCGGGCGATTCAAGAAGTTCCTCGACAGTCTGCATCACGTCCGCTTCTTCGCCAGCAAGCATTTTCGCAAGTTCACGTAACGAATCTTTATCCGTAGGTAAATTTACCTGTGGCACAAACGGTAACGGTTTCGTATCTGGTGCCGCAGAGGGGAGAAACGGGCCAAGCAATGGGAAACCGAAAAACAGTGCACCCAACACGCAAATTATGCCCTTAACCCACGCGCCCTGCTGGAACATGTTAACGGCCATTGTGCTGCCCAAGACAACAAAGGCGATAAAGACCAGCATGATACACCCTTCCGTCAGTTTTTCTTTCATATCGTTCTCTGTTTAAAAGTTCATATCAACAAGGCTTTGCAATGTCAATGTCGTTTCCATATCTCTGGCACACCATCAACTGCCGAACAAAATGAACTCATCGCACTTGCCCACTGCAAAGATAGGATTAATTTTTGACATTGGGTTATATTGCCGTGCCATAAACGTCGTATCGATTTACCATGTGCGCGGCAAGAGGCCTGTTCTTCGCATGCTATATGCATGATAAGCTTGATTGTTGGCCAACTTATAAGCTAAGGAGGTGATGTCTGGCCCCAAATTATAGTTTCCAAATAAGTTGCAAGTCGGCATCTGCCTGGTCTTTCTGTGTGGTGGAATGGTCGTTAGGTCTAGCCTTCGGAATATAAAAGCGGTGCGTATAACCCAATTTAGCCAAGAGCAGCAGGTGGCTGTTTATCGCCACTCTTCCCAATAATGCAGCCCGATAGCCCCTGCCAAAGAACGAGGGAAAAAGGAAATTATAACGCAATCCACGTTCGTAGGTATAAATTCTTGTGTCGAAACTGTTCGTGTTGAAATAGCCAACAACAGCATCTAGCTTTGTTTTGACCGATTGCCAGCCACCGCAAAGGCTAGTCATCCATCCGCTTTTAAGACCATTACCTTGTATCATTACGCCGTCGGCCTGTATCTTGGCATGCCAATTATCAGCAGTTAGGCAGTAGGCCAGTCGGCAACGGTTCTCCTTCTTGTCGATAACCTGATGGCTACCAGCCGCATTCTCTTGTTTAACTTTAAACCGATAACGTGCTGTCCAGGTTGCATTTCCGCGTGCAAAAGTAGCGGTAAGCATGTTGTCCCACGCTGTCGATGCGGTAGACACCCGATAACGGGGTTGCGGAAAATAAGCATAATCGCTATAAGCACTTACCAACCAACCTTGTGCCGGCTGCCAATTAGTACCAACGTACAAGCCGCTTTCATTGTTTACGCGTCCTCCTTCGCTAAAACTCTGCGCCAAAAGTGCTTGATAACGATAGGAATAAAAACGCTGAACAAGCCTTAAATCCAATCTCGACGATAGGCAGACGGTGGCCATATTAATGGTGGCAAATGCCTGATTTTTGTCTATTGCCGTTTCGCCTGCTATCGTTAGCCGCCTGCTTAGATAGCCATAATCAATGCCCACATTATAGAATTGTCGGCCACGGGCTGCATATTTGCGAAACCTTTGTGCCGTGTCGGGGTGCAGTTCGTGGTTAAATTCGGTGTATAATGCCGTTAACCCAAAGTGAAACCCATTGCGTAAGAAGTTTAAGTTAGAACCTACCAAACCTTGCAAGGCGTTGTGTTTGTGTGCCAGTTCGGTTTTGGTGCGGTGATAGCCTGTTTTCAATATCGTTTTTATTGCGTTTCCGTCTTTTGTAGGTGTTGTGTCGATATGCCTATACGAACCAAATAGCGATAGGTCTAGACCCTTAGCGAGGTTCACTGTGGCCGCTGCGCCTTGCAAATAATTACCTTCCGACCGTGAAGAATGCCCCCGAACATGCCCCGTTGTTCTACCTAATGTGGCTAGCGAGGCTTGCTTACCAAAGCCATAATCGTTGTTTATCACCAAGCCCATGCCGAAACGAAGGCGATAACGTCCCACAGTAGCAGCCTTAATTCTGCCAAGTTTGCGCACCAACAGATAGAAAGAATAAAAGTCGTAGCCCCCTTTGTTGCGATTACTAAAAAAAGGTTCGCCAGCATCTTGCGATGCCAATAGTCCTGCCTTGACGTATTCGCCAAGGTGAAAATCATATCTTAGCCAATGCCGAACATCGTAACCCAAATGCTTTTTGCTTGCAGACGACTCCCCCGTTAAGGGAAATTTCACTTCGCCCGCCACTTCGTGTTTGCCATACTTGATGATGTTGCGTAGGGTGGGGAAGGTTTGACGTTTGTCTTCGTCCACGTAAACAAAGCATTGCAACAACAGTCGCGTATCATAATCAATAGTTTCTATCAACGCCAACTCGGAAAGCGAGCGCACGGGTGCATAGTGATAAAGGTATTCGCAGATGCCTTCCACCTGCTGTGCCGAGAGAAAAGGCAGGCGTTCTAGGTCTTCGCGCGTGGCGGTATTTAGGTTTAAGGGATGTGTTTGCAAGTCGGATAAGGTTTCATACGCATCGGCGTTGGTCTCTTCCATCTGCTCGTTGTTCTCCAACCACCGCTGATAATATTCCTCCCATCTTGTTTCGTCTTGTGCCGCCGATGGGAGAAAGCATGTCATAACAAGCAAAAATGCCACATAACGTATCTTCATGGATAGATTAAGTTGAATGTTTTTACAAAGTTAAGCATAAAGGTTTGAAATGTGCGCAAAATAAGTTGATTTTTCGTTATCATGCATATTTTACCTTGATTAGTGAGGAAAAACCAAGGGCAATAACTATTATTGCGCACACCCTTTATCCTCAATCTGCTCGTAAAATTTCGCTTTCAAACTATATTTCAGTCATTTCTTTTTGTTAAATATGGTTCTATTATTTTACAAAACATACTCTGTGTGGCACATCATTCTAGAAGAAACAAATGCTCTTAAGCATACATTTTGCCTCTATTTTCAGTTTTGTCGAATCCTTTTTCGGTCCATTTTTAAGCATGTTGCCTTCATTTTGCACCATTTTGCCTTTCTAGTTTGGGTGCAGGTTCGTAATTTTTCAAGCCCAATTACCCACTTTTAGCCCTAAAAACCCCACTTTTTAATGCCTATTTTGCCCCTTTGAGCCATGTTTTTAATGGCTCTAAAAGGTTTTGTTTATACCATTTCGTTGTATTTTTATGCTTTTTGGCTCACATTTAGCAGCATTTTGCACTGCGTTTAGCGGCATTTTACCTTGCATTTAGCATCAAAACGCACTGCATTTAGCACCAAAACGCATTGCGTTTAGCACCAAAATGCACTGCGTTTTGCGGCATATTGCACTGCGTTTAGCACCAAAACGCACCGTGTTTAGCACCAAAATGCACTGAATTGACCAGCAAATAGCCCCAAATGTGGTGCCAATTGTGGTTTTATGCAATCTGCATTCATTATGCCAACACTTTCAACTCACCCCTTTTTACATCATAATCAACCTTCGCGAGAATTGAAAATTTGCGGCCAAATGAGCGACTGGTGGCAAAAAACTCACTCATAATGTTAAAATTTATACTAAAAAGATTACAAGGGCTAACGAGTGTACGAGCTAACAAGATTACGAGTTAACAAGTTAATTACTTAATAGCCCCAGCCATTTTTTCACCTTTTCACCCTTTCACCCTTTCACCTTTAAACGGCGCAGCCATCTTTTCACCTTTTCACTTTTTTACCCTTTCACCTTTAAACCACCCTTTCACCTTTAAACGGCGCAGCCATTTTTTCACCTTTTCACTTTTTCACCCTTTCACCTTTAAACCACTTTTTCACCTTTAATTTCAGTGTTTTTTCATTGATTTTCGCTAACTTTGCCAATAATGAAAATGCGGCATGTAATCATTGTTTGCGGTATGTGCATTGGCGTTTCGGCCCAAAGCAAGACTTGGACAGCAACAGACACCCTGTTGCTGAACCGCATTTATCGCTACGCCGACAGTTGTTACGCACGCCCCATCGACACCACCTACTATTCGTACACACGTTATACCATCGACATTCGCCGTAAAAACATCGTGTTAATGGCCGTGCCAAACCTGTTCGATTTGGCTCGAAGTGGCAAACGACACTTTATGGGCGAGAGTATAAGAAGGCATACGTATAACAAAAATGCGGGGCACAACACGCAAACACTGGTTTCGTACACCACACTTCCTCATAGCGAAAACATCCTTCCGCCGGCCATTAAGTATCTTTCGCCAAAGCTTTACGATGTAACATTGGTAGACAAGTTTCTCTTGTCGCCCTTCAATAGGCACAACAAAATGTTTTACCAATTAAGGTTTTTGTCGCAAACAGACAGTCTTGTGTTGCTAAGTTTCAAGCCCAAGGTAGACAATACGCAGCTGGTTAAGGGCAATGCCATCATTGATAAGCATACAGGTAGGGTGATAACCTGCCATGCCGAAGGTGAATACGACATGCTGCGCTTTGAGCTAGACACCGACACGGGCGACAAAGAACACGACAAACTTGCGGTGAAAAGCTGCATCTTGCGCACCACCTTTAAGTTTATGGGCAACCAAATGGCGGCCACTTACCGCGTTAACTACGACCTTTCGCCCATAGACAGCGCGAAAGTGTACCCCAACAAGCCCGCGTTCACCATTAATTTGCTACGCAAGGATAGCCTTACACGCATTGAAAGAGAAATATTTAAGCCCGTATTTCTGGCTGACATACGCCAAGACACGGTGAGAACCCAACCCGATAGGCCACGTGGCATGTTCTGGCGCAAGCTTGGCGACTATTTGGTAGACCGCATTGGCAGCGACTTTGGTAAGTCTAATCAAGGTTATTTCCGCCTAAACGCCCCCTTCGATCCCTTTTATATGGAGTATTCGCCCAGTCGTGGGTTTACTTATATGAACGATTTTAGGTTGGGTTACACATTCAGTCCGCGCACATCATTGTTCGTTCAGTTTAAGGCAGGATATTTCTTTCGCGAGAAACGCGTTACGTTTTATGCGCCATTGGTGTTTTATTACAACCGCGAGCGCAACTTTTACTCCCGGCTAGAGTTGAGTACAGGCAACCGAATATACAGTTCCACCATCGCCGAACGCGTGTCGGAGTCGCTATTAAACAAGCTTTTCGACATGGGCAAGGACCTATACCAGTTTACCGACCGCTATATGAAGTTCGATACCAATATCGACTTCTCCTCAAAATGGGGGTTGCGTGTTGGCTTCGTGTTCCACAAACGCAAACCATTAGACCCCTCGGCCTTCGAGTTGTTGTCCCTCCCTGTGGTCTTTCGGTCTTTCGCCCCTTCCTTCGAACTGTCTATACGCCCTTGGGGATGGGCTGGACCGATATTTACCATCGACTACGAGCGTAGCTTGCCCCATGCGTTTAAGTCGAACATCTCTTACGAACGATGGGAAATAGATGGGCAATACCTTCTTCGCCTGTCCCGACTTCGCGCCCTATCCATGCGCCTTGGCACAGGGTTTTATACGCAAAAGGGACGTTCTTCTTACTTCCTAGACTACTCCAACTTTCGCGAGAACACCATCCCAGGAGGGTGGAACGATGGTTGGACGGGCGAATTCGAACTGCTTAACGCAAGCTGGTACAATGCCTCGAACTATTATGTGCGCGGTAATTTCACTTACGAAACACCGTTATTGGCCGTGAGTTGGCTGCCCTTGGTGGGGCATTACATAGAAATGGAACGCATCTATGTAAGTGCACTGAGCGTTAAATCCTTGCACCCATACCTTGAATGCGGCTACGGCTTTACCACAAGGCTTTTTAGTATTGGTGCATTTGTCTCCAATCGTAACTGGAAATTCGATGGCTTTGGCTTGAAATTCGGATTTGAACTGTTCCGACATTGGTAGAAAAAACATCGCAAACTTTATATTCCCAAGAAACCATATAACACTATGCATCATACCCCATTAACCGTTTATAAGGCAAGCGCAGGTAGCGGAAAGACGTTCACTTTGGCCGTGAACTACATCAAGATACTGCTGAACAATCCGCATAGCTACCGAAACATACTTGCTGTTACCTTTACCAACAAGGCCACCGAAGAGATGAAGTTGCGCATTTTGAGCCAACTTTATGGCATTTGGAAACTTTTACCCAGTTCGAAAGGCTACCTAGACAAGATTACGAACGAACTAGGCATCAGTCCAGAGTATGCCTCGCAACAGGCAGGAACGGCTTTGAGCAACCTGTTACACAATTACAACTATTTTAGAGTTGAAACCATCGACACCTTTTTCCAAGCTGTTTTGCGAAACCTTGCACGTGAATTGGATCTCACCGCTAACTTGCATGTGGGCTTGAATGATAGTCAGGTGGAACAACAAGCCGTAGATAAGCTGATAGAAGATCTTAGTCCTAACAGCAAGGTGCTGAAATGGATAATGGAATACATCCAACAGAACATCGCCGACGATAAGAGTTGGAATGTGATTGGGCAGATAAAACGTTTTGGCGAAAACATCTTTAAGGATGTTTACAAAGACAATAGAAAACAATTGAGCGCACTAATGGCCAACGAAGAGGCGTTTGACAGTTACGTTAAAACCATGAGGGCATTGTCAAAAGCGGCCGAACACAAACTTGTTGGCATTGGCGAAGGGTTTGAACAGCTGTTGGAAGAAAACCAATTGTCGGTTGCCGACTTTGCTTATAAGGATAAGGGCGTTTGCGGTTACTTCATGAAGTTGAAGAATGGGCAGGTAGAAGACGATAAGCTGCTAACCAAGCGTGTGCTCGACGCCCTTGAAGACCCCAACGCCTGGGTGGGAAAGAAAGAGCAAAACGGCGATGGACATGCGCTAACCGTGGTGAGAGGCGTGCTGTTCGACTATCTGAACAACTCGGAAAAGCTGCGTAAGGAGCAGGCAAAACTGCTTAAATCGGCCAAGCTTACCTTGCGCCACCTGGACCAGCTGCGCCTTTTGGACAAGATAGAAACGCAGGTGCGCGAATTAAACGAGCAGTCGAACCGCTTTTTGTTGAGCGACACGCAAACCCTTTTGCACGCCCTGATACACGATAGCGACTCGCCTTTTATCTTCGAGAAGATAGGAACACAACTCGAACACATCATGATTGACGAGTTTCAGGATACAAGCACGGTGCAATGGGCCAACTTTAAGGTGCTTTTGCAAGAGTGTATGAGTCACAACCAATCGCAAAGCTTGATTGTGGGCGACGTAAAACAGAGCATATACAGATGGCGTTCGGGCGACTGGCGATTGCTGAACGAGATTGAAAAGCAATTTGCAGGCTCGCCACATGCCTTTAAAATTGAGCGAATGACGACCAACTATCGCTCGGAACGCAACATCGTTGACTTTAACAATGCCTTTTTCGAGGCGGCATGTGCCATAGAACAGCGCGAGTTGGAGGGGAAAAGTCCAACGGGAGCGCAGCAAATGCAGGTGGCTTATCAAGACGTGAAACAGCTGGTGCCCACTAGTAAGGAGCCGAAGGGTAGGGTTGAGGTATGCCTTCTTGATAAAGAAAACTGCGAACAGCGTATGCTGGCCAAGGTATGCCACACGATAAAGACGCTGTTGGAGCAAGGAGCAAGGGCTAAAGATGTGGCCATATTGGTAAGAAACAACAATTCTATCGCGCTCATTGCCGGCTATATGATGGTGCATTTGCCCGAAGTGCGATTGGTTTCGGACGAAGGGTTTAAGCTGCAAGCCTCTATTGCCGTGCAGATTATCATGGGTGCGCTGCGCGTTTTGGCCAATCCTGCCGACCGTTTGCTGCAAGCTAACCTTGCCACCACTTATCAAACGCACATCTTGGGCAATGCCATTGGCGACCGCGAAATGCTTAAACGCGATGCCGATGTGGCCAGTTTTCTGCCCAACAAGTTTTGGAACAACCACCAACAACTAATGGCCATGCCCATATTCAACATCGTTGAAGAGGTGTATCAGGCTTTTCAGCTAGAACGATTGTCGGAACAAAGTGCTTACATCTGCACCTTCTACGATAGGCTGAACAAGTTTTTGGTGGACAATTCGGCCGACCTAAACGCTGTAATCGACGAATGGGAGAACGACATGAAGGACCGTGCCATACAGAGTGACGAACTTAACGGCGTGCGGTTACTTACCATTCATAAGAGTAAAGGACTGGAATTTGCCCATACCATCGTGCCTTTCTGCGACTGGCAGTTGGAGAGAACGGGCGGAACGCTATGGTGTCAGCCCGACGAACCGCCGTTCAACGCTTTGCCGCTGGTGCCCGTAGACCTCTATCCCAAACAATTAATGGGGTCGGTTTACGAGAAAGACTACCTGCACGAGCATCTACAAACGATGGTAGACAACATGAACTTGCTGTATGTGGCGTTCACAAGGGCTGGCCGAAACCTCTTTGTGATGGGCGAAAAAGACAAAGCGGGCAGCCGTTCTGCTGTTATTGGGCAATGTATTGAACAGCTAATGGGCATGTTGCCAGGCAGTACGCTTGAAACAACAGCCGAAGAAGACTTGGAATTTAAGTACGGAACCTTATCCATAGACACAGCGGAGGAGAAGGCGAAAAGCACATCCGACAATGTATTTAACACCATTCCATCGCCCTTTACCTTTGATGTGAAGGTGTACGAGAGCAAAGCCCTGTTCTTACAAAGCAACAAGAGTTCGGACTTTATCGGTGGAGAAGACGACAACGCTCAACAAAACAACTACATCAAACTGGGCCGTGTGCTGCACGCGGTGTTTGCACAAATACGTACATTAGCCGATGTACCGAACGTGTTAAGGCAGTTGGAACAAGACGGTGTGATATACGATAGCAACCTAACCAAAGAAAAATTGATAGAGATGCTGAACAAACGCTTTGCCGATAAGCGCGTAAAGGAATGGTTCTCGGACGGTTGGCAACTGTTTAACGAATGTTCCATACTATCGGTAGACCCCGTTACCAACGCAGTTGTTACGCACCGACCCGACCGCGTGATAACAAACGGCGAGGAAATGCGGGTTATCGACTTTAAGTTTGGCAAGCCCAAGGAAGAACACCACGCACAAGTGGCCAGCTATATGGCTTTACTAGAAACGATGGGATATAAGCGCGTAAGCGGCTACCTGTGGTATGTTTACAGTAATAAGATTGAGGAAGTGAAATGAGAAAGACCTTTTTAGAATATGTTGCCGAAGACTTGTTGAAGAAATTTGGCACAGACCTGTCGCGCGTTACGCTTGTTTTCCCTAACAAACGCGCATCCTTATTCCTTAACGAGCATTTGGCACGTATGGCAGATGGGCCGTTATGGAGTCCCGTTTATACCACAATCAGTCAGCTTTTTCGTGATAGGAGTGCACGAATAGTGGCCGACGACATCAAGCTGGTATGCGACCTCTATCGCATTTACGTTCAATGCACAGGCTCGACCGAAACACTCGACCACTTTTATGGTTGGGGAATGCTGATGCTAAGCGACTTCGACGACATAGACAAGAACCTGGCCGATGCCGCAGACGTGTTTAGAAACCTGAGCAACATTCACGAACTGGACGACGTTTCGTACCTAACCGGCGAGCAACGAGAGGCGCTGAAACGCTTTTTCAGTAACTTCTCTGACGATTATAACTCGGAGTTGAAGAAACGTTTCTTGCAGTTATGGCAAAATTTTGGCGACATATATAATAGGTATAACGCCCATCTGCAAGCAGAAGGGCTAGCCTACGAGGGTGCACTTTATCGCGAAGTGGCTTGTAACGAGAACGTGAGTTTCGATGCGGATGTTTATGTTTTTGTGGGTTTCAACATGTTACAGAAGGTAGAACAGAAACTGTTTGCCCGACTGGAAAAGGCTGGTAAGGCCAAATTTTATTGGGATTTCGACCGCTATTATATGGAAGGAGTCAACAATGAGGCTGGACATTACATCCGTCAATACCTCAATGCCTTCCCCAACGAGTTGTTTAACCGCGATGAAGAGATATACAACAACTTCTGCCAAGAGAAAAAAATGCAGTTCGTGTCGGCCTCCACAGAAACCATTCAGGCTCGTTTTGTGGGTCATTGGCTGCAAAACGACACCTTTGTGCAGGCAGGACGAAAGACGGCTGTGGTGTTGTGCGACGAGAACTTGCTGCAAACCGTGGTGCATAGCTTGCCACCACAGGTTGAGAGCGTGAACATCACCACGGGCTTTCCCCTGGCGCAGTCGCCAGTCTTTTCGTTTGTCAATGCGCTCATCGCCTTGCAAACCGCCGGCTACACCAGAAGTTCGGGGCGTTATAGGCTGCAATATGTGCGGCCAGTGCTTAGGCATCCGTATGGGCTTTTCCTCTCGGAGAATTGCAGTAAACTGCTGGCCACGCTCGAAGAACATCACACCTATTATCCGTTAAGGCAAGACTTGGCCACGGATGAAGGCTTAACCTTGCTGTTTGCAGACTTAGAAGAGGGCGTTGCCGACGTGCAAGCGTATCATGCCAGACTGGTGGAATGGATGTTGCAACTGCTGAAATGTGTAGGCACAAGCACGCAAGAAACCAACGACCACCTAATGAAAGAGGCCATATATAGGATGTACACCTTGTTTAACCGCTTGCACGAGTTGATTATTTCGGGCGACCTCTCGGTGGATTTGATAACCTTGCTGCGATTGATCACACAGTTGGTGCAGGCCACCTGCATTCCTTTCCACGGCGAACCTGTTGTAGGTTTGCAAGTAATGGGTGTGTTAGAAACCCGTAACTTGGATTTCGACAACATTCTGTTGCTGTCGTGCAACGAAGGCAACATGCCCAAAGGCGTTAACGATGCCTCGTTTATTCCTTATTCGATACGCAAGGCACACGGACTTACAACCATAGACCACAAGGTGGCTATCTATTCTTATTACTTCCACCGACTGTTGCAACGGGCAAAGAACGTCACGATATTATATAACAATTCAACCGAAGACGGACACACGGGCGAGATGAGTCGCTTTATGTTACAGATGCTTGTTGAGAGCGGTCATCAGATAGAACGACTGTCGTTGCAAGCCGGACAAATGCCCAATGTGTTGCAGCCGCATGCCGTTAAGAAAACGCAAAGCATCATGGAAGAGATGCTGAAACTTGAAAAGCTGTCGCCAACGGCCATCAATCGCTACTTGCGTTGTCAGCTACTGTTTTTCTATAACATCGTGGCAGGATTGAAAGAAAGTGACGATGAAACCGACGATATTGACAACAGAACCTTTGGCAACATCTTCCATAAAAGCTCACAACTGATTTACGAGCAGCTGATGGATGCCAATTCGGCCGTTAGCGATCGCGCCATTAAAGATTTTCTTGCGGACAAGTCGGCCTTACAGCGCGTTGTGGATAGGGCGTTTAACGAAGAATTGTTTAAGGTATCTAACACCAATCAGCGACCAGAATACAATGGTTTGCAGCTGATTAATCGCGGAGTGATTATCTCTTACTTGAAGAAACTGTTGCAGATGGACCTCGCCTTGACACCTTTTCGCATACTGGCAATGGAAAAGCAGGTGTATAACGACGTGCTTTTTCATGTAGACGGCAAGCAACACCCCTTGAAAATAGGTGGTTATGTAGACCGATTGGACGAAGTGGACGAGGGTATGGGGAAGGTAATCCGCGTGGTGGACTACAAGACAGGGCGGAAACCACAGATGGGAGTTGCCACTTTTGAGGACATATTCTCGGGCGAAAAGGTGACCAAGAACCACGCCGACTATTTCTTTCAGACATTCCTTTACGCCGCGATTGTGCGCGATTCGGCCTTTTGGAATGCGCAGAAACTGCCCGTTAGTCCTGCCTTGCTGTTTATTCAGCAGGCATCGACCGAAGAAAACGACCCCGTGTTGCGCCTAGGCAAAGAACGCGTAGACGATGTGGCCACATATCGCGATGAGTTTTGGGCGGGTTTGCAGTCGCTCTTGGAAGAAATTTTCGACAAAGATCGCCCGTTCGAACCCACCGAAGACAGGGAGCGATGCACGCGTTGCCCCTATCGGCAGGTGTGCTATCAATAAGAAAAGTTATTTTAGCCCAAATCAGTTGTTCTGCAAAAGGCAGCAAGACGGCCTTTAACAAACTGATTTGGGCTAGAATGTTTGAAGTGCGCTTAGTGGCGCAGGCTCTTATCTCTCCCTCATCGCCCGGCCGCTAAGGCAGACGGAGAGGTTGTGTGTATTGCAGTTGTCACTACTTTCCGATACATTCCTTCGTCAGTATCTCCTGCTCCATCGGCAAGCAGGAACATGGTTCGGGCAACTTCGTGGAGATACTTTACATGGGGTGTAGGCGATGTGTTTCCGTCCTTTACCTATGGTTTGTGTGTCTGTGAACTTGCTTTGCCCTCAGTACCATACAGCTCGTACAGATGTTTGCTGTTGTATGTGAGCGTGTGATAAAAGGCAATTACATACAAAACCTAATATCTTTGGCCATATATATGCGTGCACGAAGGCGTGAGAAAGGAGCATGGATGCAGGTTTTTGTACTTCATAATGTGCTAAAAGTTTTAACACAAACCCATATTTTAGGATGTGAATAGCGATTATTTTAGAGTGGTAGAAAATTCCGTTTATTTAGGTTTTGTTATTCATTCAATTTCCCTTACCTTTGCACTATCCAAACATAAGAAACCAATTTTATGGCAACGAACATATTCAAAGGACTGGGCATCGCCCTTGTGACACCATTTAAAACGGACGGATCGATAGACTATGCAGCATTGAAACGACTCATCGAATACCAAACGGACAATGGCGCCGACTTTCTTTGCATACTTGGCACCACAAGCGAGAGCCCTTGCTTGGATCAGGAAGAGCGTGCCGAAATTAAACGTTTCGTTGTTGAAGTAAACCAAGGAAGGCTGCCCGTGCTGATGGGTTGCGGCGGAAACAACACCAAGGCCGTGGTGAAAGAACTACAATCGTTCGACCTTCGCGGGGTAGATGGCATACTGAGCGTTTGTCCTTATTATAATAAGCCTTCGCAAGAGGGCCTTTATCGGCACTTCAAAATGATTGCCGACAATTGTCCGTTGCCCGTTGTGCTGTACAACGTACCAGGAAGAACCGGCATCAACTTAAAGTCTGAAACAACCGTTAGGCTAGCAAACGACTGCCGTAATATCGTAGCTGTAAAAGAGGCGGGCGGCAGTTTGGAGCAGGTGGACGAGATAATAAAGAACAAACCAGCCCACTTCGATGTGCTGAGTGGCGACGACGCGCTTACCTTCCCCATGATAGCTAGTGGTGCAGCAGGTGTTATCTCGGTTATCGGCAATGCCCTGCCGCGCGAGTTCTCGCGAATGATTCGCTTAGAGTTTAACGGCGAATACGAGCCAGCCCGCAAGATACACCACCGCTTTACCGAACTATATAGCTTGCTTTTCGTTGATGGAAATCCCGCAGGCGTTAAGGCCTTGTTGCACGAGATGGGTTTCATCGAGAACGAATTGCGCTTACCGCTCGTGCCAACACGTGTGGCAACGGTTCAGAAAATGGCTGCGATATTGCAAGAAATGCGCACCTAAGTGGACGAAAGGCAAGATGTTTCTGCCGCTTCACTTTTCATATATAGGTTGCGCAAAAGCAACATGCGGATTTTCCAATGGCTTACTTTAAGGTGGCGTTCAATGTTCAAGATGCGCGGAGTTTAAAGGCCAAACTGCAACATAGAACAGAGCCGAAACAGCTATTTTGTTGCATACGCTTTATAACGTTTCTTTAATTCTTGTGCATATCGTTTTTTTATCGTACATTTGCAGTTTAGGAAAAAGAGACCAGCGTATTGCCAATGGCATCTAGGTTTCCATAACATACATATTGCGTTTATAAACAAATAAATTATAATCATTGTGACAGAGACTAAGTATATTTTCGTAACGGGTGGAGTAGTTTCTTCGCTAGGCAAAGGCATTATCTCCTCGTCTATAGGCAAACTCCTCCAAGCGAGAGGGTACAACATCACCATCCAAAAGTTCGACCCTTACATCAACATCGACCCCGGAACGCTCAATCCCTACGAACACGGCGAATGCTATGTCACAGTGGATGGGATGGAAACAGACCTCGACTTGGGGCACTACGAACGCTTTACAGACATCAAAACCACCAAGGCCAACTCGCTAACAACGGGTAGGATATACAAAGCGGTTATTGATAAGGAGCGAAGGGGCGACTACTTGGGAAAGACCATTCAAGTTGTTCCCCATATCACCGACGAAATTAAGCGTAACGTAAAGCTTTTAGGCGAGAAGTATCATTATGATTTTGTTATTACCGAGATTGGTGGAACGGTGGGCGATATCGAGTCTACACCTTTCCTCGAAGCCATCAGACAATTGAAATGGGAGTTGGGAAGGAAAGCCGTTTGTGTGCATCTTACCTACATTCCTTATCTGAAAGCCGCCCAAGAGCTTAAAACAAAACCCACACAGCATAGCGTTAAAGAACTGCAAAGCGTTGGAATACAGCCCGACGTGTTGGTTCTGCGCACCGAGAAAACGTTAAATGCAGGTATATTGAAGAAAGTTGCAGCTTTCTGTAACGTAGATTTAGACTGCGTTGTGCAAAGCGAAGACCTGCCAAGCATATACGAGGCTCCTGTAAGGATGCAAGAACAAGGGCTGGATGTGGCCATATTGAAACGGATGGGCGAGCCTATCGGCGAGAAACCTGCACTTGGCCCCTGGCGTAAGTTCTTGGAAAGACGCCGACAAGCCACCAGCGAGGTGAATATCGGTCTTGTTGGCAAGTATGATTTGCAGGATGCTTACAAGAGTATTCGTGAGAGTTTGTACCAAGCAGGCACGTATAACGACCACAAAACGGTGATCACGTTCATCAATTCGGAGAAGATTACGAAAGAGAATGTGGCCGAAAAACTGGCAGGCATGGACGGTATCGTTATCTGTCCGGGCTTTGGGCAGCGTGGCACAGAGGGCAAAATTATCGCCGCCCACTATGCTCGCACGAACGACATGCCCACTTTTGGCATTTGTCTGGGTATGCAAATGATGGTGATAGAGTTCGCTCGAAACGTGCTTGGCTACGAAGATGCCAACAGTAGAGAGATGGACGAGAAGACAGAACACAACGTTATCGACATTATGGAGGAACAAAAAAACATCACCAACATGGGCGGTACGATGCGTCTGGGAGCCTACGAATGCGTGTTGAAACAGACTTCGCGCGTGCTAGACATCTATAAACACGAACATATACAGGAAAGGCACCGCCACCGTTACGAGTTTAACAACGAGTATCAAAAGGAATACGAGCGTGCAGGAATGGCTTGTGTAGGCAAGAACCCCGAAAGCGACCTCGTTGAAATAGTGGAAATATCGGGCCTAAAATGGTATATCGGTACGCAATTCCATCCCGAATACCAAAGCACCGTGCTCAATCCGCACCCCCTCTTTGTAGATTTCGTTAAGACGGCAATAGCAAATAAAAAATAATTACAATATCTGATTATCTCCCGTAAAATAGCGTTGGGCAGCAGCCGTTGGTTATGCCTGGCGATGACAGAACGGGATAAATGGACAAGACATAATGAATAAAAACAATCTTATCGGTTTCATTCTCATTGGCTTAGTGCTTATTGGTTTCAGCCTCTGGAATCGTCCTTCGGAGGAAGAATTGGCTAAGCAACAGCAAAAGGAACTGATTGAAAAGAAAAACAAGGAAGAGCAAACGAAGGCTAAGGCTAAGGCCGATGCCGCACGCGCACAAGCCCTAGAACAGGCTACCACCGACACAGCTGCCCTTTTTCATAAGGCTTTGATTGGCGAGGCCAAGCCCATCGTGTTGAAGAACAGCAAGCTAACACTTCAACTCAACACCAAGGGCGGTGTGGTAGATAAGGTTATAATAAGCAACTTTACCGATAGAAACGGGCATAAAGACCTTACCTTGTTTCAAGGAAAAGACCAAAGCCTTAACTACACATTCTCAACTAAGGACGGATATGTAAGTACGGCCGACCTGTTCTTTACGCCTTCGGAAGTTACCGACACCACCGTTACCTTCACAGCCGAAGCGGCAGCAGGCAAAACACTTACCATTAAGTATGTGTTGGACAACGAATATATGCTGCACACAAGCATCTCGGCTACGGGAATGGGCGGAATACTCAACCCTTCGGTTAATACTGTGGACATTAATTGGCAAGAACGTTGCGCACAACAAGAGAAAGGATTTACCTTTGAGAACCGTTATGCGTCGTTAACCTACCACAAAACGGAGGGCGGAACAGACTATTTAAGCGAGAGTTCGGAGAAAATAGACGAGGTTATTGAAGACAAAATAGATTGGGTAGCCTTCAAAAACCAATTCTTCTCGGCTGTTATGATTGCTAAAACCGACTTTGGCACG
This sequence comes from Prevotella sp. oral taxon 317 str. F0108, assembly GCF_000162415.1. Lineage (NCBI taxonomy): Bacteria > Pseudomonadati > Bacteroidota > Bacteroidia > Bacteroidales > Prevotellaceae > Prevotella > Prevotella sp. oral taxon 317. The sequence goes on along the minus strand of NZ_GG740072.1, from coordinate 887,314 downwards.
AACGCCACACTAACGAGCATCCCTCAAGAAAAGGGTTCGGGATACCTCAAACAATATCAAGCCAAGCTTAAAACCGCTTTCGACCCAACGGGCTCACAACCCACACAACTCGATTTCTATTACGGTCCTAACGACTTCCGCTTGCTCCAAAAGATGGAAAGCAAGAGCCATTTCGGTAAGGATTTAGAGTTAGAAAGGCTCGTTTACTTGGGCTGGCCGTTATTCCGCATCATCAACCGTTGGTTCACCCTCTATGTTTTCGACTGGCTAACGGGACTAAATATCAACATGGGTGTGGTACTTATCCTCATTACCTTGCTCTTGAAGTTCATCACATTCCCCTTGGTGAAGAAGAGTTACCTAAGCTCGGCCAAGATGCGCGTGCTTAAACCCAAACTGGAAGAGGCCACCAAAGAGTTTAACAAGCCCGAAGACCAAATGAAGAAACAGCAGGCCATGATGAGCGAATACGCCAAGTATGGTGTCAGTCCGCTTTCTGGTTGCTTGCCCATGCTTATACAAATGCCCATTTGGATTGCGATGTTCAACTTCGTTCCCAATGCCATCCAACTTCGCGGAGAAAGTTTCTTGTGGATAAAGGACCTCTCCACTTACGACCCCGTGTTGGAGTGGGGGCACAACATTTGGCTCATTGGCGACCACCTGTCGCTCACTTGTATTCTCTTCTGTTTGTCTAACGTGCTCTATTCGATGATGACCATGCGCCAACAGCGCGACCAAATGGTTGGTCAGCAGGCCGAACAAATGAAGATGATGCAGTGGATGATGTACCTCATGCCGGTGATGTTCTTCTTCATGTTCAACGATTATTCGTCAGGACTTAACTTCTACTATTTCGTCAGCCTGTTCTTCAGTGCAGCCATTATGTGGCTTTTGCGTAAAACCACCAACGACGAAAAGCTGTTGAGTATACTGGAAGCCAACTATAAGGAGGCACAGAACAACCCGCAGAAACTTAAAGGCCTATCTGCTCGCCTGCAAGCCATGCAGCAACAGCAACAAGAATTGCAACGCAAACGCGAGCAGCTTGGCAAGAAGTGAGCCGAGTGAATAACCCCTAATTCAATTGATACAACATAACAAGCGAATTTAAAACATCCGACGGATTATGGTTTGTGCCCTAACAAGCGCACAACTGTAATCCGTCTTTTAAAATAAGGAATTAAAAGCACTAAAACCTATGAAGAAATCTCTAGCCCTGGCGGCAATGGCTTTGTTGGCTGTCGCGCCGCAATCAATTGGCCAAACCATGATCGGTAAGAACGAAATTACTTTAAAAAGCGACCTTATGACACCTGAGGCCCTTTGGGCAATGGGGCGCATCGGTGGGGCACAAGCCTCGCCCGACGGTAAGCTCGTTGTCTATCGCGTGGCTTATTACAGCGTGCAAGAAAACAAGGGACATCACATGCTCTTTGTGTCTAATGCCGACGGAACAAACAAAAAGCGACTCACTACAACGGCCGACAACGAAACCGACGCCGCATGGATTGAGAACGGACGCCGCATTGCGTTCCTAACAAAAGGGCAACTGTGGAGCATGAACCCCGATGGCTCCGACCGAAAGCAGCTTACGCACAGTGCCACCGACATCGAAGGGTTTAAGTTCTCGCCCGATGGTAAGAAGGTTGTCCTTGTTAAGTCAATCAAATATACAGGCGTTATCCAAGCCAACCCTACCGACCTGCCCAAGGCCACAGGCCGAAAAGTAACCGACTTGATGTACCGCCACTGGGACCATTATGTTGAAAGCATACAACACCCCTTCGTGGCAGATGTTCAAGCAGACGGCATAACCGAAGGTAAGGACATGTTGGAAGGCGAACCATACGAATGTCCAATGGAACCATTTGGCGGCGTTGAGCAATTGGCATGGAGTCCCGACTCTAAGACTATTGCCTATACTTGCAGGAAGAAAACAGGGCGCGAGTATTCCATCTCTACCGACTCGGACATCTATTTGTACGAACTGGCAACAGGAAAAACAACCAACCTTTGCAAGCCTGCCGACTATAAGGCTCCAGCCGTTGATGCTACCAAGTCGTTGAGAAACCAAGCCGTGAACCGTCAAGCCAAAGATTATAACGTGGGTTACGACGTTAATCCCCAATTCTCTCCCGATGGCAAGTACGTGGCTTGGCAAAGTATGAAGAGAGATGGTTGCGAAAGCGACCGCAACCGCCTTTGCATTTATACGCTTGCAACGGGTGAGAAACGCTACGTTACCGAGTCTTTCGATTCTAATGTAGACGATTATTGCTGGGCTGCCAACTCGCAAACACTTTATTTTATCGGTGTTTGGCACGGCTGTGTAAACATGTATCAAACCAATTTGGTTGGTAAAGTGATGCAACTCACTGAGGGCTGGCACGATTACGCCTCGGTTCAGTTGTTGGGCAACACGGGTAAGCTGCTCGCCATGCGCCACAGCTACTCGCACCCCGACGAACTTTTCGTTGTTACACCTTCTAAGAAAGAGAAGAAAGCCGACGTAAAACAAATTACCGACGAGAACAAGCACATCTTCGATCAACTTGAAATGGGCAAGGTTCAACAGCGTTGGGTTAACACCGTAGACGGCAAGAAAGAATTGGTATGGATTATCCTTCCACCGCATTTCGACCCCAACAAGAAATATCCCGCCTTGCTTTTCTGCGAAGGAGGCCCACAAAGTCCAGTTAGTCAGTTTTGGAGTTACCGTTGGAACTTCCAAATCATGGCTGCCAACGGCTATGTAATCATCGCCCCCAACCGTCGTGGCTTGCCTGGATTTGGTTCTGAATGGAACGATGAAATATCAGGAGATTGGACTGGACTCTGCATGAAAGACTACTTGGCCGCCGTAGACGATGCTGTTGCCAACCTGCCTTTCGTAGACAAAGATCGTCTTGGCTGTGTAGGCGCAAGCTTTGGAGGATTTAGCGTTTACTACTTGGCCGGTCATCACGACAAGCGTTTCAAGGCTTTCATCTCTCACGATGGTGCCTTCAACCTCGAAGCCATGTACACCGAAACAGAAGAGAATTGGTTCTCAAATTGGGAATATGACGATGCGTATTGGAACAAAGACCAAACGGCCAATGCCAAGCGCACATACGAAAACTCGCCCCATCGCTTTATCGACAAGTGGGATACGCCCATACTCTGCATTCATGGCGAGAAAGACTATCGTATCAACGCCACCCAAGGCATGAGTGCATTTAACGCTGCACGTATGAAAGGCATCCCTGCCGAGTTGCTTATTTTCCCCGACGAGAACCATTGGGTGCTTAAACCACAAAACGGCGTGCTATGGCAACGCACATTCTTCGAGTGGCTCGACCGTTGGTTGAAGAAATAAAATGAGCGTGGTGAGTTGACGTTAACTTGCAAACAAGTAACAAACCAATTTGTGAATTTGTGAACTTATCAACTTATAAACTCGTCAACTCACCCACGTAGCAACAGAAAACATTAATATCGAATAATTGTTAATATCTATGACAACAATCAACAACGCAACAAGCACCTTACGCGATTCAGCAGCAGCACGTTGGACGGCCTTGTTGCTATTGGCCATGGCCATGTTCTTCGCGTACATCTTTATGGATATCTTGTCGCCAATTAAGGACTTGATGGAATCCACACGTGGATGGGACTCTACCGCTTTCGGCACATACGCTGGCTCGGAAACCTTCCTCAACGTCTTTATTTTCTTCCTCATCATCGCAGGAATTATCCTCGACAAGATGGGTGTGCGCTTTACAGCCATCCTTTCAGGTCTTGTTATGCTCACAGGAGCCTGCATCAATTGGTACGCCGTAACCGAATCGTTCATGGGGTCTTCGCTCGAACATTGGTTTTCGGATAATCTCAACTACATCCCCTTGTTCGACGAACTTGGCGTATCTCCTTTCTATGCAGGTATGCCAGCCTCTGCAAAATTGGCCTCCATCGGTTTCATGATATTCGGTTGTGGTGCCGAGATGGCCGGTATAACCGTTTCGCGTGGTATCGTAAAATGGTTTAAGGGCAAAGAAGTGGCCTTGGCTATGGGGTCAGAAATGGCCTTGGCAAGACTTGGTGTTGCCACCTGTATGATTTTCTCGCCCGTTTTCGCCCGCTTGTTTGGACGTGTAGACGTTTCTCGTTCAGCCGCATTCGGCCTTATCTTGTTGATGATTGCCTTAATCATGTTTGTAGTTTACTTCTTTATGGATAAGAAACTAGATGCACAAACAGGCGAGGCCGAAGAGAAAGACGACCCCTTCCGCATCTCGGACATTGGCCAGATACTCCGCAGTCAGGGCTTTTGGATTGTTGCACTCCTCTGTGTGCTTTACTATTCGGCCATCTTCCCCTTCCAAAAGTATGCAGTTAACATGCTGCAATGCAACCTAACCTTCACACACCTGGCCGAAGGCGATTTCTGGGCTTCTAACACGGTTACGATTATCCAGTATTTTGTGATGATAACCATTGCTGCAACAGCCTTCACTAGCAACTTCAGCAAGAAAGCATCCTTAAAATATGGTTTGCTCTTCATTTCATTGCTATTCCTCGTTGGCTATTGCTTTATCGCTTACAAACGTCAATCGGCTGAGGCCATCTTTGCTGTGTTCCCACTGTTGGCCGTAGGTATTACTCCCATCTTGGGCAAGTATGTCGACCACAAGGGTAAGGCAGCCTCCATGTTGGTGTTGGGTAGTGTGCTCCTTATCGTATGCCACCTTACGTTTGCCTTTGTTCTTCCCATGTTTAAGGGCAACGAAATAGGCGGTGTAACACTCGCTTTTGTCACCATCCTTATTCTTGGTGCTAGTTTCTCATTGGTTCCTGCATCGTTGTGGCCATCGGTTCCCAAGTTGGTAGACAGCAAAATCATTGGTTCGGCATACGCGCTCATCTTTTGGATACAGAACATTGGTTTGTGGCTCTTCCCCTTATTGATTGGTAAGATTCTGAAAGCCTCCAACCCCGACATTGTTCAAAGCCTTGAAGCAGGCACGCTTTCACCAGCCGAGGCTGCGACATCTTACAACTACACCAACCCCTTGCTCATGCTGGCTATGTTGGGCTTGGTGGCTCTGTTGCTAGGCTTGTACCTTCGCGTTGTAGACCGCAAGAAGGGTTACGGCCTGGAAGAACCTAACATTAAGCAATAAGCAACTTGTTTTGCTTAGCATGCTTATGTGTGTATGTGCCTTGTTTGGCATAGTTGTCACAATATAATATGGTGGCTGAATTTCTTTTGTGAAGTTCAGCCTCTTTTATTTAGCCCCAATCGACTTATTAAAACATTTACTAACTAGTGCTTACAGAATAATTGCAACTCGCTGATTATTAGATATGTATTTACTATTTTATTCATCTTTTTCACATAAAGTTAGTACCTTTACAGTGTTAAAGGAATACACAGTATACATCGCAGAATAAACAACTGACCCTGGATTTGTTCAGATCTCCGTTTGAAGATTTGGAAAAGCATGACCGTTGGGGCGTTCTCGATGAAATGTTTCCCTGGGCAGAGTTGGAAAAGGTTTACTACACCAAGTTTCATCGCGATAAGCGAGAGGCTGGTAATAAACCTGCACGTATGGTTATTGTTGTAAATGATTATCAAGCACAAGCTTAACTTGTCTGACGAAGAGAAATTAAAAGGCTCGCGGATAAACCGTGAGCCTTTTAAAAAGAAGGAGGAGGAAGTGTTTATGACTTCCATTTTGTATTTCTTAGCGTTGTTTCAGGCCAACTATTGCCGAGGGGAAACTGGTTGAGCCGCGCTATTTATTCTTTAATGGCGATTTTCTTCACCCGGTTGAGGTGTCGTCCGCCTTCGAATGTGGCAGAGAAGAACCCGTCGAGAATCTTCTTTGCTGTTTTGTTGTCCACAAACCTACCTGGCATAACTAGCACATTGGCGTCGTTGTGTTGGCGGATAAGTTGCGCAATCTCAGGCATCCAAGCCAATCCGGCTCTTACGCCTTGGTGTTTGTTGAGGGTCATGGCCATGCCCTCGCCGCTTCCGCAGATGCCAATGCCGGGATAAACCTCGCCGCTTTCGATACCTTCGGCCAAGGCATGGGCAAAGTCGGGATAGTCACTGCTTTGGTCACTGTATGTGCCATAGTCTTTGTACGGATAACCATGCTCTTCCAAGTATTGGAGAACGTATTGCTTGAGCGGGAAGCCTGCGTGGTCGCAAGCGATACCAATAGTTTTTATTTCCATACTACTCTCTTATTAATGATTTAACTTGATGATATACATTCTCTGCGGTGAAACCTAGCTTTTCGTCTAGCACCTTAAAGGGAGCCGAATAGCCGAAACTGTTTAGCCCATAAACTTTTCCGTTACAGCCAACAAGACCTTGCAACGTTACGGGTAGCCCCGCTGTTAAGCCGAATATCTTAGAACCAGTGGGTAGTACTTCTTCTTGGTATTCTGCGCTTTGCGTACGGAACAATCCTTCGGAAGGAACACTCACGATACGTACTTTCACTCCGTCTTTTCTTAGCAGCTCGGCACCTGCCTCCAATGTGGCTACCTCCGAACCAGAGGCCAAGAGTATAACGTCGAATTGACTGTCGCTGCCTGCAACCACGTAAGCGCCACGGCGAGCAAGTTCGTAATTGGTGTCGGGATGTATGTTCTTCACGTTCTGACGCGAAAGAATGAGTGCCGTTGGCGTGTTCATATTCTCCATCGCCATTTGCCAACATACGGTTGTTTCGTTGACGTCGGCAGGGCGGAATACGCGAACAGAGTCTTCACCGCAATGATTTTTCAGCTTTTCCATCAACCTAATTTGCGCCTCTTGCTCCACAGGTTCGTGCGTAGGACCGTCTTCGCCAACGCGGAAAGCATCGTGCGTCCAAATAAACTTGATGGGAACACGCATGAGGGCAGCCATACGTATGGCAGGTTTCATATAGTCGGAGAACACGAAGAAAGTTCCGCAAGCAGGTATTACCCCCCCATGCAGATACATGCCAATGCACATGCAGGCCATGGTAAGCTCGCTTACGCCGACTTGGAGGAAGGCTCCCGAAAGGTCGCCACGTTTCATTTCGCGCGTTTTATTGAGGAAACCGTCTGTGCGGTCGCTGTTAGAGAGGTCGGCCGACGAGCAAACCATGTTCGGAACTTGCTCTGCCAACAGCCCCAAACAAGCTGCCGAGGCCACACGTGTTGCGGCATCGGGCTTTTGAGTCAGTGTGCTCCAATCCACTTGGGGTGCGTTCCCGCTGAACCAGTCCTTCATTTGTGCGGCTAGTTGTGGGTTGTTTTTTGCCCATTCGTTTTCTTCTTGGTGTCTTTTGGCTACAATCTCTCTTAGTTCTTCATTGCGTTTTGCATAGAGTTCTTTCACTTCGGGGTACACTACGAAAGGTTCGTTGGGGTTTCCGCCTAGGTTAACGATGGTTTTTTGGTAGGCCTCTGCGCCGAGTGGTGCGCCATGTGTGCCGATATGGTGTTCGAAACTAGACCCATCTGCTCGCAATGCGCCTTTGCCCATCACGGTGTTTCCAATGATAAGTGTGGGTTTTTCTTTCTCGGCTTTGGCCTCGTTCAGTGCTCGACGTATCTCGTCGGCATCGTTTCCGTCGATGGTTATCACCTTCCAACCCCACGACTCGTATTTGGCGGCAGTGTTTTCGCAAGTAACTACGCCGCATTCGGTAGACAATTGAATGTCGTTCGAATCGTAAAACATCACGATATTGTCTAGTCCCAGTGCACCAGCCAATCGGCCAACGCCTTGCGAAATCTCTTCTTGTATGCCACCATCGGATATGTATATATATATGGTGTGCTGCATCATGGTGTGCGAGAGTTTCGTTTCGAGGAATTTTTGGGCAACAGCAGCACCTGCACCGTAGGCATGCCCTTGTCCTAGCGGTCCCGAAGTGTTCTCTATGCCGCGTTGCACATCTCTTTCGGGGTGTCCAGGAGTGGGCGAACCCCATTGGCGAAATTGCTGAAGCTCGTCAATCGTAAACTTTCCTTGCAGCGCCAAGGCCGAATATAGCATGGGCGACATGTGCCCAGGGTCGAGGAAAAAGCGGTCGCGACCTTCCCATGAGGGGTTTTCTGGGTCGTAAACAAGGAACTCTGAGAAGAGAACATTAATGAAGTCGGCACCACCCATCGCTCCGCCAGGGTGTCCAGACTTAGCTTTTTCTACCATTGACGCTGCCAGAATGCGTATGTTGTCCGCAGCCAAATTCATCAATTTCTTATCGTTCATGTATTGTGGTTTTTAGTTAAACATGTTCGTTAATATGTGTTTTGCTTTCGGGATGAGTCATTCCTTCCTGAATATGGAAACAAAGTTACAACTTTATGTTCAATAAAACAATTGATTTTAGGTGTATCTTTCACTTTATAGCAATTTTAAATGCAAGTGCTGTTGAAGGGTGTAAGGCGTTTGTTTGTTGGGCGGAATAAAGGAAAAGGCCGCAACACGCTATCTATTACGAAGATAAGAGCGGTTGCGGCCTGTTTCTTTTTGTCTATTCACTCTCTGGGCGAGCATGCCTTGTTGGCTGACATCTCGTTTATCAAGCTTTAATTAAAGAAGTTCCAGCTTAGCCCGAAGTACAACATGCGGTCGTTAAGTGGGTAGTGAGGAGCGAAGAAGTATTTTTTGTTACCGCTGCCTGCATTGATGTGGCTCATCAAAATGAAGAAACGAGCTTGTTTAAGATGGAAGTTGGCGTACACGTTAACAAGCGGATAGTTGCCAATTTTCACCTTGTCGGTTTGGGCTTGAACGGTAAATTGCCCCAGCGCAGGACTATAATCGGGTGCGTTATAGGCGGTAAAGTATCGCATGTCGGCTCCGAAGTCGCACTTTAACACGTGTGCTATCTTAAACCGCAGGTACAGATTGGTGTAAATATTGAGGGAGGGTAGGGGCAGAACGTCGGGATGACTGGTGCGTTGCCACGTTACTACGCTCTCCCAATTGAGTGGTCCGAAAGTGAAATCTTGTGTCAATTCGGCCGTTAGCAGGTTTATCGCTGCACTGCTTTGCTCAACGTTTACAGTGTTGCCCGTGCGTGTAAAGTCGCTGTTTATGGTGTAGTTCTGTGCAAAATACGTGTGGTTCTTCAACTCGTCTACGGCAAAACGCAGTTTGGTTCGCGTCTTTTGAGAACTCAACGTGGCTTGCAGGCGCGAGTGTATGGTCATAGATAAGCTGTTGTTCTCCCACCAGAAGTGGCGCGATTGGAAGTGACGGAAGTAGAAACCTGGGTTAATTCGATGGAAAAAAGCGTTTGCAGCGAGACTGACAGTGTCTCCGAGCAACGGGAAATTAAGGTCTGCCGAGGCGTCTACTTTCAGTTGACCAGCATCTTTGCCCAAGAACCACGTCTCTGCCGTAACGCCATAGTGTAAGGTTTTGCCTTGCGTTTTGGCCAATTGTCCGCCGAAACTCATGGTTTGTTCGTTAAAACTTTCTAGCCTTCCTTGCGTGTTGGGCAATTCGTAGTGGCGTATGTCGCTGCTTATAAATGCCTTTATGCCTGCCTTAGCCCACTTGTTGAACCCTTCGAGCAAGGCCAGGGCCAACGTGTTTTGTAGCCTATGGTGGCGTGTTTCGTCGAAAATGGAGTCGCCTGTTAGCTTGCCAGCGTTAAAATATGTGTTGGCATAGTAGTTGGTTGGCGTTTGGTGAGCCTCGTAAATGCGCTTGTAGTTTTCGAATTTAAGCGTGTGTATGAAACTTGTAACGGGCACATACTCGTTTTTCAGCCACGAAGTATCTTTCTTTGGCTGGTCGCTTTGTGCCATCAAGCTGTCTGCTTGTGCCTTGCTACTAACGGTAATGCGGCGCGTAGAGCGTGCCGAATCTTCTGGCTCTACGCCTGCAATCTTTGCATTGTCGGGGCGACCGCCATACGCTTTGTCGTCGGTTGCATTATCGCCAGCCTTACTTGTACGGCCATTTTGTTTCTTTTCGCGTTGTTTCTTGTCTTTTTTAGCCTCCATTGCGAACTTCTTGGCAGCAATTTCTTCTTTGGTCATGGGTACTTTTCGGTTAAAGCCGATGTTGTAACGATGACTGAAAAAAATGCTAAGATTATCGTTCCTGTTCCAGTTTTTGGTTAAGACGGTAGGAATTTCGTTCGTGGTGAAGTTCTCGCTGAACGTTTCGGGATGGGTGATGTAGTTGTCGTTGGTTATTCCCCCGTTCTCGCTAGCCTTTTGATGGTTGGTAGAAAACAACAGATGCGCTTGGTATCTGTCGCCGATGTACGACCCATACATGGTGTAATTAAACATGGCCGTACTTTGGTTTTGGTAGAAACCGCGCCCATAGTTGTAGTCGAACTTGAAACCAACGCCCACGCGTTTGCCTGCATTTACGCCAAACAAAGCCGTGAAATGGTCTTCGCCGTCGGTCTTGTCGCCACAACTGAAATAGCTGAGATTGGTTATGGGCGACAGCGTATTGGTGAAAAGGAACTTGTCGGCAGGCACAATGAAGTAGCTATAAGGCTCAGTAAAGATAAACTGACCATCAGCCGACCTGTCTACGAACACGCGATTAAGTCTGGGCGACGACAAGTTGCCCAGCATATTGTACTCACCTCGCATGCCATAAGTAAAGGCTTTGTTCATAAACATGTGCGAGAGGGTGTCGGGTTGCGCCGCAATGCGGTCGCCAAAGCGTGGGTCAACGGTCCACACTTTCAGCCCCACGGGTATCTCCTTGTTAGAACCCAGCGAGTCTTTCCTGTTCTCTTTCTTGCCTGTTGAGAAGTTTCCGTTCTCGTCAAAGCGAGTGAAGTCGTCTTGTGCAAGTGCCGACGACAGTGCCAACGACAGCATTGCGGCCAGCATGAATAACCTGTTCATCTAACGAATAAAGCGGAGTATTGTTTCGGCAATTTTGAAAACCATCGACCCCAGCACGATAAACGTGCCTACGGTGGTGTCTGATAAGAAATATACGGATACGCCAATAATGGCTCCGATGATGAAAATAATATTCAGTATGTTCCTTATGGGCAAGAATTGGTCTTGCTCCTTATCTGGTCTTCTATGTCTTCTTTGTGGATATTGCGTTTCCATACAAATGCGATTTGTGTTGCTATTTATTTTCTTGCTGTGCGGAATTGGCGTGGTCGGCATGGTGTCTTATTGCCTCAATCGCTGCTTAATGGTCTCAAACACCTCGTCTTTACGGTCGATAGTCTTGCGCCTAAACTTGCCCGACATCTTGCTAAGCTTGGTCTTAGCCTTGTTTAATCCATATTGGTCTGTAATCCATTTCTCGGCAGTAGCCTCCACTCCGCTGCCTTCACCGCGGTTCATCTCATAGGCATAGCTAATGCGCGAGAGGGTTAGGTTAAGCTTTCCGTCTGAACATTTGGCAATGAGCGTGTAGTTAAACACTGTTCTGTCTAGCGAAAGAAAAGTGCTTTGAAACACCAACCACTCTTTAAGTCGTGCCGCGATGATATGTTCTTTCTTGTTAACCAGTGCAATCGAACTTTCGGGGAATTGGTTTTCGCCTTTGGTTAAGTCTTCAATCGCCGCGTAGGTAGCGTCGTAAATCTCTTGTGCACTTTTACCAGGGAGGTCTAGTTCGTAATCAAACACCACCTTGCCGTCTACAGTTGGCACTGCGCCTTCTAGGTATTTGGCTTGTTCGGTGGTGGTTGCGCTTTCTTTTTTGCTTTTTGTTTGTGTAGATTTGTTTTGTTCCTTACTTTGTGGACGTTCCCAATCGTTTTGTGCGAACGTGAAAACGGGAACGAAGAGTAGTGCTAAAAATAGTTTCCTTTTCATTATAATAAACTTTATTACTTACCTCGTTGTGGATGAATATAATTGCTGTTTGCGTTGTTGGCGGCCTATATTGCTGATGGTTTGCATCATTTGCCGTTATCTTTATTGAGTGAATGTGGTGTTGGCAGGCTTAACAAGGTTGTGCAACCTCTATGTTTGCCGCTTGTTTGCCCACATTTTCAACATACAAATTTACAAAAAAATAGATGGATGCGTCGCCAATATTCAATATTTAACTAAATGGCACAACGAAGAGTTATTGATGTGGCTCGCATGCTATGGACAACAAACATCCGCATGCGAGCCACTTTGATGAATGAAACAAGCTTGGACATAGCAGAGGACAACACCTTAAAAGCCACAAGGAATGTTTATAACACTGTGGAGTATTTGTCCCTAAGCCTGCCTACACTTGTTTATGTCTGTAAAGGTTCTTATTCCTTTCTGACTAACAGAAGGTTAAATGTAAATACCTACACCAATTCTGAGGCCAACTGTTGAGTACTTGGAATGGCTTTTAAACGATTGGTTGTAGTACAGCGAAGGTTCGATAGTAACAGTGCGACTAACGAAGAATGCGTAGCCCAACTCAAACCCTGGCATGATGTCGTTATAGTTGTGGTAGGTGTGTACAAGGCTTGCATTGGCTCCAACAAATAGGCCGTTTTGTTCAATATAATATCTTAGTCCAGCCCCAACAGAAATATAATCGGGCACGGTTTCATTACCATAGTGGTTGTAGGCGAACTGTCCTAACACCATCCAGTCGTCTTCAAAGAAATAACCAGCCTTAGCTTGCACGCCGAAACTAAACTTATTGTTGCCGTTGTAGTTGATGTCCAGCCCCGAAAGCGAACCTGCCACATACACTTTTTCCTCTTCAAATTGTGCGCTTGCCGTGAGCGTAAGCATCAACGACACGAAAAGCAAACCTAATTTCTTTTTCATTTCTACGGGATTAATCTTTAATTCAATTTTGATAATTCTCTTTCTGCAACTGTTGTCCTGCTAGCGGTTGGCACTATGCCACAAAAAACCGCCTTAAACAGGCTTTAAGTCACATTAACTGCAAAAGTAAATAAATTATTCGACAAATGCGAGAAATATACTTATCTTTGCATTCATTATATATTTAGGTCTCCTTGCGCTTGCATGTGGAAGGCCTAAACAACAATACAAGGCACAAACAAATAGAAGAGAGATATTCTGATGATAAAGCAATCCTCATTTTTACGTCGATTTTTGCTGTTGTTTCTCACGTTTTTTGTCGCGACAACGCTCCTCGCACAGAAGTTTTCGTTTTCAAAACCCAATGCACTTAACGGGTGGAAACTGCCTAAACGCGAGGTTAGAGCGGTGTGGCTCACCACCATTGGCGGATTGGATTGGCCACGTTCGTATGCTCAAAACGATTTGGCGGCAAGCAAACAAAAGCAAGAATTACGTGGCATTTTGGACAAACTTCAACGCGCAGGCATCAATACCGTTTTATTTCAGACACGCATTCGCGGCACGGTAGTCTATCCTTCGCTGCTCGAACCGTGGGATGGATGCCTCTCTGGTGTACCAGGAAGGTCGCCAGGCTACGACCCTTTGGCCTTTGCCATAGACGAATGCCATAAGCGAGGGATGGAGTTGCATGCTTGGGTGGTGACTATTCCCGTGGGAAAGTGGAACGCACTGGGTTGCAAAACGCTGAGAAACAAATATCCGCACCTGATAAAACGGATTGGCGAAGAGGGTTATATGGACCCCGAAAACCCAACAACAGCCACTTATTTAGCCAACATCTGCAAAGAAATATCCGACCGCTACGACATTGATGGCTTGCATCTAGACTATATCCGCTATCCCGAAACATGGAAAATAAACATTGCGCACGATGCTGCAAGGCGAAACATTACGGCCATTGTGCGTGCCATTGGCGAGAAAGTTAAGGCCAATAAGCCTTGGGTGAAGTATAGCTGTTCGCCTATTGGCAAGTTTAACGACCTTAGCCGTTTTGCAAGTAATGGCTGGAACGCATACACCAAGGTTTGCCAAGATGCGCAAGGCTGGTTGCACGATGGGCTAATGGATGCCCTTTTCCCCATGATGTACTTCCAAGGCAACAATTTTTTCCCTTTTGCTATCGACTGGGCAGAACAGAGTTATGGGCGAATGGTGGTGCCTGGATTGGGTATTTACTTTATGTCGCCCAGCGAAAAGAACTGGTCGCTCGACATCATAACGCGCGAAATGCAAGTGTCTAGGCAGTATGGCATGGGGCATGCCTATTTCAGAAGTAAGTTCTTTACCGATAACTTGAAGGGCATATACACCTATGCTCAACAAGTTTTTACGCCAACTTTGGCCCTACCACCCGCTATGACATGGGAAAACAGCAAGCTACCATCGCCTCCAACGGACTTAAACACGAGCGAAGAAAACGGAAACGTTTTCGTTAGTTGGCGTGGTGGCCGTAGCACCAACAACTCGCCATATATTATATATAATGTGTATGCCAGCTCGTCTTATCCTGTTGACGTTACCGATGGTCGCAATCTCATAGCCATGCGCTATGCAAAGAACAGCATTGAGGTTAGTCCGCGAAACGCACAAATGTATTTTGCTATAACAACGATGGACAGATATGGCAACGAAAGCCAACCTTTGCAAACACGAAAGGCGGCAGGCGGCAGCAGAAGCGAACTTAAAATGCTGCCTTACAGTGACGGAAAGGTGTTGCTGCCCAAGTCGGCCGATGCTTTGTGGGGACGTGTTTGGGTTGTTGAAACCTTGCAAGGTCAACACGTTGCAACGCTTTCTTCGGTAAACGATAAGCTTGATGTGCGCGGCATAGCCAATGGGGTATACGTGTTGCGTGCCCTTAACAATAAGGGGGTGGGGCATCGTTTGGGAATGTTCACTAAAAGATGGATACGCAGTCCATTCGATTAAATATTTCCTGGTACTTCAATCAACACCGAAGAACGGTAAAGGCCCACTCTTCAATTTCTTCGGAAATGAATAGGCCGTGATGTAGGTAAAACTGCGAGATGCAATGGCTTGCTTTTAGTAACTATTCAGCAATAAGGCGTACAAACTATTATTGATTACCAACAAGTTACATAAACAGACACGTACAAATTCTGGTAAAGTAATGTCATTTCGAGACTTTTTCCACAATATTACGTTTATAAGTTCTTGATAATCAACGTTCATTATTGCAGAATAGTTACTTGCTTTTATCTTGTTTGCTAACAAACAGCAATTGGTGTGAGTGGCCCATCCGTGAGACACAATTGCTTTTTGTCTAGTTTTCAGCAAGAAATTTAACATTCTGAGTGCCCATTTTGTCCACCAATCACTCACCTTGCCTCAAAAAATCGATTCTCGTGAAAGTTGGTTTTGATGAAAAAAGGGGGTAGTTGTACATGCAGTCAAAATGAATTTTTATTTAGACAGACCGCCACTAACACCCCTTTTTAGGCTATTTGTAGCAAAATGCAGTGCGTTTTGATGCTAAATGCAGTGCATTTTGGTGCTAAATGCAAGGCGTTTTGGTGCTAAATGCAAGGCAAAATACGGCTAAACACAAGTCAAAAAGCATAAAAATACACAGCGATTGGTATAAATAAAACCCTTTTGAACCCTTAAAAGTAGGGCTAAAAAGGCAAGATACCCATTAAAAAGTGGTTATTTAGGGGCTAAAAGCGAGTTATTGGCCTTGAAAAATTACGAGCCGGCAACCAAACTAGAAAGGCAAAATGGTGCTAAATGCAGGGTTTGCGCTTAAAAATAGACAAAACAAGAGGCGTGAAAGGCTAGAATTAGTGGCTTTTTACCCACTTCATGACCTACTTTTTCGCTAGAATGGAGTGAAAATTTGGGTGGTATTGTAAAATAAAAACAACAATTTAAGATTTTGAGTTGGTGAGTTAATGAATTTGTAAGTAGACGAGTCGATTTATTCGGGAGTTGTTGGATTTACGTGAGTTTATAAGCCAGTGAGTACTCCGTATATGAAGAGGAGTGTTTATCTTGTGTTGACATCACGGAAACAATAACCCCCGCATCAATTTTTAGCAACATCAAAAGTCAATATGTCTTCCTTTCCTGTTTCAAAACTTTTATCGGTCATCAATAACTTTTTTAAGGTTTACCAACTTCTTTTCCGCAATAAATTTTGTAAATTTGCATGGTGGGCAAGCCCCACAAGAAAGATTGTTTTAGGTAAAATACAAAGAAAATGAGTTTAAATATAGCAAAAGACGGCCGCAAGCGGATTGTGATAGTTGGTGGTGGCTTTGGTGGTTTGCAGGTTGCAAACAAACTGAAAGGAACTGATTATCAAGTGATACTTATCGACAAGAACAATTATCACCAATTTCCACCGCTCATTTATCAGGTGGCGTCGGCAGGAATGGAGGCCAGTTCCATATCGTTTCCTTTCCGCAGAAACTTTCAAAAGCACAAGAACTTCTATTACCGAATGGCCGAGTTGCGTGCCATCTTCCCCGAAAAAAAACTTATTCAGACCTCAATAGGGAAGGTGGAGTACGATTATTTGGTGTTGGCGGCTGGCACAACCACTAATTTCTTTGGCAATAAGAATGTTGAAGAGCAGGCCATGCCCATGAAAACAGTGGACGAGGCAATGGGCTTGCAAAACGCCATACTATCGAACATCGAACGTGCCATAACCTGTGCCACGAAACAAGAACAGCAAGAGCTGCTTAATGTGGTGGTGGTTGGCGGCGGAGCAACGGGCGTTGAGATAGCAGGCGTGCTCTCTGAAATGAAACGTACCATCCTTCCACACGACTATCACGACCTAGACCCCAGCTTAATGAACATCTATCTCATCGAGGCTGGCAATAGATTGTTGTCGGCCATGTCGCCCGAATCGTCGTCGGCTGTGGAGAAGTATCTGCGCGAAATGGGCGTAAACATCTTGCTTAACAAGATGGTGACCGACTATAAGGACCATAAGGTGATGCTGGCCGATGGCTCCTCCATATCTACGCGCACGTTTATTTGGGTGAGCGGCGTGGCTGGACAGCGCGTTGGAAACCTGGATGCCGGCCATTTAGGTCGTGGACGGCGCATTAAGGTGGACACTTTCAACCGGGTTGAGGGACTTGAAGACGTGTTCTGCATTGGCGACCAATGTATTGTTGAAGGCGATAAAGACTATCCCAATGGGCATCCGCAATTGGCACAAGTGGCCATTCAGCAGGGTAAAAACTTGGCTAAAAACCTGAAACGCATGGCAAAGGCAAAGCCGTTAAGCCCTTTTCGCTATAAAAACCTTGGCGCAATGGCCACCGTTGGTCGCAACAAAGCCGTGGCCGAGTTTGCTAAAATAAAGATGAAAGGCTTTGGGGCATGGTTCATGTGGCTTGTTGTGCACCTCCGTTCCATCTTAGGCGTACGCAATAAGATGGTGGTTTTGCTCAATTGGATGTGGAATTACTTTAACTATAATCAGTCGTTGCGCATGATTTTCTATCCCAAGAAGGCCAAAGAGATTCGCGAAAGGGAAGAGCGCGAGGCCAAAACACATTGGGGAGAGGACCTGATGGAACAATAAAAACGCAAAGGAAGTGAGAGAAAAGAGCGCGCCAAATGGCTCGTTATAGAAGGGCGAATGCCCCCAAAGCCTAAAACTTAGGCGGACAGACGTTCACCCTTTCACTTTTTTTTCGTACTTTTGCAAGCATAAAGCACATAGTAAGAAAGTATGAACGTATTAGAACTAAGTGAGCAGGAGATAGTAAGAAGACAGAGCCTGCAAGAGTTGCGCGACTTGGGAATCGACCCTTATCCCGCGGCAGAGTATCCCACTGATGCTTTTTCAACCGACATAAGAGATAACTTTAAGGGCGACGAGCAACGCGAAGTGTGCATTGCCGGCCGGATGATGACGCGCCGCGTGATGGGAAAAGCCAGCTTTATGGAGCTGCAAGATTCCAAAGGCCGTATTCAGGTGTATGTTACTCGCGACGACATCTGTCCCAATGAGAACAAGGAACTGTACAACACGGTGTTTAAACGTTTGCTCGACATCGGCGACTTTGTAGGCGTACGCGGTTTCGTATTCCGCACACAGACGGGCGAAATATCGGTTCATGCCAAAGAACTCACGCTGTTGAGCAAGAGCATCAAGCCACTTCCCATCGTGAAATATAAGGACGGAGTGGCTTACGACAAGTTCGACGACCCAGAATTGCGTTTCCGTCAACGCTATGTAGACCTTGTTGTGAACGAAGGCGTTAAGGAAACGTTCTTGAAACGCGCAAAGGTGATTAGCACGATGCGTCAATTTTTCGACGAGGCAGGCTACACCGAGGTTGAAACACCTACGCTGCAAAGTATCGCAGGCGGCGCTACGGCGCGCCCATTCGTTACACATTTCAATGCGCTGAACCAAGAAATGTTCTTGCGTATCGCCACCGAGCTTTATCTAAAACGACTTATCGTAGGCGGATTTGAGGGCGTATACGAAATAGGAAAGAACTTCCGCAACGAGGGAATGGACAGAACGCACAACCCAGAGTTCACATTGATGGAGCTTTATGTGCAATATAAAGACTACAATTGGATGATGTCGTTCACCGAACGTCTGCTCGAAACTATCTGCGTGGCCGTTAATGGTAAGCCCGAAAGCGTGGTTGATGGGCAGGTTATCAGCTTTAAGGCTCCCTATCGTCGCTTGCCCATCCTCGATGCCATAAAGGAAAAGACGGGCTATGACCTCGATGGCAAGACGGAGGAAGAGATTAGACAGGTGTGCAAGGAGTTGAAATTGGACATAGACGACACGATGGGCAAAGGAAAGCTTATCGATGAGATTTTCGGTGAGTTCTGTGAGGGGCAGTTTCTTCAGCCAACCTTCATCACCGACTATCCTGTTGAGATGAGTCCGCTAACAAAGATGCACCGCTCTAAGCCTGGATTGACCGAGCGTTTCGAGCTAATGGTTAACGGAAAAGAGCTGGCTAATGCTTATTCTGAACTTAACGACCCCATCGACCAAGAGGAACGTTTCGTTGAACAGATGAAACTTGCCGACAAAGGCGACGACGAGGCAATGATAATTGATAAGGACTTCCTTCGTTCTTTGCAGTACGGCATGCCCCCAACGTCGGGTATCGGCATTGGCATAGACCGCCTCGTGATGCTTATGACGGGTCAAACCGCCATTCAAGAAGTGCTGCTCTTCCCGCAGATGCGTCCCGAAAAGAGCATCCCTAAGAGCACTACGGCAGAGTGGCAAGCACTAGGAGTGCCCGCCGAATGGGTGCCCGTGTTCAATAAAGCTGGCTATAACCTCATCTCAGACATAAAAGAGGTGAAGGCGCAAAAGCTGCAAATGGACGTTTGCAACGTAAACAAGAAATATAAACTAGGGTACGAGAACCCGAAGGTGGACGCCTTCCAAGCTTGGATAGACAAGGCTAACGAAGGCTAAATAACGACTAGGGGTGAAAGGGAACGCCTAAGGCACAGGCCTTTGTTTTCCTTTCCGCCCTTTTGCCTTGTTATTTTTCGAGGTTCAAAGGGCGATACTTGCCCACTCCTCGCTCCTTCTCACCTTTAACCCTTTCACTTAACCATGTTCAACTGCGGTAAAATAGCAATAGTGGGAGGTGGTAGCTGGGCTACTGCCATTGCCAAAATTGTGGTGCGACACACGCATCACATCGGCTGGTATATGCGCCGCGACGACCGTATAGACGACTTTAAGCGCTTGGGGCACAACCCAGCCTACTTGATGAGCGTTCACTTTAACGTAGACGAGATTTACTTTTCGAGCGACATCAACAAGATTGTGGAGAACTACGACACGCTTGTGTTTGTTACACCCTCACCTTATTTGAAGAGCCATCTCAAAAAGTTAAAGACGCGTTTGCACGACAAGTTCGTGGTTACGGCCATCAAGGGACTTGTATCCGACGACAATTTGCTTTGCTCCGAGTTCTTCCATCAGGTGTACGACGTGCCTTACGCCAATATTGCTTGCATCGGCGGTCCGTCGCATGCCGAAGAAGTAGCCCTCGAAAGGTTGTCTTATCTCACCGTAGGCTGTGCCGACAGAGACAAAGCGCAAGCCTTCACCGAGATTTTAAGCAGCGATTTCATCAAGACAAAGACCAGTCAGGATGTCGTGGGCATTGAATATTCGTCGGTGTTGAAGAATGTTTACGCCATTGCCGCAGGCATTTGTAGCGGTTTGAAGTATGGCGACAACTTCCAAGCTGTGCTCATGTCCAACGCTGTTCAAGAGATGTCGCGTTTCCTTTCGGCGGTACATCCGCTCGAACGCAGTGTTTACGACAGTGTTTATCTCGGCGATTTACTGGTTACGGGCTACTCTAACTTCTCGCGAAACCGCACCTTTGGTACAATGATTGGCAAAGGATATAGCGTGAAAAGCGCACAAATAGAAATGGAAATGATTGCCGAAGGTTATTTCGGTACCAAGTGCATGAAGGAGACTAACAGACATCTGCACGTGAACATGCCCATTCTCGATGCTGTATATAATATATTGTACGAGAAAATTTCGCCACAAGTGGAGATAAAGTTGCTTACTGATAGCTTTAGATAAACCGTCAAAAAGATATTCATATTTTTGACAGAAGGACATAAGCACATGCTCTTGATTTAAGCTTTTCACAATACGATCGACAATATGGAGGTAGAAAATGCGATAACTAAGATTATAAATTGTGCTTATACAGTGCACAAACAGCTGTCTATTGGTTTTGCAGAGAATGTATACAAGAATGCAATGGTCATTGAGATGAGGGAACAAGGTCTTAGTGTAAAGACAGAAATGCCTTTTGAAGTAATGTATAAAGGTCGCGTAGTTGGAAGTTATCGAGCTGACATTGTGGTGGAAGATAAAGTCATACTGGAACTTAAAGCAGTTCATTCACTTGCGGTTGCGCACGAAATACAGCTAGTAAACTACCTTACGGCTCTGCATATCGATTATGGTCTACTGATCAATTTTGGTAGTGAACTCATAACAATTAAACGTAAATTCAGAACTTATCGCAAAGCACATTAAACATTTTCGCAAGCCAATAACATTCAATCTCCTCAAAGGAATTTCCTTTTCAATAAACTTATGTCCTTATGTTCTTCTGTCAAAGCAACATAAACTTCTGTCGAAAATCAACGTGTTATAAAGATTAACTTACATATAATAACCCCCGACCTAAAAACATGTCCTTCTGTCTTTCAGTCAAAAGAACATGCGCTTATGTCAAAAACAAATATATAAGATGAAAAATATCAGCTTAGACATCACCAAAGCCGCCCAATTTCTTAGTGAGGGCGCAGTGAAAGCCTACGAACCGAAAGTGAAAGCGGCGCAAGAGGCTCTTGAAAATGGCACTTGTCCTGGTAACGACTTCTTGGGTTGGTTGCATTTGCCCAACTCCATCACACCCCAATTCCTAGACGAGGTGCAGGCCGTTGCCAACACCTTGCGTGAGAAATGCGAAGTAATCGTCGTGGCAGGCATCGGTGGCAGCTACCTCGGTGCGCGTGCCATCATCGAGGCTTTGGGTAATTCGTTCGCATGGCTTGTGGGCGATAAGACAAATCCCACCATTGTTTTCGCAGGAAACAACATCGGCGAAGACTATCTTTTTGAACTTTCCGAGTATCTAAAAGATAAGCGCTTCGGTGTGATCAACATCTCGAAGTCGGGTACTACCACTGAGACGGCTCTCGCATTCCGTCTACTTAAAAAGCAATGCGAAGAACAACGCGGTAAGGCGGAGGCCAAAGACGTTATCGTGGCCATTACAGATGCCAAGCGTGGAGCAGCAAGGGCTGCCGCCGACAAAGAAGGTTATAAGACCTTTGTGATACCCGACAATGTGGGTGGACGTTTCTCGGTGTTGACACCTGTTGGCCTATTGCCTATCGCTTGCGCAGGTTTCGACATTAAGGCATTGGTTAATGGTGCCGCCGATATGGAGAAAGCCACAGCTCCAAGCGTTCCTTTTGCCGAGAACATCGCTGCCCAATACGCTGCCGTGCGCAACGCACTGTACACCGAAAAGGGAAAGAAAATCGAGATAATGGTGAACTATCAGCCTAAGTTGCACTTCATTGCCGAGTGGTGGAAACAACTTTACGGCGAAAGCGAGGGTAAGGAACACAAGGGCATTTTCCCCGCATCGTGCGACTTTACCACCGACCTGCATTCTATGGGACAATGGATTCAGGAAAGCGAACGCAGCATTTTCGAAACCGTAATAAGCGTTGAACAACCAGCAAAGAAACTGTTGTTCCCCAGCGATGATGAGAACCTAGACGGCCTGAACTTCCTTGCCGGCAAGCGTGTTGACGAGGTTAACAAGATGGCCGAATTGGGAACACTGCTCGCTCACGTAGATGGTGGCGTGCCCAATATCCGCATCAGCGTGCCCGAACTGAACGAGTACTACATCGGACAATTGATTTATTTCTTCGAAATAGGTTGTGGCATCAGCGGAAACGTGCTTGGCGTAAATCCGTTTAACCAGCCAGGCGTAGAGGCTTACAAGAAAAACATGTTTGCCTTACTAGACAAACCTGGTTACGAGGCCGAGAGCAAGGCTATAAAAGAACGTCTGAAATAAATTCTTTAATATGCGAAACGCCTCTTCGCCTGCAAAAACGAAGAGGCGTTTTGCTTGCTTTTATATTCGCAAATGAACAATATGTATGCTCCCACTTCGCCCAATTTGCCTTTTGGACACGAACAAGAAGTGAAGTCTTATTTGGAAAATCGCGGTTTCGACAGCTTTCAACCGCAAGCCGTGCTATTCGATATGGATGGCGTGTTGTACGATTCCATGCCCAATCATGCCCGTTGCTGGCAAGAGGCTATGGCTAAATTCGGACTGAGAATGACGGCTGCCGACGTGTATGCAACCGAAGGTATGCGCGGTGTAGAAACAATCAGGCTGATGGTGAAGGCGCAACAGGGACGTGATATATCGGAAGACGAGGCGCAAATAATGTACGATGAGAAGGCCAGACTCTTCGGACTGCTACCCAAAGCACCCATCATGGAGGGTGTTTTAGAGTTGATGGAGAAGATAAAGGCGGCTGGCATGTGCATCGTTGTGGTTACCGGGAGTGGTCAGCTACCGCTGATTGAGCGTTTGCAGCATGATTTTAAGGGTTTTGTTACGGCCGATAAGATTGTCTCGGCTTATGATGTGACGCGTGGAAAACCTGCTCCCGATCCTTATCTGATGGGCTTGCAAAAGGCTGGTGACTTGCTGCCCTGGCAAGGAATTGTGGTAGAAAATGCGCCAATGGGTGTGCGCGCAGGTGTGGCTGCACAGATATTTACAATTGCCGTTAATAGTGGACCCTTGCCAAATGCAACTTTGGCAGGTGAAGGAGCAAACATCGTGTTCGACAGAATGACGCAATTACGTGATACCTGGATGAGTGACCATGACTGATTTTAGATTCATATCGCATATCGTAGGCAAGGCGATGGTGGCCGAAGTTTCCGCCAACGATATGCTTTTGACCGCCCCCGAAGATGCAAACGACCTTTTGGGAAATGCCTATTATCAAGGTTTCGATGGCATGATCATCTCTGCCGACAAAATTTCGCCACGCTTTTTCGACCTCAAAACGAGGTTGGCCGGCGAGATTTTGCAAAAGTTCTCCACCTTTCGGATGCGTTTGGCCATCGTTGGCAACTTCTCTACCTTTACCAGCGAAAGCCTTAAAAGTTTCGTTTACGAAAGCAATCGTGGTAGCCTAATACACTTTTCGCCAACCACAGCCGATGCCGTAGCTTGGTTTGAAAATCAGTTTTGTCATCGTTAAGAATTACTTCGTAGCGAAACATACCTTGATACCTCTGCACAAACCTATACGTTCAAAAGAGCCGCCATTGATTATCTATTAGTTGCCAGTTCTAAAACTCCCTTACGGTGGGGGAGGTTACAGAGGCCTCACTATATTATTTTGAAACCACAAAGTTTGCTATTTTAAACCACCAAGTAACTGATGTGCACAAACATCGTGAGTTCTGTGATAGAATGCCGTGTTTATGTAACATTACATGCCTATCGTTGTTGCTTTGTTTACAGGCCTCAAAGTCCTATAATGTGTGTTTAGTTTGTAATCCATTATATGTTAGGGCGTTAAGTATTGTTAGCTAACAAGCCCATATAGGCTATTCTAATCCGTAACGCTTACCGAAGTATGAGCGATGAAAAGTCTCAAATCTTTTATTTTTGATTTAATGCAAGAAAAACGCATTTGTGTGTCACAAAAGTCAAAGCCCTGCGTACTATAAGTAAATAACAGAACATCAGATGACCGTCGACGAATATAAAGAAGAAGTGGAACGCAACCGACCGCGCATGCTTTCCGTTGCTCGCAGCTATCTAAAAGCTGGCGAAGAGGCGGAGGATGTTGTGCAGGACGTGCTGCTGAAACTCTGGCAATTGCTCGACAAGTTGCGTATTCCCATGGGGCCTTTAGCTTTGGTGCTGGTGAGAAACCGCTGTATCGATTGTTTACGGCGACTGCAAACCACCATTGACATTCCTGAATACGTGGCGGAAAGCGAACCAACATGCGACGAACGCTATGAAAAGGTAATGCGGCTTGTTGACAAATTGCCCACGATGCAGCAGACAATCATGCGGCTTCGTCACATGGAGGGTATGGAAATGTGTGAGATTGCAGCACTCACGGGAAGTAACGAAACGGCTGTCAGAAAGGCGTTGAGCCGTGCACGACAGGCCATCAGACAGCAATTAAAACAACAAAGCAATGAATAAGGACGAAGAAATCAGAATTTTAGTGGCTCGTTTCATGGAGGGTGACACCACACTTGATGAAGAAGGCAAGCTTTATTGCTATTTTTCTGGCGATGAGGTGTCGGACGACTTGCTACCGATGCGCGAATATTTTCGCTCAATTGCAACCATGCGTACACCCAACCATCATCGGCATAAAAGGCTACCTGTGTTGCATGGCCTGCTTTCACGCCCATTGTTCATCGGCATAGCTGCCTCGGTTGCTTTGCTTGTTGTGGTTGGGGTGGGCGGTATGTTGTGGCAACCAGAACCACAGGACTATTGCGAGGCCTACATCTACAATAGGCATGTGACTGCCCCCGCCACCGTAATGGAAGAGGTAGATGAGACGCTGGAAGCCATTAGTCAGGATGGCGAATTAAATGTTGATGGTCAGTTGCATGACATTTTCGGAAAGCAATAAATGGAATAAGATTAAATACATCGTTATGAAACTTCGTTTTTTCTTAACAGCTATCGTGGCGTTTCTTGCCTTTGAGGCTCATGCTCAGCAAGGTTTGAACGTTAATGCGCTCTTTCAAGGTAAAGTGGTGCCGCACGAAGAGATGGTAGACGTCAGGGTGAAAGGCCGTGCCATCAGTAAATACAAGCTTGATTTCTATCGCAGTATTCGTTTCAATGCCACCGAACAGCAACGAAATGTTGTAGACGATTTGGTTGACAGCGACTGCAAAACGGCCATAGGAACGGAACAAACCACCCGAAACGGAACGACAACCCTTATCATGACGCTACCCAAGCAGGGCAATATGAACCGCTACCTGTGCTATATCACCTGCCGAAAGGGGCGAACGACCGTGATTACCGTGGTCTATATGGAAGGCAAAGTGGAAAGTATTGCCGAACTCAGAAAACTAATACATTAAAGATATAGTTATGGAAAAGATCTTAGTTTGCATGGCATTGACCTTTAACTTGGCTGCCAAAGCTACACCGTCAGACAACGACACGGTGGTTGTTGAACGGCCCCAGAAAGTGAGAATCATCACTGGCGACTCTGTACAAAGCGTAGAAGTGTGGGGCAAAGAGGGAAAACAAACTTTTCATTATGTGAGCAATATCCAGCTTGTTGACAGTAATTACGTGAGTACTTCGACCATCAATGACGACACATGGAGTTTCTCTATTGCTGGTTTCAGTAAGCCACGGAGGAAAAAATCCAGGACAGAGTGCACCACTCACTTCGTTGTTGGTTTCAACAACGCTGTGGGAATGCCGACAGGGGCCGACATTCAGCCCTTCAAATCATGGGAATTGTGGTGGATTGTGACCGATTGGACCTACCGCCCATGGCGAAACAATCACTTTCTTTCAATGGGATTGGGGCTCGATTGGAGAAATTATCGCATGACTGATGACCTGCGTTTCGTGAAAGACAATCGGTCGGTTGCCCTCGACACTTACCCCACAGGCAGTAGTCCTCAGTTCTCTCGCATCAAGGTATTCAGCATCAATCTTCCAATTCGCTATGGTTACGAAGGAAAATGGTTTGGTTTCAGTCTCGGCCCAGTGATCAATTTCAACACTTATGGTAGCCTAAAAACACGCTACGAAAAGGATGGTCATGAGTTGAAAGATGTAGACAAAGATGTACGCATCACTCCGGTAACCGTTGATTTCATGGGTACATTCTCTATTCGCGGTGTTCCTGATTTCTATTTTAAGTATAGTCCTTGCAACTTGTTGCGCGATGGCTATGGACCTAAGTTCAGAACCTTGTCGTTCGGCCTAATGTTCTAGCACATGGATATGTAGTAATAAGGTGAAAACTAGTTCAGTTTTCACCTTATCTATTTGTCGTCCATTTCTGCTTTTTCCAATTGGTGCAACTGGGTAAACCAAAATAATGGTTGCGTATGCGCGCATGTTGCCATCAATCGGATTAACAAACTATCAACAGAATTGCTCAGTAAATAACGTGTTGCCTAGAAAGATGGGACGTGCAAGGTTGAAGAACAAAACAGTATAAGTTAATGGTGAAGAACCGCTTGTAACCCATTAAGCGGCAATGAAAATGGGGTTTTTCCGAAATCCAAGGCCGCATGCATGGACGTTTTGATGTTCTGAATGTGTCAAAAGATTATGCTGCTGTCCGGTAAAAGATTTAAAACAGCAAATAGGGTGTTCAGGTTGCCAGCAAACAGAAAAGTCGGTTTCACCTCTCACCCCAAATATGCCCCTTTCTGTTCTACACAAGCGCGAAATAGTGGGCAGCAGGTTGGGTTTAAAGGCGCAACTGGGTGAATTGTGAAGGCCTTACGCGTTTCGTTGCCCTATATCATTACCTCAGTAATGACTTAAACTTGTTCGCATCATTGCGCCCATCATGTTTAGTTTTATCGCTTATGCCGAGAGATAGCTGTCGGCTCTATCTCCGAAATCGTCTGTTTGCGATATGTTAATACGGTAAGTATATTTTACAAAACACAGTCTTCGGCCGAACCTTTCTAGAAGAAAATAACCGCTAAAAGCCATATAAAATGCGCCCAAACGATGAAATTTCAGCTACTTTTGAGTGCTTATCCCCTCCGATTTTGGTCATTTACTATGCTTTTGCATTTCTCTTTGAAGAAAAATTCCCCAAAATTTGCTCCGCAACCACAAGAAAATAGTGCTTAATCGCTAGTTATTGCAAAGCATTTTGCACCAAAACGCAATGCAATATGCACCAAAACGCAATGCAATATGCGCCAAAACGCAATGCAATATGCGCCAAAACGCAATGCAATATGCACCAAAACGCAGTGCAATATGCACCAAAACGCAGTGCAATATGCACCAAAACGCAGTGCAATATGCACCAAAACGCAGTGCAATATGCACCAAAA
>NZ_GG740072.1:804160-859415 GCF_000162415.1 Prevotella sp. oral taxon 317 str. F0108 | reverse complement strand
CGCAGAGTAATATGTACCAAAACGCGAGGTAAAATGCTGCAAAATGCATCAAAAAGCCATAAAAAACACCGTTTTAAGGGATATTTATAGGCATTTTGAATATTTTGAATGAAAAATTGCTTGGTGGCGTTTGGTTGATCACTTCATATCGTTTTGCACCACTAATACATGCTAAAAAGCATGTATTTGGGCCTTATTTATCGTAAACATCGATAAATCAGGAGGTTACAAACTTTAAAAATACGCGTGAAAATCCGACCGATGCCTGGAAATTTTACGGCGAGGGCACTCATAATGTTAAAATTTGGTACAAATGTTTTACAGTCTTGTGGGCGTTATTCTGAGCCAATGCATGACTTTGTTGAATTTAATCCTTGTGCCACCAAAAGAATACTTACATAGAAGAACTTTCGGGAAGAATGATAGTTTGAAAGGGGGCTTACTTTTCGAAAACGAAATCCGCAAAGCCTATTGATGGGCATTATGGATAGAGGAACTGAGCCGATTTGAAGTTTAGCGGACAGCAACAAACAGACTACCACTGCTATCGAAAAAACGAACCCGATGAACTTATCCCGAATTGGCGAAAGCAATGTAAGGCAGCTATGGCTCATTAATGAAAAAGCCTGCAACCAAAGAAGTTGGTTGCAGGCTTTTATTAGCTATAAATGTAGGACTCTTTCGCCCAAACGATGTCGCTATACAACTTTAAATTCATCCGCAGAAGAAAAGTACAATGAGCTGCGCCGTGAAAATACGCAAGAACATACTTAGCGGATAAACCGTGGAGTAGCCAATACCAGGTGCCTCGCGCGAGCAAATCTGGTTGGCGTATGCTAATGCGGGTGGGTCTGTACAGGTACCTGCAAGCATTCCCATGATGGTGAAGTAATTAAACTTGTATACCAATCGGGTGATTGTGCCGACGATGAGGATGGGAATAACTGTTATGATGAAACCAGTGTACACATATTTAATTCCATCACCTTGTATAACAGTGTCCCAAAAATGCGCACCCGCCTTTATTCCAACGCTTGCAAGGAAAAGTGCCAAGCCTATTTCTCGAAGCATTAAGTTGGCTGATGTGGTTGTGTAGGTTATCAGCTTGAATTTATAACCGAAACGCCCAATAAGAATGGCGATAACCAACGGACCGCCAGCGATACCCAACTTGAGGGCGGCAGGGATGCCTTGGATGTGCAAAGGAATGCTTCCGAAAAGTATTCCCACGATGATGCCAATGAAGATTGTGGCCACATTGGGGGCATCCAAACGGCGAGCAGAGTTGCCAAGCACTTCGGCTACACGGTCAACATGGTCTTCGGGACCGACAGCTACTACGCGGTCGCCGATTTGGAAACGGTGGCTTGGACTAGCAAAGAGGTTCATGCCTTGGCGAGTAATACGCGTGATGTTAACGCCATATACGCTAGTAAAGTGCATTTCGCGCAGCAATTTGCCATTGATGGCGGGGCGGGTAACCACAATGCGCTTAGAAACAAGGGGCTGTTCCTTGTCTTCGTAAGCCCATTCTTCTGGCAGCTTTTCGCCGATAAACACCTGAATGGCCTCCGCATCGCTCTCTGCGCAGACAATAAGAGCTTCGTCGCCTACCGAGAACACTGTATCTTGCTGAGGAATGACCACTTTCCCATCGTGATACAATCTGGTGCATACCATATCGCGGTTTAGGAACTCGGAGATTTGGCCAAGCGTTCGTCCGTCAAGATACGAGTTATTCACCCTCACGTGCATGATATGTGGCTTGGCGTGTGGGTCTTCGTTTTCTTGTTCTGCAAGTTTTTCCTCTTCCTCTTGCAGGTCAACACGGCAGATGTACCTAACGGCTATAGTTGCACCGATAATACCTAGCACACCCAAAGGATAGGCACACGCATACCCCGAAGCTATTTGCGGTAGACCATTGGGGAACGATTTCTCCATACTTGATAGAGCTTCGTTGGCTGCACCAAGACCAGGCGTGTTCGTTACTGCACCCGAAAGCGTTCCAACCATCATGGGGAGCGCATTGACGTCCGTAGTGTCGAAGAAGATGAAGTAGCAGGCAAACATCACAGCTACGTTCAACAAGATAAGGCTCACAGAAAGTAAGTTGAGCTTGATGCCGCCTTTCTTGAAACTTTCGAAGAAACCAGGGCCAACCTGCAAACCAATACAGAAGACAAAGAGGATAAGCCCAAAGTCTTGCATAAAGGTTAAAATGTTAATTGGAGCTGTGAACTTGATGTGTCCGGCAAGGATACCAACAAACAAAACGAAAGTTACTCCGAGCGATATTCCGCCAATTTTCACTTTTCCGAGTAACACACCGCCTGCAATGACGACGGAGTAGAGCAACACGATGTGCGCCACTGAGTCGTTGGTGTTAAAAAGAGCAATTAACCAGTCCATTTTTTTCGAGGATAGGGTTGTTTTTAATAGTTAAACATGTTGTTTGAGTGCAATTTAATTTTGTTCTTGTTGGTCGATGGCTTTTATCTTTTGTCGAACGAGTTCCAAGTCGTCTTTAAGTCTCGTCACTTTCCTGTTCATCTCATCAACAAGACTGTTACCTTTCTTGCTTTTGGCGGTAAGGAAGCCCAAGTTGTTTTCGTAAGTCTGGATTTCAGATTTCAAAGCCTCATACCGACGCATCAACTTGCCACGTTCGTTGTCAACCACGTCGGCACCTTTCTTTGCAAGGTTCTTCAAGTTGCTCTTAAAGTCGTCCAGTTTCTGGCTGGCTACCGAAATGTTCAGTTCCTTGTAAAGCTTGTCTACCGTATCGTGGAAATGTGCGTAAACCTTATCTTTCTCGTTGAAAGGCACATGGCCGATAGCGTTGTATTCTTCTATCAGTTGCTTGATGGTTTCGGCGGCATTGTCTGGCGTTGTTCCCATCATCTCTTTCAGCTTTGCGATAACAGCTTTCTTCTTGCTTAGGTTCTCGCGTTCTTCGCCTCTGGTACCAGCATGAGCTGCATTGCGGGCCTCGAAAAAGTGATTGCAGGCCGTGATAAAGTCGTTCCAAAGTTTATCGCCAAGCTTTCTAGGCACCATACCAATAGTTTTCCACTCCTTTTGTAGGGCAATAAGCTTGTCGGCAGTAGACTTCCAATCTGTGCTTTCAGACAATTGGCGTGCCTTTTCCACCAGTTCTTTCTTCTTTTCAGCGTTTTGTGCGTACTTCTCTTTCATGGCTTTGAAGAAGTCGGCTTTACGCGAGAAGAATACATCGCATGCAGTTCTGAAACGTTCGAATATCTTCACATTCATCTTTTGCGGAGCAAACCCGATGGTTTTCCATTCTGCTTGTATGTCGATAATCTCCTTTGTACGCTTTTCCCAGTCGGCAGCGCCTTTGTTTTCTGCTGCAACGATGGTCTCCACCTTTTCGCAAAGAGCAGTCTTTTTAGCAAGATTTTCCTCTTCGTTGGCACGCATCTCTTCGAAATGTTGTTGGTGGCGCTTGTTTATTACCGTAGAGGCAGCCTTGAAACGCGCCCATATCTGCTCGCGTAGTTCTTTGGAAACAGGGCCTATTTCCCTATATTCCTGATGCAATTCTTGTAGTTGGTGGAATGCGCTGATGATGTCTTTCTCATCAGCTAAGCGCTCTGCGTTCTCACAAAGTTTCTCTTTCAACTCCAAGTTTTTTTTGAAGTCGTATTCTCTTGCCTCGTTGTTAAGTTTGAGCAAGTCGTAGAATTGCTCAACATAGAGTTGATAATTGCGCCACAATTCGTTGGCTTTATCTGCTGGAACGGCCTTGATTTCTTTCCATTGCTGTTGCAAATCCTTAAATGCCTGATACGACTTGTTGGCTTCATCTGGCGATGTAGCCATAGCTTTTATCTTCTCTATGATTTCAGTTTTCTTCTGGAGGTTTTCTTGTTTTTCTTGTTCTTGTTCCAGAAAGAGTTTCGCCCTTCTTTCTTTTATAACGCCCATCTGTGCTTTGAACGCCTCTTCAATGGGGTCGGGTGACACTTGATAGGCCTCAGGGTCGCCGCCATTCTCCAAATATGCTTTTTGTTCGGCATCGCGTTCAGCAATGTGCAGTTTGTAGAATGTGGTTTTAAGGTTATCTATTTCCTCTTTGTCTGGTGTCTCGTTCTCGGCCACAATCTCTGTTGCTCGCCTTAGAATTTCTTCTTTAGACTTATAGGTCTTTTTGCTAGTATCGTCTGCTGCGTTCTCTAGCAGGGCTTTCTCTTGAGAGTCCATCATTTATTATGATTTAGTTGATTATAACAATTACACGTTGGTTGATTGCGGTGCAAACTTAAATAAAAAAGTCGAAAGCACCTAATTTTAGTACATCTTTTTTTACTATTCTACTTTTAAAGCAAACGTTTCGCCCGCAAAATCCACCACGACAGCCCCGAAACAAGGAACGAGAGGATGATGGCCACGGCAAATCCCCACTTGCTTTGCTCCATTCCGTTGATGAGGTTCATTCCGAAAAGCGAGGCGATGAGTGTGGGAAACATCATAATGATGCTCACCGAGGTTAGTGTACGCATCACTGTATTCATGTTGTTGTTGATGATGCTCGAATAAGTGTCCATTGTAGATTCGAGAATGTCCGAATATATGCTTGTCGTCTCTCTTGCCTGAGTCATTTCGATGCTCACATCCTCGATGAGGTCGGCATCCAATTCGTCCACTTGCAGTTTGAATTTTAGTTTCGACAGTAGGTTTTCGTTACCGCGAATGGAAGTGTTGAAATAGGTAAGCGAATCTTGTAAGCGGCTCAGTCCGATTAGCGACTCGTTGTTTACGTCTTGGTCTAGGTTATGTTTTGCTTTCTCTATGAGGATGTTTATTTGTTTAAGGCGTTTTAGATACCACACGGCGGACGAGAGAAAGAGACGGAATATCATGTCTACATGGTCGGTGAAGCCCGCTCCTCGTTTCTGCTGATAGCTTACGAAGTCTATCATCATATTGGTTTCGTAATAACAGACAGTGATGGTTACGTCGCGTTTGTGAATGACACCCAAGGGGACGGTGGTGTATGGCGTTCGCGAACGTATCTCCTTAACGTATGGTATGCGAAGGATGATGAGCATCCAGCCGTCGTCGTATTCGTAACGGGCGCGCTCGTCGGTGTCGCTGATGTCTGAAAGGAAATAGTCGGGAATGTTAAAACGTTCTTCAAGAAGGGCTTGGTCTTCTTCTGTTGGACACGTAACCTGTATCCAGCAATTGGGTTGCCACTCGTCAATGACCTTTAATGCAGAATTGAAATTCCAATATGTTCTCATAATGCTAATCTTCAAATAAAACGGAGCAGAAGATTAGCCTGTTTGAGCTTAACCTCCTACAAAAAAGATAAATCTATCCGAATGATAATCGTCCATGTATTGGGTGTTATTATTTCTATGGTGCAAAGGTAATCAAAAATAAGGAAACAACGATTGGGTTTTCTTAAAAAACTTTATCGTAAAGGGTTTGTTTGCATGACGAGGGGCATGCCTGGCTCAATGGTATGGAATTTAATTGTCAATTCATTTTCAATGAGGTTTTTGTTTTTAATATATTTCAGGCTTACCTTACCTAATCTACACCTTATATTATAAGAGGCTGTAGAAAGAGTAGGAGTTAAAGGCCTAACAAACATGATAGGTAACAATAAATGACATGCTTTTCAGAAATGTTCTTGCCATTTGAAAATCAAGTCTTTCCACCTCTCATCTATGTGCCACGGAATAACAGAAAAATAATAGGTAAATAAATGTGAATTGCAAAATAAATGCACTCCAAAGTTTGTAAAGAATAAAACTTTTCCATATCTTTGCATCAGCTAATATCTGAAAGGCAGTGCCCCATGAAACGCACCCAATAAGGGAATAGAAGGCCATGAACATCAATAGAGGGGAAACAACGCCTTGATAACATCTATTTGTACCGTGCATCATGAAAAATAATAACATCAAGAAGGCATATTGCCTCATTGCATTTTTGGTTCATTTCACCTGTGCCAATGCAGTACAGGTGAGCCAAGGAGCAGCGTTCGACATTGCAAGTAAATACTTTAAAAAGCCCGAACTCGTAACAAGAAGTACCTTAAAGCCTGAGGGCGACCCCGCATTCTATATATTCACCAACAGCGGGCACAAGGGGTTTGTTATCGTTTCAGGCGAAAGCGACCTGCCACCAATATTGGGATATGGCAATCGGTTCACGCCAAACGAGGCCAGGCTGCCCGACTATTTCTATTCGTTGCTGCGCCATTACGAGCTGTTGGTAATGGCATATCGCTGCAACAGGGTTGGATTTTCAAAGTCTGTGTTAAATGTGAAGAAAGAAATAAAGCCGCTCTTGTCGTGTACTTGGAACCAAGAAATGCCTTTCAAACTCCATACTCCAAAAGACAACAACGTGAACATGCCAACTGGCTGTGTTGCAACAGCAGTTTCTCAACTGATGTACTACAACAAATGGCCGACTAAACGTCCGCCAAAGTTTGTTGATCAGTCAGGAACGAATGCCCAAAAGAGTAGTGTTTATCTGTGGAATGAGATAAAAGACAATAGCACACAGATGGGCGAGGTGGGCAAAGATGCCGTTGGCGTGCTGCTTAGCGATGTGGGGAAGGCTGTAAACATGAAGTACGAAGCCAAAGGAAGCATATCTAACATGCAGTGGGCATTAGATGCCTTGCGCAAGAATTTTGACTATTCAGTGAAACATATTAGTAAGGAATACATGCCCAAAGGGATGTTTTATGAACTTGTAATTAACGAATTGGCCAATGGCTACCCCGTACTCATTGGCGAAAGCAGTCATTCGTTCTTGCTCGATGGCATCGACAAGCAAGGCTACATCCACGTAAATTGGGGGTGGGCAGGCGAAAACGATGGTTGGTTCGACTTTGCCACGCTCTACACTCCGCTCGACGACGAAGTCTTTGGCACCGATATCTTCGCCTTGGAAATGGAAGCGGTGCTGGCTCATCCTAAGACTGGACGCCATGTCCAATTTAAAAACATTAGGGGATTGGAGGCACAAGCTGTTGATGCATTTAAGTTCTTACAGCACGAGGTACCCAGAAACTTCCCCATCCAAGCCTGCTTGAAGAATATCGGTACATACAACGAAAGCAATGGCGACCTAGGTCTCTTTACAGGTAAGGTGGGATTGGCGGTATATGATATGAAAGGTAAGCTGATTAAAGTTGTGGAATTTAAAGACCCGGCCCTGCAATGGTCGAGCATGTTCATCACCAAGGATCTTCGGTTTAACAACATTAACCTTGCCGAACTGCCCAATGGCACGTACACGGTGAAACCTGTCTCCAACGAATTGGTGGCCAAACCCGATAAGTTTTCTGGCTGGCAACCCATTGCTTACAGCAACACACAAACGCTTGTGGTTTCTAAAAACAAGGTGAGTGTTGAGACGTATGAATGGAAAGACAAACGCATGGACTATACATTTAACGCAAATACAAGGCTAAGCGCTAAGGAAAAATAAGTTTGAAGGCTTGCAGTTGTTGTGAATATCTTTATCCACCGCCGAATAATATGGTCGAAAAACGTTCGTCAGCCTACCACGTCACACCATGTACAAGGTGTGGTGTCGAGCGGACGATGCTACTTTTGGGTACGTCCTGTTTTCACTTGGTCGTGTCAATTTTCGTTTCTCATAGCAGGAAATGCGCGTTTTCTAACCTTTGCAATGGCCAGACAAACATTGGCTTTGTACGTAGGGTATAACGAAAACGCGCCTTCCTTGGTTTAAGAATTAATTCTCCATGTCGGGCCAACTGCTCTAAGCATTTTCCAATTGGTTGTCATGTACAATGAATAACTCATTATTTGGCATTAGGTTATCCCGCATTCTTCAAACACACGCTATTAAACCTACCGCAAGGATAACATTCACAACCTAACAAAACCGATCTTACTTATCACCTCCATTAAAGAGTTGTCTCGGAATGGTTTTTATCTTGAACCCCTTAAAAAACACTAAAAAGATGATGCCTTTCGCTGTAAAATCAATAACTTTGCACAATAGCGCATACAAACACCACCATCAAGGCAATTATGCGCGTATCGCGACATGCTGAACGATAACGCGCAAGACCTTGCACGATGGTGCAACTTTCACATAACCTATTATATCATTGCTGTATGAAAGATTTCTTAAAATCCGCACTTGCATCCGCCCTCGGAGTGCTTATTTTCTGCCTCTGTTGTTTTGCTTTCATGATAATGAGCATCATTGGCATGATTGCTTCGGCCGACACAGAGACAAAACTGAAAGACAATTCCGTATTGACAATCAACCTTTCTGGTACCATCAGCGAGATGGCTGCCCCAGACGTGTTGGGCTTTTTATCGGGCAACACCATCGAAAACAATGGGCTGAACGACATGTTGCTGGCCATCAGAAAAGCAAAAAACAATGACGACATAAAAGGAATATACCTTGAAGCAGGGCCATTGGTGGCAGGATTCTCCACACTGCAAGAGTTGCGCGATGCCTTAGCCGACTTTAAGAAGAGCGGCAAATGGATTGTTGCCTATGGCGACACCTACACCCAAGGCTGCTATTACGTGGCATCCGTGGCCAACCACATTTTCCTTAACCCACAAGGGCAGGTAGATTGGCACGGATTGTCTTCGCAACCCTATTACATTAAGGACCTCGCCGCCAAGTTCGGCGTGAAATATCAAGTTGCGAAGGTGGGCACATTTAAGAGTGCAACGGAGATGTTCACCGAAACGAAGATGAGCGATGCCAACCGCCTACAAGTATCTATGTATCTCAATGGACTATGGGCCAATGTTTGTAAGGCCGTTTCCGAGAGTAGGAAGATAAGTATTCCCGCCCTTAACACATACGCTGACGAATATCAATTGTTTGCCGATGCACAGAGCCTTGTAAAGAAACGTTTCGTAGACAAATTGCTTTATGCCGACCAAGTGAAAGGCGAAGTGAAGAAACTGCTTGGCATCGATTCCGACAAAAGCATCAACCAAGTAGGCGTTACGGCGATGTGCAATGTGTCACAAGACGCTGACACCGACGACGGAACCATCGCCATCTACTACGCTGAGGGCGAAATTGTACAGATTGCACCAGGCGGAATGTTTAACAATAGCACCAATATCGTGTCGAAAGACATTTGCAAGGACCTTGAAGACCTCAAGAATGATGATGACATTAAGGCCGTTGTGCTGCGTGTTAACTCACCCGGAGGCGACGCTTATGCCTCTGAACAAATTTGGCATCAAGTGACTGAACTGCGCAAGAAGAAACCCGTAGTTGTGTCGATGGGCGACTATGCAGCCTCAGGAGGTTATTATATGAGTTGTGGAGCTAACTGGATTGTGGCCGAACCCAACACTTTAACTGGCAGTATCGGCATCTTTGGCGTGTTCCCCGACCTTAGCGGGCTAGTTACTGAAAAGCTTGGAGTGAAGTTCGACGAGGTAAAAACCAACGCCAACAGTGCCTTTGGCAACGTTGCTGCACGCCCTTTCAATACAGCAGAGATGGCTATGCTCCAAGGTTATATCAATCGTGGCTATGCAACTTTCCTTAATCGCGTATCCCAAGGGCGGAAAATGCCTGTTACCAACTTAGACAAGATAGCCCAAGGACGTGTGTGGCTAGGCGCAGATGCTTTGAAAATTAAACTTGTAGACCAACTAGGAGGTATCAAAGATGCCGTAGAAAAGGCTGCACAATTAGCTAAAATCAAGGATTACGGCGTGTCCGAATATCCTGCACCGGCTAGTTGGCAAGACCAATTGTTCAATAGTGTGGTTCCACGCAACACGCTTGACGAACAATTACGATTAACTCTTGGTGCCGCTTACGAGCCTTTCATGCTTATTCGCAAAATCAATCAGCGCGAAGCCATACAAGCTCGTCTGCCGTTAGAACTTAATATCAGATAAAAATAAACATGAGGACAGAAGGCGATTTCATCAAAATCCACGAATGGCTCACGCCTTTAAGCTGGCTCTATGGGTTAGGCGTAGGGTTTCGTAACCTGCTGTTTAGACTTGGTGTGCTCAAGTCCAGAGCGTTCGATATACCCGTAATATCAGTGGGTAACATCACCGTTGGCGGTTCAGGCAAAACCCCACACGTGGAATATCTTGTGTCGCTACTGCTGGATAAGATGAAAGTTGCCGTTCTCTCGCGAGGATATAAGCGAAAGAGTAAGGGCTATGTGTTGGCTAGCAACGAAAGCACGATGTCGCAAATTGGCGATGAACCCTACCAAATGAAGCAGAAATTCCCGACACTGTATGTGGCCGTAGATAAGAAAAGAACGCGGGGCATAGACAGATTAACGAGTGATGAACAAACAAAAGACGTTGATGTGATATTGTTAGACGATGCTTACCAGCACCGTTACGTTAAGCCAGGGGTGAACATACTCCTTGTAGACTATCACCGACTCATCATCTATGACAAGCTTTTACCTGCTGGGTGTTTGCGCGAACCACAAGAAGGCAAGTCGAGAGCCGACATTGTGATTATCACCAAATGCCCCAAAGACCTGCGACCAATGGAGTATCGGGTGCTGATGAAAGCCCTAGACCTCTATCCTTATCAGTCGCTCTACTTCACCACGTTGGTGTACGACGACCTAAAACCTGTCTACGGAAAGGGTTCCATTGCACTGAACAGCTTGCCAAAGGCATGCAATGTGTTGCTGCTCACAGGCATTGCATCGCCAAAGCAAATGCAAACCGACTTAGCTGTGTACAAATTCAACCTGCACCAGCTTGCTTTTCCCGACCATCATAACTTCTCAAAAAAGGATGTTCGCACCATTAACAACAAGTTCGCCGAACTTCCTTCGCCAAAGATAATCATCACCACAGAGAAAGATGCATCGCGCATCAAGTTCATAGAAGGATTCGAACAAGAAGTTAAGGATAACATGTACGCCTTGCCAGTACGCATCCAATTTATGCTGGAACAGGAGGAAAGCTTTAACAATAAAATTATAAACTATGTACGAAAAAATTCAAGAAACAGCATCCTGGTTAAAACAAAGGATGACAACAAGTCCCAAAACGGCAATCATTCTCGGAACGGGGCTGGGCCAATTAGCTTCAGAAATAACTGACAAATACGAGTTCCCCTACAACGAAATACCTAATTTTCCCGTTTCCACTGTCGAAGGACATGCAGGAAAACTTATCTTTGGCAAGCTGGGTGGCAAGGACATCATGGCTATGGAAGGGCGTTTCCACTTCTATGAAGGTTACGATATGAAGGAAGTTACGTTCCCCGAACGTGTGATGTACGAGCTAGGTATCGAGACACTCTTCGTTTCTAACGCATCGGGTGGCATGAATCCCAACTTCGTTATCGGCGATTTGATGATTATCGACGACCATATCAACTTCTTCCCCGAACATCCTTTGCGTGGAAAGAATTTCCCAACTGGTCCGCGTTTCCCCGACATGCACGAGGCTTACGACAAGCAGTTGCGCAACCTGGCCGACCAAATAGCCAAAGAAAAGGGCATAAGAGTGGTTCACGGTGTTTATGTTGGCGTATCTGGTCCAACCTTCGAAACCCCTGCCGAGTATAAGATGTACCACAGATTGGGCGGCGATGCCGTTGGCATGAGTACCGTTCCCGAAGTTATTGTGGCACGTCATTGCGGCATTAAGGTGTTTGGAATGAGCATCATCACCGACCTTGGACTGGAAGACCAGCCCGTGGAAGTAAGCCACGAGGAGGTTCAGGTGGCCGCAAACAAGGCACAACCGCTGATGACCGAGATAATGAGAGAGATTATCAAGCGTAGCTAAGGATTATAGTTACAATTCAATATCTACTGAATAGAGGGGCGGCATCGGCTTTTCCACAACCTTTGTGGCAATCGAGATGCCGTTCCACTCAGTATGGCAAACATCAAAACATGGTGTTTGTCCTGCCATATTGCCAGCCAAAACAAAGCAATTGCTTTTTGTAAATGCAAGTAACGGCTGGCATTCATCCCTAGAAATAAATAACAGACAATGACAGAAATATCCGCCCTTGGCGAGTTTGGACTGATAAAGCGCCTAACAAAAGACCTCAAAACCAACAACGACGCAACCCTATATGGCGTGGGCGACGATTGTGCCGTGCTGCATTATCCCGATAGCGAGGTGCTTGTCAGCACCGACATGTTGATGGAAGGCGTGCATTTCGACCTCACTTACATCGACATGTACCACTTAGGTTTCAAGTCGGCACAAGTAAACATCAGCGACATCTTCGCCATGAACGGCACTCCTCGCCAACTCATCGTAAGCTTGGCACTAAGCAAACGCTTTAAGGTGGAAGACCTTGAAGAGTTTTACGCAGGACTGCGCGCTGCTTGCGAACAATGGAAGGTAGATATTGTTGGCGGCGATACTACATCGTCTTACACGGGCTTAGCCATTAGCATCACTTGTATCGGCGAATCTCCGAGAAATGAAATTGTTTACCGCAACGGCGCAAAAGACACCGACTTGATATGTGTGTCTGGTGATTTAGGAGCGGCTTACATGGGCTTACAACTTCTCGAAAGGGAGAAAACCGTATATTACCAACAAGTAGACGAGGCCAGAAAGAAGAACGACCAACTGGCTCTACAACAGCTAAAAGCCTTCCAACCCGACTTCGCCGGTAAGGAATATCTCTTGCAAAGACAATTAAGGCCAGAGGCCAGAGGCGACATCATTAAGCGATTGCGCGAAGCTAATATCAAGCCTACCGCGATGATGGACATTTCTGATGGGCTTAGTAGCGAACTGTTGCACATCTGCGACCAAAGTAACTGTGGGTGTAGGGTTTTCGAAAAGAACATCCCCATCGACTATCAAACAGCGGTGATGGCCGAAGAGATGAATATGAACGTAACCACTTGCGCCATGAATGGTGGCGAAGACTATGAGTTGCTGTTCACCGTTCCCATTGGCGACCATTCCAAAATCGAGCAAATGGAAGGCGTCAAACTCATTGGACATATCACAAAGCCCGAGTTTGGTAAACAGCTTGTCGCTCGTGATGGTACCGAGTTCGAGATAACAGCCCAAGGTTGGAACCCTTTACAAGGGCAATAGGTCTCTAAGGCATCCCGTATGCCATTCTCTGATGAGAACAAAAGCTTTGAAATACAATTTTCAAACAGCAGGACTACCATTTGCATTCCATGTGATGGTGCTTCTTATTAAGCTCCCGATTTCACGATGAAATCGGGAGTTTTTGTTATATCCCATAGCAAGTGTGCCTTGTTCTAGTGGGTTTGTTCAAGCCGTTGCACATGCACATACATACACACATGATTGTTTTTTTTGTCTAGTTTTTAGTAAGAAATTTAACATTAAGAGTGCCCTTTTTGTCTACCAATCGTCCACCTTGGCACAAAAAATCGATTCTCGCGAAGGTTAGTTTTGATTCAAAAAGGGGGTAGCATGTGCATACGGCAAAATGAATATTTATTTAAAGGAACTGTCATTTGCACCCATTTTGGGGCTATTAGCGGCTAAATGTACCGCAATATGCCGCTAAATGCAGTGCGTTTTGGTGCTAAATGCAGTGCGTTTCGGTGCTAAATGCAAGGCGTTTTGGTGCTAAACGCAAGGCAAAATGGTGCTAAATGCAGTACAAAATGGTGCTAAATGCGATACAATACGCATAAAAATTCACTGCAAAGAGATGGATAATACCTTTTCGAACCATTAAAAACATGGCAGAAAAGGGCGAAATAGTCGCTATAAAGTGGGGTTTTAGGGGTTAAAAGCGGGCAATTGGGATTGAAAAATTACGAGATGTCGACCAAACTAGAAAGGCTAAATGGTGCAAAACGCAGGTCTTATTCTTAAAAGAAGACAAAGCGAAAGGCGTGAAAGACTAGAAATAGTATCATTTTACCTACTTTTTGGCCGATATTTTCGCTAGAATGGAGTTAAATCCTGAGTGTGTTTGTAAAATAAAAGATAATAATTTAAGTTTTGAGTTGCTGATTTTTTGAGTTTGTGACTTGATGAGGTTGTGAGCTGACAAGTTGGTGTTATTTTTGTTTTTTGAGTTGGTGTTGTTTTTTGAGTCGGTGAGTTGAGGGGGTGTGAGGTTGTGAGTTGACAAGTTGTGAGTTGATGAGTAGGTGGGCTTTTGAACTGATGAGTTGATACAATCGGGAGTTGTTGGGTTTTCAGGAGTTTACAAGCCAGTAAATTGATTTGTCAGCACTTTGCATGTGAAAGGGGTGTTTATCTTGTGTTGGCATC
Organism: Prevotella sp. oral taxon 317 str. F0108; assembly: GCF_000162415.1. Lineage (NCBI taxonomy): Bacteria > Pseudomonadati > Bacteroidota > Bacteroidia > Bacteroidales > Prevotellaceae > Prevotella > Prevotella sp. oral taxon 317. Next base: position 845,166 of record NZ_GG740072.1, on the reverse strand, counting down.
ACAAAGATAACAAACTACTCTCAATTTATAGACAAGATAAAGATAGAGATGGCAACTTAATACGCTTTTTAAAAGAAAAATATTTTATTATAACTTATTGTTTATCAGTTATATATCTACATATTACTCAATCTGTACTTAACGCCTGTTATTTGCCTAGAAGGAAATTTTCATCTACCAGATATATAGAGAATGCACTAAAACACATCTTGGCAACATGAAGATTAAAAACAAATTGGGTATTGGCCAAGTAAGTGTCGCCACCCATTTTTATGCTTACCTGTTTATGCGTTTGGGCATTCTTTCGGCGGTCAATAGTTAACTTATCGCCAACTAAGGGCTAATTTATCAATTTTCTTTTGTCGTTTCTTTGTTTTGTACTATCTTTGTACATCAAAATAAATCACGATGGAATACATAGCAACAGAACTACAAGGCGTTTTCGTTATCCAACCAAAGGTTTTTAACGATGAGCGCGGTTATTTCTTCGAGTCCTGGAAAAAAGAAGAATTTGAAAAACATGTTGGTAAAGTAGACTTCGTTCAAGACAACGAGTCGAAATCCTCCTTTGGCGTGTTACGTGGCCTTCACTATCAGAAAGGTGAGGCATCGCAAGCCAAATTGGTACGTGTCATTAAGGGAAGGGTTCTCGATGTAGCCGTAGATTTGCGCAAGAGTTCGCCCACTTTTGGCAAATATGTGGCCGTAGAACTGAGCGACGAGAATAAAAAACAATTGTTTATACCTCGCGGTTTTGCCCATGGTTTTCTCGTGTTGAGCCCCGAGGCGGTGTTTACATATAAGGTAGATAACGTTTATTGCCCGCAAAGCGAAACCAGCATTAGGTGGAACGACGAAACATTGGGCATTGAATGGCCCATTGAGTACGACAAGATTGTAACCAGTGCGAAAGACCTAAAAGGCAAAAGCCTGGGCGAGGCAGAAGTCTTTGAGTAACAAAGGCGAACAAACTAACTAAAGAGGAGGAAAGTTAACCTATGAATATAGCTATAGTAGGAACGGGATACGTAGGACTTGTTTCGGGTGCATGCTTTGCAGACACTGGTGCGAGCGTTACTTGTGTAGACGTAGACACCGAGAAAATAGAACGAATAAAGCGCGGCGAGATACCCATCTACGAGCCAGGTCTAGACGAATTGGTGCTTAAAAACGTCAAAGCAGGTCGCCTACGTTTCACTACCTCTTTGGAAAGTGTCCTTAACGAGCAGCAAATCGTTTTTTCGGCTGTTGGAACACCGCCCGACGAAGACGGCAGTGCCGACCTTAAATATGTGTTGCAGGTGGCACGAACCATTGGCCAACACCTCAACAAATACATGGTGGTGGTAACCAAGAGTACCGTTCCGGTAGGCACGGCCAAGCTTGTACGCGAAACCATACAGGCCGAATTAGACAAGCGGCATGCCGACGTAACGTTCGATGTGGCCAGTAACCCGGAGTTCCTTAAAGAGGGAAACGCCATCAAAGACTTCATGAGTCCCGACCGCGTAGTGGTTGGCGTGGAGAGCGAAAAGGCAAAAGAACTGCTCACACGCCTGTACAAGCCTTTCCTCATCAACAATTTCAGAGTTATCTTCATGGACATCCCCAGTGCCGAAATGACAAAATATGCGGCCAACTCCATGTTGGCCACCCGAATATCGTTTATGAACGACATCGCAAACCTATGCGAACGGGTAGGGGCAGACGTGAATATGGTGCGTGCCGGCATAGGAAGTGACACCCGTATTGGCCGAAAATTCCTCTACGCAGGTTGTGGATATGGTGGCAGTTGTTTTCCCAAAGATGTCAAGGCACTTATCAAGACGGCCGACGACATGGGCTATTCTATGGAGGTTCTCAAAGCCGTTGAGCGTGTAAACGAAGCCCAGAAACACGTAGTTTTCAACAAGTTGGCCGCCGCTTTTGCCAAAGAAGGTCTTAACGGCAAGACCATCGCCCTATGGGGACTATCGTTCAAGCCCGAAACCGACGACATGCGCGAGTCTACTGCGTTAGTAACTATCGAGCTGCTTAGGCAAGCTGGTTGCCGTATTAAGGTGTACGACCCCGTGGCTATGCCCGAATGCCAAAGGCGAATTGGTACAACGGTGAACTATGCGAGCGACCTGTACGATGCCGTTAACAATGCCGACGCATTATTGTTGCTCACCGAATGGAACGAATTTAGGTTGCCCAACTGGGAGATTGTGGGCAAAGTGATGAACCGAAAGCTGCTTATCGACGGCAGAAACATATTTGAGAAGAAAGAATTAGAAAGTTACGGCTTTGACTATCACAGCATAGGCCGGTAGAATTACAGATTGTACACATAAGATGATTTTACGAACAAACAACATCCTTGCCTTGTTATGTGCCGCGACGGCTATCGTGGCCTGTGCTCCTAAAACGCCCAAGAATGAAGGGAAAGTGGAAGAAGACAAGGTAGCCAAACAAATGTTGCAAGGCATTTGGATAAATGCCGACGATGAGAGTGTGGCCTTTAAGGTGAAAGGCGACACCATCTACTATCCCGATTCGACTAGCTCTCCTGCTTATTTTCAGATATTCAGGGACACGCTAGTTATTCATGGAGCCGACGATACGGTGAAATACCCCATCGTTAAGCAGGCACCCCACCTCTTTATGTTTAACAATTCGAATGGCGAAACGGTGAAACTCACACTTAGTGAAGATGCACTCGACAAGTTTCAATTCGATAACAACAAGGCGCAAGTGCTAAACCAAAACCAGCTGATAAAAAAAGACACACTTGTTTCGTACGAGGATATGCGTTATCGATGCTACATCCAGGTTAACCCTACCACTTACAAGGTTATCAAGGCTACTTACAACGATGAGGGCGTAGAAGTGGATAACGTTTACCACGACAACATCGTCAATCTCACGGTTTACTCTGGCGCAAACCGCCTTTTCTCTCACGATTTCAGGAAAAACGACTTCAACAAGTTCGTTCCCCAAGATTTCTTGATGCAAGCTATCCTTAGCGACCTCACGCTCTATGGCGTAGATAAGTCTGGTGTGCACTTCAACGCCTTGCTGGCCATGCCCGATTCGCCCAGCTACTATGTGGTAGAAGTTAGTGTTTCGCCCACCGGCAAGCTTAAAATGCAGCTTGGCAAATAGTTAATAGTTATACGCCCACATTCTAATGTCCAACCCTAACACAACAGCGCAAATGGAAGAGATTAAACGAATTGAGGAACTGCGCGAACAGCTCCACCACCACAATTACTTGTACTATGTGCAGAACTCGCCTACGTTGTCCGACCAAGAGTTCGACCGCTTAATGCGCGAGTTACAAGACTTGGAGGCCAAGCATCCCGAAGTGTACGACCCCAATTCGCCCACCCAACGCGTGGGTAGCGACCTCAGCACGGGTTTCACACAAGTGAAACATAAATACGCCATGCTGTCGTTGGCCAACACTTATAATGAACAAGAGGTGGCTAGTTGGTACGCTACCGTCAGCAAAGACCTTGGCGGACAGCCTTTCGAGGTGTGTTGTGAACTGAAATACGACGGGCTTAGCATCTCGTTAACCTACGAGCAGGGGCGTCTTGTTAGGGCCGTTACCCGTGGTGACGGCGAACAAGGCGACGACGTAACGGCTAACGTTCGCACAATTCGTGCCATTCCACTTGTACTTCCCGGCACTGGTTACCCCAACGAATTTGAAATTCGAGGCGAAATACTGATGCCTTGGAAAGTGTTTGAACAGCTGAACGTTAAATTGGAAAAGGCTGGAGAAACATTACTTGCCAACCCACGGAATGCGGCTGTAGGTGCTCTAAAAAGCCATGATCCGAGACTTGTTGCCAAACGCAAGCTAGACGCATACTTGTACTATCTTCTTGGCGATGATTTGCCCTCCGACGGCCATTACGAAAACCTAAAAGCAGCCGAAACATGGGGTTTTAAGGTGAGCCAAGGCATGCATAAGGCCACATCGCTAGAACAAATATACGAATTTATCAACCATTGGGATACCGCACGCCACGATTTGCCCGTTGCCACCGATGGTATCGTACTAAAAGTAAATAGCTTGCGCCAGCAGCAACAGCTAGGCTTTACTGCAAAAAGCCCACGTTGGGCCATCGCTTACAAGTTTAAAGCCGAACGCGTTTGCACTCGCCTGAACGAGGTTACTTTCCAAGTGGGGCGTACAGGTGCCGTAACGCCCGTTGCCAACATGGAACCCGTATTGCTAGCAGGCACAACGGTGAAACGTGCAACCCTTAACAACGAAGACTTCATTCGCAGTCTCGACCTCCATATCGGCGATAACGTCTTCGTAGAAAAAGGTGGCGAAATCATTCCAAAGATTGTTGGCGTAGACGTTAGTCACCGTTCGCCCAATCTCCAACCAGTTCATTTTATCAGTAACTGCCCCGAATGCGGCTCCCCATTGGTGAGATACGCTGGCGAGGCAGCCTATTATTGTCCCAACGACACGGGTTGTCCACCGCAGATTAAAGGCCGTATCGAACACTTCATCGCCCGAAAAGCCATGAATATCGACTCCATCGGTCCTGAAACCGTGGACGATTACTTCCGCAGAGGAATTGTTCGCAACGTGGCCGACCTCTACGAGATACGCACAGAGCAAATAAATGGCGACGGAACACGGCAGAAGTCGGCCCAAAAAATTGTGAAAGGCATTCAAGATTCTGTGTCTACGCCTTTCGAACGTGTGCTTTTCGCACTCGGAATACGTTTCGTTGGCGAAACAACGGCCAAGCTATTGGCTAAGCACTTCAAGTCGATAGATGCGCTGATGGTTGCAACACCCGAGCAACTTGTTGAAGTTGAAGGCGTAGGCACGGTGATAGCAGAAAGCGTTGTGCGCTTTTTCCACGATGAAGTGAACCTCAACATTATCGAACGACTTCGCCAATATGGGCTGCAAATGTCGCAAAGTGTCGACCAACAACAGCCCGCTAGCGAAAAGTTGGCTGGCAAAAACATCGTTATTAGCGGTGTCTTCGAGCAGCATAGCCGCGACGAATATAAGGAGATGATTGAACGTAACGGCGGAAAGAACGTCAGTTCGATAAGCAGCAAAACGTCTTTCATCCTCGCAGGAGCCAATATGGGGCCATCAAAGATGCAGAAAGCACAGCAGTTGGGCATCGACATGATAGACGAAAGCGCCTTTCTTAAAATGTTGGAATAATGATAACCGTTTCTGTTTTGCCCGAAATAGCTGCGGTCTGTCCCAATTTTGTGGGTGCATGTCTTGTGGCTAAGGTGGCTAACACGACCTTCGATGCAAACCTATGGGAGAAGATCGAGGCCACACAAGCACAACTTCGGCAGACTCTCACCACCGAATCGCTGAAACAACAGCCCAGCATTGCCGCCACAAGACAGGTGTATAAGGCCTTGGGAAAAGACCCTTCGCGATACCGCCCAGCATCCGAGTCGCTCATCAGACGACTGTTACAGGGCAAAAATCTCTATCAGGCCAACACCCTGGTAGACCTTATAAACTTGGCTAGCATTGTACATGGATACAGCATAGGCGGTTTCGACGCCTCCAAAATCGCAGGTTCAACGCTGAAATTAGGCGTAGGCAAAGCGGGCGAACCATACGAAGGCATTGGGAGAGGCACATTAAATATCGAGGGCTTGCCCGTATATCGCGACGAACTGGGTGGCATTGGCACCCCCACAAGCGACAACGAACGCACCAAACTGACCTTAGACACCTGCGAATTGTTGATGCTCATCAATGGTTACGACGGCAATGAGGCTCGTGTTCGCGAAAACGCCATCTTCATTTCGGACTTGTTGCGCACTCATTGTCAAAGCGATGGCGGACAATTCTTTATCTTCAAACCAGACACTTCAAACAAAACATGGGAATAGTTATCGGCATAGACGTGGGCATCAGCACCACAAAGATTGTAGGGATAAACAAGGATGGCATTGTTATTTCGCCCTTGCGCATCAAGGCCACCGACCCTGTAACTTCGCTTTATGGAGCATTTGGTAAGTATCTGCACGACAATAAGATTTCTTTGGAAGAAGTTGAACACGTGATGCTAACCGGAGTTGGCGCTGCTTACATCAACGAACCCATCTACGGATTGCCCACCAACAAGGCCGATGAGTTCTTAGCCGACGGACTTGGCGCACGCTATGAAACGGAGATCGACCGTATGATTGTGGTAAGTATGGGCACGGGAACGTCGCTTGTTCAATGCGATGGCGACCGCATTGAACACATCGGCGGTATCGGTATCGGCGGTGGAACGTTGCAAGGCCTGTCGCGTATTTTGCTCAAAACCGACGATATCAAGCAGGTGTCGACACTTGCCCTGCAAGGCGACATCACCAATATCAACCTGCTTATCGGCGATATCAGCGCACAACCCTTGTCAGGTTTGCCAATGGATGCTACTGCAAGTCTTTTTGGTAACGCCAAAAGCAATGCATCTCGCGAAGACATCGCCCTCGGACTAATCTGTATGGTGCTGCAATCCATCGGCAGTGGCACCATCCTTTCGTCGCTAAATACAGGCATAAAAGAATATGTGCTCATTGGCAACCTAACCCTTTTGCCACAATGCAAAGACGTTTTCCCAGCTATGGAAAGGCTTTATCATGTACATTTTCGCATCCCTAAGCACAGCGAGTTCTGCACGGCCATTGGCGCAGCCCTTTATTATTATCAAGGAATACTCGAAAAGAAACAGAAGGGGCAACACCACTACGGCAAATGCAAATAATGAATACAAATAAAACCATAAAAACCAACTCTGCCAAGGCCTGGTTGTTGGCTGCACGGCCTAAAACACTTACTGGTGCTGCTGTTCCCGTATTGCTTGGAGCCATGTCTGCCTATCTAAAAACCGGCAACGAGATAAGGTTGTTACCCATTGTGTTTTGCTTTCTCTTTGCTTTCGTGATGCAGATAGATGCCAACTTTGTTAACGACTACTTTGATTTTCGCAAAGGAAACGACAACGAAAAGCGCCTTGGCCCTAAACGAGCTTGTGCACAAGGCTGGATAACGCCTGCAAAAATGAAGTGTGCCCTGTATCTAACAACCCTTTTGGCTTGCCTCATCGGTCTGCCGCTTATCTTCTTTGGCGGATGGATAACCATCTTGGTAGGATTGGTATGCGTTGTCTTTTGTTTCCTATACACCACTCATCTCTCTTATAAAGGTATGGGCGATGTACTAGTGTTGGTGTTTTTCGGCCTTGTTCCTGTTTATGGCACCTACGTTTTAGCCCTTCCACACTCTGCATTAAGCTTCTCAGCCGAACCTTTCGCCTTAGCTCTTGCCTGCGGTTTTGTGATAGATACCTTATTGATAGTAAACAATTTCCGCGACATCGAAAATGATATTGAGGCAGGCAAACGCACGCTTGCCGTTAGGTTAGGCATAGAACGTACCTTATGGCTTTATCTCTTTGTTGGCCTTTTTGCCATTTTGCTGTCGGGCTTTGCTTTCATCCTTGCAGGACATTACTTCGCTTTTGCCTTCTCGTTATGCTATATCCCCTTGCACATAAAGACATTTAATACGATGAAGGCTATCCGCAAAGGCAAGGCTTTAAACAAAGTATTAGGCAAAACAGCAGCCAACATCACCGCCTATGGGGTAGCCACGGCCATAGGAATGTTGTTTGATACAATGCTAAGATAAAAAAGAACCGTACGTTTCGCCACAACATGAGAAGGATATTCAACAAAGATTTAATGGACTTGCCAAGAACGGGAAGGGAACGCCAGGCTGGTGTTATCATAGAAAACATCAATGAATTGTTGAAGAACAAGACTAACCATACTAATTTTTCTCTAGAAGAAAGGAAGAGAGAAAAGCCAAGATGAATTACGCACTTTTATAGTTAGTGCCTTTCAATTTGATTTTACCGGACAGCAATAATTGGAATTAGATGTATGCAAATAAAAAAGTCCGCCAGCAGAAGTGCATGTTTGCATTCAGCTGGCTGACGGTTGTGTTATCCTGCCTATATACCTAATTGAGATTTTAGCTTATCAGTTTCTTTATCCCTTCGATAAGTTTATCGAGCGGTATTCCAGAGCGTTCGCTCATCATTTGCACGTTAGCTTTGCCCATCATGATTTTGCCTAGCGGCGTGTTGAGCATCTTAAACTTGGGATTGAGCTCGGGTAACCGACTTTTAAGCGTGGGATATTGCTTGAGAAGATCTTTCAGACGAGTTTGAGGAGTAATCTCTGTTACGGGTTCTGTCGTCTCTTCGTCTTCGGTTTCTGTATCTTCAACTCGCGTTTCCTGCGTATTGTGGCTTTGTTCGGCGGTTTCAGACGTGTCGCCATTGCTCCATGTAAGCAGTGTTTGCGAGCCTTCTAATGCACGAATGTGGGTGCAATCTTGCATCATTTCGAGTACGCCACGGAACTTTCCATCCTTATCGCGTACGGCCACATATATAATATAGATGAACAATCCTGGCTTGTTAATCCAAAATTCGGCCTTATCCTGTTCGCCACTCCTTAGTTTGTCTATCACTTCGCGAACAATATGTGCGCTTTTTCGAGGGTGACAGTTCATTACTTCTCGTCCGATGACATTCTTGCTGCGTGGGAAAATGCGGTGGTCGGTGTCTGAGTAGAAACAAACCAGTTCGTTTTCGTCCACGAAGGAGATGTCGATGGGCAGGTGTTTGTAAATGAGGTTCACCTGTTCGAGCGTTAGTTTGCCCGTGGTAACATCCAACTTGTCTCCTCCGCCGGCAGCCGAATACCCATATTTTGTGAGCAAGGCTTGCAAATCGTTGGCAAAGTTATTTTGTTCGTTCGGTTGGGTTCCCACCTTGTTTTCAGTGGTTTTGTGTTCCACTTCGAAGAAGGCAAAGCCAATTTCTTGGTCGCCACTCTTCATGTCTTCAAACTCTTCTTCGCTGATAAGGGCCATCGACGTGGGATAAAGGATAAATTCCTCTTTCTCCATTAGGTCGCGTGCGTAGAGTAGGACGCGTTCTTGTTGTTTGATGAAGGCGTCTTCTTGGTCTTCGCGCAGCAGGCGTTCTGCCTCACGAATTTCATCACGCACCATGTCGTCGAAGGTCCACATTGTTGTTGTGGGGCGTGTAAATCCCTTGCGTTCAAGCATGGGATAAAGTTGGTTTTGTTTGCGTTTGTAGTGTATGGGGTACTGACTAATCTTATCGTATAGCTCAAGCCATTGGTTCTTAATCATCGGGTATTGCACCAAGTCTTCCACCGCTAAGAGCAATCGCTTCATTTCCTCGTTTTCTTTAAGGTAATGCATGATGGGGTGGTCGGCCGGAAGATTGGGCATCGTGTTGTCTATTTGGTCGCCCAGCATGTTGATTATAGCGTGTACATCTTCGCGAATGCATTCGTCGCTGGTCTCTTCGGTCATTGTCTGCTCTATGTAGGCCACGTGGTAGGCACTAACTTTGCCTACACGTTCTTTAATTTGCTGTCGGGCCTCGTCGGCAGATAGCTGTCCGGACTTGAATGCATTCTCTATTTCGAAAAGCGCTTTAAGCTTTTCTGGGTCCATCGGCGGGAGGTAACCTCTCATTTTATGTTCCATATTTGGTCTTATTTTAATTTCGATTACGTTGCAAATTTAGTTATAAAATGTTGTTTGTTTGGTAACAATTGTTACTTCGCGGGTTTAAAAAAGGTTAAGGATTGGGGTGATGGGTTATGATGGTTAGCGGTTATTCGGTTTTATTCTCCTGGTTTTCCATCAGCCTGTTGCGGTGATGGAGTGGGGCATTCAGATAGTTATCCTTAGCAATCCGCCAAAGGGCGTTAAGTGTTCGAAAGCGTTTTCGCGCTTAAATACTCCCGCATATATGCCTGCACAAATCAGCACACCACCATGAGCGAACACCACCACGCGGCGATGGGGTTGGGTTTTCAATTGATTGAGAAAGTCGGAAACGCGTGAATACACGTCGGGGAAACCCTCCCCATTGGTTGTGCGCACGTTCATGTAGTCGGCATACCAACGTTGAAGGTTATCGTCTACTATCTCATCGAAACGTCGCATCTCCCAATCGCCCATGTTCATTTCGCATAATCGTGGGTCGATTATGGGGCTTTCGTAACCGCAGAAGGCCGCAAGACGTGTGGCTCGACTAAGTGGTGAGCTGTATGCCGCATCGAAAGGGGCGTGTGCTGACAAGGCGTTACGGGTGAGGGTGGCCTCTTGTTCGAAGGTTTCTGACAGCGCAACATCGGTGCAACCATAGCATGTGCCCTTGGCAACAGCCACGCTGGTGTGTCTTACAAAGATGATTTCCATATCTAAAAAAAAGATTTTAAAGGGTAAAGTTAGCGGTGAGTAACACTACGGCCGTTAGGTGAAATGCCAACTCGCACAGCAAAAACACGGCTCCACAGCAATCGCCCGTATAGCCTTTGATGCGGCGCAGCATCAGCATGTATAGGAAAAACATGGTGAGACAGGGTGCAGCTACAAGGAAATTCCAATCTAAAAGTCGGCTGCCCCAATGAGCATCGAAATAAAGAAGGCCAATGAATGGCGTAAGACCTTGCACCATGAGCGAGACCCCTGCCGTGAGATTGAACCTGCGATAAATGTTATGAGCCTTGGCTTGCTCTTCGGTTCGGGCGTAAGGAAGTATCTGGGTGATTTGTCCTGCCACCATTTTACAGAACGGATCGGCCGTGAATGCAACGAGTGCGGCGTATAATGGGCCGAGTGAAAGCATACATTCGAAGAACAACGCGAAGTAAACGATGAGCGAAAGAACGCCGAACGTGCCGATATGCGAGTCTTTCATGATGGCGAGAATACGGCTGCGGTCTTTTCCTCCCCCGCCGAAACCATCGAAGAAGTCGGCTAATCCGTCTTCGTGCAGTGCGCCCGTAACCAACAATCGCGCAGCAATGGCCGCTAAAATGGCAATGGAGAAGGGCAAAACCTTTGAGCCAAACCAAATGATGGCACCCATTAGCGCGCCTGTTAACCACCCTGCGAGAGGCCAGAACTCAACAACCGACTCGTAAGCGTCTTTCGGTGGCTGATGAATACGCCAGAAAGGAAGTCGGGTAAAGAAGATGAAGGCCGCCCAAGGACGGTCGTACCATCTAGAAGTATTTGTCGATATTCGCATCTTTGAAGTTGTTCATTTCGTTTATCATTCGTACGGAGCTTTCGATTATGGGGTAAGCGCACAACGCCCCTGTACCTTCGCCCAGGCGCATGCCTAGTTGTAGGATGGGTTGTGCTTGCATCAAGGACAGCAATTGGCGATGTCCGCTCTCGTCGCCACAGTGTCCGAAGACGGCATAATCAAGTGCGGCAGGGTTTAGTTTGCTTGCGGCTAGCATGCTGGCAGACATAATGAAACCATCAACTAGCACTATCATGCGCTGTTCGGCAGCGCGGAGCATCGCCCCGATGGCGGCCACCATCTCGAATCCGCCAAAGTATTGGATGATGGTTGCAGGGTCGTTGTGGGGCAATGGTTGGCGTTTGAAGTGGTTTACGGCCTGTTCGAGTACGGCTAGCTTGTGCTTTTCGCCCTCAGTATTTAGCCCTGAACCACTACCAACGCAACTGCTAAGCGGTAAGTTGCCCCAAAGACTCATCCAAACACTTGATGGCGAGGTGTTGCCAATGCCCATTTCGCCCAGACAAAGCACGTTGCAGCCCTTGGCTTTGCAACTTTCTGCTAGCTCGCTGCCAGTGTTTAGGGCTTGTTGCATTTGCTGCTGGCTCATGGCTGGTTCGTGAAGAAAGTTGCGCGTGCCGTTAGCTATCTTGCGGTTGAGTATTGTTGGATGGGCCGTTAGGTCGTGGTCTACCCCCATATCCACAAGTGTTAGTTCGAAACCATGTTGCTTGCAGAAGAGGTTCACCCCACCTCCACCATGCGTAAAGTTTATCATTTGTTGCCAGGTTACTGCTCTTGGGGATACGCTTACGCCTTCTTGCTCTATGCCGTGGTCGGCGGCGAAGAGCAGATGGCAAGGATGCGACAGGGTGGGCGATAGTGTGTGCTGTATGCGGCATATTCTATAAGCAAGGGTTTCGAGCATCCCCAGCGAACCTTTGGGTTTGTTGAGGTTGTCTATTTTCTGCCAAACGAGAGAGTCGTCTAGCATTAAGGGAGGTATGTTGAAGTGCATCATCGCATAAAAATGAAAGCGTTGAATGGACAGAGATTTGGAAAAACGCTGTGTCGGGTGACAAAGTGACTATTTTATCTTCACCGCAATGCCGCTAACCATCAGGTAAACCTCGTCGGCCCTAGCTGCTACATATTGGTTCATCCATCCTTGTAGGTCGGTAAAGCGGCGTTGTAGGGCGTTGTTGCTTACTCCGCCACTTCCTATCTCGTTGGTAACGAAGATAAAAGTGGCCTCTTGTGCTGTAAGCTTGTCGAACTCGGCCTTCAGCTCTTCAAGTGTTCGGTCTACATCGGGCAGTGTTGACGTGTTGTTGCTTGCGCCGTAGAAGAAGTTGGTGCACCAAAGGGTGATGCAATCTACCACCACCACCTTATTATATAATAGGTGTTTGCTTAGCGTTTTCTCTTCTTCGATGTTGGTCCAGCATGGTCCGCGCCGTTCTTGATGTCGCGCAATACGCTGCTTAAACTCGTCGTCCCAAGCGTGAGCCGTGGCCATATACACTGGTGTTGGCGAGAGATTGAGTGCCATGCGTTCGGCAGTAAGGCTTTTCCCTGAGCGTTGGCCGCCCGTAATTAAGATTACTTTCTTCATGATGCGAAGTTACAAAAAAGACGAAAGAGTGCATTGAAAAGTGTATTTTATTTCGCTTTTAAGGTCATTTTATGTCCCATTCCCATCTTATTTTGGACTATTTAGAGGATAAAATGGTTATTTTTTGATAATTTATTTGGTGCTTACAGCTTTTTTCTTTTCCTTTGCAAGCGTTTAGATTGAGATAACTTAATAAGTCAAATTTAATTATTCAGGAATGAAAAAGTTGTTTACACTTTTCGCTGCCGTTTCTTTGGCAGCCTCTGTTTCCGCGCAAACAGTAACCGAAAGCAAGACTTTCGACAATTTCTACATCGGTGTTAATGGTGGTGTTTCTACTGTTACAACTGGTCATAGCTGGTTGAAAAACCTCAACCCTAACGCTGGCCTGCGCATTGGCCGTTACTTTACCCCTGTATTTGGTGTGGCTGTTGAAGGCAACGCTTACTTCTCTAACAAGCCAGGAACGTCGTATGGCACGTTCGTTCGCTTCATCAACAGCTCTGCTCTGGCAACAATCAACTTCAGTAACTGGGTTGGTGGCTACAAAGGCGAGCCCCGTACGTTCGAGGTTATCGGTTTGTATGGTCTTGGCTGGTTGCACACTTTCAACAACCAAGATTGGAAAAACGTAAACGCTCTTACTTCTAAGGCTGCTATCGACTTTGCTCTGAACTTTGGTTCTAGCAAGCAATTCCAATTCTACGTTGAGCCCGCTATCATATATAGACTTAATGGAGAAGGCAAGGAAGGTTTAGAATACAACATCAACAAGTCGTTCGTTCAACTCAACGGAGGTTTGGTTTATCGCTTTGGAAACTCAAACGGTTCGCACAACTTCACGGTTGCACAAGTTCGCGACCAAGCTGAAATTGATGGCTTGAACGCTCAAATCAACAGCCTTCGTGGTGACCTGAGCAACAAAGACAGTCGTTTGGCTGAAAAGGATCGTCAGATTTCTGACCTCCAAAAGGCTTTGGACGATTGCAACAACCAACCCAAGACCATCGTTAAGAACGTGAAATCGGAAACGGTTACCAACCTGCAACCCACCGTTCTCTTCCGTCAAGGTAAGGCTGTTATCGACCCTGCACAGTATGCTCCGCTGGAACTTATCGCTTCGTACATGAGAAATCACCCAGAAGCTAAGGTTGAAATTCGCGGTTACGCTTCTCCCGAAGGTAGCGCAGAACTGAACCAAAAGCTTTCTAACGCTCGTGCACAAGCCGTTAAGGACGCACTTGTTAAGAGGTACAAGATTGCTGCTAGCCGCCTTACCACTAAGGGTATGGGTGTAACAGACACGCTGTTTGAAGAAGTTTCGTTCAACCGTGTTGCTACTTTCAATGATAGCAGCAAGGGCGAATAATTTTCGTAGCTAAGTTATAAAAATGGTCCCGACATTCTTTTGAGTGTCGGGGCTTTCTTTTTTATGGGCGCACGTATTTTTTTATTTAAATTCTCTTACCCGTCCAGCAAGTCTTTTTAACCGATAGGCCTAACCTACCTAACCTTTCTCTTTTGCTTACCCCAGTTTTTCACCGTCCGCTTTTCGTCCAATAAAATTCCTATAAATGTGTAAAGGCCTTATTTATTGTCAACAAACTTGGGGCGTAACATGTTTTCTAGTTAACTTTGTAGCCGTTAAATGGGGCAGATGGTTTGTTAGTAGCACTCGCCAGCCCTTTCATAGCGCATCACAACTCCTAGATGTTATATATGGAGAAGTTTGATGCTATTTATTATAAGTTTAAACCACTGCATAGTATGATGTTAGATAAGATAGGGAAGTACGAATTCTTAATAGAACCATTCCATTGCGACTTCACGCACCACCTTTTTGTGGGGCATTTAGGTAATCATGTGCTTAATGCAGCTGACTTTCACTCAAATGACAGAGGCTTTGGCATGACCTATCTAAACACTATCCATAAGACCTGGGTGCTATCGAGGCTGGCACTTGAACTAGAAGAACTGCCAAAGGAGTACTCGCGCATGAGCGTAGAAACATGGGTTGACGGCGTAATGCGTTTCTTTACCAACCGAAACTTTCAGATGACCGATGCAGAAACAGGCACTGTTTACGGCTATGGCCGTAGTGTTTGGGCCATGATAGACACGCAAACGCGACAGCCCGCCGACATTTTGGCCATCAACGAAGGCAGTATCGTGAATTATGTTGATAAAGAAAAGGCCTGTCCTATTGCCGTATCTTCGCGCGTTAAGTTGAGCGGACAGGCGATTTTAGAGGGTTCTGTCGAAACTCATTACAGCGATGTAGACATCAATGGGCACATCAACAGCGTGAAGTATCTCGAACACCTTTTCAACTTAAAGCCAGAAACGTGGCATCGCACCTATCGCGTAGGGCGAATAGATGTGGCATACGTGGCTGAAAGTCACTTTGGCGATGTACTGCATTATTATAAGGAGGAGATAACAGAGGTCGAAGAACTTTACCAAATTGTGAAGTGTACGCGAACGGGCGATACGGCTGAGGTTTGTCGCGTAGCAGTGAAATGGGTAGAGAGATAAGCAAGTCGACATACAGCTTACCTATCTTGTAATGGGCAGTGTGTGTAACGCTGCTCAGTATAAGGTGAGTAGTTTTATGCCTGCCTGATTCATGATGATTTTCAGTACTGGCTGAGCCTCACTCTTCCACAATACACCCTTCTTTTGATAAGGCATCGACAAAATCTTTGGGTAGGTTGCATTTATAGCATGTCTTCATGCCAAGTTTCACTTGTACCTCTTCATAATTCTCCTCGTATAGCGTGTTGCCGTTCTTGTCATTAAAACTCACTTTTATCTTCAAGCCCTCACTGTCGGTGCGTGGAAAGGTGTAGATGGCAAATGTTGGTGGAGTGGTTCTCATCATTTCTGTAACTTCGCGCGTTTCTGTTTGTCGTGAATTTACGCACCCTTCAAGGCCTTTGGCATCTAGCGTGCTGCTTCCGCCCGTGTATCTGAACTCCACTTGTGCCACGTTTTGTGGCAACGTGCTGGTAACTGACAGCTGAAACATGGCAGTTACGCGTTTCATAGACAGTGTGAAGGTTGACTTACCCGATACGGTTATCTCTCCACAATATACATAGGTGTCGGTAATTTTGTTCTTGTAAAAAGTTATTCGTTGCGCATTGGTGATTGTTGCGTGTCCCATTCCTGCATGAGCCACAGCCACAACGCTGTATGTACCATCGTCTAGTCGCAAGGATGGTTTCATAAATAAGTCGTTCTCAGCCGACAGGTGCACGCTCTTCACACGCTTACCCCCCTTAAACACACTCACGCTTAACTGAGTTAAGGCCTCATTTTTTGTGGCGTAAGCAGGTCTAGCTTCACCTATTTCGGTGTAGGGCTCAGCAGTTGGGGCTTCGAAAATAAGCGTTATGCCATCGGTCTCCGCTTCTTTTTCAGGCTCGCTGTCAACCACAGGTTTCTCGCACGCTACAAGAAACAAAGCCAAAACGTAAGTAAGTACGTATGCCAATCGTTTGTTGTTTGTCATGATATGTAGGTTTTAGTACCTACAAAAGTAGTAAAAAAAAATGATGAATACCATGTGTCATTATGAAATGTTTTGCTAAACAATCACATTTCCCATACTATCATTCGGTTTGTTATGTAATTTCGTCGTTTTCTCGCACGGAACATCAAGCAATGCTAGTTTGAGATAAGCGGTTGTTTTTCTTGCGTAAGAGAAAGTAGACCAATAGTGGCGGTCATAGGCGTACGTTCTTTCCATACCGTTGCCCACACGCGTTTGTACGGCACAACCATTCTCTTTGTCCAATTTTTAGTAACAATTTTAACATTATAAGTGCCCTTTTAGCCCATCAGTTGCTCACCTTGCCGCAAAAAATCGATTCTCGTGAAGGTTTGTTTTGATGCAAAACGGGGTTTGCATGTGAATGCGACAAAATGAATTTTTATTTAAAAACAGCATCATTTGCACCAACTTCTCGGCGTTTTGCCGCTAAAAGCAGTACGTTTTGATGCTAAACGCAGTGCGTTTTGGTGCTAAACGCAATGCATTTTGGTGCTAAACGTAGTGTGTTTTGGTGCTAAACGAAGTGCATTTTGGTGCTAAACGCAAGGTAAAATGCTACTAAATGCTAGATGAAAAGCATAAAAATTCACTGCAATCGTATAAACAAAACCTTTCTGAATCATTAAAAACTTGGCGCAAAAGGGCAAAATAGCCATTGAAAAGTGGCATTTTAGGGGCTAAAAGTGCGTAATTGGGCATGAAAAAATACGAGCTAGCAGACAAACTAGAAAGGCAAAATGGTACAAAATGTAGGTTTTGTTCTTGAAAATAGACAAAACGTTGGGTGTGATAGGTGATGAATAGTGGCTATTTTCCTACTTTTTAGCTTTTATTTTCGCTAGAACGAAGTGAAAATTAGAACGATATTGTAAAATAAAAACGATAATTTAAGTTTTCGTGTTAGTGGGTTGGAGAGTTGATGAGTTGACTCATTTGGGTGCTGTTGGATTTTCGTGAGTTGATAAACCAATAAGTTGATTTGTCTTGCACTTCGGATATGAAAGGAGTGCTTGTCTTGGCTTTACTACACTAAGTCAATAGAGTTCTCTCTATTTATGTTTCCATAAATTGGTGTTTAATATACAATGATCGATTGAGGGTTAAATGCCCTATGTCGGGTATGCCTTTTTTGCCTATTTCATTTCAATACATAATAAAGGGTGTAAACCAATAAACAGCTGATTTACACCCTTATTAGCGGAGAGAGGGGAAAATGACCATTCCGCTGCAACTCCTTGTATCATAGTCTTTTATTTTTTTATCCTTTTTAATTGTAGCCATATTGTAGCCACAACAGAGTATTTTGAGAGTACACGCAGATACTGCTACCCGAAATGCGCACTTGCATTTCTTGGGTTCAAAAGTACAAAAAAGTAGAACATCCTCCAAATTATTGTGGGAAAATGTTTTAGAAATCTTTTGGCTACAATTTTCAGTGCATGGTGCAAGTCTATATATATAGATAGACCTTGCACCATGCACTGACAGTCCCAAAGGTGTGATTGATTGATATGGCAGGCTCAAGATTTTCGCCTACGCATTGGGCAACACGGCAACAAATAACGCATAATGTAAAAAATGCAAAATGGCAATATAATGCCAACAATGGCAATTTAATATTCTTTCTAAAGCCCTATTTGTCAGGAACTTTGCAGCATTATTTCTAACAAAAAGACGGATACATATGAAGACAAAGAAACAAAACTCTGGAAGGAATGCAAAATACTACGTTGTACTTCCGACGCTTGAAATCATGCTTTCCGCCTGCAAAAACTGCAAGCTAAGGGCAGACTATGCCGACATGGAATATTCCAACTTTATGAAACACTGCAAGATGCAGACCGACCTTCGTATCAACACTTATGCAAGATGTGCCGCAGCCTTCGATATGGACGTGCTGCTGATACATCTCCCAAAGGGAATGATCGATTCCATGATTGCAACCACGCCCCATAAAAGCCTTCGCTTCTCCACAATGGAGCAGGAAGATCTCATCGTTATTCTCAATCGGCTGTGCAAGCTGGACAGTAGAAGATTTAAGCAGCATCTTATGCTGTTATTGCACCAATTGGGGAAGGACTCTGAATTTCCAGACGGATGATAATCCACGGAGAGCAACAATTCAATCCTAAACTGAAAAGAGAAGTGGCATATGACAGAAGAAGACAATTTACAAAAGACGGTAATTGCAGAGTTACGCTCACTAAGGAACGACATGGAGCGAATAGCCGGCTTTATCGTGGAAATGAGACGCGACTATTCCGTTTTGGAGGATAAGATGGAACTCAGTTCCTCCGACGTCATCAGACTCTTGGGCATTTCGCGGGCATCCCTTGCCCGATGGAGGGACACCAACGCAATCCCGTTCAGGTATATATCATGCAACCACGTTGCTTATCCGTTCAAGGGACTTTACGTCGCCGTCAAGAGCGGACGTGCCTCATTCAAGGGTTTCAGACGAGTGGAAGCCCTACAACGGCTCAACGCCTACAAGGATGGTGTCCTTAAAGGATATATGGGTGATGGTCAAACTTTATTTGAGGAGCTATGAACATCAAAGAAGAAATACTGAGCCGAACCAACAAAGGACTGGATGTGTTCTGCTTCTATATGCCCATCGACTTTGTGCCAAAGCGCAATTTCCGAAATCCTTTGTATGACGACAGGCGTGCATCGTGCAATATCTATCTCGACAACAAGTCCGGCTGCTACCGAATGAAGGACTTTGGCAACGATGCCTACTCCGGCGACTGCTTTTGGTTTGCAGCCACAATGCTCGGACTGGACGTGAGGAAAGACTTTGTTAAGGTGCTTGAAACCATAAATCGGGACTTGCAGCTGAATATTTGCATTGAAAGGAAAGAACATAGTAATCCCCACACAATGATGATGAAGCCTTGCAAACCAACCTTAGTACAACCACCTAACCAGCTCAAGAAGATGGAAGGTAAAAAGTGGTACAAGCTAATTGAGCAATCTTTCAATGTCAAAGAACTAGACTATTGGGAGCAATATGGTATTGATACTAAGACTCTGCAACGTTTTCATGTAAAGTCGCTTGCTCGCTATGAGTCTGTCTCCAATCAGGGTAAGCCGTTTACACTTGGTTCAACACATGAAGATCCGATGTTTGCATACAGTATGGGGAAGTTTGTAAAAGTCTATCGCCCTAAGAGTAAGCTGCGCTTTCTTTATGGGGGTGAGAAAGTGAACGACTATGTCTTTGGCTTCCAGCAGCTGCCCAGCAAAGGGGATGTTGTTTTCATCACAGGTGGGGAGAAAGACGTGCTTTCACTTTCGGCTCATGGTTTCAACGCCATCTGTTTCAACAGTGAGACGGCACAGATTCCTGAGAATATCATCGAAGGGTTACAGCTCCGCTTTAGACACATTATTATATTGTACGACTCCGATGAGACTGGCATAAGGGAAGCCAAACGGTAAACGGATGAGCTTGCCCAATATAAGGTCTTGAGTCTGACCTTGCCATTGCAGGGGGGTAAGTCGGAGAAGGATATATCGGACTTCTTTGCCTTGGGCAATGAAGCAAAGGACTTGAAAGTGCTTCTTAATGATATGTTCACCAATATGTATGCACAGACGATGATGATATTGCAATCTTGTGAGATAGACTACGATAATCCGCCAGACGCTTCAAAGTCGGTGGTGGCAGTAAATGGTGTTCCGCTTGGAACGCAGGACAATCTGTTTTGTATCACAGGTGGAGAAGGAACAGGAAAGAGTAACTATATTGCTGCTATCCTTGCCGGCACACTTGGTTCAGAAAGATTACAGGCAGAGCAAACCTTGGGATTGGAGGTAACCGCCAACCCCAAAGGCTTGGCCGTACTTCACTATGATACGGAACAGTCCGAGGCACAACTCTATAAGAACTTGGAGAAGACGCTTCGCAGGGCTGGTATCAAGTCCGTGCCTGAGTTTTATCATTCTCTCTATTTGGCATCACTATCTCGCAAGGACAGACTGAAAATCATTCGTGAGAGTATGGACTTGTTTCATCACAAACACAGTGGAATTCATCTTGTGGTCATTGACGGTATAGCAGACCTGATACGCTCCGCCAACGACGAAACGGAGAGTATAGCCATCGTGGACGAACTCTATCGATTGGCAGGGATTTATAATACTTGCATTATTTGTGTCCTACATTTTGTACCTAACGGCATTAAACTCAGAGGGCATATAGGCTCGGAGCTGCAACGTAAGGCAGCCGGCATTCTCTCCATTGAGAAGGATGACAATCCTGAATACTCAGTCGTCAAGGCTCTGAAAGTGCGTGACGGCAGTCCGCTAGATGTGCCGATGATGCTCTTTGGCTGGGATAAGAAAGCCGATATGCACATTTATCGTGGGGAAAAGTCGAAGGAGGATAAAGAGAGACGCAAGACCGATGAGCTGTTGGCTGTTGTAAAGTCTGCATTCCGTGCCAAACTAAAGTTATCATATCAAGAGTTATGCGACGTGTTGATGCGAGAAATGGAAATCAAGGACCGAACGGCAAAGAAGTACATTGCCTATATGAAGGAGCAGCGTATCTTGTCGCAAGACACAAGTGGTAACTATCAAAAAGGAGAATTATGCCATACATAGAACATACTTCAGAAAAGGATTGGTGCAAGCGATTGTTTGACAGATTGAAAACTGTCGAGAATAAGCTCGATCAACTGCTTATACTGAAAGAGCAGTCTGTTGATACAACTACCCATCCGCCTCTTAAACCGGAGTATCTTGACATCATCGACGTATCGAAAATTCTCAAAGTGGAGCAAAAAACCATCTACAACTGGGTATGGGCTCACAAAATACCATATCTTAAAGCTAACGGAAGACTTCTTTTTCTTCGTGAAGAGATAGACGAAATGCTACGCAAGCGTGATGAATGGTAATCATCTTTCACGATATGAATATATATTTTGTTATGTAAATGCTTGCGTTTACATAACAAAATGTGTATCTTTGCACAAAGATTGAATTGTATGACAAGCAAGGGTATTAAGAAGAAAATATCAGAATTTGAAATGGGAAAAGTCTTTAAGTTA
Organism: Prevotella sp. oral taxon 317 str. F0108; assembly: GCF_000162415.1. Lineage (NCBI taxonomy): Bacteria > Pseudomonadati > Bacteroidota > Bacteroidia > Bacteroidales > Prevotellaceae > Prevotella > Prevotella sp. oral taxon 317. The sequence goes on along the minus strand of NZ_GG740072.1, from coordinate 823,797 downwards.
GAAGACTTAGGGCTTTTGCACACCGAGCATCAAGCAGCAGTGATGACTTTACGAAGACTTGTGGAAAAAGGAGAAATAGAGCGGCTTAGTCCGGGTCTCTACTATAAACCTAAAATAACACCTTTCGGAGAAGTCGGACCTACTATGGAAGAAAGATTTCGGGATTTATTATACAAAGATAACCGCCCTATAGGTTATCTGACAGGATTCTACGCCTTCAACTTATTGGGACTTACCACACAGCAATCTACCACCCTCGAAATTGGGACAAACTTCCCTCGTCGAAATAGAAAACGAGGTATGTATGCAGTTCGGTTTGTAATACAAAAGAATGAGATAAACAAGGAGGTTATTGATATGCTACGCCTGTTGGATTGCCTTAAATGGATAAAAAAGATACCCGATACGACTGTTGACCAATCCTATTCTCGTTTGAAGAATTTAATAAATGCCTATTCTAAAAAAGAACAGGAGCGGATAGTGGAACTTTCGATGAAATACTCTCCTTTAACTCGTGCCCTGCTGGGTTCGATGCTTTCTGACAAATCATTGACAGATAAATTATATCAATCGCTTAGTCCGCTAACGCAATTTAGGATTGGACTTTCACCATCACTCGCAAAAAAACAATGGAACATACAATAGCCAAACAACTGCATTTGGAAAAAGAAAATTTCAGAGACCTGCTTCATGCCGCTTCTGAGGAACTCACCATCCCTATCCAACTGGTAGAGAAGGATTACTACATCTCGTCCATACTTCGTGCTCTTTCTGAAAGTAGTTATACCGAACAGATAGTATTCAAAGGTGGTACATCCTTGTCTAAGGCTTATCAACTGATAAACAGATTTTCCGAGGATGTAGATTTTGCTGTCATAAGCGAACACATGAGTGGTAATCAAGTAAAAATGCTACTTTCGCACCTCATGAAAGAAGTTACAGCTAATTTGAAAGGGGATTTAGGTTTCAGCGATATTTCCAAAGGATCAAAATATAGAAAACAAGCTTTTCTCTACGATACTCAAGTAGGATTAGATGAATTATCCAACCCTGTACCAGCAAGAATTATAGTGGAAATCAGTGCATTTGCCAATCCATTTCCCCATGAAATACGAATAATTGAGCCGTTTGTAACTACATTTCTAAGAAAGAAGGGAATGAGTTCCTTTATAGAACAGTATAATCTTACACCCTTTGAGTTAAATGTGTTGTCACTCAGACAAACTTTATGCGAGAAAGTCGTATCGCTTATTCGTTTTTCAATGAGCGACACTCCATTGGCATCATTGACATCCAAAGTACGTCACTTCTATGATTTGGATGCACTCCTAAGCATAGAACAATTACAAAATTATATTTCCAGCGATGCGTTTGTGTCAGATTTGATAACACTGATAAAACACGATCAGCAAGCCTTTGATGAGCCAAGAGGCTGGAAGCTTTTGGACAACCTAAATCAATCTCCCTTGATAAAAGACTTTGAAAATATATGGAGTTCTCTGACACCGAAATATATTGAGAATTTATCTAAAATCGCATACCGTAAGATACCATCACCAGACAATATAAAATCCTCTTTCACCAAGATTCTCCACTCGATAGAAAATATTGATTTAGGACGGCAAGAGAATTAAACATTTAGGAAAGAACGAATATTCATAAAGAAAATCTCTTTTGTTTTACAGAAAAGCCCCAAAAGTTAGAAACAAAACTTTTGGGGCACATTATTTCGGAATTAGATGTTTTAATGCCGCCATTTCGGACGAAAACTCTGTGAGCGATTATCCGCTTCTTTTGTCGGTTCATTCGCATTCTCTATTGATGTAGAAATCTCATTACCGGACAGACTATTTTCCTGTTCCGCTTTATCTTCTTTGTCCGCCGAAAGCGTTAATGCAATCTTCCTGTCCAACTCTGCCGACTGCCCTTTGAGCGAGTGAAGTTCGTCCTCTTTCTTCCACGCTCCATTAGCGATAGCAGTGTAGATCTCCTTATTGGCTGCAACCTTCTCTTTCTCCTTCTCGTGCGATTCTATTACCTTGGGGATACGCCCCAGTGCACCCAAGAAATTCTCACACGCAAGTTTCGGATCCGTAGCCAACTTACCATTATTATAGGTGTAGTTGATGCTCTCCTGCCCTTTAACAAAGAAGCGGTTCACGGAGCAGTCAAACAAATCTTTTGAGGTACTCTCCGTTTTCACCATGATGGAAAAGCCATAAATTTCTCCAATTTTATTGTACTCACCTTTGGTGCGTGCCTTGTCGTTAATCTCCTGCAGGCGTGCGGCAATGACCTTGGTATCCGTACTGCCCTCCACACCTTTTATGAAAAGTTTATTGATAGGATTGCCGTCCTTATCACGCTCGACACGCTTCTCAAAGCATGCCAAGTCCGCCTTGGCTTCCTTAATCTTGTCCGAATGAAAAGATACGGAACTGTCAATCTCCGCCAACTTTCCCGTTGCGGCATCACGCTCACGGAGGAAGTTCTTACGCTCGGATTCCAGCGTGGCAATCTTCTTGTCGAGTTTGGCTTTCTCTAACAAGTCTGTATTACCAGATAGCACGGCAACATACTCTGAAAAGTTCATACCGCTATCCTCGTCCATCGAACCCTCGTCAATGGTACGACTACCGAGCGTATTGGTCTTCAACTGATTGATAAACAATTGCTTGTTATGTAGTAGGTTGAACTTATAACTGTCCAACGACCGCTCCACGGCATAGATAATCACATCGACCTTGTTGTCCGCAAATTCTTTGGCAACCATATTGCCTTTACGGATTGCCCGACCATTGCGCTGTTCTAAATCTGAGGGTCGCCAGGGTGTGTCAAGTTGATGCACCGCCACCGCACGCTGCTGGGCATTAACTCCCGTTCCAAGCATGGATGTAGAACCGAAGATAATGCGGATGTCTCCACGATTCATCGCATCTACCATCGCTTTTTTGGCTTTCTCGTTCTTGCACTCCTGAATGAAGCATATCTCGTAGGACGGGATATGATAGTCCTCCACCAATTTTCGCTTCACTTCAGAATAGATGTTAAAGTCTCCACCGGGCTTGTAAGTACCCAAGTCAGAGAACACAAACTGCGTACCCTTCTGTGCATCATACTTCTGATAGTAGTCATTAAGTAGCTTTGCACAATGGCTTGCCTTGTTGTCGATATGATCCGAGTACCCGTTTTCGTCTATCATGCGTAGATCCAAGCTCATTTTGCGTGCGTAGTCTGTGGCAATGAGCATCTTCGCCCTTTCCTCACTCTCGCTAAGCGGCGCACGACCTAAGATTGTGGCATCCCCTTTCTTGGCAAACTCCATCAACTTACCGATGAATTCTTCCTGTTCAGGTGTCGGCGGAATGTTATGCAGTATCTCGTTCTTCTCCGGTCTGTCAATGCCAATATCCTTTGCCGTGCGAAAGTCGCAAATCTCCGCATAGAACGAGGCAAGTTCCGGCACTTTAATAAAAGTTCTGAAGCGTTCCTTCTGAATAATCTCATTCGTGATGGAAAACTCATAGTCGGTGGACTTCTTGGCAAAGACCGCTGCCCATGCGTCAAAACTGTTGATGCCCTGCTTTTCCAAGGCTTGCGGGCGCAAGTATTTGAACAAAAGATAAAGTTCGGTAAGACTGTTGGAAATAGTTGTTCCCGAAAGAAAGGTTGCTCCCAAATCCTTACCCGACCGCTCCTGTATGGTGCGAATGGCAAAGAGCATATTGAGCGCACGCTGTGATCCGTCAGGATTGCCCAAGCCCGAAACCCTGTCGTGGCGAGTGTTGAACATCAGGTTCTTGAATTGGTGGCTCTCGTCCACAAAAAGATGGTCAATGCCCATCATCTTGAAGTCCACGGCATCGTCCTTGCGCTCGGCTATGCTGTCTTGAATGCCCTGCAACTTCGCTTCCAAGGTCTGTTTCCGCTTCTCCAAACCTTTGAGCATGGCACGGGATATGTCCGCTCCCTGCATACGGAGCACTTCAAGGTTTTCTTCCACCGAGTCTTTCTCTTTCTGTAAGATAGCCTCCTGTATCTCCAAAGCCTGCGGTATCATACCGAACTGCTCATGCGTGAGGATAATGCAGTCCCAATCGTTGTTCTTGATGTCATTAAAGATGCGCTGACGGTTCTGCTTGTTGAAGTCGTTCTTTCCCGGATAGAGTATCTTGGCATTGGGATAAGCCTTGCGAAACGTGTCGGCAATGTCGAAAACATTTGCCTTCAGTCCGATAATCATCGGTTTGTTCGCTAATCCCAACCGCTTCATCTCGTAGGCTGCCGTACACATAATAAGCGTTTTTCCTGCTCCTACTTCATGGTCGCAGATACCCCCGCCATTGGTTTTGAGCATCCATACGGCATCTTTCTGGCTCTTGTAAAGGTCAGGTATGCCCAATCTTTTAAGGTCAAGGTCGGGAAACGACTGATGCGTACCGTCGAAGTTGGGACGCACAAAGCAGTTGAAAAGGCGGTTGTAACGCTCAGAGAGCTGCTCCTTGAACGTGTCAGGTGTCCGTCCCAGCCAATCCACGAAGCCCTGCCTGATTTCCTCAATCTTGGCGTTTGCCTGCTGTATCTTTTCGCCGTCCCTAACCTTGATGGTCTTTATTTCTCCTGTGTTTTTGTCTATAACCTCCCGGGAATGGTGTTGTGAAGCGCGTGCTTCAGCAGGTTGATGCCGTCATATCGGCGAAATTCTCCCTGCACGGCATACTTGTGCCAGATATTGGCATTCTTTCGGTCGCAGACAAGGGAATACTCGTCCATATTGGAATGGTAGGACACGTTGATGTCCGTCTCGAAGAACTCCGAGGCGAACTTGCCATATACTTTGGCAGGTATCCAGCGTTCACCGAGGTTGAAGTCCAAATCGGCAAAGGGAATGGGCGTTGGCGTGGCGGCACGCAGGGCTGTCAGACTCTGTTTAGCTTCCTCATGCTCCGGATGATCCAAGATCCACGACTCGATACGCTCCGCCTTTTCAATCACGTTGCCTGAAATGAACTTGTCGGCTACCTCGTAGCTGTTCTCTTCGGGATTGTAGAAGATGCGTCCCTCCAAGGCGGAAAGCATATCGCTCTCTTCCATGTCGGGAAGCAGGGAACTCATATAGTCAAGTTCCACCGTACCGTATTTGTTGAGTGATGCGCCCAATGCCTCCATCGGGTCTGCGGCAATGGAAAGCTCGGAGGTGGAGAAAGCCGTTGGATGGTCGAAGATATCCGCCTTGATGTACTTGCCGTTCTCGGAGCGTTCCAAAAACAACATCTCCACTCCGGTGGCATCCATCTTAATAATATCGGTGTTTGCCTTCTGGTTAAAGCATCCCCAACGACCCACATAGCTGTCATAAAGCCGATTGAGTTTCTCACGCTCTTCCTTGTCCTCCGCTTGGTTGTTCGCCTCATAATCATAGAGTCGGTGATAACTCTCCCTAATCTCAATGTATGCTTTCAGCCGTGAGAACTGGGCAAAGGGCAAGTCCATCGGATTGAAGGTAGGATGCCGTTTCAAGTCAGAGAGAAAACCGACCTGTCCTTTCTGCACGACAATAGAGCCGTCCCTCAGATGAGAGTCGGGCGATGAGAGAAAGGGACGCGGTGAAGCGTCAAACTCTTTCTTGACTTCTGCTATGGGCTGTGGCTTACGAGGCTCGGCTTCCTCCATAAAGTCAAAGAGCGAGGGCTCTCTGACGGGGGCTGATGCAGTTTTCTTGTTTCTGCGGGGACTAGTGGGTGTACTTCTTGTCGATTTAGGTTGCCTGCTCGCAGAAAGCGGTTGGTTATCTCTGACCTTCTTTTGTTGAGCAGCCTCTTTGATTTCATTATTTACACGGGCTACATCTTGTGTCCAAAGACTATACTCTTCTGGGGCAAACAAGAGTTGCTCCGTTGCTTCGGTCTCTATGGTGCTATCCATAATCGGATGATGGTCTTCATCAAAGAATACCGTCTGTCCGTTCATTTCACGTGGGGTTTCCACGTCCGTGCGAATTTCACGGCTTGCCTGCTCATATTGCCTTTGAAGGTTGATTACGGGGACACCTTCGGGAGCAGGTTCGTTTTCAGGCTCTATTGTTGGAAGTACCTGTGCAGCTTGTGCTTCTTTTTTTGTCTCTGCTTCGTCTCTTGCTTCATCTCCCACTATCTTATTACCATCTTCGACCTTCTCTTGGGGCTGAGTGCCTTCCTGCACGGGTCTCAGAACTTCCTGACGGCTTTCATCCTTGCCTTCCTCAATGATAGGTTCTTTGGTGTATTGTCCTCTGACAATCTCTTCCAGTTCCGCAATCTCGTGCAATTTTGTGGGTTTGAAGTATAAGTCCCGCTCAATACCCAAGCCTTTGACCTTTACTTCCTCCATTTCTTTGAGGGACATATACCCAAGTTCCCAGCCATAGCCCATCGTAACGGCACCGAAGCCGATGCGCTCCTTGGGGTCGTATTCCAGCATATAGGCAGTATAGGCTCCCATCGGAAAGAAATAGCGAGCGTATGCCGTGCGGTCGCCAATGAGCTGTTTTTCCGTTGCATAGAGCTTGGGAAGTTGCTTCTTGGTGCTGTCGGGCATCAAATTGTAGGCATTTTCTTCTTCTTTTTCGTCTTCCTTGTCCTCTTTCTTTTCCTCCTTATCCTTGATTTCCTGTCCTTGAGGTATTCCTTCCGTTTTTATGTTTTCTTGCACTTTTTGCACCATCTTGTCCACGTGTACCTGCCATTCCTCCTCGGTCATGGGTATACCGCTTTCATAGAGTTTACGATCGAAACGCTGCTCTACTTCCAAAGAGAGCTGTGTACGCAGGCTGTCAGCCATATCCTCGATACTGCCGTCAAACGTATATTCCCAAGCAGGCTTGCCGTAAGGGTCTGTACCCATTTGTCTGTCTGTGACAATCGTACGGTGGGAAATATCCTTCCATTCGCCCTCGAATAGTGAGTTATGATTGAACGCAATAGAAAAGCCGTCGCCTTTAGGAACAGAGGCGGTTTGTACAAACTGCTGCTCGATGCCCTCACCAATTTCCTTGCCACTCTGCTTTTGCAGCACAATGAGGTCGCTGCCCACATCCGTACCTGCATTCTCGGAGAACATGCCCGAAGGCAAACGGATAGCGGAGATAAGCCTGCTGTTCTGCATGAGGTAACGACGGATAGCTTCATTTTTAGGACTGTCCAATACGCCCTGCGAGGTAATGAAAGTAAGAAGTCCGCCCTCTTTGATAGTGTCCAGCCCTTTTACAAAGAAATAATTGTGAATGGTTCTGGTGGATTCCCGTTTAAGGATATTCTCCCCCTTGCTATAACTACGGTCATAAACCATAAAGTCGCCAAAGGGGATGTTGCTGGTGATAAGGTCGTACTTGTCCTTGTCTTCCAATTCACCGATAGCTTCAAAGGGTTCTTGCCGAACAAAGATATTATCCTTACCGTAAGGATGAAGGGCTTGTGTGATGCGTGCCGTCAGCAGGTCTTTTTCCATAGCATCGACCATGCCTGCTTGTTTGGCAAAGGTTTCGGTAAAGGCTCCCATACCTGCGGAAGGGTCCAGGCATCGTCTTACTTGCACATCGGTGGCACTTAGGGCATCGGCAATGGCGGAGACGATACGGGTGTCGGTATAGAAAGAGGTCAGTACGCTTGCCTTGATGCTCTCCCAATAGCGTTTGGCGGTGTTGGCATCAACGGCATCACGGTAAATCATCTGTTTGAGTCTTTGGGTCGGCGCGAACAGGTTTTGCTCCGATGCGCTCCAATAACGGAGGTCATCGGGATTATCACATCGGTTCAAGACGCATTTCAGACCACCGAAACCTTGATAACCTCTGAGCAAGACTTTCTCGGCTTCGGTGGCTTCACGGCGTTCTTTCTCTAATCGGAGGACCACACGGATGGCTTCCGTATTGCCCTCCAAGACTGCTTTCTTATTGTATGCCATAATTTTTCTGTTTTAAGATGGAGAGGGAAAATTAGTCGGGAGATCATTTCTGACGTATAGTTTTTTTACTATCTCCTAACTAATTTATTTCCTCTCCGAGCCTGTGTGAACTATCTCCCTCGTACTTTGCCTTTCTTGCCTTCAAACTCAAAGGAGGTGGTATGGTCTTCGCCCAGAACAAGACGTGCGTTGAACTTTTTGCCAGCCTTACTCGTCAATCCTTTGAGAATGGGCGTTCGCCCGGTGGTTATCAAATCACGGATATTGTCTTCTGAAAGGAACGTGCCGCAGATTTCACGGAAGATGTGGAAGTCGCAGCCTTCGTGCCTGCATTTGGCAATCTTGGCATAGATACCCACACTCTCGTTACCACATTTGGGACAGCGGTAAGTAGGGTATGATTTCTGCATCGGTGGAGCAAGGGCGAGGAGTTCCTCGCAAATAGTCTCCACGTAGGAGTTGATGCCTTGCGCGAATTTCTCGGGCGGCATCTGTCCTGCTTCGATGGCGGCAAGGGTCAGTTCCCACGAGCCTGTCATCTCTGCATTGGCAATCCGTTTATCCTTGACAATCTCATAGACTGCCAAGCCTTTCTCTGTCGGGACTACCGTTTTCTTTTCTCTTCGGATATAGTCTCGCAGGATAAGTGTCTCGATGATGTTGGCGCAGGTGGCAGGTGTACCGATGCCACATTCTGCCATTGCTTTTTTGCTTTCTGCATCTGCGACCTCTTTGCCAGCATTCTCCATCGCGGAAAGCAAAGTGGCTTCGGTGTAGAGTGGTTTTGGCTTGGTCTTGTGTTCGGTAATCTCTGAAAAAAGCAGTGGTAACACCTCGTTTTCTGTCAGGGTGGGTAGGACAGATAAAGTCTGTTCTTCATCTTCCTTGCCTTTTTCATCGTTCGTGCCGGTACCTTGCTGTACAGCTTTCCAACCCAAAGAAATGCTTCGGCACGCCTTCCAAATAAAGGTATTTGTACCGTCGGTCAGTTCCACCTGCATCCTCTCTTCCTCCGAGTCGGGAGAAAAGGCTTCGATGAAACGATGGATTACCATTTGGAAGATGGTTGTTTCATCTGCCGATAGTTCCGATGGAGTTTCACCCGTAGGGATGATGGCGTGGTGGTCGGTTACCTTGTCGTTGTCCACAGAGTGACGGTTAAGCGGGCAAGATTGACTTTGTCCAATCTTGCCAAGCAAGGCGGGTACTTCCTCGAAGACGTCTTCGCTGATATATCGGCTGCCAGTGCGGGGATAGGTCGTGATTTTCTTCTCATAGAGGCTTTGGAGGGTTGAGAGGGTCTTGTCTGCTGAAAAGCCGTGCTTTCGGTTGGCTTCCTTTTGTAAGGAGGTAAGGTCGTACAAGAGGGGTGGCGACGTATGTCCCACCTTTCTTGCGACCGAAGTAACGGTAAGCCGGCTCTGTTCGCGAAGCATGGCGAGAGCGGACTGTGCATCGGCTTCATTCTCGAATGCACTATCGCTCACGGCTTTCAGCGATATGCCCTCTTTCTCTGCTGCTACGGAGAGTTTCCAATAAGGGACGGAAGAAAAATCACGATTCTCTATGTACCGACGGCAGACCATTGCGAGTGTCGGGGTCTGCACCCGTCCCAATGAGTAACCGCCTTTGCGTGCAATGGACAGGGCACGGCTGGCATTGATGCCCACAAGCCAATCGGCTTCGCTTCTTGCTTTGGCAGAATGATAGAGATTGTCATACGCAGTTCCTGCCTTGAGATGGGCAAGTCCTTCACGGATGGCTTTGTCCGTGAGTGAGGAAATCCAAAGTCTTTCAAAAGGCTTGTGGCAGTTCAAGTGCTGATAGATATAGCGGAAGATAAGTTCACCTTCACGCCCGGCATCGGTGGCTACGATGATGCGGTCGGCACTGTCGAAGCAACCACGAATGGCTTTGAGCTGCTTGAGTGCTGCGGGGGCTGACGTGTACTCCGTGTCCTTTCGCACTTGTCGCACGATAAGCCTGAAAGGATTTGGACGGATGGGTAGGTCTTCGGCTTTATAGGCTGCAAAACCGTAGGCTTCGGGCATGGCAAGGGTGATGAGGTGTCCCATCGCCCAAGTAACAAGATAGCCGTTACCTTCCAAGTATCCGTCCTGCTTGCCATTTGCCCCTACGATACGGGCTATATCTCTGGCTACCGAGGGTTTCTCGGCAATAATACAAGTAATCATAGTTAGGTTTGGTTTTAAGGGTTACATCTTACGTCCACGGCGCTGCTGTTTCTTCTCGTCCTGCTTCTGCTTTTGGGCGGCAGTGGGCTGTGTCTGCCCGGACTTTAAGGGCTCGTTCACGTTCTTGGTGGCTTCGTTGGTCTTGCCTTGGTTGTTCACTGCAACCTGTGTTTTGTGTTCTTCGGCTACGGCTACCACCTTTTCCTTGCCGGTTTCCTGCTTCTTGTCAGGGTTCCACTTGTAGAAACGTGGGCGGTTCTGTTCCTTGTCCATCTTGACATAGGCATTAAAAGGTTGCCCTTCCTTGTCCACCATATTCTTCAGATAAAGCGTGCGACCGCTGTCTAATGCTTCACGCTGCTTGTCGGAGAGTTCCAAACCACAGAGCTTGCGTGGTGCGCCTTGTTGCTGCGTGTGCTGCTGTCGCTCCTTCAAGCCTTGCTTGTTCTCGAAGATAAACTCGATGCCTTTCTTCTCAGCATTGACTTGCAGAGTGGCATTGAAGGACTTACCACTCTTGGCGGTCATTCCTTCCACTTTCACGGCTTTGCCCTCTACAAGGTCTTTGTACTGCGCATCAGAAAGTGTAACACCCTTGATTTCTTTTGGGATATTCACACGGTCGGCACGCAGGGCAATAAGTTCATTGGTCTGTGGGTCTATGGAAACGTATGCGGCAAATGGGTCACCATTCTTGGGCGTAATCTCGATGGTCTTGCCAAGGTTGCCCGTTGCAAGGAGTAGTTCTTTCTCTTCATTAGAGAACTTGTGTCCCATATAGGGGAAGTCGAGCTGCGGCTCTTTGCGAAGCGGGTGAACTGCCAAGCCGATGTTGCCCTCGCCAGCAGTACGGAATGCCAAACGAGCATCGGTGTAAATGGTAGTATCGTCTATCGGGATAGCAATGGTAACGAGGTTGCTCTTCTGCCAGTTGAGCATTTTTGCCAACTCTCCACTCTGTTCCAATCGCTCACGGGTAAGACCGAGAGTGTCGAGCTGCTTCCAATCAATCTTCGACTCGTCAATAGCGGTGGCGTTCTTCTGTTTGGGTAGAAAGTCCTCAAAGTGCACCTGACTTTCTGCCAACTGCTGCTTGTTCTCCGGTTTCTCACGGTTCTGAAGCATGGTGTGGAGCGATGCCACACCTTGCTCCACATTGTTAGCCACAACCTTGTAGAGTCCGAAGCGGGACGGCTCGTTGAACTGTTTGAGGAAATTGGTCATGAAGTTCTTCAGCAAGCCGTCCTTGTTGTTGAACTTCAAAAAGGCTGCCTGATGCACATCTTTGGCTTCCGTCGTTTGGAGTTTGCCCTTGTCATCAATACCTGAAACTACTGAGAGTTTTCCTGCATCATTCTCGTTCTTCACTTCCGTGCGGTCTTCCAATACCAGCACATAATTGTCGTTGCTGTTTGATTCCATTTTTCTAAATTTTAATATGGTGAATACTGTAATCAAGCAGCTAAATTATAGGTATATGAAGAGATTGAAAAGCTTTTGGGAAAAGCGGGAAATACAGGGAAAAAACAAGAATCCATTATCCGAATCTGTATGGAAAGCGGATAATGGCATGTTATAAATAAATATGAACGTTTCCGGTAGAGGAACTTATTTATTTATTTCCTCCTTTTTCGAATATTCTTTTTCTATCAATAAATTGATGAGAAATTTCTGCAAGTCTTGGTCAGTGGGTACATTGAGTTTCTTGCGGATATGGTTACGCGTCACGTCAACGTTGTTTTCGGTTTTGTCGAGTAGCAGGCCGATTTCGCTCCGCTTCTTTCCTGCGAGAATGAGGCGGCACACATCCGTTTCTGATTTAGTCAGACAGGGAAAGTGGTGCCCCAGATCGCAGTCGTCCATCAAGTGTTTTTTCAGATGCAGGCGCACGGCGTTGATAAGGTTGCGTTGCGATTTCGGTTTGAGCATGGAAAACAGGCGGTCCGTGTCCTCGGGCGGCGGGTGGTCGTTGCCGCTCATGCGCAGATAGACCTCTATCTCCTGCCTGTTCAGCCTGACGGCGTGCATCAGTGCTGTCTCACGGTGATGCAAATCGGTATTTTCCTTCGTTACGCTCATCACATTATATCGTAGCAGTTCGCCCAGCGTGCAGAGGAAAAACTGCACGAAGAGGAAGAAACCGAACAGGCGCCAAAGCGAAGGCTCTTCAAGATATGCTGCCACACAACCATAGCCAATCACGCTGATGGTGGAGACGATAAAGGGGGTAAACCGGACAAAGCTTATCACAAGGAAGAATACCGCCAACAATGACGCTATCTGATTGACGAGGATGAGTTGTAGAAAATGGTCGGGACGCACGGTGGCAAAATAAAAGAAACGCATGACGATGGTACACTGCGCCACGAGCACCGTGAGTGAAAAAGCCTTGGAAAGTGTCAGCCACTGCGTGAGGTAGAGCAACAGCGAAAGAAGGCATACCGCAAGGTGTATACCGCTCATAGAAAGCGGCAGCGGGTCGTTCGAACCACCCAGTCCCAAAAACTGCATCGAGATGATGGTAACAACGAGAAGGGAGTGGAGTAAATACACGATGACGCGGTGCCGCTCGATGGTGTTTTCGGCGCGCGACCGTAGGAATGCCGATACCTTTTCTGTGAGAGAATGAAAGATCATTGTTGCCGTTTTTACTTTTTATAACGACTGCAAAGATACGTTTTTATTTTCTCTTTCCAAGCTTTTTATTAAGTGTTTTTAAGGGGGTGGTTAAGGTTTTTAGGGGTGTAATAAAAGCCTTTAAATGGTCTTTCTGCTAAGAAACTCTGACTTATAACATTTTGTTTGTTATTTTTGTATAGTCTTTTGCTGTTCTCGCAAAAATATTCCTTGCAGAACAGCCAAGAAATGAACTGTCCAGCATGTGAAAATCAGCAGACAGGAATGTGAAATGAGAACATAGAAATATTTTTAATTCATAATCAGCGAAAAGAGTTATTCATAAAGAGAATGAAATTATGGCAAATGAAAAACAACAGGTATCAATCAGAGGATTAGGCTCTGCACCAATCTCTTTGTCCTGGTACCAGTGGTGCCGGCAGAGGTGAGAAACACTTCAAACAGGGCTGTCGTTGCTACAATCAGGAGGGATATACTTTAGATGAAAAGGACGAGAAACCAATTGCGTCCATGAATCTAAGAAACTGAGCATATACTGGAAATATACTATAAATATACTATAAATGAAACATTTTATCACATTACTGTTTGTCATTACACTCTACGCAGGAGAAATGTATGCCGCCACTCCGGCAGACTCCATCCGCAAAGAGATGAAGCACCTCAAAGGAGAAAAACTTTTGCAGGCCTACCATAATCTTTGCCGGTTGGCAGCTGCCGAAGATAATATGGGCTATGAATTACGCTGCATCCGTGAATATCTTGCCGAATCCTTACGCCAAAAAGACAAGGAGGCGGAAGCCCAGGCGCGCGTCACCCAGTTGTATTGCTATTACAACTACGAGATGACCGACAGCATTAGCTACTATTTGCCCGAAATCCTCAGTGCTATGAAAAAGAACGGGACATGGGATTATTACTACAATGCGTGGAACGTGCTGATTGAGAGTTATCTCTACGAAGACAAGGTGCAGACCGCATTGCTTGAAGCGCAAAAGATGTATGCCGACGCGCGAAAAAGAAAGAGCAACTATGGATTAGGCACTTCCACCTACGGCATGGCATGCATCTATCAGACAATGGGACGTTTCCGCGAAGCCGAGAAGACCATCGAGGAGAGCATCGCCGCCCTTTCCAAGGCCGATGAAATCTCACAATTGCTCTCTGCCTACAACGTCTTGGGCGAAACGCTCGACGGACTGCGGAAATATGAAAAGCTAAGAGCGAAATGCACGGAATGGAAAGCGGTCATCGACAAATACAAGAACGAAGCCCTGCGAAAAGGCTACACACCCTCGCTCAACGGACGCTATCTCTACTGCACGCTGGCAACTGCCGTCGCAGAATTGGAAACAGGCCATTACGACCGCGCCAAGGGATTGCTGCAGCTCGCCGATAAATATGCCGAGGGGCGCAAAGCCGTCGCCCGATTCAAGCTCCTTCAAGTGAAAGCCCGCTACTATGCAGCCATCAAGCAGTACGACCGGGCCATTGCCTGCAACAACGAGAACATGGGCATCATGACTGCCGCCGGCGACTCCGTCAGCCTGCTTACCGTGCAGATGCAGCAAGCCGACCTCTACACGCAGGCCGGACGATACAAGGAAGCCGCAGAACTCTACAGCCTTGTCATCCCACACAAAGACAAACTGCGCAACACCGAGCTTGCCAAGCAGCTCGACGAATTGCGCACCATCTTCGAGATTGACAAGCTCACACTCCGGAACGAGGTCATCACAACACGGCTCTATCTCTCACTCATCATCGTGGCATTGCTGCTTGCCACCGTCGTACTTTACATCACCTACACCCGCCGCTTGCGCCGCAAAAACAGGGCTTTGTACGACTCCATTCTATTATACCGCAAGGCGGAAAGCGACATGGAGACTGCGGCAAGGCTCGTTCCCGAGGAAGAACTCGACCGTGAAGGAAAAATCTACCGCCGGTTGTGCGAGCTGATGCAGAAAGAGAAAATCTATAAAGACACGGAGTTGAACCGCGACATACTCTCAAAGCGGATTGGAACAAATGCCGTCTATATCACCAATGCCGTGCGCAAATATGCCGACGGAGCCACAATCAACGAATTTATCAACGGTTACCGGTTGCGACACGCGGCATCGCTGCTCACCAACAATCCCGACTTGAACATCAACGAAGTGGAATGTAGGTCAGGATTCAATTCCAGAGCCACATTTAACCGTTGTTTCCGGGCTTTCTTCGGGATGTCGCCTTCAGAATACAAAGCTGTTTCCAAAGAAAAAAAGAAAACGCAAAAGGGTTCATTCGAAGAGAGGGCATAGGTGTTCCGGACATTTATAAATCGTCAATTCTTAGTGAATTACAAATATGATACAAGTTTTTTCAAATATGAAACGCCCTGTTGGTCTTCGTAGAATAATTTTGCAACAGAATCAACAAGTAGCAAAGATGAAGAAGACCTGTTGGGTATATATTTTAAGAAATGAAAGCGGAGAAATAACCATCGGCTTTTCGATCGATATGGATGAAAAGTTCACCGAAATCTCCATGAGAAAGGAAAAGCTGTATTATCTCCGTCCGTTTGAAGAGCCGTTCGACGGCTTGGCGCACAAGCATCTTTTGGATTCCCTTTCCAAAGACACGATCAACCATCTTGTACGACGTAATCGGGAACAGACAGAAACATACAAGGAAGTCTTCCGGAAAACGTAGTAATTATGCCACGCCCCCCGATAACCAAAAGAATATTTAATTTTTTAATTTCAAATTCAATATGAAACAACAAAACATCATTCAGAGACTATGCCTCTTCCTCTTCGTTCTCGTGCTGGCCCTGCCGGCGTTGGCGACAAATTATGGTCGTGAGGGCTATGAGACATTCCGCTCACGCAACTTAGGCACGCACCAGACAGTAACAACACTCAAACAAGGGAAGGTGGAAATAACATTCAGTAGTTGCACTACTTCAGGCAGCTCGGGCAACGGTGCCATCTATCAGCCCGCAAAGGGCTCTCGCATCACCGTAAAGGCCGACGACGGCTATTCCATCCGCTGGATCATCCTGCGCGATACCGAGGGTGGCGAAAGCTATAGGCACCCCCAAGGCAAATATCGCATCAGCAGCGTTACATCGGGCTATGACTATTACTTCGAGAAGGAAGCCGTGTCGAATTCGCATATAAGCGGAGGCAATCAAAATCAACTCAATGACGACGACAACAACATCATCGTCTACCAGTACGATGCCTCGGCACAAAGCGTTGAGATCCGGCCCCACAACAACCGCAATTGGGAACAGTTCAAGGTGCGCGACATCATCGTGGGTTATGTCAGGGCACCCAAGGTGAGGTTCGAGAAGGACAGGTACGATATCTACTCCGTGAGTTCGGTGTTGATGAGGCTGATGCCGAAAGACTCGGTCCGCAGCATCTTGTAGGTGATGAAACCGTGGTCTTTCGGTGCCAAAACAATCTTGAATATCGGGTCTTTGAAGTAAAAGGCCAGCAGTGTGCACGCTCCGCCCACAATGATGACCTTGAGAATAATGCTCCGCAGAATGTCCAAATGATCCCAAAAGGAGAGTTCTTCGTTCTCAGCCATCACTTGTCATTGGCGTTTGTCGTGTCCTTTTCCGTATCTTTTGTGTTTGGATTCGCTTCATTCTCGATGCCGTTGACTCAGTCCTTGAAACTCTTGACCCCTTTGCCAAGGCCTTTCATCAGTTCTGGAATCTTCTTGCCGCCAAACAAAAGCAGGATAATAAGTGCAATGATAAAAATTTCTTGTGTTCCTAACATGTTCTTTGGGTTAATGGGTTTATTGCATGCAAATATAATGGAATTGGCCGGAATATCAAAGAGAATATGTAAATATTACATGGGTTCGCTGTTAAGAAGATGGGCAGAGCCGTAGGAATAAACAGCCTTCCGTTGGCCCCTTCGGTGCTTTCTGCCAAGAATGCACGACGCTCTGAGGCCCGCCCTTGCCCTTTCTTTATGAGGAGGAGCTCGAACAGCTTGTCCCAAGGGTATACCGTACCTCCAACCAAGGGTATACCGTACCCACGACCAAGGGTATACCGTACCTATGACCAAGGGTATACCGTACCTATGACCATAGGTATACCGTACCCGTGTTCAAGGGTGTTTAACACCTGTCCCTGTAAGTGTTTAACACTTGTGATTGCGAGTGTTCCGTACTCACTGTTGCGAGTGTTTAACACTCACGATCGCAGGAATTAATCCTCCTCCTCTTGAAGAAGGAGAGGGGTGAGGTTTCTGAGGACTTATATCGGACGCATGTTGGTTTCGTAGCCAAAATCGCACATATAATTCACCAATACGTCAAATATCAAGTATTTTATGTCAGAATAGGCACTCAACTGGCATTGAAAATTATTATTTTTGCAACAAGAACCTATTAACTAATATGAATTGACGCTATGGGTCATAACCAGACATTGCAATATCTTATCGACAACGAGCAGGATGCGCGTTGGGGACTGACGGTCAACGGTGTCGGTTTCCAGCATATAGATTCCGACGAGCCCTATCCCCCGAAGAACCATCCGCAAGAATATTCGTTCCTGGCGGACCAAGGCAGGCGGCTGAATGAATATCAATTCATCTATATTACTGCGGGAAGAGGCTTCTTTCAATCCGAGCACTGTGCGCAGACAGAAATCAAGGAAGGAGACATGTTTCTGTTGTTTCCCCGAGAGTGGCACAGTTATCACCCCGACCCCGGAACGGGCTGGAATGAATATTGGATAGGCTTCAGGGGGCAGAACATAGACAGCCGTATTGCGAATGGCTTTTTCTCTCCGCGGGAACCGGTGTTCCACGTCGGGCTGCACGATGAGCTTGTGCAGGTGTTCCGTAACGCCATTGCGATTGCCAAGGAGCAGTATGTCGGCTACCAGCAGATGCTGGCCGGGGCCGCGAACATGGTGATGGGCCATGCTTACGCCTTTAACCGGCACAACGAATTCGAAAACCGTGAGGTGGTCGAGCAGATGAGAAAGGCGAAGGTGATTATGACGGAACGGCTCGCAGAGGGTATCACCCCGATGGAAGTGGCGGAAGAAATCAATATGGGCTATTCAAGGTTCCGTCAGGTGTTCAGGAAATTCACAGGCTATGCGCCGCTCCAATATATTCAGGAGGTGAGGCTGACGAAATGCAAACAACTCTTGGCAAACACCAATCTTTCGCTGACGGAAATTGCCTATCAGGTGGGTTATGAGTCGGTAGACTATTTCGCAACCACTTTCCGCAAGAAGAACGGGGTCACACCGACGGCCTATCGGAAATCAGTAAGACGATAATCACTAAACCATATAACTAATGAAACAACTAAAATCTCAACAAGCAGACAGCGTCTTCTTCGCCGTAGACTTAGGCGCCACGAGTGGCAGGACTATCATCGGTACGATTTCAGGCAAGGGTGCCGATGGCTGTGCGGCTGACAAGCCAACCATCACGTTGGAAGAACTGACCCGCTTCGACAATGCATTGATACAAATCCGCGGGCACGTCTGCTGGGATTTGGCCGCCCTCTATAACAAAATCATCGTCGGACTCCGTCTTGCTGCCCAAAGAAACTACCCTATAGAAAGCATAGGCATTGACACTTGGGGCTGCGACTTTGTGTGCATCGGAGCCGACGGTCTACCGTTGGGTAATCCGTTTGCCTACCGCGACCCGCACACCGTAGGGAAAATGGATGAATATTTCGCTGAGGCGATGCCGAAAGCGCAGGTGTATGAGAAGACGGGCATACAGCTGATGAACTTTAACTCGCTTTTCCAACTCTATGCGATGCGCAAGGCTGGGAGTCCGGCACTGCAAAATGCCGACAGAATCCTGTTCATGCCCGACGCGTTGAGCTATCTCCTGACAGGGGAGATGGTTTGTGAGTATACCATATCCTCTACGTCACAGATGCTGAATGTGCATACGGGAGAAATCGACGAGGCATTGCTTCGGAGTGTGGGACTGCGACGGACACATTTCGGTAGGACGGTCGGGCCCGGTACCGTCGTCGGGACACTGACCGAAGAGGTCCGCAAACTGACAGGACTCGGTCCGCTTCCCGTCGTTGCCGTGGCGGGGCATGACACGGCAAGTGCCGTTGCAGCCGTCCCTGCCGCAGGTCCACACTTTGCCTATCTCAGTTCGGGCACATGGAGCCTGATGGGAATCGAAACGCCGCAGGCCATCGTCAATGAGCAGTCTTTCAGTCGTAACTTCACCAATGAGGGAGGAGTTGCGGGCACCGTCCGCTTCCTGAAGAACATCTGCGGCATGTGGCTGTATGAGTGCTGTCGCCGCGAATGGAAGAAAGAGTCCGGCGACGTGAGTCATGCAACGCTGATCGAAGAAGCCATGAAGGCCGAGGGCTCCAGGAGCCTCATCAATCCCGATGACCCCATGTTTGCCAATCCCGACTCCATGACGGCGGCCATTCAGACTTATTGCCGCAAGCACGACGAGCCTGTTCCCGAGACCCGGGGGCAGTTCTGTCGCTGCATATACGACTCGCTTGCACTGCGCTATCGGCAGGTGTTCGGCTGGCTGAAAGAATTTGCTCCGTTCCCGTTAGATGTACTCCACGTGATAGGTGGCGGTTCGCAAAACAGTTTTCTCAATCAGTTCACGGCCGATTCATGCAACATCACTGTTCTTGCCGGTCCTCAGGAGTGCACCGCCATCGGCAATGTCATGTTGCAGGCAAAGGCTGCCGGATATTTCAAGGATGTGTGGGATATGAGGCAAGTCATCGCAAACAGCATTGCACCGGCAAGATTTATCCCTCGGGATACGGCACCGTGGAAGGCTGCCTATGAGAAATACCTGTATATAACGGGTGGGAGTGAAGAAG
>NZ_GG740072.1:798651-804046 GCF_000162415.1 Prevotella sp. oral taxon 317 str. F0108 | reverse complement strand
TATGAGAAATACCTGTATATAACGGGTGGGAGTGAAGAGTAAACAATCATAAGCCCCAATCAGCCATTAACCTTGTGACATGTGAGCAAATGCCACGGTAAATGATGGGAGGTTTGTCACACTATGGTAAAACCTCCCAATGACCAATTTAGGACAAATTAAATATAGAAACCAACTAAAAACTTAAAGTTATGAAAACAGAAAGTATTGAAAAGGCTTATGCCTATGCAAAAGAACGTTATGCAGCTGTGGGTGTGGATACCGACAAAGCTGTCGAACTACTGAAGAAAACTCCGATTTCCCTACATTGCTGGCAGGCCGACGACGTGGTCGGCTTCGAGCGCAACGAAGCGCTCTCCGGAGGAATTCAGACAACGGGGAACTATCCGGGGCGTGCCCGAAACATAGAGGAAGTACGCCGGGACATCCTTTTCGTAAAGAGTCTGTTGGGAGGGAAGCACCGGTTGAATCTTCATGAAATATATGGTGATTTCGGCGGAAAGTTCGTAGACCGCAATCAAGTGGAAGTCGACCAATTCCAAAGTTGGATAGACTGGGCAAGAGAGAACGACATGAAACTCGACTTCAACTCTACCAGCTTCTCACATCCGAAGAGCGGCAGCCTGTCATTGGCTAATCCCGACAAGGGTATCCGCGAATTCTGGATCGAGCATACCAAGCGTTGCCGTAGGATTGCCGATGCTATGGGCAGGGCACAGGGCGACCCTTGCATCATGAACATCTGGGTGCACGACGGTTGCAAGGACCTGACCGTCGAGCGTATGCGCTATCGCCGGCTCATGGCAGAGAGCTTGGACGAGATATTGGCCGAGAAGCTCGACGGCGTGAAGAACTGCCTGGAGGCAAAACTCTTTGGCATCGGGCTGGAAAGCTACACCGTCGGTTCGCACGACTTCGTGGCCGGCTACTGCGCTACGCGTAATCTGATGTACACCCTCGACACTGGACATTACGAACAGACCGAGAACGTCAGCGACATGGTAGCGTCACTCCTGCTCTTCGTGCCCGAGTTGATGCTCCATGTGAGCCGCCCCGTGCGCTGGGATTCCGATCACGTTACAATCATGAACGACCAGACGCTTGACCTTTTCAAGGAACTTGTGCGGGCCGACGCGCTTGACCGTGCGCACATCGGGCTGGACTACTTCGATGCCTCCATCAACCGCATCGGTGCATATATCGTCGGGACGCGCGCCACGCAGAAATGTCTGTTGCAGGCTTTCTTGGAACCCATCGACCGACTCCGTGCCTACGAGGATACCGACAAGGGGTTCGAGCGCCTGGCTCTGTTGGAAGAAGCTAAGAGTCTGCCGTTCGGCGCCATCTATGACTATTTCAACCTGACAAGCGGCGTACCTGTCGGCGAGGATTTCATTCCCGTAGTCGAGCAATATGAAAAGGATGTACTGTCTAAACGCGGATAAAAAATGAATATCATCATCGGACTTCTCATCATCGCCATCGGCGCTTTCTGTCAATCGAGTTGCTACGTCCCTATTAACCGCATCAAAGTGTGGAGCTGGGAGAGCTACTGGCTCGTGCAGGGCGTGTTCGCATGGCTGTTGCTCCCGCTGCTTGGCGCATTGCTTGCTGTGCCTTCGGGACACTCGCTGACGGATCTCTTTACCGCCGATCACATGTTCGACATCAACATGACCATTCTTTTCGGTATTCTTTGGGGCGTGGGAGGGCTAACCTTCGGACTTTCCATGCGTTATCTCGGAGTTGCGCTCGGACAGAGCATCTCTTTGGGTACTTGCGCGGGATTGGGAACGGTACTCGGTCCTATTATGCTGAACGTCATCTATCCCGAGGGGCACCACTTGGAAAAACTGACGGTCTCGGTGCTCATTGGAGTAGGAGTGACGCTCGTGGGCATTGCCGTCATCGGCGTTGCGGGCTCGATGAAGGCGGCTCAGCTTAGTGACGAAGCGAAGCGCGCAGCCGTCAAGGAATTCAATTTCCCGAAAGGAATCGCCATCGCACTCTTGGCTGGCTGCATGAGCGCGTGCTTCAATGTGGGGCTGGAGTTTGGGAGCGGCTTGCATTTTGCCGCGACGTCCGGCCTGTTCAAGACGCTGCCCGCCACCTTGCTCGTTACGGTCGGCGGCTTCGCTACTAACGCCGTCTACTGTCTCTGGCAGAACCAAAAGAACCACACTTGGAGTGATTACGGCAAGCGAAGCGTGTGGGCTAACAACATTCTCTTCTGCCTTTTGGCGGGAGCGTTGTGGTACAGCCAGTTCTTTGGATTGGCTCTGGGCAAAGGCTTCCTTACCGACTCGCCCGTGCTGATTACGTTCTCGTTCTGCATACTAATGGCGCTCGACGTCGTTTTCTCCAACGTTTGGGGCATACTACTGAAAGAGTGGAAAGGCTGTGGGCGACGAACAATAGCCGTGCTCGTCGTGGGCATCGTGATTCTGGTTGTTTCTTCGTTCCTGCCTCAATTGTTATGATCGTACTGAATTAAAACAAGCAAATGATTATGAAAAGTATTTTAGACGGCCGTCCCCGATTGGAAAACGAGGTTGGCAAGATTGCGGAAGTGGCCGGATATCTCTGGCAGAAAGGGTGGGCCGAGCGCAACGGCGGGAACATCACCGTCAACATCACGGCGTTCATCGACGACGAAATCAAGGCGCTCCCAGCTATCAGCGACATAAAAGAGATAGGAGCGACGCTGCCAGCCTTGAAGGGCCAATATTTCTTCTGCAAGGGAACGGGACGACGCATGCGCGACCTTGCTCGCTGGCCGATGGAGAACGGAAGCGTCATTCGTGTGCTCGACGACTGCAGTAGTTATGTCATCATCGCCGACAATCCCGTGCTTCCAACTTCTGAATTGCCGAGCCACCTGATGGTTCATGCTCGACAACTCGAGCGAAAGACGGAAATTAAGGCTACGCTGCACACACACCCAATCGAACTTGTGGCCATGAGCCATGGCAAGAGATTTTTGGAGAAAGATGTGCTCACACGCTTGTTGTGGAGCATGATTCCCGAGACGAAAGCCTTCTGTCCGCTGGGGCTGGGCGTCGTTCCTTACGCTATTCCGGGCTCGAACGCCTTGGCCGAAGGAACGCTGAAAGAACTTGAGGATTACGACGTGGTGCTATGGGAAAAGCACGGTGTCTTTGCCAAAAGCACGGATATCATGGATGCGTTCGACCAAATTGATGTGCTGTCGAAGAGTGCCGCCATTTATTTGGACTGTAAAGCCATGGGCTTCGAACCAGATGGAATGAGCGACGCGCAGATGAAGGAACTCTCGCAGGTTTTCCATTTGCCGAAGTAAGCGATTATCACCTAACGAATGGGAGCCTCCCCCAACCCCTCCAAAGGAGGGGAGAACGAGCTTGCGGGCTAATCTGCTCCGGTTTTTTCTCACCTGCTTTTGATGGGCAGCGGGAGGCTCCAGATTTTTTGCTTCCAATAGTAATTTCTGCTCAGAAACTGCAGTTTTTCATGGGACACAGCCAATTTATGATGAAAAACTGCATTTTTTTGATGGAAAACGGAAATTTACGATGAAAAACTGCAGTTTTTTGATGGAAAACGGAATTTTATGATGAAAAACTCGAGTTTTTTGATGGAAAACGAAAATTTATGATGAAAAACTCGAGTTTTTTTGCAGAAAACAAAAATTTTGATGAAAAACTGCAGTTTTTTGATAAAATACGACTAATTCTGACGAAAAACTACAGTTTTTTTGTAGAAAAGTACATATAAAATCTGAAAAACGGAAAAATGTAGCGATAACGTTATTAATCAAAGACTTAAAAAGGCTTTGGAAAGCAGCGTAAAGCCAACCGTGTACGGTCTTTATGCCAGACAGTGACAGCGTTCCGTCTCCTATTCGTAACCCCTGCAAGGGTAAGAATGGACAGGTGGAAAATCAAGGGAATTCGCTCTGAAATAGGCTGTTAGGCTGAAAATTCCCATCCTTCGGTTTCTTATTCCGCGTTCCCCTCGATTTGCTTAGTGGACAACTGCTCCACAGTAAATAATTTTGCAAACGAAAGGAACAAAAGCAATGAGAAGTACATTTTCAGTCATCTTCTATTTGAAGAAAGACAAGGTAAAGAAAGACGGTACGGCACCTATCATGGGACGTATCACCGTGGACGGCACGCAAGCGCAGTTCAGCTGCAAACTCTCCATCGATTCAAACCTCTGGGGCGTAAAGGGTGGTCGTGCGGTTGGCAAGAGTGTAACGACACGGGAGACCAACCGGATGCTCGACAAACTCCGTGTAGGTATCACAAAGCATTATCAGGAAATCATGGAGCGCGACAGCTTTGTCACGGCCGAGAAAGTCAGGAATGCTTTCCTTGGTTTGGAATACCGCTGCCAGACGCTCATAAAGATTTATGACCACTTCATGGAAGATTATGCCAAGAAAGTCGACTGCGGCATGAAAGCAAAGAGCACATTGACGAAATACCATGCCGTATACAGTCACCTAAAGGACTTCCTGCAATCACGCTATCATGTGAGTGACATTGCATTGAAAGAAATTCAACCAACATTCATCACCGATTTTGAGACTTACCTGCTTGCAGAAAAACACCTGCATTGCAACTCTGTCTGGGTATATTCCTGTCCCGTCCGTATGCTGCTGCACAGGGCGGTAGAAAACGGCTGGCTGATACGTTATCCATTCCCTGACTGCAGTGTGCCGAAAGAGGAAACAGAAAAAGGATTCCTTACCAAAGAAGAACTCGGACAGCTTATCAACGCTCCGAAGATGAACTTCAAACGGACATTCATCCGCGATCTGTTCCTTTTCTGTGCTTTCACGGGATTGGCTTACATAGACCTGAAGAACCTTCGAGAGGAAAATATCGTGTCCAACCCGCTCGACGGTAGCGTATGGATACACACCTATCGACAAAAGACCGGTGTGGAAACAAACGTCCGCCTACTCGACATTCCCCTTCAAATCATGAAGAAATACAAAGGCCTGTGCGACGACGGGCGTGTCTTTCCCGTTCCGTCCTATAATTCCTGCAAAATGATACTACGTACCGTCATGAAGAAATGCTGCATCCACAAACACATTACTTGGCACATGGCGCGTCACACGATGGCAACGGTGGTATGCCTTTCCAACGGCATGCCTATCGAGTCTGTCAGTAGCGTACTGGGGCACAAGTGTATCTCCAGTACACAGATATACGCCAAGATTACCAATGAGAAATTGAACAAAGAAATGAATGTTCTATCGGAGAAACTTGCCGGCATCGGTGAATTCGTCACCTCTGAGGATTTTGCGTAATGGTACGAAAAATAAAAATGCCTTTATTGTACGTTGTCAAATAAAAGTGCACAACTGGGACCTCAATTAAGTTTGAGGTTTTAGTATGAATTA
>NZ_GG740072.1:792631-797563 GCF_000162415.1 Prevotella sp. oral taxon 317 str. F0108 | reverse complement strand
CCCGAATAATCGGGAAAATTAGTGCGCTGACCATATTACAATATGTCAACTTTATTAATAACAAACCCCTCGGAAGAATTAAATACGCACTAAATTAATTCCGCCAACGGGTACTTGTTGTATCTCTGGATTACCCAAAGTTCCTTGTCGGGCATGATGAGTGTTGGCAGGATAGGGAATACACGTTTTCCCAATTCCGGTTCATTGCCATATTCCTCGATTATTTTCTTTAGCTCTTGTGTGATAGGAAATATCACCTCACTTGCACTCTCGTTTCTATCGTGTGTTTTCTGACGGTAGAAACGAAGTTGTTTGCCATGTGTAGAGAAATACCATTCATCATATTCAAGGCGAAGTGTGTCTGCCAAGTTCTGTCCATCGCCAAGATACATGAAAAGGAACAATCCCAAATCACGGAACACAGTTTCTTTCTCATGGGAGTAGAATAGTTCTTTTCCTTTTTCGTCTCTGGCTTCTTTCTTCTCCCAGAAGTCATAAAGTTGGCGCATTGTTGCTACATCTAAGAATTCATGCTTTCGGCTATTGGACTTGTTGTAGCCAGTATCCTTAAACATTTCTTTGGTATCACCCTTGATGAGCCCTTCATCTATACATACTTTGATAATAGCTCTGAATGTGCGTAAGCTGATACCGATAGTTGTGGCATTCAATCCATACTTCTTCATCGCCTTAGTCCATTTCAGGATAAAAGCTCTATCAATGTCACCGAAAGAAACATTGGTTCCCATCTGTTTTACAAATCTTCGTTTCACATCGATGTTGGTACGAGCCGTTCCCAGTTTATCTATTTTTCTGTCAGCGATGTATTTATCCCAAACAGAATAGATGGTTCTCTCTTCGGGTGTAATCCCACTGAAACGTTCTTGAAGTCTTTTCAGAGTGAAGATGCCGTTATCAACAAGTGCATTGACCATATCCTCAACTTTGGAGATACGGGTACGCAGCTCTTTTCTTTCTGTGGCATTCTTGTTTCTCCCTTGACGTTCGAGCTCGCACAGCACTCTCCATTCTTCAAGTTTATATGTCTTGCCAATACGCAGATAAACCTTCTTGCCATTGTATTGAATTCTGATAGCAACAGGAAACTCTTGTTCCTCGTCACCGTTGGCTCTACGAGGATCCAGCATGAGTGTACCTGTAACGCTTCCGTTAGAAGAAACGAACTTGCTAAAAGTGGTCTCTCCACGGTCTCGATACTGTTTATTTGACAAAAAAACACCTCATCGGTGAACTTTCTGAAATTCTTCTCCATAGAAAAGTCTACTGTTTATAAGGGTTAGAGCATAAAATCGGTGAACTTTTGGTGAACTTTCTGACCTCAATTCTGTGCAAATTTACGGAATTTCAAGAAATCTACAAAATAAATAACTAACTAATTATCAGTGTATTGCAATGTATTGCTATTTCCTGAAATATCCCCAAATATGATTCATAATCCGGAGGTCGTGGGTTCGGGTTCCACCCCCGCTACAAAGATTGATTAAGGGAATTACAATGGTTGTTGTAATTCCTTTTTGTTTATGCCCTATTATGGTGAATAATTTTTTAATTAGGATTGTGCTATGATCTTTTTGTAATCTTGATGGTTTTCCTCTTTTATCTTTTTGTTGTATGGTTGTCTGATTTTGCACCAATGTTTGTGGTGCGCAAATAATGCGAACAAGCGAAGTAGAGAATCTTTTACTCACTCCCGCATCTTACCAAACTTAGTGGTATATGTTGCAAATTGGGCTTGATAGCGATGCTGCATGGGCGAGTCGGCAATGCTGCAATGGCTTTGCAGTGAGGTACTTTTGTGTAGTTGAGTTTTCTATATTTCTGGATTGCGGTGGCAGGGAAGTCGGGAGAGTTTTTTTATTCATCCTCATTCTTGTGATTTCCAGTAATAGATATACGAAAAAATGAAGGGTAAGTCTATGAAAGTCAAACTATTTTGTTATCTTTGCATATAAATAATCTAACAATCAGAGTTCTTTCTTCGAAGATGAAAAGACTATAAATTTGTCTGGCAGAGGAATGTGCTCCATTAGAATAAAACAGAATATGAAACTACACAAGCTCTTTATGATGTTTGGCTTGGCATTGGCGATTATTCCGACCAGTGCTCAGCGTACTTTCGATTTGAAACTTTATGATGGACGTCCTACGTATGTTAGCAGCGACGCTAACGATACTGCGAAGGTGCGTGTATATCTTCCAGAAGAGAAGATGGCAACAGGCCGTGCCGTAGTGATTTGTCCTGGAGGAGGCTATGTAGGGCTCGCCATCGGGCATGAAGGTTACGATTGGGGAGAATTTTTCCAAAGTCAGGGGATTGCTGCCGTAGTCTTGAAGTATCGTTTTCCGCGCGGTAACCCCAATGTTCCCATTTCGGATGCAGAGAATGCCTTGAAACTTGTGCGCCGGCATGCGGAGGCTTGGAAAATCAATAGCAATGATGTGGGGATTATGGGCTCTTCTGCCGGGGGGCATCTTGCCGCTACGATTGCTACGACTGCGCCCGACGGGGCAAAACCTAATTTCCAGATTTTGTTCTATCCGGTTATCTCTATGATGGAAGGATATGGTCATGCGGGCAGTTTACACCATCTTTTGGGTTCTTCCGTTAAATGCGTAGATGAGGAATTTTGTTTTTAGTAAGGATGAATTTTTAATATCATTTCTCACCATTTCTACTATCCTCATTTTTAGTTAGTTATATTTTCTGTTGTTGCCTTATTAGGTGACGGATCTGTTTACCCGTAAAAGTTAATTATTGTACAAATCTATCCATTTAACGGAAGAACCATCTTTTGGGCAATCTTCCCAGTGAGTCCGATCAGCGTAAATATAGTGCCGATATGAATGTGAGCCATACCACACCACGGGCATTTATTGTGCTTAGCGACGACGATGATGTTGTTCCGTCGGCTAATGGGGTGAACTACTATCTCGCGCTTAACAAGAACGGTGTTCGTAGCTCTTTGCATGTATTCCCCAGCGGTGGTCATGGTTGGGGCTGTAAGGTGGGTTTTCGCTACCATGCAGAGATGATGATGGCCCTCAAGGCGTGGCTTAGGAGTTTTTAGGGGATAGAGATGTTTCTCATAAAAATAGTCGGACTAGTTATATCGGTCCGACTATTTCTTTTGTTTAAGTGTTGTCGAAAAATGTCATATCGGGCCGACAAAACGCCCGACTGAGTCGTTTGGACGTTATGTCAACTGACAAAGTCTACTTTTCATTTGCTTAAAGATTCTATTAATGTGACAAAGCTTGTTTTCTATTTACTTGAAAGTTTTGTCCATGTGACAGAGTCTATTTTCCATTTGGTTGGGCATTATGTCAGCTGACAATGTCTGCTTTCCATCCGCTTAGAGGTTTTGTCGATGTGGCAGAATGATGCGTCATGTTCCGAAATCAAAATCCCGTGCTATCTTGATTTCGCCGAACTTTGGTTATTTCGTCTGCTCTCTAAACTCACTAGGTCTCAGATTTATTTTTGCTTTAAATTTTGCAGAGAAGTAATCCGGAGAGTCAAAACATAGTTTGTAGGCAATCTGTTTGACGCTCAAATTTGTCGTAGAAAGTAGTTCCTTGGCTCGTTGCAGGCGCAGTTCTTGCTGGTAGAGGGCAGGGGAGACGCCTGTAAACTCTTTGAACAGTTTACGGAAATTACTATAGCTCACGCCCATGTCTGTCGCTATCTGCTGTATGGTGAGATTTTCTTCCAGTGCTTCTCTGATGCGCTTGCGGGCTCGGTTGACCATGTTGACATGCTCTTGGTTCTTGCCGAGTTCTATGTTGCGCTCCAAGCTATACATCATGCCGATGAGCAAATTGACCACGCCGGCCAGTGTCCTTTGCGTGTGAACGGCTTCTTCTTGAGCCGTGTCGAGCGCATAGTGATACAAATCTTCCAGACGGTCCATGTAGCCCACGTGATAGACGGGCTTGGTAGGGGAGAGGAAGCCGTTTTTTACGCGTGCATCCATATTCTCGCCTTTGAATCCTATCCAGTAGCTTTGCCATCCAATGTTTTTGGAGGGATGGTACGTATGCCATTCTCCGGGGAACAGCAAGAAGAAGTCGCCGGCCTTAATTCTTCGCTCCTCTACCGACGAAGACTTGAACACGCCCTCGCCGGCTGTGATGTATAATAACTGATATTCGTTGAGAATGCGTCCTCGTTCTACTTTGAAGTAATAGCCGTCTGCATGCCCGTGAGTAGGATAATCCTCTCCCGGAATGATATGTTCGTAGCCAACCGTAGAAACCGTCAGTCCCCACTGTGTATCACGAAAGTTGGCTATCAGATATTTACTTTCTTGCATTTCGTTCTGTTTAGGTTTCTAATGATGATACGAATTTAGCTAAATATTTTTATAATACCTTAATTTCGCAGCATAAATTTTTGTGAGAACTCCAAGTGCCTGAGAAACAAAGTTCTCAAAACACTTGGATATGTCAGAAATTTCACCTATCTTGGTGCTGCTAACATAACAAGTAAGCAAAAATTTGACATGACAAAGGTAGCAATTAAAAACGAGAATATCACTTCTTACGGTGGAATTTATCATATCCTGGACGTTTTCTCAAAGTTGGGCTTTGAAAAACTTACCGAATCTGTATTGGGCAAACGTGGAAGTAGCGGCAAGCATTCAGCCATGGAAGTATTTTCGGCTCTCTCTTCTTCAGTTATCTTTGCGGTGGGGGTTGCCTTGAGGATATCAATGCGCTTATAGGGCAGTTCAAGCAGATATCTGATACGCTATTACCCGGTGCCGACACTGTGGGACGCGGACTGAAGGAGCTTGCCGAAGAGAACATTATCTACAAGAGCGAGACATCAGGCAAGTCTTATAGTTTCAACACTGCAGAGAAGCTGAACACCTTACTTTTACGGATGATACGGAGGATGGGGCTTATAAA
>NZ_GG740072.1:769437-792482 GCF_000162415.1 Prevotella sp. oral taxon 317 str. F0108 | reverse complement strand
TGTTGAGGTTGGTTATGAGAGATGCGATGTCACCTCCGTCAGCATAGACAACTTAATAGAAGGAAAGTCATACAGGCTTGTCGTACAGCGTAGTCCTTTGAAAGACAAGGATGGCAAGCAACGGACGGATATGTTCGGAGTAATATACACATACCGCTGTATCCTCACCAACAACTGGACATCTACAGAGAAAGACATCATCACATTTTATAATGAGCGTGGAGCAAGCGAAAAGAACTTCGACATACAGAACAATGACTTCGGATGGTCGCATCTGCCCTTTTCCTTTATGGCTGAGAACATGGTTTTCATGATGGTTACCGCCATGCTGAAGAGCTTCTATCTCTATCTCGTCCGTCATATCAGCGATAAGGTCAAGCCATTGAAAAAGACAAGCAGGCTGAAAGCCTTTATCCTACATTTTGTCAGCGTGCCAGCAAAATGGGTGCGCACTGGAAGGCAGAACGTTCTGAACCTATATACAAATAAAACCTACTACGCTGAAGTCTTCATTGAATAAACATCATTTCTTTGTGGCTTTTCATACTTCCCCATTGGTTTGGGTGGGGGATTTCATGTCTATGCAAGAACCAAGAATCCTAGAAGATCCCCATATCAATGGATAAATCCCAAAAATGTCACTTCAATATATAAAAGTACCTCACAAGGAATAATGCTGCGGAATTGAGGTAATACAAGAAAAAACGAAATTAATCTGCGATTTGTGTAAAAGAAAACGGTCTTTTGAACGCTGATGAGGAGTTCAAAAGACCGTTGGTGTATTAAAAGGTAATATTATTCATAGTTGTTTTCGTTTCGGCCGCCATGTAGCGGATAGATTTTGCCGCGCCATACGAATTCGCCACTTACGTGCTCAGGAAGTTCTATCACGGCTTTCAGTGTTTGGCCGGAAAGTCGATAGTTTACACGAATATTGCCTTGAGGATGCGGAATACTGCCCGACAATTGTTTGCAGTTGCCCGGATGGGGAGCTATTCGCACGCTGGCAAAACCCGGCGAAGTGCTTTCAATACCGAGCATGATGCGATATACCTCAATATTGGGGGCGGCACCCCATGCATGGCAGTCGGAGCGTGTATGGGCGAGGTCGGAAGTTTCGGCCCATGTGGTGAGTCCCTGTTTGATGTTTTCGCGGTAAATATCGAGCCATTGGAGATAATTGTCCCCAAGATTCGCTGCGTGGAGAGCTGAGTTGAGATAGAAGCTGAAGTAGACAGAGCATGGAGCCAAACTCTTATCCTCTAATAGCTGATGTGCGATGGCCGTGATTTCGTCGGTTTTTGTTGTTTTGGCGAGAATGGCCAGTGCGTTGGTATGTTGCGAGAAATGGCGATGGTTAGAGTCGTCTGCAAACAGCCCTCGCGTTGTATTCCAATAGCTTGAACGGATGGAGATAGCAAGACGTTGTGCCGCAGCCTCGTACAGCTTGGCCATGGCGGGCATGCCGAGTTGGCTTTCCAAGTCGGCAGCGGCTTGATAGGCCAAGAGTAGGAATAGGTCGGCTGTGGCTGTAGCACCTTCCGAACCTTTTGGCCCTTCGCCCGGGTCTCCCCACGCGGCTACCCAGTCTATGAAGTTCCATCCAGGTGTTTCTTTGAGCCGACCGTCGGGCAACTGCCATGTCTTAAAATAATCCAGAATCTGTCTTACACCCGAAAGTTTACCACGGACAAAGTCGAGATCGCTCCCGTAGCGCATATAATCGTGCAACGAGAGGATATAGATGAGCGAGTAGGTGGGGATATTTTGCTCCATGGTAGAGGGGTATTGGCTCATGGTGAAACCTTCTGGACGGCGCGACCAGTCGGCCATGTCTAGGAAGCTTTTGACCAGTCGGTCGTCGCGCGAGTTGAACAGGGTGATAAGAGCTTGGATACGCGAGTCGCCAAGATATTGCAGTTGTTCATAGTAGGGGCAGTCCATGTAGGTTTCCCAAGCACATAGGCGTGCCGTATGCCATCCTATTTGAAGAATGCGTTCGAGTTCTTTGTCTTGGCATTCGAATGTAGATGCCAATTGTAGGGGGTAGCCGGTGAAGATACCATAAAGGTCGTACAGAGTGAGAGGGGCATCGTGCGTGTTAATGGTCAGTTGCACGTAGCGATATGTACGCCACGAGAGTGTACGATAGATTTGCCGTTCTTTACCGTTGCTAATGATACTATCTTTGACACCGCGCATCAGCTTGCCGTTTACCACATTGCGGTTAGACTTGGTTCCCTTCGTATCGTCCCACAGGCATTCGCTGTAGGTAAGCGACATTTCTGCGTCTCGACCGTATCCGAATGCGAGATGTACGTAGGCATTGGTTTCTTGCTTGTTGTCTATGAGGATGGTAGCTTTGGTGTGGGCAAGAATAGTAATGGATGTTGGAGCGTTGAGGAATGTTTTGGGTAGTTTCAAGGTAGATTGTCGTACTTTTGCCATGCGCTCCATACGCCGCTCCATCTGTGGAATGGTGGAGGGCATCAATTGCCAGACAGATGGATAACCATAGATATAAGAGCGGTCGGCATAGGCGGGGAGGGCGAGTACTTGTGCGGGACGCCATTTCGACAGGTCGCATGTGGTATCGCACCAATGAGCTATATGCTGATGCATATTGAGAATGTCGCAGGGACCTACAGCCATGAAGGCGGCGACTTTGGTATTGAGTGGTTGATAGCCATGGTCTTGTATGCACAGCCATGATGGATCGGTGTTGAGCTCTGCTCCTATGGCGTCAAGCGCATGTAAATAGAAGGCTGTACGATGGGTATATAGCGAGAGTGCTCGTTTTTCACCTTCGTTGATGATCATGGCTGCCACAACATTGTTACCCGGCTTCAGATAGGGTTTTAAATCTACTGTTTCGTAGTGCCAGTGATGTAAATCACCTTTGGCTGGGCCGGCCGAAGCCAGCT
The DNA here is from genome assembly GCF_000162415.1 of Prevotella sp. oral taxon 317 str. F0108. Taxonomy (NCBI): domain Bacteria; kingdom Pseudomonadati; phylum Bacteroidota; class Bacteroidia; order Bacteroidales; family Prevotellaceae; genus Prevotella; species Prevotella sp. oral taxon 317. The sequence continues at coordinate 789,558 of NZ_GG740072.1, read as the reverse complement.
GCCCGTTGACGTATAGCTCGTAGCGATTGTCGCCGCTTACCTCTACGCGCATGGCTGCCGGTAGCTGCGTCAGGTTCAAGTTCTTTCGGAAATAGTAGACGCCATAGTCGTGAGCCGACGTTTGTGGTACGGCAATCCAATAGGCTGGTTTAGCAGTCGCGGATGCCGTTGCACGTGCCTGTACAAGGGTAAGAATGAGTAAAAGGAGTATGAAACGATATTTTTTTGCCATAAGATGGTAATTGTTTAGATAAATCGTGATGTTGTTCGTCGCCATCGAAGTGTTCGACGGTAGGCAATTATTGTTCGCTCAACACCACAGCGCTGATGCCTTTCATTTTCAGTTGCAGCGTGGCAGCTGAGGTGTGGCATCGGATGTGACCAGTCTGCAATACCTGAGTTACTCTGCCGGACTTCGACAACGGAATGGCGGCGGTGACCGACCGGCCGGATGGATTGATGGCTACATAGTAGACAGAGCCTCCCTTGGAGCGTTTGTAGACCATGGGGTAGGGCTGTTTGGCATCGCTTACCAGCAGCCAGTCGCCGGTATTGCCGATGGCGTCTGCCGACTGGCGGAGTCGGATGAGCCGTCGCACATAGTGGAGCAACGATGTCGTGTCGGCCTCTTGAGCTTCCACTGTAAGTTTTCCCTCCTCGGTATCGACGGGGAGATAGAGTTGTCGGGAATCGCAGTCGGAGAATCCTGCGTTCTTACCTTTGGTCCATTGCATCGGCGTGCGACTCCCCGAACGTATCCCACTGCCTTCCTTGCTGGGTAGATAGAGCTGGTATTTCATGGCGATTTCATCGCCATAATAGATGAATGGAACGCCCGGCATGGTGAGCAGGAAGGTCATCAGCACTTTCAGTTGATCGGGCGTGTTGCGCGTACCGATGTTGGGGCGTTGGAAATCGTGATTGGCCGATGGCAGGGCGATGTAGCCCTGATGTTTGGTCGCCTCGTAGGCCTCGGTGTAATTTTTGATGAAAGGGAACAGCGTGCCCTTGCCTTGCCTATCGAAATAGCAGCACTCGTGCGTATCCCAATCGCCCCACGGGGTGCCTTTAGCAAAGAACATGGGGATGTAGGCCTTCACGCCGAAGTGTATCATGAAGTCGATGTTGAATCCGGCAGGGATGGCCTGCATCGGATCCGACCACTCTGAAATGAGCACCGAGTTGGGGTAGTTGCTGTCTTTCCAATGATTGATTTCTTTCCACAGCTTGCGCACCGCCGAACCGTCGGGGTCGTTTTTGATGAGCGATGCCGCCATGTCTACCCGGAATCCATCTACACCCTTGCCCAGCCAGAAGGCCATGATGTTGAGCAGTTCGCGCTTGACAGCCTGCGGTCCCGGGGCATCCGGCGTTTGCTCCCACGGATGAGAGGCGTCTGGATGGGCGAATCCGTAGTTGAGGGCCGGCTGGCATTCGAAGAAATTCTTCTGATAATACTTGCCTCGCGGCGCATTCGCCTCCACGAAGTTGCCGCGTGCCCCAAAGAGATTCTCTCCCTCTTTCTTGCGCAGCTCGATGTCCCGTTTCTCGGCATCGCTCACAGAGTCAGTCCAGATGTAATAGTCGCTGTAGCGAGAGTTGGCATCACCTGCTGCCGACTCCTGAAACCATTTACACTTATTGCTGGTGTGCCCGGCTACCAAGTCCAGACAGATCTTGATGCCACGCCGGTGGGCTTCCTTGATGAGCATCACCATATCGGTATTGGTTCCGAACCGCGGGTCTATCTTATAAAAGTCGATGATGTCGTAGCCACCGTCAAACCATCCCGATTCGAATACCGGATTAAGCCAGATGGCATTGAACCCTACAGACTGTATATAGTCGAGTTTTGAGATGATACCCTGCAAATCGCCAATACCGTTGCCATCGCTGTCCATATAGGATGATGGGTAGATCTGATAAAACACAGCGCGTTCCAGCCACTTCGGACTCTGCATGGCCACCATGCTCAAAGTCGAGAACAGAAGAATGGAACTAAGGATTGAATAACGTTTGAGAAAGTATTTCATGCCGTATTTGTTTTATTTTAGCAATGTGAATTTTACATGAGATGCAATTTTGTCGGATGCCGTTCCTATCAGCGCCTCAAAATGTCCGGGCTCTGCCACCCACTGCTGTTGACGGTCATCGTAAAAACTTAGTGCATCTTTGCCAATGGTGATACTCACGTTTCTGCTTTCCCCCGGTTGTAGGAAAACTTTCCGGAAACCTTTCAGTTCTTTCACCGGTCGGGGCAGGCTGGCCTCTTTATCTTTTATATATAGTTGCACAACCTCGGAACCGGCACGTTGACCGATATTTTGCACCGTGATGGTAAAGGTAATACTATCGCTTGGCGTCATTGCAGATTTATCTGCTTTTGCTTCTGATAGTTTGAATGCCGTATAGCTTAAGCCGTGCCCAAAGGCGAAAAGCGGACGTACACGGTGCTTGTCAGCCCAGCGGTATCCCACAAAGATGCCCTCCTTGTATTCCACGTCAATAACTTTGTGGTCGGCACGCCATGTACCCGGATAGGTTCCAAGCGCGTGGGCTGGGACATCGTTAAGTCTGACAGTCCACGTATAAGGCAACTTGCCCGAAGGATTGGTTTCGCCGACAAGGATGGAGGCTATCACATTACCGGCTTCACTGCCTTGATACCAAGCTTGTATGATACCTGATACACGCTCTACCCATGGCATAGCCACCGTATTGCCAGAGATATTAACAAACACAATGTTCTTGTTAACCTTGGCCAAGGCTTCTACGAGTTGGTCTTGCTGATAAGGCATACTATAATTCTTACGGTCGTAACCCTCGCAATCTTGATATTCACTCTTATTGAGACCGCCGAAAATTAGTATATAATCAGCTCCATGTGCCTTGGTCACAGCCTCGTCCATAAGTTGCTGTGGCGTTCGGCTGTCTCGAATATCCTGCCCCACGCTGGCTCCATTAAACATGGTGACGGTATCGCCCACATAGCCACGGGCAAAGTCGAGCTGCACCCCCACCTTGTCAGTATATCTACGCAGTGCATCAAGTGGCACAAATTCGTGCTTGGTACGTATTGACGACGAACCGCCACCCGCCGTCATCATCTTAATGGCGTTCTCACCGATGACGAGAATGCGTTTGCCCGGTTTTAATTGCAAAGGGAGTATTTGGCGCTCGTTTTTAAGGAGCACTACTCCCTCTTCGCCTATACGGCGTGCTACAGCAAAATGCTCATCGCTGGTCAATGAACCGGGTTCGCGATAGGTCATGGTGGTGCGATAGAATAGTCGGAGCACCCGGCGTACCTTATTATCAAGGCTTTCCATCGTATAGCGTCCCTCTTCCAAGCCTTTGCGGTAGGCATCAGCAAGATAATAACGGTTATAATGTTTGCTATCGCCGTATTTCTTTCCATCAGTCCATGTACCGAACTCTATGTCAAGACCATGCCTTACGGCTCCCTCTGTTTCATGTGTAGCTCCCCAATCGCTCAACACCACGCCGTCATACCCCCAGTCGCCTTTTAATACCTTATTGGTGAGATATGCGTTGTAAGTACACGATTGGTCTTTGTAGCTCGGATATGCCCCCATGATACCCCAGACGTGTCCCTTTATCACTGCTTCTTTGAAGGGGGCAAGATAGATTTCGTGCAAGGCACGGTCGTCAACAATGATGTTTTCTTCAATACGGTTATTTTCGTCCTGATTGAGTGGATAATGTTTCACACAGGCAGCCACTCCATTGCTTTGTATACCCTGAATATACGGAACTGCCATCTGTCCAGCTAAATAAGGGTCCTCGCCCATGTATTCGAAATTACGGCCATTGAGGGGAGTGCGATAAATGTTAACGCCGGGGCCTAAGACCATATCCTTTCCTCGATAACGTGCTTCCTCTCCAAGGCTCTTGCCAAAAAGATAGGCCACTTCCGGATTCCATGTTGCGGCCAAACAGGTAAGTGCAGGGAAGGCCACACAGGAATCGTTTGTCTGGTTGGCGTCGGTCCACTCATCCCATAGTGTATTGGTACGAATGCCATGAGGACCGTCAGATGTCCAAAAGTCTGGAAACCCTAGGCGTGGAACGCCTGCCGAACTAAACTTGGATTGCGCGTGGATGACTTTAAGTTTTTCGGTCAAAGTCATACGACTAAGTGCATCCTCTACACGCTCTTCTATATTCTTCGTACGATCCAAATAAGTGTGAACTTGAGCTATGGCATAGTTTCCCAACAGCAATGCTATAGTAAGCAAGAGTGCTTTATTTCTCATATTTCTTTTTTGTTATTATTCTACAATATTTTTAGCATCTTGAATAAGCTGAACAGCTAGACTTATTTTGTCTTTGGTAAGTGCAGGCTGACTTAATCCTTTTTGATTCTCGACAAAATCTAATTCCCAAGTGGAAAAGTCGAATGGTTTGCCACTACGCTTTTGATTGAAATAGTGCTTCCAACGAGGTAAATAGTAGTCGCGAATGAGTCCGGCCCAAATACGAGCAGAGTAATCATCGATGGGAGGTCCCCATACAGTCACAATGCGACGCGCATTACTCTCATAGCAATCTGCCTTATTGTAGCTTACACCGCGAGCACGCGCATAGTCTATCCATTTCTGCATGTCCTTCGTGGGATGCCCTTGTAAAACGAGATCCATACCGGTCATCAACCTATAGAATCTTGTTTCCAACTGATTCGCATTGATAGTGTCTTGGCTTTCGTATGCTTTATCAATCTGCCGTACAAGAATCTCGACTTTACCACCTAAATAGTTAGCTGCCATCTCTTTAAAATCTGCTTCAAAGAGTTTATTCCCTTTCATCTGAGACAGCATCCCAGCCATTATTTCTACGGCATGATAGAAGTGGTTGTCTAAGTCTACACTTCCATATTTTTCTTTTCCGGGGCGGAATTGCCAGTTGAAGCGGGGATGACTCTTGAAAGAGCCATATACCGACTGAATCATTTCGTTCCAATATTGCTCCATGCCTATAGGGTAACAACCATAACGACTGTATGTATAATTGCGCAGCCAAGGCCGAAGCTCAACTCCTTGTTTCGCCCACCCGGCATCACAGAGAAGCTCATATACTACTTCATTGTTCTCAATACCTTCCGGTGCAAATCCGAAACCAATAAGTTTACCGCGGTTTTGAGAATTCAAAGCCTCTAAATGACCTTTGGCATAGAAGTCAAGCGCACCTGTAAGAGCCGACTTCCCTCCCATGTTAGGTATGACGCTATAGATCCATTGTTTGCCGCAGAAGCCTTTGTAGAAGTCCCAGTTGAAAGGCGTTTTCCATAAAAACTTATTATAATCGGCAGCCAAGTCTAGCATAATCATCTTATTATCTGGTACTTGAGATACCAAGGCATTCAGCGTCTTGTAATCCCAGATTTCCGGCTGGTAACCAAACATCCAACCTTGCATAACCCAAGTAGCGGAAGGATTGGCTTCCTTGATGCATTGATAGACTTTTTTCCCAAAATCAGCCATAAACTCGTAGCGTTTGGGATCATCCTTTGGAGGAAATGGAATGTCCATCTCGTTGAAACTATCAATTAAATAGAAGTCGCATCTTCCAAATTCTTTTTCCCATTCCTGAATGAACATTACACCAATTTTATGAAATAAAGGGTCTGCAGGTGAGAGGATATAATTATGGAAAGCCTTTTCCCATGTAGTATATTGAATGTCTGCAGTTGGGTAAAGTTCTTTTAAAGCCTCTGGAACAAAACCGGCAAAGCCGGGGCATATAGGATGCATATCTAATTTACGCATTCTATCCAGTATTTTGTGCTGTAGGGCTATTTGGTCTTGATGCCATTGATTTGATAGCGGTCCGTCAATACCATAAATATTCCCCATACGAAGCCAAGGAAGATGAGCCGGGCCTGTAAAGAAACGACCAATTACTTCGTCTGAAAGCCCTATTTTCTTAAACACTCTTGCAAGAATGGCTTCATTGGCAGTAAGCGCCAAAGGCATGTCAATGCCATGAAAGGCCATCCAGTCTATTTCTTGTTCCCATCGGTTCCAATCCCAATACGGCATCGTATAACCAAAAGTCACAGCATTGAAATAATAGTGATACTGAAAAGGAGATGTAACAGAGCGAGTCTTACTACCGTCAATCTTTGTTGGAATATTACACCGATTTCCAGTCCAGCTCATGATGCCATACTCATTTTGTCTAATCCAATCGTAATATCCGTGACAAAGTGCAATAGGACTATTGGCAGATATGGTTAACTTTCCATTTGAGACCTGCTGGTTGAAAGTCTCTAACTGCCCTTGCTTGCGGGGAACAAGCCTTAGATTTATGTCATCACGATGAGAAAACCTTCTAATAATATTTCGGACGACTTCAAGTTTCTGTTGTGCTGTAACCTGTGCTATTGTTGGTACAGAAAAGAACCATAAGCAAAGTAGTATATATATCTTTTTTTTATATTTCATTTCATATTGTTACAAAGATAGTTGCGAGATTAATACAGATTCCTTTCCCCCTTATTCTCTATTGATATGTTGGAAAAAGAAGAGGGAAATCTCGTCTTATATTCCTTATTGTGAAATTGCAGGGTTAAATAACTGTGGCATCCAGACTTTAAAAAATGGGTAATCATCTTTTTGTGAAGAATTACCGGCTGAGGCATAGTCACAGAGTCCTACAAGGATAGCCGGAGCACCATCTTCTGTATATGCTTCTGGTTGGAATTTTGCCATAAACGACATCCAAATATCGGTATTCTGTGTATTTGTGGCTTCGAGCAATATCTGCTGTTTGTCATCTACGACTGGTGTTAAGAAAGCCTCTAGGCCGGGACCGGCAAGCCGTTGGTCGCGAGCCAAGACGATGGGGCCGCGGGTAATTGCCACATATTCCGGGTGTTGACCTAAACGATGTACAATACCGGGCATATCAAACTCAATACTTATTCTGTCGCCATGATGCCATGTACGAGAGAGTTCCATATACTTCCCTGCTTGTACATGCTCTACTGCAACATCATTAACAATTACTTTTGTGGCTGTACTCCATTCAGGAATACGAAGCCTTATCGTTATGTTCTCAGCCTTTTTGAGTGAAAGTAGGAAAGACATCTTATTATTTTTAGGATATTCTCCTTCTAGTTTTAAAACCATTTGCTGATGTCGGGGAGTCGTCAGTTTATAGTCTCCTGCAATATAGAGATTGACATCAACTCCTTTGGCAGAAGTAAGAACTGCGGTTTGGGGTATTACAAAGAGACCGCGTGGACCACTTGCATTACAACAATTCAAGCCCATGCCGCATTGCTCAGAACCGGGTAAACGTTGACCTGAAAGCGGAGTGTATTTAGCCCAATCACTGGCATCGGTACGCATTGCCCCAAGTAATGCATTATAGAATGATATTTCAACTGCGTCTGCATATTTTGTGTTACCAGTGAGAAGCAGGAGCTGACGGCTTAACTTAATCCATGTTGCCGTGACACAAGTCTCTTGGAAGTGGCGAATAGGCATATACTGTAAGTGCTTACCACCAAACCATGACTCCATCGATGCGCCAGAACCGGTAATATTAATCTCTGTATCGTTGATATTCTGCCACACTTGTTCTACAGCAGATAGATATTCCGTATTGCCCGTAAGTCGATACATTTCAAGCAGTCCCTCGTAGCATGACATCATTTCATAGGCTTTGGCACCTTGTTCCCAGCTATACCATTTCGCAGCAGTGGGCTTCGGGAATCGACTAGCTACATCAATACCGGCTTTGGAAATAAGCTTTGGTCCTGTGGCGCTCTCCCAAAGGCTTATAATCTCTTTAGCAAAATCGAAGTAACGCTTATTACCTGTATAGCGATAAAGATAGCAAATGGGTTTGAGTACAGATGAAGCTGCCATGCCATGTTGATTTCCTAACTCAACGATGGTAGATTTGCTATGATGCAATTCGTTTATGAGATAGTCGGCTTCACGGCACGCAGCATTAAGAGCCTTCTTGTCATGAGTTACCCCATAGGCATCAAGTAAGCCCAGAATACAATACTTGCGTCCCCAGATATCCCATTCCTGCAAGTGTGTCTCGTCGGTGTAGTTACCTATGTAACCACGGCTGTCTTGGGTCTTAATAAGCTTGTCTACAGCCTCTTGTATACGCGAAATCATAGCGTTGGATGGGCGGTATTGGTAGGCCAACACGGCAGAATTCATCCATTTACCCCAAAACTCGCTTTGCCATAGGTGTGTCTCGTTGTGATGACAGAATGGTTCGACTAATTTATCTACACTTTGTGCCAAGACGCGGTTTTCGTATGATTGGCTAAACCTATTGCCTATATACCCCATGAAAGTTACATGCTCTATAGGCTGTTGCTTGTCTTGTATTGCCAGTTTTATTTTCTCATAATTACCTGCTGTGGCTGCATATGGAAAAAAAAAGCAGAACAGAAGTCCTGCTTTCATACTCTTGTTGATAGTTCTCATACCGTTCATACTTAGAGTTTTGGTTTAATTGTGGTGAAACCTTCTATCTTATAATGGGTATTCTCCGGTTTAGACTTCTTGAAGTAGGGAGAGTACAATTCGCAATCTACAGTACCTTTGTCAAGGTCGAAACGCATCAGGCGCAGATAGCCACCACCATATTCTACATTTTGGTAATTCTGCAACATCTGGTATATTTTGTTGTGATTCACACCCTCATCTACCTTGAATGACGAGAAACCTACGTGTCCGCTAATAACAAATTTGATATTAGGATGTAATTTAACCAAGTTATCGAAGATATACTGTGGACTTGAATCGCCATAACCTGCATTGTTTTTCACGATCTCACCCTTCCCATTGAGGTAATAGTGTGTAAGAATAATAACATTATGCTCGTGATACTTTTTGACAATCTTGTTTGCCCACTCTACCATTTCCGGACGAGGACAAAACTCCAATGTCACTACCAACCAATAGGTGTTGCCAGTACGGAATGTATAATAAGCGTTATCGCTCTTGCCGGGTTCATATGTACCTCGCTGTGCACGGAATCTATAGGTTGGGAAATAAGAGTTAAACTTAGATGTCTTACGTACATTTGCATGCGTGTCGCCGGGTGCGGCAGACCCATTATATTCTTGTACAGCCTCATTATCATGGTTACCTAATGTAATGGCGTAATCAATATGAGCACTGTCCAGACGAGCAAATCCTTGGCTAGCCTTATCCCAGTGGGTGAGATTATCGAAATTAACGACATCTCCCACGTGTAATACCATAGGGATATTCTCTTTCTTTTGATTTTGGATAATCCAGTCCAACTGGCTATTAAACATACCCATATTAGAATCTATTTCGCTCTGTGAGTCGGGGAAGACTGGAATGGTGAATTTCTGAGCAAAGGTCGTCATACTCAACATCAATAGGCATGCGGTTAATAGGTTCTTTCTCATATCTGTTTGTTATTTTTAGTTATTTGTTATTAGGAAAAATTATCTAGGTTTATGGTACAAAGATAAATGGTATTTTCCATTCTCAACGTAAATTTTTGATATAACAACTTTATAATATGGTAAAAAGGGCTGTTGGTATACAGTTTCCAATCCCATTGAGAAATGCTCTACTTCACAATCTTATGAATAGGATGCTGAGGAGCGAGAGCCTGTGAAACCGTTTCGGTATAGCGAGGTAGTGATAGCGTTGCTGTACCACGAATGTCATTGATGTTAGAACCTACCATTAATCGGTATGTACCTGCATCAACAAGCCACTGACTGCCGGCTTCATCAAAACTAGCCAGATCTCGTACCTGCATACTCATGGTAATATTCTCGCTTTCGCCGGCTTGTAGTAATCGGGTCTTGGCAAATGCTTTCAACTCTTTTTCCGGTTTTGCCATCGTACCTTTGGGGGCTGCAACATAGAGTTGTACAATTTCCTTGCCGCTATTTTTTCCTGTGTTCTTAACAGACAGAGTTACTTCTATCTTGTCGCCTTGACGGCGTACACGAGGCTGTCCGTATTCAAAACTTGTGTAAGACAGACCATATCCGAATGGATAGGCCACTTGGCGTTTGAAACTATCGAAATAGCGATATCCTACCCATATATCTTCTGCATGGTTCGTATAGTCTCGAGTGGACATTCCTCCTCCCTTGCTAGTCCAATCTTTAAAGGTGACATAGTGGTAAACAGTCATATTATCATCCTGTGGGAAATTGGCTGTTGATGGATGGTCTGTGGCAAAAATAGGCCACGTCATTGTAAGTTTTCCCGATGGGCATACTTTGCCAGTGAGAACATCTGCTATTGAGTTGCCTCCTTCCTCTCCGGGTTGCCATGCCACAAGAATAGCATCGGGAAGGGCATTCCAGCTTGCAGTCTCAATGACACTACCAGAATTGATGACCACTATCACACGTTTGCCAATACGATGGTAGGCTGCGCATACCTGCCCTATCATATCTTTTTCAATGGGAGATATATTGAATTCTTTTTCAATACTGCGATCTATTCCTTCTCCTGCTTGGCGTGTAAGTGTAATGATAGCAATATCTGAAGAATCTGCTTCTGCCTCTATTTGGCGTTGGGATATTGCTAACTCTGGCAGTTTCTGATCGCCCATCTCTGGCTTCTCAAACCAGCATGCAGGGTCACGATCTGCCTCTCGCTTAATCTTAGCAAAGTCTATGTACTTCTGATACATTCTTGTTAGGTTGGCTGTACTGCTAATGCCTGCATTTTTTAGCCCTGTTACCAAGTCTATAATATAAGGTGTATGCACACATCCCGAACCTACACCGCCCGATAAGAAATGGTAAGAGCCTACGCCATATAGTGCTACCGTCTTTACGTTGTGGAAGGGTAGTGTAGAAGCTGTATTCTTGAGTAGGACCATTCCTTCTGATGCTGTTTGACGTGTAATTGCAGCATGAGCTACAAGATCTGGTTCGTTAGTGGCTGCATAGCGGCGGAAGCTTGAAGTCTTGACGACATATTCGAGCATGCGGCGTACATTTCTGTCTACATCTTTAATATCCAGCTTTCCGGCTTTTACGGCAGCTTCAATATCATTCACTTGTTCTACCTCACCGGGTTCGAACAGGTCATTGCCGGCATGTACTTGCGATGCCACAGACAATCCCTCACGGCGACCTATCCAGTCGGTCATGACGATACCGTTAAAGCCCCAATCTTGTCTGAGTATCTTGGTTAAAAGGTCATAATTACCTTGTGCAAATGTACCATTGATACGATTGTAAGCACTCATCACTGTCCATGGATTACTTTCGCGTATGGCAATCTCAAACCCACGAAGATAAAGCTCGCGTAATGCACGCTGGCTCACACGCTCATCCACTCTGCTACGATTAGTCTCCTGAGAATTGGCTGCAAAATGTTTGATACTGACTCCTGTTCCTACGCCTTGAACACCTTGAACATACGCAGCGGCAATCTTTCCTGTGAGTAAAGGGTCCTCGCTGAAATATTCAAAGTTTCGCCCGCATAGTGGGTTGCGATGCAAATTCATACCTGGACCCAGAATGACGTCACAGCGATAATCGCGTGTCTCTTCTCCGATGGCTTGCCCCACTTGTTTAACCAGTGCTGTATTCCATGTCGATGCGAGACAGGAGCCTACGGGAAAACCTGTAGCATAGTATTTCTTTTGTGAACCTTGGCGGTTTACATCAATGCGGACACCGGCAGGTCCATCGGTCAGAATCGTTTCGGGAATGCCGAGTCGTGGTATGGCGGTAGTATTGCCTGCAGCTCCGGGTACTAATGTTGCTGAGCCTCCGACAACTGCCGAAGAACTCTCAAAATTATTTGCATTGCCTACGAGCAGCATAGCCTTCTCTCTAAGTGTCATCGCTTTCAACACTTCATCAATATTGTTTGTATTGAGTTTAGGTGCCTGCTGAGCTAGTATCGAAGCAGGCAGGAATAGGAGCGATATAATGGTTGTATAGACTGTTTTCATATTTTTTGTTTTAAATGAGTAATAGTTTTTCATAGTATTTTATGATGGATTTCTGTGGATAGACTGTTTAAGCGGAGTTGAATTGCCAAGATAAAAGAAGAATGTTTGCAAAACTAATGTCTTGAACAAAAGAGTTACAAACATTCTCTCAATCTAATCTAACCTTTACCCAACATCTATATAAGTTCAAAAACGAATATATATTCTAACTTGACAACTAATGAGTTATTGCTTGTTTTTCAGTAAAGCATTCTTTATGACACGAGCACGCTTCGTCTCTGTTGGAGATGCCGGCGGTATCGGGTCGCGAGAAAACCAAAATGCCTCTAAGCCCTCCGGTTGTTCAAGACTCCAGCCTTGCCATTCACGGAAAGCATGATAGCACCATGAGTAGTGTTTCTGCTCAAAGATATTGATCACGTCTTGTAGCCATGCTACAGCACTTTCGACAGGTGCCCAACAGATAACACTAAACTCACCGATAAGAGCCGGAACCTTATATTTTTCTATGAAATCGTCAAACGGTTTCATGGCTCTTTTCACGCTGTCTAAATCGCAATAATTGTATTTGATGGGAACAGCATAAATATCGGGAGCATAGCCGGGATATTTGATATTGAGCTTTGCTAAAGCTTCTTTTCGCGTCATATCCTTAGAACCATGAATTCCATCAAGCACACCTTGATGGGTGAATCCACCGGGCCTATAGAAATGAATACTGTAAACCACGCGCTTATCATCCAATGGAGTAACTTTGGGGAATTCATTGATTTCTATAACGGGTTCATAGACAATCCAAACGTCCTTATCGTATTTGCGGATAGCATTGACACATTCTGTGGCGATACTCTTCCATTCCGGCGGAATACGTGTCCAGCCTACACTGGGTTCGTTGAAAAGGTCGTATCCCCATACGATATCGTCATAGTAAGAATCCTTCAGCTCTCTAGCCACGCGATCCCAAAATGAGACAAAAGCAGTCCTTGTCGCTGCGTCTTTCCAAAAGTCGATTTTGGCAGCATCATCGCCTGTTGGTACTTTGCCTTTAATATAGCAGGGGGCTTCATGTAAGTCTAGGATGACTTTCATACCGACTGCTTTCGCTTCGCTGAGCCGTTGCTTAAGCATGCTGATGTAACTGCTAAGCTGCAAGTCATATGTAGACCCTTGTTTTGCAGCATAATTTACAGGGTTAAGTTGTAGACGTATCACGTTGGCTCCCCATGACTTTGCTGCTTCAATAGTATTTTTGTCAGTGTATTGCAGTGACCCTACCATAAAGCCACGTACGGTAGGTGGTAATTCCTCCTCTCCTTTAGGCTCTTCCTTTGGAGTATCAGGCTTAGGTTTCGGGGCTTCCGGATCACTACTACCACATGCAGTAAGTACTGATAGTACCAGTCCTAAAATAAATGTTAATTTTCTCATAATACATCAATTTTTAAACAACTGTGTTCATAGAGTTTAGGACTCTACAGACACTTGTTGAAATTATTATATTTACCACTTAGGATTTTGTTCCACATTCGGCATACGAAGAATTTCGTCCAGAGGGATAGGAAGCAGATAATACTTCTCATCTGCTGTGGGTTGACAATCTACAGCCACTACGCGTGTTTGCTTGAGGTTGCCGGCGTCATCTTTCACCCAGCGCATACCTGTTTTAAATTTAGATACTTCGGGAAGAATTTTCCAACGACGTATATCGTAGAATCTATTTTCTTCTAGAGCAAGTTCTACACGGCGTTCACGTCTGATACGCTCACGAAACTCCTCTTTGCTCAAACCTGTTGGTAGGTCAGGCATGCCTGCGCGATGACGTACCTTGTTGACTGCTGCGTATGCTATTGCTGTTGGTCCATTCGCTTCATTCTCTGCCTCTGCTAATGAGAGATAAAGTTCGCCAAAACGATAGATGCGGTATAGCGTCTTGCTGGCACCTGTCACACGCATCGTTTTATCGACATATTTGCGCAAGTAGTAACCTGTCGGACTTCGTTGTTTAATACCGGCCATACCATGTGCACCGCCTACATACGATTCAATGTACACATCTTTATCTTTCACCATACCGAAGTGTGCTCCATTGTACCAAATCGATGCATAAAAGCGCGGGTCGCGGTTCACGTACGGATTTTGGTCGTCATAGCCTGCTGCTGGATTGATGATAGGCTGCGTATGACGTTCGTCTTTATAACCTTCAATAGGAACTTCACCATTTGCCATCTCGTATGTATCTACCAATTCCTGCGATGGGCACAATCCGCACTTTTCTGATGGGAAAGTCGGAATCTCGTTCATCAGAAACATAATGACACCGAATGCTCTATAGGTTTGGTTACCATACCCCCAAGAATCGATAGCCTCCAAAATCGTCTCCTTATCAGCCGGCATCTGTGCCTTGTCGGGGCGGGTAATAAAGTAGGTCTCGTAGTCGGGAAATAGTTCGTAGCCATTTGCCTCTAGTGCGTCTACAGCCTCTTTGCAAGCTTTTGCCGCTCTAGCCCATTTGGCCTGGTCACCTTCTGGATTCCATAAGGGGCTGGCATTGAAGAGCAATACTGAAGCTTTGATGAAGTGGGCTATAGCTTTTGTCATACGGCCACGCTCACCCTCCTCTGTTGTGCGAAATGGTAGATTGGGCTCGGCGATGGCATCATCGCAATCTTTTACCACAAAGTCGGTACATTGCTGATAAGTTGCACGCTTCACGTCTGTGAAGTCTTGTTTTAGTGTAATATCAGTATCGAAGAGTGGTACACCGCCGTAATTCTTCATCAAGTCGAAGTAGTAGTGTGCACGCAACACTTTTGCCTCTGCGCGATACCGTCCTAGCTTAGCAACTTCTGGTACGTTTTTCTCATTGGCATTTGCCAAAAAGATGTTAGTTTTTCGAATACCCCCATAGGCTGTTTCCCAAAAGTCCATATCGGTATAACGCAATCCAGTTTTCCCCTGACTAAAAGGACGATTGGTGGAAGAGGTACAGCTACCTTGGTTCCAATATTGCAACTGTTGCCATGAATCGGTAGGTACCTGACTGTCTGTACCGTCATCCTCGTAGGCTGCAAGGAATGTAAAATAATGGTAATTGACGCCATATTTACGGATGCCTTCATACATTGAGTTCACGTACGACTCGGTGTAATCTATATTGTTGAATACATCGGTTTGGGTCATACGTCCATCCGGCGTAATATCTAATGCATCTCCACAACCGCTCAGAAGCAGTAGGCCACTTGCAAGGGCCAAAGATATTTTAAATGACTTGTATTTCATAATTATAAGTTTTAGAAAGTTACGTTTAAACCGATATTCCATACTTTAAGTAGAGGGTAAGTACTATTGTCCATAACCTCAGGATCCCAATCCTTAAATTTCATCTTGTCCCATGTCGCTAGGTTGTAGCCATTGACATAGAAGCGAACCACCTTGGCATTGATGGCTCTTGACCAATTCTTAGGCAAGGTATATCCTATTTCTAGGTTTTTCAGACGGATGTACGAACGATCCATATTAAAGAAGGTGCTGTTGTATATTTCACTGGGCGACTGTGCCAAGGCCAAGGCCGGGAAAAGAATCTCCTCGCCTGCAGCTGCGCGCTCAGCAGTCCATGCTTTCTTGTGGAATTCACGGAAGTCATACCACTCGTAAGGGCCGGGTGCACCCACTGCGCCCGATACATTAAATGCACCTTGGAACAGTGCCGAAATATCAAAGTTCTTATAGGTTATGCTAAGTGCTAGACCTGCAGTGTATTTAGGTACATCCGAATATCCGATAGGAGACAAGTCTTTTTGGTTGATAATATTATCACCATTGACGTCCTTATACTTCAAGTCGCCGGGGCGTGGTTGTTGGCCTTCGTACTTTGCGTAAGCGTTGATCTCGTCTTGGTCTTTGAAGAAGCCTTCTGCTATCATACCCCATTGTTGGCCAATGCTATAACCTGTCTGATGGTAAGGATATGCATAAGTTTCATCAAATTTCAGCTCATCCATATATACCACCTCGTTGTCGTTGTAGTTGAGGTTTGCTTTGGCCATTATGAGCAAATCTTTGGTGATGGTTTTATTAAATGACATTTCCAATTCATAGCCACGATTCTTTACGCGCCCGAGGTTGAAAGGAGCAATTGTAGACCGTGCTACACCAATAATTGATGGAGTGGAGTTCTTTGTAATCAGAATATTGTCACGACGCTCTGAGAATATATCGAACGAGAGGTTGAAGTACTTCCAGAGACCCAGTTCGAAACCTACGTTCAGTTTTTTTGCGGTCTCCCATTTTAGGTTCGGGTTACCAAAGAACAGCTCTTGAATAGTATTGTTGTTTGACAAAGAGGGTGAATAGCCACCATAACTTCTTGCTACATTGTCGAGATAGAGGAATCGCGTATTGCCAATTTTGTCATTACCAACAAGACCATAAGATACGCGTAGCTTCATCTTGTCAACCACATTAGTCCACTTTTCGAAGAACTTCTCACGCGAAATGTTCCATGCAGCAGAAGCAGATGGAAAGAAACCATATCTGTTTTTCGGCGCAAACTGTTCCGAACCATTGTAGCCGGCATTGAACTCTGCTATATACTTGTCGTCGTAAGCATAGGTTAAACGTGTTGCCAAACCTTGCACATTGAATGGTAATACATCCGAAGCCTTAATTTGTGACTGTTTCTGAGCCAGTAACAAAGCTGTTACAGTATGCTTCTCGTTGAAAGTTCGATTGAAGTTAATCTGCCATTGTAAGTCGTAGAAAGAAGCAAATGTAGCCGACTTGCTGGTAGAAAGAGGGGTGTTGTCGTAGTCGGTACGAATACGGTGATATTCTATGTAATCGCTACCGTCAGGATTTTTTCGGTTCGGATCAACCACAGACTCCCAGTACTGGTATCCTTTCTTACCAACGAGATAATTGATAGACTGGGTGTCGTACGAAGCTGTAAGCTTGGTAGATAGTCCTTTCAAGAGGAAACCAAGGTCGTAAGACATACCGAAAGTAGCATTTACAGAACTGCGTGTCTCTTTTCTGTAACCGGAACGGTTAATTTGTGCCCATGGACTGTACTGATAAGAGCTACCTCCGAGAAGCACCTCGCCATCGGGCGTGGTAGGTCCTGCTTGAATGTTTGGCCACTTACCCAACAGGTTTGTCAAAAGAGTCAGTGTTTCCTCGTTAGGACCGTTGACCGTTTCAAACGTACCAGCTGCATTCAAGAACGCTTTCAATGTCTTGCGGGCATTGAGAGCTACGTCGAGATTCGCACGGAAGTTGTATCGGTCCATAAACTTTTTGGCATCATAGCTGGGCTTCTCTGATTTGTCCAGTTTAAATTGACCACCCTGATGCAGGTATCCCACGTTTACAAAGTAATTGACATTAGCCCCTTTACCATTCAGCGTGAGATTGTAGCGTGTCTGAGGCACCCACTTGTTAGTTAATTCGTCTACCCAGTGATGATTACTATAAATGTTCGGCTGGTCACCAAGACGATAACGTTCCAATGCATAGGCGGAATAGGGAGGTGCGTCGGTCACTCCGGGATTAGGATGGTCATTGTGCCAAGCCTGATTCTTCAGAAGTGCCCAGTCGTAAGAGTCGATTTGCGACGGCCAACGGGTGAACGTCTGCCAACCTGTTTCTGCGGTAAGACTAATGTCGGGAATTTCGCTCGTACCGCGTTTGGTGGTGACGAGGATAACGCCGTTAGCACCACGCACACCGAAGAGAGCTGTAGAAGAAGCATCTTTCAAGATAGATACATTGTCTACTTCATTGGGGTCGAGCGAGGTAATATCACGCTCCACACCATCGACCAAAATCAGAGGGTTTTGCCCATTGATGGTTCCGCGACCACGCATGTAAAGATTGGTTACATCGCGACCGGGCTCACCGCTACGTTGGATGGCAATCAAACCCGGAAGACGACCGGTTAGCGTCACGGCTAGATTGGCAGCGGGGCTCTGCTTCAATTCTCGTGTTCCGATAGCGGCAACAGCACCTGTAAGCGTCGTCTTCTTTTGTGCACCATAAGCTACTACCACTACTTCGTCCAGTGCCTTGGTGTCTTGCGATAGCACAATGCTTATAGTACTTTGTTTGCCGATGCCAATCTCTTGGTCGCTATATCCGATATAGGAAATACGAAGTACTGCATTGTTAGTTACTCCGGAAAGAGTAAAATGTCCATCAACGTCAGTTACAGTGGCATTCTTGGTACCTTTGACTGCAACAGTGGCACCAATGATTGGCTCTCCGCTGTTGTCGGTAACGGTACCTGTAATCTTCTTCGTCTGTTGTTCTACTGCCATTGGCATGCTGCTCTTTGTAGCACCTGCTGTTATAGGCACCAACAAACTCGAACCCAATAATAAAATGAGTCCTGAGAGTCTAAAGGATGGTCGGCTCCAATAAGAATCAGAAAGTCCACCAGTAAAATAATGAATTTTGGTTTTCATCTTTCATTCTGTTTTTAAAGTAAATTCACGGTCAAAAGTTAAAAAACTAATTTTTAAATGATTGCCTTCCCTTGATGGTTTAGCTAAAAATATTAATGTTCGTACTACAAAAGTAGGCTAAATCATAATAAGCAAACATATTCTTTTTGATTTATGGCCTATAAATTCTGCTTATTCTTAATGTTTCTGTATTTATAGTCACAAAGAAATGGTTTTGGAATTAACCAATCGGAAATTGAGAGTTAGAAGCGACTCCAACTCTTCTTTGTAATCGGCGATGTGTTCGAAGAAATTCGTCACCGCTCGCCTGAACTCCTCCTTCGTTCTGTAAAATCCCGTGTTGATGACTTTCTTCCGGAGCATTTTCCAAAGGCGTTCGATGAGGTTGAGGTTTGGTGAATACGGAGGTAGGAACACTTGCCTTATCCTGCTGCCCTTCACCCATTGGGCAAGTTCCTTGTTATGATAGTACTTGGCATTGTCTGATATGATGTATATCTCGGTGGCCTCGGGATGCCTTGCCTGTGCAGCCTGGTAGAGTTCGCGCGTGGACTGGGCGTTCACTCTGGGGCAGTCAAGGGTGATGACGTCGGTTACGTCGTGGGCGTTGAGAAGTCCGTTGAGGTTTATCCGGTCACGGCCGCTCACCGTGGGTTGCTCCATGCGTTCGCCTTTCTCAACCCAAGCATAGGTGGAGCGGCTGTTGTGCGTGGGATGTACGCCGTCGGCATAGTAAACCACGGCGGAACTGTCCATGTCCCTAAGCGTCTTGGACAACTCCTCGACGAACTCTTCCTGTTTCTGTGCGTCGGCCTCGCAAGGCACTTCCGTCGTCTTCTTGTAGGTGAAACCGATGCGGTTGAGCAGGTCTACCGTCCCTTGCGGCGTGTACGAAACGCCGAAAGTACACTTTATCCATTGGGCAACACTTTTGGCCTCGGTGTATACCTTCCCACGGAGTTCAGCGCATAGGGCGGCGATTTGCGAACTGTCCAGAAGTCCCCAATAGCCCTTGTAGTGGTTGTCGGTCAGTTTGGAAATGCCGCCCGACTTGTAGGACTCCGCATAGTTGTACACGCTGGACAGGCTTATTCCAAGGTCGTAGGAGATCGTTTTCGCATCGTGACCATGAGACAGCATCAGTATGCAGGTAATCTGAGCCCAGTAGGGTTCAAATTCCTTACTGTGCTGAAGCCTACGAAGGGTTTTGAGTTCTTCTATGGATAAGTCTAACATCATGATGCAAAGATACGACTTTTCTTAATATTTTCCAAATCTATTTACTTTCGACTATAATTCAACATCAATGTCGATAATATGTTCTTCTGCTTTATGTTCCACACAACTTGCCATTGCAAGTAAAAATGTCTAAGTCTTGATAAACAAAGCGAATTTACTTCTATACAACTACATGTATCAACGAGCAAACACATCATTTATTGTCCCTCGAACTTGAAAATCATGCTGTATGCAGTCAATAAAAAGCAAGAAGACTTAGGCATCTGATGAAAGACGAAATTTACGTAGGGATTAGCCCCAACAGTTCCGTTTCTCTCAAAATATCATCTATTGCTTACACAACTCCAAGTTTCCCTGATAATCTAAACTAGCATCCAATCCAAACAGTTTAAACATGATTTCTCTATCTTTGGCATGTTCAGAGGCTCTCAAATCATTAGCGTTTATTTCAAAATAC
>NZ_GG740072.1:766675-769038 GCF_000162415.1 Prevotella sp. oral taxon 317 str. F0108 | reverse complement strand
TCCCTTAATTCCGCAGCATAAATTCTTGTGAGAACTCCAAGTGTCTGAGAAACAAAGTTCTCAAAACACTTAGATATGTCAGAAATTTCACCTATCTTGGTGCTGCTAACATAACAAGTAAGCAAAAATTTGACATGAAGTTGTCTTGACTTTTAAGGGTTCTATAAATTGGGTGGAGTTTATTTTCTTTGTGTGGTAAAACCAAGATAAACATTCTGCTCATGTACAAAGTACTGGACGAGGATACGATAAAACCTGAAATATTGCTCCAAATTGTCTGTGGCAAAACGTGGTTATGTTTCAGAAGGCGACTTGGCGGAAGTTGTTCCATGCGTTCTCTACAAGTTGAAAGCCTGGCTGTCAATGGCAGATTACTTCCGCTTTTCCATGATGTCGTCTTGGTTGGTCGTGAGCAACATCCCCCACAACCGCTCGCGCTGGCCGTTGCAAGCCTACATGTTTTCTGTGTCATTGCCCACTCGCGCGTGTTTACGGCATATTTTTTTGTATAGTTTTTAGTGGTAAATTTAACATTGTGAGTGCCTTTTTATCCACCAATCGCTCACTTGGCTGCAAAAAATCGATTCTCGCGAAGGTTTGTTTTGATGCAAAAAGGGGTTAGCATGTGAATGCAGTGAAATGAATATTTATTTAAAGAAGTCGCCATTTGCACCAACTTTTGGGCTATTTATAGCAAAATATAGTGCAATATGCCGCTAAACGCAGTGCATTTTGGTGCTAAACGCAGTGCGTTTTGGTGCAAAACGCAAGGTGAAATGGTGCAAAACGCAGTGCAAAATGCAGCTAAACGCAAGGCAAAAAGCATAAATATCCACTGCAATTGTATAAAAAAACTTTAAGAACCATGAAATACATGGCTAGAAAGGGTAAAATGGTCGTTAAAAAGTGGGGTTTTGGGGTTTAAAAGTTGCTTTTGGGGCTGCAAAAATCATGGGTTGGCAACCAAACTAGAAAGGCAAAATGGTGCAAAATGCAGGTAGTTTTCTTAAAATTGAACATGTTGTAAGGCGTGAAAGGCTAGAAATAGGGGCGATTTACCTATATTTTGGCCTATGTTTTCGCTAGAACGGAGCGAAAATTAGAGTGATGTTGTAAAATAAAAGATAATGATTTAAGATTTGAGTTGATGAGTTTGTGAGTTTTCCAGTTTGTAAGTTGATATGTTCGGGAATTGTTAGTCTTTCGAGAGTTTATAAGTCGGTGTTTTGATTTGTCCTGCACTTCGTGTATGAGAAAGGTGTTTATCTTGTGTTGGCATCACAGGGAGAACAAACGCCTCTTAATATATAGAAACATTAAAAGTCAAGACGACTTCACCTCATATTTATGATGATGTTCAAGAGGTAAGAGGAAATAAAAGTTAAGGATGCCTTAAAATACAAAGGAAATATAGAACCTCTTTTTTAAGGAAATCGCTACTTTTTGTATCTCTGTGATTTTATCATACGCAAATTCTATTGATCTGGATAAATAATAATCATCAGTTTCTCCTATAACCCTATCACATGACCAATTTAGATATATATACTTATACCCCCAATCATATAAGATATAATCTATATCTCCTGATTTAGAAATTGTCAAGACATCGGCTCCTATAATAGGTGTTGAATTATATTTTGCTAAACCAATAAAGTCTAACGCATCTTTTTCGTTAAGGACAAATGTTGTATCACCAACATTATGGGAGGGTAAATGGATTCTCCTTTGTTCTAAAAATTTCAATAACTCTTCTTTCACTTTTTTGTTGCTGCCTTAAAAAATCTGTGATTAATCTCTCCGGTAGGTGTTTTTATATACCTTAATTCCGTAGCATAAAATCTTTTGAGAAATCCAAGTGCCTGAGAAACAAAGTTCTCAAAACACTTGGATATGTCAGAGATTTCACCTATCTTGGTGCTGCAAACATAACAAGTAAGCAAAAATCTGACATGGCAAAGGTAGCAATTAAAAACGAGAATATCACTTCCTTCGGTGGAATTTATCACATTATGGACGTTTTCTCAAAGTTGGGCTTTGAAAAACTTACCGAATCTGTATTGGGCAAACGTGGAAGTAGCGGCAAAGCATTCAGCCATGGAAGCATCCTGGGCTCTCTCTTCTTCAGCTACCTTTGTGGTGGAGAATGCCTTGAGGACATCAATGCGCTTATTGGGCAGTTCAAGCAGAGACCTGACACGCTATTACCCGGTGCCGACACTGTGGGGCGCGGAC
Source organism: Prevotella sp. oral taxon 317 str. F0108 (assembly GCF_000162415.1). Lineage (NCBI taxonomy): Bacteria > Pseudomonadati > Bacteroidota > Bacteroidia > Bacteroidales > Prevotellaceae > Prevotella > Prevotella sp. oral taxon 317. The sequence goes on along the minus strand of NZ_GG740072.1, from coordinate 766,803 downwards.
TAAAGGAGCTTGCCGAAAAGAATATTGTCTATAAGAGCGAGACCTCCGACAAGTCGTATAGTTTCAACACGGCACAGAAGTTGAATACCTTACTTTTACGGATGATACGGAGGATGGGGCTTATAAAA
>NZ_GG740072.1:760801-765331 GCF_000162415.1 Prevotella sp. oral taxon 317 str. F0108 | reverse complement strand
TATATCCATGTGTCTTTTTAATGAAGTGATTACCTGAGTTTGGTCTAAGAAAATCTGTTTAAAAGTTATAGGAATGAGATATTTTTTGTACCTTTATAGCTCAAAACCAAAGTGTTACACAAACATCCTCATTCCTATGAACAGTACAAATTTAATAGAATTATTCTGTATTCTTGACGAATTCTGCAAATATTTTACTCCGCAACTCAAAAAACGTATGATCGATACAGTCGGAAAGCGTCGTCGTAATCGTGCTTGCGTGATGAACGACAGTGAGATAATGACCATTCTCATTCTATATCATCAGTCGCATTATATAGACCTGAAAACTTTTTACTTACATGAAATCTTTTTGCTGCACTTATTGCCTACAATCTTATGCCGAAGAAGCCAACGATAAATAATTGATAAAAGCAGGCTTATTGCATAAGGGTTATACCGAACTCAGGTTAAACTTACTATTCTTTTGCGCTGAAAGAGTGAGGGAAAAAACAACAGCATCATGGTGGGATAAAAAAACTTTTTCATTGTTTTCTTTAATATTTTAGTTCAACAAACATTTTATTCGTCAGGATTTATGAGATGATGATATTTATGATAAAACTTATTTGCCAATAAATAGGAATCACCTGTTGCTTGGATTGGATAATTCTCTGTCTTGGATATCCATTGCCATTCTTCATCGGTAACTTTCTTGAAGAATGTTTCATTATTAAACTCTTTATTTTGTTTTACTGCTGATATTACCTCCTCAATGAACATTTTCCAGCGTGGTGTGTAATATCCCTGAAGCAATCCTGCCCAAGTCCTATTTCCATAGTCATTTAGAGCAACCCCTTGTGTACTCCAATTGGTGATAATGTTTCTGGCATTCTTTTCATAATAACGAGACTCTTCCATATTGCGTCCCATATTTTGGGCATTCGTAAGCCATGGTCCTAAGAGAAAAGATGGAGATGTATAAAGTAGTGCTTCAAGGTCATTTAATAATGAAAGCATTTCGTTTCCTTTTATTGTCAGTGCGCTAATGTCTTTTCGCTCGTATGCCTGTGTAAACTCATCTCGAAGAACGGTAAAATAATTGCCCAACACTTGCCTTCCGATATTAACAATATCATATTTATAAGCAATCTTGGTAATGGCTTTACTCCTGAGAAGTAACCCCCAAGCTTCTAATAAGTCACGATTATTATACTTTGTCCAATTTTTGGTAGTCCAATTTCCATGGCCGGTAAGCGACGGACGAGCATTTGTGAGCGTTCCCTCTGTACATAGTGAATACTGCACATAAATTTTATCAATAAGCAGTTTCCATGCCTTTTCTGCATTTTCATCTGTCGTGCCCACTCTTCTTTGCGCCCATTGGACCGTCCAATCATGCAAAGAAATACCATCTTTATGCCAGACCTTCTCAAAGACAAAGTCATACATAATAGGATTGACGTCAAAGCCTTCGAGCGTTGAGCCTACACCAACCATACTTTCTGCATTTGCAAAAGCTTCATTCAAACGCCGGTCTACTTCCGCAATATTACCGGCGATCATTGTGTTTCCACCAAAGTTTCCTAAATAACACCATATAAAAGGTTGTTTATAATAAGATTCAGAGAATTTCCACACTTCGGTGCGTTCTGCATAATAGTCCAAAAGAATTTGTTTTTTGTCGGGTACAGCAGTTATATAACTTTTAATGCGTTCGTCTGTCCAATCCTTACGCTGATATGAAAACATCCATGTCATTTGCAACCATACAGCTTTAGAATCAGCATTTTTCAAGACATCATAAATTTTTGCCGAAGCATTTGCCAAATACTCAGGTTCCCAACTGGGTGGAGCAAGTTCGTTAAACGGATCAACTCCATAAATATGATCTGTACCGTATAGCTTTGTCTGTTCATCTATATATGTCTTTTGAATATCTGTAAACAAAGAATCGAACGGATCTAAAAAATGGCATCGATATTGATCTTCAAAATCTCCCCAGATACTTAATGGTGTAATCTTCGCCTTGGGGTATTTCTCTTTCAGTATTTCTGGAACATGCCCGGCAAATGCAGGGAGTACGGGCTTCATTCCCAAATCTCTGGTTCGTCGCAATATTTTCTTTTGAAGCTTTTCTTGGTTCTTTATCCATGACATAGGAAGCGGTCCCATCCAATGGTCTATGTTAGACATGCGATGCCAAGGTAAGTAGGACGGTCCTGTGAAATACTCAAGAATTTGTTTTTCTGTCAAACCATATTTTTTCCACACATTAAGCCATACCGATTCCTGACCGGCTATCGCCAATGGCATATTGATTCCGTTAAGAGCCATCCAATCGATTAATCTTTCCCATTCATGCCAGCCCCACCAAGTAAGAGTGTAACCGTAAGTGCAATAGTTTAGAAAAAAACGTTCGGGTACACGTGCGGAACGTACTACTTTTTCCGGAACTACAGGCAGAACCTTTGGAGTTTCGATTTTATCAAACGAATACCAAGACACATAAGTCTTACAATAGTACTTCAAATAATAATTCAGCCCAACCCCGATAGCAGATTTTGTCGTTCCTCTAATGATAATCTTATCCGCTTGGCTATATAGCTCAAACCTCTCATCATTAGTAACATCCGGCATATACTCTACAACTATTTTTAGGTAATGCTCCGGTAGGATTCTTTTAACCAACTCTCTAACCGGTACCAAGCTTACATTTGTTTCAGCTGCCACTGTAAACATGGAAATATTGAACAATATAAAAAATAAGAACAGTATCTTTTTCATTTCACTTTGTTTATTACAAACTCAAAAAATATTATCTACTAAAGTTTCCCACCCAAATAAATAGATGGAAAAATAACAGTTTGTCGAATTTTCTTTGTAAATTAGTAATCGCCAAAGAACTGATTTTAAAGACAAAACAACAAAACTGTTATGGAAACAAAAATAGAGAAAATAAGTGAGTTATCCAAACTTTTGAGTGTTAAAACTCGAATGAGTGATGATTTGTTTCATCTTTTTGGCAAATTTGGTATCGGTCATCTGTTATCTCGTCTGTCATTGGAGAAACAGGACGGGGTTTCTGCTTCGGAGTTAATCCTTTCTCTTTGCCTCTTCGGCATTGTTGGTGAGAGCATCCACAGTATATGCAAACATAAGATATATGAGCTTTCAAATCATGGTAAGAACTGTTTCTATCGCATGATGATTCGCCCACAGATGGATTGGAGACGATTGATGAACCACTTTGCACTGCGTTATATGTGCCTATTGCGTAAGTATGGCGAAGCTCCTCTATCAGATACCACTACATGTTTCATTATAGATGACATAGTGCTTGAAAACCATGTTCTCAGCCATAAAGGAAAAGGGCAGATGCGACCATCCGAAGTCATTGTTCTGTATGTCGAAGTTCTTTTCGCTTGCTCCACGCTCATTATAAAATGTAATGATGTCTTTCTCGGTAGATGTCCAGTTGTTGGTAAGTATACAGCGGTATGTGTATATCACTCCGAATACATCAGTCTGTTGCTTGCCCTCCTTGTCTTTCAAAGGACTACGCTGTACGACAAGCCTGTATGACTTTCTTTCTATTAGGTTGTCCATGCTGATGGATGTGACATCGCATCTCTCATAACCAACCTCAACACTCTTCCATTCTTTCAGCTGGCGGAAGTCCTCACATCGGCTGTCGCAGTTGGCTGCACGTATATAGAACGTGTTGCAGCGCTGCTCTACGGTTTGGATAATTTCCTTTGAGAACGATCCACAATCAGCACGGAAACGCTCTATTACCACACCAAGTTCTGAGGTTACACGGTCCATAATGCGACGGAGCGTGTCTTCTTGATGAAATCTCACATTGGTGTTTCCGTCACGATTCTCACCTCCGACTATGATTCCCCCAATGGAAGCCCAACCAGGGAAATAGCCAAAATCCTGCTTGTAGGAATACTTTGCATCGAACTTGTGGGATGGAATAAACTGGTGGTCAAAGTCCAAGTCAACATGACTGCCCGCCTTTATAAGTCCCATCCTCCGTATCATCCGTAAAAGTAAGGTATTCAGCTTTTCTGCTGTGTTGAAACTATACGACTTGTCGGAGGTCTCGCTCTTATAGACAATATTTTTCTCGGTAAGCTCCTTTAGTCCGCGCCCCACAGTGTCGGCACCGGGTAATAGCGTGTCAGGTCTCTGCTTGAACTGCCCTATAAGCGCATTGATGTCCTCAAGGCATTCTCCACCACAAAGGTAACTGAAGAAGAGAGAACCGAAAATACTTCCATGGCTGAATGCTTTGCCACTACTTCCACGTTTGCCCAACACGGATTCGGTAAGTTTTTCAAAGCCCAACTTTGAGAAAACGTCCATAATATGATAAATTCCACCGAAAGAAGTGATATTCTCGATTTTAATTGCTACCTTTGTCATGTCAGATTTTTGCTTACTTGTTATATTTGCAGCACCAAGATAGGTGAAATTTCTGACATATCCAAGTGTTTTGAGAACTTTGTTTCTCAGACACTTGGAGTTCTCACAAGGAAGTCG
>NZ_GG740072.1:749903-760523 GCF_000162415.1 Prevotella sp. oral taxon 317 str. F0108 | reverse complement strand
CTGGACTCATACAGGAGCGTGCTCAACAGGTTCGATACCACGCAAACCAGTTGGGAGGGTTGGAACTATATCGCATTTATACTGATTTTTCTGAAAAAGATAAGGAAGAGGGAAAAGTCTAGATGACTTCAAGGGTTTATGCTGCGTAATTAAGGTAATATAACTTTATTTATCTATGATTAAAACAATTGCACTTACAGCAATGCTTGCCGGCTACATCGGACTGCAAGCACAAAACCAAAAACCGGTTTATCTGAACCCGAAAGCACCCATTGAAGAACGGGTGAAAGATGCGTTGAGCCGAATGACGCTCCGCGAAAAAATTGCCGTTATTCATGCACAGGGTAAGTTTTCGTCGCCCGGTGTTCCCCGCTTGGGCATTAGGCAGCTGAACATGGACGACGGACCGCACGGCGTACGCGCCGAAAACGATTGGAACAGATGGGGCGAAGCGGGCTGGACCAACGACTCTATCGTAGCCTTTCCGTCGCTCACTTGTCTCACAGCAACTTGGAATACCGACCTCAGCGCGCTCTATGGCAATGCCGTAAGCGAAGAGTTTGCCTTTCGCGATAAGCATATCATGCTAGGTCCTGGTACCACAATAGCCCGTACACCACTGAACGGGCGCAGCTTTGAATATATGGGAGAAGACCCTTATCTGGCCGGAGAGATGGTGGTTCCTTATATCCGCAGCACCCAACAAAACGGTGTGGCCTGCTGTCTGAAACACTTCTTTCTAAACAACCAGGAAACCGACCGCTTTAAAGTGAACGTTAATGTGAGCGAGCGCGCCGTGAATGAAATCTATCTTCCGGCCTTTAAAAAGGCGGTTCAGCGCGGTGGAGTATGGACGATGATGGCCTCGTACAACAAGTGGCTCGGTGTACACTGCTGTCAACACGACTCGTTGCTCAACGGTATTTTGAAACGACAATGGGGCTTTGACGGAGTTGTTATCAGCGACTGGGGTGGCGTAAACGACACGTGGCAGGCGGCAACAGGCGGACTTGACATTGAGATGGGATCGTTTACCGACGGTAAGTTGAAAGAGTCGGAATTTACATACAACGACTATTATTTGGCGCGCCCGTTCGAACAGTTGCTCAAAGCCGGAAAAATTCCCATGAGCGTGCTCGACGATAAGGTATCGCGCGTGCTACGCACGATATTCCGCACGGCTATGAACCCCAACCGCATCATCGGCAACCAATGTTCTGAAGCCCACTACGACGCCTGTCGGCAAATAGCCGAAGAGGGCATCGTGTTGCTCAAAAATACCCGAAACCTGCTACCGCTCGACACAAAGAAATACGGCAAAATTCTTGTTGTGGGTGAAAATGCCACTCGCTCGCTCACCAAAGGCGGCGGTTCGTCTGAGCTCAAAACTCTTTACGACATCTCGCCACTCGAAGGTTTGAAGGCGCTTTATGGCGATAAAATTGATTATGCGCAGGGATACGAATCGGGTGGAGCACATTACGACAAGATAGACACCATCCCCGTTGCCGTGCAAACACAACTGAGAAAAGAGGCCTTGGAGAAAGCACGCAAAGCAGACATCATCTTGTATATCGGCGGATTGAACAAGAATCACTTGCAAGATTGTGAAAACGGAGACCGCGAAGACTACAACCTATCGTTCGGACAGAACGAGTTGATTGCCGGATTGGCCGCACTCAAGAAACCGGTTGTGGTGATAACCTTTGGCGGAAACCCTTACGCCACACCTTGGATTGATAACGTCGGCGCATTGGTTCACTGCTGGTATCTCGGTTCCGAGTCGGGAACAGCCTTAGCCAATGTACTCTCGGGCAAAGTAAATCCCAGCGGAAAACTTCCCATAACGTTCGCCGTTAAACAAAACGACTATCCCTGCTTTGCTTACGGGGCGGAAGGATTTCCCGGTGTTAACTACGAGGAATATTACCGCGAGGGCATCTTTGTAGGCTATCGCCACTTTGACACGCGCGGTATCAAAGCTCGCTTTCCTTTTGGTTACGGACAAAGTTATACCACCTTTAAATACGGACGGCCTACCCTTTCGTCGCGCACCATCGCACCCAACGGACACCTCACACTCACTGTTGCTGTAACCAACACAGGAAAAAGAGCAGGCAAAGAGATTGTGCAGCTGTACATCGGCGACGACAAAGCCAGTGTAGAACGCCCGCGAAAAGAACTGAAAGGCTTTAGAAAAATTGCACTGATGCCGGGCGAAACCCGCACGGTAACATTCGATATTACCACCAAAGACCTGCAATTCTTTTCAGAGAAAGAGCACCGTTGGGTAGCCGAACCCGGCACTTTCAAAGCCTATGTATGCGCTTCGTCTGAGGATGTACGCGGTACGGCTGCTTTCGAACTGCGCTAAACCTTATCGAATAACAAAATAATCATCAAACAATGAATCAAACAACCTACATCCGCTTCATCAAGAAGCAACTTTTTACACTTCTGTTTTGCCTGCTGGCCGCTACGACGGCGCAAGCACAAAACACCGTACGCAAAATACAAGTTCCGCTCGGCAACGAGGGCGCACAACTTTTTGGCTACCTGCCCGAGAAGCCTACGGGACGCGCAGTTATCTGTTGTCCGGGCGGAGCCTACGAAAGTTTGGCCATCGACCACGAAGGTCATCAATGGTCGGCCTTCTTCAACCCACGCGGCATTGCCTTCTTTGTGCTTAAATACCGCATGCCGCGCACCAATCATATCATTCCGCTGACCGATGCCGAAGCTGCCATGCGCCTTGTGAGAGATAGTGCCGCAGCATGGCACATCAATCCCGCCGATGTCGGCATCATGGGCTTTTCGGCCGGCGGACACGTGGCCAGCACCCTCTCAACCCATGCATCGGCTGCCACACGACCCAACTTCGCCATTTTGTTCTACCCCGTTATCACGATGAAACAACCCGGAACCCATCTCGGTTCGCGCCATCACCTTCTGGGCGATAAGCCCGACCGTAAGTTGGTAGAACGTTATTGCAACGAGCTGCAGGTACGCAGCGGCGAAACACCGACAACCATTCTCTTTCTTACCGCCGACGACGATGTGGTGCCACCCTTAGAAAACGGTGTGGCTTACTATTGCGCCATGCAACGCGCCGGTAATGCCTGCACGCTACACATTTACCCCACCGGCGGGCACGGCTTTGGCTATCTGTCCTCGTGGCGTTATCACAACAACGCTCTTTACGAACTTAACGACTGGCTTACCCGTCTACCTGCTCCCACGCGCTGAAAAATATTACAGCCCGCGCACGAGTTGGTAAGATAATAAAAGATGTGAGTTCTGCTGCTTGTTGAACTCACATCTTTTGCGTATAAGGATAAAAAGATAATTGTAACAAACGGCTGATAAAACGACAGAGCCGTCCGGTCACCATTTCAGGCATTCCGACATTCCGAACATACAATCCGGTCACCAGTTTAGATATCCCGACACTTTCAATGCTCAAAATAATTTATTACAAGTGTTTCGATTAAAAATGTCGCCACATCCCAAAAGGATGCGGCGACATTTCTGTATGCCCCTCCACCCGGCAAAAAAGATAGGTGGAGATGGAGAAAAAGCGCAACCCGCTAATGCTCAATCGATAGCTCTACAGGACCCAGTAAGCCCGATGGCAATAGGGGCGAATCGGCCTTATAAAAGGGGAAACCCGTGTAGGTGTAACACTTGGGATTATTGGGCTGGCAATCACCGATAAGCCGATTGGCCCAAAGGTTTATCACCTCTACCTCAATGCGGTTATCACCCTTCTGCAGCGCGTCGGTAATGTCGACAGTGTAAGGGGCCTTCCACAGTATGCGCTGCCGCCTTCCATTAACGATAACCTGCGCCATGCAGCCTACCTTACCCAGATTTAAAACATAGCGAGCTGCTTTGAGGGGGAAGGACGGAAGTAGGAAACGATTGCGATAAACGGCGCGGCCCGAATAGTATTTGATATCGGGGTCAGACTGTTCGGTGTACGATTGCAGGCGAGGCATAACGAGGGTTTTCTCGGTCGGCATATTATCGCGGAAAGTTACCTGCCAATTGGTTTCGATTTGACACACGGGTGTTATACGACGAGCGGGCAACTGCTGTTCGGCCGGTTGCGCCTTTCCCTGAAATACCACGAAAACGGCATCGTTGGGCACCATATCAAGATAAATAGTGGTTGCATCGCGACCCACACGGTAAGAAAGCTCTTCGGTCTGCCCCGTTTCGGGATGCCAGAGAAGGGGTTTCATACCTGCCGTGCGACAGGTAACGGTAAGCGAGCGCGACCGGTCGGTGCGGTTGTTGAGCCAGTAAATCTCGGCGTTGTCGGTGGTGCGATGCACATATCGCCAATGCGCAGCGGCTCCTTCGGCTCCATTGCCTTCGCTCACCACAACATCGGGAAGTATTCCGTTAGCCCTCAACACAGTGGCGGCCGACGCATAGTTGTAAACGTTGGGGCGACCCGAATAAAACACCTCGCGCACCAGTCGGGCAAACTCAAGGCTATCTCCCGTTAACGAGGGCATCAGCTCGGGCACCTGTCCACAGATAAGAGCTCCTTCACGGGCCAATCGAGCAAGAGTTCGCAATACGGGAAGCGACATCTTGCGGGCGTTCTTATCCAGCACCAGCAGACGATACTGCATTCCGCTGGGAGCGGTGAGGCGACCATTGCGGAAGGTGATTATCCGGGTGAGGGCGTCGGCATTGATGTAATCGAAATTGTAACCTGCGGGTATATCGGGATGAACGTGGGCAAAGAGACCGGTGATATTGTTGTCTTCACCGTAATAATACAAGATGTCGGCCACGCTACGTCCCTGTTGCATCATATAACTGCTGCGCGCCAGATAGTCGGTCCACGGCTTGGCCCATTCGGCCCACGTGTCGTGGCGGTTAAACCAAGGTCCGTACATCATCAGTCCCAATCCGGGTCGCTTGTCGTCTACCGGTTGATGAGCGCATTCTTGAATAAAGAAACGGTTCACGCCGTTAGCTATTTCGAGGTCGGCAACCGGTTTCAGATTGCCCGGATAAAATACGTAAGCACCGGAGTAGAGCCCATTGGCGGTCATCGATTCGGCAGCAACAATGGGTTTTCCGTAAAGATGAGCCACAGACGCCGACTCACGAATGTCGCTTTCAGACATTGACGTAGTAGCGGCATCGGTGGGCTGACACCACATGGCAGCCATCGGAATGTCTCCTTTGCTCTTGGCTTCCATACCGTCGGCAAGGTAAAGCCGCCCGTTCTCGTGCGTTTCATAATAGGTGCTCATCCCCCGAGCAGCCAATATGCTGTCTACTTGAGCATACAGGTTTTCGGTAATCAGCTCGCCAATAGTCTTCCGCCAATCCCAAAGAAAGCGTTCACTGCGGTCGGCACTGCCGATAAGTTGTCCGGTAAGAACGGGCAACCACTTTACCAAACTATATCCACGCCGACTCTCAAACTCTTGTTCCATCTTCGGCGTCCACGTTTCCCAGCCCGATTCGTAGCTGTCAATAAGCATCGATCGCAAACCACTCTTTCCCAACATCTGTTTTGAAGCATCGTCGTAGGTTGAGAGATAATAATTGAGATAATCGTGCACAGCCTGCGCATCCAGCTTGTCTACCTCCAATCCCGTAGCCTCGGGCGATGCGGGATGATTTTTCTTACCTGTCAGCGAATACCCGAACCGATAGATACGCCAATTTCCTTTGGGCACTTTCCATACCAGTCGCCCGGTCGAGTCTACTTTATCGGTGAGCACAACCACATCATTTAACGCAGTAGCAGACGCATCGGCAGGCGTGGGATAAAGCTCCAAATCGGGTGGTGTTGCAAAACCTGCCTTTTCTTCAGCGTGGTTCACACGGTCAATGGTGTAAAGCTGAAGCTCCGCTACCTCTGTAACTTTCTTTTGGGGAACATTGTCAAAACGAATGCGAAAATACTTCGCCCGCGTGGGCGGAATGGTTATTGTTTGTTGCGAAGCACCTCCGCTGGGAATATCGCACACCTTACGGAAAACGATACCGTCATCGCCAGCCTCTAAATGCTTGTTAACATCGGCAGGAACAGAGGCCCATTCGTTACGAAACCGACCGTCTACAACACTTATTGCCCGAATGGTTTGTGGCTTACTAAAGGCATACTGTATCCACGTATAACCATTTTTTTCGTCGCACGGAAGCTGCACGGCAGTAGTTAGGTCACCATCGGTAAGCGTGCGTAACGAAACTTCTCCGCCCAGCGTTGTTGCAGTAGCTCCAAGTGAAACCATAGAGCGGTCTGTCGGCAAACATTTCACAGCCACAACGGCAATATCTTTATAATAGGTCACCTCGTTACCACTGACAAAAGGTGCATGTACCGATGAGTTGAAATTCTGAAAATAACCCGTTGCTGTATAAGGTGGTGGCAGCATTCCACGATAGGTTATTCCCCCTTTCACATCCAGCTCTCGCCACACCAATTTCTTCATCGCCTGTTCAGGCGTAACCCACGGGCCACCGGTAGAACTCCAGCCGGGCGAACTGGCCACAGCCATCTCCATTCCCAATGAGTCGGCCAAATGAACGGCATAAGAAAAGGCGTCTTTCCACTCGGGAGCCATATATTCAAGTCGTTTTTCAACAATCTGCGGCGTTTCCAATCCAGCATCGAAATGATGAAATCCACCGATGCCGATACGGTGCATCCACATCAAATCCTTATAGATGCCGTCTTTGGTAATATTTCCATTCATCCAATGCCACCAAAGATGCGGCCGTGCCACTGCCGGCGGATTGACAAACGATCGATAGAGTGACGTTTCCTGTGCCTGCGCATTCTGTGTGGCGAAGAACAGGCACACCGTTAAAAACATTTTAAGTAAATAGTTCCTAAGAGATTTTTTTGACATTTTATAGATTTATGAGCGTAGCAAATAATGCGTATGAGTTATTGAACTACCCCAGTTCGGGATAAGATTTTGTTCATAAAAGTTGGTAGTCTCATAAATATTTTGTACCTTTATAGGTGAAAAACAAAGAGTTACAAACATATTTAATATGACTACCGATTACAAAGTTACAGAATTATTTTGTATAATAGACGAGTTTTGCAAACATTTTGATGCAAAAAATGCAGGAAATCTACTTGAAGACAATAGCGGAGTCAAGCGTAGACGTCGCCAAGCGTCGTTGTCCGACAGTGAAATCATGACCATTCTGTTGTATTTTCATTTTGGTACATTCCGCAATTTCAAGCACTACTACCTGTTCTTCATTAAGGGTACGATGAAGTCTTATTTTCCGAAAGCCGTGTCATACAACCGCTTTGTGGAGTTGGAAAGCCGCGTGTTCTTCCAGCTCATGTTCTTCCTTAATCTGGGAGCTTTCGGAAGATGTACCGGCATAACATTCGTTGATTCCACAATGATACCCGTATGCCATAATCTCAGGAGATATGACAATAAGGTATTCAAGGGAATTGCCACTGACGGAAAAGGAACAATGGGTTGGTGCCATGGCTTTAAGCTCCACCTTGCGTGCAATGACAGAGGCGAGATAATAGCCTTTGTCCTTACAGGCGCAAATGTCAGCGACAAGGACCCGAATGTGTTCAAGGTTCTTGCTAAACGACTGTACGGCAAGTTGTTCGCTGACAAAGGCTATATTTCGCAGAAGCTGTTTAACTTCCTCTTTGAGGATGGAATACAGCTGGTGACAGGGTTGCGCGTAAACATGAAAAACAAGCTGATGCCGTTCTATGACAGAATGATGCTGCGCAAGAGATACATTATCGAAACCATTAACGACATGCTGAAGAATACTGCACAGATTGTACACTCACGCCATAGATCTGTAACCAACTTTATCATGAACCTTATTTCAGCATTGGGAGCATATTGCTTCTTCGACAATAAGCCAAAGGCATTGCAGGGATACTGCATCGAAGACACCAAACAGCTGTCACTATTCTAAGGGCAAAACAACTTCTTTCAGCTTTCTGTTATTACCCACTCCTAATGGCATGGGGAGGAGGCGTATTCACGCTGCATTTATATTGTATAAGACACTCGGTTATCCCGAACTGGGGTATCTACTACACATCGATACCACCAAGTTTTTTTGGCCCCGTCATCAACTATGATACTCACAACGTTAAGGCCGAGTTCAAGGTCGACAATAATGACATTGCGACTGTCACCGCGTACGGATTCCTAAAGTTCAAGTGCCCCGGAACGGTAGTCCTCACCGCCACTTGCAGTGCCAGTGAGAACTGTGCCAAAGCGCAGTGCAGCACGACGGTCACCACGAAGCGCGACGGGGTAACCTTTACCTCAGAAGGCCTGCCCGACGTGATTTTCAACAATACCTCTTACTGCATACGTAACTATCTCTATAATAGCAAAACAAAGAGCGGCGGGAATTTTCATGCTAATGGGTCCTTCAGCGTTACCAGCAGCAACAACGCCATCCTCCGCTACGATGACCTCTGGCTCAAGTTCAGCGGCACGGCAGGCGAGGCGACCACCTTCTCGCACACCTTCATTGTGGCGCGTCGGGACCAATACGGCACGATACTCATCAAGGACGCCAACGAATGGAAGGTGTTCTGCAAACTCGTCAACGAAAAGGGCATGACTAATCTCAACGCCCGTCTTGAAGCCGACATCGACCTCGGAGGAGACATCGCGATGGTGGGCAACAATTACGCCGGCACGTTCGACGGACAGAACCATACGCTGAAGTTCAACTGGAATGGCGGCTCAGACTCTGAAATAGCCCCCTTCAAGAAAGTAAGCAACGCCATTATCAAGAACCTGCGTACCGAAGGGACAATCAAGTCAAGCAGTTACTATTTGTCAGGATTGGTTGGTGACGCTTATGGCACCGTCAACATTTCCAACTGCGCCAGCAATGTGAACATCACGAGCAGTCATACCGGCGGCAGATGCGATGCGGCGGGCATGATTTCTTATATAGGCGGCGGCAGTGCCAATATCACCATCACTGACTGCCTCGTCGAAGGCAACATCACTGCCATGACGGACGAAGGCAAGAAAAGAATGGGTGGGTTTATATATAACAAGAATGGCTCCTGCACCCTGGCCAACTGCCTCTACGTCGGCACGAACAACGCCACCAGCGGCAACACCTTCGCCTACAACGCCACCATCAAAAACTGCTACTACCTCAACGCCTGCGGCACAGCGCAGGGCGAACAGGTAACCAAGGACCAGCTCAAGAACGGCTACGTGGCCTGTCAGTTGCAGGCAGGCAGAAACGATCAGGTCTGGGGACAGGCCTTCGGCAGCAACGCGCCGCAGCTCACCGCCGACGGCGCGAAGCGGGTCCGCAAGGTGGAATTTACCTACAACAACCGGGTGAAAGCCACGCGCTACGCCACCCACGGCAACGCCATCTACGGCGGCATGCCCACCTTTACCGCAAAGGACCTCCTTGGCAGCGACTACAACGAGCACCATTATTACTCCGGAATCACCTTTGAGGGCGGCTTCAACGGCTCAACCATCGTCAACACCGACCGGACCGTGGCAGTAACCTTCAACAAAAAAGACTACTACGAAATCGCCTCGAAGGAAGATTGGAAGGCGTTCTGCGACCTCGTGAAAAGCGGACAGAACGTCGTTGATGCCAAGATGACGGCGGACGTCAACCTCGGTGGAGACATCGCGGTGATAGGCAGTCGCAAAAACTACTCCGGCATATTCGATGGACAGGGCCATACGCTCACAGTCAACTGGAATGTCGGCAACAAGAGTTACATAGCACCATTCTACATTGTAGAGAAAGCCACCATAAAGAATCTGCGCACCGAAGGGCAGATAACCTCAAACGAAAAGTTTTTGTCTGGATTGGTTGGCAACGTCTATGGCACTACCACCATCTCGGGCTGCGTCAGCGCGGTGAACATCACGAGCAGCTATGACAATGGTGGATGCAACGCGGCGGGCTTGATTTGCATTGTAAAACTCGGTGCCAATGTTACCATCGATGACTGCGTTGTAAAGGGTAATATCACTGCCACGACGGATAAAGGAAAGGAAAAAATGACGGGATTCGTAAGCGGTCAGGAAGGCACCTGCACTCTGAACAACTGCCTATATCTTGGCAGCAGCAATGGGGATACATTTTCAAGAACCTTTGTAGATGACGCTTACCACGGCGTAACCACAACCCTCAACAACTGCTACAACCTCAACACCTGCGGCACGGCGCAGGGCAAGAAGGTAACCAAGGAGCAGCTCAGGAACGGCGAAGTGGCTTATCTGCTTCAGAACAAGCGCGCCGGAAACTTCTGGGGACAGACACTCGGCACCGAGAACGATCCGCAGCCCACCGACAAAGCCGAGAAGCACGTCTGCAAAGTGGACTTCACCTACAACGACCAGGTGAAAGCCACGCACTACGCCACCCGCAACAACGCCATCTACGGCGACATGCCCACCTTTACCGCAAAGGACCTCATGGGCAGCGACTACAACGAACACCATTATTATGCCATCGCCTTTACCGGCGGCTTCAACGAAAACACCACCGTCAGCTCCGACCAGACCGTGGCAGTAACCTTCAACAAAAAAGACTACTACGAAATCGCCTCGAAGGAAGACTGGAAGACGTTCTGCG
>NZ_GG740072.1:731556-749383 GCF_000162415.1 Prevotella sp. oral taxon 317 str. F0108 | reverse complement strand
CGGACATCGTGATGGTGGGCGTGATCAGAAACTATTCCGGCACGTTCGACGGGCAGGGACATGCACTCACCGTCAACTGGAATCACACAAGCTTCGTCGATATAGCCCCCTTCAAGAATGTGGCAGGTGCCACCATCAAGAACCTGCATGTAAAAGGGCAGAACGAAGCAACAGGCAACAGCTTTTTGTCCGGATTGATTCAGAATGCTTATGGCACGGTCACCGTCTCGGGCTGCGTCAGCGATGTGGACATCAAGGGCTCCAGCAATTTAGCAGGCATGATTCAAATGGTAAACCTCAATACCGAGGTTATTATCACCGACTGCGTCGTCAAGGGAGCGCTCAACTCCGCGACGAAGAGTATCGGTGGATTTGTAGACTATCAGAGTGGCTCCTGCACGCTGACCAACTGCCTCTACGCCGGCACGAACAACGCCACCACCGATAACAATACCTTCGCCGACAACGCCACCCTCACCAACTGCTATTACCTCAACGCCTGCGGCAAGCCACAGGGCACGCAGGTGACCGAGGAGCAACTCAAGAGCGGCGAGGTGACAAAGAAGTTGCAGGGCAACCGTACCGACAAATGTTACTGGGCGCAGCTGTTAGGCGAGATGCCGGGCCTCTACTGCGCAGCCGACAAGAGCAAGGCGAACTACGTGTATTACGACGCGGCAAAGAAAGGCTGGGCGTGTGAAGACTTCCGCCTCACCGACGGCACGCCGCTACCCATCGGGCTCGACTTCACCGCCGCCAACGTTACCTACGAGCGCAAATTCAATGGCACGCAGAATGCCACGCTGTGTCTGCCTTACGACTTGTATGCTCAGGGCTTCAAGGCCTACACCCTCTCGGGCGGCAACAAAAACGAAGTCCATTTCAAGGAAGTGGACGACAAGCTCACGGCATACACGCCGTATTACATCACGGCTAACGGTATGCCACAGCTCGGCGGCAGAAACATCGAGGTGAAAGCCTACAAGGACGACAAGATGACGACCCCCGCCGCAGGTTACAAATTCACGGGTACGGTAGCCGGCGTGAGCAACGCCACCGCTGCCGCTGCCAACGCCTACATCCTGCAGGACGATGGCAAGTTCCACAAGGTAACGACGGCCTATTCCGCCACCATTCCTGCCTACCGTGCCTACATCATCTGTCCACCGCAGGCGTCAGGTGCCAAGGAGCTCTCTGTCGTCCTCGACGGCGAGACCACCGGCATCGACGGTGTGACGAACGGCAGAGCCGACGGTCCGGTGTATGACCTGCAAGGCCGCCGCGTGGCCGACCGCCTCGACGCCGCCGCACGCCACCGGTTGCCCGCAGGCGTTTACATCGTAGGCGGACGCAAGGTGGTAGTGAAATAAAAAAGATGTCTCTCTCATCGGGGGTGCGGCACGCCGCAGGGGCGTGATTCATCACGTTCCGAATCCCACGGAAACGGGCGGTGCGCTCCCCCCCCCGATGATTTAAAACAAACAGTTAATTAATAAAAAATGAACAATTACATCAAACCGGAAATCAAAGTGGTACCCATCACATTAGAAAACTCTATCCTCACCGGTTCCACCAGCGTGGGCATCGGCGAAGGTCCCGCCACGGGGCCTGCACTCTCGAAAGGCAACAACTTCTTTGACGGCGAGGAGGACGACGATGACTATGACGCCCCGAGCCGCCGCCCGTCATCGCTGTGGGATGATTAATTCTATTTTCTTCGGGAGGTGCGCAACAGGTGCCGCACTCCCGATGATAAAAAATGACGTACATATACAGTCCGATAGATATTCTCTCGAATATTAATCTTTAGCTTCCTAATGGTAAGGTATCTATTCTCGGATACCTTTGCAAGAAACAGATGCTCGGAGACATCGGTTGGTAAATGGTCTACTCCTTGTTTAAGTGGGCAAGAGTCGGATCCGCTTTAATGCGTTCCTTCTCCAATTCCACAAGTGAGAGAATCTCTTGTTTGATGCGTTTATAGTTGGCTTCGATAGTCTCTTTGAGATTATTGGAGCCGTCTTCGTTTGTAAAGTCTGCGATTATAGGGATTGGTTGATAGGCTTTCATCTCGGCGGAGATTTTGGCACTATCCACGACTATCTCCGCATGGAAAATCTTTTGGTCAATACGTTCGTCAAAATTGTCAGACACTGCCCCCACGAACATACCTTGCGTGAGGTTGGAAATCTTGCTTGCCGGGATAAGACTGTCCATTTGGGTGGAGATTGATGTTGATTTGTCGTTACGGTTGATGGTCATGGACTGCCGCTGCTGGAGTACCTTTCCGAAACGCTCGGAAAGCGTCTTAGCAGTTTCGCCTACGACCTGACCACTAAATACATTACCTACCGTGTTCTGGATTACCTTGCTCTCCTTGTCGCCATAGTCACGGGTGAGCTGTGAAAAGTCCTGAAAGCCCAAGCATACAGCCACCTTGTTGCTTCGTGCTGTGGCGATGAGATTATCCAATCCACGAAAGTAGATAGTCGGAAGCTCGTCGATAATCACCGATGATTTGAGTTGTTTTTTCTTATTGATGAGCTTCACAATACGGCTGTTATACAGTCCGAGTGCCGCCGAATAGATATTCTGACGGTCGGGATTGTTACCCACGACAAGAACTTTCGGCTCATTGGGATTGTTGATGTCGAGCGAAAAATCATCGCCCGTCATTACCCAATAAAGTGCTGGTGAAATCATGCGTGAAAGCGGTATCTTGGCACTGGCAATCTGTCCCTGCAACTGATCCTGCGCTCCACCCTCCCAAGCGTCCATGAAAGGAGAAAGGTAGTTGGCAAGTTCATCGTAGGAAGTGAGTATCGGAAATATCTGTGCATAGGGGCGGTTCAGGAACTCGATGGCATGAGGGAAAGTGCAATATTTTCCATTCTCATAGATTTTCAGAAACCAGATGATGGCTGCCAACAAGATAATCGGTGACTCTACAAAGAAATCACCCTGCTTCTGAATCCACGAGCGGTTAAGATTGAGCATGATGGGTAGGCACTCTCATAGGCATCGGATATGTCCGTCATAAAGGCTGGATTGATGGGATTGCAGCGATGTGACTTTCTCGGATCATCGAAGTTGATGACATAGAACTGTGGCTTTACCTTGTAGGCATCCAAATGATGAAGCAGGTGATTATAAGCAATCTCGGAAAGGTCGGGAAACTTGTAATCATAGATATACATGGCAAAGCCTTTCTCAATCTGCTGCTTGATATAATTGTTTACGATGGCATACGACTTACCCGAACCGGGCGTACCGAGCACCATTGAGGCACGGAAAGGATTGACCACATTGATCCAGCCCTTGTTCCACTTCTTCTTATAGTAGAAGCGTGTAGGGAGATTGACGGAATACTCATTCTCCATCAACCGTGTTTCCTGCATGAAACTCTCGTTCTCCGTGTTGAAAACATCGTCCATCAAGTTGTTTTTGAGCAGTCGGCTCATCCACACACCACCCATCAACAGGCATATATAGCCCACAGACAGTGTGAAGATATAGAGCGTAGCTACACCGACCTTGCCAATGGGCAATGCCAGCAGCCACCAGTTGAGAAAGAAAAAGACGAAGCCGAAGAAAAGCACCGTCCAAATCTTTGGCCACGTGATTTTCTCTTCTTTCACGCCTTTTGTACCCAAACATGACAAAGCAAGGAACACCACACAAAAGAGTTTTGTCCAAAGGATGGACGAAAACAAGTTCGTAGTGCGCTGAAAGTTCATCAGTATCTTATTGATGATACCGAGCGTGAAGTGCCACTCGTAAAACGCCTCGTAGCAGAACCAATAACAGTTAATCAGGAGGAATATCACCGATATACCCCGCATAAAGTCCATGACCTTACCTAATGCCCTTAAATCATCTTCTTGTGCCATAATAATATTATTTTGTAGCCTCCCCCAACCCCTCCGAACCAACGGTCTCTGACCAAAGGGAAGAAAGGAAGGGGAGATAGAAATGCTCGTTTATTTAATGTTTTCTTCGTCTAAGTTTTACCTTACTTTGTCTGCGGAGTTTACGCTGCCATGCCGCTTCCTTCCAATCATCGTTGCCCGTAGTTCTGAATGATTCACCCACCATATCCTCGATAAGTTCATCGACAAGGTTGTCGCTTTCTTCTGTATTTTGTTGCAAAGTTTGAACGGTTGCCGATTGTTCCAAGCGGACAGACGGACTGCCATACAACGTTTCGTCCAAGAATGGGTTGTACGTTGAATTGGAGAAATACGCATTGAATATGTTGGCAGCATACCCCTTGCCCAATCGTGAGCCGTTGAGCGCAATGCCCACTTCATCATCAATGAAAGTAATGCCATAGATGCGTCCGCTTTCGTTCTTTCGGATTACCACACGCAAGCCTTGTTCCTCCAACCATTGTCGCAGTTCTTCCTCCGTCCGGGGAGAAGTACGCATAGTCTGTAATACCTTGTCCCTTATAGCCGGCACCAACGGCTTGACGGCTAGTTTCGATTTCTGCATCCTGTTCTGCACAGCAGTATAGCCCACACCACGACCGATGTCCGAGGCATGGATGGGTGTGCCTGCCTTGTTGCCCTTGCCATCAGTCGGAACATATACAAGTCCGTCGTATTTCCTTCCTCGAAACTCCGTCTTGACTTCTTCCACAGTAAGGTTATATTTGTTCAGAATGGCATTGAACTCGCCCAATGAACAGAAGCGGTAATGCTTCAGCACCATGCGAAAAACGCTTGCCACCTGCTCCCTGATGTTTCCTTTACCAATATCCACCTTGGGCGTTTCTGTTTCCACCTTCCCGCTAACCTTTGAACTTGGAATGAGATTATACTTTCTCTCCAAAGCATCTGTAATTTGTTTACTCCTTCGTTTCTCGAAGCGGTCGTTGAGCTTTCGCCCCTCACTGTCCACCCGAAGCGACACGATGTGTATATGTTCACGGGCGATGTCGTTGTGCTTGAAAACGATATAGGGTTGGTTGCCATAGCCAAGTGCCTCCATATACTCTCTTGCAATCTGCATGAGTGTTTCATCGGAGAGCTTCTCGTCCGGGTGCGGATTGAGGGAACAATGAAAGACAGTATTCTTTGTCCTGCACTTATTCGGGATAAGTTGCTGCATATCGGATAGCACCTGCTCCATAGCGTATCTGCCATCTTGATTTTGGTACAGACCACCGGCAAGCAGAACAGTTGTTTCCTCCTGCCTTACCTTTTTGAAGTTATAGCCCAAAGCTCTTCCAAGGTTTGCTGTCGATGATATTTTGGCTATCATTTACTACGATAATCAATGGTTAAGGCAACCGCTTTCCTTTGAAGTTCGATAATCTGAATAGACAGTTTCTCCAACTTTTCAAGCAGAATATGTGCGGTTTTCACGCTGTGATAGGAGTTGATGGCACGCACCGCTTGATTATAGAGTACGCCAATCTTATGGATTTGTGCCGTCAATTCAGAGAGCTTTCGGTAGTATTCTACGGCGGATTTATCCACTGTAATCACCTTGAAACTCTCGCCAAGTATGCGAGCACGCACGAAATCCGACTTTGTTTCTGCTCCTGATTTATGAAATAATTCTATGGCACGCTGCTGAGCTTTTGGATCGGGCAAACGTACATGCCAGTTGTCCCAGCGGGGCTTTTCTATTCTTTTTCGTTCTGAACGATGTTCTGCATCTTTATTCATATCGCTTTGGTTTCTAATTACGACTTTGGAGTGATTATCCCCTCGCACCGAGGCAAGGTTCTTTGTGGTACAAACTGCGGTTTATGTTACAAAGACACACCTTGCCAATATCAAGAGTTGATGCAATAGAAGCATCCACCTTTTAGGGTGTCTGTTTCGAAGAGTACACCTCCATATCTTCTATCTGCCTGCAAAGTTACGGCAGATTTTCAAATATCTCATAATCAATGATATTCACTCTTTTTCCTTTCATTTCCTTGTACTTCTATCGCATAGAAATATCTATCGAAAAAGCTTTTATTTTGCAGATAAAACGAACGTGATATCGTTCGATAGAACTATTTAAAGAACGATATGACGAACTCTATTTCAATCGTTCAATATATCGTCAGATAGAACTATCGATATGTCGACAAATCGACAAATAAAACGATAGATACTTCGGTATTTCGACAGATAAAAGAATTAATAATTTGCTGTGACGATTATTCTAACAATCTACCATTCAAATTATAGTTCAAACGATAAAAATATCTATAGTATGGAACAGATACAAACATCGCCCATATTTCTGGGCTTTTCCTCTCAAAAGGGAGGTGTTGGCAAAAGTACTTTGGCTGAGATTGTCAGCAGCATTCTTTACTACGAAAGAAATATCCATCTTTTTGTGGTAGATTGTGACTTGTCTCAGGACTCATTCTATAAACTCCGTGAAAGGGAAAAGGCTTGCGTTGAAAGTGATCCACAGCTTTCCAAGCAGATGAAGCAACATTTCTCCTCTTTGAAGCGTACAGCTTATCGCATACTCAAGGCAGACCCTAAGGAGGCAATAGAAAAAACTAACGAGTATATCCGTAAACATCCGTCTGAGCAGTTTGATTTGGTCATCTTCGATTTCCCTGGTCATGCTGGTACAAGTGACCTTTTGCAGCTATCGTTGGAGATGGACTATATCGTTTCACCTTTAGAGCCTGACGTTCAGTCAATGGTTGCCTGTCTTACCTATATCAAAGCGGTAAACGACTTGGGTGTATCCATGTCAAGTGTCCGTATCAAGGAAGTCATTCTCCTATGGAATAAGGTTGACCGAAGAGTTAAAAACACGCTCATAGAATACTATAGTAGGTATATCAAGAACGAAGATTACACGCTACTTAATCAGCATGCCTATGCTACTCACCGCTTCAGCCATGAACTGGAGCAATACGGATTCCGTGGAGTATTCCGTTCCACTTACCTGCCTCCCAATAAGGCTTTACGAATTGGGACCGGCATTGATGAGCTGACAGAGGAATTGCTTACCCATATTCAACTTAAATAAGACAGCACTATGGCAAAGATACAAGAACAGCGGCAGAAATTGGAAGCCAAGCTCAAGGAGATGGCAGAAGACGGGGTGATGAAGACACCACCCAAGGAAACGGTGGCTTTTGACCCACCTGATGAGGAAGAGGATATGAAAACAGAGGTCAGTGTCAACCAAAAGGAAAAACAACATCTGGTAAAGGAGCTTATGCCTACCTCGGAGGATAAGCAGGAGAAGACCTTGTGTAAAAGCCACGAGAGAGGAGATGATAGAAGTGCGGAAACACCTCGTACTTCTTTAGAGGACTACCGAACACGTTATTTACAGTCAATCCGCCTTCGGAACGAACCAATTTTACTATGAGTGCTGATACACTCCAAGTGCTAAGAAACATTTTACAGGACTTAGGTGAGCGGGTATCTATGGCTTGCTATATTGACAATATTCTTCGTGAACACCTCAAGGAGCATAAGGAACTTCTCAATAATGCTACAGCAAAGCATCGACGCAAGGTGGCAATAGACTTTTGAACAAAGAATAAATGACAAACAAACATCACCATTATGCAAACAATACTATTCTATACTCTCCTGCTTTTGACTGTGATATGGTTGCTTGTAGGGATACTCTTTCTTTGGCAGCAGTTACACACTGTGCGCCAAAAAGTGGAAGAAGAAAGTAAAAAGAAAAACAAGCAGAAACAAAAGCAGAGTACTTCTTCTGTTACGCAAGACCAGGTTGAGCAGGCACGGCAAATACTTGTCGGTAAAAGTAAGTCATATAGGGAACGCTATGACGAAATTTCAAAAGAGATAACGACAAATTCTCAAAAAATCCCTGATGTTCCCGATACTTCATCAAAAGAAAAATCAGCTGATAATCCAAATACCTTTGCAGGGAAAAACTCATCTGTGTCCGAAGAAATAAAAGAAGCGGAAAGTACAGAAGAGGACAATGAAATGCAGGTTGACTACACAATGGACGAACCAGACGAAGATACTATCATTCGTGAGGAACTGCAGATTGCAGACGATTCTTTACCAGAAGTCTCACCGTCCGCTATTCTTACAAGGGACTTGTCCCGTATAAACGGCTGGCACAAGAATGACGATGCACTTGATGAGGAAAGCGAAACTGACGTTCACGAAACACTGCAGGCGATACGGGGCACACAGCTAATGGACTACATTAAGGAGGCAACGCTTAAGCAGGAGAAAGACCATCAAAAGCTGCTTGCTGCCATTCGTAAAGCAGAGGAAGCAGAATTAGAGGAAAATAATATAAATTCTTCTTCTGACTTTGAAACGAACTCAAACATAGAGAGCAGCGACAGCGATATTTCGGAAGAAGCCGACCGTCCACTTTCATACTATCTGTAAGACTAATGTTTTTATTCATATTGTAAAGTGATCAAGGGGTGGTTCAAAAGTAAAACAATCAACCAATATCAGTCATACGATAAAACTGAGCCACCCCTTACCATCTCTACCTAAAAGAAAACAATTCATTTAACAACTTAAAATAAAAAGGACAATGAACAACAAAAAGAAAATCACAATGCTGCTCCTGACGGCTACCGCCATAGGAGCATACGCACAAGGCAATGGTATTGCTGGTATCAATGAAGCCACAAAGATGGTAACCTCCTACTTCGACCCTGGCACGAAACTCATCTATGCCGTGGGGGCAGTAGTGGGGTTGATAGGAGGCATTAAAGTGTACAACAAGTTCTCAAGTGGCGACCCCGACACAAGTAAGACCGCAGCCTCTTGGTTCGGTGCGTGTATCTTCTTGATTGTGGCTGCCACTATCTTAAGAAGTTTCTTCCTGTAAGGCGATGGCAGCATTTGAAATCAACAAGGGTGTAGGCCGGACGGTGGAGTTCAAGGGCTTGAAGGCACAGTACCTCTTCCTCTTTGCAGGAGGGTTGCTGGCAGTCTTTATTCTCGTGGTCATTCTCTATCTCTGTGGAGTTAGCCAAGTTTCCTGTCTTGTCATAGGTGTAGTGGGTGCCAGCCTTGTGGTATGGCAAACGTTCACCATGAATAGAAAGTACGGGCAATACGGGCTGATGAAAAAAGGAGCAATACGTATGCACCCGCGCTACCTTGTGAACCGCCGTACGGTCTGCCACCTTATCCGTAACCTTCAACCAAAGAAAGCGAAGCAATGAGAAACAAAAGTAAGATAACAACTTTAGAATCGAAGTTTCCACTGCTCTCCATCGAGCAGGGGTGCATGGTGAGCAAGGATGCCGATATCACTGTGGCTTTCCGTGTGGAATTGCCCGAACTTTTTACCGTCACCTCTACAGAATACGAAGCAATGCACTCTGCCTGGCATAAGGCAATCAAGGTGCTACCCAATTACAGCATCGTGCACAAGCAGGACTGGTTCATCAAAGAGGACTATCAAGGAAAGCTCTCCGATGGTGGATTGAGCTTCCTTGCCCGTTCCTCTGAGCGGCACTTCAATGAGCGTCCGTATCTCCACCACTCAGTCTATCTCTTCCTGACCAAGACCAACAAGCAGCGTATGGCACAACAGAGCAATTTTTCTTCGCTCTGCCGTGGACACCTCATTCCCAAGGAAATCACCAACAAGGACGAGGTGATGAAGTTCATGGAAGCAGTAGACCAGTTCGAGCGTATCATCAACGATACCGAGCAGATAAGGATTGTCCGCATGACAGAAGAGGAATTGATAGGTACAAAGGAAAAAGGCGGTCTCTTGGACCGTTATTTCTCCCTCTCGGAAGAAGGACACGCCTCGTTGGAGGACATCCGTCTGGGCGCAGATCTTGTGCGTGTGGGCGACAATATGCTTTGTCTGCATACACTTTCCGATACGGATGACCTGCCGACAACGGTCAGCACGGACAGCAGATATGAACGACTGTCCACCGACAGAAGTGACTGCCGTCTTTCCTTTGTCTCTCCCGTAGGGTTGATGCTACCGTGCAACCATATCTATAACCAGTACCTCTTTATCGAGGATAGCGACGCCAATTTGGAACGCTTTGAGAAGCAGGCCCGCAACATGCACTCACTGGCACGCTACAGCCGTAGCAACCAAATCAACGAGGAATGGATACAGGAGTATCTCAATATTGCCCATTCACAGGGACTGACCTCTATCCGTGCCCACTTCAACGTACTGGCATGGAGTAGCGATAAGGAAGAACTTCGCCAAATCAAGAATGATGTAGGCTCTGCACTTGCTCTTATGGAATGCCACCCACGTCACAACACCATTGATGCGGCAACGCTCTACTGGGCGGGTATTCCCGGTAATGCGGCAGACTTTCCCGCAGAAGAGTCATTTTATACTTTCATCGAACCTGCCCTCTGTTTCTTTACGGCAGAGACGAACTATAAGGATTCGCTCTCTCCCTTCGGTATCAAGATGGCAGACCGCCTTTCAGGGAAACCTGTTCATCTGGACATCTCGGATTTACCGATGAAAAAGGGAGTCATCACCAACCGTAACAAGTTTATCTTGGGACCTTCGGGTAGCGGCAAGTCTTTCTTCACCAACCACATGGTACGTCAGTATTACGAGCAGGGGGCGCATGTCCTCTTGGTCGATACGGGTAACTCATATCAGGGCTTGTGTGAACTTATCCACCGCAAGACCAAGGGCGAGGACGGTGTTTATTTCACCTATACCAATGAAAGCCCGATATCCTTCAACCCTTTCTATACGGACGATTACTTCTTTGATGTAGAGAAAAGGGAGAGTATCTGTACGCTGCTGCTCACGCTCTGGAAAAGTGCCGATGAGCATATCACTAAGACCGAGGCCGGCGAACTTGGTTCTGCCGTGAACTCCTATATCGAGCTGATATGTGCTGACCACAGCGTTACGCCCTGTTTTAACACCTTCTATGAGTATCTGCGGGATGTGTACCGAAAGGATATGGAAAAGCGTGACATCAAGGTAACGCTCTCGGACTTCAATATCAACAACCTCTTAACGACATTGAAGCAATACTATCGTGGCGGTCGCTATGATTTCCTGCTGAACTCGGACAAGAACATCGACCTGCTCTCCAAACGCTTCATTGTCTTTGAAATCGATCAAGTGAAGGACAACAAAGACCTTTTTCCTGTGGTAACGATTATCATCATGGAAGCCTTCATTAATAAGATGCGAAGACTCAAAGGTATCAGAAAGATGATACTTATTGAGGAAGCGTGGAAAGCCATCGCTTCGGCAAACATGGCGGACTACATCAAGTATCTCTACAAGACGGTGAGAAAGTATTTCGGGGAGGCCATTGTCGTAACGCAGGAAGTGGACGACATCATCCAGTCACCCATCGTCAAGGAGAGTATCATCAACAACTCCGACTGCAAGATACTGCTCGACCAACGAAAGTACATGACCAAGTTTGACGGCATACAGGCGATGCTCGGTCTTTCGGAAAAGGAAAAGAGCCAGATTCTCTCCATCAACCAGAACAACGACCCGAACCGACTCTACAAGGAAGTGTGGATAGGTCTGGGCGGTATGCAGAGTGCAGTCTATGCCACGGAAGTGAGCATGGAGGAATATCTGACCTACACCACGGAGGAAACCGAGAAGGTGGAGGTGATGAACAGGGCTGCACAGCTCGGTGGGGACATCGAAACGGCTATCCGGCAGCTTGCACAAGAGAAACGGGTTGCACGAAACCGTTGACCGAACAAAATTTATAAAGGATGTACCGATTTAGCCAAATGTGTCCAAACAATTGGATTAGTTTGTCCAATGAATTGGACAAGCGTGTCCAAAGACTTGGACTAACTTGTCCAACTTATCCATATAACAGCAAGCTGAATAGACATCCCTTAGTGGAAATTCAGACATACATAATATTTACATCATAAACAAAAAGAACAATGAGAACAAGAATTTTAATGCTGCTGATGGGCATCGTCCTTTTATTCAGCGGAAAGGCCCACGCACAGTGGGTGGTGACTGATCCCGGTAACTTCGCCGGCAACATCGTCAATTCGGTCAAGGAGATAGCCACCGCCTCGAAGACGGTAAAAAATACCTTGGATGGGTTCAAGGAAGTGGAAAAACTCTACAACGACACCAAGAAGTATTATGACGCACTAAAGAAGGTGAATAACCTTATAGGGGATGCCTACAAGGTCAAGGAGTGCATCCTGATGGTGGGCGACATCTCGGAGATTTACGTCACCTCGTATAAGAAGATGCTCTCGGACAAGAACTTCCGCCCTTCGGAACTCGCGGCGATGGCTTCGGGCTATGCCAAACTCTTGGAACAAAGCGGTGAGAGTCTCAAGGAACTCAAGTCCATCGTCAAGTCGGGTGTCCTCTCGATGAACGACCACGAGCGTATGCAGGCCATCGACCGTATCTACACCACGCTGAGGGAGAATCGTTCGCTCGTGTCATACTACACAAGGAAGAACATCTCCGTAAGTTACGTCCGTGCCCGTGAGAAGAACAACCTTGCCTCTGTCAAGGCTCTCTATGGTAATACGGCAAGCAGGTATTGGTAATTAAGTTATTGGTTATTCATACATCTAAACACACTTGCTTATGGATTTTGCCAGTTTACATGAGCTGCTACACTCAACCTATGATGAGATGATGCCGCTCTGTGCCCAGATGACGGGCATTGCCAAGGGCATTGCGGGCTTGGGTGCGCTCTTTTATATTGCTCTTCGGGTATGGGCTTCCATTGCCCGTGCTGAGGCGATAGACGTCTTTCCCTTGCTGCGCCCCTTTGTCTTGGGCTTCTGTATCATGTTCTTCCCAACAGTCGTACTAGGTACGATGAATGCCGTTCTCTCGCCTGTAGTGCAGGGAACGGAGATGATGGTACACCAGCAGGAGGGGAACCTTGCCGAGCTTACTGCCAAGCGGGATAAGTTGCAGGAGGAAGCCTACCTTAGGAATCCTGAAACGGCCTACCTTGTTTCCAACGAGAAGTTCGACCAGAAAATTGAGGAGATGGGTATCATCGGCCCCGAAGACGCTCTTACCATTGCCGGGATGTATGCCGAACGTGCTGCCTATCAGACCAGGCAGTGGATCATGAAGATGGTACACGACCTCTTAGAACTCCTTTTCCATGCCGCAGGGCTTATCATTGACACGCTCCGTACTTTTATTCTGATAGTCCTCTCCATTCTCGGTCCGATAGTCTTCGGCATAGCCGTATGGGACGGTCTTGCAGGCTCGCTTACGGCATGGTTCTCGCGCTATATTTCTGTCTATCTATGGCTGCCTGTCAGTTCTATTCTTACGGCACTGCTTACAAAAATACAAGTGCTGATGATAGAGAAGGATATAGAAGCGCTCAGCGACCCTAACTACCTACCAGATTCGGGGACATGGTACTACATCGTCTTCTTCCTTATCGGTATTATAGGCTACTTCTGTGTACCTACCGTGGCAGGATGGATTATCGAAGCGGGTGGTGGTATCGGCTCTTATGGTCGTAATGTCAATCAGGCTGCACAGCGCGGTGCACAAAGTGCCTACACGGGCGGAAGATATGCCGCAGCAGGTGCCGGGTCGGTCATCGGCAATGTCGGTGGGCGTATCAAGGGTGCGCTACTCAAAGGAAAATAGAAATGGAGCAACTATGCTTAATTAATCAACAGATATAAAAGAAAAAATGGAATTCAAATCACTTGGTAATATCGAGACCTCATTCAGACAGATAAGACTCTATGCCTTTGTCTTCGCTATCGTATGCGTGGCTGTAAGCGGTTATGCCGTCTATGCCTCGTACAGCTTTGCCAAGGAGCAGAGGGAGAAAATCTATGTGCTTGACCAGGGAAAGTCGCTCATGCTGGCTCTCAGTCAGGATGCAAGCAGAAACCGTCCCGTGGAGGCAAGAGAACATGTGCGTCGTTTCCATGAGCTATTCTTCACCATTGCGCCTGACAAGGATGCCATTGAGAAGAACATGGAGCGTGCCTTTGTGCTGTGTGACAAGTCGGCTTTCAGCTATTACAAGGACTTGGCGGAGAAAGGCTATTACAACCGTGCCATATCGGGCAATGTCAACCAGCGCATAGAGGTGGACTCTATTCACTGCAACTTCAACGCTTATCCCTACGAGGTAACGACTTATGCACGGCTGTTCATCGTCCGGCAGAGTAACGTCACGGAGCGCAGTCTTGTTACGACCTGCACGCTGCAGAACTCTGTCCGTTCGGACAACAACCCGCAAGGTTTCCTGATGGAGAACTTCCTCGTCAAGGAGAACAGGGACATACAGACCTATAAACGGTAAGGTTATGGCAAGGAAAAGAAACTTTTTACTCTCATGTCAATATCTGCGCTTTCACCTATGGCTCCGCCATCGGTGTGAAAGGCTCACGATAAGGCAGAGAAAGGAAATCGTCTATGGATTGAGTTTTGTCTATCTTATCTGCTCCCTCTGGATGATAGCGCAGTTTTTCCTTCCTCCAAAGAAGGAGAAACTACCCATCCCCAAGGGAAAACTGATGGACAGTCCGATACGGACAGCACCTTACAAGAGTTACACGGCAATTTTTACCTACAACATCATCAAACAATCAAGGAAAATGGATAATAAACAGAAAGAACAAATGAAAAAAGGCTTGGTCTTCGGAGGACTGGGACTGCTGTTTGCCCTCTCGATGTGGTTTATCTTCGCACCGTCAGGCAAAGATAAGACTGCTGCAGAGCAGGGACTCAATGACAGCATCCCGCAGGCAACGACAGAAAAACTGACGGAGAACAAGCTCAAAGCCTACGAATTGGGCGACAAGGCACACGAGGAGGAACAGACCCGCGAGGAGATGGGCAGGCTATCGGACTATTTCGCACAGAACACTGCTCCATCAGAGGAGCAGCGTGCAGAGACAGCTGCTTCTACGGCAAAGATAGAAAACTCCATGCATCGCTATGAGGAGAATAATCGCCTCTTGAACTCCTTTTACGCTCCCGACCCACACGAGCAGGAGCGTGAAGCCCTGCGCTCGGAGATAGATAACCTTAAAAAGGAACTCTCTGCCAAAGACAGCAGGGAGGATAATGAAGAGAAACGGCAGCTTGCCTTGATGGAAAAGAGCTATCAGATGGCAGCGAAGTATCTCCCTAAAGCATCAACTCCACCTACCTTCAATAATGGTCTGACTGCTGAAAAAGAGAAGACGGAAGGGGCAGCAGGCGGCTCTGAAGCCGCTAAGGGCAAGACCATGCAGAATGAAAAGCCTGCAAAGGAAGTTCTGCCGGAGCGTAGGCAGATAGTATCCTCACTTGATCAGCCTATGAGCGATGTGTACTTTATGGAGAAATACGGCAAGAAGGCTCGCAATATGGGTTTTCATTCGCTTGCAAGCACGGCTGTACCTACAATGCGCAATACGCTGAAAGTCGTAGTGGATAGGACTACAGTTCTTAAAGAGGGTGACAATGTGGTCCTTCGTCTGCTGGAAACTGCTAAGGTACAGGGACTGCACATTCCACGACAGAGCCGACTGATAGCCGTCGCTAAGATTGAGGGTAACCGTATGCACCTGCTTATCAAAAGCATTGAGGTGGACGGGCATATCATAGCCGTCAAGCTCTCGGCATACGATACAGACGGACAAGAGGGCGTGTATATACCAGGTTCGGAGGACGTCAATGCGCTTAAGGAAGTTGGGGCGAACATCGGTGGTTCAATGGGAACATCCTTTACCTTCGCTTCTTCTGCCAAGGACCAGATTATCTCCGAGGCTGCCCGTGGGGTGATGCAGGGTGCAAGTCAGCTACTTCAGAAGAAGCTGTGCACCATCAAGGTAACGCTCAAGGGTGGTTATCGTCTTTTCTTGGTTCAGTCCAAATAAAACAATCGAAAATGATAAGTAAAAAAATAACATCAAATCAAAAAGAACAATGAAGAAAATTATTTTATCAATGGCTATGCTTGCCATGATGGGAGCAACAGCCACAGCACAGGAAAACAATGATGGTCTGGTATCAAGCCGTCCGCTTACTTCGGGAGAGCTCTTTCAAGGTATGAGCCGTGCCATACCAACGGGGCGTGTCGTACTGCCGTATGGTCTGGACGTTACCTTTGACAAGACCGTGCATCTTATCTTCCCTTCTGCCATTCGTTATGTGGACTTAGGTTCACAGAACATCATCGCAGGAAAGGCGGAGGATGCCGAGAACGTACTGCGTGTAAAGGCTTCGGTGAAGGACTTTGAGACGGAAACCAATATGAGTGTCATCTGTGAGGACGGCTCTTTCTATGCTTTCAACGTGAAGTATGCCGATGAGCCGGAGAAGCTCAGCATTGAGAAGAAGGACTTCCTGTCACCAACGGACGGACGATTGCCAAGCAATCGTGCCGACATCTATTTCAAGGAACTAGGTAACGAGTCGCCCGTATTGGTCAAACTGATGATGCAGACTATCTATCAGAATGACAGACGCTGCATCAAGCACATCGGTACTCAGCAGTTTGGTATGAAGTTCCTGCTTCGTGGCTTGTATGCCCACAATGGCTTGCTGTATTTCCACACTCGAATGGAAAATGGCACGAATATGCCGTACTCAGTGGATTTCATCACCTTTAAGGTTGTAGATAAGAAGATGGCAAAGCGCACCGCTATACAGGAGCAGGTGTTGCAGCCGCTTCGTGCCTATCATCAGGTGATGCAGGTGCGTGGCATGGGCAGTGAACACGCTGTGTTTGCGCTCGAGCAGTTTTCTCTTGCAGAAGATAAGCAGCTTGAAGTGACGCTCTATGAGAGGAATGGTGGTTGTATGATGGCAGCATGTGGCTGAAGAAACGTAATGTCATTGCGAGGGAAAATGGAAAGAGCGTGGCTGATCTTAAGAGGAATGCTCCTGATGGAACTGACTATACAGCAAATACTTCTTTTAAGATATATGAGAAGTATGTGTATAGCAATAGGAATATTAAATTGGGTAAACCTGCCAATTTGAATGATTATATCCTCTTGCCAACCTATGGATACTATCTATCTGGTCTTTATACAGGACCAACATACCGCCCCAGTGAGTTTATGCACGTAGGACGAAGAGGTTATTTCTGGTCAAGTACGGCTCGTCCTGATAGAAATCTCAATGCCTACAATTTATATGTTGCGAGGGGAGGAGTGCATACAGGATATGGTGATCGTCAGAATGCTCATTGCCAATGGCCAGAGTAAAAACTGGGTTGTAGTTTTCTGAGAAATAATATAAAAATAAGAGAAAATATAATGCATTTTTAGGCTTTTCTAAAAAGGCAGATAGGAATTTAAGAATTCTCTGAGTATATGCAGGTCTGAGCCGTGAGCTTGGGCCTGCTTTTGGTTGAATAGTTTGATGTGTAGAGGGAATGTACTGAGATAATAAAATATAATAATTTCTCGAGTTCAGTATAAGAAAGAATACCAGTTCGGATAAGATAAAATAAGGTTCCATGACATGGCGTTGTATTTTGACTTAGATTACACTGCGTTTTGACTCAAATTACATGGTAAAATGACGCAGATTGAAGGTGATTCAATACAAATTACAACGCCATGTCATGGAACCTTATTTTATCTTATCTTGAACCAGGGTAATAATATTGCGAAATCTTTAGGGACTGTGTTTATCATGAACATCTGCACATTCCATGGAAGAAAGGGGTTGTTGAAAATCTAAATATGCTAATCGGGGGGAGGGCATTGATTAAAGGTGCAATATAAACAACTCTCAAGACTGTATATGGCAGCAATAGGTGCTAAATTAAAAGAGAAACTTAGGGAAAACTTAACTTTAGTCCCCCAAAAATTTGTTTTTTACAAAAAGAGTAACTAAATTTGCATTTAGTAGTTTAAACAACTAAAGGTTAATTAAATGACTT
>NZ_GG740072.1:579972-731093 GCF_000162415.1 Prevotella sp. oral taxon 317 str. F0108 | reverse complement strand
AAGTAATAAATCTAAAAAGAAGATTTATTGTAACACACTAATCGCGACGATTAAGATTAAATACCTACTCTCTACTTACTCATTGAATCTATCATATTTAGTTGATGTTTATAAAGAAGCCAACTCTATATCAGCACCATAACATAAAATTAAATTCTTTGAGCCTATGACTAAAATAAACATTTATTTCCGTGAGGGATAGTTATTGTGTTGCCAATATACTTCCCGACACTATAGTGGGACCTTTGATTCCACGCTTTAATCTTTAAATAATTATCGTTTAAAACATTTATCGCATGGAAAAATATTTAGAGGGTAATGGGATTATTACCAATTATTTACCTAAAAAAAGTTTGGTAACCATAAGTTTTACAAGCTTATTATTATTGGGTACCATTTCATCAATGGCTGCTGACACGAATAAAGCAACTCTTCTTGTTAAGAAAACAACGGCTACGGCATATGTTTCAGAACCGCAACAGCAGAAAAAGACTGTCGGTGGAATAGTGGTAGACAGCAATGGTGATCCTCTTGTAGGGGTAAGCGTGCAGGAGAAAGGTGCTTCAAATGGGACAATGACGGATATTAACGGACATTTTTCAATCTCATTGACGAAATCTGAGGCACAACTCATAATCTCCTATATTGGCTTTTCTACGCAGACAGTTGCTGCATCGGATAATATGAATATAGTTCTAAAAGAAGACAATCATCAACTCGATGAAGTTGTTGTAGTAGGTTACGGCACTCAGAAGAAAGTAAATCTGACAGGTTCCGTGGCTTCTGTGAACTTTCAAAAAGAAGCAGCATCTCGTCCTATTACTACTGCAGCACAGGCACTTACAGGAATGGCAGCTGGTGTTCAAATACTCCAAAGTTCTGGTAGACCCAATTCTGAAGGCTTCGGCATACAAATTCGTGGTACTGGAACATTTAATAACAGTAATCCCCTTGTTTTGGTAGATGGTATGGAAATGAATCTTTC
The DNA here is from genome assembly GCF_000162415.1 of Prevotella sp. oral taxon 317 str. F0108. Lineage (NCBI taxonomy): Bacteria > Pseudomonadati > Bacteroidota > Bacteroidia > Bacteroidales > Prevotellaceae > Prevotella > Prevotella sp. oral taxon 317. The sequence continues at coordinate 730,108 of NZ_GG740072.1, read as the reverse complement.
TGATGTTAATCCTAATGATATTGAGAATGTTTCTATACTGAAAGATGCTGCATCGTGTGCCATTTATGGAAATAGAGGTGCCAATGGTGTGATACTCATTACCACTAAAATGGGACAAGCTGGGACATTTCGTGTTACTTATTCGGGGAAGTGGTCAATCAATACACCGTCTAAAATTGTAAGATTTGTTTCGAATTATGCGGATTACATGGACTTTGTAAATGAAGCGGATGAAAATGTTGGCGCAGGACATACCTATTCTGATGCCACTATCAAGAAGTGGCGTGATGCTGAGGCCAACCCTAATGGCATTTCTGAAAGCGGATACCCTAACTATGTGGCTTATCCGAATACCGACTGGTTCGATGAAATATATCGTACAAAAGTAATGCAGGAACACTCTCTGTCTGTACTTGGTAATGAGAAGCGTACCAAATATAATATCGGACTTACCTATCTTGATAACCCTGGAACGATAGTTCGTTCTGGTGTGAAGAAGTATTTCATGAATCTGAATATTACATCTGACGTCACGGAATGGCTGCAGATTGGCGCGCATGCATGGGGATATCACGATGATCAGGATCGTAATGATGTGGCAAATCTTACGGCATGGTCTTTCTTGAAGACTGTTCCTGGTATTTATCCTTATTATGATGGTCATTATGGAGGTGTCGAAAATTCCGAGGAAGATGGTGCTGCAGGTAATCCATTGCTTAACTTGAATGGCAATGGAGACTCCTACTACAAGCACAATCGCATTTATGCAACCACGCATGCACAGATAAAATTTCTGAAAGACTTTACGCTTAAGACAGTCTTCGGCTATGATTATTTCCATCAACGTCATAAGTATGCCGGCACTCAGAACGAACTTTATAGTTTCAGTCGCAAACAGGTCGTATCTCCAGCTACATCGCTTGATCAGATTTATGTATATATGTATACAAATCAGAATTATAATTGGAAATGGACGAATACGCTGAATTGGGGACATACGTTTAATAAAGTGCACGATGTAAATGTACTGTTAGGCTTTGAAGAAGGCAGATATTATAATGGCTATTTAGATACGAGCAAGTATGGAATACTTGATCCTTCGATTACAGATATGAGCACTATAACAAATATGAATACCATCACGGGCAGCGATAACCAAAACAAATACCGATCATGGTTTGGGCGTATGAACTATGCTTATATTTCTAAATACCTGTTTGAAGTAAACTTCCGTGAAGATGGATCATCTAAATTTGCCCCAGGAAAGCGCTGGGGATTCTTCCCATCCGTGTCTGCAGGTTGGCGTATATCAGAGGAAAGTTTCGCAAAGAACTCCTTCCTAAGAGAGTTTGATAACTTGAAGTTTCGAGTTTCTTATGGTAAGTTAGGTAATTCTTCTGTTGATGATTATGCTTTTCAATCTTGGTATGAAACCGGTTATACGGTTATGGGAGGTAAGAAGGCCCCAAGTTTTTATTTGAGGCAGTTGCCTAATATTGATATTACATGGGAAGAAACAAAGACCTTGGATTTGGGACTTGATTTCGCACTATTAAACAACCGTTTGAGCGGAGCAATAGATTATTATAGCAAATACACATCGGGCATTCTTTACAGTCCGTCGATTGGTTTGATTTATGGAGATAAGAGATCGCCGTTACAAAATCTTGCCGAGGTGAGCAATAGGGGCGTGGAACTTACATTAAAATGGGAAGATCATATTGGAGATTTAACTTATGGTGTAGCTGTTAACGGCACATGGAACAAAAACAGAGTAGAGAAATACAAAGGTTCTTGGATACATGGCTGGGGCGCAAATCCCAATAATCCCAATTCCAACGTGTATTATTCGAATCTTGGAGAGGTTTCTTCGGGTGATGATGAACGTATATTGGAAGGACATATGATGAATGAGTTCTATCTTTACCAAACCTATTCGGGAAGTGGTTCATATTTCAATGCCGATGGTTCTGTAAATATAAACGGCGGACCGAAAGACGGTATGATTAGAACAGAGAAGGATATGAAGTGGTTGCAAGCAATGATAGCAGCTGGACATGAATTCCTTCCAAGGCGTACTGCTGCAAAGAATGGTATTTGGTATGGCGATTATATTTTTGCAGATCTTGATGGTGATGGTGTTTATGGTGGTAGTAATGACCGTAGTTTCTGCAACGTATCGAGAGAACCTAAGTTTAATTACGGTATTCAGGCACACGCAGAGTGGAAAGGTATAGACCTTTCAATGAACTGGGGTGGTGCAACTGGTTTCAAAACTTATTGGAGAGAAATAGGACAGAATGCATCAGATGTGGTCTATGGTCTAGCTCTTCCTAAGGATGTTGCCTATGATCATTATTTCTATGACCCAAATAATCCGAACGATCCCCGTACAAACATAAGCTCAACCAATCCACGTCTTGTTATGACAAACCCAGGACAAAGCGATGGTTTGTACAGCACCTTGCGACTTTATAATTGTGACTTCCTGAAGTTGCGTAACCTGACAATAGGCTACACTTTCCCGAAGTCTATCTGTAAAGTTATATATGCACAGAACTTACGTGTATATTTCTCCGGTGAAAATTTGCTGACAATAACCTCTTTCCCTGGTCTTGATCCAGAGATGCGCGCAGGACAAGGCTATACAACAATGCGCCAATTTTCTTTCGGTTTAAATGTTACATTTTAATTAAATGATGGAGATTTATTCGTATGAAAAAGAATATAATAAATATACTATCAACGGGTGTTGTCCTTGTAAGTAGTATCTTATTCAGCAGTTGTGGTCCTGATTTCTTGGATACCACGCCGTCTAACCGTGTAAGCACAAACGAAGCTTTTACTTCAGCAAACAAGGCTAATGCTATAGTCAATGGAGCTTACGAGCGTTTTTATTATGAATTTATCGGTAGTGAGGCCAGAGCATGGGACCAGTTTACCGAAATTATGGATTTGGATGTGAACTGGGTGAGCGGTAATGCACCATTACTTTTAGGGTCGGCAACAGCTTCTTCCCACCAATTCGCATATTGGTGGAAGGCTTTCTATGAAGAGATATATCGCACAAGCAATGTAATTCAGAATATCGATCAGGTTCCTGACATGAGCGATAATATAAAAGCACGAAACAAAGCCGAGTGCCATTTCCTTCGTGCATGGGCATACTACCGCGCCAATTGTTTATATAGAGGCGTGCCAATTTATACAGAACCAGTGGAATATGGTAAGGCCACTAAAGCTCGTTCTACGGAAGAAGAGGTCTGGAAACAGGTTATTGATGACTGTACTGCAGCAATCGATGAACCTAATCTGCCCAATAAGTATGCAATAAGTAGTTCTGATTACGGACGGGTAACCAAGGCTGCGGCTTATTACTTAAGGGGGCAAGTGTATCTTTGGCAGAAAGAATGGGCAAAAGCTTCTGCAGATTTCAAGATAATCACTACAATGGGATATGAACTTTTTGGCGATTACAAAGCAATGTTTAAAGCTGCAAATGAGAAAAACAATGAATATATATTCCAATACCAGTACACAGACGATGACAAACTCGGCAATTATTTCTCTCAATGTTATGGCAATCGCGTAACGGTGGATAATGCTTGGAACAACTATCTGCCTAATCCGATGCTCATAGACAGTTATGAATGGGCAAATGGGAAGCCGTTCAATATTGATGAAATGATTCCTGGATACTCAAGCATGGAGCCAAAGGCTCGCTCGGTTTTTTACTTACGCGATAGTCTGAACGTCAATGCAACTGGAACGAAATTAGACAAAGCCTATAAGGCTGGCTATAACCAAATGGTTACCTATGGTTCCGACATGACCAAGTATTTGGAGTATGGAAACGAAGCACGTATCAAAGCCATTTACGAGGGCCGAGATCCTCGTCTCTTGATGAATATAATTACTCCTTATTCAGAATATAAGGGCGGCTGCACACCTGACTGTTTTACTTATACACTCCGTTGGCCTTATTTTGGTGCAGATGCTGAATATCCTTACGACCTACGTACAGATACGAACGACCGTTACTATTATCTATGGCGTAAGTTTGTGATAGAAGGGCGTGAGAGTCGAACTATATGGGATAGCGACATTGATATTCCAATCTTTCGTTATGCCGGTGCGTTGCTTAGTTTAGCAGAGGCATTGAATGAAGAAGGAAAGACCACCGAAGCTATTAAATATGTAAATCAGGTGCGTGCACGTATTCCAGGGCTAGCTTTACTTAATAGTAATTCATGGACGACTGTCACCGGACAGGATAATATGCGCGAACGAATTCGCAAGGAGATGTTATGGGAACTTGCTGGAGAGAACCAAATGTACTGGAAAGAATTGCGTTGGGGGACATGGGCTGATAAAAAATTCGGTACTAATCGATTGACCGAAAGCGATCATACAAAGTATAATGGAGCTAATGGCATGACTGAAATCTGGGGTACCAAGCGCTACACGTTGAATTACAATGGTGATTATGAGCTCAAATGGGCCATACCTCTGTCTGAAATAGAGCGCAATCCGAACCTTAAGCAGAATGATGGCTGGAAGTAATACATTAGGTTAATTCTTGTAAGGCATACCTTGCAAAACAGTTTTATATAAATATATGTAGCAAAAGTATCCTATAAAAGGCTCATAATTTCTTTATTAATAAGAAATTATGAGCCTTAAAGTAACTTTATATGAAGAATTTATCAAATTACTTTCGTTGATTCTATAATGATATATCTTTAAGAAATTCTTTGATTCACTCTTTCAGAACGGAATATATTTAGTGATAGGGTAGGGAAGCAATATAAAAGCAAACAGATGTAATCCATGTCAGTTTACATGGTAATTCGACACAGATTACACTGCGTTTTGAGTCAGATTACATGATAATATGATGCAAATTGCAGGAACAATAGATATTTAGTGGAGATTTCTCATGTTGTTTGTGAAGTTTTTATTTCCTTTGCAGCATGCAAAAAAATATCCTCTTTCAATTGGCTTCCATTATAAGAAGAGATTGCACTTTTGTTTGACAACGTACACTGCCTACAATCCATACAAGTGGTGCGACCTTTTAGCAGGTGGTAGGCGAAGTGGTCTATGCACTCATGGAAAGTCCATCTGATTTGTGTCTTGGTTATTGAGCGAAGATGCTTGCTTTGTTCCAAAACTGCCTTCTCAAATTTGTTTCTCGGTTTCATAGACTTAAAAATCAAATAGTGATGGTTGTACTTGGGTTGCTGCGTTCTCAGTCTTTTTTACTCGTGCGTTACGGCTCTGTATCTTTGCAAGTTCCTCACGCTGATATTGCTTAATGGCTTCCTGCCTTGCTTCGGCTTTTTCTTCCTCCGTTAGTTCCACAACGTGATTAACGGCAACTTGGCAAGAAACAGCCTTACCCACCTCTATATCGTCCTCATCATAGTAGTGAACAGCCATAGAGAAGATTTTTTCGAGCTAAGCTCTCAACAACTCGTCATCATCATCAAAGCCGTTACAACCGCTTTTCTGCACTTCATTAAGAATGTAGGTGATGCACTCCTCGATATTCTTGTTCGGCTTCATCAAGTTAGGGGCAAACAAGGGGTCTGTCATAGCACGCTGATTGAGATACTCGGCTATTGTCCGTGTGAAATGTTCTGTTCCTTTCATTGTCGTATATGTTTTGATGTTGTTAATACTTGGGAATTTCTACTATTTGATTGATGCGTCCATATAGGTAGGCTCTTAGGCTTGTTCTGTCGGGTGCGTAATACTCTGTCCATTGTCCGTACTGATTGACAAGGTATTTCTTCAGTACATCAAAGAAGTCAAAGCGATAGCCTTGCAGGGGAACGGCTGTGCGGAAATAGGTGTTTGAGTTCACTGCTTCACATAGCCAATTCTTTTTTTCGAGCCAAGCTCTCAACAACTCGTCCTCACGGCTCATACACTTGCCACGATAGAGTTTCATACGCAGGAGATATACTTTGCTGTTACATAGGCACTCCAAAGAGGGAACGTCCCATTGTACAAACTTAATTGCCAACACTTGCTCACTTTTTTCAACCGTAGGGTTAATGCGGTAATGAGAGGAGGAGCTATATCCTTTTGGCTTTCGCCGATTTTCAATTCTGTTCATCGAAGATGTTGTATTTACTTTTTGCTTATCCATAGCGACATTTTTTTTATGCGTCCAAAGATCGGAGTATGCTGATTCCTTTTTGTAGCAAAATAGAGGTAGCGGGGCGGGCTTGCACAAGGTTTTGTCGGAAAATACGACCCAACGGTGTGGAGATTTTCCAGACAAACCAAGCGGCATAGACCTTTTGAAAGCCACAAGCCCCGTACTACCTTTGCGGATAAAAAGGGAACAGCATCCATCTTCTTTATTTTGCATATTGTGGAGCATTGGAAAGGAAGTGAAAGTGCAACGCCCATAGTGGAAATAGAAAAGGTGGCTATCTCAAAATGCGAGATAACCACCTAATGAACGATAAATGAAAGGTATTACAGAACTGTGCTTCTCAAAGCACGCAAAGCAGGATGGCACAGAGAATAGCCATCCAAAATAGAATGCTCAGCAGCGTAATTGTTACTTTCAGAATCACCCTAACTATAAAGCGCAGTATCAGAAAGCCTGCAATGACAGAGACGACAGTTACGACTTGCGGCGTTACTATCTTCGAGGTAAGCCAAATGGCACCGATAACGATAGAAAGCAGGATAGTGAGTTCGATGAAGCGTGTCCAACCGAAGTGGCGGACTTGCTTGGGAGAAGTCGGCTGCTGCTTGATATTATCGGTTTTGTTCGATGCGTCTGCCTTGACAAAGGCAGGTGTGTGGACATCTTGATTCATGATGATTGTATTCATATCGGAGCTTTTTATAGTTTGGCTTTCACTTCGTCCGCCGATTTTCAATTCAAGAGCAATAACAAGATACTCTTCCACACAAAGCCAAGTGTTTGTAAAACTATTGGTGTGTGGAGAAGAGTGGTTATCTTGGCTCTTGAAACTACAAAAGCTCCCGATAGTATTACATCAAGTTATGTTCTCACCGCCTATCGTTGGCAGACCATTGACCTCAATGAGCAGAACGATTGTTCCTGTCAGTTCGGTGTAGAGTTTCTCATACTCAGGACTTGCACCGAAGTCATCTGACAGCTCATACTTGTCGAAAACGCTTTGCACAGCCTTGTTCTTCAAAAGTATCGGGGACAGTCTTTCGGGGAGTGGGGAGGGCAATTCTTTCTCAAACTCATTCTCCAAGACAGACACAAGCGTATCATACTTTGAAAAATGCAGTCCTCGATGCAACACTTCGCTTGCCATACTCTCTGCTTCGGGATGCGAGAAGCCTTGTGCCACTGCATCGCAGTAGGAGATAAGTGCTTCGTCGGCTCTTGCCGTTATGAATGGTTTGTCACTCAGCATTTCAGGGAAATGTTCACTGAGGTAGTTCTCTAACTTCAAACGGAAGTAAGAAAGCTCTTTCTTTGTTGTTGTCATAATCTTCTTGGTTTAGGGTTGTACATTATTTTGAGTTGATGCCCATAGCAACTTTGAACTTGTCTAACTTGCCAGCCAACTGTTCCATATCGTGTTCTATTTTCTTATTGGTAATGCGGGCATAAATTTGTGTAGTTTTAATGTTGGTATGTCCCAGCATCTTAGAAACAGATTCCATAGAAACACCTTTACTCAATGACATTGTTGCAAATGTGTGGCGAGCCATGTGAAAGGTTAGGTCCTTTTTAATGCCACAAATATCTGCAATTTCCTTCAGATATGAATTGGTTCGCTGATTAGTTAGCATTGGGAAAAGTTTACCATCACGATAGGTCTTGCCACTATACTTTTCGATGATATTCTTCGGAATATCCAATAAAAGAACATTTGTTGCAACACTCGTCTTTTGTCGTTTTGTCATTATCCATTGTTTGTCATCAAGGGTAACAATGTTCTCGGGAGTAAGGTTGGCTACATCAATGTACGCCAAACCTGTGAAGCACGAGAATACGAATAAATCACGAACCAATTCCAAACGTTGTATGCCCAGGTTCTTATTGGCTATCTTCAAAATTTCTTCATCTGTTAAGAAACCACGATTGACTGGCTCAAGGTGAAAGCGATGATTAAGAAAAGGATCGTGATGGATTACGCCCATTTTTCTTCCTAAAATCGTAATTGTCTTGAAAGTCTTCATTGTCTTGGTGGCTGTATTCGGGTTCTGACCAACTACTGTGCGAAGATAAATATCAAAATCGTGTATGATGATATAGGTGAGTTCAGACAAACGTATATCCGAACGTTTGTATTTATCCTGCAAAAAAGTCATGAAGTGTCGTTTGCAGACATTATATTTCTGAAAAGTGGCAGCACTTACAGATATGCCCACTTGCTTGGCAATATCTTTGTTGTGTTTATCGAAGAGTGTCATCATAGTTTCTACCTCTTCTTTCTTGCCCAGATACTCCGACTTGATACGCTCCAAAGAAATGGCATCTGTCATTTCCAACTTTTTGAAGATGGTCTGCAATCCGCTTTGGATGTTATCCAACTCGAGATTAGTAGAAAGGACCTCAGTAGTCCTTCCCCTCAGCCGTTCTTTTTCACTATCCCATTGCGACTGCTGAACGGCAATACCTGTTGAACCAATGGAAAGTCGTTCGTTGTTGAGATAGATTCTCAACATCACAGGGGTTTTACCCTCCTTGTTTACATAGTTGCTTCTTAAATAGAAGACTGCTCTGAAAATGGTTTTCATTTGCGTTGCTGTTTTTTTAATTGTAGCCATGGCAAGGAAAGTTGTAGCCAAAATTCGATAATTGTAGCCTGCTTCTAATAGAATTGTAGCCAAAAGATTGAATTATTAGCGAGATAAACTTCTGTAACCACGCTACAAAGTTCGACATATTTGTTTGAATAACAGCAATTTGCGTGTACTCTATGCGTACTCTGTACGAACTCTTGGCTACAATTTTTATTTTGCCTCAAAAAGTGTAGCCAGATTGTAGCCATTGTAGAGTATTTAGAGAGTATTTACCCTCTCTGTACGTACTCTGACAAGAAGAATAGATATAAAAGAAAAGTATCATAACTACTTGTAGCTATGATACTTACGTTTTTGTTAGGATTTCTCTGTTGCTCTTTTCAGAGTACCTAAAGCGGAGAGAGGGGGATTCGAACCCCCGATACGCTTTAGGCGTATACAAGCTTTCCAGGCGTGCCTCTTCAACCACTCGAGCACCTCTCCTTTGCTATTTCGGGTGCAAATGTAACACATTTTATTGATGTGTGCAACACATTGCGTAGAAAAATGCAAGGTGAGGGCAGTTATGGCACTCCGCTTATCATATAATGCGTATTCCCTGTTACCTACAAGTAATCTTGCTCGCAACTAGTATTGCCCGCAAATAACCAAGCCCTTATCTATAAATATGTTATGAAACATATTGTTAGAAGAGTCTTTAAACACGGGTAGGGGGGTAAGTACGCACAAATTACGTTGTTGTTAGTTGTTTATAGTCAAACAGAACTGCTTTTGGAAAATAGCTGATAGAAGAATGCAGCGTGTGTACAGTATGGCATTAACAAGCCTTTACGCGGAGTAAAAGTTGGTGTATTGTTTGCCTACGCTTCATTTATGGCTTTCCAAATCCAATTCTGTTTGACTATAAAACGACTACGAATGCTTATTTTACCACAATCTTTCTAGTTGTTCCATCGGCATATTTCACGATGTTGATGCCCTTTACAGGTGTATTGATACGCTTGCCGTCAATGGTATAACGAGCCACTTCACGCTTGTCGGAATCAACGGTAGGCAAGTTGTCTATGCCTGTTGTGAGATACACTTTACCGCTCTTACCATCGTTGGTGCCGTTAATATTGTCGAGACAAACGTATGAAGGCGTTGTCAAACCATATTTGTTATGGCGTGACCCTGTGATAGAGAACCGCAATTCTTTTACTGCTCCTAAGCTACTAAGGTCTACCCATTGCCAGTTACCTAAGTAATAATGTTCGGCAGAGTTGCTCGAACGATAGTCGGCCAAGTACACTTCGACCTTCGTTTCACTACCATCAGCCTTTGTTCCCCAGATGGTGAGCAGCAGCCAGTCGCCCTTTTCAAATTCAGCTTTACCTGTTGCGCCCTTCGACATGTTGTCGCCATGAAGGATACAGCTAAGTGTGTAGGCGTTGTTGGTTACATATAATCCACGAACAACATCGCCTTCGGGCTTGCTTAGTACCTCAATGGGAGCTGATTTGCCAAAGAAGAATGCCACGCAATAATTGGCAGAGTTGTCGTAACCATGTCCAACGCATGAGTTAAATTGGTCGGGAAAGAGGTCTTTAAAGTTTGTAGCCGTGCGATTAGATATGCAGAAGTTGTTCCAAGCCTTATATTCGGGCATGTTGGTAACGGTGAAACGATAGTTTCCACTAAGGTATTGGCTGTCATAACCATTGTCTTTGTTGCCCGTTCCTAGGTAATATCCATCTGCGTTAAGACTAACATCCACGTCATCAAACGTTGCAACCTTTCCTTCAAGTGCCTTATTTATAGCTGCGACCGACTCTTCCAAGTGCAAATCCTCGGCTCCTGCCACCTCGGTAGAAGTTTCGCCCAGCCATCCTGCCATTTGTTGCTCGGCACAATACACCTTTACGAAGTCGATAAAGTCGAGTTTCACCTTCTTTCTGTTCGCATCTACGGCCCAATCTATGTCAAAGCTGTTCGCATCTTTATCGGTATTGGGTTTGTTGTCTACGTATCCGTAGGCAAATTCACGAAGTGTCCAAAAGATTGTACCTGGCTTTTGCGTGGCATTCTTAGGCAGAAGGCTACCCTTATAGGTAATTTTAGTTGGCATCCACAAGGGATAATACTCTTGTGCATGGTACTTATTTCTCTCCACTTTACCGCTACCACCCTTATTATCTGTCCACGGAATGTCCTGCATAGGTGCAGAGGTATAGGTAACTTCATAGCCGTAAACCACTCTGTTAGGCTTTTCATCATCGGCACTTCCACGCAGTTCGTACCACGGGTCGTCGGCAATGCCGTTGCGGTTAACGTCTTTCGACACCATTACAATACCAGGTTCGCTGTTTCCCGAAAAGGCGTTGCCCTCAATACATAAGTCTTTTTTACCTGCGATGTTGGCCACACTATGGTCGAAATGGAAAGTTACCGAACCGCCAAAAGCCCCAAGCGTAATCAGGTCGCGCTTGTTGTTGGCCAACATGTCGGTGCATTTCTGTGCCATCTTGGCTGCATCATCGCCTTTTTTGTATGCAGGCATCGTGTTTACAAACTGGCCAGGAGCAGGCGAATAGTCAACAACTTTGTAGATGTATTGACTAGGCGTACCCTGCTTGAAATACTGTTGTGCGGTGGCCTTTGCGCCTATAAGCGTTAAAGCAACCACGAAAAGTAAAGCTTTCTTCATATTATGTGAGTTTATGAGTTTGTGAAGTTATTGTAGTTATTGAGTTGATGAGTTTGTGAACATGCGAGTTATTGAATTTATGAGTTTGTGAGTTATTGAGCTTATAAGCTGTTTAGTTATTGAGTCTTTGAGTTTCTTAGCGCATGAGTTTGTGTGTTCAACGATTTAAATACACAAAACTTATTAGCTAAAACCTCAAAAGCTCGCTACTTATATACGAATGTGGCATGCCCAGGAAGGTCGCCTGTTTGCACAGTGAAATCGTGTGTCCCATCGGGTTTAAAGTGCAAAAGGCTGCCACTCGAAACGTAGTTCTTTGCATCCATTAGGTAAAAGTCGCGTTCAGTAGGGTTCACTATGATGCCATAAGGCATCGTGATATCCTTGATTTGGAGAGCAGAAAACAAGTTGGTTTCGACGGTTTGGTGAGTTCTGACGTTTATAAGTCCATAGCTGATGGTGTTTGTAGCGGTGGCACTGTTCCATGCCGAGCCATAATAATATAAGGAGTCGCCAACGATTGAAAGCCCCGAAACGGGCGTGTCGATGCTGTCTATCACCTCGTAAAGCTGATTGTGCCCCTTGTAGAGCCAATAAATGCGCGATGGAACGTCGTTGTAGTTTCCGCGCGATGTTACCCAAATTTGCCCATAATGGTCTACTTGGCAGTGGTGCAAATTAAGTCCCACCTTTATTTTCCTTATCTCCTTAAAGGTGGTAAGGTCTATTTCGCTCAGTGTGTTGTCGTAATTTGGCATACGATAGCCTCCACTATTGGCTACATAAAGCTTGTTTTCGACAATGCAAAGTTCTTCGGGCTGATAGCCAACCACCACCGAATCTTTCTTTTTAAAGTCCACCGTGTCTACCTTATACACCATTCCCAAGGGCGCATCTTTATCTAACTTCACGGGTCCTACATACGAAGACACGTAGGCAAAGCCGTCTTTAAAAGCCAAATAACGGCAGTTGGGTATATTAATCTGCGTTATTCGCTTGCAGCTATCGGCCGTGGCCACCTCCACCTTGTTAGAAACATTAACCACAATCCATAGCTTGCTGCCATATATTTTGATGTCGTTGCCCACATCGCCCAATTCTTTCACCACGTTGGGGTTGCGTTCCGAGTAAATATTACGGTGGTAATGCACCGTTGGTTTGTTCTCGTCGAGGTCCAAAAAGTCTATCGATGCCTTGTTACTCCCCATGTTACCCTCGTTCAATACATACATGCCCACGATGTCGCCACGTGTGGGTGCCACGCCCGTGTCTTGGTTTTGAGAGGGAATGATGTAGAAGTCTTCGCGACACGAACTAACCATCGCGAGTATCAGGCATGCGACATAGAAGATCGAAAATCGTTTCATTGTTGTTGCGGACGTTAAAGGGTGATGTCTATTGAGATAGCATAGTTGCGCTTGGGCATGGGATAATTCAGTATCACATCGTAGTCTTGGGCAAGCAGGTTGTTCACTTCTACCGTTAGTTTGCACCGAAGTTTTTGCCAATTAAAGGCGTAAACAAGCGAGAGGTCACTGGTGTACCATGCTGGCATGTAGTTGTATACGATGTTTTCTTGCTGGTTATATCGTTTGCCGGCATAGATAAAGCTGTAATTCAGTTGCCATTGCTTGTAGTTTGCACCTACAATGGCCGAACCGCTATGCCAAGGAATGTAGGGTATTTGGTGCTTGTAATACGAGTCGGAAGGGTTGGTTACGTCCCTTGCCTGCTGATAAGTGTATTGCAAACGCCCCGTAAACGAAAGCTCAGGCGAAGGTTGCATGGTTGTTTCGGCTTGCAGGTCGATGCCTTTGATGTGCACTTTGCCGAGGTTAAGCATGGTCCACCTAAACTGTTGACCTTTGGGATAGGCCACAATCTTATCGCTTACGATGTTGAAATAGCCGTCTACTTGCAGCCTGAAACCACGTATTAAAGATGCTTTGTATGTTTTTTCCCACACCGCTCCCACGTTATATTGCACTGCCGTTTCGGGTTTTAGCAGCGCATTGCCAACCTCGGTGTAGAACAACTCGTTGAAAGTGGGCATGCGGAAACTTTTCTTGGCAAAGGCGCGAAGCGAAAATGCCTTGCTGGAAAAGGGATAGAGGTTGACAAAGAGGGCAGGGGAGAGCACGCTGTGGCTGGGCTTGTCTACCATTGTGCGTGTGTGGTCTTTGACGAATGTACCCAAAACCGATGCTTGCAGTTTGAGGTGACGATAGTCAATGGCTGTGGCCAGCGAGATAAAGTTGCTGAAACGATGGGGGAAAACAAACAGACGAGCATCCGAATCGAGCTTGTTCCACTTGAAATCGTAACTTAAACTGACCGACCAATTGGGCATCAGTTCCAACACATTAGCCGTAGATAGATATATTTCTTGCTGTTTGTAGGTGTTGTCTACGGGCAGTTGGGTTGGGTCGTTGTTGATGTAGTGCGTGTGATAGTAAGCGTATTTGGCCAACCACTGCGTAGAAAAGGCATCGGAGAAACTTTTTTGGAAACGCAATTGGGAGAAGTGATTGTGGTCCGACTGCCTTTCGCCGCGCCGCCAAACATTGTTAACAATGGCTCCTGGTATTCCGCGTTGCGAATTATAGGTGTAAGCTTTCCAATTCCACATGCCGTGGTCTATCACGCCATGCAGGTTTGCCTCGGCCCTTAATGCCCAAATGTCTCCGTTTTGGCGTATGGCTGTGGTGTCGTAAGCCACAGAGTGGTCTTGGTTGTGGCGCAGATAACGAAAGCGATACTTGCCACTAGACGTGAGATAGCCCACACTAAGCGAGGTGTTAACGGCTTGGCTGAGTCGGTTTTCCCATAAACCCGATAGCCGATAGGTGTCACTAGAAGCGCAACCAGCCTTGAATCTAAGGTTAAAGGGCTTGTTTACGTCGAAACGAGGCGTGCGTGTGCGGATATAAACAGAGCCTGCATTGCCGAAATCGCTTGCAGGTTGGAAGATGGCACTTTTCTGTACGTTGTATAAAGTAATCTCCTCTACGTTGTCTAACGATAGTTGTCCAAGGTCGATTTGTCCGTTTTGGGCATTGCCAAGCTCAATTCCATCGTAGAAAATACCGAGGTGGTTGGTGCCCATACTACGTATGTTAACCGTTTTCAGTCCGCCAACACCTCCGTAATCTTTTATTTGCAGTCCTGAGAAATAGCGTAAGGCATCGGCCACACTGTGTGCGTTCAGCCTTTCAAGCACGGCGCCATCAAGCTTTTGCGAGGGAATAACCTCGCGAAAGGTGTTTTTAGACACGACAACAACCTCGCGTACATGTTGTACCGAGTCTAATGCCAACTGCCGTTTTGTATCCTGACCATGAGCAGATGCAGCGAAGAACAACGCCGCACAAGCCGAAAAGAAATGTACGCTTTGCATATTTCAAGTTCTTATCTTATAACCTTTCCTCGAGGTTAAATTAAAGATAAATGGCAATGGCAGGTCTTCTGACTTTGTAACCCGGCCACAAACGCCTTCCCGAATTTCCCTTGACGGAGTTCAGTGGCGCAGTGTTTGTGGCCAGTAAAGGTTACTTACAGCAGCGGGACTGTTCGGGATTTTCACCCAATTCCCTTTTAATCGCTCGTAAACGAACCTATTGCCTAGTTGTGCAAAGGTAGTGATAATATATGGAATATGCAAGCATGATGTGCAGCGAGCTTAGTATGCGCACAGGCAGAGCCACCAATTAACTCGCCCTCACACTTACGTCTCGCCACGAAAACGCAACATTAGTCTTGAAAATAAACCCTATTTACCCTGTTGCTGATGCCCGTAAGCACCTCGTAAGGAATGGTTTGCAGCGCGTCAGACAACACCGTTACGGGCAAGTTGTCGCCGAAAATCTCCACACTATCGCCTTCGTTACAGTCTATCCCCGTTACATCTATCATGGCTACGTCCATGCAGATGTTGCCAACATACTCTGCTCGCTGGTTGTTCACCAAGCAATGGCCGTTGCGGTTGCCCAATCGCCTGTTCAATCCATCAGCGTAGCCAATGGGTATGGCCGCTATCACGCTATCGTGTTCAATCGTTCCGCGGCGCGAATAGCCCACAGTCTCGCCAGCCTTAACCTTGTGCAGTTGCAGAATTGTAGTGCGCAGCGTACTCACATTGTTGATGATTGCGTTGTTTCGAGGGTTAATTCCGTATAGACCTAGGCCCAAGCGGCACATGTCTAACTGACGTTGCGGAAAATGTTCGATGCCCGCTGAGTTGTCGATGTGGCGCAAAATATGGTGTTCGAAGGCGGCCTGCAACATCTTGCTGCCTTTATCAAAACATTCAAACTGCCGTTGCGAGAAGTTGTCGAACTGGTCGGCATCAGCCCCAACAAAGTGCGAAAACACCGATTTGGGTATCAAGGCGTTTTGGTTATGCAGGCGTTCTATCAGTCGCGGAACATCTTTTTCGGGGTCGAACCCTAGGCGATGCATGCCTGTATCCAGTTTGATATGCACGGGAAACCCCGTTATACCCTCTTTCTCGGCAGCCTTAATGAGAGCCTCCAATAGGCGGAAACTGTACACTTCGGGTTCCAAATCGTAGTCGAACATGGTTTTGAAAGCCGTCATTTCGGGGTTCATTATCATAATGTTGCTGCTTATTCCGTTGCGTCTTAGCGTTGCTCCTTCGTCGGCAACGGCCACGGCAAGATAGTCTGCACGATGGTCTTGCAGGGTCTTTGCAATCTCTACGGCTCCTGCACCATAGCCGTCAGCCTTAATCATACACACCAACTTGGTATTGGGGTGCATCATGGCACGATAATAATTCAGGTTGTCTATCATGGCATTGAGGTTCACTTCGAGGGTAGTTTCATGCACTTTCTTCACCATGAGTTCGGTTAATTGGTCGAAACCAAAACTTCGTGCGCCTTTAAGTAGCACCACTTCGTTGCGCAATCCCTTAAAAACATCGCTGCGTATGAAATCTTCTACCGAGGCGAAGAAATGCCGTTCTGCCAACCTGATGCTTTCTTTGTTGGCGCAAATCTTCGGTCCGATGCCGATAAACTTCTGCACGCCGCGTTGTTCGGCCAAGCTCGATACCTCTTTATATAGTTCAGCATCTGGCAGTCCGCTTTGCAAAATGTCGCTCAACACTAACGTTCGCTGCTGCCCGTTGTGGTCGGGGCGGCGGTTCATAAAGTCGAGAGCAATGTCCAGCGAGTTGATATCCGAGTTGTACGAGTCGTTGATGAGCGTGCATCCGTTAAGTCCTTCCTTCACTTCCAGTCGCATAGCCACGGGTTCGAGCCGCCTCATGCGTTTGTCTATGGTGTGCGCATCGAGCCCAACATGCAGGCAGATGGTTGCACATACAACAGAATTGCACACCGATGCATCATCAATGAAGGGCAACGAATAACTTGCAGGCTGGCCTCCTTTATATATATAATGTATGGTGGTGTGCGTGGGTTGCTTGTCTATCTTAGTTACAAACATGGCTGCATTGGGACTTTTCGTAGACCATGCCAGGCGTTCGCCTTTGTTGTTCGTTTCGTTCAGCACGCGTGTCACCAAGTCGTCGTCGGCATTATACACCATTACCTCGGCTCCTTCGAATAGTCTTAACTTCTCGCGACACTTCTCTTCGGGCGTGGCGAAGTTCTCTTCGTGGGCCGAACCAATGTTTGTCAGCACCGCAATGTTGGGTTTGATGATGTCGTGTAAAGCCTGCATTTCGCCCTTTTGACTGATGCCCGCCTCGAAAATGCCTAATTGCGAATGGCTATTGAGCAACCAAACAGAGAGCGGAACCCCAATTTGCGAATTGTAACTGCGCGGACTTCGCGTTACAACCATTTGCGGCGAGAGCAGTTGGTACAGCCATTCTTTCACCATTGTCTTGCCGTTGCTGCCCGTTATGCCCACAATGGGAATGTTGAAAGCCTCTCGATGGCGTTGGGCAAGGCGTTGTAAGGCCTGCCTGGTGGACCTAACACACAAGAAATTGGCATCGCCGAACAACTCGGCGGCACGTGCTGGCACTTCTTCTACCACAAAGCAGCGCACACCGCGGCGGTAAAGTTCGGATATATAGTTGTGTCCGTCGTTTCGGTTAGACCTCAAAGCGAAGAACAATGTCTCTTCTGGAAAACAGAGCGAGCGACTATCGGTGAGCACAAAGCTGATATGCGCCTCGGCATTGCCTAGACGTTGCGCCCCGATAAGCGTTGCAACCCTTTCAATGGGATATGTCATTATCATTTGTACTTTTAAGTTGGTGCAAAGGTAGTGCAAGTTGATAAAACAGCAAAATAAATATAACAGCTATTTGGAGAATAACCTATGACAGGCCATTTTGACGCCTTTTGACGTGCCTTTGTGAATGGTTATCCAAGGTGTTTGCCAATAATTTGTTCTGAAAGTTTGAATGCGTAAAAAGTGTTACATGTGCCACTTTCCCTTTATAAACGGCATATTCGGCTGAATGCCTAAACTACGCATCATACTTTTTCACTATAATTGTAGTTATTTTTTTACATGAAAGCATGTGTGTTATGTTTTTTTTATTTATCTTTGCCCACTGATAGAAAGAGATATTGATCATCCGAATAAACTTAACAGAGAATATAATCACCTCGAATGCCATGTTAACTTATGGCTTGTAGGGGTAAAATTAATCATTAAAAAACGATAGAGAAAATGAAGAAACTTTTCTTAGTGGCCGCTTTTGCCATGGTAAGTGCATTTGCATCTGCACAGTTTGCTGTTGGTGTTCACACCTTGTATGGTACAGAAGTGTCTAATCTGGGTATCGGCGTAAGGGCTCGTTACGACATTAACGAGCAGTTCCGTCTTGATGGTAACTTTAACTACTACTTCAAGAAGAATGGTTTGGAGTTTTGGGACATTAACGCCAACCTACACTACCTCTTTAACATCACCGACAGGTTCTCAGCCTATCCACTTGGCGGATTGGGCTTAGTAACCGCCAGTTCGACCATTGAAGTAAGAGATCCATTTACAGGCAAAGTGTTGTCGAGTACTTCTGAATCGAGCACTAAGCTTGGTTTTAACTTCGGTGGCGGTGTAGATTTCGCCCTCACAGACGACCTATATCTAAATGGCGAAGTGAAATACCAAATTATTAGTGGGTACAACCAAGCCGTGATGAGCGCAGGTATCGTTTACAAATTCTAAGTTTTAAGCCTTAGACTTTAATAAAACTACAAGGCCCGGAAGGTGTTCGTTCACTTTCCGGGCTTTTTGTGTGCAATGATGTTCAGTAGCTTATTCGGCGGTTGCAGCTTGCTTTTGTTTCTTCATTTGCCTACGATGCTCGATGGAACCATAAACATAATAGAACACAAAAATGCTCCATGCCACCACCATCATGAAGATGAAAGTGGTGAGAACAATCGACCCAATGAGCAGCGCATTAAAATAAGTGGGCAGTCCTGATGGGTCGTTCATCGTTAGTTCGCCTAACAACGACGATGTTCTAGCACCCAAGAGAATAAAGGTGGGCAAGAAAATAATCGTGCCAAGGCATACAGATGCCAGCACTGTAAAGAAGGTTGTGCCAATAAGAAGGGCTCCACCTCTTACTCCCGACACGTAATAGGCTATCAGGTTGCGGCGCAAACTACCATTTGGAGAGAGCAAGTAGCGCATCTCGGCATACTTAAAGGGCACCATTATCAATGCCATGAGCAACAGCCATGCAACGGTTACCCCGCAAACAAGCGTGATGAAGTTGGCGGTAAAGGGCTTTCCTAGGTGGCTCATCACCACCATTCTAACCACTACAATGCCTATGGCCATTAATATAAGGTAGACAATTAGCTCTACACCTACGATGGCTAACGAGCGGCGAAGGTTTTGTTTCAGTCCGCTTTCGCTGACAAGCGTTATCACCGAGGCGAAGAAATAAGCCCACAAACCAAGGCTAACCACCCACGTACCAATACTTCGTACGTATGATAGGATGGTGGGAGAGGGGCTGCCTAGCGAAGTGGCAGATATTTCTTGCAGTGCAAAAAAGCCAAACAATGCCGTCATGATGGCAAAGAGCAAGGCTGGCAGCCATGTACCCTTGATGGTTTTGGCGAAGTTAATGCCTAGCAAATTGTTGGCTGTCTTTATGCAGCTAGATAGGCTCCTGTCTTTAATGAGTTCGGTTTCCATGTTTATATCTTTTAAAGGGTTTCTTATTTAGTTGACAAGTTCACGAGTTGACAAGTTCACGAGTTGACAAATTTACGAGTTGACAAATTTACGAGTTCACAAGTTTACGAGTTCACAAGTTTACGAGTTCACAAGTTTACGAGTTCACAAGTTTACGAGTTCACAAGTTCACTGGTCGGCGAGTTGGTGAGTAGATGAGTTGGCAAGTTGAGTAATCTAGTTAACAAGTTGGTAGGCGCAGCCATCTTTTCACCTTTTCACTCTTTCACTTTTTCAACTTTAAACCACCTTTTCAACCTTAAACCACCTTTTCACCTTTCCCTATTGCGCCTTGTCTTCTAAACTCTGCGCACACTATGGCGGTGGCATTTGCCACGTTCAAACTTTCGGCACGTTCTTCTCCTATGGCAAAACTAGGTATCAGAAGTCGGTGGGTCACGCGTTTCCTCACACCTTGCGAAAGGCCTTTGCCCTCGTTTCCCATCACGATTATGCCGTACGCACAAAGTTGTTGCGTGTAGATGTTATCACCATCGAGCAGGGTTCCGTACACAGGGAACGAGGGAGGCAGGGCATCGAGTAGGGTTTCGAGCGGGGTATAACTCACCTTCACACGAGCAATGCTGCCCATTGTGGCCTGCACCACTTTGGGATTATAAACATCGACCGTATCGGTACTGCATACCACGTGGCGAATGCCAAACCAATCGGCCAACCTGATGATGGTGCCCAAGTTGCCAGGGTCTTGTATTCCGTCGAGCATCAGGGTCAGTTCGTTCGTTTCAACGTTGCCAGCTGTGGTGCTTTCGCCCTCGTATAGCTTAGGGAAAACGGCCAAAACCTGCTGCGGAGCCTGCATAAAACTGAGTTTGTGCAACTCGTCGTTGCTGACGGTTATCAGTTCTGTACCCTCCTGCACGGCATTAGATGCCCGCCATTGGGGTGTGGCCACAAGCAACTTTGCAGGTGTTTTGGCAAGCAATTCGCCCACCACCTTCGGTCCTTCTGCTACAAAAACGCCTTCCGCGTCGCGGTGTTTCTTCGTTTCTAAGGCGCGTATGTACTTTATTTTCGCTTTACTGATGGTCATCTTATCTGCAAAGTTACGTTTTTTTTGGTAATCATGTGCAATGCCTTCGACTTATGATTAGTAAATTTGTATAAATGATGCGAAAGACCTTGTGGCAGCCGCCATTTGTTGTTAAAATAGGTTTCTAAACCCGCTAAATCGCCGCTGCTTTGCTTTCTGAATGTTAATTATACCCCTTCATGCCTGTTTATCGCACTTCTTTTCATAGTTTTGCAACCAAAGTACGCTGAGATGCGTCTATAAGATTGTATTAATCAAGTTATAAAAAGACAGTAAAAATGAAACAAAGAATTTTGTTAATTGCTTCGGCAGTTCTCGTGTTTGGCGCATTGTTCACCTCTTCACGAGCTTATGCCGGAAGCCACAAGAAGAAAGTTACCACCCAACAGAACTTAAAGTATTTTAAACGCATTGTTATGTCTACTCCCTACGACGTACATTTTGTGCAGGGAGAGAGCAACACGGTGAAACTAGTGGGGCCACAAGCCGAGGTTTCTTCCGTTGTTCTGCGCGTAAGTGGCGAGACCTTATATATAGAAAGGGCTGCTAGGAGAAGCCGAATGTTCTTCACGTCAAGTGATGATGTTGACATTTACATCACTTCTCCCGACCTAACGCAACTCGAAATTAAAGGCTCGGGCGACTTCAAGGCTGCCCGACGTGTAGATACAGACCAGCTAACGGTATCTATCAATGGCTCTGGCGACATTGATTTTAAGGACATTATCTGCGACAAGTTGGTGGCTTCAATCAACGGCTCGGGCGACATTGAATTTGGATTTGTGGAATGTGTGAATGCTGAAGCGAGCCTTAGAGGGTCGGGCGACATCGACTTCAAACGTCTTAAAGCCGATAAAATGCAGTTCTCCGTTAAGGGTTCTGGCGACATCGGGGCCAACCTTAACGATGCTGGAAACGTTAATTGTGAGGTGTTTGGCTCTGGAACAATTAAGTTGGCAGGTGTGGCTAAGAACCTGAACAAGAACATACGCGGTTCTGGCAATGTTGAAACGCACCGCCTACAGCTAAGATAGTTCACAGTTTTCGAACGGAGAGAACAAAACTCCTTAGAAACAAATTAAGTTTGGTTTTACCACTGGCTTGTATTTGCTAGTGTACAGGCACGGCTCCTATTGTGCTACATCTTATGGTAACGCACAATAGGAGCTTTATTTGTAGGTGGGCTGTTATAGTCCGTTTGTTTACAATCCACCAGCTTATTTACTCACGAAAACTCAATAAACTCCCGTATACAACTCACCAACTTACAAACTCATGAACTCATAAACTTATAAACTCAAGAACCCACAAACTTATCAACTCATGAGCCCACAGACTTATCAACTCATGAACCCACAGACTTATCAACTCATGGACTCATAAACTTATCAGCTCATGAACTCATAAACTTATTAACTCAAGAACTCATAAAATTATAAACCTAAGACCTCATAAACTTATAAGCTAACCAACTCAAAATCTTAAATTGTTATTATTTATTTTACAAAAGCACTCAGAATTTTGCCTCGTTCTAGCGAAAAAACGGGTCAAAAAGTAGGTAAATAACCACCATTTTGGGTCTTTCACTCCCTTTGTCTTGTCCATTTTCATAAAAAATACCTGCATTTTGCACCAATTAGCCTTTCTAGTTTGGCTGTCAGCTCATGATTTCTCGAGCCGAATTACCCCCTTTTTGACCCTAAAACCCACCTTTTTAACGACTATTTCACCCCTTTGAACCATGTTTTTAATGACTCGAACAGGTTATGAATATGCCATTGCGGTGTATTTTTATGCTTTTCGCCTTGCATTTAGCAGCATTTCACACTGCATTTAGCACCATTTTGCCTTGCATCTTGCACCATTTTGCCTTGCATTTAGCATCAAAACGCACTACGTTTTGCACCATATTGCAATGCGTTTAGCGGCATATTGCACTATGTTTAGCGGCAAATAGCCCAAAAACCGGTGTAAATGGCGGTTGCTTGACATAAATATTCATTTTGCCAGCATTTGCAACTACCCCCATTTTGCATCAAAAGCAACCCTCACGAGAATCGATTTTTTGCGGCAAGGTTGGAGATTGGTGAACAAAAAGGGTACTCATAATGTTAAATTTCTTACTAAGAACTAGACAAAAAAGATTTTACCGTATACAAGCGCATTGGCAACGGCACGAGAAACACGTAAGCTTACGGCAACCTCGCGAGCAGTTGCAGTCATGCAATTTACATCCAACGGAGACGGCATTATGGAAACGCAGTTAACCAGTTTACGAGTTGACATGGGGCTAGTTAACGAGTTGACAAGGTGAGTGGTATAGTTAACAAGTTAATCGATGCAGCCATCTTTTCACCTTTGCCATTGGTAAAAAATAAAGCACGCTATTTTCCGAATACGGAAATAGCGTGCTATACTTATGATGTGTACTGGCTAGTAAATGCAACCGCAAAGACAATAAAGCAGCAGTTTGGTGCTGCATGCCCCATTTTTAGCAACTTAGCTGTATGACGTGTGACACCTTCCTTATCGCTTAGTTTTACCAGCCCTTTTCATTTTGTCTACGCAGGCATCTACCACGGCAACAGCCGTTACATTAACTATATCCCTAACTGATGCCTCGAAATCGGTGAAGTGGATAGGCCGGTTTAGTCCCATTTGAATTGGCCCGATAATCTCGGTCTTGGGGTTAAGGGCCTGCAAAAACTTATAGCTAGCGTTAGCGCTGCTAAGGTTTGGGAAGACAAGGGTATTTACATCCTTGTCTTTCAACTTAGAGAAGGGGTACTTCTCGTCCCTCATTTCCCTATTCAGTGCAAAGTTCACTTGCATCTCACCGTCAACAACCAAGTTGGGATAATTAGCATGCAGCTCTTCAACCGCCTCGTGAACTTTTAACGGGCTGCCAATCTCGTCAGTGCCAAAGTTAGAGTAACTAATCATCGCCATTACGGGTTTTTCATTGAAAAACTCAACAGTGTTGGCACTTAAACGAGCAATGTCAACAAGGAAATTGTTGTCGGGATGGCGGTTGATAAGCGTGTCGGCGATGAAGTATGTACCCTTTTGCGAGTTAACAACGTGCATGGTGCCGAACGTATGGAAACCTTCGCGAACGCCAACTACCTCTGTGGCCACCTTAATGGTGTTAGAATATTTGGTGTATAGCCCCGTGATAAATGCGTCGGCATCGCCTCGTTCAACCATCATCATGCCAAAATAGTTGCGTTCGTACATCTTATCGTACGCCTCTTGGAAGGTGTAGCCCTTGCGTGCCAGCTTTTCGGCCAAGTGTTTGGCGTAGGTAGCACGCCTGCCTTGTTCCTTATCGGCACGCATGTCTATAATTTTAATTCCGCTAAGGTCTAGTTTTAGGCGTTGCGCTTGGCGGTTAATGCGGTCGGGGTTGCCCAATAGGATAGGGAAACAGATGCCTTCGGCCTTGGCTTGCACGGCAGCTTTCATCATACTTGGGTGTCCGCCCTCGGCATATACCACGCGTTGGGGTTGCAAACGAGCCGTATCGTGCAGTTTTCTTGTAAATACCGTTTCTTGGCCAAGCAGCTGCATCAGGCTGTTTTTGTACGCATCCCAATTGGTTATGCTTTTCCTTGCCACACCACTTTCCATCGCAGCCTTAGCCACAGCAGCCGAAACCTCGGTGATAAGGCGTGGGTCTACGGGCTTGGGGATGAAATAGAGCGGTCCGAAAGTAAGGTCGTTAACACGATAGATGTCGTTAACCACATCGGGAACAGGCTGTTTGGCCAAGTCGGCAATGGCATGCACAGCAGCCATTTTCATTTCTTCGTTGATGGCTGTGGCGTGTACATCGAGTGCACCACGGAAGATATAGGGGAAACCAATAACGTTGTTTATTTGGTTGGGATAGTCGGAACGTCCCGTGGAGATAAGCACATCAGGGCGCGATGCCATCGCATCTTCGTACGATATCTCGGGAACAGGATTGGCCAAGGCAAACACAATGGGCCTATCTGCCATCGAACCTACCATATCTTGGGTGAGAATGTTACCCTTAGACAAGCCAACAAAGACGTCGGCACCCTTAATTGCCTCTTCCAGTGTACGTATGTCGCGACGTTCGGTGGCGAAAAGTGCCTTTTGGTCGTTAAGGTTCTCGCGGTCGGTAGTGATAACTCCCTTCGAGTCGAGCATCACCACGTTCTCTCTTTGCGCACCAAGGGCAAGGTAAAGCTTGGTACAACTAATGGCCGCAGCCCCTGCACCGTTAACCACAATGCGCACTTTCTTAATGTCCTTACCAGCCACTTCGAGGGCATTTTTCAGTCCTGCGGCCGAAATGATGGCCGTTCCGTGCTGGTCGTCGTGCATCACGGGGATGTCTAACGTTCGTTTAAGTCGTTCTTCGATGTAGAAACATTCGGGTGCCTTGATGTCTTCCAGGTTGATGCCGCCAAAGGTAGGGGCAATTCTCTCCACCGTTTCGCAGAACTTTTCGGGGTCTTTCTCGGCCAGTTCGATGTCGAACACGTCAATTCCGCCATATATCTTAAACAGCAATCCCTTTCCTTCCATCACTGGCTTGCCACTCATCGCACCGATGTCGCCTAATCCTAGCACAGCCGTTCCGTTGCTGATAACGGCCACGAGGTTTCCCTTGTCGGTGTATTTGTACACGTCGTCGGGATTGCCTTGTATTTCGAGACAAGGATAAGCCACACCAGGCGAATAGGCCAAGCTAAGGTCTGTTTGGGTGTGATAGGGCTTGGTGGGCCGCACTTCAATCTTTCCAGGGCGTCCACTCTGATGATAGCTTAAAGCTGCCTCTTTGGTTACTTTCACCATTTTGTATGATTGTTTAATGTGGCAAGGGCGTAGGGTAGGGGCATTAGAGCCTTTTTCTGCACCTGTTGCCATTCTATATTAATATAATGAGCGTTGTATTTAAAGATAAACGTTATACGCTGAAAACAGCGCAAAGGTAGTAAAAAAGGCTTAAAACCAAAATTTGTTATTCATATTTTTTGTACCTTTGCGTATAAATAAGGGTATATTATGGAGCAACAAGATTTACTTTCTAGCTACCGGAAGGATTTAAAGGAGCGTATTTTGGTTACTTCCATGCGCGCTTTTAAAGAGCGTGGCATACGCAGTGTGCGTATGGACGACATCGCAACGACGCTTGGCATATCCAAACGAACGATATATGAAATCTATTCGAACAAGGAAGAGTTGCTGCTCGACGGTATTATGCGCGAAGACAAGGCCAGAAAACTCGACTCGCAGCTGTATGCGCAGGATAAAAGCCATACGGTAATGGACCTTATTTTTCACATCTACAACCGCGAAATGGCCGACATGGCGAGCACGAACCCTTTGTTTTTCAGTGAACTAAGTAAGTATTCGCGAGTGGTGAGGTACCTCACCAACAAGACAGAGAAAAACCATAAAGAGGCTTTAGACTTTGTGAAACGAGGAATTGAGGAAGGTTATTTCGTGCGGTTTTTCGACTATAATGTGGTGCTGAACTTCATCTCCTTTTCTTCAAAGCTCATGATGGGCGAACGAATGTTTCAGAAATACGATGTCAACCATTTGTTCACCAATGTGGCCGTGCTGTTTCTTCGTGGTTTTTGTACCCCCAAGGGAGTTGAATTTATCGACAGCAAGCTCATGAAAGAAACGCCTTACAACAAGTAAGGTGTTGTCAGCCTGCGACTTATTTGCAATAGGTTACATCAACACCTAACATTAATTGTCGCCCTTTATCAATCTTTCCATCTCGATTTGTAGTTCGTCTTGAACCACATTATATCGCTCTTGGGTATGCAATACGGCCAAAAACAACCCGTGTATGTCAGTTGCCTTGTCCATGTGTTGTGCGATGGTGTACTTACCATTAACCAACAAGTCTACATTGTCTAATACCATTCGGATAACGGTAGGTTGCTTAAACTGTTGCAATGAAGACTTTGTTTGCAGCCCACAGCGGTAAGCGCGCAGAATGGTGCGCACCAAAAGTCTGATGTTTTGTTCCTCGTTGGTCTTGGTATAGGTGCTTGTTGGGCTTTCATCGGCTAAGGTTAAGTGCTGGGGATGCAGGGTGCTTCCCTTCAAAAGCACCTCGAAATTAGCTTTATAATCGTCGACCATTGCCCCGTAAGTTCCTTCTTCGCCACATACCACCTTAAAGAATGCGGTAACATCTGTATCGCCTTGTTGCCTTAGTGCATCGAGTTTGCATTGCAATTGCTCCAAACTTTCGTGGTGAACAACGCCTAGGATGGGCAGCATCACCACAGCGTAATGCTCCGAAATTTTTTCGTAAACGTTCAGAAGTGTCTTTATCAACGTCTGACTTTCGTCTTGTTTCAGGTCGTTGGCATCTGTAACGCCGTTCATAAAACCATCGAAAAAGGCGTGTATCAACGTCTTTTGCGTGTTTATTAAGTTTTGCTTATCTCTCATTGTTTCTTTTCCTTATCGTTTATAGTGGGCTCGTGTACGTCGTTTTCTTCTTGTTTTTGCTGATTTTGGCATTGTTCTACGGCCTTAATGTTTCGCATTAGCCCTGCATATTTGGCCCGTTTAACTGCACTTCCCTTGAAAAGACGTCTGTAATCGTCTTCCGTTAGGTTATGCCATTGCTCTCGCGTCATGTTCAGAAGTTCGGCTTTGGGCGCCAACTCCTCGACATTGGTGGCTATGGGGTGAGCGTTCCAGGGACAAATGGTTTGACATATGTCGCATCCGTAGATGGTATCGCCCATTGCTTGGGCTACTTCGGGATTTAAATCGCCCCGATATTCGATGGTTTGATACGACAGACAACGCCTGGCATCAAACAAGAATGTCTTCTTGTTGGCCATGTCTTGCCATGTTCCAAGGGCCTTTGTGGGACAGACATCTATACACTTGTGACAGTTTCCACAACGGTTGGGCATCTCCTCATCGTAGTTTAACTCGATGTCGAGAAACAATTCGCCCAGCACAAACATGCTGCCAGCCTTGGGAATGATAAGCTGATGGTTTCTACCTGTCCACCCCAAGCCTGCCTTTACTGCCCAATAGCGTTCCAAGATGGGCGCGCTGTCGCAGAATATTCTATACCTTGGGAGGCTATCGGCAACAGAAGTGGAGTGCGAAACACCTTCTTCGATGTATGGCTCGAACCCGAAATGTGCTGCCAACTGCCGCAACTTACCCTTCACCACTTCGTGATAGTCTTGCCCATAGGCGTAGCTGGCCAGTTGATATTGTCCTTCTGGCATGCGTTGGGCAGGCGCATAGCTCATGGCTACACACACAATAGACTTTAAACCGGGCATGAGCAATTGCGGATTGAGGCGTTTGTCGGTGTAATTGTTCATGTATGCCATTTCGGCAAAGCACGCATTGTCGAGCCATCGCACCACATCGGCAGCCGTATCAGGCTCTACGGGCGCGGCCTTTGCTATACCACAAGCAAAAAAGCCAAGGCGTTTGGCCTCGGCTTTGATGTCATTCGAAAGTTTTAAACTCATACCCTTGTTCCTTTAACCATTCTAATGCCTGAGGTAAAGCAAAGTGAAGCTTGTCGATACTTTTTAGTGAATCGTGAAAAGTGATGATAGAGCCATTGCGCGCATAACGCTTAACGTTGTTGAGAACGTCTTCGGCCGTCATCCACTTCGAGTAATCGCGTGTAACGAGGTCCCACATCACCACCTTGTATGTACGACTTAGCCATGCGTATTGGCTAGGGCGCATCCACCCGTGGGGCGGTCTAAAAAGGTTGGAATGTATCAGTTCGTCGGCCCGCTTTGCGTTATTGGTGTACGTTTTGATGGTGTGCTTAGCCCCACCCATGTGGTTATAGGTGTGATTTCCCACCCGATGCCCAGCATCTACAATGCGTTGGTACAGTTCGGGATGGCGTTCAACGTTCTCGCCAACCATAAAGAAGGTGGCACGAGCCCCAAACTTAGCCAGCGTTTCGAGAATGAAAGGGGTGGATTCGGGTATTGGGCCATCGTCGAAAGTGAGGTAAACGGAACGGTCGTTCTTATCCATACGCCACAGGGCATGCGGATAAAGCCAACGTAACCATATTGCGGGTTGTTCGATTATCATCGTTCAAGCGTAGTGTCAGACGTGCAGCAGGTGCAAGAACCAGCGTTCCCCATAGCCAAGGGCATTTGCGCGTGGCTAAGACTAACCCTCGTTCTTACACCTGCTTTGCACATCGTCATGTATATTCCTTATTCATCTTCCATGGGCATAGCCCCACCTTTTTCCTGATATTGCTTAAACAGCATGTTCAGTTTCTTCTCTTGTTGGGCAGCCGTTTGCTTGTCGGCCATTCCCATTACGGATGCAGCTTGCCTGAGAACGTAAATCTGGTACATGCAGTCGTTCATCGAATTGGCAAAGCGCGAGCCGTCGAGCGTCAAGTACCAGTTAAGGTATTGCTGGGCGTTTGTCCACACAGCATTTGCCACTTCTTTAGCTTTCGCAGTCTGTCCAAGTAATGCGTAGGCACGAGCAATGTCCAATCCGCCATTCATATAGTTATAGGGGATGTTGTAAGCAGGCAGTTCCTTATCAGCCTTTTGCAGCACCTTGTTTGCCTTTTGCTTGTCGCCTTCGGAAATAAGGTGCAGTGCCAACTGAGCAATTATTCGGCGATGGGTGTAGCACATGCGCATAACCGTTTCGTCGATATAGATACCCTTGCGCGACAATCCGCCGTACTTGTAGCGGTTCATCACGTTGTTGTAGGTCTTTTGGGTATCGAAGTTCTTCGCACCGGGCGCGTTTGTTGTGAACGGCGTGATGCGGTTGGCCAGTCCTTCTTGCACAAAGTTGTCGCCAAGGTTCATGTAATTCTCCTGTCCGACGGTCGAGGCTACGTATATCGGACGCACCCAATTGCTCTGTGCAATCATCTCCAACATCATCAAGTCGCCCTTATACAAGGCATTTTTGCCTTTCAGAGAAATCACCATGCGGCTGGGTATGCTGTCGCTAGCCATCATCATGCCGCTCTTTCTCACTGCCGCCTTGTCGATAGTGACGTAAACCGTGTCTGTGGGTATGAAGTGAGCGTCCTTATCCTTAGAGCGAACCCAGTTTTTAAGGATGTTTTTCAATTCAAACGGCTCGTCGCCATACTTAGCTTTGGCCTCGTTGGGATAGTTCTTGTAGAAGTCGAGCAGCTGTTGTTTGGCTTGAGGCACCACTTCAACATACTCGTTGGTCCCCGAACAGAACTCAAGTCGCGGCCATGTGATGGGCACTGAGGGCGAATTGTATGCAGGACGTTTCATCTGGTCGATGTACCAGTCTGTTTGCAAGTAGCTAAGGTTGCAAACACGCGCATCGGTACGCACACCTTCCACCTCTTGGTTGTACCACAAGGGGAATGTATCGTTGTCGCCATTGGTGAATATAATGGGATTGCCTTCGTCTTGAAGGGTCATCAAATAGTTTTGTCCGAAGTCGCGACACGTATCCCTATGGCTACGGTCGTGGTCATCCCAGTTCTGCGAAGCCATTTGTATAGGGATGAAAAGGCATAGCGCAGCAACAACGGCCGATACGATAGTACCTTCTACCTTAATACGCTTTTTAAGCAGGTCGATAATGGCTGCAACGCCCAAACCACACCAAATGGCGAAGGCATAGAACGAGGCAGCGTAGGCATAATCGCGTTCGCGCGGTTGCGATGGCGTTTGGTTAAGGTAGATTACGATGGCCAACCCCGTCATGAAGAAGAGGAAGAACACCACCCAGAATTGCCTTATGCCACGTTGTCCGCGGAATGCTTGCCAGAAAAGTCCGATAAGACCCAGCAACAAGGGCAAGCAATAGTAAACGTTGTGGCCTTTGTTGTCCTTCAAATCATCGGGCAATTTGCTTTGATCTCCTAGTCGGGCGTTGTCTAAGAAACTGATACCCGATATCCAGTTGCCATGTTCCAACTCGCCGTTTCCTTGCATATCGTTCTGTCTTCCTGCAAAGTTCCACATGAAGTAGCGCCAATACATGAAGTTACATTGGTACGAAAGGAAGAACCTAATGTTGTCCATCTGGCTGGGCATCTTTATCATCATGGTTTCTCCGCACCTGTCGTAAGGTACTTCCGAGCCGTCTATGCCTCCTAACCAGTCGTTATACGATTGCGCATGAAGTGGACTCCACATGCGTGGGAACAACATGTTCTGCGCATAAACGTACTTGTTCTTTCTGCTCACAACGAAATAAGAGTCTTTCTCGTCTTTGCTAGCCTTCTCCTTACGCTGATAGATGGGCGCACCCTCTTTCATTCGGGGCTTGCACATGTCGCCCTCTCTGTCTAGTTGCACCTGCGAAGTAAAGGCCTGTCCATAGAGTAGGGGGTTGTCGCCATATTGGTCGCGACTGAGATAACTGCCCAAAGTGAAGATGTCTTCGGGCGAGTTTTGGTCCATTGGTGGGTTAGCCAGCGAGCGAATAACGATAACAGCATAGCTTGAATAGCCAATCATGAGCATCAGCAAGCAAAGCAACACCGTGTTCTTGATGCGCGATGTGATGAGCGGAACCAACTTCTTGGCCTCGTTCTTGCGCTTGTAGCTCAACACATAATATAATATACCGAGAACAATTGCACCAATGATGAAGGCCGACCAGCCGTAGCCGTAGAACGGAACACCCAACAAACCGAATGCAACGATGAAGGAAATGTTTTCTCTTTTCTCGCTTTTCTGCGAGTAGCTCTCGTAGATGGCCCAAATAATGGCACCTACCAAAAGCACAATATACACCACTTCACCCGTGTTGAACGGCATTCCAAGTGTGTTAACAAAGAACAACTCGAACCATCCGCCAACGGTAATGATGCCCGGAATAACGCCGTAAAGCACGGTTGCAACGAGAACGAAGGCCACAAGAAGGGCAAGGAGCGAGCCTTTTACCTCGATGTTGGGGAACTTGCGGTAAACAAACACCAGCACAATGGCGGGTATGCAAAGCAAGTTAAGCAAGTGAACGCCGATGCTAAGCCCTGTCATGTACATGATAAGCACAAGCCATCTGTCGCTATGAGGTTCGTCGGCATGGTCTTCCCATTTCAGAATAAGCCAAAACACGATGGCAGTGAAAGCCGAAGAGTAGGCATAAACCTCGCCTTCTACGGCACTAAACCAAAACGTGTCGCTGAAAGTGTAAATCAACGCGCCAACCAATCCCGAACCTTCTATGGCGACAAGCTTGCTCAACGTCATGCTACCCCAATCCTTAACGATAAGCTTTCGCGTAAGGTGGGTGATGGTCCAAAACAAGAATAGGATGGTTGTGGCACTCAACAAAGCGCTCATGATGTTCACCATCTTAGCCACTTGCGTTACATCGCTGGCAAATTGTGAGAACAAATTGGCTGTGAGCATAAAGAAAGGTGCCCCAGGTGGGTGTCCGATTTCCAATTTGTAGCCTGTGGTTATAAACTCAGGACAGTCCCAAAAGCTTGCAGTGGGTTCGATTGTAGAACAATATACAAAGGCAGCAATAAAAAAGGCGAGCCACCCTAGCACGTTGTCCACTAACTTGTACTGTTTCATGAAATGGTATAATAAAAGTTTTTATTTCGAAATATGGGTGCAAAGATAACGCAAATCGCGATAAGTACAAAATAATTGGCCTATGTTTCACATCATTATAGGCAAAAAAAATGGTTTTGAACTTTTGTTTGTGTACCCACTTTGTGATTAACTAATCAGTACAAAGCCATTTGTAGTGATGCTACAAGCATCTTGTAGCGGCAGAACAAGCGGCTTGTAGTGTCAGTACAAGGGGCTTGTAGTGTCAGTACAAGGGGCCTTGTAGCCTCGGTACAAGCGGCTGTACTGATGCTAGTTTAGTAATAAGGCAAAATGGGGAGCATCGCGGTACCAGTCTTTTTCCCAATTCTATCTGTGCGTTAGGTGTTACAAACTGTCGCGTTTTCATTCACGAATATTTCCCACAACTCCCTTTCGTTTCCTGTTTCTACTCGTGATGATAAGGCTCTCCTTTAAGAATTGTGCAGGCGCGATAAAGCTGTTCGGTGAAGATTAGGCGCACCATTTGGTGCGAAAACGTCATTTTTGAAAGGCTTATCTTCTCATTCGCACGAGCATAAACCGCCTCGCTAAAACCATAAGGGCCGCCAACGGCAAACACTAAGCGGCGCGCAACGTGCTGTTTACGTTCTAACCATTGGGCAAACTCAATGCTGCGCAACTCCTTACCATGCTCGTCGAGCAACACCAAGTGGTCGTCTGGCTGCAACTTCTTCAATATCAGCTCGCCCTCAGCCTCTTTTTGTTGATTGGCAGAGATGTTCTTGGTGTTTTTAAGTTCGGGAATAACGTTGATGTTAAATGGTATATAATGGCCTATGCGCTTGGCGTAGTCGGCAATACCGGCCACAAACACACTGTTAACCGTTTTTCCAACGAGCAAAAGTTCCACTTTCATGGCTACGCAGCTTTCTTTTGCTGCTCTAGATTGTAGGCGTGTTTGCGTTTAGGGTTCATGGGAAACCAACCGCGTTCTACACGCTTTTTCTGTTCGAACAGTTCGCCAATAGCCCAAAGAAAGGATGCACCAATCACGCCAAGTATCGAAGAAACGATAACATTAGCCACCATGAGGGCCACTAAGACGGCGACGATGCCCAAGATAAGGAACACCCACCACTGACGAGTTCCCCAGTAATATTCTACCTTAATAACGATGGGATGGAAGATGCCGATGATAAGAAAAGTGCTTACGGCTATGATAATGCCGGTGAAATAAAGTTCCATGATGTTCTATATGGATGTTGTTTTTAAATTATTGTTTCGCTAAATACGTTTGCAAATGTACCTAAAATATGCGTACTTCCCAAAGAAATGTGACCGGTACTTTGTTTTTTCCTTATTTTAAAGGATGAAAATATGCGCCCGAAAGTATTTTTTTATTATCTTTGCCATGCTGATAACGACAACGTTGTCGGCTTGATTGGGAACATAAATTTAATATACTAATAAATAGATTATGGAGAATAACGCTCAACTGATAGCTCAATGCGAGGCAAAGGCCAAGCAATGGCTAACTTCCGAGTTTGACGAACAAACGCGGAACGAAGTGAAAGGACTGATGGAAAATGCTGATAAGACGGGTCTTATCGACGCCTTTTACAAGGATTTGGAGTTTGGAACGGGCGGTTTGCGCGGTATCATGGGCGCGGGCAGCAACCGAATGAACATCTACACCGTGGGCATGGCTACACAAGGACTGGCCAATTACCTGAAAAAGAACTTTGCCAACCTGCCGCAGATAAAGGTTACCGTTTGCCACGACTGCCGAAACAACAGCCGTTTATTTGCCGAGACGGTTGCAAACATATTCTCGGCCAATGGCATTAAGGTGTATTTGTTCGACGATATGCGCCCAACGCCAGAGTGTTCGTTTGCCATCAGGCACTTTGGATGCCAAAGTGGTGTGAACATTACGGCTAGCCACAATCCCAAAGAGTACAACGGCTACAAGGCTTATTGGGAAGACGGCGCACAAGTGCTGGCTCCACACGATAAGGGAATTATCGACGAGGTGAATAAAGTGAAGGTGGCCGACGTGAAATTTAAGGGTAATCCCGAACTGATTGAGATTATTGGCGAGGAGGTTGACAAGATTTACCTCGACATGGTGAAAACCATTAGCATCGATCCTGCCGTTATCGAACGCCAGAAAGACCTCAAAATCGTTTACACACCACTACACGGTACGGGTATGATGCTCATTCCACGCTCGCTCAAACTATGGGGGTTCGAAAACGTACATTGCGTGAAAGAACAGATGGTAAGAAGTGGCGACTTCCCCACAGTGGTTAGTCCTAACCCTGAAAACGGCGAGGCTCTAACCCTTGCACTACGCGATGCCAAGGAGATAGACGCCGATATTGTTATGGCATCCGACCCCGATGCCGACCGCGTGGGCATGGCTTGCAAGAACGATAAGGGCGAATGGGTGCTTATCAACGGCAACCAAACTTGCTTGCTTTTCCTTTATTACATCATCACCAACCGCATCAAGACGGGTAAGATGAAACCAAACGACTTCATTGTGAAGACTATCGTTACCACAGAAGTTATCAAGAAGATTGCCGACAAGAACCATATCGAGATGCGCGACTGCTATACGGGCTTTAAATGGATTGCCAACGAGATACGTAAATCGGAAGGAAAGCAACAATACATCGGCGGTGGCGAAGAAAGTTATGGCTTTATGGCGCAAGACTTCGTTCGCGACAAGGATGCCGTTTCGGCCTGCTCGCTGTTGGCAGAGATTTGCGCTTATGCCAAAGATCAAGGCAAAACGCTTTACGAACTGCTAATGGACATCTACTTGGAGTATGGTTTCTCTAAGGAGTTTACCATCAACGTTGTGAAACCAGGAAAGAGCGGAGCCGACGAAATAAAGGCAATGATGGAGAAGTTCCGCAACAATCCTCCCAAAGAAATTGCAGGTTCGAAGGTTGTCATCGCCAAAGACTACAAGACGTTGGAGCAAACCGATGCCAACGGAGTGGTAACAAAACTCCACATGCCAGAAACAAGCAACGTGCTGCAATGGTTCTGCGAAGACGGAACAAAAGTGTCTGTCCGCCCTTCTGGTACAGAACCAAAGATTAAGTTCTACCTTGAAGTGAAAGGCGAAATGAAATGCGCAGGTTGCTATGAACGCTGCAACAAGGAGGCCGACGAGAAAATTGAAGAGATTAAAAAGTCGTTAGGCCTATAACGTTTTGTTTCTCAAAAGTCTAACGCGTTCTGTTTAAGAATGTATTAAGACAATGAAAAACTGAATTGAAGTAGATTTAGACTTTCAAAGTAGTATAAGAAATCCCCAATTGGCATAACACTGATTGGGGATTTCCATTAGCTTATCTTCCCCCACATCCTTTGTGTCATTTCCAATCCTCAGCTTTCAATCTCACAAGCTCAACGTTTAATGCATGAAACAGTTTTCGCTTATAACCATCATTGCCTTGCTGCTACTTACACAAGCAGCATCAGCCTTAGCCTATGTTGTTAAAGGTACGGTTGTAGACGCCACTGGCAAACCATTGTACGAGGCCCTCGTTCTTGGCAGGAACAAAGTCGGAACAAAGGTTATAGAAATAGAGACAAACAAGCTGGGGCAGTTCGTATCTGCCGAAATAAACGATTCTACCTTGTCTATCGAAATAACAAAAGATACGTTTGTTCCTTTGCAAATCAACATATCGGGAACGTCCAGCCAGTTTGTTGATTTGGGCACGATAACGCTGTTCGAGCGCCAAGTAACGTTGGGTGATGTCGTTGTAACGGCAGAGTCGGTTATGCAGAAAGCCGGCCGTTACATTATCATTCCTACGAAAAAGGAGTTGGGGCAGTCGGCAAACGGATTGTCCTTGCTCAACGCTTTACAGTATAAAATGCCAGGTTTAGCTGTTAACGAGATATTGCAAACGGTGCAGGTAGACAACGCCACACCTGTGTTTAAGGTTAACGGAAAACCATGCGAGCTAAGCAAAATACTCTCATTGAACCCTAAAAACGTATTACGCATAGAGTATAGCGACACACCCGACCTGCGATATGACGGCAGAAGTGTTATTAACATCATTCTTAATCCTAGCCAAAATGGTGGCTCGGTGATGGCAAATGTGTTGTCTGGCGTAACAACGGGCTTTCTTAATGGCAATGTTGGCATTGACTACCACCACGGAAAATCGGAATGGGAACTGAACTATGCCGCCAATTGGCGCGACTATAACAAACGAGAAATCAGTTCGAAAGGCGATTTTATCGGTAGGGATGAGCCTGTGTCGAGAGAAAGGAACGGAATGCCTAGCGACTTCAACTATTTAAGTAACGAATTATCTTTGGCTTACACCTATTTGCACAACCCCAATACCATGATGTCGACAAAGGTTGGTATTGGCTTTGAAGACCAAAAAATCAGCGATAATTCGTGGAATACGCAAAGTTACAAGGGCAAGGTCTCTCGTTATACAAACCATACACGCTGGAAACTTGGTTTTGTTTCGCCCAATTTCGACCTGTTCTTTCGCAAGCAATTAAACAAGACCCAACACATTGAAGCAAACGTTTATGGCAGGCGTTCGTCAGGAACTTACGACAGGGATTATATGAATGTATACGACACCCCCCTAAATAACGACACGTTGATGAGCTCAACCGAGAACAAGTCGTGGCGTGTTGGTGCAGACATCATGTATTCCAAGACCTTTAAAGCCCTAAGAACCAGTGTGGGAATACAAAACTATTATAATGCAACAGACAACATGCAGCTGGAAAATGGTGTATTAAAGCAAGCAACGATAGACCAAAACCGCATAACGCTGTATGCACAAATAGTGGGTAACGCAAAACAACTGAGTTATGGTTTAAATCTTAGTGGCATCTACAATTATGCAGATAACAACGCCTATAAGACCAATGCCGTACGGATGAAAGTGAATGTCAATGCCAATTATGCCTTTTCGCCCAATTGGTCACTGAACTATTTGTTTTTGCTTAATCCTTCGTTACCAGGAATTTCGCAACAATCTGATTTGATACAGGTGATTGATGACATATCTATCAGACAAGGAAACCTCAGCTTAAAGCCCTCTACCTATCTTCGAAACAGGGTTTATCTGCGCTTTTCCAAAGCAAAATTCACGTCTACTTTGTGGGTGTCGCACAACAAAACGTTTAACCCCATCTATTATTCGTATAGCTATATCAGCGAAGTTTCGAACCCGTACTATGACAAGTTTTTAAGCAAAGCGATTAACGGACGGTCTACTAATCAGCTAAACCTCGAATTGGAATTGTCTGCAAAAGAACTATTTGGCTTTGCAACGTTATGGGGTAACGTAGGTTGGGATAGCTATCAGGTGCCGTTACCCACTCAAACCCATTCGTGCAAACGTTTTTACGCCTCGTTAAGTGCTGCCATGTATTTTGGGAAATGGGTGCTGTCGGCAAAACATGAGATTGAGCCCAAGTTTGAATTGCAAGGAAACACCTATTATTCTAATGAGAGATGGAACATGATAAAGGTGCAGTATCAATGTAAAAAGTGGCATTTCACGATAATGGGAGCAAACCTGTTCACCCGCCGTGGAAGTAAATATGAACGCATAACCGTGTCAGACGTGCATCCCGAATACCATATACAGAGTATAAGAGACAACGCCAACATGCTTGTGTTGGGTGCAACATATCGGCTCAACTTTGGAAAAGGGAAGGATAAGGCTAACCGCACGCTGCACAACGACGGCTTAGAAAAAGGTGTAGATGTATTTTATTAATAGCGTTCGGGGGATTTATAATTTAAAAATGATGTTTGCTCGCTCTAAGTTTCACTAACAAGAATGAACCACTACATTTATTTGTTGGCTAGTTTATCTCGGTGCAACGTGCATCATAAATTAAACAAACATGAGGACAGTACATTTAGAACGCGAAAACGAGAACCAAAGTTTGATTGCGATAAACAAAGACGATGAAGTGGAGGATAGTTTTTGCTATAAGCTATTTGAACTAGGAGAGTTTGATGTGGCTAAGATACAAGAACTAGTAAGCTATGTATCGCTCAATGTGTTGAACAACAATGAAAAGAACGTTTTAAAATGGATTATTCAAGGGGTTAACAGCTGTTTTGCGTATCATAAGGATGCAAACGACTATTATGTGATAAAGAACTACTCGAAGAAAATCGAGGATAAATGGGGCATGGAATGGGAAGTTGTGCTGAATGCTGCACTGGTGTAGCTGGTTAAACGCACTTGTTGGGACATGCCATAAGCGTAAATACAGATAGGAAAGTATGGAAAATCAATTTAGCAGAACCGAAATGCTTGTTGGCAAAGATGCCGTAGAGCGACTTAAAGGCAGTAAAGTGGCTGTGTTTGGCGTTGGTGGAGTAGGGGGATATGCCGTAGAGGTGCTGGCAAGAAGTGGTGTTGGCTGCATTGATGTCTTTGATGCAGACACGGTAAACATAACCAATCTGAACCGACAAGTGATTGCTTTGCACTCTACACTGGAACAAGCGAAGGTTGATGCGATAGAGAAACGCATCTACGACATTAATCCTGCATGTGTGGTTGGTAAATATAAGATGTTTTATTTGCCGGAAAATGCGGACGAGGTAGACCTGAAACAATACGATTATGTGGTGGATTGCATTGACACCATCACGGCAAAGATTGAACTGATAAGACGTTGCAAGCTGTTTGGCAGACCCATCATATCGAGCATGGGGGCTGCAAACAAGATGGATGCAACGGCATTTAGGGTGGCCGACATATCAAAAACCACTATGGACCCCTTGGCCAAGGTGATGAGAAAGAAGTTAAGGGCGCTGGGCATTGCTGGGGTTAAGGTGGTGTTTAGCGAAGAACAACCGCTTAAACCCCTGGGACAGAATAACTCGGAATGTGGTGATAACGTTACCACTAATGAGAATTTGGCCGATGATGAAGGCGCACACAAGCCCCAAGGAAAGAAACATGTGCCTGCTAGTAATGCCTTTGTGCCTGCCGCAGCTGGTATAGTTGTAGGTGCCGAAGTGGTTAAAGACATAATAGGGTGGGGGAATCCTGTTTAAACCCCAATCGCTCATCAGGCCGCTTGTCAAATGTTTTAGTTTGAACTCATCGCACCTTGTCCATCTTCCGCTTGCTTGTCGGCATCTTGTCTGTCTTATTTCTCTTGACGTAGCACGCTACGCCTTCAAGAATAAGATAGACAATATGCTCAACAATCAAACAAAATTTGTATAGGCTTAACGACCGATTAGGATTAAAAAAGGTGGAGTTTCGAGTTTACAAAAGGTTCATTAGCG
The DNA here is from genome assembly GCF_000162415.1 of Prevotella sp. oral taxon 317 str. F0108. NCBI lineage: Bacteria > Pseudomonadati > Bacteroidota > Bacteroidia > Bacteroidales > Prevotellaceae > Prevotella > Prevotella sp. oral taxon 317. The sequence continues at coordinate 690,551 of NZ_GG740072.1, read as the reverse complement.
TTGTGTTTCTAAGTATTTGAGGGATTGTAGCAAAATTTTCCCTTTAAACAAAATGGGTAATGCCCTGCTTGCTTATGCAATGGTATGGCAATGTTTGCATAATGCTGTTTCTGTGGCAGTGAGCAGCATATCCTACAACTGCTCGCACTGACGGTAGTAAGCCTACGTGCTTTCCGTCGCCGTAGTCCATGCACGTGTATATAGTACAATCTCTTTTGTCTAGTTTTCAGTAAGAAATTTAACATTATGAGTGCCCTTTCTGTTCACCAATCGCTCACCTTGTCGCAAAAAATCGATTCTCGCGAAGGTTTGTTTTGATGCAAAAAGGGGTTAGTTCTAGGATGTGGAAGAATGAATATTTATTACGACAAACCGCCAATTGCACCAGATTTCGGGGCTTTTTTAGCGAAATGTGGTGCAATATGCTGCTAAATGCGGTGTATTTTGGTGCTAAATGCAAGGTGTTTTGGTGCTAAACGCAATGCGTTTTGGTGCTAAATGCAAGGTAAAATGGTGCTAATTGCAGCCCAAAGTGCCGCTAAATGCGCAAGGAAAAGCATAAATATCCAACGCGATGGTATAAATAAAACCTTCTCGAGCCATTAAAAACATGGCTTAAAGGGGCAAAACAGCCGTTAAAAACTAGGGTTTTAGGGGCTAAAAGTGAGAAATAGGGCTTGAAAAATGATGAGCTAGCAACCAAACTAGAAAGGCAAAATGGTGCAAAATGCAGGTCGTAGTCTTTAAAATAGACAAAACAAAAAGAGTGAAAGGCTAGAATTAGTGGATATTTACCTACCTTTTAGCCAATATTCTCGCTAGAACGGAGTGAGAATTAGAGCGACATCGTAAAATAAAAATAATAATTTAGGTTTTCTGAGTTGATGTGTTAATGAGTTGGTAAGTTGATGAGATTGAGAGTTTATTAGTTGATGTTTTTTTGAGTTTCTAAGTTGATGAGTTGATGTATTTGGGAGTTGTTAGGTCTTCGTGAGTTTATTTGGCACACCCAAAACAGCTCGTCTCTGAATTGATTGTTTGCGGTGGGGTGGGCTATTGGTGAGTGACAATGCCACTTACGATGTTAAAATCCACACTGAAAAGTTGACATTTTAATTACATGGTGATTAATGGTTAAACAAAAAAATGCGCACACTTGGAACTGTTCCAAGGTGCGCATTCAATTTATTAGAAGGAATTAGCCCTAATGGGCATTAGAAATTACTTTCCTTTTTCAAGCTTAGCCTTCAAGTCTGCCAATACATCAATGTCGCCAAGGGTGGTACCTGCTGCAACATTGTTGATTTGAACAGAAGACTCAGACTTCTTAGCAGCGTGTTGCTTTCTTGCGGGTTTCACATCGTCCTTGCCTTCTTCGAAGGTGCGGCTGTGCGACAGAATGATACGCTTGGTATCTTTCACGAACTCGATAACCTTGAAGTCGAGTTCTTCGCCCTGCTGAGCTTGTGTGCCATCTTCCTTAACGAGGTGCTTGGGAGTTGCGAAACCCTCGCCACCTTCGTTGAGGGTGATAACAGCACCCTTATCCATCATCTCGGAAATCTTTCCGCGATGTACGCTGCCCGGGGTGTAAAGCGTTTCGTAAGTATCCCAAGGATTCTCTTCGAGTTGCTTGTGGCCAAGGCTCAAACGTCTGTTCTCTTTGTCTATTTCGAGTACAACAACCTCGATTTCAGCACCAACTTGTGTGAATTCAGAAGGATGTTTAACCTTCTTCGTCCATGAAAGGTCGCTGATGTGGATAAGTCCGTCTACGCCTTCTTCAAGTTCAACGAAGATACCGAAGTTGGTGAAGTTTCTAACCTTAGAGGTGTGCTTGCTGCCAACGGGATATTTAACCTCGATGGTTTCCCATGGGTCATCCTTCAACTGTTTGATGCCAAGCGACATCTTGCGCTCGTCTCTGTCGAGTGTAAGGATAACAGCCTCTACCTCGTCGCCAACGTGCATGAAGTCTTGTGCACTTCTTAGGTGTTGGCTCCACGACATTTCTGAAACGTGAATCAAGCCTTCTACACCAGGTGCAATTTCAACAAATGCTCCGTAGTCGGCGATGACAACAACCTTACCCTTAACGTGGTCGCCCACATTGAGGCTTTGGTCGAGCGCATCCCAAGGATGGGGAGTGAGTTGTTTGAGACCTAATGCGATGCGGCGTTTCTCATCGTCGAAGTCGAGAATAACCACGTTTATCTTCTGATCCAAGCTAACCACTTCGTGCGGATCGCTTACGCGGCCCCAAGAAAGGTCGGTAATGTGGATAAGTCCGTCAACGCCACCAAGGTCAACGAATACGCCGTAGGTGGTGATGTTCTTAACCGTACCTTCAAGGATCTGTCCTTTTTCAAGCTTGGAAATGATTTCTTTCTTCTGTGCTTCAAGTTCTTCTTCGATAAGAGCCTTGTGCGAAACAACCACGTTGCGGAACTCTTGGTTGATTTTAACCACCTTGAACTCCATGGTTTTGCCAACAAATACGTCGTAGTCCCTGATGGGATGTACGTCGATTTGACTTCCGGGGAGGAAGGCTTCGATGCCGAAGACGTCTACAATCATGCCACCTTTGGTGCGGCACTTAATGTAACCTTGAATAACTTCTTCGTTTTCAAGAGCGGCGTTAACACGTTCCCAGCTTTTGCTAAGGCGTGCCTTCTTGTGCGAAAGAATCAGTTGACCCTTTTTGTCTTCCTGATTCTCGATGTAAACTTCAACAGTGTCGCCAACTTTTAGGTCGGGATTGTATCTGAATTCGGAAGCAGGAATAACACCGTCGCTCTTGTAACCGATGTTAACAATAACTTCCTTCTTGTCGATGGAGATAACCGTACCATCAACAACTTGATGCTCAGAAACCTTGTTAAGGGTTTCATCGTAAGCCTTTTCAAGAGCATCCTTGCTTACTTCTACAGGGCTGCCGTTCTCAAACTCTTGCCAGTTGAAATCGCTCAGCGGCTGTACATTTTTTAAATTAGACATAAATAATAAATAAAGTAAATTAATAAAGTTAGACTTTATGTTGTTTGAAAAACGCTGCAAAGATACTAAAATACAAGCAATTAGCGTGCAATAAAGACATAATACATTTGCATTTTAGCACACTTTTAACACTTAGAAGAGTTATATCTGCTTGTTATTTATCATAATTGGCATTATGTTTATTTTTTATATCTTTGCTGTCAAACTATAATTCTATTGTATTATGCGACGTTTTCAGTATTACTCTTACCGCCTGTTTCTTAGGTATTTGCTTGAAAGTGATTTTGAGCTTATATCTATGCTGCCTACTTCTAATGGATTTGTTATATCCTATGATGATAGATATGTATCTGAACTTGACAAATTATTTGGCTCTTTAAAAACTCTTGTTGATTTTGAGGTTATTGAGTTTGTTGATGGTTCTACTTATGACCATAAAACTAGGATTGAATATCAAGTATTATGAGTTCTGACTTAAAAATATTCGGTAATTGTCTTTGTCCTGTTCATGTACATAACCGTTGGACCCGTGACGAGATGTTTGTGCCTTGTGGTAGGTGTGAGGCTTGTGTTAATGCTGCTGCCTCTAAACAATCTAAGCGTGTTCGTAATGAGATTATGCAACATAAGTATAGCGTTATGTTTACTCTCACATATAATAATGAGTTCATACCGCGTTGGGAGCGGTTTCTCGATAATAATGATTGTCCTCAACTTCGTCCTATTGGTCGTTGTGCAGAATTGTTCCCTTCGTGTCCTCTTAATTATTTTGATAAAGTAACTGGTAAATGGTCTATTGATTTAGATACCTTTTTGCCAAAGATTGAGAATGATGAGCATACGGAGGTTTTTGCATCCTGCTGTAAAAAGGACATTCAAAATTTTTTAAAGCGATTACGATTTAATATTTCTAAATTATATGGAAAAGCAGAGAGTAGAAAAATTAGGTATTACGTTGCCTCGGAGTATGGCCCTACGACCTTACGTCCGCACTATCACGGTATCATATTCTTCGATGATGCGTCTCTTCTCTCAGAGATTAGTTCTCTCATCGTTCGGTCGTGGGGTTTCCAACGACGTGTTGGAGGAAAGCGTAACAGTTTTATCTTTCAGCCGTTTGCGGATATATCCCTTACCCAACAGTATGTTAAACTTTGTGACCAAAACACCGCCTACTATGTTGCGGAATATGTGTCTGGCAACCTTGGTTTACCTCAAGTTTTGGCCTATAAGTCTACCCTACCGTTCCACCTCTGCTCTAAATCACCGGTTATCGGATGTTTCAAGGCAGATTATTGCGAAGTACTTGGACGTGTCCACCGAGGAGCTTATCGAGTTGGTAGAGAGGTCTTTGACGAAAAATCAGGACAGTTCATGCACTATGATATACCGCTTGACCGCGATTTATGCTCTTCCCTCTTCCGCAAGTGTCTTGGATTTAGCTCGCTTTCTTTTAATGAAAAACTACTCCGTTATAGTTTCTATGGACAACATTTTGCGGAATGGTATGAAAATGCAAACTTAGCTTTTATTGAATGGAAATATTCAACACGTTTATTTTCAGCCGATTTCGCGGATTTCTTGCGAAGTGAAAGAGGATGGAAATACCGTTCTTGGCTTGAGGTTAATTATAAGTATGATTACTATTATCTTGAAATGGATTGTGACCAAACTTGGTATTCATCACGTAATGCTTGGCGTGTTGTACGTGACTTCGATATGAATTGTTATCTACCTTGGAATGATTTGTATTATACTTATGTTCGATTGTTTGATAAGTTTGAAGTTATGCGTAATAGTGACCAGTTGATTGAGTTCTATAAGTTGTTTAATGATATTGTACATGAGTGTGGATTTCAGCAAGCTATGTTAGCTGCTTATCCTCTTATTAATGATGCTGTTCCAGTTCGTACTCGTGAAAAGCTTTTATCCGAATGTGGTATGATTTATAAAGAGGATGCTTATTTACGTTCTTTCTTTGATGAGGTTGCTTGGTTTGGTGATTTCTATAAGTTTGGCATTCTCGATTATGATAAGTTTTCTGCATATTCATTTTATCGCACTCAGTATTTTAAAAATTATCTAGCTCAACAACAATTAAGGTTACTTAAGCGCAATAAGTCTAAGAAACTCAAAAATACTTTTGTATTTGGTTCACGTCAAATTTCTTGATATGCGTAATATTATTTTATCGTTTTTTGTCGGTTATGGTGTAGGTTCTTTAATCTCTCACCTTTGTATATTGTTTTATTCTATAATCAAATTTTTATGAGTTTAAAAAAAGTTCCTCAAATTAAGCCATCGAGAGCTAATCGCCCTCGAAGTGCTTTTGATTTGTCGCAAAAGCATTTATACACAGCTCCTGCTGGTGCTCTTTTGCCTGTTTTGTCTGTGGATTTGATGTTTCATGACCACATCAGGATACAAGCTCAAGACTTTATGCGGACCATGCCTATGAATTCTGCTGCATTCATTTCAATGCGTGGTGTGTATGAGTTCTTTTTTGTCCCCTATTCTCAGCTTTGGCACCCGTATGACCAATTTATAACTAGCATGAACGACTATCGTTCTTCTGTTGTTTCTTCTGCTGCTGGTGATAAGGCTTTGGATTCAGTTCCCAATGTTAAATTGGCTGATATGTATAAGTTCGTTCGTGAACGTACTGATAAGGACATATTTGGTTATCCGCATTCTAATAACTCTTGTCGTCTTATGGATTTGCTTGGCTATGGTAAGCCTATCACATCTTCTAAGACCCCTGTTCCTCTTTTGTACACTGGTAATGTAAATCTTTTCCGCCTTTTGGCCTATAATAAGATATATTCGGATTATTACCGTAATACTACTTATGAAGGTGTTGATGTTTATTCTTTTAATATCGACCATAAGAAAGGTACTTTTGTACCGACTGCCGATGAGTTTAAGAAGTATCTTAACCTCCATTATCGTAACGCGCCTTTAGATTTTTATACTAATCTTAGGCCAACTCCGCTTTTTACGATAGGTTCGGATTCTTTTTCTTCTGTTCTTCAGCTTTCTGACCCTACTGGTTCTGCTGGTTTTTCTGCTGATGGTAATTCCGCTAAGCTTAATATGGCTTCTCCTGATGTACTTAATGTTTCTGCCATTCGTTCTGCTTTCGCCCTTGATAAGCTTTTATCTATTTCGATGCGTGCAGGTAAGACCTATGCGGAACAGATAGAGGCTCACTTTGGTGTGACTGTATCTGAAGGCCGTGATGGTCAAGTGTACTATCTTGGTGGCTTTGATAGTAATGTACAGGTTGGCGATGTCACTCAAACCAGTGGAACTACTAACCCTAATGTTTCTGAGGTCGGCAATGCTAAGTTAGCTGGTTATCTTGGTAAGATTACTGGTAAAGGTACTGGCTCTGGTTACGGTGAAATTCAATTTGATGCTAAAGAGCCAGGTGTCTTAATGTGTATATATAGTGTTGTTCCTGCTATGCAATACGATTGTATGCGTCTTGACCCCTTTGTTGCTAAGCAAACACGTGGTGATTATTTTATCCCTGAGTTTGAAAATTTGGGTATGCAGCCAATTGTTCCTGCTTTTGTTTCACTTAATCGTGCTAAGGATAATTCTTACGGTTGGCAGCCACGCTATTCAGAATATAAGACTGCCTTTGACATTAATCACGGTCAATTTGCCAACGGTGAGCCTCTTAGTTATTGGAGTATTGCTCGTGCTCGTGGTTCTGACACTTTAAATACGTTTAATGTGGCTGCTCTTAAGATTAATCCTCATTGGTTGGATAGTGTTTTTGCAGTCAATTATAATGGTACTGAAGTGACTGATTGCATGTTCGGTTATGCCCATTTCAATATTGAAAAGGTTTCGGACATGACTGAAGACGGTATGCCACGTGTTTAATTTTAATTGTGTTCATTATGGATATCATAGATTTTTATTATCCTCATTTGGATTCTGCTCAGAAGAAAATTCTTCTTTCTGAAACTTCTCCTAATACAGAACTTCCAGTTCTTAATGCAGAAATTTCTGAACTTCAGGAGGTTGTTTTTCCCACTGACCCGACAACTGGTTTGCCCATTAATCCAGTTACTAAGCTTTTGTCTGGTTCTATAACGCAGCTTGAGCGTGACCGTATTCTGTCCTTTATGCAGCCTATGCCTTCTAGTAAGCGTAATAATTTGTCTGATGATGATTTGATACGCATGCTACCTAGTCGATATAATTCGACACTTGTTGATATGGATGCTGTTCGTGATTGGTATGAAGAGAATATATTCCAGCCACTTCACGAGCAGGAACTGCAACAGCAGCAACAGCAGCAACAGCAGCAACAGCAGCAACAGACAGGCGGTCAACCAGTTGAATAGTGTTAGTTCAATTTAATTTTGTTTCATTTTTAATTCAGTTCATTATGAAAGTTTTTATTAAAATCTTGAAAGTGCTTGAAATTGCACTTCCTTTTCTTAAAACACTTGTTGAATCTCTTTCTAAGAAAGAAAAGAAAGATAATGAAGACCCTACCGCAAGTGTTTAGTCCTTTAGTTCATTAATTTGTCCGCTCATCGTAAGATGGGCGGACTTAAAACTATTAGTTATGTTTTTGTTTGTTTATGATTTGACTGGTTGGGTATCTGCTTATTCGATTCAGTTAGCTATAATTCCTGCGTTGATTGGTGCAGGTGCCGCAATTGTCGGTGGATTGCTTTCTCGTAGTGGTGCTAAAAAGGCTAATGAGCAAAATTATGATTTTCAACGTGAAATGTGGAATAAGCAAGTTGCTCAGCAGGATAAGGTTAATGCTCAACAGATGGCGTATCAAGATAAGGTAAATGCTGAAAATCGTGAGTGGTCTACTGAATCTAATGTGCGGCAACGTATTGAAGATGCAGGTTATAACCCTTATCTTTACAATGGTCAAGCCTCTGCTAATTCTACTGGTATGGCATCTAGTACTAATTTAGGTAATTCTATTACTCCAGGTTCTGTTACTGCCGTTAATGAGGAAGAAGGTTTATCAAATTCTTTGAATAGTGTTGGCTCGATTATGGCTCAAGGTGTGAAGACTGCTCAAGATGCTTATACTCTCTCTCGTGGTAAGGCTATTGATAAGCAGAATGATAAAGTATCAGGCATTAAAGGTGGTACTGAATCTGCTCAGGCTCAAGCTACATTACAAGCATCTCAGAACGAGGCCCGTATTAAGGCATCTACTGCCATATTACAAGATATGGAAGTGGCTATATTGCAAACGCAAGCGATGGACAAGAACGGCCAACCTATGGTTGATGAGTCTACTGGTAGGCCTGTTACCTTGGCTATGCAGCGTGAGCGCGGTCAACAACAAGAGGTTATGTATCGTGTTGAGAAGTTGAAAAGTGATATTCTTAATGGTGAAGTAGATTGGGAGAATACTTCTGTTGATACTTTGCTTAAGCGTTATCAGTTGGAAAAAACCAACCCTGAACAGTTGGCTATTCTTAGGCAAACATTCAGTAATTTGAAAGATACAAATCTTCAGATTAAGGCTGAAACGAAGGTTCTTTCTACCCAAGTTGGTTTGAATAATTCTCAGACGAGATTAAATATTCAAAATGTAGCTACGCAAAAACGTTATGCTAAGTTGTTAGGTCAACAAACTTTGACTGAGGAAGAAAAGACCTTATTTCAGAAACTTCAAAATCATTATGGTTCTGCTGAAAAAGTAGCTGAAATTGTTCAAAAGGCTCGCCCTCATAACTTTATTGAGTTCGCCAATTATCTTATAGATACTTGGCATGATGATTTGACAGGCCGACGTACTTCCTATGGTAAAATAGCTATTGATGTTGATAGCATTGCAAATAATTGGAAGAATAGGCGTAAAGGTATGGCATTTAAGAAGTAGCTAGTCTAGTTATCAACCCTATTGCTACTAATAATATCATTATAGTTATAATGCTTAATGCTATTCCTATTGCTATTTTGATTATTTCTTTCATCTTGTCTAGGTTTAGAATTTATGCAAATATAGTTTTTTCATTTTATATTTTTGTCAATAAGGATTAGAATTTAGTTTTGTTTAACGCTGTGTTGTGAAACGCGGCGTTATTTATTTCTGTTGCAGTTAACAAAAATTACGCGACACTATAAAAATCGAACCATTTTAATACATATTTTAACACAAAATATAAATATTGAACCATTTGTATATATTTATTAATATTTACTAGTAACTCTGCAACGAGCGCGCGCCGTGACGGACGGCGCGTAAGACACTCGCGCGAAATTTATGAGCGCAGTGCGAGGAACGAGCACCCTTATACACTCTCTTCAATGAGCGTTATCACGAACGAAGAGCCGAACGAAGTGAGGCGATGTAGTGAAGTGATAGCGAATTGTGGCCGTCGACGGGACGGCCTTAAGCTGAGCGTTAGCGAAGTGCATAGCGCTAGCGACCACACCAAACGGACTATCCGCAAAGCATACGTTATTGTTAGCAGAACCCTCCGTGTTCTGCCGTTACCTTGTTTATTATTGGCAAAACTGACAGCACATGTAGTTTTGCACTTACTTATGATTGTTTGTTTACTATTATCGTGCGCGCGTGACCTTTACGCGCGTGCGCGTAAAATAGTTTATGCTTTTTGCCCGCTTGCGGGCAAAAAGCCCCGAAAGAGTAGAGTAGAGTATATATAATCTATTATATCTCTGTATTTTATTCATTTATGTTTTACTTTTGGTTATAGTTTTTTTTGGGTAACATTATATTTTTGTTAAAAAGGTGGGTGGGATTTGAAATTTATGTTAAATATATTCGTTAAATTTAATTGACATAATTGGCATTATAGTTTTATAAAGCATTGGTTAGCAGGCGGTTTTCTATTAACCCATGGCTATTATGCAAATTATGAGCGATGCAACAGACTTATCCTTAATTATAATGATTGATTGTGGCAGGCTTTACCTGTAATCTACCTTTATAAGATTAGTTGCTATCCTGACCAGCTGTATTGTTCAAACATTTTTTGCAGATGCCGCGATAGTAAACTTGCGTTTCCAAGACTTGGTGTCCATCAATGTTCATTGCCTGTGGAAGTTCTGCAGACGTATCGTCGAAGATGTCGAAAACATGGCCACAATGGTTGCAATAAAAATGTTTGTGCGGACTAATGCAACCATCATAGCACACATGGTGCTCGTTGATGGTTATCATTTGCGCCAAATTCTTTTCGGCAAACATTCTTAATGTGTTGTAAACAGTGGTTCGGCTCAACGTTTTGATTTCGTTGCACAATCCTTGATACACCTCGTCTACTGTGGGATGTGTAAAATGTGTGAGCAAATAATTCATGATGGCGAGCCGTTGTGCAGACGGCCTAATGCCGTTTTCGAGCAACTTATGATAAACGTCCATCTCCATATCGCGGTGGTTTTAAGGGTTCTTTGACGTGATTTTGGCAATAAGTTCTTCGGCCGAAACCAGCTGTTGGTCGCCCGTGAGCATGTTTTTGAGCGTAACTTTGCCTTGACTTATCTCGCTTTCGCCAGCTAAAACCACAAAAGGAATGCCCTTGGCGTTGGCATAGGCCATTTGCTTTTTCATCTTGGCACAATCAGGATAAAGCTCAACTGATATGCCTGCGGCACGCACTTGGCTGGCTATCGGCAAGCAATAGTCGGATTCGGTCTCGCCAAAGTTGATGAATAGCACCTCCGTACCCTGCGTTGCGTTCTGCGGATAAAGGTCTAGCGTGTTCAACACATCGTAAATTCGGTCGGCTCCAAAGCTGATACCCACGCCACTAAGCCCAGGCATGCCGAATATTCCAGTGAGATTGTCGTATCGTCCACCACCTGTTATACTTCCAATAGCCACGTCTTTGGCCTTCACCTCGAAGATGGCACCCGTGTAATAGTTCAGTCCGCGTGCCAAAGTAAGGTCTAGTTGCAATTCGTTTTTCAGCCCAACAGCCGCGATCTTCTCCAAAATAAAACGCGTTTCCTCTACCCCCTTCACGCCAATTTCTGATGTGGCGATGGTTTGGGCAATGGTTTCGAGTTTCTCGACGTTGGTTCCCGACATGGTTAGTATGGGTTGTAGCTTGTCAACAGCATCTTGGCTGATTCCATTGGCCAACATCTCGGCGTTCACAGCCTCAACACCAATCTTGTCGAGCTTGTCTATTGCCACGGTGATATCGACGATTTTGTCGGGTTGCCCGATATACTCGGCAATACCGGCAAGTATCTTTCTGTTGTTCAGTTTTATCTGAACGTTGATGCCGAACTTGGTGAATACCGTGTCAATGATTTGCACCAGTTCCACTTCGTTAAGCAAAGAATCAGACCCAACAACATCGGCGTCGCATTGATAAAACTCCCTATACCTACCCTTCTGTGGGCGGTCGGCTCTCCATACGGGCTGAATTTGATAGCGCTTGAACGGCATTTGCAGTTCATCGCGATGCATTACCACATAGCGAGCAAAGGGAACAGTGAGGTCGTAGCGCAATCCCTTCTCGCAAATCTTGGCTGCCAGTTTCAATACATTGTCGCTTACGAACTCCTCGGCAGGCACTTTGCCGATGAAATCGCCCGAATTAAGGATTTTGAACAATAGCTTATCCCCTTCTTCACCATATTTCCCCATGAGCGTTTGCAGCGTTTCCATGGAGGGTGTTTCTATTTGTTGATAGCCATAAAGGGCGTAAACATCCTTAATGGTGTCGAAAATATAGTTCCGTTTGGCCATTTCGGCCGGTGAAAAGTCTCTTGTTCCTTTGGGTATGGATGGTTTGTTCATTACTTTTTCCTAACGATGGTTTGACTTCTATCTGGTCCGATAGAGATTATTTTGATGGGTGTTTGCAGTTGTTTCTCCAAGAAATCAATGTAATTTTTGAATGCTTGGGGGAACTGTTCCTCGCTGGTAAACTGCGTCATGTCGGTTTGCCAGCCTTTCAGTTCTTCGTAAACGGGCGTTATTCCGTGTTCGATGTCGAATGGGAAATGGTCAATTCGTTGGCCGTCCTTTTCGTAAGCCACGCACGCCTTAATGGTTTCGAATGTGTCTAGCACGTCGCTTTTCATCATGATGAGTTGAGTTACGCCATTTATCATAATCGAATAGCGCAGCGCAACGAGGTCAATCCAACCGCATCTACGTTCTCTACCCGTCACCGCACCATACTCGTGACCCAGGTCGCGCAGCTTTTTCCCCGTTTCATCGAATAGTTCTGTGGGGAATGGACCTGCTCCAACGCGCGTACAATAGGCTTTCATGATACCATAAACATCACCAATCTTATTAGGACCAATGCCCAAACCGGCGCATGCGCCTGCCGTAATGGTGTTCGAAGAGGTTACATATGGATAGCTACCAAAGTCAACATCGAGCATAGTTCCTTGTGCGCCTTCGCAAAGAATTGCCTTCCCATCGTTTAAAAGGCTGTTAAGTTCAAACTCGCTGTCAATGATATTGAACTGTCGCATATATTCAATGCCCTCCATCCAAGTCTTTTCCACTTCGCTAATGTCGAAGTCCGTATAGTTCATACTGCGCAGAATGTTGAGGTGTCGCTCTTTATGTTGTGCGTATTTTTCTTCAAATCCTTCGAAGATGTCACCCACACGCAATCCCGAACGCGATACTTTATCGGTATAAGTCGGCCCAATTCCCTTGCCAGTGGTACCCACTTTCTTGTCGCCTTTCAGTGTTTCGTAGGCAGCATCCAACACACGATGGGTTGGCATGATAAGGTGTGCACGCTTAGATATGTGCAGACATTTCTTCAAGTCGTGCCCACTTTTCTCCAAATCCTTTGCCTCGGCCATGAACAAATCGGGTGCAAGCACCACGCCATTGCCGATAATGTTTGTTTTTCCGCCTTGGAAAATGCCAGAAGGAATGCTCCGCAAGACGAACTTTTGACCGTTAAACTCTAACGTATGACCTGCGTTGGGACCGCCTTGAAAGCGTGCAACGACATCATATTGTGGCGTTAGCACGTCCACAACCTTACCTTTGCCCTCGTCGCCCCACTGTAATCCCAGAAGAACGTCTACTTTTCCTGTCTTCATATATTATAATATGTGTATTGTTAATTTCCAGCAAACTTCACTTTATTTTCTTTTGGCATGCACTGCATACGCCATAAAGATAAAGCGCGAAACCATCGCTGCAGAAGCCTTTGAGCCGCACTTGCTCTAGCGTGGTTGTTATCTCTGGCAGGTTCACCTCTGTCACCGCACCGCACATTGTGCATACCTGGTGGCAATGATTGTCGTTCTTTGTGCGTGCTTCGTACTTGGTGCCATCTGTCAGTCTGTGCCTAACCACAAGCCTTAACTTGATGAACAGCCGCAGCGTATTATATAATGTGGCCCTGCTAACCTTGAAGTTTTCGTTCTTTATGTACTCGCTTAGCTGGTCGAGTGAGAAATGTCCCTTTATGCTAAACACCGCATCGAGAATGGCGTAACGCTCAGGCGTCCGCCTATAATTGTTCGTTTCCAGATATTGGTCGAGAATTTTTCGAGCCTGCTTTTTGCTGTCTTGTTTCATTTTCATTTCTTTGTCAGCCCTACAAAGTTACTATAAATATCCGAAAAGCGCGCGCTTCATCGCAAAAATGTAGCTTTGCGACGGCTCTGGTTGTGCAAGGGCGGCCGGTGTTTCTTACATCGTCAAGGTGCTTGCAAGCGCGCCAACAGTTCGTCAACCCGTTTTTCGTAGCTATCACCCAGCATAGCTAGCTTTTGCAAACTAGCACTAGCAGCATGTCTTACGCCGAGGTTATCGCTTTGCAAAGCAACGCTAACCTGGTCGAGATATTCGTCTAAGCCACGCTCATTGGGTTCGCAGCCTTTCATAAAAAGGCGCGCCAAAAGCTGATAGGCGCATATCTGCCTATCCATTCGGTCGCCCGCCATCCACTGATAGGCCAATGCAGGCGCGAAATCAACATGTTGCAGCAAGTTGAAGGCCAGCATCTCGGCCATTTCTTGTTGCAAAGGCTGCTCCGTCCACACGTCAGCCAGTTCGGGCGACATGCGTTCGGGCGGCATAATCAAGGTGGCCATAATCTTACATTCGCGTATGTTCTCTTTCCAAAGCTCAATGGCCAGTTCGTAGTTGGGCGCGTATGGTGCGGCCATTTTACGCAGTTCGTGGAACGGAACTCCCCAATTAATTTTATATCCTATGCCTTTTTGAGCCATAGAACGCGAGGTTGTGCCGTCCATAAAGAGCCGAAACGATTGCTTTATCGCCATCAGCTTGCTATGTGTATCTTCGTTCATTGCTAATCTCAAATTATTATGTTGAAGAGCCTGGGGAGAAGTCTTGTTATCCAGATTGAGCCATTATCGAACTCAAAATAATAAACTCCACTCCCCTACCCTTTGTGTTTGTTAAATTGGTTTTCTTTCTTTTCGCCTTTTTAAACAAGGAAACCGAACTCGCTAGAATAACGTAACATTTGTGCGTCGTAAGCTTCCGAGTAATCTACTTCTACGTCCATAATCTCGCCCTCACTATTCAGTATGGGCTTATATACGGGATTGATAAAGCCCTTATAAGGCGCAATGTCTAGTTTGGCAAAACGTTCCAGCACTTCGGCATGTAGTTCACCGTCTACCTTAACGGCATAATTCTCAACCAGATTGCGAGCTGCATTAAAGTCGCCCTCACTCTTAATGCGTTGCACCTCGGCCAAAAGTTCGCCGAACAAACGGTGCAATTGTTCATAGTTGTTTATCTGAACGTATGTCTTGCCGTTGCGTTTTACCAACTCAACAGCGCCTTTTCCATGTTCAAGAGTCCAATGAGCAATGAGCGCTCTGTTGCGCATGTGTGCCTCCTCGATGTCCTTTCCGCGTTCAATTCGGGTCAATTGGGTCATCAGCCCGTTCATCATATACGTATAATATTGTGAGCGGAAGGCGTTTTTATCTGGCAACAAACCCAACTCTTGCAGCTTATCGTCGGCCATGTAATACAAGCCAAAGAGGTCGGCGCGCGCCTCTTCGATGGTGTTTCCGTAGGCCTTCAGTGCATCAGGACTAACGCCGGGCAGCAATTTACCACTGCCATGCCCCAAACATTCGTGCAAGTCGGTGTGCAGTTCATCGCAAATGTCGCCGTAACGAGACACTATGTCCAGTGTTTCTTTGTCAATAACAAACTCTTCTTTAAAGCCGTTGCCCTTCGCTGCCTTGTTGTACGCGTCGGTAATGTTGCTTATTGTTACACTTTTCGACCCATGTTGCGCCCTAATCCAGTCGGCGTTAGGCAAGTTAATGCCGATTGCCGTAGAGGGATATTCGTCTCCACCGAGCATTGCCGCACACACAACGTTGGCTGTAACGCCACGCACTTCGGCCTTTTTAAATCGCGAGTCGACGGGCGAATGGTCTTCAAACCATTGCGCATTGTCACTAATAAGGCGTGTTCGGCGCGTTGCCTCTAAGTCCTTATATTCAACAATGCCCTCCCACGAAGCCTTAATGCCCAGCGGATCGCCATAAACTTCGATAAATCCGTTGATAAAATCCACGTTGCCTGCTTGCTCTTTGAGCCATTCAATCGAATATTCGTCAAACAAATGCAGGTCGCCTGTACGATAATACTTTATTAATAAGTCGATAACGCGTTGCTGTTGTTGGTTTTCAGCAACGCTTTTCGCCTTATCCAACCAATATATGATTTGGCGAATGGCCTCGCCATACTCGCCATTTTCTTTCCAAACCTTTTCTTCCAATCCACTATCATCTTTTACAAGCTTTGTGTTCAAGCCCCATGAAGGCGAGTTGTCGCCTGCTGCGGCCTTCTTCTCGTTGTAGAAATCCTCCACTTCCTGTTGACTTACACCTTCATAATAGTTGCAAGCCGAAGTCTTCACCAAGTCCACGCCATCGGCTTTATTCACTCTTTTGGGTAATATCTTTGGGTTGAACATCACTGGACATAGTTCATCGCACAATTCCTCGACAGAGTTATAACCTGTCATCGGCAACTTATCTATTGGCATCTGCCTAACGGCAGCGCGAAAGAAAGCCTCCGAGAAGTCGGGTTGTATCTTGTCGTTGGCATAATGGTGATAGATACCATTAGAAAACCATACACGCTTCAAGTACAAAGCCAACTTATCGTAGTTATCCTTGTCTGCATTTGCATCGAGTCCCGTATAGAGCGCTTCCAGTGTTTTCCTTATACGAAGGTTGTATTTTCCAAACTGGTCTGTGGTAATGTCCCTACCGCACAGCGTGGCTTGCGATAGATAATATATGTATTTCTTCTGTTGAAGCGAAAGTTTTTCAAATTGTGGTAGCCTGTAACGAAGCATCTGCAAGTCGGCAAATCGTTCGTCGGCATAGTTAAATGTGCCTGTTTCTTTCATGATTATTACTTTCTTTGTGTGCAAAAAAATTATCTCCACGCATTTGCTTTGCGTGGAGATAAAATTGTTTACCTGTCATTTTCGGGGGATATTCGATATTCCCTTGGTGTCATTCCAGTGAACCTCTTAAACGAAGTATAGAACGACTGACGTGTAGAGAACCCCACTGCATCCGATACATCCTCAATGGTGAGGTGAGCCTTACGCTTGTCTTTCAACAGTTTCATGGCTTCCTGTATGCGGAACTTGTTAACGAAGGACGTATAGTTGGTATTGAACTGCCTGTTAATAACAGTCGAGATATACCTCGTATTCGTTCCTAAATCCTTTGCAAGTTGTTTTGCAGAGTAAGTTTTGTCCTTGTACTTTTGATTTACAGAAATCTCCTGACAAATGTTCTTTGCCAACGTACCCATCAATTGGGGATTGATGAAGATTTGCGAATCTCTCTTTTTACCTTTTGTTTCTACTAACTGTACCATACTATAAAAACTAAATGCCTACTGATGGTGCAAATATAATCATTATTTTATTAATACAACAAGAATGTTACTTTTTTTTGATGTTTTGTTTTTAAAATTGCTCTTATTGGCCAATTTTTATGTGTTATTTGCTAAATCAAGATGGCTTTTTTATTCTTTTGCGATGTTTGGCCTTGTTTACAGATGGGGTTCATCTATGTTGACACGCCCCACTCCATTTCCTTTCAAAAACCACGAACTTATTATTATTTGGCGAAAATTTTACGAAAAAACTCTGTAAGAAAGGCCTTTTTCTTTATCTTACCTAACGTAGGGGCACTGAGTTGCGCCAATTGTAGGTGAGTAAATTCGCAATTTTATTTTTCGTCTTTCGTCACAATTGAGCGAGGCTCGCGCCCCACTCCACATCAAGCATTCATTGATAGCAAGAACTCGTCGTTGTCTTTGGTAACGTTTAAGCGGTCGTGAATAGAATTCATGGCCTCTATCGGGTTCATGTCTGATATGTACTTGCGCAACACCCACATCCTGTCGAGGGTTGTTCTGTCTTGCAAGAGGTCGTCGCGGCGTGTACTTGAAGCAACAAGGTTCACGGCGGGGAATATTCGCTTGTTGCTTAGCGAGCGGTCGAGTTGCAATTCCATGTTGCCTGTACCCTTAAACTCTTCGAATATCACTTCGTCCATCTTGCTACCCGTGTCGATAAGTGCCGTGGCGATGATGGTAAGCGAACCACCATTTTCCACATTTCTAGCTGCACCGAAAAAGCGTTTGGGCTTTTGAAGGGCGTTTGCATCCACACCACCTGTTAGTACCTTACCACTTGCAGGACTGACGGTGTTGTATGCTCTGGCCAGACGTGTGATAGAGTCGAGGAAGATAACTACATCATGTCCCGACTCAACCAAGCGCTTAGCTTTTTCAAGTACGATGCCAGCAATCTTCACGTGGCGTTCTGCCGGTTCGTCAAATGTAGAGGCAATAACCTCTGCGTTCACCGTTCTAGCCATGTCCGTAACTTCTTCAGGGCGCTCGTCAATGAGCAGCATCATAAGATATGCCTCTGGATGATTGGCTGCAATGGCGTTGGCGATGTTCTTCATCAAGATGGTTTTACCCGTCTTGGGTTGCGCCACGATAAGTGCACGTTGTCCTTTTCCTATGGGCGAGAACAAGTCTACGATGCGTGTCGAAAGGTTTGTCGTGGCAGGATTACCACAAAGATTGAACTTTTCGTCGGGGAATAGCGGCGTAAGATGCTCGAAAGGAACGCGATCGCGAATTTCATCTGGCACCCTACCGTTAATCATGTCGATGCTTGTCAGTGGGAAATACTTCTCTCCTTCGCGCGGCGGACGTACTCTACTCTGTACCACATCGCCAGTTTTCAAGCCATATTTCTTCACTTGCTGTGTCGAAACATATACATCGTCGGGCGAAGAAAGATAGTTGTAATCGCTCGACCGCAAGAAACCATAGCCGTCGGGCATGATTTCAAGTACGCCGTCTGCCGTTATCAAGTCAGAGAAATCGTAAGCAGGCGGTGCTGGTTGCATTGGCTCCGGCTGCTGATAGCCAGCATTAGGCATCCCATTGGTGGGATTGTCGAACATGTCGTAGTTGGGCAACGCACCTTGATCTTCGATTGGCAAGTCAACAACAGTGATGAAATCTGTTCCATCCCCCGGGTCTCCTTCCCAACATCCTTCCCTTATTGGGTCGGGCCTATCGTTTGGTCCCTCATTGCGAGCATTTATTTTGGCTTGCAATTGTGCCAACAATCCACTGTCGGGAGCATCTTGGTTTTCTCCCATGTCGGTAGCCTCTGGCAAGAAACTGGCCTCAGGCACTGGCACTTCGTTTGTGGGCTCCGTCTCCGCTTGTTCGTCAATAATCTCCTGCGATTCGGCTTTTATATGGTCGTCGGGTTCGGCTTGAGTATTTTCGTCAGGCTCGGCAGCCACCTGTTCAGGCGCGCTCTCCTCCCCGTCTTCTTCCTTCTGTCGTTCTTCGGCCTCCTGTGCCAGACGTTCTGCTTCGGCAGCGGCTTCAGCCTCTTTTTCCTTCTTCGATTTTCTTCCCCTTTTCTTGGGCTTAGCGGGTTCTTCACTTTCTTGGGCCTGCGTTTCAGTTGCAGTCTCCTCCGCTTCTTTAAACAAAGATGGTTGTTCGCTAGATGTTACCTTGTTGTTTTTCACATCAAAGTTCTCTCCGTCTTTCCCTTTTACCGAATATACTCTATCTGTGTCTTTCTTAACAATTCTCGTTCTTTTTTTCTTTTGACCCAAGGGATTCTTCGTTCCCTCGTCAATAGCCTGCTTGTCTAGTATCGAATACACCATTTCTTCAAGGTTGTCACCATCGTATTCGGCACCAAGTGTTTTTGCAATGTCCTCCAATTCAGACATTTTTTTTGATAATAGTTCTTCTTTGCTATACATATCTGTATATCTTAATGCAATAAGTTGTTGATTGTAATAAAAGCGTTTCAAGAATAGAAACGCTTCGAAATTCAGTGCAAAATTACTGGAAATAAATCATTCCACAAGCGTTTTTTGCGAAAAAGTTGTGTTGTTAATATATTTTAAGTCGAAAATGGGCTTTTGAATGCATTTTTGCAGGTGCTTGACAACGAAGTCGTCCTCACTTTTAATATCTTTACTAAACTTTCGCAAGTGCTGAATCATAAGCATACATTAACGTAAGAAATAAGAAAAGGCTCTTAGAACTGCACAACTCACTGAAAAAGAGTATCTTTATATATAAAAGATAAAGAACCAAATTCAAAAGCCATGCGCAAGGAAACAACAATATTATCATACAGCTATTTGAATGGGATTTATCTAACACTGCTAGCAAGGATGGCATATTTGCTAGTAAGAACTCACATTAACCTTGTGGCCAGGCTTTTTTGATAAGGGAGGCTATGCGTCATGGAGTTTTGGTAAACACCAATAAGACATTACGTCCAAATGGCTTTACCATTTTTGACGTAATGCCTTAACCTTGCATGTTATGAGCAGCATCTGCTGTTTACAAACGAGCTATACTTGTATTCAACAATTCGTTTTACAATAGACATCCTTTGCGCAAAGCCCTTTACAAACGCACTATACTTGTATTCAACAGCCCATCGCTAAGGGTATGTAATCTTAGGTGGTATGCGCCACGACTATGGTCAATGCTCATTAGTCGTTGCGGTTCGAGTGGCGATGGCGATAAAGATAAGGCTACATGCCCCATTGTGCGGCGCAAATTGATTTCCACACAAGGATGAATGGCCAAGTTGTTCGTCCCTTCTTGCTTAACAAGCATCATGTCTATGCCCAATGGCCCAACATACTTGTTTAACAACAAAGCCGATAGCATTGTTGTTATCGTCTCGGAAACAGCTTTCAGTATCGAAACGTCTATATACTGCGAGAGGTACTCTAATTTCGTGTCTTCGGTAGCAAGCAAACTGCCCGTGTATGTGCGTTTAGACGTCTTGAAGATAGACAAGCCCAGATAGTCTATACTGCCGTCGGCATTGGCATTAAACTCCATGCCGAAGTCGCGTATCTTATTATAATAGGGCTCGAAAGTTATGCAACCTTGTTTTTCGATGGTGTTGGCGCACCATCCCTCGGTGGAAGGGTCGGGCTTATTCTCAATATAACGTATGCCCCTGCCACTACTACTCCACGGTGCCTTTACCACCACAAGGGCATTTTCTTGCAAGAGCGTGTGCAATTGAGCCATTGATTGTACCACAAAAGAAGTGCCAATAAACTTGCTGGGGTAAAGGTTGTTTAATCTGGATACCAGTTCGGGCAATATATTTTGCGACATCCATTGTCGCGAGCTGATGGTCCTTACATCTTCCAACCACCTGTCCGCGGGCAGAACATCTTCGCTAACGCCAATGCCAGCAAACAAATCTTTTACGTTTTTGTCCCATCCCCAAGGGGCAATATCCAGTTGGTTGGACGTAATTGTGCCGCTGGCAAGCACCCTTTGCAGCGTGTTGCGGTCTACAAGTTGCACGCCTTTGGTTCTTCCCTTTATGTGTCGAAGACGTTCGTATGCTGCCTCTGCATCGGCAACAAGCACCAAGTCGCCAGCTTTCGCCCATAGTGCAGGTAGAAATCCCAAGTCGGCGTACAGGTCGCGAGCTGCTTTGGGAGGGGTGAAATGGTCGTTGCCAGCAGCCAACACCAAGTCGTGATCGGGGTTGAAGATATGTAGTGTCATCGTTGTTACTTGATTTATACTGCAAAGATACGATAAAATCGGGTAAAGAGAACATGGGGCGAACGATAAAACCATTATGCAATGGTGTTGAATGAAGACGTAACATAACCCCTTCGAGCCGTGTCTAGATTATCTGGACACGGCTCGGAAGGGGCTACGAAGGCCACAAAAAGGCCTTTACCATAGGCATGTCGGCGCCATGTGCTGGTAAAGTGTATGGCTTAATCCAGTATGGGGCTATGCCTGAAATGGCTGGGCAATTATGTCAAGTTATTGCTCGATAATGCCTGCCTCTTCCCACTTAACGATGAGTTCGAGGCAATCGTTAAAGGCAACATTGTATTGCACGTCGTATTGTTCTGTCAGCAGCTTGGCCAAAGTGTCGGCCGTAAATTCTTTGCCTTCAACCGCTTCCCAAAGGTAAGCCGACGTTTCGTTCATGCTGATAATCTTGCTGAAATCGATGTTCTCTTTGCCTTCGGCCACAATAACTTGCTCACCACAGATGGAGCGCAATTTAAATCCTACTTTCTTTTTCATAAATGTATGTATGTTATGAATGCGTTACTTTCGTGTTGTGGTTTAAATAGGTCCGAACAAGCGCATCCAAATTTTTGTGTAAAAAGCCAACAAGTATCTGCGTAACGGAAACAAGCCTGTCCATAAGGCTGAATATACACGCCATTTAACACTGTTGGTCTTATCTAATGTTTGTCTTCCTTTTCGGTAAAAGCCCAAAACAAAACCCCTTACATCGGCTCGTTTGCATTGTTCGATGGCTAGGTTGCCGTCTCCGCGCAGGGTTATGTCGTCGCCATCAATTTTGATTATGCGGTGAAGAACAAACACCCCAGGGGAGATTTCTGCCAGTACGGCATCGCCTTTTTGTATTGTTGTGGGCTTGCTTAGCAGGGCCTTATCGCGATTATGCTCTAGAAAAGGTCGCATACTATATCCCTTTAACCCAATTGTTACCGTGTGTCCTTCTTCTAAGAATTTGGCCACTTGGGGTAGGAAAAGGGCATTTTCAAACTGCAATTCTCTTATTTCGCTATGGTTTGTTGGCATAACAAGGCTGCATCTTTGTTGGGCAGGCAGTGAATGGTGTAAATGCCCGTTGTCTCTATAATCTTTGTTATGGTGTCGCACGTGTTGTTAAACACCTCTTTATCCCATTTCATCGTAGAACACGAGGGCAGCAATGAGGCAAAAGCCTCGATGGGTCTAAGCCGTTCTACGCTGTTAACCTTTGCGCGGTCGATGCGCGAAATGGCTCCCAGTTCGGCTTTCACGTTGCGATAGCAGGGTGTCTTGCCGCTCCAAGGACTACCATAGATGTAGGGTTTGCCATCAATGACGCGTACAATAGGGTTGTCGTCGTTCATTAAATCGCAGTTGGGAATGTAACGTAGCCAAAGACTAACATGCGTACTTTTACCTGTTCCGCTCTTGGCTGTGAAGGCATACCCGCGGTTTTCGTGCCTCACGAGCGAGGCATGGATAAGTAAAGTTTGCCTAAACGACCCTGCAAAAGCGTAGGTAAGCATCAGCGCATTGTTCAAACCGAAGTAGCGCATGGAATAGTTGCCTTCCAATTTGCAGCGACAAAGCGAAAAGTCTTTGTTGGTATGGAGCAAACAACAGAGCTTGCCTTGCAGGTTGCGGATGTGAAATTGATACCCCCCCGAGGGCAAAATGTCTACGAGGGTCATGCCGTTACCGGTGTCTATATCCCTTATCAGTTCGGTATCTTCTGGCGAAAAAGGCTCCAAGTCGTTGGTTACGATGAGTTGCAAAAGCAGGTCTTTGGGTGTACTTTCAACTCTGAAAGGCTCTAACGACTGTATGAGCGACCCGTCTATTGGCGTCGCGTCCTCGAAAACGACGCTAATATCGTGTTCGGCGATGTTAAAATAATGAGTCATCAATGATGTTGTTCTCCGTGTGAGTACGTTTCTGTGCGATTGGCAGAAAAGGTGACACGGCCTTAAGAGGCATGGTTGCCACCCCTTGTCTTTGTGCCGCTCACCCATGTTTGGCGGCTTATGCTGCCTAGCTATCCTTACTTTTCGGGCACAATGGCGTCGTATTTAAACTCTGATTCTTTGAGATAGCGTACGTTGGCATCACCCCTTGCTGCGCTTTTCTTCAATAGAGTGGCGTACTTTTTCTCGGCTTTCTTGCGCGAAAAGGCAAAGCAAGTGATACAGGTGGCATTGGCAAAGCCTTGCGATTGAAGGTAGTCGCGTAGTTGGTAAGAGTAGTTCTCGCGACTATACAAGAACTTCCCTTTGTCGTTAATCCAAGCGTCGACCTCTTGAACATCGGTGAAATAGGCCGTGGAATCATTGAATGATGCTGCCATCCCAAACATGTACACCTTGGTTTGAACTAATTTAGCCGAGGCAGTTGCGCCTACGGCAAGCAAAATCATTGCTACTAAAACGTATCTTTTAAATTGTATCATCTCCTTATTATATGGCGAAAATCCGCCTTTACTCTTCATTTTGCTCAGCAACAAGGGCCTTCTCTCCAAGTGCTGTATCGCTTGTACACCCATTTTTTACTGCCCAAGATAGGTTTTGAGCATCTTGTTTTTGGTGTTGTTTCTTAATCTTCTTATGGCTTTCTCCTTTATCTGCCTTACCCTTTCGCGGGTTAAGCCATACTTGTCGCCAATCTCTTCGAGCGTCATTTCCATTTGGTTGATACCGAAGAAGGCCTCGATAACATTGCGTTCGCGCTCGTTGAGGTACTGCAACGCATCTGCAATTTCAGCACGCAGCGACTCTTTCACCAGTTCGTTATCCACCGTTGGCGTGTCGGTATTGGCTAGCAAGTCTAGCAAACTGTTGTCTTCGCCGTCCACAAAAGGTGCGTCCACCGAGATATGTCGGCCAGTAACCTTGATGGCATCTTCAATCTTGTCTTCGGGCAAGTCGGTTTTTTCGGCTATTTCGTTGATGCTTGGCCTACGTTCGTTCTCTTGTTCGAACTTGCTAAGTATCTTGTTGATTTTGTTTACCGACCCAACTTGGTTTAATGGCAAGCGAACAATGCGGCTTTGCTCGGCAATGGCCTGCAAGATGCTTTGCCTAATCCACCACACAGCATACGAAATGAATTTGAAACCGCGAGTTTCGTCGAATTTTTCGGCAGCCTTTATCAAGCCAACATTGCCCTCGTTGATGAGGTCTTGCAGACTTAGCCCTTGGTTTTGGTACTGTTTGGCAACAGACACAACAAACCGCAAGTTGGCTTTGGTTAACTTCTCCAAGGCTTTTCTGTCGCCTTTTTTGATGCGTTGTGCCAATTCAACTTCCTCTTCCACAGAAATTAGTTCCTCGTGGCCTATCTCCTGTAGGTATTTGTCCAGCGAGTCACTCTCCCTGTTCGTTATCGATTTCGTGATTTTCAGCTGTCTCATTAAGCGTTACTTTTATGCTTGAATGCAAATTTAACGACTTTAAAGCACATTCCCAAATGTTTTTACTTTTTTTTATTTAATACGATACTTCTTCGTTTGTGCCCCAACATGCTATTTTGAGGTCGTCATGACTTTTACTTAATTTCCCGATATCCATCTTCCCATTGTTTTGTATCGGAATAGTATGTCCTATTATAATCTATAGACATCATAAATGAAACAGTATAACTAGTATCATTTCTTATATCATAATAAAGTGCATTTGAATTCTCCTCTTCTAGAATACCTATTTCATTTAAATCTTTGGGTAAGCGGTGATTTTCCTTTCTAAAAAGCTCTATTTTTTCTACGATGTCTTCTCCCCTTTGAGTTAAGTTTTTCTCCCTTTTACTTGTTATAAAGAAGAATAAAAGCATCGCTAGTATAACTACACTAAGTATTATATATTTTATTATAGTCATGATTATGGATTTTTTCGTGAATACTGGCTAAGGAGGGGCTTGAGGTAAACAAGCAATCTGCCTATGGTTTTCTCATCTCTTGTCTGTTTTATCAGTCTAAATTGGCTGACCCTGACATTCAATTACATTGGATACAGTTCCTATCAACCGCTGTTTGAGGAAATTGCTCCATCTTTCTTGCAACAGCTTTTGCGCCTTTTGAACATTTTGGGCTATAACGCAGTTCAGCTTCTATATATTGTCTACGAGGCCATCTTTATGTTGCGTTTACCTGATGTTGTTCCTTTTGGCCATGGACAGCATGCCTTGCTACCGCGCACAATGGCGGTCGTAAGCGTACATGCTTTGTATGGCTTGCCCATACACGTATAGACGGCATGAGCAGTTTTGTCTAGTTTTTGGTAGATATTTTAACATTATGAGTGCCCTTTTTGTCCGCAACCGCCCACTTTGTCGCAAATAATCGATTCTCGCGAGGTTTGGTTTTGATGCAAGAAGGGGCTAACTGGTGAATGCAGAAAAATGAATTTTTATTTAAACAACCGCCATTTGCACCAGTTTTGGGGGCTATTTGCAGCAAAATGCAGTGCGTTTTGCCGCTAAATGCAGTGCAATATGCCGCTAAATGCAGTGCGTTTTGCTGCAAAACGCGAGGCAAAATGCTGCTAAATGCAGTGCAAAATGCTGCTAAATGCTAGACAACAAGCATAAAAATGCACTGCTATTGTATAAATATAGCCTCTTCGAACCATTAAAAGCATGACTGAAAAGGGCGAAATAGTCGTTAAAAAGTAGGTTTTTGGGGGCTAAAGGCGGGTAATTGGACTTGAAAAATTACGAGATTGCAATCAAACTAGAAAGGCAAAATGGTGCAAAAAGCAGGTTTTTTCTTAAAAACGGACATATTGGAAGACGTGAAAGGCTAGAATTTGTGGCTATTTACCTGCTTTTTAACCAATATTCTCGCTAGAACGGAGCGAAATTTGGAAGGGTTTTGTAAAATAAAATATAAGAATTTAAGTTTTTGAGTTGGTGAGTTTTTGAGTTGATGAGTTGATGGGTTTAAGTTTGGGTGTTGATAGGCTTGTGAGTTTGGGTGTTTGTGAGCTGATAAGTTTGTGAGTTTGTGTTTTGATTCATTCGTGAGTAGCTGTTTTTTCGTGAGTTTATAAGCAAGTGAGTTGATTTATCCTGCACTTCGTATATGAAGGGGAATGTTTATTTTGTGTCGGCATCACAAAGATAACAATCTCCACACAATTTATAAACAAACTAAAAGTCATGGCAACATCGTTCTATACGTTTTTATAATAACGTGAAATGGAAGGAGTACTAAGAAGCAAAGAATTGCCTTATGAACGAACACCTCTTCGTCTGTTTTAAACCAGAAATCCCCTATATTCCCTCGTCTTACTGTTAAAAATGAAATGTTTTTGACATTTAACGAATGTGAATTTGTAAGTTAAAATAAATAATGTTACTTTTGCATCACTTCTTAAAAGGCACAACGGTGAACAGTGCTTATGAGACAACGCGCAAGGAAGAAGTTGACAAATCAATGCTTGCCTTAGGTGTGACAGGAGGTTTTATACTTCTCATTCGTCTGCCTAAACAAAACAAACAGCACCTTGCCGGCTTTAAGCATAAGCCCAAACATGCGTAATTTAATGTATCATTATCATATAACAAGCCAAAATAATTAATATTAAAATGAACAAACAGATGAAAAAGACATTGTTTATAGCACTTACAATGTTATCGACTGCTGTGCTTTCGAATGCAAACCCAATAACAAAAGGACAAGCTTTGAATATAGCATCGAAGTACATCAACAACCCAACATTATCGAAGAACACACCTGTAACGCGCTCTGCACAAGCCAACGAGCAACCTGCATATTATATCTTCACGAGTTCGAGCGATAAAAAGTTCGTCATTATATCAGGAGAAAGCAAACTAAACGAATTGGTTGGCTATGGAGATAACATGTCGAAGAATAGCGACGAGCAACCACCATACTTCAAGAAGTTTCTAAAAGATTATGAAAATGTGGTGAAAGCAGTACGCAATAGCAGTAAGCAAGCTCCAACGACGCAGATGCCCATCAAACGAAAGGTGGAACCATTGCTTACTTGTAAGTGGAGCCAATATTTTCCTTATAACAAATATACGCTTAAAGTTGATGGTAAAACAACGCCGACAGGCTGTGTGGCAACTGCAACAGCACAAGTGATGTACCACCACAAATGGCCCAAAAACCGTCCCACAGGCTATGTTAAAAAAGAGGGCGACGAAGCTTGGAAGAGTCCTACTTATTGGTGGGGTGATATGAAAGACACCTCTAACAAGATGTTTTCAGAACGCTCCAGGCAAGCTGTTGGCGTGCTGATGCGCGACATTGGCAAAGCCGTTAACATGAGGTATTACCACAAGGGGAGCGACTCAAACTTGCAATATGCGTGCAATGCACTTCGAGATAAGTTTGATTATACGGTACGTTTCCTTGATAAAGACTTCTTGCCTGCTAACGAATTCCTCAAAGAAGTGATGCAAGAAATATCCAACGGCTACCCTGTTTTGGTTTGCGGAGGCCCACATGCCTTTGTTTACGACGGCTATGATGAGCGTGGTTTTCTACATACCAACTGGGGATGGGAAGGACTAAACGATGGTTATTTTGATATAAACACCGTTTATTTAAATGTTACGGGCTTTGCGCTTAGTGGCACGTTTTGGGATGACATGTCTGTTGTTTTTGCCCATCCCAATGATGGTAAGGCCGTTCCATTTAAGGAAATAGAACGCGGATTGGATGCTCGCACCACCACTGCATTCACCATTAGCAAAACAGAAGCAACACGAACAGAGAAATTGAGTGCTTCAATCATAAAGTTAGGCTCATATAGTCCCGTTAAAGGAAAGCTGGGTGTGTTTACCGGTAAGGTTGCACTGGCACTTTATAACCACAAGAACGAACGGGTGAAAATATTTAACTCTGCCAGCGACAACCTAGTTTGGGCATCCATTTTCACCACTATGAGTTTTGATTTGACTAACATTAGCTTTGAAGGTTTACCCAATGGACACTATCGTTTGGTGCCCGTCTTCTCTGAAATGCTTGATGAACAGACTAAGAAAAACGGCGAGTGGAAACCCATTAACCACGCCAATGAAATGGAAGTTGAACTTACAACAAACGCTGTTCGCATCAACACCAACAACCCCCAAAATGTTGTAACTATTGAAAAGAGGCCAAGTGTGCTTGCTCCTTTCTATGAAGACTCGGGCAAGATGGGCGCTTTTAGTTTCACCATGTATAACCCAGGGCGAGAAGAAGTGCGTGGCGACTTGGTGATGACGCTTAAAAGCCTTGAAACCAATAAGGTTTATAATGCCTATTTGCTTACACCTAACGTTGTTGCACAGCGTCTTGGGCACACCTCTTTCACCATCAACATGCAGGCATTATACAATAATCCTGGCGATTTCGGCAAATTAAAAACTGGTAAATACAGTGTAACCCTATCTATAAAGGTTAAGAAAAAGAATTCGGAATATATTGTTCCCATTACAATGAAAGAGCCTTTTGAAATAGAAGTGTTGCCCGATCCCCACCAAGGAACGATTGAATTTAATTTTGTAGACTTCTTAGTAGATGGTGCTAACGCCAATTATAGCACCTTCCAGCTGAACAAGATAAAAGAAATAGGTTTACAAGTGCATGCCAGGGTGGCCGGATATCAAATCAGAGAAGGTTATCGTGGGCGCATTTATTATCGTTTGCTCGACCTGACAGAAAACAAATGGATTGATTTAGGTTATGCAAATAATGTTTATCTGCCTTGCGAAAAGCCAAACGATGCAAGCAAAACACGTGTTACTTTTAACGCATCGATGTTGAAACCCAACCACGCTTACGAAATACATCTTGAAATTGAACGAGGTGGAAAACGTGAAGACGTTTGGAACCCAAATGCTAAACGCAACGTGTTCTACACGGTTGACGATTTGAAAACTACTGCTATCGACTCGTTCGGGAGCGACAACAAAGCGCCAAAGCACATCTTTAATATTGAAGGAGTGCGGCAAACACAGGCATGGGAAACCCTTCCAGCAGGTATCTACATAGTAGATGGCAAGAAGGTAATGAAGAAATAAGCATTAGCTTGCCTCGTTTTTAAGCAGAAAAGAAATGATATTAAAAGGTTGCCTTTATATACACATAAAGGCAACCTTTTTGACGTAATTATATCGCTATGGGATATAGTTGCAAGGCAAAAGCAATGCAAGTGCATGGTAAATTGCAACACAAGAGCATTGAATTTGCAGAACGAAGGGAAATGAGTTGATGTGGTTTCAAAATCTATTTCTTGGCAACATTCACTTGTATTGCGAGTAACGTTCCTTCAAATATTTCTCAATCTCACCCTTTGTTAGCATACGCAGCTGCTGGGAAGTGCAAGCCGTGTATCTAGGAGACACAAACAAAGGTTGTGCAGAGGTGCATCGCTTATGCTTATTGTTATGCAAATAATCGTTCAACTCCAACTCCGAGGGGAATATCTTGTACTCTTTTCTCCCCTTATCGTTCATTATTTCGTAGATTTGGCAAGACTTTTGCCACACCACTTCGGCTGCCCGAAGATACAAAATGGCTATATCAAGCGACTTAAAAGGGAACTTGGCACGAAACCTTCCCTTTGCATCTACGTCGGCACAGATACATCTGCCACAGCTGTTGCACACATATTGGCGATGATGACGCAAACAATCTTCGGGGTTGAGCAAAGGTGTTGCCCGATTGTTGTCGGCATAACATTCCTTACAACGACTCTGCACTGTGCCCATTTCTTTTCCGTTTACCATAATATTTCGGAGTTTTTATTCTACCATTTGCAGCAATCTACCGATTTCAGCGGCATGAGTTCGACAATAATACATGACAAAGGAGATGTAAGGAACAAACACCACGATGCCCCACGACAAGCCCTTTGCTGTGGCTTTATAATCGCCAATGCTACAAAGAACGTATGCTGCCCACGCAATATTGAGGGTCATAGTGATGTGCGATAGCTGTGCAAAGACGTTTGCACCACTCCAAGTGAAGGTAAAAAGCCCC
Source organism: Prevotella sp. oral taxon 317 str. F0108 (assembly GCF_000162415.1). Lineage (NCBI taxonomy): Bacteria > Pseudomonadati > Bacteroidota > Bacteroidia > Bacteroidales > Prevotellaceae > Prevotella > Prevotella sp. oral taxon 317. The sequence continues at coordinate 660,459 of NZ_GG740072.1, read as the reverse complement.
ATCGTTCCGAAATAATACATTGGTAAAAGGGCGAATGGAAGTAAGGCTGTATTGCCTTTCAACCAAAAGATTGTCACACAAACAAGGTAGACTAAACTTGTAGGCGAGCAGGCATTGAAAGCGAGCCACTGCACAAAACCAACTTTCAACGTGAATATAAAATAGCCCGAACCAAGTAGGGTGAGCAACAATAAGATTGCAGCTAGGGCTACACCAACAGCATTTCTTACTTTTGTTCTATCCATAAGGCAATTAACGTATGGGAATATACACTTCGGTTTTCAATTTCTCTGCGGAAGTTCGTTGACAGTTGTTCAGATATTTCTCGAACATTGGTTCGTCACGCAGCTCATATTCACTATTAACAAGCCAACGCATAGCCGAATCGTACACGGCAGCGAGGTTGTCGTAAGGGCCTTGATACGCAAACATGGCGTATTTTCCACCAGCAAGCGTCTTGCAACTAACTCCATCTTGCGGTTTAGCTGGCTTGTGTATGGCTAGACATATATCGCTACGCTGTTGGTTCGCTTCGGTAACCTTCGGGTCGTCGTGCGAAATGCAAAGAGTTTCAATTCCTTTTGTGAAAAGTTTCTGTTCTTTCACTACGTGCCACAAACGTAGGTAGGCATCATCGTAGTTCAGCGAACCATATTCGCCCATCAGCGACACGTAGATAAGGCTTTTGTCTTCCAGTGTTACCAGTTTTGGCGCTTTAAGAGCCAAGTTTTCGTTGATCGTTTCTCTCTTCATGATGTATCTGTTTTTGTCCGTTCTATATTGTGTCGGCGTGATGCCATATCGGCTTTTGAAGGCTTTTGAAAGCGAGGCAGGACTTTCGTAACCGATGTTGTAGGCAATTTCTTCTACCGCAAGCGATGAGTAACGCAACAGCTGGGCGGCTGTTTCTATCCGCAGTCGCGCGATAAAAGCGATGGGCGGTTCGCCTTTTATGGCTTTGAAGATACGGCAGAAGTGGAAGTCGGACAGATTGGCCACGCGTGCCAACGTCTTCACGTCTATCGTTTCGTCAAGATGTGTGGCGATGTAATGGCTCGCCTTATTGATACTTTGTATATAACTATTATGGGTGATGGTCTTCATATGCACATGAGGTTTATTATAACGGCAAAGTTACAACGCATTTCGCAAGTTCGCTTTTCCTACCTTGCTAATTTACACATTCGTTTTAAGACATCTTCTAGAAAAAAATAGAAGCTCTCAACAAGTTCTACACTAATAACCCACACGTTTGCCACATCAACCACTGTACGGCTAACTCTGGAAATAATAGCGATTCACGGTAGAATTTAAGAGAAACAAAGTGGATGAAGGAAGAACGCGGTTATAATGTTAAGTAAGGTTACAACAGCCACAAAAAACCTCCCGTCATTGTTTAGGGAAGAAACTATTCGCTAATCATCATACAGATGTATTGTAGAGTTTCCGCGAACTGAAAGCCCGGTTTTGTTAACGGGCGATTGGGGGTTATGCCCATATTCCCCCTACTCCATTCAGCCTTTCTACCCCTGCCGCTGCTTTATCCAACGTGCAAAAAACGGGTCTTCAATTTCAAAAGTGTCTAGCTTAATTACATAACCGCTTTGCATTAGCCGTTTGACGCTGCTGTATACCGTACTCGTGGGAAGTCGGCGGTTGCTTGCAAGCTGCACATTGCTTACCAATCCCATCAAAACGCTGCGGTCGGTTTTGTTGAAATTGAGCCAAATACGTTCAAAATCCAAGTCGTGTGTACGAACAAGGGTCGCAATGGCCTGCTCTACCACCTCTGCCGCACCGAACTTTTTGTAAGTCAGAAAGTCCCAAACAAGTGCGGCCAACTGCTGCGTATAATACGGATGACAACGCGTAGTGCTTAAAATCTGCTCTACCACATCGACTTTCGTGGCGCAATCCGCTGGCAATCGTTCGAGAATATACTGACTAAAATTGTCGTGTGGTATTCTATCGAGGTGCATCAGCACGCCGAAACGATAGAAAGGCGAACGCTTTCGCTCGAAAATTTCAGTCATCATCGACTCCTGACTGCCCAAAAAGATGTAGTTAACATGTTGTTGTGTTTGGATAATGGCACGCAATCGTTTGTCGATACCCTTGTCTAGCCCCATCAGTTCTTGAAACTCGTCAAACACAACCACCACCGATTCGCCTTTTTCGTTCACCTTTTCCACCAATTGCAGTGCGTCTTCTATCAATACCGTGGCATCGGTTGTGGCTTGAAAGGTTATATCGATGGTTTCTCCCGTTGGTGTGGTGGATATAGTTGGCACAACCCGAAAGCTACTTAGCAGATGTTTAAGCTTTTCCCACGGGTGCAGCTTAAATACTTCTTTCAATATCATTGCCGCTAAGCCCTCAACACTAACCACCATTTGCAGATTGAGCGAAATACACGGCCGCGACACTTGCGTTACCGCTTTCTTCACCAAGCTAGACTTACCAAATCGCCTAGGACTGATAAGTATCAGGTGGTTATCGCTGTTAAGCAATTGCTTTATGCGTTGCAGTTCATCGTCCCTATCAGTGAAGTATTCACCTTCAACAATTGTTCCAAACTTAAATGGGTTCTTCATTTGCGATAATTTTCGTTACGAACTTTTTCGCAAATATAAGCATAAGCCGTGGAAACACCAAACAACTTACACTTATTTGGCTGTATTGAGCATAATTTTAACATCCAGAAAACACTACTATATAACACATAGCCACCCAGTTTTGCACAGCTAACAGCCATCAGCGACATCGCCACAGCGCAACCTAAGATCCCCCAAAAGGGGCTGATTTGAGGTAGTAAGTTTGTGAGTTCTGCAGTGCCTCATCTATTCTAACTTCCTACTTAGAGGTAAGTTCGCAAGCATTATGCCTGATAATGAATATGCAATAAAGCCAAGAAATCGGAGAATTGCAAGATAATAAGCTTTATTTAACCATTAATTATTTAGGCCGTTTGTTGGTGGTATATCTATTTATTGTTATTTTTGCATCGAAATTATGTTCAACCTCATTTGTTCTGGGGCAACACAATATTAAATTATAACAATAGATGAAAGTTTTAAAGTTTGGCGGAACATCAGTAGGTTCCGTAAAGAGTATTTTGTGCTTAAAGCGCATTGTGGAAACCGAGGCTAAGCGACAACCCGTGATTGTGGTTGTTAGTGCATTGGGAGGTATCACCGACAAGCTTATCGCCACAGCGCAAATGGCCGTAGGTGGAAACGAGAAATGGAGAGGCGAGTTCGATGAAATGATGACGCGACACCATCAATTGATCGACACCATCATTAGCGACACCACGGCTCGCGAGCAACTTTTCAACACCGTTGATAACCTTTTCGAACAGTTGCGCAGCATTTATACGGGCGTTTTCCTTATTCGCGACCTCAGCGAGAAAACGCAAGACGCCATCGTGAGCTATGGCGAAAGACTGAGTTCGAATATCGTGGCAGCACTTATCCGTGGTTCTAAATGGTTCGACTCGCGCGAGTTTATCAAGACCCGACGCAAAAACGGAAAGCATGTGCTAGATAGCGAACTGACGAATAAGCTTGTTGTAGATACGTTTTCGCCCTTACCACGCGTGTCGCTTGTGCCAGGTTTCATTTCGTTAGACCAAGATACGGGCGAAACAACCAACTTGGGGCGCGGTGGTTCGGACTACACGGCTGCCATACTTGCAGCTGCCCTAGATGCAGAAGTATTGGAAATTTGGACCGACGTGGACGGATTTATGACGGCCGACCCACGCATCATCAAGACCGCTTACACCATAAAAGAACTAAGTTATACCGAAGCGATGGAGCTTTGCAACTTCGGCGCGAAGGTTATCTATCCACCTACCATCTATCCCGTATGCGTAAAGAACATACCCATACGAATTAAAAACACTTTTAACCCCAAGGCCGAGGGTACAACCATCAAACAAAAGGTTGAAAGAACGGATAAACCCATACGAGGCATTTCGAGCATTAACGATACTGCGCTCATCACGGTTGCAGGTTTGTCTATGGTTGGCGTTATTGGCGTTAACCGCCGTATATTTACCGTTTTGGCCAACAATGGCATCTCGGTATTCCTTGTTAGTCAGGCATCATCAGAAAACTCTACCTCTATCGGTGTGCGCGAAGAAGACCTTGCAGCAGCCGTAGAAGTGCTAAACAAGGAGTTCGCGAAAGAAATAGAGATGGGCGCGATGTTCCCCATGAAGGCCGAAAGCGGACTGGCAACTGTCGCCATCGTGGGCGAAAACATGCGTAATACGCCAGGTGTTGCAGGCAAATTATTTGGTACGCTTGGGCGTTCGGGCATTAGTGTCATTGCTTGTGCACAAGGAGCAGCCGAAACAAACATATCGTTTGTGGTGTCGGCGGCCTTCTTGCGCAAGTCGCTTAACGTTATTCACGATTCTTTTTTCCTCTCCGAATATACCGAACTCAACCTCTTTATCTGTGGCATCGGAACGGTGGGCGGAAAACTTATCGAGCAAATCAAGAGCCAAGCCGAAGAGTTGCGCATGCGTTCGCGCCTTAAACTGCGCGTGGTTGGCATCGCTAGTTCTAAGCTGATGATGTTCGACCGCAATGGGCTAGACCTGGACAACTATGCAGAACTGCTGAAAGACGCCGAAATATGCACGCCCGAAAGCCTGCGTAACGGGATATTGGAGATGAATATCTTTAACAGTGTTTTTGTGGATTGCACTGCCAGCAAAGACGTTGCCGACCTATATCAAACGCTTTTAGAACATAACGTAAGTATCGTTACGGCCAATAAGATAGCCGCATCTTCGAAATACGAGAAGTATGAAAGGCTAAAACAAACGGCGCTTACGCGAGGCATTAAGTTTAAATACGAAACGAACGTGGGCGCAGGCCTTCCTATCATCGGTACCATCAACGATTTGAGAAACTCGGGCGACCATATCTTGAAGATTGAGGCCGTATTGAGCGGAACACTTAACTTTATCTTCAACGAACTTTCAGCTGCTGTGCCCTTCTCCGAAACAGTACGTCGCGCTAAGGCGCAGGGATATAGCGAACCCGACCCGCGTATCGACCTTAGCGGCACGGATGTGGTGAGGAAACTCGTGATTTTAGCACGCGAGGCAGGCTATAAAGCAGAGCAAGCCGATGTGGAGAAACAGCTTTTTGTACCCGATAGTTTCTTTGAAGGTTCGTTAGAAGAGTTTTGGGAGAACCTTCCCACGCTCGATTCCGACTTTGAACGGCAGAGTCAACAATTGGCAAAAGAGGAGAAACGATGGCGATTTGTGGCCACAATGGACCACGGCAAGACCTGCGTTGGCCTGCAAGCCGTAGACAAGAGCCATCCATTTTACAACCTGGAAGGCTCGAACAACATCGTTTTGCTTACAACCGAACGCTATAAGCAATATCCCATGCAGATACAAGGCTATGGAGCTGGTGCCGATGTAACAGCTGCCGGCGTGTTTGCCAACATCATGAGCATTGCCAACATTTAACTTCATCTGCAATGAAACATCTCATCATACTAGGCGACGGCATGGCCGATCATCCAGTTGAACGGCTAGGCGGAAAGACGCTGTTGCAGTACGCAAACACGCCTTACATGGACTTATTAGCACGACAAGGCCGAACAGGCATGCTGCAAACCATCCCCGAAGGTTTCGCTCCGGGGTCGGAAGTGGCCAATACAGCCATCTTAGGCTACGACCTAAGCCAGGTTTACGAGGGCCGAGGGCCATTAGAGGCAGCCTCTATTGGCTACGATATGCAGCCCACAGACCTCGCCTTGCGCTGTAACATCCTTACTTTGACAGGCGGATTGATAAGAAATCACCACGGCGGACACCTCAAAACCGAAGAGAGCGAACCCCTCATCGAGGCTTTGAACAAGGCCTTATCCTCGGATATAGTAAAGTTCGCTATGGGCATTCAGTATCGTCACTTGCTTATTATAAAAGGAGGTAACAAGCATATCGATTGCACCCCACCGCATGACCACCCCGATGAGCCTTGGCAACCCTTGCTCGTTAAACCGCAAGAAGGTTGGGAAGACATACGCGAGATGGGCAGAATGACGGCCAGAGAAACGGCAACTCTGCTAAACGAACTGATAATAAAGTCGCAACAAGTGCTTTCTAACCATCCCTTGAACAAGCAAAGGGCGGCCAAAGGAAAGCTCCAAGCCAACAGCATTTGGCCGTGGGGCGGCGGCTATCGGCCAGCAATGAAAACGCTTACCCAGCTATATCCCAACGTGCAGTCGGGTTCGGTAATCTCTGCGGTAGACCTCATACGTGGCATTGGCCATTATGCAGGCTTGCGAAACATTGTTGTTGAGGGCGCAACAGGACTTTACAACACCAATTACGAAGGTAAAGCCGCAGCTGCTATTGAGGCTTTAAGGCACGACGACTTCCTTTACTTGCACATTGAAGCGAGCGACGAGGCTGGACATGACGGCGATTTAGAACTGAAACTCAAAACCATCGAGGCCTTAGACCGTCGTATTGTGGGTCCTATATATAATAAGGTGAAAGGTTGGAACGAACCAATATGTATCGCCATACTACCCGATCACCCCACACCCGTGGAGGTCCGCACACATGTAGACGAGCCAGTGCCGTTCCTGATATGGCACGAAGGCATCGCACCAGATGCCGTTCAGACCTTCGATGAACAGAGTTGCAAAAGTGGTAGCTATGGTTTGCTTAGGCCGAACCAATTTATGCAAACATTTATGCACATTCAATAGTTGCGGTTCGTCGGTTAGTGAGTTGTTAAGTTTAAAAGTTCTTCGGCATTCAAACGCATTACGGTTTATCCGTCTGTAAGCTGTAAGACCAAGGCAATAAACCATAAAACGCCCAAGCTTAGCAACAAACTCCCCCACAAACTCAATAACTCATAAACATTAAACCACAGATGAGATATTACAGTACGAATGGTAAAACGGAGCTGGTAGACCTTCGCGAAGCGGTGGTTAAGGGCTTGGCTGCCGACAATGGGCTATTCATGCCCGAACGAATAGCAGCTTTACCCACAACGTTTTACGAACAGATAGACAAGCTTTCCTTTCAAGACATAGCCTTTACGGTGGCACAAGCCTTCTTCGGCGAAGACGTTGAGGCAGCCGCCCTGCGAACAATTGTGAACGAAACACTGGCTTTCGATTGTCCAGTAGTGCCCGTTCAGGCCAATCGCTACGCCCTAGAATTGTTTCACGGGCCTACTTTGGCCTTCAAGGATGTAGGAGCGCGTTTCATGGCCCGACTACTAAGCCACTTTGTAGGTCAAGACCGCAAACAAGCAATCAACGTGCTAGTGGCCACAAGCGGCGACACAGGCTCGGCCGTGGCCAATGGTTTCTTGGGCGTCGAAGGGGTGAACGTGTACGTGCTATATCCCAAAGGAAAGGTAAGCGCTATACAGGAAAGTCAGTTTACTACGTTGGGACAAAACATCACAGCTATCGAGGTTGATGGCGTTTTCGACGATTGTCAGGCTTTGGTAAAGCAGGCTTTCATGGATAAAGAGCTGAACGAGCAGTTGCTCCTAACCTCGGCTAACTCCATAAACGTCGCCCGTTTTCTTCCCCAAGCGTTCTATTACTTCTACGCTTATGCGCAGATGAAGCGGCAGGGCCTGCACAGCGAACTGGTATTTTGCGTGCCAAGCGGCAACTTCGGCAACATCACAGCGGCCTTATTCGCCCATCGCATGGGCTTGCCCATAAAGCGTTTTATCGCCGCCAACAATGCAAACGATGTCTTCTACCAATATTTACAAACGGGTAAATACCGGCCAAAGCCCAGTGTTCAGACCATCGCCAACGCCATGGACGTAGGAAATCCCAGCAATTTTGCCCGAATTTACGACCTGTATGGCGGCAATCACCACACGATAAGCCAACTAATTGCAGGTTTCCGTTTCAACGACGATGAGATAAGGGCAACCATACGCGACTGTTTCCAGCAAACAGGCTATGTGCTCGACCCACATGGCGCATGCGGCTATAAGGCATTGCAGCTGTCGCTCAGCGAGAACGAGCATGGCGTTTTCTGCGAAACGGCGCATCCCGCCAAGTTCAAAGAAACGGTAGATGCTGTGTTGCCCACCCCAATAGACATCCCCGAAAGGCTGGCTCGCTTTATGCAAGGGCGCAAGCAGACCTATCCCATGAACAATTCGTTTGACAAGTTCAAGGCTTTCCTTCTGCAAAACGCGCCGCGTTAAACAATGCGAGCACTATTGCCCAGTTCTAAACATGCCCATTACAAAACAAAACCCCTAATCAATAAATAAATGAAATCTTTCTATTTGGCACTGGCCTTACTAGCCCTGCCCACCCAACAAATGTTGGCCCAAAAGAACAAAGTGTACGGACAAGAATACATCGAGGCCATTGCCGACAACACGCGCCTCTATGTTAGCAAACGACCAGACGTAAAGGACAGGTTGTTCCGTTCTGAGGTTATCGACAAAAAGATAGAAGAGGTAAAGAAGTTGCTTAAAGGCAACCGATACCTCGCATGGATGTTCGAAAACTGTTTCCCAAACACGCTAGAAACAACGGTTCACTACCGAAAGCTTAATGGCGAAGACGATACTTTCGTGTACACTGGCGACATTCCCGCCATGTGGCTCCGCGATTCGGGTGCGCAAGTGTGGCCCTATGTACAGTTTGCCAACAAAGACCCCAAGCTAAAAGCCATGATTCGCGGCGTTATTCTTAGGCAATTGCGACAGATTAACATCGACCCCTATGCCAATGCGTTTAACGATGGGCCTACGGGCGAAGGGCATATAACCGATAAAACGGAGATGCAACCAGAGGTATTCGAACGTAAATACGAGATAGACTCGCTTTGTTATCCCATCCGTTTGGCTTACCACTATTGGCAAGTTACGGGCGATATGTCTGTATTTGGCACGCTTTGGCAAGAGGCCATAAAGAAGATACTGGCCACATTTAAAGAACAACAGCGCAAAGACGGACAGGGAAAATACCGCTTTGAACGCGAATCGACACGCCAAACCGAAACCTTGGGCGGCGACGGATATGGCTCGCCCGTAAAGCCTGTGGGCCTTATCGCCTCTTGTTTCCGCCCATCCGACGATGCAACAACGATGCTTTTCCTCGTTCCGTCTAACTTCATGGCTGTGTCGGCCATGAACAAAGCCGCCGAAATTCTCGCGAAAGTAAACAAAAATCAGGAACTAAGTCAGTCGTGTAAAGCGCTTTCCAACGAGGTTGCAGCCGCTTTAAAGAAGTATGCCATAACCGGACACCCCAAGTATGGCAAGATATACGCCTTTGAAGTAGATGGATATGGCGGAAAAGTGTTGATGGACGATGCCAATGTACCCAGCCTTTTGGCACTTGGTTACATGGGCGATGTGCCATTAAACGACCCCATTTACCAAAACACACGCCGCTTTGTTTGGAGCGAAGACAACCCCTGGTTCTTTAAAGGAGCGGCAGGCGAAGGCATCGGCGGCCCGCACATCGGCGCAAACTATCCTTGGCCAATGAGCATTATGCTCAAAGCGTTCACCTCGCAGAACGATGAAGAGATAAAACAATGTATCAAGATGCTGATGGAAACGGATGGCAACACGGGCGTTATGCACGAATCGTTCAACAAAGACGATGCTCACAAATACACCCGCGCATGGTTTGCATGGCCTAACACGCTGTTCGGCGAGCTGATTTTGAAACTAATCAACGACGGAAAAGTTGATTTGCTGAATAGCATTCAGGTGAAAAAGTAAATCGTTTAAACCAAACCGATCGTTGTTTTTTAGACTTTATCTGCGCATATTTCTCTTACTTCTTGGTGGAACATAGTGAACTATGCGACTGAAAAGGTAAGGGAAAGATGCCAGATAAAGACAAAAGATGTTGCAGAGCGAACTGAACAAAGAAAAAGGCAGTGAAGTGCTAACTTTAAAAAGAGAAAAGAAACAAGCGTGTAATTTTTAGAACATGCCTTAAACCATTATCGCCAATGCAATTCTCCATCACACAACGCGAAAAGGCGCAGCAAGAAAGCTAGAATAAACCATTTTATCCACACCTTGTTCGCATTAATATGGCATGAATAAGAAAAATATCGCTTGAAATGCGTGTATTTGTGATTTTATTGTTACCTTTGCACCGCATTTGGAAGATTGGCAGAGTGATCGAATGCGCTGGACTCGAAATCCGGTATACCCCTTTCGGGTATCGGGGGTTTGAATCCCTCATCTTCCGCAAGCATTTTAACAAGCCAAAAGGAATGTTCCACTTGGCAAAACAAATAAGAATCGCTGTAAGACTAACGTTTTACAGCGATTTTTGTTTCCTCTTTGCATCCACCCCTCTGCTTATAAACACACGAAAACCCAACAACTCCCGAATACAGCAACTTAACATCTTGCAAACTCAAAAAGCCATAAACTCACATACTCATCAACCTACATACTTCATCTGCTCATCAGTTCATCAACATACAAATTCATATCAACTCACAAACTCACCCAATCACCAACTTACAAACTCATATCAACTCATGAACTCACAAACTCACCAAATCATCAACCCCAAAATTCACCAAATCATCAACTCAAAAACTTAAATTCTTATCTTTAATTTTACAAAATCGTTCTAATATTCACTCCGTTCTAGCGAAAATACAGGCTAAAAAGTTGGTAAAAAGCCGCTTTTTATAGTCTTTTACGCCTTTACCTTTGTCTATTTTTGAGAACAAAAGCTGCATTTTGCACCATTTAGCCTTTCTAGATTGGTCGTTGACTCATAATTTTTCAACCCCTACAACCTGCTTTTAGCACCTAAAAACCCGCTTTTTAACGACTATTTCACCCTTTTCAGCCACGTGTTTCATGGTTCGAAAGGGTTATATTTATGCCATTATCGTGTATATTTATGCTTTTTGACCTGCGCTAAGCACCATTTTGCACCGCATTTAGCACCATTTTGCCTTGCGTTTTGCAGCAAAACGCACTGCATTTAGCACCAAAACGCATTGCATTTAGCGGCATATTGCACTGCATTTAGCACCAAAACGCATTGCATTTTGCAGCAAATAGCCCCAAAATGGGTGTTAGCGACGGTCTGCTTAAATAAATATTCATTATTCCGCATTCACAAACTACCCCCCTTTTGCACCATAACAAACCGTCGCGAGAATCGATTTTTTGCGGCAAGGTAGGCAGTTGATGGGCAGAAAGGGCACTCAGAATGTTAAAATCCTTACTAAAAACTAGACAGAAACAGTTGTGTCGTATGCACACGCATGGGCAAATGTCACGGCCAGCACGTACGCTTACAAACGCCAACGCGAGCGGTTGCAGGGCATAATTTTGCATTTAGAAAGGCAGCAGAACACCCCATTGCACACTTTCTTACCCCTATTTTGCAGGCATTACGTGCTTTTGTTGTAACTTTGTACACCATAATAACATATAACATTCAAGTATGCCCAACAAAGTAACAGTTAGCGATGCCGCTTTAAGACAAGCAGCGGAAGAGGGAATGGACGCCTTTGTAGACATCTTTGTAGATGCCATCAATGCCTCTGTGGGCGGAAAGCTAACCGCCGAAACCATGTCGCAGCTCAACGCCAGCCAAATAACACTCTTGGCTTACCGCATTCTGCGCGACGAGGTGATGGACGGAGGGTTCATCCAACTGATACACAACGGCTATGGCGGCTTTATCTTCCTCAATCCCTTTGCCATGATGGTCAAGCAATGGGGCATCACAGAATTGGGGCGACTCATCAGCAAGGCACACTCCAACTACAAGAAGTATCATGAGGAGATAGAGAAAGACTGTACTGACGAAGAGTTCATGTCGCTTTTCGAGCGGCTCCCTATTTTCGACGACTTCGACGACACTTTCGTTGAACACGAGGAGGAGTGGACGGCTGCCATAGCACAGTATATAGACGGGCATATAGAAGAGTTTGCAGAAATTGTGAACTAGAACGGCTGTTGCATGGAGCAAACCTGCTAACAAGCCACATTTAGAAAGAAAGGACAAACAATGGGCAAAGAAACAGATTCGATAAGAAAGAAAAGCGCCGTACAGATAAGAAACAAGAAGGCTTCGTTCGAATACTTCTTCGTTGAAACGTTTATGGCTGGCATCGTTCTTACAGGAACGGAAATAAAGTCTATCCGTATGGGCAAGGCCTCGCTGGTAGACAGCTTTTGCTACATCAACAATGGCGAAATGTGGGTAAAGGGCATGAATATTTCGCCCTATTTCTACGGCTCGTATGCCAACCACGAGGCCAAACGCGACCGCAAGCTGTTGCTCACCAAACGCGAGATACGCAAACTTCAAGAGGCAACCAAGCAGGTGGGCTTTACCATCGTGCCGACACTCGTGTTTATCGACCCACATGGACGGGCAAAGGTAGACATCGCACTGGTGCGTGGCAAGAAAGAGTTCGACAAGCGGCAAACACTTAAAGAGAAAGAAGACCGCCGACAAATGGACAGGGCGATAAAGCGGTATTAAGAAAGCTGGTTACAATAGTGCCAGAGGTCGTTTTAAAAAGCCAATGTAAAGTTAGTACAACACGCCGATGGGCGTAAATGGGAAAGGAAAGGTCGACAAGATGAAAATTCAGGATATAATTAAACAGCGCATCATGATACTCGACGGTGCGCTGGGAACCATGATTCAAGACTACAACTTGGAGGAAAAAGACTTCAGAAATGCCGATTTGGCAGAACATAAAGGTCAGCTAAAAGGCAACAACGACGTGCTGAACATCACTCGTCCCGACCTCATTCTCGACATTCACCGCAGGTATTTGGCCGCAGGTGCCGACCTCATTGAGACTAATACCTTTTCTTCGCAAGTCGTATCGCAAGCCGATTACCAACTCGAACACCTATCGCGCCCGATGGCCTTGGCTGGTGCAAGACTGGCACGAAAGGCCGCCGACGAATTTAGCACACCCCAATGGCCGCGCTTTGTGTGTGGTTCGGTTGGTCCAACGAACAAAACCTGCTCGATGAGTCCCGATGTTAGCGATGCCGCCGCACGCGACATTACCTACGACCAACTATTTGATGCCTATCGCGAACAAGTGGGCGCGCTGATAGAAGGCGGTGTAGATGCCATCTTGATAGAAACCATTTTCGACACGCTTAACGCCAAAGCCGCCATCGACGCTACCATGACCGAGATGCAGGCACAGGGCCTTGAACTACCCATTATGCTGAGCATGACGGTGAGCGACTTGGCAGGACGAACCCTTAGCGGACAAACCATTGAGGGATTTCTTGCCAGCATCAGTTCGTATCCAATCTTCTCGGTTGGGCTTAACTGCTCTTTCGGTGCCGACCAAATGAAACCTTTCCTCAAAGAATTGGCCAGCAAAGCTCCCTATTACATTTCGGCCTACCCCAATGCAGGACTGCCCAACACGATGGGACAATACGATGAGACCGCAGAAAGCATGTCGCCGCAGATAGCCCAATTTATAAACGAAGGCTTAGTGAACATCATTGGCGGCTGTTGTGGCACCGACGACAAGTTTATTGCCAGCTATGCGGCTTTGGCCAAAGGGAAAACGCCACACGCCGTGGTGAACAAACCCACCACGCTTTGGCTCTCTGGGCTAGAAATGCTAAACGTTACGCCCGAAGTTAACTTCGTTAATGTGGGCGAACGATGCAACGTGGCAGGTAGCAAAAGGTTTCTTCGACTTATCAAGGAAGGACAATACGACGAGGCCATAAGCATTGCACGCAAACAGGTAACCGATGGCGCATTGGTGCTAGACATCAACATGGACGACGGTTTGCTTGATGCGGAAAAAGAAATGACCACGTTTCTCAACATGATTGCGGCAGAACCCGACATCGCACGCGTACCCATCATGATCGACTCTTCTAAATGGGATGTCATCATGGCAGGCCTTAAATGCGTACAAGGCAAATGTATCGTCAACTCTATTTCGCTGAAAGAGGGCGAAGAACAGTTTATTGAACACGCACGAGCCTTGAAACGCTTTGGCGCAGCATGCGTGGTGATGTGTTTCGACGAGCAAGGACAAGCCACAACCTTTGAACGGAGAATAGAAATTGCGCAGCGCGCATACCGCATTCTTACGCAAGAAGTGGGCATGAACCCGCTAGACATCATCTTCGACCCGAATATTTTGGCCATCGCAACGGGCATTGAAGAACACGACAACTATGCATACGAGTTCATTCGTTCGATAGCGTGGATACGTAAGAACCTGCCTGGCACGCATATCAGCGGCGGTGTGAGCAACCTTTCGTTCTCGTTTAGGGGCAACAACTATATTCGCGAGGCCATGCACGCCGTTTTTTTGTACCACGCCATCAACGAAGGCATGGACTTTGGCATCGTAAACCCATCGTCGAAAGTTACTTACAGCGACATCCCCATAGACGAACTGGAAATTATCGAAGATGTTATTCTCAACCGAAAGCCCAATGCAGCCGAGGCATTGATTGAGTTGGCCAACAAGAAAAAGGAGGAGGAAGAACAGCGGAAGGCTGGTTTGGCAAACGGCGACAGCAGCGTACTAAAGCAAGAAGAGGAGCAATGGCGGAGTATGGAACTGGACGAACGTCTGAAATACGCCCTTCGCAAAGGCATCGGCGACCATCTGGATGAAGACTTGCACTTGGCTTTGGAGCATTATCCGCACGCCGTAGACATCATTGAAGGCCCTTTGATGGCAGGCATGAACGAGGTTGGCGAACTTTTTGGGGCAGGCAAGATGTTTCTTCCACAAGTTGTAAAGACGGCACGAACGATGAAACAGGCCGTGGCCATTCTGCAACCTTACATCGAGAAAGAAAAGAAAGTGGGAGCAACGAAAGCCGGTAAAGTTATCCTGGCTACGGTGAAAGGCGATGTGCACGACATTGGCAAGAACATCGTGGCGGTGGTGATGGCTTGCAACAACTACGAGGTGATAGACCTTGGCGTGATGGTTCCTGCCGAACAAATAATTAGGAAGGCCATTGAAGAGAAGGCGGACATTATTGGCTTGAGTGGACTTATCACACCTTCGCTAGAAGAAATGATTAACGTGGCACAAGAGATGGAGAAAGCTGGTTTGGACATCCCCATCATGATTGGGGGAGCTACCACTAGCCAACTGCATGTTGCTTTGAAGATTGCACCCGTGTATGGAGGACCTGTGGTTTGGATGAAAGATGCTAGTCAAAACTCGTTGGCTGCCGCCAGACTGCTGAACAAGAGCGAAGAAACAGCCTATGTTAATGAACTGAACGACAAATACGAAAGTTTAAGGGCTGGCTATCAAGACAAGCAACAAAAGCTGTTGCCCATAGAAGAGGCGCGTAAAAATCGGCTTAGGCTGTTTGATGATTAAGTTGTAGCGCGACGTTAACATTATAACATACGACAACCAATGAAAAAAATGACACTTTTCTTTGCACTGCTTTTGCTCTGCATGGCCGGTTTGGGACATGCCCAAAACGCTGTGCATAAAGATTATTACCGCTCGGCTATAAAGGCTATAAAAAACAACAATCTGGCTGAATTGGCAGCCAATATGAAGTATATAAACAATGTAGATTCCTTTATTCCCTTGGATTCTTACCACTCCTATTCGCTGTTAGGCTATGCCTGCCTACATAAAAATAAGTCTGCCATACAGAAACTGATTGCCATGAAAGCGAATATAGACGAGGCTTTTGCCGACGAGATATTTATATATGATGCACTTTACATGGCTATTAACAATGAAGATGAAGACTTGGTGAAACAACTACTGACTATGGGAGCAGACCCAAACAGGCCTTATAACGAGAATGGACTGTGCCCTTTGGCGGCAAGTTGCAATGTGAACAACGTAGCAATAGCCTCGCTACTATTAAAACATGGCGCAAAAGCAAATGGATTGGGCAACTTAGGTGGCGACTATATCGAATGTCCGCTAATCAAAGCCGTCATAAAAGGAAATAAAGATATGGTTCTGTTGCTGTTAAAACATGGAGCAAAGAAAGGAATAAAGGACGAAGAGGGGCGAACTGCGCTCTATTATGCAAAACAGCTGAAGCACACCCCAATCATACAAATACTAGAAAAAGCACCAGGTAACTAAAGTTTCCCACTTGTGATTTTCCGCCCTATTTCCACTTATATGCTCATTTCAACATACCGCAAACGGGACATTTCACATCGTGGCAATGTATGTTAACGACTGCATGGCAATCTGGTTCCGCAGTCGCGGAAGACAGAAGGCCGACAAGAGACATCATCTTTTCGGCATCCGCATGGCCAGCTCCGGGTCTCTCCATCGTTTCGCAAACATCGATGACGAGATTGTTCCACAAGGGCAATCAGGAGGTTCTCTATTAGCACTATGTTCGCAGACTAGAAACACAAATGAGACTGACACAAAACAATCTGCAATGCGAAAAAATGTCAGTTAAGGCATGCCAAGATGTCAACCAACGCTTTTGGCACGCTTTTCGTATAGCATAGGTCGAACGCCTAATCATAAGGCATTCCTTGAAAAGAGATTTAATTTAAAACTTAAATACAATGAACATTCAACCATTAGCAGACAGAGTATTAGTTTTACCCGCCCCCGCCGAAGAGAAAGTGGGCGGCATCATTATCCCCGACACGGCCAAGGAAAAGCCACTGAACGGAACCATCGTTGCAGTGGGTGAAGGCACGAAAGACGAGCAGATGATTTTGAAAGAGGGCGACAACGTGCTGTATGGCAAGTATGCCGGCACCGAACTTGAATACGAAGGAAAGAAATACTTGATGATGCGCCAAAGCGATGTGCTGGCCATTGTGAAGTAAGTAACCCGTTGTTTAACCCCATGTGATATTTGGGACTATGGTGCGAAATGTGCACCATTCTATCCCAACACAGAAACAGTAGGTTGGGTTCTACTCCTTATATTATATATAACAACATAAGAACAAACATAAAATGGCAAAAGAAATTAAATTCGATATAGAAGCACGAGACTTGCTTAAAAACGGTGTAGACAAACTGGCAAATGCCGTTAAAGTTACGCTTGGCCCAAAAGGTCGTAACGTGGTGATTGAAAAGAAATTCGGTGCACCGCAAATTACCAAAGACGGAGTTACCGTTGCAAAAGAAGTTGAGCTGGAAGACCATTTCGAAAACACGGGTGCACAACTCGTAAAGAGCGTGGCATCGAAAACGGGCGACGATGCTGGCGACGGCACAACCACTGCTACTATTCTTACGCAAGCCATTGTTAACGAGGGCTTGAAGAACGTAACGGCTGGCGCAAACCCAATGGATTTGAAACGCGGTATCGACAAGGCCGTGAAGGTTGTGGTGGATTATATCCGCGAATCGGCCGAACAAGTAGACGATAACTACGACAAAATTGAGCAAGTGGCCGCGGTAAGTGCCAACAACGACCCCGAAATAGGAAAACTTCTTGCTGATGCCATGCGCAAGGTTAGCAAGGATGGCGTTATCACCATCGAAGAAAGCAAGAGCCGCGAAACAAGCATTGGCATCGTAGAGGGTATGCAATTTGATAGGGGTTACCTCTCCGGCTACTTTGTTACCGACACCGATAAGATGGAGGCTGTAATGGAAAACCCCTACATTCTTATCTACGACAAGAAGATTAGCAACCTGAAAGACTTCCTCCCCATCTTGCAACCTGCTGCCGAAAGCGGCCGTCCGTTGCTCGTTATCGCAGAAGATGTAGACTCGGAAGCACTTACAACGCTTGTGGTTAACCGTCTGCGTGGCGGCTTGAAGATCTGTGCTGTTAAGGCTCCTGGCTTTGGCGACCGTCGTAAAGCGATGCTCGAAGACATCGCCGTGCTGACGGGCGGATTGGTTATCAGCGAAGAAAAGGGCTTGAAGTTGGAGCAAGCTACCCTCGAAATGATGGGAACCTGCGACAAGGTGGTTGTTTCGAAAGACAATACGACGATTGTTAACGGTGCTGGCGAAAAGCAAAACATCGCCGACCGTGTGGCTCAGATTAAGAACGAGATAGCCAATACCACCAGTTCTTACGACAAAGAGAAACTACAAGAGCGTTTGGCCAAACTTTCGGGCGGCGTTGCCGTGCTCTATGTAGGTGCCAACAGCGAGGTGGAAATGAAGGAAAAGAAAGACCGCGTTGACGATGCATTGTGTGCAACTCGCGCTGCACTTGAAGAGGGTGTGGTTGCTGGCGGTAGCACAACCTACATCCGCGCCCTAGATGCCTTGAAAGGACTTAAAGGCGACAATGCTGACGAACAGACGGGTATCAACATTGTTGAACGTGCTATTGAAGAGCCTCTTCGTCAAATCGTAATCAATGCAGGCGGTGAAGGTGCAGTAGTGGTGCAAAAGGTTCGCGAAGGCAAAGGCGACTATGGCTACAACGCCCGTACCGATGCCTTTGAAGACATGCGTAAGGCTGGAATTATCGACCCTGCAAAGGTTGCACGCGTGGCATTAGAGAATGCAGCCTCTATCGCAGGCATGTTCCTTACCACCGAATGCCTCATCGTAGAGAAACCATCAGACGCTCCTGCGATGCCTATGGGAAACCCTGGGATGGGCGGAATGATGTAAGATAGTTACAAAAAGGCTCGAAAAAGTGCCAAAACGGCTAAAAACAAGGGCGTTTATCTTCGGATAGGCGTCCTTTTAGCTTTTCTTTGCATACTGATTTGAGTTTTTTAAATAAAAATCTTTTGTAGTTTAATGAGAGTTGACTAATTTTGCAAATGTAAAGAAGATACAATGGAGCAATCCATTCAAAGATATTTTTTTGATTTGTTTTAGTAGATTAGTTTTTAAGTAGTTTGTTTTGGAAATCGGTTGTCGGGAGACATCCGATTTTTTTATTGCATATTTTTCGGGCTTTTGGCCATTACACCATAACTTTTTGTTACCTTTGTGTTCATGAAAATAAGAATAAACTGGAAACGCATCCTTGTTCTACTCCTTGTATCGGCAGGCTTGGTCTACATTACCAAGTCGTTCCTCATGTCTGCTGGCATATTTTTGCTGCTCTTTGCAGCCGATAGCTTGTTGGCTAGATACGACGAAGACAGGAAAATACGCAAACAAAGGGAAGAACACGAATAAGAAGATTAAGCAAACGAA
Organism: Prevotella sp. oral taxon 317 str. F0108; assembly: GCF_000162415.1. Classification (NCBI taxonomy): domain Bacteria; kingdom Pseudomonadati; phylum Bacteroidota; class Bacteroidia; order Bacteroidales; family Prevotellaceae; genus Prevotella; species Prevotella sp. oral taxon 317. The sequence continues at coordinate 641,315 of NZ_GG740072.1, read as the reverse complement.
GGCGCACAAAATGGAAAAACTAGCTGAACTATATAAGCGATGGAAAGGTACGGCTCCAGCCATGATGGCTCAATTGCCCGAAGCGGGGAGCAATCGAAAGTATTACCGACTAACGGGTGAAGACGGAGAAAGCGTTATTGGCGTGGTGGGAAACAGCAGGGACGAAAACCACACCTTTATCTATCTTACGCGCCACTTTACGGAAAGGCGATTGCCCGTGCCTCGCATTCTAGCCGTAGACGAAGACGAATTGCGTTACCTGCAAACCGACTTGGGTAGCACTTCTCTATTTGACGTTTTGCGCGGCGGGCGCGAATCGGGAGGAAGGTACAACATGCACGAGAAACAATTGCTTACTGCCGTTATACGCGAACTACCCAACATACAGATAAGAGGCGCGCGCGGATTGGATTGGCAAGTGTGTTATCCACAACCAGAGTTTGATGTCGATAGTGTGCTTTTCGACCTTAATTACTTTAAATATTGCTTTCTTAAAGCCACAGAACTTGAATTTCATGAGCTAAAATTGGAGGCTAACTTCCGCCTTTTTGCTAAGGACTTGACGTCGGAAAAGAGCGAGAGCTTTCTTTATCGCGACTTCCAAGCGCGCAATGTGATGCTCGACAGCAATGGAAAGCCCTATTTCATCGACTACCAAGGTGGCCGAAAGGGTCCGTTTTACTACGATTTGGCCTCGTTCCTATGGCAGGCGGCAGCCAAATATCCCTTTAAACTGCGCCGCGAACTAGTTTACGAATACTACAACTCACTGAAAAACTACACCGAAGTGCCATCGGTAAGACATTTCGTTGAACGTCTCAGCCTTTTCGTTCTATTCAGAACATTGCAAGTCTTGGGCGCTTATGGGTTCAGGGGCTACTTCGAACACAAGAAACATTTCATCAACAGCATTCCACCTGCCATTGATAACTTGCGCGAATTGCTTAAATTGAAAAAGTTCTTCCCCTACCCTTACATGATGGACATGTTGAGGCGACTGACTGAGCTGCCACAATTCGCCCATATAGAAGAGCCTGCACTGAGTCGTGCCGACGGCTTTAAGACAACGCCCCACACCGTATATAAGGCGCACCCACAAGATGGACCCGCCACGTTCTCCAAGTACGACGGCAAAGGACCGCTAGTGGTTAACGTTTACAGTTTCTCTTATCGCAAGGGTATTCCCGAAGATACGTCGGGCAATGGCGGCGGATACGTATTCGATTGTCGTTCTACGCACAACCCCGGACGTTACGAACCTTATAAGCAATTAACGGGACTTGACGAGCCCGTTATCCGCTTTTTGGAAGACGATGGCGAGATACTAAACTTCCTTGATGGCGTTTATGCCTTGGCCGATCACCACGTGCGCCGTTACATTCAGCGCGGTTTCACCAGTCTGATGTTCTGTTTTGGCTGTACGGGCGGTCAGCATCGCAGCGTTTATTCGGCACAGCATTTGGCCGAACATCTGCATAAGAAGTTCGGCATTGAGGTGCATATCACCCATCGCGAGCAGAACATCAGTTCGGTTTTGCAGGCAAAACGCTAACGAGAGAACATCGTTGGCAGTCAGCCAAAAGGCACGGCGAAACCTTTGCCGAGTGAAAAAATATCGTTAAATTTGCAACACAATAAAATACAAACAGCACGAGCATGATGCAAGCAATGATTTTTGCGGCAGGTTTGGGAACAAGACTTAAACCGCTTACCGACACCATACCCAAGGCTTTGGTTGAGGTTGGCGGAGAAACTTTGCTGCAACGCACCATCGAAAGGCTGAAAGCTTGCGATGTAAAAAGCATGGTGATTAATGTTCACCACTTTGCGCAAGCCATCATAGACTATCTTCAAGCCAACAATAACTTCGGCGTAGAGATTGCCGTAAGCGACGAATCGCAACACCTACTCGATACGGGAGGCGGACTGAAAAAGGCAGCCCATCTCTTTTCGCCCACAGCAAACATCCTCATTCACAACGTAGACATCATCAGCAATGTAAACTTACAAGCGTTTTATGCCCACCAAGCACAGAGCGACGCATTGCTCCTTGTAAGTCAACGCGAAACAAAACGCTACCTACTTTTCAATGACGACATGCGACTTGTTGGCTGGACGAACGTTGAAACGGGAAAAGTACGCTCGCCCTACCCCACACTCAACCCACAATCATGTAAGAAACTGGCCTTCGCCGGCATCCATTCGTTTTCGCCAAAGCTTTTCGAAAAGATGGAAAAATACCCTGCAAGGTTCGGCATTATCGACTTTTATCTCGACCAATGCGCCCAAAACGACATCCGCGGATACGAACAGCAGGGGCTGCAACTGCTCGATGTGGGCAAGCTTAACACGCTAGAACGTCTGCCAAGACCTAAGGCAGGCGGTCTTGCCGTCAGCGATGCAGACATCTTACAGCATTTGTATGCACAATAAACAATAAGGCTCTTCACCGTGTACATAAGCGATTGGAAACGAACGAGGAACCGATTTCATACTCAACGACAATATGCAACAAAAGATTATCATCTTGGATTTCGGGTCGCAGACCACACAACTCATTGGTCGCCGTGTGCGCGAACTCGACACTTTCTGTGAGATTTTGCCCTATAACAAGTTTCCCAAAGACGACCCCTCCGTCATTGGCGTTATACTTAGTGGCTCGCCCTACTCCGTTCACGACAAGGAGGCGTTTAAAGTAGACTTAAACGACTTTATCGGAAAATACCCCGTGTTGGGCATTTGCTATGGCGCGCAGTTCATATCGCATGCCAATGGTGGAAAGGTAGAGCAGACGGGAACACGCGAATACGGCCGTGCCCACCTGCAAGAGATATGCCTAGACAACCCTTTGTTCAAAGGTTTCGAGCCTAACTCGCAGGTATGGATGAGCCATGGCGACACCATTACGGCCATTCCAGAAGGCTATCGTGTCATCGCCTCTACCAACGATGTTAAGTTTGCGGCATACGCCAGTGAGCAAAATCCCGTTTGGGCGGTTCAGTTCCATCCCGAAGTGTTCCACACCACCCAAGGAACAACGCTCCTTAAAAACTTTGTTGTGAACATCTGCGGAAGTAAACAACAATGGAGTGCGGCATCGTTTGTGGAGAGTACAGTTAACGAATTGAAAGCGCAATTGGGCGACGACCGAGTTATTTTGGGACTTAGCGGAGGCGTTGATTCCAGCGTTTGCGCCGCATTGCTCAACCGGGCCATCGGCGATAAGCTTACCTGCATCTTCGTAGACCACGGCATGTTGCGCAAAAACGAGTTCCAAAAAGTAATGGAAACCTACAAGGGACTAGGCTTGAACGTTGTTGGCGTTGACGCCAGCGATAAGTTCTTTGCCGACTTAAAGGGCGTTAGCGACCCCGAAGAAAAGCGAAAGATTATCGGTCGCGATTTTGTTGAGGTGTTCAATGCCGAGGCTAAGAAGATTACCGACGCCAAATGGTTGGCCCAAGGCACCATCTATCCCGACCGAATTGAAAGCCTTAGCATCACGGGCATGGTTATCAAGAGCCACCACAACGTGGGCGGACTGCCCAAGGAGATGCACTTGCAACTATGCGAACCCCTGCAATGGCTGTTCAAAGACGAGGTTAGGCGCGTTGGTTTGGAAATGGGAATGCCCCAACGACTTATCAAACGCCATCCTTTCCCCGGTCCAGGGCTTGCCGTCCGCATTCTTGGCGACATCACACGCGAAAAGGTACGCATACTACAAGAGGCCGACGACATCTACATTGAGAACATGCACAACTATATTTGCGAAGATGGAGAGGAACTATACGACAAGATTTGGCAGGCCGGAACTGTTCTGCTTTCTTCGGTTCGCAGTGTAGGCGTAATGGGCGACGAACGCACTTACGAACACCCTGTGGCCTTACGTGCCGTGACAAGTACCGACGCCATGACCGCCGACTGGGCTCACCTGCCCTACGACTTCATGGCTAAGGTGTCTAACGAGATTATAAATAAGGTGAAAGGCGTAAACCGCGTATGTTACGACATATCGTCGAAACCGCCTTCGACTATCGAATGGGAATAGAAATGAAGGCATTAGACTAACCTTTTACATACTCCAATAGAGAAGTCGTTTTGCCTTTTAATACTTTTCTTTAAATTGAGAGGAGTGTTTTATCTTTGTGTGTCAAAACCAAGATAAACACTCCTCTCCATGTATGCAGCACAGAACAAAGATGCGATAAAACCAGAGAGTTAGCCCCTTTTGTCCGTGGCAAAAGGCGGTTATGTATCAAAAAAGTACCCAGGCTGAAGTTATTCAATCTCTTTTCCATAAGCCGAAACAGTCTGCCAACGGCGGGTTACTTCTGCGTTTCTACAATTCTGTCGCCGTGGGTCGTGGGCTGCATGCCTTGCAACCGCTCGCGCAGATGGCAGTAAGCGCACGTGCTTTTCGTACCGTTTACCCACGTGCGTGTTTGCGATACAGTTGTTCTTTTGTATAGTTTTCGGCAAGAATTTTAACATTATGAGTGCCTTTCTCGTCCGCCAATCGTCCACTTGCCGCAAAAAATCGATTCTCGCGAGGGTTGTTTTTGATGCAAAAAGCGGTTAGTTGTAAATGCAGCCAAAATGAATTTTTATTAAAAAAAAACGCCATCTACCCCATTTGGAGAGCCATTTGTTGCTAAATGAAGTGCAATATGGGCAAATTGGCCACTGCTTATAAAAAAACATCCCACCAAGCAAATGGCGGGATGTTCGTAATCATTGTTAAGGGCAATGTGTTAGCCCAGATATTTCATTAAAATCTTTGCGTTGCCGCTGTCGCGCAGTTTGGCAATGCTCTTTTCACGTATTTGTCTTACGCGTTCGCGTGTCAGACCTAGTTGGTCGCCAATCTCCTCAAGTCCTTTTTCGTGGCAGCCTATACCGAAACACTCTCGGATAATGGTTATTTCCCTATCTTTAAGCACCTTTGCCAAAACGCTATTCAGTTCAAGTGCCATCGACTCGTGGTCGGCTTGCTTGTCTGTTCGGCTATCGTCGCCAGAAGCCATCACGTCGAGCATGCAATTGTCTTCGCCATCTTGGAAAGGCGCATCAATACTCACGTGGTGTCCGTCTGCCATCAGGCTCTGTCCGATTTTCTCCTCGTCGATGTTTGTTGCATCCGACAATTCCGAAACGGAAGGATGACGTTGGTTTTCTTGTTCAAACTTATTTATCTCGTGATTGATTTTGTTGAGCGAGCCAACTTGGTTGAGGGGTAGCCTCACAATACGACTTTGTTCAGCAATGGCTTGAAGGATGCTTTGACGTATCCACCAAACGGCGTACGAGATGAACTTGAAACCACGTGTCTCGTCGAACTTCTGTGCAGCCTTAATTAAGCCAATGTTACCCTCGTCTATCAAGTCGGTGAGCGTCAACCCCTGATGCTGATACTGTTTCGCAACAGACACAACAAAGCGTAGATTGGCCGTAACCAGCTTGTCTTTTGCCTTCTCGCCCTCGGGGCCACCCTTCCTTATCTTTTGGGCAAGCTCTATCTCCTCGTCAATTGAAATCAATGGAGCCCTTCCTATTTCAACAAGGTATTTGTCAAGTGCCTCACTAGAACGATTGGTAATGCTTTTTTGAATTTTTAATTGCCTCATTTTTTAACCTCACATCAATTTTAAATGTCCGTTAACTTGTTTTTAAAACATGCCGTAAAACCTTGCAAAGTTAATGAAAAAAAACTAGATATGCAAGTTTTTGCCAATGTATTACTACCAAGAAGTGTGCCAAGCCGTACATCTTGCAAAAAGAAATGCCAAAATGTTTTTGTTGGCTTAAAAAAAAACGCTAACTTTGCCTGCGGTGAAAGCTTGGAAAATAAGCACACAGCACTTAATGAACGATAAAAACGATTTGTCATTATATGGTCTTCACCGATAAAACGATGAACAACAGGCAAGAAGCGTTATGCCTTGTTTCAAACAATTAACAATCAGCACAATTCAAGGGAGCGTGCAGGCACAATAACCGCTCATCTACAAGCGTATGCCGCAAAACAAAACAAAGAATAGCCTGTTTTGCCTGCCGCCAAACCCTGCAAGGATATAAATATAACGATTTTATGAGCACGAACAATTTTAATCATCTCGTCATCATGGCAGGTGGAGTTGGCAGTAGGTTTTGGCCAATGAGCACCGAAGAGAAACCCAAGCAATTTATCGACGTGCTTGGCACTGGGCGTTCGTTGTTGCAACTCACGCTCGATAGGTTCGCAACAGTATGCCCTCCGTCGAACGTATGGATTGTAACCAACAAGAAATACCAAAGCGTGGTGGCCGAGCAGCTGCCAGAAATCGACCCAAGCCACATCTTACTCGAACCATGCAGGCGCAACACTGCCCCCTGCATCGCATACGTCAGCTGGCGAATAAAAAAAGAATGCCCCGGAGCTAACGTCATCGTCACCCCTAGCGACCATGTGGTAACCGACGTACAGGAGTTTAGACGCGTGGTTAATTCATGCCTTAAATTCACAAGCGAAACAGATGCCATACTCACATTAGGTATGAAACCCACACGCCCCGAAACGGGATACGGATACATTCAGGCCGACCTCAGCGTCAATTCGGCACGCAATACCGAGGTGTTCAGAGTCGATTCTTTCCGTGAAAAGCCCGACTTGCCCACGGCAACAGAATATATCAGCAAAAACAACTACTTCTGGAATGCAGGCATTTTCATTTGGAGTGTTCACACCATTGTTAACGCTTTCAGGGTTTACCAGCCTGCAATGAGCAAGCTTTTCGAAGGATTGATGCCCTATTATGGAACCCCTGAAGAGCAAGCGAAGATTGACGAGACGTACCCTCAGTGCGAAAACATCTCGGTAGACTATGCCATCATGGAGAAAGCAGAAGAGATTTTCGTTTGCCCTGCCGAGTTCGGATGGAGCGATTTAGGCACTTGGGGCAGTCTTTGGGAACAGTCTAAGCGCGACCTTTACGGCAATGCCTGCATCGGAAACAACATTAAGCTCTTCGATTCGCACAATTGCATCGTGCACACCACCCAAGAACAACGTGTGGTGATACAAGGGCTTGACGATTGCATCGTGGCCGAACAAGATGGCATTTTGCTTATTTGCAAGCGAAGTGAAGAACAACGTATAAAACAATTCAGTGAATAACAAACATAATTAACATGGAAAGAAAAGTTGCGCTCATCACAGGCATCACCGGTCAAGACGGCAGTTACCTGGCTGAGCTCTTAACTGAGAAAGGCTACGACGTACATGGATTGCTCAGGCGTTCGTCGTCGTTCAACACGGGGAGGATAGAACATCTCTACCTAGACGAATGGGTTAGGGACATGAAAAAGCAGCGCCCCGTCAACCTGCACTGGGCCGACATGACCGATTCGTCGTCGCTTATCCGCATCATTGGCGAAGTTCGCCCCACCGAAATATACAACTTGGCTGCACAAAGCCACGTGAAAGTGTCGTTCGAAGTACCCGAATACACCGCCGATGTTGACGCGACGGGCGTGTTGCGACTGCTTGAGGCCGTGCGTATCTGTGGACTAGAAAAGCAATGCCGCATCTACCAGGCCTCCACTTCCGAACTTTATGGCAAGGTGCAAGAGGTTCCGCAGAAAGAAACCACACCCTTCTACCCACGTTCGCCCTATTCGGTGGCCAAACTATACGGCTATTGGATTGTGAAAAACTATCGCGAAAGCTACGGCATGTATTGCTGCAACGGCATCTTGTTCAACCACGAGAGCGAACGAAGGGGCGAAACCTTCGTTACGCGCAAGATAACGCTCGCCGCATGCCGCATCAAACAGGGATTTCAAGATAAGCTTTATTTGGGTAACCTCGATGCCAAGCGCGATTGGGGATATGCCAAAGACTACGTGGAATGTATGTGGATGATGCTGCAACAAGAGCAACCCGAAGACTTCGTTATAGCCACGGGCGAAATGCACACCGTACGCGAATTTTGCGAGTTGGCCTTTAAAGAGGTGGGAATAGACATCCGCTGGGAAGGTCAGGGCGTGAACGAGAAGGGTATCGACGTTCAAACCAACCGTGTACTCATAGAGGTAGACCCCAAATATTTCCGCCCATGTGAGGTAGACCAACTTCTTGGCGATCCCACAAGAGCAAAAACGAAGTTGGGATGGAGTCCTACCAAAACGTCTTTCAAGCAATTGATTGAAAAGATGGTGGAACACGACATGCTGTTCGTTAAAAAACTATATATCAAGGCGCAGATGCCCGAATAGGCCTCACAACCCCATTAAACCTGCGAAATGCTACATAAAGATACGAAAATATATGTGGCCGGACACCGAGGACTTGTTGGGTCGGCCATTTGGAAGAACCTCCAAACAAGGGGGTACCACAACCTTGTGGGGCGCACACACAGCGAACTAGACCTTACCAACCAAGCGCAAGTGCGCGCCTTCTTCGACGAAGAACAGCCCGAGGCCGTGGTTTTGGCCGCTGCACATGTGGGAGGCATCATGGCCAACTCGCTATATCGGGCCGACTTCATCATGCTGAACATGCAGATGCAATGCAACGTAATTAGCGAATCATTTCGCCACAACGTTAAAAAGCTACTCTTTTTGGGTTCAACATGTATATATCCTAAGAACGCAACCCAGCCAATAAAGGAGGATGAGCTGCTTACTTCGCCCTTGGAATACACCAACGAAGAGTATGCACTAGCCAAAATATCGGGCCTAAAAATGTGCGAGAGCTACAATTTGCAGTATGGTACGAACTATATTGCCGTGATGCCCACCAACCTATATGGGCCAAACGACAATTTCCACTTGGAAAACAGCCACGTTATGCCTGCCATGATGCGAAAGATTTACCTGGCCAAGCTTATCAACGAAGACAATTGGCAGGCTATTCGCGCCGACTTAAACAAACGCCCAGTGGAAGGTGTTGACGGCACTGCCCAAGAGCAACGCATTTTAGAAGTGCTCTCTAAATATGGTATTGCCGACAATGCGGTGCAACTGTGGGGTACGGGCAAACCACTTCGCGAATTTTTGTGGAGCGAAGACATGGCCGATGCCAGCGTACACGTACTGCTTAACGTGGATTTCAGCGACATCATCGGCATTGAGAAATACTCTTCGGTGTTCTATGGGGCTGAAACCAACGGCCAAAACGACCGAAACTCGAACGCAGGACGTGGTGGTGCCATTCCCGCATTGGGCGAAATAAGGAACTGCCACATCAATGTTGGTACGGGAAAGGAGATTACAATCAAACAATTGGCGCAACTTATAGCGCAGGCTGTCGACTTTAAGGGCGACATTCAGTTCGATTCCACCAAACCAGACGGCACTCCACGCAAACTCACCGATGTTACAAAGCTGAACAATCTTGGCTGGAAACACAAGGTGGAGATTGCCGATGGTGTTGCAAAACTCTTCGCTTGGTATCAAAACGACCTGAAAGCATAGCGACAGACATTCCCTACGTTCAGTTGCGCAGAAATGATGTTTTCTTAGATATCTATTTGTAGACATTTGAATGAATGTTGCATTTTAGCATTACGACAAACGGGTTACAATTGGACAACTCTCCCAATTGTAACCCGTTTTTTATCCCTAACACGGTTATCAAGACATTTATTAATCTCTTTCAAACGCACCCTCTCCGTTAAGCCCCAATCAGTCTTTAGGGCATGTTCAGGTTTTGTTTGCTTGCCGGCATGTTGTCTGTCTTATCCTTGAAGGCATGGTGGTCTACGTAGAGCGAATAAGACAGACAACATGCCGGCAAGCAAACGAATGATGAACCCGAAACGATGGAAACAACCTAAAATAATTGATAAGCGGTGTGACTACCGATTGGGGTTAAAACTTTCTTCGTCAAGAACTGCTGAATTCAATCCGTGTTCCAGCCGAAGACCACTTACACGGAAGAACTTTTAGGGTGGATGATGGTCTGAAAGGGGCTTACCTTTCGAAAACAAAATCCGCAATGCCTATTCAAGAGCATTGCGGATAGAGCAATCGAGCCGATTTGAAGTTTGCAGTCAGCGAGATAAAAAATAACATAAGCAATATGGCTAAACGAATTCATCCCGCACGGAGAGGCATACGCCCCAACCGTACGGGATGATAAAATTGTTTTACTTCTTAATGCTGTAATTACTTAACCAGCTTCAAGGTGTAGTCGTTGCCACTGGCAGCCTCTTCCAATTGGTCGTTAACAACGCTCAAAGTAGCGTCGTCTTTAACGAGCAGATAAAGAGCGTTATCCTTGTCCATAGGTAACTTGTAAGCCGTTACAGCCTTGCCCTTAACGTCTTTCTTAATCATTTCAACGTTGCCGGTGTAGGTCTTCACGTCGTCTTTGCCGTCCTTAGCCTGCAAGTAAACCTCTTCCATCGTGAAGGTCTTTGCAGAGTCGCCAGACAAAGTTACAGTATACTTGATACCAGGACCGTCTGCTGCGGGGATAGTTCCGCTATAAGTCATGCCTGTTGCAGCATTTGTTGTGTCAACAGCCATAACCGAGTCCTTAGGATTTTCTGCCTTAGCGTTCTTGCCCGTTTGGTTACAAGAAGCGATAACTGCGCAAGCAGCTACCATCATAAATAACTTTTTCATGTTTCTCTTTTTATGTTTTAATTAAATCGGATGCAAACTTAGAACAAAAAACGCATAAAACAATGATTTGTATTCATAAAAGAGTTTAAAATGATGGATAAAAGTTGTTTTATGAGTAACTTTGTGCTTAACAACATAAACCAAATCATAAAGACAACACAATGAGCAAAGTAATCATAACCAACGTTACCGACCCAGTTTGCCCTTGGTGCTGGGGCGAAGAACCCTTTTTCAGAAAGTTAGAGACCCATTTCCCAAACCTTATAAATTGGCGAAACGTTATGGGCGGCCTTGTTGAGGATATGAATAAGAACAAACCAGCCGACATGGACGTCCGCTCCTATTATAATAAGGAGAACAAAGACTTCATAGCCCACTGTTTGGAAACGGCCGATAAACACCACATGCCCATCAAAGCGGAAGGATTCAACCTCTTTTCTGAAACAGAAAACTCATCTTTCCCCCTTTGCATCGCCTTTAAAGCGGCGCAAATGGCCGACACAGAAAAGGCCGATCTCTTTCTGTATAACTTGCGTGCGGCAGTTATGGCCGAGGCCAGACAAGCTATATCCGAAGCCGAACTTATTGCCATTGCCGACGAAAGTGGCATCGACATCGCCGCTTTTCTCGACCCATTGAACGATGGTTCGGCCGAAAAAGCTTTTTGGCAAGACGTAGAAGAGGCCATAAACCTCAAAGTTGAGGTGTTTCCCACCTTTGTTTTCGAGTACGAAGGCAAAAAGATGGCTCTTAAAAGTTTCCGTGATTACAACACGATGGCTGCCATGATAAAGGCTGTTAGCGGTGGAAAGCTATTGTCACAAGACGTTAGTTTCTCGCCAGAGACTTTGTTCGAGCTAATGGAAACGCATCCCCGACTAGCTGCCGAAGAGGTGAAAGAGGCTTTCGACTTTGCTGACTTGCAAACTATGGAGGATGCTATTGCTCCACTTTTGGCCACGGGTGACCTGATAAAACAACCTGCCGACAACAGCTATTTCGTAAGAAAGCCTGCCAAAGGCATGGCATGCGACCTAACAACAGGCATCTGTAAATAATATCATTCGGCGAGGAACGTATCCTTGTTTGCAGGAGATAAGAGAACAGGGGGGAGTATTGCATAGGTAATACATCCCCTCTTTCTTGCTGCGAACAAGCTCTCACCCCACTCCACTCCTACAACTAGGAGTAGAAACGGCAAACCGCATATCCGCTATTAACTGCTTAGATAAAACTCCTAACCTCCCCAAACTCACAAACACCATCAACCCACAAACTAACCAACTCCATTAACTCACAACTAGTCAACTCACAAACTCATTAACCCACAAACTAACCAACTCCATTAAATTACAACTAGTCAACTCACAAACTCATTAACCCACAAACTAACCAACTCCATTAAATCACAAACTCATCAACTCATCAATTCATCAACCCATCAACTCACAAACTCGCAAACGCATCAACTCAAAATCTTAAAATATTATCTTTTATTTTGCAAAACCGCTCTTTTTCTCGCTCTGTTCTAGCGAAAATCAGAGCCATAAAGTAGGTAAATCGCCCCTTTTTCTAACCTTTCACGCTATTTAATTTGTCTATTTTTAAGAATAAAACCTGCATTTTGCACCATTTAGCCTTTCTAGTTTGGTTGCCGGCGCGTAATTTTTCAAGCTCAATTACCCACTTTTAGCCCCTAAAATCACACTTTTGGACGACTATTTCGCACTTTCGGGTCATATTTTAATGCCTCAAAAACGGTTTGTTTATACCATTGCGACGTATATTTATGCTTTTTGCCCTACATTTTGTACTGCGTTTAGCCCCCCTTTACCTTGCATTTTGCACCAAAACGCAGTGTATTTTGCACCAAAACGCACTGCGTTTTGCACCATATTGCACTACATTTAGCACCAAATAGCCCCAAAATGGCTGCAAATGGCGGTTCTTTATAATAAATATTCATCTTGCCAGCATTTACAACTACCCCCTTTTGCACCAAAACCAACCTTCGCGAGAATCGATTTTTTGCGGCAAGGTGAGCGATTGGTGAACAGAAAGGGCACTCATAATGTTAAATTTAATACCGAATAGTTTACAAATATTCGGGGACCGAGTTGCCTTTTAAACAAGACAAAGTTGGAATGGACATCGTTCCCACCAACTAACACCGTAGCAGTTGTTACACAGTAAGCGGCAAAGGGAGTGGTCTAGGCAATTGCAGGAATGACTCCTACCAAAAGACCTGTGAAAAGGAAAGCACTAATCTCAAAACCATGTTGGCCTAGGCACCCCATCACTTACAGAACGGCGGTTATGGTGGGCTGCAACAACTAGCATAAACCTCATGAAGATTGTGGTTAAGCGTTAAATAAAACTAACAATCAGGGTGTTTAGAAACAAGGTTCGTTCTTTTGTCGTATTTTTGCAAGGTGAATAGTTGTGCGCCGTAAACAGGGGTGCACATACTTGGTTGCCGGTAGGCACAATCAATGGTTTAGCACATGAACAAAAACAAACACATCAGACGTTTTCTTGCATGGATGTTCATCGTAACATTCATGTCGGTGTTTGTTATCAAAGACTTTCATGCACACGAAGACCATTCTTCGAAGGTGCATCTCGCATGCGACGGCACGACAAAAGCCCTAAAATCATCGTGTTTCATCTGCGACTTTGTCATGCACAACGCTGGCGCGCCCATACTACAGGTCTATCAGCCAGCAGTGTTTGCCACCATCCTCACACCTTACATTTTCACCCAACAAGTTGTTTACCGCCATGTTGAAGCGGTAAATAGCCACTCGCCGCCTACACGCGCTTAACTTTTCCAGCCATTACACCCCCATTGCATCCATATCAGTGGGACAAATGCGCCTTTTCGGATAGGGTATAATGGGCTGCATTTACATTTTAATCACTGGCGGCCGAACAAGGTTCGGCCGACTCCTCCAATCAGTAATTGTACACTGTTTGCTTGACGTGCCGAAACGATAAATCGCTATGCACGCAAGCTAACACACATTGACGTATGGGTAAAAGAACTTTTCTTTGCGTCGCACTCGTTGCGAACATTGCGCTATGGGCTACAGCAAAGGTGCAAAGCACCGCACAACCCAACTTGTTAAGCCAACAAACCGACACGACGACAAACATAAACAAAAAGAGCAACAAGTCGGTTTTTGGCAAGGAACACAACATCAAGGAGGTTGTTGTAACAGGCGTGCGCCAACAAGCCAGCATCAACAGCGTAAGCGACAGGATAGGCGAAAACCTTATCGATCGCTCTATGGGCAAATCGCTTGCTTCCATTCTCGAACATGTTAGTGGAGTAAGCTCCATTCAGACAGGGACAACGGTGGCCAAACCCGTTATCAACGGCATGTATGGCAACCGAATACTCATCGTTAACAATGGGGCGCGGCAGACTGGACAGCAATGGGGAGCCGACCATGCACCCGAAATTGACCAAAACAGCAGCGGTTCTATCGAGGTTATCAAAGGGGCAGAGTCTGTAAGGTATGGCTCTGAGGCTTTGGGCGGAATAATCGTGATGAACCAAAAGGCACTGCCTTATGGGCTAAGTGGCGTTTCAGGCCACTTACGAACGCTCTATGGCAGCAATGGCAAGCGCTATTCTGTTGTGGCACAAGCAGAAGGGACGATGCCTTTCAACAATAGTTTGGCTTGGCGACTGCAAGGGACCTACGCCAATTCGGGCGACCAAAGCGCAGCCAAATACTTGCTTAACAACACCGGCTATCGCGAACACGACTTCTCCGCATCATTGGGCTATAAGTACAACAACCTTAAATTGGAAGGCTATTACAGCATGTACAACTTAAAGTTAGGTGTTATGCTAAGCGCACAAATGGGTAGCGAAGACTTGTTAAAGCAGCGTATAGAACTGGGGCAACCCGTGGAAGTATCGCCATACACCAGGCATATCGACTACCCTTTCCAGCATGTCGTTCACCATACGGCCATTGGTAAGGCCTTTTTCGATGCAGGCAAGTATGGCAACTTTCAATGGCAGACTGCCTTTCAGTACGATGACCGCAAAGAAAACCGCATCCGAAGGATGAACCTTTCGGATATTCCCGCCGTTAGCCTGTTCCTTACATCATTTCAAAACCAACTGAAATGGAATTTGGCCTACAACAGATGGAACACCGAGGCCGGCGCATCTTACTTGCACATTCGTAACCGCAACCAAGCGGGAACGGGCGTTGTGCCCCTTATCCCGAACTACACCGAGTACGACTTAGGCATTTATGCCATACAGAAGTATCGCCACGAGAATTGGACGGCAGAGGCAGGCATACGCTTTGACAACCAAGAAACGCATGCATCGGGCTACGACTATACGGGTAAGCTCTATGGCGGGCACCACATTTTCAGTAACTTCTCGTACAATCTTGGTACGAGCTATCGTTTGAACGAGCAGTTGAAACTAACTTCTAACTTAGGTTTGGCGTGGCGTGCACCACACGTGCACGAGCTTTACAGCAACGGAAACGAGCTGGGTTCGGGCATGTTCGTCATGGGCGACTCAACCATGCACTCGGAACAGAGCACAAAATGGGTCACTTCGCTATCCTACCGCTCTGCCTTTGCAGAGGTTAGGGTAGATGCCTACCTGCAATGGATAAACGGTTACATCTACGACGAACCAGAAAGAGGCAAGTATGTCACAGTGATTTCAGGTTCATATCCGCTTTTCCAATACAAGCAAACCGATGCCTTCCTCCGAGGGGTAGACTTCGATGTGCGGCTAAAACCCATGCAACACTTGGAATACCACCTGCTTTCAGGCCTTATCTGGGCCAACGAAAAGCGGACAGGCAACTATCTGCCCTATATCCCATCGGCGCGTTTCGACCACGACTTGACCTGGGAAGACATTCGCGTGGGTAAGGGCAACGCATGGTTACAATTAAAGCACAGGCTGGTTTTAAAGCAGACGCGCTTTAACCCCGCAAGCGACCTCATCGACTTTACACCTCCCACATACAACCTCTTCGGGTTTGAGGCTGGCATAGAATGGCCGCTTAGCGATCGGAATAAATTGCGTGTGCTGTTGGCTGCCGACAACCTCTTTAACAAAGAATATAAGGAATACACCAACCGCTCGCGTTATTACGCCCACGATATGGGGCGCGACATACGGCTCTCCCTCGGCTGGTTCTTCTAAAAAAACAACAAACATTGACAATTAAACAACAAAACTAATAAGGTTATGAAAAAGAATTTTTTCAAATCAATGTTGGCACTATCTTGTGCTGCATTATTCGCACTAGCATTCACCGCTTGCGACAACAAAGTGGACACACCGGTTGACGAAACGAAAAACAAGTTACACGAAGACCCCGTGAAGGTAACTGTGCAGCTGGTTCAAGGCCACATGCACGCCAATTGGCTTTACGTTGACACGGAGGGAGGATTCCACCAAGACTCTGAATCGAAAGCAAAATACCTGAAACGCATCCAAGAAATAACCTACGAGGTAAAGCCCGGCAAAGGTTGGACGCTAGCAGAAGGCAGTGCCGACAAGTTTTATGTGGTGAAAGCCCACGATTATAGTACAGAAAAAGGGTTCGAAAATCCCGCCCCTGTTTATCTCTTGTTCATCAAATACTATAACGCCAAAGGCGAATACATAAACGGACAATTTGTGAAAAATGGTCAGGACGCCATTCACCAGCACTTCTTTACGGTTGAAAACGTGAAAGAACTGATGAGCGGAAGGGACGTATCCAGTAAGCCCAACACCCCAGATTACATCGCTTACAAATACACAGACACCACACCCTGGGACAAAACGGTGAAATACGACGGTGCCAAACTGACTGGCACCACCAATCCCATCGGGCTTAAAGGGGTGATGAAATTTTTGAAAGACGATGTAACGATGGACCTCCGCATTAGGCTATATCATGGATTTCAAGGAAAGAAGGACCCTCGCACGGGTAAATTCAGTCCCTATTATCGATTCTCGCCCATGCAGTTGCAACAGGGAACCTGGGACATAAACTTCACCGTTCCTGTGGTGGTGTATGCAGATAGGGAAGATTACATCGGAGAAGATACCTTTAAGGAGGACATGGACATTGACAATTTCCCAGAAAATGGTTTTAAAGAAGATGTAAGCAACAAACTGATTCACCGCATTATGAAAGCCCTTAACCTTTCATGGACAGAGGCTCTTCGCGATTATCACAAGTCCATCTTCACAACAGCACCACACGACTTAGGCAAAGGTATTTGGTTGTAAGGCTTTTACAAGGGGCCATACAGAACTGTCCATTAAAACGAACAACGTGCGTTTCGATACAAGCGAAACGCACGTTGTTCGGTTATTGTTCTCCGCTACATCAGAACATGCAATCGGGAGAAACGTATTCTAGATCTTTTTCTGCGTCTGCCTCAACGTCAGCATGTCCTTAGGTACGCTCGCTTGTATCTCTTCAACAAGCAGGCTGCGCAGTGTTTTGCGAATAAAGTTCTTGCCGGTTATCATCACAATCTCGCGTGTTGGCACAGGGATGGCAAAGGGGCGCACAAGGCGTTTGTGGGTTTCGTCTAGCTGGTGCACGGCCAATTCGGGTATGAAGGTGATGCCCTTGCCGCTTTCAACAATACGCATGAACGTTTCGATGCTGCCTAAGGTATAGGCTTTCTTGGCAGCCGATGCTGCTTTAAGGTGGCAAAACTTCACCAATTGGTCGCGAAAGCAATGCCCTTCATCAAGCAACCACAGATATTCGCCCGTTAGGTCGGCTGTTTTTATGCTCTCTTTGCTGAACAACGGGTCGCCATCGGCCACGTATGCAAAGAACTGTTCGTAGAACAACGGCAGGCTATCAAACTCGTCCAATCCCTCTAATTGTGCCAATATGCCCGCATCTACATCGCCCCGAACCAAGGCCCGTTTCAAGTCTTCGGTCTTCATCTCCACGATGCGCACATCCATATCGGGATATTTGTTCATTAGTTGAGGGAAGAAACGTGGTATAAGATAGGGGGCGATGGTGGGTAAGATGCCGATGGTGAAAGTTCCGAGCAAGGAATGTTTCTCCTCTTCCACCGTCTCTTTGAGCTTTCGCGCACGCAGCAACACTTTCCATGCCTGTTCCACAACCAATCGTCCAGTGGAAGTTGGGGCGATGGGCTGACTCTTTCTGTCGAATATTTTCAGTCCTAACTCGTCTTCTAACTTCTGCACCATCGAGCTTAATGTTGGCTGCGTAACGCCACAATATTCGGCAGCCTTGGCAAAATGGCGGAACCTAAACACCGCCATCACATATTCTAGTTGTTGTAAAGTCATTCTATCTATATTGTTTTGCGTGATACAAAGTTACAACATTAAAGCAACAACACCAAAGTTTCTTGATAATTAAGATTTGCAGATGGGCAATGGCGTAAACAAGTAAGTGCCAACCGTATTACATCTGGCAGTAGACAGAATGCAAACGCGAGCCTAGGCTAGGGCCTAAGCTCGCGTAACTAATAATTTACCTGGCAATTGGGAACATAAAAATAATTTGTTGCACCAACAACACTTGGTAAAAAGTATGTAGGAAGAATGTAGGCTATCCTATTGCCCTTTTACTTGCCTTCTGTTTTTGGGCAACCTTCTTGGCAGTGGCACGCTTTGCCTTTGGTTTCACCTCTCCCTTATCCAGCATGGCGCGGAGCTTATCGTCTTCGGCCTCAATCTTGGCAATTTTGGTTTGCAAACGAACAATCTCCTTTTCTTTCATTTCTATTTCATCGCCTTGGTTCTTAATGGTTGTGAGTAAGCCATTCAGTTCTTCGTTGCCGATGTCTTCGGGATAAAGGCTGTTTACCCTGTTGATGAAGTCGCCAAGGATATTCATATAATTGGTGAAAGCGTCGAACGGACTGCTGTAAATGCCGCGGTCGATAGCCACTCCCGTATTCTTGGTGGTCATAAAGCGGAAGTTGTTAGAGGCTTGCAGATAGTCCCAATCTTGATTGATGCGCGAGTCGTTGGCAATTCTCACCCTATCAGCCACGCTATATAGCTTGTTGAAAGCCTCGCGTTGCATGGGATTACCCAGCCAACTGCTCACATCGCGTTCTTCGTCAATCCACGACAGGGCATACGGAACGTCTAAAGCGGCCACGCTTTTCATCTTTGCACATATCTCGGAGGGTGTTGAGAAGTTTATTCCTGCTTGTTTGGCACAAACGGGTATGGCTTTCAGGAACTCTAAGATGTTGCTTGATAAGGGCTGCGCAATACCCAAAGCCGAAAGTTCCATAAAGATGTTGATAACTTGTTCCTCTTCGGGCAAAGCTGCTATCTTGCCAACATACCTGTCTGCGAAGAGTGGATACTCGTCCCACTCGCTGTTGTTAAAGCGCAACGACACGTCATCGCTTAAACGGATGTCGCGCAAAAGCAGTTTCAGATTGGGTGCCATGTTGCAATGGTAGAGGTAATGGGGCGACTTCCAACCCAATACGTGCTTAGCTCCCTCGGTTAACATGCCCTTAAAGCCCATGTGCGAAGCCTTCAACCCAATGTCGTCGTTATAGATGAGCGAAGAGTTTCTCAACACCTTGGGCACTTGTCCGAAATATTCCTTTATCTTTTGGCATTGTTTCTTCACTTCGGCCTCAAAACTGTCTTCGTTGATGAGTGATGCCAAACCATGCGAATAAGGCTCGGCCAAGAATTCGACACAGCCTGTGTCGTTTAGTTCTTGCAGCTTGTCCAACACTTGCGGTGCGTGCATTTCCAATTGTTCGATGCCCACGCCCGAAAGTGAAAAGGCCACCTTGAAGTACTGGTCGTTGGCCTTAATCATGTCGAGTAGCGCATTTAGCGCAGGCATGTAGGAGCGTTCGGCAATGTCGGTTATGGTTCGTTCGTTCTCGAAGTCATCGTAATAGTAGTGATCTGTACCGATATCGAAGAATCTGTACCGTTTGAGATGGATAATTTGGTGTATCTCAAAATATAAACATATCGTTTTCATCGTTTTATTGTTTTAAAGGCTGCATTAGTTCTTGTTAATTGTTCTCTCGTAAAGCGTGCGTATCCAAAGTCCAACTTTCTCCCAAGTAATTTGGTCTACCTCGTTTTTTCCCTCTTCTTGAAGGTAATGGAACAGGCTATCGTTGTGGCAAATGGAGTAAATGGCGTCGGCCATGGCGTGTATGTCCCAATAGTCTACCTTGATGCAATTGGTCAATATCTCTGCGCAACCGCTTTGTTTGGAAATGATTGAGGGCGTGCCGCATTGCATGGCCTCGAGAGGCGAAATGCCAAAAGGTTCGCTTACAGACGGCATCACATACACATCAGAGGCTTTGAGGCACTCGTAAACCTGCTTGCCGCGCATAAATCCAGGGAAGTGGAACCGGTCGGCAATGCCGCGGTTGGCAGCCAGATAAATCATTTGGTCCATCATGTCGCCCGAGCCAGCCATACAGAAACGCACGTTTCGGGTGCGGTGCAACACCATAGTGGCCGCCTCAACAAAGTATTCGGGTCCCTTTTGCATGGTGATACGTCCAAGGAAGGTAACAACCTTTTCCTTATTATCGTGATTAGGGCGTGGAATGTCTTGCAGTTCTTGCGCCAAGGGATATACGGCGTTGTGCACGGTAAAACACTTACGCGGGTCTTGATGGTACTGGTTGATAACCGTTTGGCGAGTAAGTTCAGACACGCACATAATGCAGTCGGCGTTGTCCATACCATCTTTCTCGATTGAATAAACCGTTGGGTTTACCTTTCCGCGCGAACGGTCGAAGTCGGTGGCATGTACATGGATGCAAAGCGGCTTGCCCGACACCTGCTTGGCATGAATTCCCGCGGGATAAGTGAGCCAGTCGTGTGCGTGAATGATATCGAACGACTGCTGCCTAGCCACTACGCCTGCAACGATTGAGTAGTTGTTAATCTCTTCGTGCAGGTTGTCGGGGTAGCGTCCGGAAAACTCCACGCAACCCAGGTCGTTCAAGTTCATGTAGTTGAAGTCGGCATATATGTGGTCTCTCAATTCATAATAGTATTCGGGAGACATTACGTTGCCTAACCTTTCTTTAAGATAATCGTAGTTTACGTCGCGCCATGCCACGGGAACGCAGTTCATGGCCACGATGTTGGCGGCGTTCTTGTCTTCGTCGCCCCAAGGTTTGGGCAGGCAGAAAGCTATTTCCATGTCGCCTTGGGCATGCAACCCTTCGGTGATGCCAAAGCTTGCCGTACCAAGACCGCCTAAGATGTGAGGAGGATACTCCCAACCAAACATTAGTACTTTCATTATTCAGTTCCTCCGTTGTTATTGATATGAGTATTTTTCAAGTAGTTCTAAAGTTCTCAGTATTTCGCCTACGTTCATGGCGAACGATATTGCGCCACGACCATGGAAAGGAGGGTTGCCATCGAATAGTTCGGGAATGGTTCCGAGACAATGGTAGAACATCTCATCTTCGTAGCCAACCATCTGTCTTTCGATAAAGCTTAGGCGCGTACGCTTATAGAGTTTGAGGCACGCTTCCATGTAAAATCCGCCCAACCAAGGCCATGCGGTTCCCTGATGGTAGGCATAATCGCGTTGCAGCTGCGACCCTACGTACATGGGATTGTATCCTCCACTCTTGGGCGACAAGGTTCTAAGTCCCTTGGGGGTGAGCAACTCCCGCGTGCAGACATCAAGAACGCTCTTCTTTTGGTTCAACTCTAATGGCGAATAGTCTAACGCAACGGCGAAAATCATGTTCGGACGCACGCTCCAGTCTACCATATTGCCGTCAACAAAGTCGTAAAGGTAGCCGTATTCGTTCAAGAACGTGTCCACAAAGGCTTTCTTACACCGTTCGGCCATCTCTTCCAAGTTCTCTGTTTCGTGGGGTTCGCCCATGTCGGTGGCGATGGTTGCAGCGAATTTCAGTGCATTATACCACAGGGCATTGAACTCTACGATGTATCCGGAGCGAGGAACTGCGGGCTTGCCATTGATGGTTGAGTTCATCCAAGTTACGGCTTTGTCTTTTCCGTTGGTCCTAATAAGTCCGTTGTCGTCGAGTGTAAGGTTTGGATGCTTGTTACTCCTTATATATATAATGATGTCTTTAACCAGCTGTCCATACTTTTCAATGCACCGTTCCTTGCCAGTTTCTCGTCCATATTGCTGTATGGCCCAAATCGCCCACAACAAAACGTCGGGCTGTTCTATCTCTGCAATCTTGACAGTTAGGGGCTTGTCGTCCATAAACTCGCGCAATCCTCTTTCCGCCGTGCGCATAACCGCCTCGAAATAACTTTCTTCTTCAATGGCTAATGTTAAACCAGGCAAAGCGACGAAGGTGTCGCGTGCCCTGCACTTGAACCAAGGATATCCGGCTAGGATGTACTCGTCACCATCTCCCTCACTGATATGGAACTGGTGAGCAGCATTTATCAAACAGTGGAGAAAGTTGTCGCGAGGGCTTCTCTCATTCACCTCATCTTCAAACAATTGACAGAGGCCTTTTGTTGTAAACTCTTTGATGGAGGCAGAGAACACGATGCTTTCGCCCTTTTTGATGTTCATCTCGAAGTAACCAGGCACATAAAGATCCTCGTTGGCATCGTAACCGCGTTCTTGTTCCTTTGGATATTCTAAGCCACGATACCAATTTGGTTCGAACACAAACGTATTCTTCTTACTGAACTGCATGAACAAATCAGGATAACCTGCATACATGCAAGTCTTTATGCCGTTCTCCACTTCGTGGTACTCGCGTGACGCCACGGTGTTTTCGTGAGTGTACTCTCGCACGCTCCTAAATGCGAGGAAGGGTTTGAAACGCAGAGTGGTGGCTGAGTGCGCATCTTCTAAGGTGTATCGAATAAGTATCCGGTCCTCGAAGTGCTGGAAAACCATTTCCTTTCTCAGCAGCACTCCCCCAACCCTATACAAGGTTGTGGGCACTTTATCGCAGTTGAACTCGCGGATGTATTTGTGTCCGTTAGGACTGTACGTGTTTCCGCGGTACTTATGCACCCCAAGATTGAACACTGCGCCGTGTTGAACCACAGAGACATCGAGTGCAGAGAGCAGCACATGATTGTCGTCATCGATTTCAGGAATTGGCAGAACGAGTAAGCCATGATACTTCCTCGTATTGCAATCCAGTATAGACGAACAAGCATACGCTCCCGACCTGTTAGTCCGCAGCAACTCTTTAGGTAATGTTTCCTCAAGATTGGTCATGAGGGATTTTTCAAATCGTATATAACCCATATAGCTATACTTTAAGGTTTAATTGTTAGTCATCAAGTTCAGAAGATTGGTTAGGATGTCAACTCTTCATCCGCCAAAAGTACAAAAATATCGGCTTTAACACAAATAAAAGCCGATGAAATTGCAAAAATAACCTTTTTTCTACTTCATTCAGATAAAAAAGAGAACAACAAACCCGCTCCTTAGAAGAAAAATGTGTAATTTTGTATGCAATTCTGTTAATCACTACAAGACTGAGTAAAGCCAGGAAAATTATGACAGCTAAAATTCTAGTATCAAGGGAGGAAGTGATTGGTATCATTTCCGAACACTGGGCTCCCCTTTCGAAAGCCCAACAAGAACTGTTGGCCGACAATGTGCGGATTGTTACATTTACAAAGAACGACATCATATATAGAGGAGGTGAATCTCCACACGAAGTGATGTGCCTTGTGTCGGGTAAGGTTAAGGTATATAAGGATGGCGTTAATGGTAGAAGTCAAATTATCCGCGCTATTAAGGCTGTGGAATTTTTCGGTTATCGGGCTTTCTTCGCAGGCGAAGAATATAAAACTTCGGCTATGGCCATCGACACGTGCGTCGTTGCTTTCATACCTATCAAATTGGTGGTGAAGTTCATTCACGAAAACACGGCCGTCTCGTCTTTCTTCATTCGGCATTTGGCAAGATTGCTAGGCTCGTCTGATGAGCGAACGATAAATCTTACACAAAAGCACATACGAGGGCGACTAGCCGAGACGCTGTTGTTCTTAAAAGACAGCTATGGAGTGGAAGAAGACGGCTACACACTAAACATATATCTCAGCAGAGAAGATATCGCGAGCATGTCAAACATGACAACAAGCAATGCCATACGCACATTGTCCTCGTTTGCTGCCGAAAACATGGTTGCAATAGATGGCCGCAAGATACGCATCATGCAAGACGAAGAGTTGCGCAAAGTTAGCAAACTGGGTTAATCGGGTATCAAAAAGTTTATCACTTCTTGCTCTACCAAAATCTTAAACTCGCCAACGGGCGTGTTCATCGGCCTTCCATCAATGCCAACCAAGGCGTGATTGGCATCCATGAATTCAACCATGCGTGTGCGATAAGGGTGCACGCTACGATGATTTAAGAATTTACCACGCAAAAACAAGTAAATACCTTCAAACAATTTCATCATCTTAGGATGATACACCACCGACACATCCAATAATCCGTTGTAGGGAACTGCATTGGGCGTTTGACCGTACCCCAAAGCGTTTCCAACGCAGATGGTCATTATCTTGCGGTTCAGCACTTCTTCATTAATTTTCAAACGCATCTTATATTCTAGTCGTTGGAAGGCCAGAAGTACGAAAGAAAAAAGGAAAGACAAGGTACGCGACCCAAAAAGGCGTCGTGTTTGCATGCGCAAGTTCATGATGGTGGCAATCAGCCCAACGTTTACACAATTCAGAAAGTACCGCCGGCAGTTCTTCCCCTCCTTATTAATATAGCGAATGAGACCCAAATCTATCTTCCTTACGCGTCTTTTCTTCAACCATTTCACGATAGAGTCCACATCGCCGTCCTTCATTCCCCAGAAATGAGCAAAGTCGTTCATCAGCCCGTTGGGTATAACGCCCAACGCTATGCCGTCTCTCGTTTCTTTGTCAGCGCGCATCAGACAGTTTACAGCATCGTTAAGAGCCGAGTCGCCCCCAACAACAACAATGGTTTGATAACCATTCTCAATGAACATGGTTATCAGTCGCTCAACGCTATTGGCGTTTTCGCTCTGCACATAGTCAAAGTCGATTCCGTTGTCCATCAGGCTTCGCTCCACCCTACTCCAACGCACTCCCCTGCTGTACATCCCTTTCTTGGGACAGTACAATATTGCCCATTTCTTGTTTGCTGCCATACTATTATCTTCTCTTTCCGTAAATAGTTTCGTCTTCTTGTTCCATCCACCTTTCAATTTGCGCTAGCTTGTCGGCCATTGGCATGCTAGCGTTTAACCAGTGGATGTTAAACCCACGCCGTTCCATGCCTCTAAACCACGTCATCTGCCGTTTGGCAAACTGGTGAATGGCTATCTCCAACTGCTTGAACATTTCATCGTACGACATTTCTCCAACCACAAAGGCCGTAACGTACTTGTATTCCAGTCCATAGTACATCAGGTCTTCTTTCGCAATGCCGTTCTTTTCAAGCAGTCCACGCACCTCTTCTACCATCCCTTCTTCCAATCTGGCTTTCAGTCGAGCAGTTATTCGCTCTCTGCGTACGTCTCTGCCAACGTCTAATCCCACGATGAGCGAACTCACGGCTGGCAGCCTTCGTGTATCAACGGGACGGCGTAAGTTGTGAAATTCAATTTCTATTGCCCTTATGGCACGACTTACCGTATCAACATCCGTTTCGTTGTGCATTACCGAACCGTTCCTTGCCTTCAACCATACCAACAGCTCTTTTAACTCGGTTAACGTTCGTGCGGATAGTTTTTTGCGCAAGTTGTCGTCTTGCGGAACAGGCGACAAGGCGTAACCTTTCAGCACCGCCTCCATATAAAGACCCGTTCCGCCGCACAATATGGGCAGCACTCCCCTATGGGTAAGGTCTTCGTATGCGGCGTTGAAGTCTTCTTGAAACCTAAACAGGTTATACTTCTGCCCAGCATCCTCTATATTTATAAGGTGGTAAGCAATTTGTTTGCCGTCCACATTATATTCAGACAGGTCTTTACCTGTACCAATATCCATGCCCCGATACACCTGTCTACTATCCGCGCTGATAATCTCGCCACCCGTTTTGGCGGCAAGATTAACAGCCAAGGCAGTTTTGCCACAGGCAGTTGGACCCAATATCGTTATCATCTTCACAAAGGCAAAGGTAATAAAAAAAGCCGTCCTAACTTATAGGACGGCTCGTTTTTGTTCAGTTTAACGCTAAAAATAATTAGCCGTTAACCTTTGCCATGTGCTTAATCAGCTCAACAACCTTGTGCGAGTAGCCAATTTCGTTGTCGTACCAAGAAACAACCTTCACGAAGGTATCGGTAAGAGCAATACCTGCTTTGGCGTCGAAGATAGAGGTGCGAGGGTCGCCCAAGAAGTCAGAAGAAACCACAGCATCCTCGGTGTAACCCAGAACACCTTTGAGTTCGCCCTCAGAAGCTTCCTTCATGGCAGCACAAATCTCCTCGTACTTAGCAGGCTTAGCCAAGTTAACGGTAAGGTCAACAACCGAAACGTCGAGTGTAGGAACACGCATAGACATACCCGTGAGCTTGCCGTTCAATTCGGGGATAACCTTACCTACGGCCTTAGCAGCACCAGTAGAAGAAGGAATGATGTTACCCGAAGCGGCACGGCCACCACGCCAGTCTTTCATAGAAGGACCGTCAACAGTCTTTTGTGTAGCAGTGGTTGAGTGAACCGTCGTCATCAAACCATCGGTGATACCCCATTTGTCGTTCAACACCTTAGCGATAGGAGCCAAGCAGTTGGTGGTGCAAGAAGCGTTAGAAACGAATTGCGTACCCTTTACGTAGGTCTTGTCGTTTACACCAGTTACGAACATGGGCGTATCGTCCTTAGAAGGAGCCGACATAACAACATACTTAGCGCCTGCATCAATGTGTCCTTGCGACTTTTCCTTAGAAAGGAACAAGCCGGTAGATTCAACAACATATTCTGCACCAACCTCGCCCCACTTCAAGTCGGCGGGATTGCGCTCAGCGGTTACACGGATAACGTTGCCGTTTACGATGAGTTGCGACTTCTCAACGTCTGCCTCGATAGTGCCATTGAAGATACCGTGCATCGTGTCATACTTCAGCATGTATGCCAAGTAGTCTACAGGGCAAAGGTCGTTGATAGCAACAACTTGCACTTCTTTAGCGTTAGCCTCTTCGAGAGAAGCGCGGAAAACGAAACGACCGATACGGCCAAATCCGTTAATACCAATTTTAATCATCTTTGTTCTTATTTTTAATGGGTTAAAAATATGCGTGTGGGGGCATTTAGCAAGTTGACATTACAAAATGGTTTAACAAATCAAAATGTTAGCCTAAACAATGCTTTTTTTCCTCAATTGCACCGCAAAGTTACGAATTTATTTCTATATTTGCATTGGATTTCACAAATAATTATTATCAACAACAAAAAAAACAATGAGTAAATTTTTAAACGAGTTTAAAGACTTTGCCATGCGGGGTAACGTGTTGGATTTGGCAGTCGGCGTTATCATAGGCGGAGCTTTCGGCAAAATCGTCTCTTCTGTCGTAGACGACTTGCTGATGCCCGTTATCGGAATGCTAATCGGAGGGTTGGATTTCAAGGGGTTGTCTATCACCATTGGTGAAGCTAAAATCATGTATGGCAATTTCATCCAGAATGTTATCGACTTCACGATTATAGCTTTCTGCATCTTCTTGCTCATCAAGGGCATCAATTCTCTCTCGCGAAAGAAAGAAGAACCTGCTGCTCCAGAGGCACCAGCAGAGCCCAGCAACGAAGAAAAACTGCTTTCAGAAATTCGCGACTTGCTCAAAAACAAGTAATAATCACAGTTTCAACAAACCCACAAAAGCACCTGTCGAACATTCGTCGGGTGCTTTTTTATTGGTGAAATGCGACAAAAAATCCATAACGACGCTATGCTAAACCTGAGTCCTCACAACATCCCACCTAACTTTAAAGCAGTATTTTCTTCCTTTGGTTTTGCCAATTCGATAATGTGAAGTAATTTTGCAGTATGATTTATCCGAATAATTTTGAGCAGAAAATTGGCTTTAACGAGGTTAGAACCTTATTAAAAGGAAAATGTCTGTCTACACTTGGCACCACCAAGGTAGACGATATGACCATGAGCCACAATGCCGACGAGATACAAACATGGCTTACGCAAACGCGCGAGTTCAGGCTTTTGCAAACCCAAGCCGAAGATTTCCCCCTTCAATACTTCTTCGACCTGCGCCCCACCCTTTCGCGCCTGCGCATCGAAGGGACACATCTCGATGAGCAAGAACTCTTCGACCTGCTACGTTCGCTCGACACCATCCACCAAGTAGTGCGGTTTCTCAACCGTACCACCGAGGGCCAAGTGGCTATCGAGGGTCAAAACGCGCGCTTTCCCTATCCTTCACTCCAACTGCTAACCGTAGATGTGGCCACCTTTCCCGACATTGTGCGCCGCATTACGCAGATTGTAGACAAGTTTGGAAAGATAAAAGACAGTGCATCGCCCGAACTGGCGCGCATCAGGCGCGAGCTGGCGCAAACCGAAGGAAGTGTTTCGCGTATCCTCAACTCTATCCTCCGCAATGCTCAACAAGAGGGATTGGTAGAGAAAGACGTTACGCCTGCCATACGCGAGGGGCGACTTGTGATACCCGTTTTGCCTGGAATGAAACGCAAAATCGGCGGTATCGTCCACGATGAGTCGGCCTCTGGGCGTACGGTATACATCGAACCGACCGAAGTTGTGGAGGCAAACAACAAGATAAGAGAATTAGAGGCAGACGAAAAAAAGGAGATTGTACGCATATTAAAAGAGGTGTCCAACGACATTAGGCCACACATCGCCCCCATGACGGCCTCTTATCAGCTATTGGCGCACATCGACTTTATACGTGCCAAGGCAGAGTTGGCCCGAACCTTCAAGGCCATCGAACCGCAGATAAGCAACAAACCGCTCATCGATTGGGGGCAAGCCGTACATCCGCTATTAAGGCTTTCGTTAGAGAAACAGGGCAAAAGGGTTGTACCTCTTGATGTTACACTCACTCCACAAAAGCACATACTCATCATTTCTGGCCCCAATGCAGGTGGCAAGTCCGTGTGCCTTAAAACCGTAGGTCTGCTCCA
The DNA here is from genome assembly GCF_000162415.1 of Prevotella sp. oral taxon 317 str. F0108. Lineage (NCBI taxonomy): Bacteria > Pseudomonadati > Bacteroidota > Bacteroidia > Bacteroidales > Prevotellaceae > Prevotella > Prevotella sp. oral taxon 317. Next base: position 612,598 of record NZ_GG740072.1, on the reverse strand, counting down.
ATACATGGTTCAATGTGGCTTATCCGTACCCCTGGGCGACACTTCGCGGGTGGGCGTGTTCCAAAACGTGATGATAGACATTGGCGACGAGCAAAGTATCGAAAACGATCTCAGCACCTATTCGTCGCATCTGCTCAACATGAAGATGATGATGAGGCATGCCAACGATAAGACCCTCATCCTCATCGATGAGTTCGGAACGGGCACCGAACCGCTCATCGGTGGTGCCATAGCCGAGTCTGTGCTTACCCAGTTTTGTAACAAGGGTGCGTTTGGCGTCATCACCACCCACTATCAAAACCTAAAACATTTTGCAGATACGCACGATGGCGTGGCCAATGGAGCCATGCTCTATGATAGAAAGGAGATGCAGGCCCTCTTTATGCTGTCTATCGGACAGCCAGGAAGTTCGTTTGCCATTGAGATTGCACGCAAAATAGGATTGCCCGAAGAGGTAATACAAGATGCATCGCGCATTGTGGGCGAAGATTATATACAGAGCGACAAGTACTTGCAAGACATTGTGCGCGACAAACGCTATTGGGAAAACAAGCGAGCCACCATACACAAGCAGGAAAAAGAATTGCAGGCTGCTATCGAACGTTATGAAAAAGACATCGAGGAGATTGGAAAAACAAGGAAAGATGTACTGAAACGGGCGAAAGAACAGGCCGAAGAACTGCTCCGCGAAAGCAACAAACGTATAGAAACAACCATTCGTGAGATTAAGGAGGCACAAGCCGAAAAGGAACGCACTAAACGTATTCGCGAAGAACTGAGCGAGTTCCGCACCTCTGTTGAACAAGTTGATGCGGCTGCCAACGACGAATTTATCGCCAAGAAGATTGAACAGATAAAGCGTAGAAAGGAAAGGCACGAGAAACATATTAAGGAAAAGGCCGAGAAACAGAAGAAAGCTGCCGAGCAAATAAGGGAGGCTGTAAGCAAGAAACAATCGCCCACGGGCGAGATTAAGCCTGGCGATGCAGTAAAGATGAAAGGCCTTTCAACCGTTGGACGTGTAGAATCGCTCGACAATAACGGCATGGCCTTGGTGGTGTTCGGGGGTATGCGCTCTAAAATGGATGTCAAACGACTTGAATTGGCCACCCCCGCGGAGAAAGAGCAAGCCCAACAATACACCATGAGTAAAGGAACGCGGCAAACCATCGACGAACGTAAGAGCCACTTTCACCAAGACCTCGACATCAGGGGCGAACGTGGCGACGATGCACTTAATGCCGTGATGCACTTCATCGACGATGCCATTCTTGTGGGCATGCCCCGTGTGCGCATCCTCCACGGAAAAGGAAACGGCATTCTTCGCCAACTTATCCGACAGTACCTAGCCACCGTACCCAACGTAACATCATTTAAAGACGAGCATGTGCAGTTCGGCGGTGCAGGCATTACGGTGGTCGACCTATAAGTTGAATGTTCTCATCGCGCATAAACGCCCAAGGCTACGTTTACTTGAACATGGCTGTGGCAGTAAACATATCTTTCGCGAAACAAGAAAAGAGTTGGCTGAAATCACACCATAATCATATTATGGCCATTGATAAAAATAAAATGAATGCCTGCATCAAGCAGCAATTGCAAAGGACGCCTTATATATAAAAGGTGTCCTTTTCTTTCAACCCCCTTTTAAAGTAAACATATAATGCGGTGACTTTCCATTTCTACTACAATCAGAAGACGTTCATCCATAGTTCTCGTTTAAATTGAACAATAAATAGGACAAAGCGAAGAAGATTGAAGATTATTGTAAAATAAAGTTGCTTTTATGATGAAGATGTAAAATTAAATCACTAATTTTGCAGCGTAAGTTGTGGCGGATTTCCAGACAAATCACCATGGGGATTGGCGCAGAACTCCTCTACAATATCATGATTCAACATTAACATTAATACACCATGGAAAAACTAAAAAAACATTTATGAAAACAACATTTTCTAAAACATCCAAGCTCATTGCATTGACAATGATGCTCCTCGCTTCGTTTACTGTTTTCACCGCTTGCGGCAGTGATGACGACGATGAATCTAACACTGTAAAAATTGATGGTCAAGAAACTAAGGTGGTCAGCATGACTGCCCAAGAAACTGATGAAGATGCAATCATTGTATTGGGAATAGAATCAATAGAGAAGAATGAAAGACCGTTAGAAACGCTTAACTTATCGCTCTCCACCAAGGATTATGGTAAAACTGTTCATTGCGAATCTAGTGGTATTACTAGTTCTCTTTTCGATAATACGGCTAAGTTAGATAGAGGAAGTCAATTTACGGTAAGTAAGAACGAAGATGGCGTTTACAAAATAACGTTCCAGTTAGCGCAAACTTTGGGAAAAAAGACAAGGACCGTAGCAGGAAAGTACGAAGGAAAGCCCAACACAGCCAAATAATTCAAGGAAAGCAGCTTAATATGCAGCGTTAGACAACTATTTGTAACATATTCATAAGTGGTGGTGTTAGCTAGGGCAGTGATTTAAATCCTGCGCAAGCTACATCACCACGAATTAAGGCCGTGTCCCTCCCCACTATATTATAGGGCCTGGAACACGGCCTTTTGGACTTATTTTGCAACTTAGTGGGTAAAACATGCCCTTTTGAAAGGTCAATAGACAAACCAATGCGCACTTTTAACTACCACTCACTAAAGCTCCGTAAGTGCAGAACCACAAGCATATATTAATGAAAGTCTGAAACAAAAAGGTTCTTAGATTGGCATAACTAACTGAAACATGAGTATCTTTATGTATTGAAGTCGTCTTGGTTTCTAATGTTTTATAAATTGAGAAAAGTTTGCCGTCTTTGTGATGCCAACACAAGATAAACACTCCTAATCATATACGATGTGCAGGACAAATCAACCATCGGCATGTCAACTCTCAGACTTATCAACTCACAAACTTGTCAATTCAAGAAATCATCAACTCAAGAAATCATCAACTCAAAAACTTATCAACTCAAAAACTCATCAGCTCATCAACGTACAAACTCATATCAACTCACAAACTCACCAAATCACCAACTTATAAATTCATATCAACTCATGAACTCACAAACTCACCCAACCATCAACTCAATAAGTCACCTACTCATCAACTCAAAAACTTAAATTCTTATCTTTAATTTTACAAAACCTTTCTATTTTTCACTCCGTTCTAGCGAAAATATAGGCTATAAAGTTGGTAAAAAGCCGCCTTTTATAGTCTTTTACGCCTTTTCCATTGTCTATTTTTGAGAACAAAAGCTGCATTTTGCACCATTTAGCCTTTCTAGAATGGTTGCCATCTCGTAATTTTTCAACCCCAATAACCTGCTTTTAGCACCTAAAAACCTACTTTTTAACGACTATTTCACCCTTTTCAGCCACGTGTTTCATGGTTCGAAAGGGTTATATTTATACCTTTGCCGTGTATGTTTATGCTTTTTGCCTTGCGTTAAGCACCATTTTGCACTGCATTTAGCACCATTTTGCCTTGCGTTTTGCAGCAAAACCACTGCATTTAGCACCATTTTACCTCGCATTTAGCATCAAAACGCACTGCATTTTGCGGCATATTGCAGTGCATTTTGCTGCAAATAGCCCAAAATCTAGTACAAAGGGTGGTTCATTGGAATAAATATCCAGTTTGTTAGCATTCACATAACAACACTTTTTGCATCAAAACCAACCTTCGCGAGAATCGATTTTTTGCGGTAAGGTGAGCGATTGGTGAGCAGAAAGGGCACTCACAATGTTAAATATCTTATTAAAAACTAGACAAAAAAAAGATAATGCTGTATACACGCGCATGGGCCAGCACTGAAAACGCGTATGTTTACTATCAGCCTGCGCAAACGGTTGCAGGGCATGCTGCACAAGTTGACAAGCTGACGGGTAAACAAGTAGACAAGTTGACAAGCTGACGGGTTAACAAGTAGACAAGTTGACAAGTAGACGAGTTGACAAGTAGACGAGTTGACAAGTAGACGAGTTGACGAGTGGACAAGTGGAAGAGTGGACAAGTGGAAGAGTGGACATGTTGACAAGTAGACGAGTTAACGAACTAATGTTGACTTAAAACTATAACTCGCAATGTGATGAACTTATAACTTTATAAACTCATAAACTTATAAGTCCTTAACCTCACAAACTCATAGCCTCACAAGACTCATAACCTCACAAACTCATAACCTCACAAAACTCACAACTCACAAAACTCACACAACTCACAAAACTCACAAAACTCACAACCTCACAAAACTCACAACCTCACAAAACTCATAACCTCACAAAACTCATAACCTCACTCTAAAATATAAAGGAAACTACCATCAAGGCGTACTTCCTCTTCGTGAATGAGGTATTCGAGTGCCACATCTAAGCCCTTTTGGGGTAAGTTTAGCTTGTGAAGTTCGGTTATGTGGTGTCGTTCGCCATCTTTCAACAAATTTAGTATGGCGTTACGAGCCGTGGTTGTTTGTTCGTTGCTAGGTTCGGGCGAGGCATGTTCCAAACAAACATCGCATTGTTGGCAGTCTTTGTGTCGCTCTTCGCCAAAGTATATAAGTAGTTGGCGACTTCGGCAAACATCGCCATTTGTGGCGTAAGCCTGCATGGCATTGATGCGAGCAACATATTGCGCCTTGCGTTCTTCGTATATTTCCTTGCTTAGCACAACCCGTTCGCCGTCTACCCTATCGCGCAGATAGGTAATAAAAGGCGTTTTGCGTTGCGGAATAAAGTTGATGATGTTGCGTTGGGCTAGATTTTTAAGTATCACATACACTTGGTGAGTAGTCAGTTCTGCCTCTTGGGCCAATAAACTTTCATCAATATAAACGTAATTGCTGAACAGTCCGCCGTAGTTTCTTAGCAAGGCAGTAATCACAGCCTCTTCAAACGCACTCCCTTCGTCTAAGCGATACAAGTCGTTACGTCCCAGTTTAAACATCACTCTTGCCCTTGCTTCTGGGTCCATTTCGTAATGTATGTAGCCTGCCCGCTCCAAAATCTGCAATGCCGAATGCGTTTGCACGGGGAAATGCTTAAACGTTCGGCAAAACCTGTCTATCTCGAATACGAACGAATAGCCTGCACCGCTGGCCACACCTATTTGATAATAGTAGGCTAAATCCTCGTACACCTCTTTTATATACTCTTTTTCGGGAAAGGTTTCAGCCACGCGCTTGTTCAGTTTCCTGCGGTCGCTATTGTTCCATAGCAACACGGCATAAGCCTTTTTGCCGTCGCGCCCTGCCCTACCCGCCTCTTGAAAGTAGGCCTCAATAGAGTCTGGGCAATCCATATGCACCACTAGGCGCACATCGGGCTTGTCTATGCCCATGCCAAAGGCATTAGTGGCCACCATCACTCGCACCTCGTTTTGCTGCCAGCTGTTCTGTCGTTGGTTCTTTACAGCAGGTTCTAGGCCTGCATGATAGAAGGTTGCAGAGATGTTTGCCGAGGAAATGTGGGAGGCGATGTCGCTGGCGTGCTTGCGACTGCGCACATAAACGATGGCCGAACCAGCCACGGCGTTGAGAATATGTATCAGTTCGGTGTGCTTGTCCATCGTGTCGCGGACGATGTAGGCCAAATTTGAACGTTCGAAACTCATTCGGAACACGTTCTTTTGCCTAAAATTCAATCGCTCCTGAATGTCGTCTACCACCTTGGGAGTGGCTGTAGCTGTTAAGGCAAGCACCGCAACATCGGGTTTAAGCTTTCTAACCTCGGCAATGGCCAAGTAAGAAGGGCGGAAATCGTAACCCCATTGGCTGATACAGTGGGCTTCGTCTACCGTGACGAAACTCACTTCCATGTGTTTGAACTTGGTTTTGAAGATGTCCGAAAACAATCGTTCGGGCGACACATAAAGGAGTTTTACACCACCAAAGACGCAATTTTCGAGCGTTGTGATTATCTCGCGCCGGCTCATTCCCGAATAGATGGCGGCCGCCTGTATGCCTTTCTGCCGCAGATGGTCCACTTGGTCTTTCATCAGGGCTATCAAAGGGGTTATCACCACGCAAACACCAGACATCACCAAGGCAGGCACTTGGAAGGTGATAGACTTACCACCGCCCGTGGGCATCAGTCCAAGCGTATCCTTTCCTTGGGCGATACTCTCGATGATGTCTCGCTGAATGCCACGAAAATCGGGGTAGCCCCAATACTCGCGCAACGTTCGTTTAAACGCGTCGTGGGCGGTTTGCGTGCCGTTAGTTTCTTCCATAGGCGGTTAAAGGGCGTTGTGTTCGTCGTTCTCGTCGCTTTCGGTAAGCCTAATATCTTCTATTTGCAGTTGTACGTTGTTGTGTCTAAACACATTGTCTTCGATGGTATAGGCAATATCAAAGCTGCGTTTCGACTTGATATAGCGTGCCGAGGCACTCTGCCCAAAGGCAATGCCGTTTACCACATTGCTCGATTTAGAATCGATAAGTTCGAGTTTGATGTGTTCTTGCTCACGACCCACCACCTTACTTGTGCCATAATCGTAAACATTGTTGGTGCAAAAGCGCGGTTTGAGGTTGCCCGGACCGAAGGGCGAGAACTTTTTTAAGTCGTGGTGCATCTTCTTGGTGATGTCCTTAAAGTCTATAATCTCATCAATGTGCAATATGGCCTCGGTCTGTTCGGGCAGTATATGGTTGTCTACGTATTGGTGAAAACGTTCTACAAAACGCGGAACGTCGTCCCATCTCATGGTCAGTCCTGCGGCATAGGTGTGTCCGCCGAAGTTGATGAGCAAGTCGCGGCAACTCTTAATGGCCGAATAGATGTCGAAACCCATGACGCTGCGAGCCGAACCTGTGGCAAAATCGCCATCGCGAGTGATGACAACGGTGGGCCGGAAGTAAATTTCGGTGAGTCGTGAAGCAACGATTCCAATCACGCCTTTCTTCCAATTCTCATCGTATAGCACGATGCTCGACTGCTTTTTCTGACTTTCCAGGCGTGCAACAATTTGGTTTGCCTCCTCGGTCATTTGCTTGTCGATGTCTTTGCGTTGCTCGTTGTATTCGTTAATGTGCTTGGCACTTTGCAAAGCCACGTTATAATCTTTCTCTACCAGTAGCGACACACTTTCTTTTCCACTTTCCATGCGCCCCGATGCGTTAATGCGCGGGCCTATTTTGAAAACGATGTCGCTCATGGAAATCTCTTTACCCGAAAGTCCACAGATGTCTATGATGGCTTTTAAGCCCAAACTGGGGTTTTGGTTGAGCTGTTTCAGCCCGTGAAAGGCCAATATGCGATTTTCTTCTTCCACCTGAACCAAGTCGGCTGCTATGCTAACGGCGCATAAGTCGAGCATGGGAATGAGTCGCGAGAAGGGAATGCCGTTGTTTTTGGCAAAGGCTTGCATGAACTTAAAGCCCACACCGCAGCCCGAAAGGTGCTTAAAGGGATAATGGTCGTCGGGGCGTTTGGGGTTAAGAATGGCCACTGCTGGCGGCATCTCTTCGTCGGGAACATGGTGGTCGCATATAATGAAGTCGATGCCCAGCGATTTGGCGTAAGCAATTTCTTCGATGGCCTTAATTCCGCAGTCGAGGATGATAACAAGCTTTACGCCCGATTGGTGGGCATAATCAATGCCCTTACGACTAACGCCGTAGCCTTCTTCGTAGCGGTCGGGTATGTAATACTCGATGTTTGAGTAGAATTGTTGAAGGAATTTATACACGAGGGCAACCGATGTGCATCCGTCTACATCGTAGTCGCCATACACCATGATGCGCTCTTTACGTCCCATAGCATCGTTGAGCCTATCTACGGCCACGTCCATGTCTTTCATCAGAAAGGGGTTGATGATGTCGTTGAGCTGCGGACGGAAGAAACGCTTGGCCGCACTTTCGGTTGTTATGCCCCTACGTATGAGCAATTGAGCTAGAATAGTGCTCATATTGAGTTTCTCGCCCAATTCCTTTGCCGCAGATTGCATTTGTGGCGAAAGCGGTTCGTATATCCATTTAAAGTGCATTATCGTGTTGGTTTATTGATTCTTATCCTTAATGGCGGTTCAGTAAACGAACCGCATAATATGCTGTAAAGTTACTAAATATCTATGACATTTGCAGTGGGCTGGCTGAAAACCTTTGGTCCTTTTGCCCTGCAATGCCATGCGCGCTATCATTTGGAAGTCCTAAATCCTTCCAAATTTTCATGCCGCCGTGCCATCATTCGCACATAAACGTTCCTTATCCATAGGCGGTGGGTGGCAATACCGATAAGCCCCACGACACTAAGGCATAAGTAACAGACCGTGGGTGAGCAGAACATGGAAAGCGTACCTACGAATATCACTGGGGTAAGTAGTGCCAAGAGACAAACAAATATGTACAGATAGTTACGTTCCACGTTTCGGCTTGACATGAGCGAGACGTTAAGTTTTTGAGTCCGCTTGTTGTAAACGGCCGATTGGAAGAAGACAAGGAACTGGAAACCTGCCGCAAAAAGAGCGAAACTTAACAACATAAGCAAACTGGCCTTGCCCACAAACACCATAGGCAACATTAGCATAAACGGCACTATAAGCAAGCCACAATACACGTAGTACTTGGCTCGCAAAAGCGAATAGATGCTGTTGGGGTGTACCATAAGCATGTCGATATAGTTGCCTTCCATGCTTAACAGTCGCGACAGGAGTGTAAGGCCGAGGATAACAAAGTTGTACGAACACCAAAAACGCACCATTCCATCGCCATTATAGGCTTGTGTGAAAGTGATGAGAACACTTAAAAGCGCTATCAAGAAAAAGCTATAAATGAATGTTTCGCGCGGAAACTTGTTGCGCGAAATCAATTTCCACTCCAAATGAGCGTATTCGCCAATCTCACCGTGCTGCCTGAGAAAGGCCAATCGGTCTTTTCCGTTGACCTTGGTTGCAGCTTTCTCGCTTGTCAACTCGCGCCAAATGGCATGGAATTGCACTTCTCTGTTCAGCCAAACCACCGCTATGAGTAGGGATAGAACAATGAGTAACGGCCATATTTCGCCTTGCGATAGGGCTATACCTAGGTGTGAATAAATGAAAAGTGACGACGCAAACGAGCCGTTTCCACCAAAAATCATGGGTATTGCCAAAAGGCTATACACGGCTAAAAGCCCCAATATCCATAATAAAGACTGCGAAACGAGGGTTCGAAAAAGCACATACAGCTGGCTGTTAAGCAATATGGCTAAGCCGATGAACGCCAAAAGCAAGATGGTTGCAAACAAACCATAACTGAACACCACCGACATAACGCAATAGGGAACAAACAATACATACCACCATGCGTTGCCTAGATTAAAGAGCGAGGCACCTATAAAGCTTTCGATGCAAACCTTTCGAGGTAACGGCAGCAGTGCATAGCACTTGATTATCTGTGCTGGCGTTTGCTGATAGGTGAAACGTATAAAGAGGTCTACCAACAGGATGATAGGCAAAATGCCCACTATTAGGCCGGCCGCGTTGGTGTCGCGCATGTTGTTAACCTTCAAAGAAAGCAGCACTGCAATAAACAACATATACGCGAAACCCATTATATAGCCTATATAAAATAGGTATTTGGCCGAACGATTGTGCTCGTAGTCCAAGGCGCGGCGCATGGACAACGAACGATGTCTGTATAAAGTGCGGTATAATTGCAGGCGATTCATCGGCATAAACGTTACGAAAGCGAAGGTGTTAATGGGTTTGGCTTACCTCAAATCCACCACTTCGGCACTGGGAAAGTCTTTTGAATTAAAGCTGAAAAGATGGTCGGAGAGGTTTTTATGCAGGAAATTGCTTATCGTTATGGTGGTCCATTCGCCGCCACGTTTCATCTTTACTTGTTTCGGTTTGTACGTAGCATCTACCAAAACATAGAGTTCGGGAATGCCTTTGTTGCCTTTTTCGGCCACAAGATGCACCTGATAGTCGCGCCCCACCTTGTTCATAGACAGGTTGTAGCCGCTCTTATACATATTAATGAAGGTGTAAGGGTTCATGGCTGCCTGCTGACTCTGGTTAGGATTGCTAACATTTACCTCGTTGGTTGAGGGCAGATAACTCCATTGTGTCTTGCCATTGAACCATACTGTGGCCTTCGATGTGCGGGCATAGAACTTGTTTCCCTTGATGGAAATGGTTCCGCTGATGGCTCCCAGTTTGCCATTCGACAGCTTAAAGTTGGCCAATGCCCCACCTTTATTGCCTACAATGGCGGCCGTTTTGTCCAACACTTTACGCGCATCGTTATCCTTTTGTGCCTTTGTGGCATTGAAAACGAACATCGAAAGGCAAATCAATAATAATACTTTCTTCAACATAGCTGTGTTACTTTATATCTATAGCTTAAAGTGATAATTATTTTTCGTTGTGTCAATTGGCACGATATGGCCGGGCAATAAGTGGCTTATCCAGCCCCACGCAGCTTAGCCAACAGGGCGTTAAGCGTGTTTTCGTCGGTGATGAGCACCTCTCGGGGCTTGCTGCCTTGTGCTATGCCCACGACGCCAGCCACCTCCAACTGGTCCATCAGTCGCCCTGCGCGGTTGTATCCAATGGAAAAACGCCTTTGAACCATGCTTGTTGAGCCTTGTTGCGAGATAACGATGGCGCGAGCTGCTTCTTCAAAGTAGGGGTCAAGGCTGTTCATGTCGGCCGTTCCGCCGCCAATGCCCCCCTCTTCGGTGTTTGGTTCGGGCAGTTCCATTGGCTCGACGGGACCGGGTTGGTCTGCAATAAACCTGTTGATGCGCTCAACTTCGGGCGTATCAACAAATGCACACTGCACACGAACAGGCTCGTTGCCGTTAAGGAAAAGCATATCGCCGCGCCCGATGAGCTGATTGGCACCTGGGCGGTCGAGAATGGTACGCGAGTCAATCATTGCGCTCACCTTGAAAGCCATTCTTCCTGGAAAGTTTGCCTTGATGTTACCTGTGATAATGCTTGTTGTTGGGCGTTGGGTTGCTATCACCATGTGTATACCTACGGCACGCGCAAGCTGTGCAATACGTGCTATTGGCAACTCTATTTCTTTGCCGGCAGTCATGATAAGGTCGCCGAACTCGTCGATAATCACCACGATATAGGGCATGTACTCGTGTCCCTTGGTGAGGTTCAGCTTATGATTGACAAACTTTTCATTGTATTCCTTGATGTTACGAGCACCAGCTGCCTTCAACAAGTCGTAGCGCGTGTCCATCAGTTTGCAAAGACTGTTGAGCGTACGAACCACTTTTGTAACGTCCGTTATGATGGGTTCATCATCTTCTTCGGGCACTTTGGCCAAGAAGTGGTTAACGATGGGCGAGTAAATGCTGAACTCAACCTTCTTCGGGTCTATCAAAACAAGCTTTAATTCGTTGGGATGTTTCTTGTAGAGCAAAGAGGTGATGACGGCATTAAGGCCAACCGACTTACCTTGACCCGTTGCACCAGCCACAAGCAAGTGTGGAATCTTGGCCAAGTCTACCATAAATACTTCGTTGGTGATGGTTTTTCCCAAGGCCAAAGGCAAGTCCATCTTTGTTTCTTGGAACTTCTTTGAATTGAGAATGCTTTCCATCGACACGATGTTGGGCTTGTTATTGGGCACCTCTATGCCGATAGTACCCTTGCCGGGGATGGGTGCGATGATACGAATACCCAGTGCTGCAAGGCTCAGAGCAATGTCGTCTTCTAGGTTTCGTATCTTATTGATGCGCACGCCCTCGGCTGGCGTTATCTCGTAGAGCGTAATAGTTGGGCCAACCGTTGCCTTAATCTCCCTTATTTCAACGCCAAAGTCGCGCAATACCTTGATAATTCGGTCGTTGTTGGCCTTCAATTCGGTCATGTCCACATAGGGCTTACTGTCGTTGTCGTAGGCTTTCAGCAAGTTGAGCGTGGGGTATTTGTAAGATAAGAAAGGCTCTAAGGGGTTGATGGGCGTGCTCAACACCTCGGCAGCGGTTAGTTCTCGGCCACTAGCTGTTTCTTCGCCTTGTGGAATCTCCACTTTCAGCTGCGCCGAAGGGTCGCCGTTCGCCTGCTGTTCTTTATGGGAATGTGCACCGCCAAACGGTTTGTCGCCGCCTAATCCCATTGTTCCGTCGGTAAGATCCACAACCGTTGGCAGCCCGTTTTCTTCATCTTTCAGACCTTCATCGTCGTTTGCCTGGCCGTTTTCTTGGCGCGTTTCAACCTCTACTTCCTCGTCCTTGTCGGCAGGGACGGTCCTACTGCCATTGTTGGCAATGGTGAATTTCACCTTGCTAGTGATGTATTTAACGGGATTTATAGCTTTGCGAACAAACGAAACAGTCTCTGCACTAAGGTAAGTTAGAAACGCCAAAGCCACGATGAACAACAAGGCAGTAAGCCCAGGAGGACCTATCATGTTCTCAATATTCTGCACACAAAACAGGCCATGATTGCCACCGGGGTTGAAAGTAAGGCTACCAGTAAGCGGTGTAAGGAACTTAGCGAAGGCCACCGAACACCAAACCATGATAATGGCAAGGTAAAAGAAGGTTTTCCAAAGGTTCACCTTGTAAGCGCGCGTTAGCTTAGCGCCCGCTAAAAGTATGAAGACGGGAATGGCAAAAGCAGCAAAACCGAAGTTGAGCGTTATGAGCGTGTAGGCCAAAATGGCTCCCAACGAACCGCAATAGTTGGAAAATTCCTTGCCTGTATTGAGCCATTCGCCGGGTCGAAGGTCTTCTAATATGCTTTGATCAGCCTTTCCTGTGGTGAAAAAAGAGAACATAGCTAAGCCCACATACACAGCCAAGAGGATGAGTACAATACCTAAAACGAAGTCGGTTCGTTCGTTGCTTATCTTGAATATGCCGCTAAGTGAGAACGTTGAGCTTTTCCTTTTTGGCTTACTCTCTGTCTTTCTTTTTACCATCGTTGCTTTTTTATCTGAAAATCAACTGCAAAATTAGCGTAAAAAACCAAGAAAGGCCTATAAAGTCACAACTTTTTTCTAATTTTGCAACACGTTATAACTCGAAGTGGAAATGAGAAAGATTATATATAACAAATTCGATAAGAAAAGCATTGCACAACTTCCAACCGTCACCTTCCCCGGTAAAACGGTGGTGGTGATGAGCGAAAGCGAGGCAGAAAAGGCAGTGGACTTCCTTCTTAGCCGAGACATCTTGGGCGTAGATACCGAGACGCGCCCCTCGTTTAAGAAGGGGGAGACGCACATGGTGTCGCTCTTGCAGGTGTCAACAAGCGACGTTTGTTTCCTTTTCAGGCTCAACCACATTGGCATAACCCCTGCTATCTTGCGCCTTTTAGAAAATAAGGCGGTGCCGATGGTGGGCTTGTCACTTCACGATGACATGCTCTCCTTGCACAAGCGCGTTGCGTTCACGCCTGGTTTCTTTATCGACTTGCAAGACCTTGTGGGCGAATTGGGCATCGAAGACCTAAGCCTGCAAAAGCTCTACGCCAACCTCTTTCACCAAAAAATAAGCAAAAGGCAACGGCTAACAAATTGGGATTCGGATGTTCTGAACGACAAACAGAAAGCCTATGCCGCACTCGACGCATGGGCTTGCATCAACTTATACAAGGAAATTTTACGCCTAAAACAAAGTGGCGACTACGAATTGGTGATTAACGAGCAAGACTAACGCCAGGTCATTTGCAACCAAACACTTATCCAACATCATCTGGCAATATTAACAGTATGTACAAATCAATATATCTTAAAAAGGGAAAGGAAGAAAGTTTAAAGCGTTTTCACCCCTGGGTGTTCTCTGGGGCCATCAGTCATTTTGCCGAAAAGGGCGACATTGACGAGGGGGAACTGGTGCGCGTGCTCACAAATGGGGGCGACTTTATCGCCGTGGGGCATTATCAAATCGGCTCTATCGCCGTGCGTGTGCTGTCTTTCAGGGATGTGGAAATTAACGCCGACTTCTGGAAAACCCGCCTAACCTCGGCACTAAACGCTCGTTTGGCCATCGGCATTGCCAACAAAGCCGACAACGACACCTACCGACTAGTGCATGGCGAAGGCGACAATCTGCCAGGACTAATCGTTGATTGCTACGGAAAAACGGCCGTAATGCAAGCCCATAGCGTGGGTATGCACCTTGCCCGACACGAGATTTGCAAGGCATTGGTTGAGGTTATGGGCTCTCGCATAGAGAATGTGTATTACAAAAGTGACACTACCCTACCCTTCAAAGCCGAGTTGGGACAAGAGAATGAGTTTATCTATGGCGACAGCGAGAACAATACGGGCATGGAAAACGGCTTGCTTTTCCACGTTGATTGGCTGAAAGGACAAAAGACAGGGTTCTTTATCGACCAGCGCGATAATCGTTCGCTGCTCGAAAAGTACGCAATGGGAAAAAGCGTTCTCAACATGTTTTGCTACACAGGAGGCTTTTCGGTGTATGCTATGCGCGGCAACGCCAAGCTCGTTCACTCGGTAGACAGCAGCGCAAAGGCCATCGAACTGACCAACCAAAACGTGGAACTGAACTTTCCCAACGACAATAGGCACGAGGCTTTCTGCGAAGACGCATTCAAATTTCTAAACGCCAACGAAAACAAATACGACCTCATTGTGCTAGACCCCCCTGCATTTGCCAAGCATCGCGCCGCACTTCACAATGCACTTAAAGGCTATACGCGGCTCAACGCTAAGGGGTTCGAGTGTATTAAGCCTGGCGGTCTGCTCTTCACATTCAGTTGTAGTCAGGTGGTTACCAAAGACCAATTCCGCAATGCCGTGTTTACGGCTGCCACACAAGCTGGTCGCAAGGTCCGCATCATGCACCAATTGCACCAGCCTGCCGACCATCCCATCAACATTTTCCATCCCGAAGGCGAGTATTTAAAGGGACTTGTGCTATACGTAGAATAATAGGCCTGCGCCACCCAACAACACCCAAAGTGCGCATGAAGAAGATTGAACGAGAGGTAAGCCAATACATTGACCGCCATAACTTGCTTTCGGCAAGTGGTCGATACCTCGTTGCCCTGTCGGGTGGAGCCGACAGTGTGGCGCTCTTCCGCATGCTCTTACGCCTGGATTATAAGGTAGATGCTGTGCATTGCAACTTCAAACTACGCGGCGAAGAGTCGTTTCGCGATGAGGCCTTTTGCGAAAACCTATGCCGAGAACATGGCGTAGCTTTCCATACTGTGCACTTCGACACCGCCGAATACGCCGCCTTGCACAAGCTTAGCATAGAAATGGCAGCACGCGAATTGCGCTACAACCATTTCGAGAAACTTCGCAACGACCTAGATATGGATGGAATTTGCGTGGCCCACCATCAAGACGACAACGTTGAAACCATGCTCATCAACCTTATAAGGGGCACGGGGCTAAGCGGCCTTACGGGTATGAAACCTCGAAACGGGCACGTGCTGCGCCCTCTACTCGCCGTTTCGCACGCCCACTTGCTTGACTATCTGCAAGCACTGGGTCAACCATACGTAACCGACAGTACCAACCTGACCACCGATTTCACACGAAACAAAATCAGGCTAACACTTGTCCCCCTGCTAACAGAAATCAATCGCGTTTCTACAAACAACATCGCAAAAACAATAGAAAGGCTTGCCGAGGCAGAAAAGATATTTAATCCTGCCATTGAAAGACATGCAAACGATGCTACGGTGGTGCGCGAAGATGAACCAAGATGGCGGTTGGGCATCTCGATAGACAGGCTAAGGCAAACACCTTCGCCCGAATATGTGCTCTTCCAGCTAATACACCCTCTTGGCTTTGCGCCTGCCCAAATAGAACAGATAGCGCAAAATCTTGATCAACAAACGGGTAAGCAGTGGCAATCGCCCACGCATACACTTGTTATTGATAGGCAAATGCTCTTGGTTGAGCAAACGCTGCCTGCCAGCAAACTGGCCAAAACAATGCGCATACCCGAAGAAGGAACCTATGTTTTCTCGCCAAATGTGCGCATAAAGGTAAGTAAAGGCGTAAAAAACGAACGTTTTTCACCCAGTAAGGCTCCTCATTGTGCACATCTCGACATGGCCAACATCGCCTTTCCGCTAATGGTTAGGCACATAAAACCAGCCGACCGATTTGTGCCTTTCGGCATGCGGACCTCTAAATTAGTAAGCAATTTTCTAACAGACAGAAAGCGCTCGTACTTCGACCGACAACGACAACTAGCCGTTTTCGATGCCAACGATGCGCTTTTGTGGCTCGTGGGCGAACGCACAGACAACCGTTTTAGGATAACGGAAAGAACAACCCGCTTCTTACAACTCGACTATATGGAGATTTAAATTCCTTAGTTTGCAGGTTCGTCGGTGTCTGAGTTCTTTGGTCTTTGTACTCTCCACAAGGCTTATAAGTTTGTAATTATTTTACTTGAAGTGAGAGACAATATCGTTCAGCACTTCAATAACTTATAAGCTTAAACTCTCTAAAGTGGGCATTTGCCCAATTCGTAACCCCCCAACAGCACAATCCATGCGGCGTACTTGTCGCTAAAAAATGATTGTAAGAAACAATTATCAAACCAAAAGACAATGAAAAAGGCTATTATTATGGGCGCATCGTCGGGCATTGGCTATGCCGTTGCCAAGCGTCTTATTGAAGAAGGTTGGATGGTGGGACTTTCTGCTCGCCGACTAGAACCGCTAGAAACATTAACACAACTGGCTCCCGAACGGGTATTTACACAGCGCATTGACATTACCGACACCGAGGCGACAACGTCTTTATCGCAACTTATCGTCCGCTTGGGTGGTATCGACCTCTATTTTCATGCCTCAGGCATTGGTAAACAAAACACTTTGCTAGACGAAAGCATCGAGCAAGCCACGCTAGCCACCAACGTGATGGGCTTTGCACGCATGGTAGACTTCGTGTTTAACTACATGGCCGACAACGGCGGCGGACATATTGCCGTTATTTCATCGGTTGCAGGCACTAAGGGTATTGGTAGCGCGGCCTCGTACAGCGCGTCAAAAACATTCCAAAACGCTTATATTCAAGCACTCGACCAATTGGCTGTGAAACGCAAATTGCCCATAATCTTCACCGACATAAGGCCTGGTTTTGTAGACACTCCCATTCTTACGGGCGACAACTACCCCATGTTGATGACGGTTGAACATGTTACCGAACGTATCATGTGGGCGTTAAGGCGCAAAAAACGTGTGCGAATTATCGACTGGCGTTATCGACTGATGGTTCGCATTTGGCGCATGATACCCAACTGTTGTTGGCGAAAGATAAATATTGGCAAAGCCTAATGCGGCCATCCATCGCTTCGCAAGTACGATAAAGCCCCAAAATGTTCGTACGTTTCGTTAGTTTTTATTAATTTTGTAGATGCTTTCAAGAGACATTATTATAAACATTTAGTTCAATATAAACGATGAACATTGAAGAAAATCAACAGGTTGAGTCCAGAAAACTATTGCGAAGAAAACTAGATTTATTACTTCGCACAGGCAAAATTCTCGTTGAAAGTTCGGCAGACACGAGTCGCATTATGCGTAACATGAAAAGAACTGCTGCCTATTTGGGGCTTAACGAAGAGCATCTGCACATCCACATCACCTACAACATGCTGATGGTAAACCTCAGCGATGGTACACATTCGTTTTCAAAATTTCAGCGTTGCGACAAACATGGCATTGAAATGCGCGCCATTTCCGACATCAGCAAGCTGTCGTGGAGTGCCATTAGAGAAGACTATTCGCTAGACCGTTACGAAGAAGAACTCAACAAAATTGGCAGTCGCAAGCGCAGTTACACCCCTTGGCAGGTTGCCATTGCCGCAGGTTTTGCCTGTGGAGGGTTCTGCATTCAGTTTGGTTGCGATTGGACGGCCTTCTTTTACGCATCTTTTGCCGCAGCCTTGGGTTTCCGCTTGCGTACAAAACTCAACGAGATTGGCTCTAACGGCTATGCCAACATTGCCGTTGCTGCCTTTGTTTCCACCATCATCGCGTGGCTATTGGGCACCTTTGCCAACTCGCAGTTGGTGGCCGACATGCCCCAATGGCTTGCCTGTGCACTACAAACCGTCACTCCCTGGCATCCGCTGATGGCCTGTGCGTTGTTTATTGTGCCGGGTGTGCCCATCATCAACTTCGTTAACGACGTGCTAGATAACAACATCGAAGTGGGCATTATCCGTGGAATTAACACCATACTTATTGTTTCGGCCATGGCCTTCGGCATTGTATTCGCCATTCGTGTGTGCGGTATAGACAACTTCGTAAAGGACCTTAGCATGATTCCCCACCACAGTTATTGGGAGTATGCCATAGCTGCCGCCATCTCGGCGATGGGCTTTGCCACCATTTATAACTTCCCACCAAAACAATTGTGGGTACTTGCTCTGGGCGGAATAGTTGCTGTATGCACCCGAAACTACATCAACTTTGGCGACAGTTCAGGGAACATCGGATTGGATTTGGGGCCTGTTATCGGTTCGTTAGTCGGCGCATCGCTTATCAGTATCATCTATATCAAGGTGGTTCATTGGGTCCATCTGCCCCATCAATGCCTTTCCATCCCCACAGTCATCCCTATGGTGCCTGGTGTTTTGATGTATCGTTGCCTCTTTGCCTTGCTCGACATGCACGGCGTTGTGGGCGAACTAACCACAGCCATGACAAATGGCATCCGTGCATCGCTCATTGTTTTGTGCATTGCCATTGGTGTGGCCATCCCCAACATCTTTGCTAGGAAATGGATTGCACCCAATAGACAACGCAAACTAAAACGTTTGATTGAAGAACGAAAGGCTCGCGGTAAGTTTGTAGACCTTGCCGAGATAAAATCTAACTGAGATTATGAGTTGGTGAGTTGGTGAGATTATGAACTCACCAACTCATAAACTCACAAACTCATAAACTCACAAACTAAAAATCGTTTTTTTATTTTACAAAACCACTCCAATTTTCACTCCGTTCTAGCGAAAATCTAGGTCAGAAAGTAGGCAAATATCCACTATTTCTAACCTACCGCGGTTTCCAGCCTATCTTTTTTTAAGAAGAAAACCTGCATTTTGCACCATTTTGCCTTTCTAGTTTGGCTGCCAGCTCATTATTTTTTATGCTGAAATACGCACTTTTAGCCCCTAAAAACCTGCATTTTAATGGATATTTTGCCCTTTTGAGCCATGTGTTTCATGTCTCGAAAGGGTTTTGTTTATACCATTTCAACGTATCTTTATGCTTAATCGCCTTGCATTTGGCACCATTTTGCCTTGCGTTTAGCACCAAAACGCATTGCATTTAGCACCAAAACGCACTGCATTTAGCACCAAAACGCCTTCCATTTAGTACCAAAACGCATTGCATTTAGCACCAAAACGCATTGCATTTAGCGGCAAAACGCACTACATTTTGCTGCTAATTGCCCAAAAACTGGTGCAAAAGGTGCTTTAGGAGAATATAAATTCATTTTGCCTGCATTTACCACTAAGCCCTTTTTACATCCAAACAAACCTTCGCGAGAATCGATTATTTGAGGCAAGGTGAGTGTTTGGTGGATTGAGAGAGCTCTTTTAATGTTAAATTACAAGCGTAAATATTGACATCTCCCCGTAAAGAAACGACATGAATGGCATGAAAACCTTACAAGGATGCCTGTTAGCTCGTTCAGGCTAAAAAGAAAGTATGGCGTTACTCGTATCCTGACACAAAACAATAAACATGACCAAAAGGTTAAACTTAGTAAGGCCAAAGCTTATCATAGGGACAAAAAGACAGTTTATGTGTGATTTATAACATTAGATTCTTGAAGACGTACAAGCTTATAAAACCGTTTAGAACGACATCAATGCCCAACAAAAAGGGCATACGATGAACTCGCCTGCCCCTTTTGTTATTCTAGTGCAAGATAATGAATGTGAACAATTATCCCAATGCTAATCTTTCGAGAGATTGAGATTGTAAACCGTTACGCCGATGAACGTGAGCATGGCAACAAACAGAACAATGGGCGTGAAACTCATTAGGTTTAAGCCATACAGTGCATCATAGAACTGCGAGCTTAGGATGTGGCCAATGCGTGCCACCTGTTCCCAACCCCGCGTAAGCAGAATAAACGCCAAACCCACCATGCAACAGAAGAGCGTCCATACCCTGTTGTAGGTGCGGATGGCCGAACGGGGCAGCTTTTGCATCACGCGTTCAGAAAAGCCGTTGTCGAATATTTCTTGTTTATGCTCCGAAAAGAACTGCATCAACAATTCGTCATCTCTTTCTGTCATATCCATTTTCTTTTAAGTATCGGGTCATTTTTTCTTTTCCTCTGAACAAATGCGACTTTACAGTTCCTGCGGCCATGCCCGTTATCTCGGCTATTTTGTCGATGGGCTGGCCCTCCATGAGTTGTAAAGTAACGCATGTTCGTTCGTAGTCGCTCAGCTTGTTCAATGCGTCGTAAATGTCGAGCGAAACGGTTGTGTCGGAAACCTCTGCGTTTCGCCGTGCTACCTCCGTCGTTTCCAAATCTTCGGTGTGCTTGTTGCTGCGTGTATAGTCGTAGAAAACGTTGTAGGCGATGCGATACAGCCAAGTGGAAAAGGCCGAGTCGCCCCTGAATTTGGTGATATTGAGGTAGGCTTTTACGAATGTGTCTTGTGCCAAGTCGTCGCTCAACGGCTCGTTTCCCAACGTTTGGTTGAGAAAGAATCGCCTGATGGGCGACTGATACCTCACAACCAGCTCGTTAAAAGCTTTACGGTTGTGTTGTTCAGCCGCCAAGGCAACCAGTGTATTATCGTTGAGCTGCGTCACGTTCATTTAGAATTCGGGATGGTTGTTTTCGTCTTTATTTTCGCGTTTCTTGCGAGATGCGCGTGCCATGTACACCTGTCCAAGTCCGTAGCACAACACCAACAGACCCACACCAGCAAGGCCTTCTGCATCGAACATGAG
This sequence comes from Prevotella sp. oral taxon 317 str. F0108, assembly GCF_000162415.1. Taxonomy (NCBI): domain Bacteria; kingdom Pseudomonadati; phylum Bacteroidota; class Bacteroidia; order Bacteroidales; family Prevotellaceae; genus Prevotella; species Prevotella sp. oral taxon 317. Next base: position 591,729 of record NZ_GG740072.1, on the reverse strand, counting down.
GAACATCAAGGCCAGTCCCAAGCCAAGAGCCGAGTTCTTAACACCTTTTTTCCACAGCATCTCATCGCTTTCGGCAAACGCGGCATCGGCCTTTGCAGGCGGCAATTGGCCCATTTCCATGGCCTTCATCGACAATTTTACGCGGTCGTTGTGTCGCTTTACCATATAATAGATAATTAAACCAAAGATTAGGAAGGGCGCACACGCAAGAATAAAACCGAGAAAGACGATAATAATGACTGCAATCGTGGCTCCTGGGCCATGGCCAGCAACTCTATTAATGAAATGACCAAAATCTTCGTGGACGTCATCGTCGTCGTCCCACGAGCTGGATACATAGGCACTATCCGAACCCGAACCGTTGGCAGAAGCAGTGTCTGAATATACCTCAATGGCCGCAGATGTGCTGTCGGTCTTTACCGATACGGTTGTTGTTTTGTGGCGATGTCGGTGTTTTGGGGTGGCATCCACGGCCGTAACTCCGACCAGAAACAGCATGGAAAATGCCAATAGATATTTTTTCATTGTGTTGTTGTTTATCGTTTTTACGTATATAAGACGCAAACGAATGCGATTTAGTTGCAGAAGATGCGTAAAAATGTATCGTAAAAGTGACGGAAGTGATGATGTAAGTCGGATTTTATTTGTATTTTTGCACGTCAACGCATTGATTGATATTCGTACAACTATGATAAATGAAATAGATAAACATATAGAGTTAAAGGGAGTCAGGGTAAACAACCTCAAAAACATCAGCCTTAACATACCTCGAAATAAGTTCATTGCCATTGCTGGCGTTAGCGGGTCGGGCAAGTCTTCGTTGGCCTTCGACACGCTTTATGCCGAAGGACAGCGCCGTTATGTGGAGTCGCTCTCTTCATACGCACGCCAATTTCTCGGCAATATGAGCAAGCCCGAATGCGATTTCATCAAGGGATTGCCGCCTGCCATTGCCATCGAACAAAAGGTTAATACGCGAAACCCACGTTCAACAGTGGGCACTTCTACCGAAATATACGAATATATGCGCCTGCTTTTTGCGCGAATAGGCAAGACCATATCGCCCGTTTCGGGACAAGAAGTGAAGAAACACAGCGTGGAAGACGTGATACAATGCACCAAACAATACTCCAACGGAACAAAGTTCGTGGTGCTTGCGCCCATACACATACCAGAAGAAAGAACTTTTGAGAAACAACTCAACATGTTTGTTCAGGAGGGTTACACCCGATTGTGGCACAAAGGCGACTTTGTACGCATCGACGAGCTTGTGGAAGACGAGGAAAGGCTGAAAGCAGCCAACGCCGACGAATACCTATTGCTCATAGACCGACTTGCCGTAGACGATAGCAAGGAACACCTTTCGCGACTAACCGACTCGGTAGAGACTGCCATGTACGAAGGTCATGGCGAATGCAGGTTGGTGTTTCTTCCTTCCAACATCACCTACGAATTCTCTTCGCGATTTGAGGCCGATGGCATGACCTTCGAAGAGCCATCGGACAACATGTTTGCCTTCAACTCTCCCCTAGGTGCTTGCCCCACATGCGAGGGCTTTGGCAAGATTATCGGCATAGAAGAAAGCCTTGTTATACCCAATTCCACGCTTAGCGTGTACGATGGTTGCGTGCAATGCTGGCATGGCGACAAGATGGGCATTTGGAAAGAAGAGTTTTGCAGGCGTGCCGCACAAGATAACTTTCCCATCTTTAAGCCTTACTTCGAGTTGTCGAGAAAGGAAAAAGACATGCTTTGGCACGGACTTCCATCCGAAAAGGGGCGCGACATCAGCGAGCAGGTGTGCATTGATGCTTTCTTTCAGATGGTACGCGAGAACCAATATAAGATACAATACCGCGTGATGCTGAATCGCTATCGCGGCAAAACAACTTGTCCCGAATGTCATGGAACACGCTTGAAGAAAGAGGCTACATGGGTTAAGATAGACGGAATGAGCATTGCCGACCTCGTGGAAATGCCCATCGGCAAGCTTAAAACATGGTTCGACAACTTGCAACTAAACGACTATGACGCCAAGATTGCTGCCCGTTTGCTCACCGAAATAAACAACCGACTACAATTCTTGCTCGACGTAGGGTTGCATTACCTCACACTTAACCGCCAATCAAACACACTTAGTGGCGGCGAAAGCCAGCGCATACAGCTCACCACATCGCTAGGCAGCTCGCTAGTAGGCTCGTTATACATTCTCGACGAGCCCAGTATAGGCCTACATAGTCGCGACACCGACCGCTTAATAAAGGTTCTGAACGACCTCGTGCAAATAGGAAACACTGTAATTGTGGTGGAACACGACGAGGATATACTGCGAAAGGCCGACCATCTCATTGATGTTGGCCCAGATGCAGGACGTTTGGGCGGCGAAATTGTATTTAATGCCCCTGCATCCTACATCACAAAGGATGCCTTAGAGAAGTACCCCAACAGCCATACCGTTGCTTATCTCACGGGAGCAGAGAAGATTGACACGCCAACATCAAGGCGCAAGTGGAACCAGTCGATACTATTGAAGGGCGCTCGCATGAACAATCTCAAAGGCATTGATGTTACCTTTCCGCTCAATGTGCTGACAGTTGTAACGGGCGTAAGCGGTTCGGGCAAGTCATCGCTCATCAAAGGCATACTTCATCCTGCCCTTAAACGCAGCATGGGCGACGTTGCCGACGCACCAGGAGAGTTCATTGCGCTGGAAGGCGACCTTAAACGGGTGAAACATATCGAGTTCGTAGACCAAAATCCCATCGGCAGAAGTACGCGTTCGAACCCTGCCACCTATGTTAAAGCATACGAACCCATACGCCAACTCTTCGCAAATCAGCCCTTAGCCAAGCAATTGGGGTTTTCGGCTCAATACTTTTCGTTCAATGCCGAGGGCGGACGATGCGAGGAATGCAAGGGCGCAGGCGTGATAACAGTGGAGATGCAGTTCATGGCCGACTTGATTTTAGAGTGCGAAACATGTCATGGCCAACGCTTTAAACAAGATGTTTTGGACGTTCGCTACGAGGGAAAGAACATTAACGACATTCTAGACCTAACCGTTTCGGAGGCCATTGAGTTCTTCGCCGCCCATAAACAAACAGTTATTGTCAATAGATTACAGCCACTTGAAGACGTTGGCTTGGGCTATATTAAGCTAGGTCAAAACTCGTCTACCCTTTCAGGAGGTGAAAATCAGCGCGTGAAACTAGCGTATTTCATTGGGCAAGAGAAGGCCGAACCTACGCTTTTCATCTTCGATGAGCCAACGACAGGACTTCATTTCCATGATATTAAGCGGTTGTTAAAGGCTATGGGCGCGTTGATAGAACGCGGTCACTCTGTCATTGTGATTGAACACAACATGGATGTGATAAAGTGTGCCGACCATGTTATCGACCTTGGACCCGATGGAGGCGACCGCGGAGGTAAGTTAGTGTTTGCCGGAACACCCGAAGAGCTGGCCAATTGCAAGGAGAGTATTACCGGAAAATACTTGAAAGCGCAGTTGGAAAGCTAACAAACCACGCCCCACCCTATCCCAACAATAGGCAAAATGCTAATGGCAGTTGGCAGAACAGCATATAACATTCGTTCAACCAACTGCCATTAAGCATCTGTGTTTAAGAGAAACTCCTCTTTAATAATGCGCATTAGTTTTGTTTTTGATGTTGTTTTCAGCAGATTGTCATTGGGCAAGCATAGTGTTCTTTTCTCACCAAGGCAATGTACAAGCAAGCTTGGCATTGTTCGTTTGGCTTAACAAAAGCATTCGCCTAAAAGGTCAATCCGTTGTTTGCGGCAAGTGTGTATCTTATTTTAGGTAGATTGCAGACCTCTTTGTGTCTGCGCCACATTGCAGTGCGTAGTTGTCGCCACACCAACGCATGTATATCAAGAGAGGCGTTTCAAAGTGTTTTTTACTTCAACAGTTTCTCAGTAAGTTTCTCCAACATGTCTTTGGTCATCGAGTCGAGGTCGTATTGCGGCATCCAGCCCCACTCTTTCCTTGCAGCCGAATCGTCCATTTGGTCGGGCCAGCTGTCGGCGATGCTCTGTTTCAAGGGGTCAACTTCGTAAACCATTTCAAACTCAGGCTTGTATTTCCTAATGGCTTGGTAGATGGTTTCGGGGTCAAAGCTCATAGAGGCGATGTTAAAACCGTTGTGATGTACCAGTTTATCCTTGTCTGCCTCCATCAGTTGGATGGCAGCATGCAGGGCATCGGGCATGTACATCATATCCATACGCGTACCCTTACCGATGGGACAAACAAACTTTTCGCCTTTAACTGCCGAGTAATAGATGTCTACGGCGTAGTCGGTTGTTCCACCTCCAGGAGGTGTTACGTACGAGATAATGCCAGGGAAACGCACCGAACGCGTGTCAACGCCATACTTCTTTTGGTAATAGTCGCTCAACAATTCGGTTGTTACTTTCGATACACCATAGATAGTAGCAGGGCGTTGGATAGTGTCTTGCGGTGTCATTACGTGAGGCGTGTCGGGTCCGAACGAACCAATCGAACTAGGCGTAAACACAGCACAACCATTCTCGCGTGCCACTTCCAAGATGTTCCACAAACCATCAATGCCGATTTTCCATGCCAATCGTGGCTTGCTCTCGGCCACAACAGAAAGCAAAGCGGCCAAGTTGTAGATGGTGTCGATGTTGTACTTGCGCACCACTTCGGCAATCATCTCCGGATTTGTCACGTCGGCAATGGCACAAGGTCCTGCATCTTTCAGCTCGCCTTTGGGCTCTGCGCCCTGAATGTAGCCTGCCACCACGTTACTGTTACCGTAACGTTTCCTTAATTCACCAGTAAGTTCAGAACCTATCTGGCCCGTAGATCCAATGACTAAAACATTTTTCATAACTGTTTTATCTGTTTTTTTGTTTTTCAGATGCAAAGTAAACGCTTTTTCTTATATGTATAAAAAGTTAATATTTAAAGAAGTTTAAAATTTCACGAGTTCGCAAAAAAAACTCCATTTACGACCTTTGTATCAAAAAAAATGATTTACTTTGTCCTTTGTAACTTAAATTTAAGGATCATTATGTATGGCAAAATGAAAGAACATCTCAGCAAGAGCATCGCTGAGATTAAAGAGGCCGGACTCTATAAGGAGGAAAGGCTCATTGAGAGTGCTCAACAAGCTGCTATCACGGTGAAGGGAAAAGAAGTGTTGAACTTCTGCGCCAACAACTACTTAGGCCTATCTAACCATCCTCGCCTTATCGAAGGTGCAAAGCGCATGATGGACCGCAGGGGATTCGGCATGTCGTCTGTTCGCTTTATCTGTGGCACACAAGATGCCCACAAAGAGCTGGAACAGGCCATATCCAACTACTTCCAAACCGAAGACACCATTCTTTATGCCGCCTGTTTCGACGCTAACGGAGGCGTGTTCGAACCACTTTTCACCGACGAAGACGCCATTATCAGCGATGCACTTAACCACGCGTCCATCATCGACGGCGTTAGACTCTGCAAAGCAAAACGCTATCGCTACCAAAACGCCGACATGGCCGACCTTGAACGCTGTCTGCAAGAGGCGCAACAACAGCGTTTCCGCATCATTGTTACCGATGGCGTGTTCTCAATGGACGGCAATGTGGCGCCTATGGATCAAATATGCGACTTGGCAGAAAAATACGATGCGTTGGTAATGGTAGACGAATCGCACTCGGCAGGCGTGGTTGGCGCAACGGGACATGGCGTTAGCGAACTTTGCAAAACCTATGGTCGCGTTGACATTTACACAGGAACATTGGGCAAGGCCTTTGGTGGAGCCTTGGGCGGATTTACTACTGGCCGCAAAGAAATTATCGACATGTTGCGCCAAAGAAGTCGTCCTTACCTCTTCTCAAATTCACTTGCGCCTTGCATCATTGGCGCCAGCATCGAAGTTTTCAAGATGTTGGCCGAGAGCAACGAACTTCATGACAAGCTAGTAGACAACGTTAACTACTTCCGCGACAAGATGATGGCGGCTGGTTTCGACATCAAACCCACTCAGAGTGCCATCTGTGCGGTGATGCTTTACGACGCTAAATTGTCGCAGGTATATGCGTCGCGCATGCTCGACGAAGGCATTTACGTAACAGGTTTCTATTATCCCGTTGTACCCAAAGAGCAAGCACGCATCAGGGTGCAAATTTCCGCAGGTCACAATCGCGAGCAACTAGACAAGTGTATTGGGGCTTTCATTAAGGTAGGTAAAGAACTTGGAGTGCTAAAATAAGCCCTCCCACCTTTTATATATACGCTCCCGAAGGATTGCATCTACCCTTCGGGAGTTTTTCTTTATCAACTCTTCAAAGATAGACTTTATTAACTTGCGTACCCTTTTCTTTCAATGAGAAAGGGGACACAACCTCTTGGTTGCATCCCCTTATGATTTGATAAGTTAACAGAACTAAGTCTTAGCAAACCTTTTCCAACCGCTTGATGATGGAGAAGATAAACAAGGCAGACAGCAAACAGCAAACGATAAGCACGCTCCATACCATCCACAATTGCATGTCGCCCCATAGATAACCAATGATGGCAACAAGATAGTTACCAATGGCCGTAGCCACAAACCATCCACCCATCATCATTCCCTTATACTTAGGAGGTGCAACCTTAGAGACAAACGAGATACCCATTGGCGAAAGAAGTAGTTCGGCAAAGGTTAACACGAGGTAAGTAGAAATAAGCCAGTCGGGAGAAACGAGCAAACTGTCGCTGATACCGGAGTTCTTAACCTCTGTTGGTGTGGGCAAGCCAAATGATGCAATAGCCAAAACGAGGAAACCGCAGGCAGCGATAAGCATACCATAACCAATCTTTCTAGGTGCAGTGGGCTCTTTACCCCTGCGACCCAGATAGCCAAACACAGCCAAAGATACTGGCGTTAGGGCCACAACGAAGAAGGGATTGAACTGCTGGAAGATCTGAGGTAAAATCTTAATTTCGGCTTCAAGCGATGAATAATTGGCCACTATGCCAATAATGGCGCCTGCCAATACCAACGCTGCTATGGTTTTGCCTTTGGTGGTTTTAGACTGGAATAGCGAGAAGGCACTATAAACAGACACTACTATCAGTACCAAGTTAAGGATGTCGAAACCTAAGCGGTTAAGTCCAACAACCGACTTGGCGGTGTAGTCGCGCGCAAAGAAGGTCATCGTCAGTCCGTTTTGGTGGAACGCCATCCAGAAGAAAATAACTACCGCGAAAACCAACAGCAAAGCAACAATGCGCTGTTTGGTTTCAGCAGGGCTCAATTCGGGTTCGGCAACGGCATCGTTACCAGCCTTGGCCGCTTTCTGTTTGTTGTTTACATCGGCATGCTTGAAGGTTGAACGGAACACCACATAGATAATCATCGACACGACAAGTGATACGCAAGCAACGGCAAACCCATAGTTGTAAGCACGTGAAAGCTCTGAGATGTAAGTGGTACAGAAGCTGGTCATGTCACCTGCATATCCTTGTGCAGCCTTTAATTGTTCGAGCAGCACACTACCATCGGCTTTGATTGTTCCATCCAAGAATTGGTGTGCCAATGAAGGAATCTGCGGTTCATAGGTGAAGTTGGAGCCTGCCAGCACGTAGTTGGTAATCTTGGTGGCAGCCGTGGGAGCGAAAAGCGCACCGATGTTGATGGCCATGTAGAAGAGACTGAAAGCAGTATCGCGCTTGGAACTTAATTGGGGATTGTCGTAAAGGTTGCCCACCAACACTTGAAGGTTGCCCTTAAACAAGCCCGTGCCGCACGATATCAACGCCAACGCACCGAACATCATGGCCTTGCCAGAGAAGTCGGCGGCTGTGGGGATGGCCAGCAGCACGTAACCCAAAAACATAATGACAATACCCGAGGTTACCATCTTGCCATAACCGAACCTGTCGGCTAGGATTCCGCCGATAAGCGGCATGAAATAGACAAACCCGAGGAAACTAGCGAAGATGGTAGACGTCTCTGTAGCCGTGTAACCAAACTTGGCCTGCAAGAAGAGGGTAAAGATGGCAAGCATCGTGTAATAACCAAAGCGCTCGCCAGTATTGGCTAATGCCAATGCATAAAGTCCTTTCGGTTGACCTTCAAACATAATCGTTAATTTTTAGTTTTTAATGAATGATATTTTGTTTAATGTATTTTTCCTAGCAAAATGAAAACTTGTCTGGGTGAGAATGTCGCCATCTACATGGTTTGTCATTTCGATGTGTGGGTAAGGTCGAACAGGTATGCCATCTTCACAACAATGTTGCCGAAGTTAGAGCGGCCAAAGTAGTCGCGCTTGCTGTCGCCATAAATGTTGCCCAACCCATAATAATAACGTCCTTCTAAAAGGAAGTGTCCCACACGAGGTATGCTGTACTCCATGCCCAAGCCTGCTGCTATGCCATAGTCGAGCGTTCGTTCAACGGGCATGGCCTCTTGTTCCGTCACCTTATTAGCCCTGTCGGTTAGGTTTCGGGTAGACACATCGTAATTTGTTTTAGTACTCTCACCAAGGTAGAAACCCATTTGTGGGCCCACCTGGAAAAAGAATTGTGCGCCACGCGTCTCCCTACCCCATGCCAAATGCGCGAATATTGGCACCTGTATGTAGTTTATCGTGCGACTATATTCCTCGGCCAATCCCGTGGTTGCATTCACTACGGGGTTGCGTTCCAAGTCGCGAATGTCTTGTTTCCACCCCAATGAGGCGTAGTTTACCTCGGCATAGATGGAGCAGATGGTATTGAAGTATTTCTCTGACACGTATCGAAAAGACAATCCGCCTGTAATGCCACCATGATAGCCTTGGTCAACACGAGGGTTAAACCCAACATTGCTCAACACATATCCGCCATTGAAACCTATCGAGAAGTTGTTGCGGTAGGCCCCTATCTGCGCTTTGCACATATTGTTAGCTATCAAACACGCGGCGACAATTGCCAATGTTCTTGTTTTCATGCGTTAATAACTGATTAGTTCTATCCGTTTATCGTTGGTATAACGCACTAACATGAATGCTTGGTTCTGCATTCCGCCGCTACCTACTCGCTTGAAGTTGAGCGGTGTTTGCACAGTTGCGTACGCACTTTGTGCCTTGCTGCCATTAAATGCCTTACCATATTTATGCAATCCGCGCAAGAAGAACTGGGCATGGTCGTAGCCCATCAGCGCAAACTTGGGCAAAGCGTATAGCGGTTCCACACCAAACCAACGACGATAGCCTGCTTCCAGCTGCTGTGTTCGCGTCGAGAGTGGATTGTAATAGAAGGTTGTGGGGATGTGGGCGTTGAACTTAAAGAAGTTGTCGAGGTTGTTTCTGGTGTACATCAACCACTCTGTATAGCCGTAAAGCGACACCACAACACTTGGATTGCTGGCTACAAGCCCTTTAAGTTTGGCCATAGCCACTGTTAGTTCGGGCGAACGGCCTGTGTTAAGCACAACAACGTTAGGCTGCGTGCGACTGAATGCCTTAGCAAAAAGTTCTTCGCTCGACTTCAAGTTGGTAATGCTGTACTTTACACCTCGAGCATTCAAACGGTTACGAAGGCCAAAAGTAAAGATTCCTTTCTTACTTGTAGAGTCGTTACAGTCGATAAACACTGCGTGTTGGTTTCCGAAACGTGAGATAAAGGCATCTATTGCGGCATTGTTCAGTTCGTCGGTAGATTGATAAACTTGAAAAATCTCAGGGTTACGACTTACTTCGTCACCCCAAATGGAGAAGGGAATAACCAGCTTAATTCCAGCCCCTTTGCAGAAGTCGGACAGGGGCTTCACCTGCTTTGTGTACAACGGGCCGAATATAATGTCGCAATTACGAATGCTTGCGTTTTGAAGTGTGGCGCGAATGTCAGCGTCTATCGGCACGTTCCATGCGTGTATGTCGATTGAATAGCCTTGTTGTTTCAGGCTGTCGCATCCCATTAGAAAACCCCTGTAGTATTCTATCATCCTCTTTCCGTCGCCATCCACGTCGTGCAAGGGCAACACGAAACCAACCTTGATGGTTTTAGCATGTTGCTCTTGTGAAGTGGAACGGGCTGTGTTTTGCGATTGCAGCTTGACAGCAGGCACCGTGTTCGTGGGTTTCTCGGTGGCGTTCGAAGGATAAGGGATAAAAATGTAGTCGCCTTTCTTCAACTCATATCCAGCCACTTTCATCTCTGGGTTGGCGTTGATAAGTTCTTCCAACGTTAGCCCAAAGTTCTTGGCAATGCCGAAAAGAGTGTCTTTTTTCTTCACCTGATACATGTCGCGCCACTTTAAGTTCTGGGCATCTACAGGTATGCAAAGAAAAGCCACGAACAGCACGAACAGGTATCTGATAATTGCTTTTGTCATTGTTCTTCCAAAATTGGTTACTGCAAAGATAACGATTTTGAAAGAATGAGCAATGAATTTTAAAATTAATTGCATACTATTCTGTATTTCTTACGTATCAATAAGCCATTGACACCATCGCAGAGACCTAATTCATATATAAGCCTGTTTAGAATGAGAACATCTATAATGCCAAAACCTTGGATACGATTGTTTGATTATAGGTCTGTTTAAGAAAGTACCGCTGCTCACTTTGTAGGTTTTATCTAAGCGAACATTGCTTGCATTTTGAGAGTACATAATGAAGTAAGAAACCTAAAAGGCAAGTGAGCTTATGATAGATAAAAACAAACGACAATGTGACGTGTTGCTTAAAATGGGATTCACAGCGTGGATTTAATAGACCGAAACTAGATATTGCACGCTCCACAAAAGGAATTAAAGCATCAACTATCGCGAACCAGTTAAGCACCACTGCTATTACTTTCGTAGGGTTTTGTTCAAGGTAACATGGTTGCTTGTTCCAAACAATCGTATCTTTACAAAAGCATTTACTTTCGACAAAAACTTAGCAGCTCAGCAACTTGTCCACCCATAAAGTTATCAACTCGTCAACTTGTCTACTCGTTAGCACCTCCCTCTTGTCTACTCCGCGACTCAAACTTTGTCAGCTTTTCAGCAAGAAATTTAACATTATGAGTGCCATCGTAATTCACCAACCGCCCACCTTGCCCCAAATAAGCGATTCTCGCGAAGGTTGGTTTTGATGTAAAAAAGGTTTAGCCTGTGAATGTAGCAAAATGAATTTTTATGTGGAAAGACAGCCATTTGCACCAGATTACAGGCTATTTGCAGTAAAACGGAGTGCGTTTTGGTGCTAAATGGAAGGCGTTTTGGTGCTAAATGCAATGCGTTTTGGTGCTAAATGCAATACGTTTTGGTGCTAAACGCAAGCTATTTTGGTGCTAAACGCAAGATGAAAAGTATAACCATCCGCTTAAATAGCATAAATAAAACCTTCTTAAACCATGAAATATGTGCCCCACAGGGGCAAAATGTATATCGAAAAGTGGGTTTTTAGAGGTAAAATGGGTGCATTTGGGCTTGAAAAAAATCGAACCTCCAACCAAACTAGAAAGGCAAAATGGTGCAAAACGCAGGTCTAATTCTCGAAAGTAGACAACAAGAAAGGCGTGAAAGGATAGAAACAACGGCTATTTACCTACTTTATAGCCGTTATTTTCGCTAGAAGGGAGTAAAACCTTGAACGTATTTGTAAAATAAAGATAACAAATTTAAGCTTTTGAGTTGGTGAGTTTGTGGGTAGACGAGTTGACATACTCGGAAGTTGGTGTGTTCGTAAGTTGATGAGTAAATGTATTCGGCAGTTATTGGGCTTTTATGAGTTTATAGGTTTATGGGTTGATTTGTTCTTCAC
>NZ_GG740072.1:573895-579725 GCF_000162415.1 Prevotella sp. oral taxon 317 str. F0108 | reverse complement strand
ATATAGAAGATGAGTGCTTTTCTTGTATTGGCATCACAAATATAACAAGCTCCCAATTTATAAACACATAAAAGTTAAGACAACGTCTTAATCTTCAGAAGAATGGTTACTCCCCAAAATCACCTTTGGCATTTAGATTATATCTGTACTGATTTCTCTTGCTTTTCATAAGAAAGCATGCTGGCTTATGCTACCGAAAGGGCAAGTGAAAAATGCCAGACAAGGGCAAAGAGCATTACTTAAACGGTGATTGAATGATGGCGAATACTTTTAGAGCCTACCCATGTAGAAATATTTAAGGCAGGTTCTAAAAATTGCCTTTGCTGTATTTTTAGCTTTTAGCTGAGCAGGTTTTGCTTACTTCTTGAAGGAGCATAGTGCACTATGCTTTCTGAAAGAGAATGCAAAAGATGCCAGATAAAAGCAAAAAGACAGTGAAGAGCAATACAAGGAACAACGATTGAACCTTTGCGGGGAATTTTTAGAACATGCCTTAAAGCCAAGACAGCTTAACACACATGAGCTTATATGATAAAGAGGTGTACCAAACTATACAACAATGTGAGAACCTCCCATTTCTATCCGCCACACATTCATATCCAACAACAGTACATTTACTTTCTTTTATCTAAACAAAACAAATCACAAATCACAGACGTAAAACACACTCTTTGGCCAAAAATTAACCATTCTTATTACATTACAGAACGTCACCATTTAGAAAACAATATTTTTTTAAACTTTTTCGACCTTTTTATTTGGCAGTTCAAATATTATGTTTAATTTTGCGATGTGAATCAGATATACATCTGTAAAATCACAAAAAATAAAAGTATAATTATATTATAATAAAAGAAAGGAAATCGAATGAAAATAAAAGAAATTAGTTGCAATTTGAACCCATAATACCACGAAACGTGTCATCGGGTAACAAAACGTTAGTTTTAATTCGGAATTTACAAAATAAATACTTCCGTAAACAAACAACGCCACACGCACCTAAGTTTAATAATATTTGGTTAAACCATATCAAGGAAGACATTTACATTTCTAAATACCATACAAATACATCGAAACCATGAAAACAAAGGCAATGTTTCCCAACCTAAGTGTTTGGCCTATCCAACATCAAAGTACCATTACACAACCTTGAAGCGCCAATGCGCAAAAGACAGCCTTAGTAAGCCATGAACATGCACAAAGCTAGTTCACATCACAATGAAGGGGAAAACAATTTCGCCTATGCCTCGAGATGGGTAACTCAAAACGCCACGTATTGAAACGAGGCGCTTTGAACCCCATCCGCGGAGGCAAACACAACAAGACACCATGAACACACTTCAAAAACGATTCATTAACAACCACTATATAAATCCCAGCCAAGGCACAACTCACGCCAATGTGCACAAAGGCGGTCATTAACAACTCTCTTAGATAATTGTGTCCACAAACAGGCCACAACAACCACACCAGCCCGCAACAAATCCATGAACACACGCCAACTAAGGCCCGCGGGTTGTTACAAATCACATCAAAAAATGAAAGAAGAACAACTGAAAGAACGGCAATGCCCATGCAAAATGGCGTATGTATGTCCCGACATCGCCATGACCGAAATGGCGATGCAAGGACAACTGCTACAGGCATCAGCAAAAGGCGGACACAAAACGCTGCCAAACGGCGGAACGGTGTACAACAACTCGGGCAGTTCGGGTGGAGATGCCGGAACAGCCGAAGAAGACAACGTTATCAGCAACAGTAAGGGATATACCCTCTACGAATGGGATTAACCTTCACCCTTACACTTACTTTTATGGTGGAACGAGAAAACAACATTTATCATGAAATTCATTACACAACACATGAAGCAATTGGCAATGGCGGCTTACGCGTTCGCCTTAGCATTTACGCTGGGGGGATGTGTTAACGACCTGACCAACAACGAGCATCGGGCAGAGAACAAAGAGACAAAGGAAACGTTTAACACCAAGTCGTTCGCTGGGGCTTCCAGTCAAATGGAACTGCCCAGGACAAAAACGTCGGGTAAGTATACAGACATATCGAAAAAGCAAGACGGAAGTAAAATGGGCATCCAATTTTATTGGGATCACGATGACTATCAACGGCTTTGGGTAAACTTGGGCGGAACCACGGGATGGCAAAGATTCTACAAGCAAGATACACTTAAGCTTTTAAATGACGGGAAGATTGCCCAATCTCGCTTTTATCTATACTCGAGCTATAAGCTTACCGAAGAAAAATATCCGCTGTGGTATAGTTACTATGGTTTTAGTAATGGCCAACGGTACACTTATATTAATGATTACACAACACAAATACGAGCTAACGATTTTACTAAATTATCGGAGCAAGGAGATTGTGGAATTGCCACAGCTGTCGACAACGGAATATGGTATGGGTTCACCCTGCAACACACCACTTCGTATATCAACTTCATGCCTTACGCAGGTGAGGGAAAAAGCAAAGAAGCTTTACTTAAATGTAAACTTACTCATATTACGCTCACTACTGATGAACCCAACTACGGTTATTACTACTTTGATGAAAATGGTAACCTTGACGAAAGTAAAAAACCAACAGGACCAAGGCGCGCGAGAACGTTGTACTGTGTCGACAATTTAAATTACACGGGATTTTCGGTCCCAGAAAGTAGAGAAAGTGCCAAAAAGAATGCGGCAATTATGGTGATGGCACCAGGCACATACCATAATGTAGAAATAACTTACACGCTTTACGACCCCGTTGTTCAGACAACAGGTGTGTTTAAGAAGTTCATTTCTGAACTTACACTAAAACCAGGCAAAACCACATCCATGTTCTCAGAACTAGTGGCGGACGATGTTTCCCACCTATTCGGACGATACCACATGTGGGGAGCATCACAGTTTTATTGGCAAGGGCATGAAAGCAACGCGCACCACAAATGGAGACAAGGTGGCGTAGACGGTATAGCAGGTTATCCAACCCCAGGAGACCCTCGCTATAAAAGTGACTATTATGCCCCTGGTGCAGGTAATGTCGCACCGGCAGGGTCGATTGCCAGCACCGTTCCCTCAGCTAACTTTCTTAGTTGGTATGTGAAACTCGGCGATCCACGTTGGGACGATTCGCCCTTTACCTACGATGGGCATCTCTTTACAGGCAGGATGTGGTTTCGTAAACGCAAGTATTTTGCACCTGCAGCAGGACTTACAGATGCCTCGATGAATGCAAAAGGCGCAAGCGGTTATGATAGTAGAGTTTGGAGAAATGGTGGGGCTAGTAACACTCCCACAAAATGGGAAGATGTCCCAGAAAGTAACCGCTCACAGTACTTCTGTGTCATGGCACTAGGATATTATGATAATGATGGAAGGCTGTATATGGGGAATGAGTATGAGGGAAGATACTGGACAAGTACTTGTGTCCCTGACTTTGAAAGTTATGGCCCAAGATGGGCTTACGTACTGATGTTTAATCGTAACAATGTCTCCGTGGCTGGGAACACCCACTATTGGCCTTCACGTAAGGAATATGGTTATCAACTATGGCCTGGCGAAGATTAAGTAACAACAATAAGACAACAATCATGTTAAAGTTAAGATATAAATTGTTGAGTTCTCTTTCTGCATGTGCATTGGCTTTTATGCCAATGGCATGCACGGAAGAACAGAACCTGGCTCAGCCAGACAACAACCAAGAAGAACTGGAACCTGCCGTTAGTTTCACTGGCTCGATGAACTCACCTTCATCACGCACCAGTGGGGAATATGGGAAAATTGACGCAACAAACCTGGGCATAACGTTTTATTGGACGACCAACGACCATGAGCACATGTACATAAACAGAGGTACAGACACTTCGCCCATCTGGGAACGCGCCACCAAAGTGGCCTTTACAGATAAAGATGCAACGACTCATTCCGCAAATGCCACATTCAGGTTTAAAGGCAAATATGAAAATAAGCAATACACCATGCTCTATGTGGGAGGCGACCAAAAATTTTCCACTAAGGACAAGGTTTACGTCAACTTTGCCAGAATCCAGAAACAAACGTCTCTCGACGACGGAGAGTTAGCAAACAGTGGCGATTGCGGTGTAGCAAAGACAACCTGTGTCTATTACAAGAAAGAAGGAAAGGGTTGGGGCTATCATGGTGACAGGCATACCTTTAAACTAGAGCACAAGGCTGCATACGTAACCTTTATGCCATATAACCCACGCGGACACATGGACAACACCTACTTCGTTAGTGCGCAGATCGAGGCAAAAGAAAGCCTATATGGCAAATTCCCATTTACAGAAAAAGGGGTGGACGTTAGCAAACGGCCATTACACCAAAATAAGGTTACCCTGAACCTCGCCACAAAAGGCATGGGAAATGGCTTGCCAATCGCGTCAAACAAGGAAGATGCCCAAAAGCATGCAGGCATCATGGTGCTACCTCCGGGCAAATATACCGATGTGCTTGTGAAATTCATCATTAAGGATCACAGCACAGGAAAAAGGTTTGACGTAAAGAAACCTTATCCTGTATTAAACTTGGAGACAGGTATGAACCAACCCATATTCTGCCGTCTTGAAGTGGTAGACTTCACACCCTCATTCAACTATTACAGCATGTGGGGCGCAGAAGACCCATATTACACCTTAGACGCAAAGGCACCACACAATTGGAACAAAAATGCAACGGGCATACCCGCACCCGAAGATGAGAGATGGCCGCACGATGGAGACTCGCGCTGGTATAGCGAAGACGAGGATGCGCCTGCTGGGGTGTTAACAGACGATGCCTTCACGATCAACGATGCCTCTTACGTCTTGGCCAATGATTGCTATTGGGACGAGGATTACCTGTGGGCGTTTGATGGACATCTACAAAAAGGTGCGCTATGGGTTCCCGTCATTAGTAAAGGACACGCCACCGCCTTCGACGGTAAGGATTGGACAAGCATACCAACCTCTAAATCAAAGACTGCTATCACGGACGAGGAACATCCAACTGTGGGCTACTATCCCTTGCCACTCATCGGCAAATATGTAGACGGCGCACTTGTAGAAGTGGGAGCAGCTGGCTATTACTGGATTAATAGGGCCGACCCCAATAGTTCCGACAGCAAAGCTTACTATCTCAAAGTAACCAAAGCAGGAGTGAGCATAAACCACGATGGCAGTAAGGAATGGGGATGTGTACCTTTCACGGGCGATATTCGCCCATAAACAATGAACTCGTTTTTATCAATCAATAATACTTCATAGCTTAATGGAAGGCAGGCTGATGTGACATCAGCCTGCCCTTTTAATATATTCCTCCTCATTCTTCCCATTCAAAGTGTAGAATAACATTTCACACTTTATTCCTTACCCACTAACTCGCCTTTCCATATTATGCTTATCGAAGTCGTTCGGGTTTAAATATCTCTATCAATTGGGAGAAGTGCATGACAAGTCAACCCACTGGCTGATATACTCCCGAAAGCCCAACAACTCCCGAAAGCCCAACAACTCCCGAAGACATCAACTCACAAACTCCCCAACTCAAAAATTCATTAACTCAAAAACTCATCAACTCGTCAACTCAAAAAGTTGTCGACTTATCAACTTATAAACTCATCAACTCAAAAGTTGTCAACTTATCAACTTAAAAGTTCATCAACTCAAAAGCTCATCAACTTAAAAAATCATCAACTCAATAAACCATCAACTCAATAAACCATCAACTCAAAAAACCTTCAACCCCAAAAGTTAAATTATTATTTTTTATTTTACAATATCGCACTAGATTTCGCTCCGTTCTAGCGAAAATATAGGCCATAAAGTAGGTAAATC
>NZ_GG740072.1:445104-573646 GCF_000162415.1 Prevotella sp. oral taxon 317 str. F0108 | reverse complement strand
TTTAGCCTTTCTAGTTTGGTTATCCACTCATAAATCTTCAAGCCTGATTACCCAAATTTAGCACCCAAAACCCCACTTTTTAATACCTATTTTGTCCTTTTGGGCAGGTTTTTAACGACCACAAAAGGTTTTGTTTATTCTACTACTGTGGATGTTTATGCATATCATCTCGCATTTTGCAGCATTTTGCACTGCATTTTGCACCATTTCACCTTGCGTTTAGCACCAAAACGCACTGCATTTAGCACCAAAACGCACTGCGTTTTGCGGCAAATTGCAGTACATTTTGCCGCAAATAGCCCCAAATGTGGTGCAAATGGCGGCCTTTTCAAATAAATATTCATTTCGCTGCATTCACACGTAACCCCTTTTTGCATCAAAACAAACCTTCGCGAGAATCGATTATTTGCGGCAAAGTGGGCAATTGGTGGACAAAAAGGGTACTCATAGTGTTAAAAATCTTACTGAAAAGGTTACAATGATTAGCGTGTTAACGAGTGGACAGGTTAGCAAGAAAACAAGTGAACAAGTGAACGAGTTAATCGTTCTTTTGACGTTCTTTTGCCGTTCCTATAAAAGTGCATTTTCTCACCATGACAATGTTCGAGCAAGCTCGACATAGTTCATTTGGCTTAACGAAAACGTTCATCTTTCATGTTCAGGCATAAATACTTCCATGTTGACATAAGAACATAAGAACCATGAAAAGGTCCTCTTTACTATTCCCTCTTAATATGCCACGGGAAAGATGCCTTTAACTTGTAAAGAATATATTGAAAGAACTCCCGCCAAGTTTCCTTTTTGGGGCAAAGCCCTGTTTTGTCACAGACGAATGGGGCAGAATTTCAGATTTCATCATATACTTTTCCAACACTTCTTACATGAACGGAGTGTTCATCTTGTTTTTACAGACAAAGACACAAACTCCTCTCAATCTGTAGAAAGATTAAAGGTCAAGAAAATCTTATCTCCTCAATGCAAACAACGCTAAAGCCGTAACAAACTTTAACCAGAATTGTTAGATTTCCGCGCGTTGCGCGCAATATATAATAAAAAATACGTAATTTTGCACGACATGAACTTTTTAGAATCATTGAAACAACTCAAGGCGTTTGCTCGCCAAGACGGTGCCATTTTGGCATTGGTATGGATTGTGGCCTTTCTTTTCACCATGCGGCTACCCCAATCCATGACGGGAAATCTCCTAACCCTTTCCACACCATTCGTCGTGGCGTGGCGGTTGCGTGCGTTCCGTAACAACGCCCTTGATGGCGAAATCTCATATCGGCGCGCGCTGGCCTACTCGTGGCACACCTTCGTTTATGCCTCGCTCATCTTCGCATTGGCTCAATACCTCTATATTCGTTTCTACGACCCAGAGTCGCTCATCACCATGATGCGCGATTCGATACACTCATTTGGTGCAGCTTACCAGCAAATGGGTATGAACGAAACCCAAATGCAAGAGTCGGTTAAGCTACTTGGCACACTTCAACCCATCGAGTTGGTGTTCCTTTTCTTCACCCAAAACATCTTCATTGGGCTCTTCCTCAGTCTCATTATTGCCGCATTTGGAATGAAACATAGGAGATAACAAGCTTGGTTGACACTTGAAAGCAAACGGAATCAGCAATGAGAGCTGTCAAAACCATAACCATTGGCTAATTAAAGTTCCCAAAAGGTCAGACAAAACCCATCGCCGCCCCCTAATCAAGAACAAACGATTAAGAAATATAATAGATAATACAACACAAACAACAATGGACATTTCTGTAGTTATACCCTTGTTCAACGAAGACGAATCGCTGCCCGAACTCTACTCATGGATTGAGCGGGTGATGAACGACAACCAGTTTAGTTTCGAAGTGATATTCGTCAACGACGGCTCTACCGACCGTTCGTGGGAGGTGATAGAAGAACTGAGCAAACAGTCCGAACATGTTCGGGGGATAAAGTTCAGGCGCAACTATGGTAAAAGTCCCGCCCTGTTTTGCGGTTTCAAGGAGGCCAACGGCAACGTGGTTATCACCATGGATGCCGACCTACAAGACTCGCCCGACGAAATACCCGAACTCTATCGCATGATTACGGAAGAGAAATACGACCTTGTTTCGGGTTACAAACAAAAGCGATACGACCCGCTTTCTAAAACAATTCCCACCAAACTGTTCAATGCCACGGCTAGAAAAATAAGTGGGATAAAGAACCTGCACGACTTCAACTGTGGACTGAAAGCCTATCGCAAGGCCGTGGTGAAGAACATCGAAGTGTACGGTGAAATGCACCGCTACATCCCCTACCTGGCCAAGAACGCAGGCTTTGGACGCATTGGCGAGAAAGTGGTACAGCATCAAGCCCGTAAATACGGGAGTTCCAAGTTCGGTCTGAACCGTTTCTTCAATGGCTATCTAGACCTCATCACACTTTGGTTCCTCAGTAATTTCGGCAAAAAGCCCATGCACGTGTTCGGGCTATTAGGCTCGTTGATGTTCCTTTTGGGTTTCATTGCCACTTGTCTATTGGGTGCCGACAAGCTGTATTGTCTTGCCCAAGGCATTCCTCAACGCCTGATAACCGACTCGCCCTACTTCTACCTCTCGCTAACAACGATGATGATTGGCACGCAGCTTTTCCTTGCCGGTTTCTTGGGCGACCTTATCAGCCGCAATTCGCAAGGAAGAAACGATTACCAAATAGAGGAGGAGATAAGATGCGGAGACTGATTCCATTGCTCGTATTGGGCTCGGCCGTGTTGGCCGCATGCTCGTCGATAGATTGTCCGTACAACAATACGGTCTATTCGCAATATGTCCTGATGAAAGGTGGAGGCCTTAAACCAGACACCCTCACCGACACGCTAACCATTCTTACGACACGGCGCGACGGACAAGACACCATTATATATAATAAAGGAGTTAAGACAAAAAGTTTCAGCCTGCCAATGAGCTACACGCGCGATCAAGACGCGCTCTTCTTACAGTTGAAAGATACTCTTGGCAACGTCGTGCACGATACCATCAAGGTAAATAAGACAAACACGCCGCATTTTGAATCGGTAGATTGCCCCATGTCTTATTTCCACACGATAACAGCTGTCAGTACGTCGCACCACGGCATCGATTCCATTATACTCGTCAATCCAAACGTAACATATGACACATCATCGCCACATTTCCGCATCTATTTCAAGAGTGGCCATTAGTGCCTTACTCGCCTTTGGCGCGTTGTCGGCCAGTGCGCAAGGATTGAAACCACAAACCGAACACCCCGACACAACTCGCTTTTTCCGTGGCCTTCAAGTCATGGCAGACGCAGTCGGACCAATACAGCTGGCAGTAAGCGACTATGGACAATACGAGGCCGCCCTGCGCATAAACTTAAAAGACAAGTATTTTCCTGTGTTCGAGCTTGGCTACGGCACAGCCAATCACGAGGACGACCCCGTTACTCACGTAGTGTATAAAACCTCCGCACCATACGGCAAGGTGGGAATGGATTTCAACATCATGAAAAACAAGCACGACATTTACCGAGTTTATGTAGGGGCGAGATACGCTTTCACCTCATTTAAGTACGATGTGGCCAGCCCCGTGTTGACGGACCCCGTATGGAAAGACCCAGCCGAAATCGAGTTAAATAACATTCCAGCCTCATGCCATTGGGCAGAACTTGTGTTCGCAGTGGATGCCAAGATATGGGGACCACTACATTTAGGGTGGTCGGTGCGTTACAGACGACGCTTAGCTCACAACGATGGCGAATCGGGAAATGTTTGGTATGTGCCAGGTTTTGGAAAAACGGGCAACTCTCGACTAGGTGGAACATTTAACATCATCATCAACTTGTAGATGTCTTTGTCTACCTTCAAATAATATAAAGCAAGAAAAGTATTCCCTTTCGGTCTTTTCAGGCCGTCGACAATAAGCACTAAACAAATAAGCAAATGACCACTCCCAATAGAAAACGACGCCTGCTTTGGCAAATACCCTTTCTGCTGTTCCTCATTGTTGGAACAATCTACATCATCAAACAGCAGCAAGATGCACCCTATCAACACGACAAGGGTGCAATCTTCGGTACAACATATAGTATCATTTACCAAAGCAACGAGAACCTGAACAAGGAAATTATGGCCGCACTCAACGAGGTAGACCAATCGATGTCTACCTTTAATAAAGGGTCTGTCATCTCCAAAATAAACCGCAACGAACAGGTACAGCCCGACAAAATGTTCGTAGACGTATTCCAATTGGCCAACAAAATATCCATCGAAACCAATGGGGCATTCGATGTTACCGTTGCTCCTCTGGTTAACGCATGGGGGTTCGGTTTTAAAAACGGAGTCCACCCCACCCCACAAACCATTGACAGCCTGAAACAATTCATCGGCTATCAAAAGGTTGCTTACGTTAACAAGCGCATCAAGAAACAAGACCCACGATTGATGCTCGATTTCAGTGCCATCGCCAAAGGTTATGGCAGTGATGTAGTTGCCAACTTACTAAAGCGCAAAGGCATTGAGAACTTCATGGTAGAGATTGGCGGAGAAATTGTAACACGCGGTATTAGCGAAAAGCGCCTGCCATGGAAAGTGGGCGTAACCAAGCCCACTGACGACTCGTTAAATGTAAACCAAGAGCTGCAAACCATCTTGAACGTAACGGATAAGTCGATGGCCACAAGCGGAAATTACCGCAAGTTCTATTATAAGAATGGCAAGAAATACGCCCACACCATCGACCCAAACACAGGTTATCCTGTTCAGCACAACATTCTTTCGTCTACGGTACTAGCCAACAACTGTGCAGAAGCCGATGCCTATGCCACGGCCTTCATGGTATTAGGGCTCGACAAGGCCAAGAAAGTATTGGAGCAGCATCCCGAACTCATGGCATATTTTATCTATTCAGACAAGAATGGGAAAAACGCCGTTTGGTTTTCGCCATCGCTAAAAGACAAAATTCAGAAGTAAGTCCTTTGTACCCCCCCCACGGCGACAATAGGCTAATGTCAACAAGCAATAACAGATGCACCGCATTCCTCTATATGGCAAACTAATGGAATTGCCCATGTTCCAAGGCATGAGCAAAGAAGATTTGGCCGCAGTACTTGGTCAAACCCGATTCGACTTTGCGCAAAAGAAGGCAGGGGCAACGATAGTTAGAGCAGAAGACGAATGCACACATCTTTATTTTTTGCTTAACGGACGAATGGAAGTGAGCGCGCAAGCCCACGATAATGGCTACATTTTCACAGAAGAGATAGGCGCGCCCTACATTCTCCAGCCCGAAAACCTCTTCGGTATTTCCCCCCGTTACACCCGAACATTCGTTGCCAAAGCTACATGTAGCCTGCTCTTGCTAAGCAAGTCGGAGGTATTAAGACTTACAGACGACTTCATTATCTTCAAGTTCAACCTACTCAACACCATCTCCACACAAGCCCAAAAAGCAGAAAGGCTACCTTGGCGACATTGCGCCCTCAACCTCGAACACCGCATCACCCGTTTCATCACGACGCATTGTACACATCCCGCAGGCAGTAAGCTTGTGCACATCAAGATGCAGAAACTTGCAAACGAGTTGAATGACAACCGTCTAAACGTATCGCGAGCTCTCAATGGCATGCAAAAGCAGGGGCTAATTCAACTTAAACGCGGCTGTATTGTGATACCCATGCTCGAAAAGCTTGTGGCCGAATGGGGTTAGCCCAGGCACATCTCCTATCTCAAGCACAGCCCTTCTTAACCTCACTTCGCTCGTTATTCCAACATACTTACCACAAATATGCGGTAAAAAGCGTGCCAAATCAAATAAAAAGCCTTAACTTTGTAGCTTAAAGCTATTACATCAACATAAGAATGACAAGAACAAACAATTTGGTAAATACCATTATTAAAGGAATACAAGAGAAAAAAGGCAGCAATATCGTTGTAGCCGACTTAAAGGAAATAGAGGGTGCAATAACCAATTATTTCGTTATATGCCAAGGAAACTCGCCCACACAGGTAGAGGCCATAGCTGAATCTATCGGCGAGACCGTGCGTAAAGAACTCAAAGACAAGCCCACAAGTGCCGTTGGCCTAGGCCTAAACCAGTGGGTTGCAATGGACTTTGTGGACGTTATCGTACACGTTTTCATACCAGAGATGCGCTCTTTTTACGACCTTGAACACCTTTGGGCCGATGCCAAGCTAACCCACCTCACTGACATCGACTAAAATTGGCACAGCATTTGATGGAACGTTCGTGTCACCAACAATTCAATTATGAGCAACAAACAACCATACAACAATAAGCAACCCAAGATGCCCCGTTTCAATATGAACTGGATTTATGGGTTGATCATCATCGCGTTGGGGCTTTTCTTCTTCACGGGGAAAGGCGACATGATGGCTGGAAGTGTTAAGCAAGAGGCCACATACACCAAATTTAAGGAGTATGTAAACAAAGGCTACGTCAACAACGTGGTGGTAAACAGTGAGCAACGTACGCTTAAAATGTACGTTAAGCCTGCCAACCTGCGCGACGTTTTCGGAAAAGACCCAAAACAACTTGGCGAAAAGCCTTACGTAAGCGTACAATATGGTTCGCCAGAAGAACTTGAAAAATACCTCACTGAAATTCAACAGGCAGGCAAAATCAAAGACTTCGCTTTCGATAACGATAAGGGCGGACACTTCACCGACATCCTTATCCAGTTCGTTCCGTTCATCGCGCTCATTGCCATTTGGATTTTCATCATGCGTAGAATGGGCAGTGGCGGAGCCGGAGGTGGTTCGGGCGTGTTCAGTGTAGGCAAAAGCAAAGCCAAGATGTACGAGAAAGGAAACGAAATCGGCATCACCTTTAAAGACGTTGCAGGCCAAGAAGGAGCCAAACAAGAGGTTCAAGAGATTGTAGAGTTCCTTAAAAGTCCGCAGAAATACACCGACCTCGGTGGTAAAATCCCCAAGGGCGCATTGCTCGTTGGTCCTCCGGGTACGGGTAAAACACTTTTGGCCAAAGCCGTTGCAGGCGAAGCGGGCGTGCCTTTCTTCTCCATGAGCGGCTCCGACTTTGTCGAAATGTTCGTGGGTGTAGGTGCAAGTCGTGTTCGCGACCTTTTCCACCAAGCCAAAGAAAAATCACCCTGTATTATTTTCATTGACGAAATTGATGCAGTGGGCCGTGCTAGGAGCAAAAATCCCTCGATGGGCGGAAACGATGAGCGCGAGAACACCCTCAACGCACTGCTTACCGAGATGGACGGATTTGGCACAAACAGTGGCGTTATCATTCTTGCAGCCACCAACCGTGCCGACATGCTCGACAGCGCACTACTTCGAGCAGGACGTTTCGACCGACAAATAAATGTAGACCTGCCCGACCTGCCCGAACGCAAGCAAATATTTCAGGTACACCTTCGCCCCGTGAAGGTAGACTCCACCGTAGACATCGATTTCCTCTCGCGGCAAACCCCAGGCTTTTCGGGAGCCGACATCGCCAACGTCTGCAACGAGGCAGCCCTCATTGCGGCACGCCATAACAGCAAGTCGGTAGGCAAACAAGACTTCCTCGATGCCGTAGACCGTATTATCGGCGGATTAGAGAAGAAAACGAAGATAATGACTGCCGCCGAAAAGCGCACTATCGCCTTGCACGAGGCAGGACACGCCACCGTGTCTTGGTTCTGTCAACATGCCGACCCCTTGGTAAAGGTATCCATCGTGCCACGTGGCCGAGCTCTGGGAGCAGCATGGTATCTACCCGAAGAACGCCAAATCACCACCAAAGAGCAAATGCTCGACGAAATGTGTGCACTGATGGGCGGACGTGCTGCCGAAGAATTGTTCACTGGCCATATCTCTACCGGCGCAATGAACGACTTAGAGAGAGCCACAAAGAGTGCATACGGCATGGTGGCATATGCAGGTATGAGCGACAAGTTGCCCAACATCAGTTTCTACAACAACCAGGAATACCAATTCCAAAAACCATATTCTGAAACAACGGCCAAAGTAATCGACGACGAAGTGATGAAGATGGTGAACGAACAATACGACCGTGCAAAGAAAATCCTTCAAGAAAACAGCTACGGCCACAACAAATTGGCCGACCTGCTTATCTCACGCGAAGTGATTTTTGCCGAAGACGTAGAAGAGATTTTCGGTAAACGCCCTTGGGTTAGCCGTTCAGAGGAAATAATTGAAGACAATACACCGAAGTTGGAAGACATGCCCGACGAGGTGAAAGCGGCCGAGGAAGAACACCGCAGGTTGCGTGGACTTTAACCCATAACATGCTGTCGCCATCCGCCTATCTTACTTACAAGGCAGGCAGATGGCGATACGCTGTTACCACTCTCCGCTTTACGCCAACACGCAAGACACGTTCAAACGCCCACACAAAATGCCGAGGATGCCACAACGCACCTCCATCAGTTACCATTATATAACGACGAAAAAGAGAAGACAATGACTCCAAAGATTAAGAATTTGATTACGCGAACCATAACAGGTGTTTTTTTTGTAGCCATCATGGTTACTTGTTTCTTGCGCCCATTGGGCATGGTATTTGTTTTCGCGCTCATAACGTCGCTCAGCCTTTGGGAATACGCTGGGCTAGTTAACGAGAACAAGGGCTCTAGCGTTAATCGTTTCATTTCAACCGTTGCCGGCACATACCTTTTCTTAGCCGTTGCAGGCGTCAACAGCGGGTTCATCGGCACCAATGCCGTGTTCGTGCCTTATCTCCTAACCATCGTTTATCTCTTCGTCAGCGAACTTTACACCAAGGCCAACAACCCCATCAACAATTGGGCCTACACCATGTTGGGGCAGATGTACATCGCCCTACCCCTCTCAATGATAAATGTGTTGGCGTTCAGACAAGCCGACAACCAAATTTACTTTTACCATCTCCTTCCCCTTAGCGTGTTTATCTTCCTTTGGACCAACGACACTGGTGCCTATTGTTCTGGTTCGCTCTTCGGCAAACACAAGCTTTTCCCACGCATTTCGCCTGCCAAGAGTTGGGAAGGCAGCATCGGCGGAGGCATTCTCGTGCTCCTAGTGGCCGGTCTTATCGGCTATTTGGAAACGCAATCCACAGCTCCCACAAACCTCACCATCCCCCAATGGTTAGGCTTAGGCCTTGTAGTGGTGGTGTTCGGCACGTGGGGCGACCTTGTTGAGTCGCTTTTCAAGCGCACACTCGGCATCAAAGACAGCGGCAACATCCTGCCCGGTCATGGCGGAATGCTCGACCGTTTCGACTCCTCACTCATGGCCATACCCGCCTCTGTGGTATATCTCTATTCATTAACGCTATTTCAATAACATCGCAGAGAACGCCTCAGCATTGTGCGTTCTCTTCCATATATAATATGATAGACAGTTCAGCTTTTCAGGGTAAAACGGCTGCTTACTACACATTAGGTTGCAAATTAAACTTTTCGGAAACCTCCACTTTTGGGCAAATGCTCCAAGACATGGGCGTTAGAACCGCCAACGAAGGCGAGCCTGCCGACATCTGCCTTATCAACACCTGCTCGGTTACCGAAGTGGCCGACCACAAATGTAGGCAAATTATCCACCGCATGGTGCGCGAAAACCCAGGAGCCTTTGTGGTTGTAACGGGATGTTACGCCCAACTTGAATCCGAAAAGGTTAGCGCCATCGAAGGTGTAGACCTCGTTTTAGGCAGCAACGAAAAGGCCAACCTCATACAATATCTTAACGATGCTTGGGCCGACGGGCAACGCGGAAAGGCTTTACACCGTCATTTCTCGATGAACACCAAAGACATCAAGACCTTTGCCCCCAGTTGCAGCCGTGGCAACCGAACGCGTTATTTCCTTAAAGTGCAAGACGGGTGCGACTATTTCTGCACCTATTGCACCATTCCCTTCGCACGAGGTTTTTCACGAAATCCCTCCATAGCATCGCTTGTTCAGCAAGCACACGATGCCGCCAACGACGGTGGAAAGGAAATTGTGCTAACAGGCGTAAACATTGGCGAGTTCAAGGGCGGAGGAAACGAACGCTTCATCGACCTTGTCAAGGCTCTCGACCAAGTTGAAGGCATACAGCGTTTTCGCATCAGCAGCATTGAGCCCAACTTGCTCACCGACGAACTTATCGACTATTGCGCATCCAGCAGAGCTTTCATGCCCCACTTCCACATACCCTTACAAAGTGGCAGCGACGAGGTTTTAAAACTGATGCAACGCCGATACGACACTGCCCTTTTTGCCCACAAGGTACAACTCATCAAGCAACGAATACCCAATGCCTTTATCGGTGTAGACGTCATGGTAGGCTCTCGTGGCGAAGAACCAGCTTATTTCGAAGAATGCTATGACTTCCTAAAATCGTTAGACATCAGCCAGTTGCATGTATTCCCTTACAGCGAACGTCCTGGAACGGCAGCTCTCCGCATTCCCTACGTAGTTAACGATGCCGAGAAACGTCGCCGCAGCAAACTGCTTTTAGAGCTGTCCGACGAGAAATTGGAAACCTTCTATGCCTCGCAAATAGGTTCGCAAAGCCTAGTTCTCTTTGAAAAGGCTGCCAAAGGCAAGGCCATGCATGGTTTTACCCCCAACTATGTGCGCGTTGAATTGCCTGCCTCACTAGCCAAAGACGAGTTCGACAACCAACTGTTACCCGTTAGGCTAACCCAATTCAACCACAACAAAAGTGCCATAAAAGTAGAACTTATATAACATCTTCAACATAAAATTGAGTCATGCACAAGGTTGCAATCGTTATTCTGAACTGGAATGGGCAGTCGATGCTGGCCCAATATCTGCCTTCCGTTATGCGCCATTCGCGTAACGATGCGGCGGTTTATGTTGCCGACAACGCCTCTACCGACAACTCATTGGCCTATCTCACCCAACATTTTCCCCATTGTCAAACCATCGCCTTGGAAAAAAATTGGGGATTTGCCGAAGGCTACAACAAAGCTTTGGCACAAATAGATGCCGAATACTACGTGTTGCTCAATTCCGATGTTGAAGTTACCCACCAATGGCTAACGCCGCTCATCGAAGAGATGGACGCCCACCCCGACATAGCGGCCTGCCAACCCAAACTTTTGGCCATGCACGACAGGGAATCGTTTGAATATGCCGGTGCGTCGGGCGGTTTTATCGACAGCTTGGGCTACCCCTATTGCCGCGGTAGAATATTCGAACACGTTGAGAAAGACGAGGGACAATACAACTACCGCCAAGAAATACATTGGGCCACTGGTGCTTGCCTCATGGTGCGAGCCAAAGACTATTGGGCAGTGGGCGGCCTAGACGCTCGTTTCTTTGCCCACAACGAAGAAATTGATCTCTGCTGGCGACTAAGACTTAGGGGCAAAAAGATATTCTGCATTCCCGAAAGTGCGGTTTACCACGTAGGTGGCGGCACGCTCCCCAAGGTAAACCCAATGAAAACCTACCTCAACTTTCGCAACAATCTAACCATGCTTTACAAGAACCTGGCCCCTTCACAGATGCGTAAGGTTATGGTTTGGCGACTATTCTTAGACTATGTTGCGGCCTTCCAAACCCTCGTCTTCAACAGAAACTGGGGCGACTTCAAGGCCATTATCAAGGCGCGCCGCGACTTCAACAAATGGAAACACAGCTTTGACACCGCCCGAGAAGAAATACAAAACACCAAAACTATACACACCGAAAACCCCAATAGCCCTTTCTCCATCCTGTGGAAGTATTATGTAATGGGCAAGCACACTTTCCACGCGCTACCACAAAAGTAAGCAAAGGTCTTCTCCCGCAACAGCTGCAAGGGCGTGGGCAACACCCCATACTTGCTATTATCCCCCTGTTCCACCTTAAAACTCAAAAACCATAAGCAGCTCATCTTAAAAGCTCCAAAACACACAAGCTTATCAACTCACCAACACAAAGTTTAAAATATTTCTTTTATTTTACAACATCGCTCTATTTTTCATTCCATTCTAGCGCAAAATTAGGCTATAAAGTAGGCAAATATCCACTTTTTGTAACCTTCCACACCTCATATTTTGTCTATCTGTGAGAACAAAACCTGCATTTTGCACCATTTAGCCTTTCTAATTTGGATGCCAGCTCGTAATTTTCCAAGCCCAATTACCCACTTTTTAGC
Source organism: Prevotella sp. oral taxon 317 str. F0108 (assembly GCF_000162415.1). Taxonomy (NCBI): domain Bacteria; kingdom Pseudomonadati; phylum Bacteroidota; class Bacteroidia; order Bacteroidales; family Prevotellaceae; genus Prevotella; species Prevotella sp. oral taxon 317. Next base: position 561,522 of record NZ_GG740072.1, on the reverse strand, counting down.
CCCTAAACCCCACTTTTTAGCGGCCATTTTGCCCTTTTTAGTCATGTTTTTGATGGATTTAAAAGGTTTTGTTTATACCATTGCTGTGTATATTTATGCTTTTCGTCTCGCATTTAGCACCATTTTACCTTGCGTTTAGCAGCAAAACACCTTGCATTTTGCACCAAAACGCACTGCATTTTGCATCAAAACGCACTGCGTTTAGCGGCATATTACACTGTGTTTAGCACCAAAACGCACTGCATTTAGCAGCAAATGGCAAAACAAATGGCATAAATGACGGTTATTTTAAATAAAAATTCATTTTGGTGCATTCACAGGCTAACTCCTATTTACATCGAAACAAACTCTCGCGAGAATCGATTTTTTGCGGCGAGGTTGAAGATTGGTTGGCAGAAAGGGCACTAATAATGTTAAATTTCTTACTGAAAACTAGACAAAGAAGATTATGCTGCTTACAACGCGCACAGGAAAATGGCACGGAAAACACATACGCGTGCTGCCGCCAACGCGTGCGGTTGCAGGGATGCCGCTCTTGGCCAACGGAGGCAGCATCGAGGAAAAGCAGAAGTTATTTGCCATTGACTACCAGTTTTCCAACTTGTAGAGAAATGCGTGGAATGACTTCTGCAAGGTCAAATTTTGAGTCCCAACCACGTTTTGTCACAAACAAATGAGGCAGAATTTCAGATTTTATCGTATCTTTGCCCAGTAATACATGAGTGGGGCGTTTATCTTGGTTCTACAGCACAAAGACAATAAACTTCTCTCAATTTATAGAAACATTAAAAGCCAGGGCAACTTCAATATGGAGACCAGCCCCACGCCGCTAATAGTAAAATCTCTTTCAAGAATCATTCGCCGAACATTTTTGTTAAGACACAACCTTGTATTGGTGAGCCTATAATGAACCAGGGAATAAGAGCATTAAATTAACAATCATACGGATAGCTAAATTGTATTAATTATGAACAGAAACATTCTTTTAGTTGGCCTGCTTTTTGCATTTGTGCCAACAAGTATCTTTGCCCAAAAGCAGCGTTCGCAAGCATTCAGGGATAAGTACACCCTTAAAGAGGCTGTTATCCTTAGTAGGCACAACATACGTGCACCACTTTCTACAAAGGGAAGTTTGTTGGAACAAGTTACTACGCATCCTTGGTTCAAATGGACAGCAGGAGCCAGCGAACTAACAACTCGTGGGGGCGCATTGGAAAATCAGTTCGGCCTCTATTTCCGCAAATGGTCAGTAGATGCTGGTCTTTTCAAAGAGAACGCCACACCATCCCATAACGAGGTAATCGTTTACGCCAACAGTATGCAACGCTGTATTGCAACAGCCAATTATTTTACAACGGCACTCTTCCCTGTGGCCGACGTTCCTGTTAACCACCGTTTCGTGCCAAGCAAGATGGACCCCATCTTCTTCCCGCAACTTACCAAGTCGAGCAAGTCGTTCAGGGCACAAGCCATGAAAGAGATTGCCGCCATGGGTGGAAAGAAAGGTATCGTTGGTATTAATGAAGGTTTGAAGGAAAGCTACGAAATTACAGCCAAGGTTCTCGACTTGAAGGATTCGCCTGCATGCAAGGAAAAGAATTTGTGCGCTTTCGACAACTACAACACTCAGCTCATCCTCGACAAAGGTGATGAACCACGCATGAAAGGTTCATTGAAAGATGCCACTACCTGCTCGGATGCGCTTATCCTGCAATTCTATGAAGAACCAGATGCCAAGAAAGCTGCCTTCGGACACGACATTACTCTCGACGATTGGACAAAGATTTCCAAGATTAAGGACGTTTACGGCGACGTGCTCTTCACAGCTCCCGTAGTCGCTGTCAATGTGGCCCATCCACTTCTCGTCTACATGCGCGACGAACTAATGGATAAAGACCGCAAGCTGGCTTTCCTCTGTGGTCACGACTCTAACATTGCATCAGTAACGGCCGCTTTGGAAGTTGAACCATACGACCTACCCTATTCGATTGAGAAGAAAACGCCCATTGGCTGCAAGCTTGTTATCGAAAAGTTTGAAGGAAAAGACGGGAAAATGTATTGCGACATCAACCTTACCTACCAGTCAACCGAACAATTACGGCACATTGCGATGCTTAGTCTCGACAATCCCCCACAGATTTTCTCGCTTTCATTGAAAGGATTGCAGAAAAATGCAGACGGACTGTATCTGCTTAAAGATGTAGAGGGAAGATTTATGAAGGCCATTCGTGCCTACGACAAGATTGAGGACGAGCTTTAAAAGGCTCCTTAGATTTAGAAACATGAACAAGAAACTATTGCTTGCATTTGCTGCCTGCCTTTACATGGGGGCCGCAAGTGCACAAGAAAAGCTAGAAATCAAGGTTACGGGGCGCGCCCTCTTTGATGCAGCTACTTACACCCAAAACGCCCAGGCAAAGAGCGAAGACGGCAAGATGAACGAGGGTGTTGGCATTAGGGACATGCGCGTTGGCTTAAAGGCCACCTACGGCAAGTGGTATTTCCGTGGAGATGTTTCATACTCCAACAATAAAGTGTCCTTGAAAGATGTGTACCTACAATACAGTTTCAACGAGAACAACTTCTTGCGTGCCGGTCACTACACTGCACCATTCGGACTTTCGTCGGCTTATAGTTCGGCAAAGAAAGAGTATCTGGACGAGCCTGAAGGCAACATCTACCAGCCGGGGCGTCGCATTGGTGTGATGCACACCATTGCCAACCACAACCTGTGGCTCCAATATGGTGCATTTGCCGACAACTCGGCCCTAACAACCAGCACGGATAAGTCTGGTCCACAGGGCTACACGATTTCTGGAAGGTTTGTCTATCGCCCCATCATGACCGATGCAGGCGGTTTCCATGTTGGTTTCAGTGGCATGCACGTTAAGGCAGAGGCCGTAAAGGAAGGCGAACATGCCCACATAAAATACGACAAGAAGTACCTAACAGCAGTAGACAAGCGTACTGCCACGGCTATTGACATTACTGATGCACGATGGGAAAACAAGTTCACAGCCGAGTTCCAAGGCATTTGGCACAACTACCAACTTAGCAGCCAATACTATTGGTCGCATATCAGCCGCGACGAAAACAAAAGCTACAATACAGATGGTTTCTACGTTTCGGCACGTGGCATCATCATCAACCCGGCAGACTACAAGTATAACTATGCGTGCTCTGGCGTTGACAATCCTGCCGACAAGAACCTTGAATTGATGTTAGGCTTTGGGTATCTGAACTTGAAGGATGCAAAAGCATTGGCCGATGCTCCAATAGCTGGCATGGCCAAAGCTGGTCGCATGTCCGACCTTAGTGCTGGTCTTTCTTTCTTCTGGAACAAATATGTCACCTTGCGCCTGAACTATCATTACATACATTCGCACACATGGGATCAACCCACTGCTAAGGTGGTGAATGTCGTACAGATGCGTGTTCAGTATATGTTCTAATTACATAGTTTTAAAATCAGAAACATACAAAGTACGGTTCTCGTACAACTAAGCTAGATTACGCCAGCTACCGCATAATGGTAGCTGGCGTATCGTTTTTTCATCAGCAGGCCTATACAAATACAAAGGTTTAAATTCCATCGACAAACAACACATCGCGCATAGAAAACGACAAAATAATAAGAGAGGTTACACAACTTGTGTACCTCTCTTATTATTATCCGCTCTACTTACAGAATTAATCCATATAGAATTGAACAGGGATATTAGCCGTCAAAGGCGAATGAGATTTCTTAACAGGAGCGTTTGTACAAACCTGCGGAATAATACCATTGGTAGGCAAGAAACCATTTGGCAGATCCTTACGGTAAAGCACATCTTTGCGATAATGAGCCTCTGCTCCTTCGGCAATGCTCATACCAAGCATTCCACTGCGCCAATCCCCATCGTTGTCTACCTCGTTCATCACATCCACAAGTTCTGCACAATCAGATGGGACAGCAACTTTTCCCGCTTGCATATCTTGCAACTGTTTAATCACGCGTTGCATCCACTCTTCGTTGCATTGATGCGCTTTGTCTACGGCAACGATGGTAATCGCATGGAATGCCTCCCCTACTTTGTGGCCAGGTTTGTACAGTTCTGATTGTGCCGCAACAACTCCACGATACACAATTGGACCCTCACTATACTTTCTTCTCCACTTATCTTTGCCAAACCAAGGTGCCTTTCCGGCAACAGCCTTGAAAAATTCGCTATCGACACTGTGGGGTGTCTTCATATAAGGTTCAAGCTTAGAGAGATTGGTACAATTCTCATGGCCATTTCGTATTTCCTCCTGCGTAGTACTCCTTGGATGCTTAAATTACCAAAACATCACCCACTTACAACGAACGCCCGATTGCTATTAACAATCGGGCGTTCGTTGTAAGTGCAGCGTTCTTTCGCCTTATCTTTGATACTTAAAGCGTTTGATACTCTTCTTAGGCGTTTTCTCAAATTCTTCAGCATGGATTTCAATACTTGACAACTTACTATACGCAGGCAATATCGCGTTTAGTTGTTGACGGTTCTGTTCCATCAAGTTCACAAGGTCGTCGTTGTTCAATCCCAGGTTCTTAGCCTCATCAAAGTCGGGGAACACTAGGCCGACAAGCTTGTCGCCATCTTGTACCACCACGCTTTCAGTAACCATCGTCATCGAATTGAGCTTGTCTTCTATCTCCTCTGGATAAATGTTTTGTCCATTCGACCCAAGGAGCATATTCTTAGAACGACCTTTGATAAACACATTGCCTTCGGCATCCATCAATCCGAGGTCGCCCGTATGGTACCAACCGTCCTTATCAAGCGTTTTGCGTGTTGCCTCCTCATTCTTATAGTAACCCAACATCACATTCAAACCACGCGCCAAAATTTCGCCAGGTACGTTTTGTGGGTCGTGACTATCTATTTTCACCTCCATGTGAACCACAGCTTTGCCGCACGACGTGGGAACAAAGTCCTTATAATCGGCGTAAGTGATGATGGGTGCACATTCGGTTGCGCCATAACCAACAGTAAAGGGCAAGTCGATGCGTGTGAGGAAAGTCTCAACTTCGCGGTTGAACGCCGCTCCACCAATGATAATCTCATAGAATTCGCCACCAAAAGCCGCCGCCACTTGTTCTTTAATCTTTTGGTTTATCTTCTTGTTTATCACAGGCATATTAAGCAACAAGCGCATCTTGTTGTTCTGTATTTTTGGGAAAACACGCTTCCTAATAATCTTTTCGATAACCAATGGCACGGCAATAATCACCTTGGGCTTAATCTCGGCGAACGCTTGAGCGATGATGGCAGGACTAGGCATGCGATTAAGATAATAGATGTGGCATCCACAACAGAACTCGAAAATAAACTCGAATGCCATGCCATACATGTGAGCCATAGGCAGAATGCTGATGATGTGGGCACCCGGCGACACATGCGGACCTAGCACGCCCATGGCGAAGTCTAAGTTGCTCCACAGTGCGCGGTAGGGAATCATCACACCTTTCGAAAAACCTGTGGTGCCGCTTGTGTAGTTGATAAGCGCCAGTTCGTCGGGGTTCTCCTCTATATAATAGTTCACATGCTCCTTACGGAAGTATTTTGGGTACTTCTTTCCAAACATTTCATTAAGATGTTCACGTGCGTAAGTAAGCTTATCGGTACGCGAAAGCACCAACGAATAGTCGGGAATGTAGATGATACCTTCAAGTGCGGGCATCTTGGTAGCGTCTATCGTAGTTGCCACCACATCGCCCACAAAGAGCAACTTGGCCTCCGAGTGGTTCACGATGTTGTGCATTTGGTCGGCGGTAAACTCGTGTAGCACGGGTACGGCCACTGCGCCATAGGTGAGCGTTGCCAAAAAAGCCACCGCCCAGTTAGCACTATTGCGCCCTGCAAGGGCAATCTTGTCGCCCTTTACTACCCCGCTGTTTTCGAAGAGAATGTGCAATTTCTCTATCTTGCGCGCCACATCATGGTATTGTAGCGTTTGCCCTTTGAAGTCGGTCAGCGCATCAAGGTCCCAATGGTCTATGATGCTCTTCTGAACACAGGCATTAAAGCTAGGTATCTTTTCCATATTTGTTTGCTTTTAAACGTTATACTTGGTTTTGGTGCTAACCTTTAACCGCTATTCTCTGTTTATCGTTCTTTATTATAAATATAAATAGGAGTCGGCATCACACGTTTTGGTAAAGGTAGCGTTTTATGCTACGCTTGGGGGTTTTTTCAAACTCTGTGTCGTGCAACTTAATGGCCGACAGCTTGCAGTAAGTGGGCAAGATGGTGTTCAACTCGTGTCGGTTTTGTTCCATAATGGCCTCCAATTCTTCGGGCGAGAGGTCAAGCGATGCAACTTCTTCCATTTCGGGATACACCAAACCCACTAGTTTATCGCCCTTTTGTACCACAAGACTCTCGTTAACCAAGGTCATCGAGTTGAGTTTATCCTCAATTTCCTCCGGAAATACGTTCTGTCCATTCGATGCCAGCAGCATATTCTTAATGCGCCCGCGTATATAGATGTGTCCATCGGGGGCCATCGTGGCCAAGTCGCCCGTGTGATACCATCCGTCTTTATCTAATACTTGCCTCGTTGCCTCCTCGTTCTTATAGTAACCCTGCATCACATTGATACCGCGCGCCACTATTTCGCCTGGAACATTTAGCGGGTCGTTGCTCGCAATCTTTACTTCAACGTGTCGAACAGGCATGCCGCACGAACCTGCGGCAAACTGACTTTGGTCGGTAAAGGTTAATACGGGTGCGGTTTCGGTGGTGCCATACACCACCGTGATGGGGAAACCAATATCTGTAAGAAAGTCTTCTATCTCCTTATTAAGACTAGCACCGCCCACAATCACTTCGTAAACATTTCCTCCGAAGAGGTCACGAACCATCTGGCAAAGGCTGCTTTTCACCTTCCTGCCTATCACTGGCATGCTGGTCAGCAACTTAATGCGATTGTTTTGCACCTGCGGAAATATCTTCTTACGTATAATCTTGTCTACCATCAGCGGCACTGCCGAAACGATAGCAGGCTTTACTTCGGCCATAGCTTCAACGATAAGCGAGGGCGAAGGTTGGCGTGTAAGGAAGTGATTGTGCGCTCCAACGCAGAGAGCCAATAAGAACTCGAACATCTGCCCATACATGTGCGCCATAGGCAATATGCTCAATATGTTACTACCTGCTGGCACATGCGGTGCCAACTCGTGCATCATGAAGTCGAGATTACCCCACAACGCCCTATATGGCAACATCACACCCTTAGAAAAACCCGTTGTTCCACTGGTGTAATTGATGATAGCCAGCTCTTCGGCATGGTCACAATGGTAAGCCACATGCTCCTTACGGAAGAACTTAGGATATTTCTTACCAAACAATTCATTAAGATGTTCGCGCGCAAACGACAGCTTTTCCGACTTGCACTGGCGCAGTGAGAAATCGGGAAGGTAAACAATGGCCTCGACGTTAGGCATCGGTTCCATCGTTAGGTATGGCGCAACAACATCGCCCACAAAGAGCAACTTCGACTCCGAGTGGTTAACGATGTTATAAATCTGTTCGGGTGTAAACTCGCTTTGCACAGGAACAACTACCGCGCCGTAAGTGATAATGGCCAGATAAGCCACTGCCCAATGCGCACTATTTCGTCCGCAAAGTGCAATCTTGTCGCCTTTCACGATGCCGCCACTTTCGAACAGTATGTGTAACTTCTCTATTTTGCGTGCCACATCGTGGTATTGTAGCGTTTTCCCTTTATAGTCGGTAAGGGCATTAAGGTTCCAATGGTCCTTGATGCTCTTCTCGATATAGGCATTAAAGCTGGGTATTTGTTTCATTGCACATATTTCTTAATCTTGTGCAAAGATACAACGTTGTTTGCACATTCCCAAAACTTATGTGCAATTTGTGGTTTAATCTAGTAAATTATTCTGCTGTAACTCGTTCGTTCTATGCCTTTCATTTTCGATGGAAGCGGCCGTTATGCCAAGCCTACTTCCTTTCGTTCAACATTGCAATGAGCTCGTCGCGCCTTTCGCAACTGAACACATGTACGCGGTTAGGCGTATGCACCACCACCATTTGGTCGCCGTTTTTTACGTATGCCCGATACCTTCCCAAGCTGCGATTATAAAACAAACCATAATGGCCAAAGAAGAAAGAGATGCCCCAAAGGCGCAAGTCCAGTCCTATTTCGTCTTTGGTCTCCACCTTGGTGATAGAGTTTAACGGTATTCGCACCTTACCTATCTGTCGATGAATAACAAGTGCAGAGTCATCTACCGTAACTTTTCGTATCTGTAAACAAAAGGCATAGAGCACCACAAAAACGCAAGCGGCGAAGATAAGCAGATAGGTGAAGAAACGACCCGAACCGAGATCGCTACGAACCATTCCGCCCATGCAAGCCATAAAGGCACCGTGCATAAGCACCATACCTATAATGGTGGTTACAAGCATAAACTTTGAATAGGGCGAACGAAATGTCAATGTATTCATTTTTATTATCCGTTTTGTTTTATTTGGTTGCACAGGATGGGTAGTTTAAATCTCGCTTAGTTCTAACCAACGCATGCTCTTCTCGTCCAATTCATCTTTCAGCACGGGCAAGCGTTTGCTTTTCTCCGTTATTTCGACCACCGACAACGTGCCGCTAGAAAGTTGCGCCTCTATTTCAGCTTGCTCGGATTCAAGCGCGGCAATGTCTTTGCCCAACTGTTCGAACTCCGTTTTCTCCTTATAAGTTAGCTTGCGCTTGGTTTCGTTGCGATAGGCAGGTTTCTCTTTCTTCTCAACAGGCGCGGGCTTACTTTCTGCTTGCGATGCCAATTGGCTCCATTGGCGATACTGGGTATAGTTGCCAGGGAAGTCTTGTACCTCTCCCCCACCCTTAAACACCAAGAGATGGTCTACCACCTTATCCATAAAATAGCGGTCGTGGCTCACAATGATAACGCAACCGGGGAAGTCTTGCAAATATTCTTCAAGCACTTGCAGTGTCTTAATGTCCAAGTCGTTGGTGGGTTCGTCTAGTACAAGGAAGTTGGGATTGCGCATCAACACCGTACAAAGGTACAATTTTCGTTTCTCGCCACCACTCAACTTATATACATAGTTATACTGTTCTTCGGGCGAAAACATAAAATGCTGCAAGAATTGAGATGCCGAAAGGTGTCGGCCACTGCCCAAATCAATGTATTCGGCAATGTCGGTAACAACGTCTATCACCTTTTTTTGTTCGTCAAACTTCAAGCCTTCTTGCGAGAAATAGCCAAAGCGAACGGTTTCGCCGATGTCGAAACGTCCGCCATCGGGTTGCACCTCGCCAAGCAACATCTTAATGAATGTAGATTTTCCCGTACCATTGTTGCCCACGATACCCATCTTCTCGAAACGTGCGAAGTTATAGTAAAAGTCGTGAAGGATAACTTTTTCGGGCGACCATGCTTTGGAAACATACTGGCATTCGAATATTTTAGAGCCAATGTAGACATTGCTGCTTTTAAGGCGCACTTGCCTTTCTTCAATGCGCTGCTTGGCCTTGGCCTCCAATTCGTAAAACGCATCTTCGCGATACTTCGCCTTATGGCCGCGCGCCTGTGGCTGTCGGCGCATCCAATCCAGTTCGCGCCGATACAAGTTGTTGGCATGTTGCACCTCGGCACGCGCATTGTCTAGTCGTGCTTGCCGCTTTTCCAAGTAATAGGCATAGTTTCCCTGATAGGTGTAGATGGTGTTATTGTCTAGTTCAACAATCAAGTTGCACACGCGGTCCAGAAAATATCGGTCGTGTGTAACCATGAGCAAGGTTTTGTTACCTCGCGAAAGAAATCCCTCCAGCCATTCAATCATCTCCAAATCAAGGTGGTTGGTGGGTTCGTCTAGTATCAGGAAGTCGGGCTCGGTAATAAGCGTGTTGGCCAATGCCACGCGCTTTTGCTGTCCGCCACTAAGCTCTCCCATCGGCTGGTTCAAGTCGGCAATTTTCAGTTGCGTAAGTATCTGCTTGGCTTTAAGTACCTTATCGTCGTCACCTTGATGGTTAAAGCAAGCGTCGAGCACGGTTTCCTTAGGGTCGAACGTGGGCGATTGCACCAAGCAAGCCACGCGTAAGCCGTTGCGATAGATAACCTCGCCACCGTCTTTACCCTCTTCGCCCATCAGTATAGACAGCAGCGTAGACTTCCCTGTCCCATTTTGGGCAATCAGTCCTACGCGTTGTCCCTCGGCAATAGCGAACGAAATGTTTTCAAACAGCACCTTTGCACCAAATCTCTTGGTGAGGCTCTGCACGTCTAGCACAGGTTTCGGGTTTGCCATAAGTTTTATTGGGCCTCTATTTTTTTGTTTATTTCGTCAATGTAGTTAAGCAGTTCTTCACGCCCGATGCGCTTTTCTGAGCTGGTTATGAAGTAAGGCGGCAGTTCTTCCCACGAGTCTTCCAGCTGTTTCATCCACTTCTCGGCATTCTGTTTGGCCTTTACCAAACCCAGCTTGTCGGCCTTGGTAAACACGATGGTAAAGGGAACTCCACTCTCGCCAAGCCAATCAATGAACTCGCGATCAATCTTTTGCTGTTCGTGCCTGATGTCGATTAGCACAAAGAGGTTTACCAATTGTTCGCGTTGAAGGATGTAGCTAGAAATCATTTGTTGCAGTTTCTGCTGCACGGTTTTAGATCTCTTGGCAAATCCATAGCCAGGAAGGTCTACCAGATACCACGAATCGTTGATGATAAAATGGTTGATAAGTAGCGTTTTGCCAGGCGTGGCCGACGTTTTGGCCAAGCCCTTGTGGTTGCAAAGCATGTTTATGAGGCTCGACTTGCCCACGTTTGAACGGCCAATAAAGGCATACTCTATCTTGTTGTCTGTGGGACAAAGCCTTATCGAGGGGGCTGAAAGGGTGAAAGCCGACTTCTTGATGTCCATAAGTTCCGTAATTTTGTACCTTATATATAGGGTGGTAAAAGTTCGTGGGGCGTTACCCCCTGCAAACAGCAAAAGGACGTATCCCATACATCTATATATGGCATTGTACTGGTTGTGCGATTCCTGCCTTAACAACTGCCATATTCATTGCAAAGTTAGTGAAAACAATTGGTTTTCCTGCTTTTCGGGTAAGAAAACATAGCGCAGATAGGTATCAAATGGCTACCGAATGGCACAACGATATAGACCCATCTATAACTAACGATAGATAAAAACAATAAGGTATACATTGGAGAATTAAGAATAAAAGCCTAACTTTGAAGAAATAAATCATGCAGATATGACCGCACAATATATCGTCATCGCCGCCATTATAGCCATCGCCATTGGCTATGCGGCTTATAAAATATACGAAACTGTTAGCAATGCTAACAACCCTTGTGGGGGCTGTAAGGGCTGTTCTATGGGCCAACAGCAGCCCGAAAACGGCTTGCCAGACGAGAAAAAGCCTACTTGCGACCACAAAATGTAGAAAACATTTGGTGTTCCGAATAATTATCTATACCTTTGCATCGCATTTAACAAAAGGGTACCTTGGCCGATCGGTTAGGTAACGGTCTGCAAAACCGTGTAGGGCAGTTCGACTCTGCCAGGTACCTCAACAAAATGGGAAAGTTCTTCATTGAACTTTCCCGTTTTATTTTGATTTTAATTTACCCGATTGGCATTATTAAGGCTCAGCGGAAGATTATTAACGAAGTAATGCTTTGTTGAGCCATTTATAGCAGGTTGTAAGATTAGTGATATTGGCTCAACAATCAAACAAAATCTGCACAGGCCAAAATGTCCGATTTGGTTTAAAACACAAGTCAAAATAAATTTCCAAAGGAAACCTTAAACCGGAATCGGTTATTACGTATTTTCAAAAGCAAAGTTCTAGGAAGTTCTTCATTTATTATTTGAAATACGACCGGCGAGTTAACTCTTTGCGCGTGTTCAGCGTTTTCTTCAGCAGAATGAAAACGATTTATATAATAACCGATTTGGGTTACACATCAATTTGTCTTGGCTTTTAGTATTTTGGCCTATGGGTCAGAATCATCGCAACAAAAACAGGTTTTGCACGCCCTTTAAGTAACGTACAAAACCTGCTTTTGGTATTGTTTAAAGAGCCACTAGGGCCGCTTTAAGTGTTTAGCTTAGTCTAACCACTTCACGTAAGCGAAGTCTTGGCGATGTGGCAGAAGGTCGTTCTTGGGGTACATCCTCACACAACTTCTATACGTACCTGCGTTAGAAGGCTCTATTTCGGCCTCGAAGGTGAAGAGATTACCCTCGCGTTTAACCATCTTAAACTGATGTGTGCTGTACACTTCGCGTTCTGAGTCGCTTTGTTCGTTGTTCAGCGAAACAAGTTCCAGACCTACGGCATCATCCAAACCTTGTTCGTCGATAACATAGCGTATCTTGTACTTCATACCCGTTTCGCCTCCGTTCTCCAAGAACGAAGTTTCTTTCGAAACCACGTGGATGCCATCCCAGCGTTCGGCAACGGCCTCTTTCCACAGCGAAATCTTCTTGGCCAATTCGTTGTTGTTGGCCAACAACTCGGCAGAACGCTTTGCCTGACGGTTATAGAACTTGTCGAAGTAGTCGTCGAGTTGACGTTTCATCGTGTAGTGAGGTGCGATAGTGGCAATCGAATTCTTGATAACATGAATCCACTTCTCGCTATAACCTTTCTTGTTCTTCTTATAGTACATCGGGATAATCTCGTTTTCGAGCAATCCGTAGATGGTAGCTGCGTCGAGTTTATCTTGATACTCTTGGTTTTGATAGGTGCGTTTCTCGTCCAAAGCCCATCCTGCGCCTTCGCGATAGCCTTCAACCCACCATCCGTCGAGTACAGAGAGGTTTACTACACCGTTTAGTTCGGCCTTCTCGCCCGAAGTTCCCGATGCCTCCAAGGGACGTGTGGGCGTGTTCATCCAAATGTCTACGCCAGATACCAAGCGACGAGCCAACTGCATGTCGTAGTCTTCCAAGAAAATAATCTTGCCCAAGAACTCTGGCCGCTGGCTTATCTCGAAAATACTCTTAATAAGGCCTTGACCTGCGCCGTCGGCGGGGTGAGCCTTACCAGAGAAGAAGAAGAGTACGGGATGTTCGGGGTCGTTAACTATCTTAGACAAACGCTCAATGTCGGTAAAGAGTAAGTGTGCGCGCTTGTAAGTGGCAAAACGACGGCAGAAACCAATCATCAATGCGTTGGGGTTGATGCGTTCGAGCAGCGAAACAACGCGCGAAGGGTCGCCTTGGTTTTTGAGCCAAGTTTCAGTAAACATCTCGCGGATAAAACGAACAAGCTTGTTTTTCAACGCCATGCGCGTGTTCCAAATCTCCTCGTCGTCTACATTGTAGATGCCATGCCAAATCTTTTCGTTGCTTTGGTCGGACATGAACGAAGGATCGAAGTACTTATCGTAAAGCTTACGCCATTCGGTAGCGGTCCAAGTGGGCAGGTGAACGCCATTGGTTACATAGCCCACGTGGTTTTCTTCGGGGTAATAGCCTTTCCAAATGGGGGCAAACATCTTTTGGCTAACCCATCCGTGCAGGCGACTAACGCCGTTAACCTCTTGGCAAGTGTTGCAAGCGAACACCGACATACAGAATCTTTCATCGTGGTTATTGGGGTTTTCGCGGCCCATACCGATAAACTCGTCCCACGAAATGCCCAGGCGTGAGGGATAGCCACCCATGTACTTGCCGAACAAATTCTCATCGAAATAGTCGTGTCCAGCAGGTACGGGCGTGTGAACGGTGTAGAGTGAAGAGGCGCGAACCAGCTCCATTGCCTCGTTGAAAGGCATACCTCCATCAACGTAATCGCACAAACGTTGCAGGTTACACAGTGCGGCATGACCCTCATTGCAATGGTAAATCTGCTTTTTTATGCCCAGTTTCTTCAACGTTAAGATACCACCCATACCCAAAAGAATTTCTTGTTTCAGGCGGTTTTCGTTGTCGCCGCCATAAAGGGCGTGCGTAATGGGGCGGTCGTATTCAGAGTTCAGCTCGTTATCCGTGTCAAGCAAGTATAGGCTAATGCGCCCAACGTTCATGCGCCACACGTAAGCGTGAACCATATAGTTCATGTAAGGCACGTCTACAACCACAGGATTGCCGTTCTCGTCCAGCTGTCTTACCAACGGAAGCGAGTTGAAGTTCTGTGCGTCGTAGTTGGCAATCTGCTGTCCGTCCATGCTCAACGACTGCTTGAAGTAGCCATATCTGTACAAGAACCCGACGGCACACATGTCGACATTGCTGTCTGATGCCTCTTTAAGGTAGTCGCCGGCGAGCATACCCAAGCCGCCCGAATAGATTTTCACCACTTGGTTGATGCCGTATTCCATGCTGAAATAAGCCACCGAGGGGCGTTTGCTGTCGGGTTTTACATCCATATACTTGCGGAACATGGCGTACACGTCCTTCACTTTCTTCATCAGGGCCTTGTCCTTCACGATTTCTTCCTTACGGTCGTAGCTCAATCGTTCGAGCAACATCACGGGGTTGTGTCCCACTTTTTCGTAAAGCGTTTCGTCGAGGCTCTTCCACATGTTGCGTGCCTCATAGTTCCAAGCCCACCACATGTTGTGTGCAAGCTCGTCCAGACATTTCAGTTCTTCCGGCAGTCGCGACTTAATGGAAAGTTCTTTCCATACCGGATCATTTGAATAATCGGCTTTAATCTTCATAATTTCAGTTCAATTATTGAATAATGTTGTTTCTTCATCTTATTTTGTTCGTTCTTCCGCCTTTCTCAACGCAATGTCGTAAGCGTCTTCGTAATAGGCGATGAACTTTTTCCAAAGGGCTTTCTTCGAAAGGTTTCTTGCCTTTTCCCTTGCTTTCGCTACCTGTGTCTTGGTCAACAAGGTATAGTTTGCAACCGCATCCTTTATCTCATCGGCCACTTCGTGGTAGTTATAATCGGTGCGATGCACAACCTTTACGCCGTTTTCAAGACTGTTTTCTGCCTTCTCTTCGGCCAAAACATGTTGTGCCCAGATGCCAAACCCAGCCAAATCGGTAGTAATGCAAGGTATGGAGAAAGCCACAGCTTCGAGAGGCGTGTAACCCCAAGGCTCATAATACGAGGGGTAAACGCAGAGATCGTTACCAAGGATGAGGTCGTAATAAGGCATATTGAAGATACCATCGTTGCCGTTGAGATAGCAAGGAACAAAAATTATCTTTACCTTATCTTGCTTATTGTTCGCAAAATCCAACGAACGCATCATCGACAAGGCCTTGTCTTGATCCATGTTATGCAGCCAATGGGTGAGCATGGGACATTGTAGGGGTGTGTCGAAAGTGGTATTGGCCTTTGCTTTCAAGCGTTCGGCGAGGTCTTCGCGTGCGTTTCCCACCCAAGCGGGCACATCTATAAAGGCCACAACCTTCTTGTTCAGCCGTTCGTCGAAACGCAAACGGTTCATGGCATCAATAAAAACGTCGATGCCTTTATTTCTAAATTCGTATCGGCCACTAGTAGAAACGATGAGTGTATCGTCGTCGAAGGTGTCGCCCGTAAGACAATTCGCCACGCGTAACAACTCTGCACGTGCACGTTTTCGCTTGGTTGCGAAGGCATTAGACTTCGGAACAAAGTCGTCTTCAAATCCATTTGGCAGCACCACATCAACCTCTTTGTCCAGCAGTTCGCGGCATTCGTTGGCTGTGATGTCGCTAACGGTGGTGAAACAGTCAACGTTCCATGCCGTTTGTTTCTCTATCGAATGCTTGCTTTGCATGTTTAATTCGTCGGCCATTAGGTCTCCGTTGTAGGCAAACAGATATTCGTAGAGGGGCTTGTTGTTGCCGGCAATACTTCGTCCGATGCTTGTTGCGTGGGTTGTAAATATGGTTGCAACCGCTGGAAGGTGCTTTCTTACGTACAACAGACCCAATCCGGCCATCCATTCGTTACCATGATACACCACTTTTTCGTTCTTTCCTACCTGGTAACGGAAGAAACTCTCTACCACTTTGGCCGCTGCATACGAGAACATCGACGCCTCGTCGTAATCTCCATAGCCGTGCAAACTGTCCACTTGGAAGTCTTCCCACAGCTCCGTATATATCTTATCTTTCTCTGAAAAGAAGGGTTGAAAGTCTACCAACACAGCAACAGGCGAGCCAGGAACATCCCAACGACCCACCTTAACGTTCAAACCATCCGTCCGAGCTTGCTTTACCCAATCGGCATAAAGGCTATTCACTTCCTGAAAACCTGTGTTCTCTCCATTCAAGAGCGGCCCTACGAAGATTATCCTGTCGGGCATTACCGCCTGTAAAGTCCGTGCCCGTGTAGAAAGAACCGTGTAAATCCCGCCAACCTTGTTACATACTTCCCAACTTGATTCTAGAATATAGTCGGGGAATAGCTTTTTTCTATTCATTTATATATATAAAATATTGTTGCAAAGATAGCATAAATTTTAGACAACGCCCAAGTTATAGTTCATTAATTTGCTAAAAGGTGGTGTATACTTGATTTAGATTGGGTGGGCAAATGCACGTTAGGGCTTGTGTTAGAAAGCCCACAACTGGGATATATTCGGCCTCCCTTATGTTCAAAATGCGCATATAACAAGGTGCTCGAGCCTGCCGACACAAGCCACACTCCTTACAACTGATTGCACAAGTCGGCGAAACTGGCCTGTAAATAGTTGGGGATAATCACCTTAGTATATTGATTTATCACCTCAACGGAGTTTGAAGTGGCCAGTCCCACAAGCGGCATACCAGCCGACTTAACAGATTTAAAGCCATTAACACTATCTTCGAAAGCCACGCACTCGGTGGGTTTCACCCCGAAATAGCTTGCTCCAAGCAGATAACAATAGGGGTCGGGCTTGCTTTTGGCAAAGTCTTCGGCCGTGAAAACGTGGTCGAAAAGTGCCTTAAAGTTGGGATGTTGGTCATAAACCTGCTGCATTTTTTCTTTGTTGCTGCTTGTAACAACGGCCGTATTAACGTTAAGCTGATGCAATTGGGCAATGAAATCCTCAAAACCAAGCACATATTCAAACTTCATATCGCGCTCGAATACGTTAAGTTCTGCTGTTATTTCGTTCTGCAAATCAGGTTTATCAGCAAAGTAACGCTCATAAATCCATGTCAAAGTTTGTCCTTTAATGCTGGTGGCCAATTGAGGTTCGTTGGGATAATGGCGTGCAAATACGGTGCTCCAGAACGCCGTATATTGTGGTTCTGTGTCGAAAACGACACCATCCAAATCAAAAAGAGCTGCTTTTTTGTAACTCATATTCTCTATGTTTTAAAGGAAAATCCATCATATCATCCTACACGGGGCCTGGTGCGATGTCATTGCAAACAAAGCCATAAAGCCTGCCCTACCCTTTCTTTACTTGCGAACATACATGCCGGCATTTAGGTTTGCGATAAATTTTTCGCCCTCTTCAAACCCCTCTTCGTAAAGCTTTTCCAGCTTGTTCGTGTCTTTTTCAATTCTGCCCACATCCATAGGGCGTTGCGGACGAATACAAACTATTCGCCCTTCGCGCTCCAAATCTTCGGCCAATTGCAGCTGTGCGTTGTACACTTCAAGCCTTCTGCTTAGTGCAACCCTCAGTCGCGGATACTTCTTATATATAAAATTAGGTATCTTATGGTCTTTTCCCGTAGCCCTAAACCCATAGTTGCGTGTCATCACCACCACGTTAAAGTCGTGTCCTGTGTCGATAGCTCGTTGCACGGGTATGCTGTCTACGATGCCGCCGTCAAGCATGGGAATGCCGTCTACCTCTACAATTTTACAAACAAAAGGTAAACTGCTCGATGCCCTAACCACATCAAGCGCGCGTTGCTTGTCGTTTTTCTCCGTCAGGTACATTGCACCGCCTGTCAAGCAGTTGGTAGTAACCATTTCGAATGTTGTTCGATTGCTGAAATAAGCATCGTAATCGAAAGGCAATAGCTCATTGGGAAACTTGTCGTACAGCAAGTCTTGGTCGAATATACAACCTTGCGTAACCAAGTGGCGTAATCCCAAATAATCGTAACGGGCCAGAAAGTCGATATTTGAAAGTCTTGCCCTTCTTGGTTGCCAGCTCATATACGACATGCCGTTGCAGGCTCCGGCGGACACTGCAACAACATAATTAAATCGCAAGCCATGTTTCATAAAAGCGTCTAAAACACCGCTGGTAAACACCCCGCGCATGCCTCCGCCTTCAAGAACTAAGCCCGTATTTGCCCCTATTTGCATAAAACACTTTAAATTTTAGGGGCAAAGTTAATAAAACATGCTCATTTTTTCATATCTTTGCGTACAAATGTTTTAAAACTAATTATCATGTTCAGCAAGGAAACTTACATCCGTAGGCGTACCGAACTTAAAAAGTTGGTACAAAGTGGTGTGATTGTCATTTTTGGCAACAACGAATCACCATGCAATTTTCCCAACAATGGATACTATCCATTCCGTCAAGACTCGTCGTTCCTCTACTATTTCGGCGTACAACGCGATGGACTTGTTGGAGTAATCGACATTGACAACAACGCCGACACACTCATTGGCGACGACATCGACATTGACGACATCGTGTGGTATGGGTCGGTTGACAGTGTAAAAGACTTGGCCGCGCAGGTGGGCGTAGAGCATTCGGCCCCTATGAAACACCTCAAAACCGTTTGCCACGATGCCATTAAGCAAAAACGGAAGATACATTTCTTGCCTCCCTATCGGCACGACATCAAGTTGCAGATATTCGATCTCCTAGGCATTCACCCCAACCAACAAAAGGATGCTGCCTCTATGCAACTTATCAATGCCGTGGTGAAAATGCGTTCGGTAAAAGAAGACCAAGAGATTGAAGAACTAGAAAGGGCCTCTGAGATTGGTTACCTGATGCACACCACAGCCATGAAACTGATAAAGCCCGGCGTAACAGAGAAGTATGTGGCAGGACAAGTCAGCGGAATTGCCGGCTCGTACGGTGCAATGGTAAGTTTCCCCACAATCTTTTCGCAACACGGAGAAATTATGCACGGCAATCCTTCGATGGCCGTCCTAGAAGAAGGCAGGCTGGCCTTGTGCGATTGTGGTGCCGAAACGATTAACAACTACTGTTCGGACAACACGCGTACAATGCCCGTTAGCGGCAAGTTCACACAACGCCAATTGGAGATTTACACCATCGTTGAGGCTTGCCACGACCATGCGCTCGAGCTTTCTAAACCCGGCGTAAAGTATTACGATGTGCACATGGGTGTTTGCCGCATGATGACCGAACGCCTGAAAGAGCTGGGACTAATGAAGGGCGACACCGACGAGGCGTTGGCAGCTGGCGCACATGCCATGTTCCTGCCCCACGGACTTGGACACATGATGGGCATGGATGTGCACGACATGGAGGCGTTAGACCAAAAATACGTGGGCTACGACGAAGAAATACAGCCTTCTACCCAATTCGGCACCTCGGCCCTGCGCATGGCACGCCGCTTGGAAAAGGGATTTGTGGTTACAGATGAACCAGGAATATACTTCATTCCCGACCTTATCGACGATTGGCGAGCCAAAGGACACTGCAAAGACTTCCTTAACTTCGACCTCATCGAAACTTACAAAGACTTCGGCGGCATCAGATTGGAAGACGATGTGCTGATAACCGACAATGGTTGCCGCATGCTTGGCAAGCAAATCATACCCTACCACCCCAAAGACGTGGAAGAGTATATGGCCAAACACCGCGTGTAAGAACTACGCAAATGCCAGCAACGCCGGCACACACCTAAAAGGATGCCCACACGGGGGTGCGCCCTTGTGTGCGGCATCTCTTTATAAGGGCAGGCCAATGTCTTCGCTTATGCAACACAACTTTAAGCATGCAAACAGCAAATAGTGGCAGCCCCGAACAAACATGGCCGCATTTATAATGCCCACAACATAACAAACAAACCTACCGCGAAAGTGGTTAAGAACATGGTTTCAATTAACAATTTAAATATTTAAAAACAAGCAGAACAATGAAAAAAGTATTCTTCGCTGTACTTGTTGCGCTCACTGCGACAGGTTTGAACGCTAAGACTCCTAAGACAAAAACCACCCCTACTAGGAGCAAACCCGTGTTTACGGTGGTAAAGGAGAACAAAATTACCAGTATCAAAGACCAGAACCGCAGTGGAACGTGCTGGGACTACGCCACGATGAGTTTCATCGAGAGCGAAATCCTACGCAAGTCGGGTAAGACCTACAACCTCAGCGAAATGTTTATCGCGAGCAAAAACTACATGGATCGTGCCGTTAAGGCCGTTAGAATGCACGGCGACGTGTCGTTCGCACAAGGCGGTAGCTTTGACGACCCCATCCACGTTATCAGGCAACACGGTATCGTTCCCGAAGAAGCAATGGCTTTGCCTGGCACAATGACAGGCGACTCGTTGGCCAACTTCGGCGAGTTTTTTAGTGTGATGTCGCCTTATGTGTCTGCCGTTGCTACAAGCAAGGCCAAGAAACTTTCTCCTGCATGGAAAAAAGGCTTGCAAGGCATTCTCGATGCGTACCTAGGCAAATGCCCTGAAAACTTCACTTACGAAGGAAAGAGCTACACGCCGCAATCGTTCGCAGAGAGTCTAGGCCTTGATTGGGACGATTATATCACCTTCACCAGCTACACCCACCATCCTTGGTACTCTAAATTTGCCGTAGAGGTGCAAGACAACTGGCGTTGGGCACAAAGCTATAACGTACCTATCGAAGACCTTACCCGCATTATCGACAATGCCATCATGAACGGCTACACCATTGGTTGGGGTGGCGACGTTACCGAAGATGGTTTCACTCGCAAAGGTTTGGGTATTGCTATCGATGCCAAGAAGGTGCGTTCGATGGCTGGAACAGATGCCGACCGCTGGTTTAAGCTTTCGCAAGACGAGAAGAAGCACCGCTACGACTCGCTGGGCGTAAACGTTCCCGAACTTGTTCCCACACAAGCACTTCGCCAAGAGGCTTACGACAACTGGGAAACAACCGACGACCACGGCATGCACATCTTTGGCATTGCTAAGGACCAAAACGGAAAAGAATACTATATGGTGAAGAACTCGTGGGGTAAGTATGGCGACTATAAGGGCGTTTGGTACATGACCAAGGCTTACGTTGCCCTCAAAACGATGGACTTCATGGTAAATAAGAACGCCGTTCCTGCCGACTTGTTGCAGAAGATTGGCTTGTCGAAGTAATTCGAGTATAAAGGTACATTTACCTTTCCAAGTAAACAATCGTCTAGGCTGGGCTTGAAACATTTTCTTCTTGCCCGTCCTAGACGATTCTTTTTGTGCGCCAACAGATGGCGCATGCAGCATGGAGAACCGCATAAAGAAACTAACTACAAATGTTTCATCTGTTTTTTTAGGCAGACAATTTCTCCACGTATCGGCTCATTACCCAGAGCAAATCCGTCTTGACTTTTAATATTTCTGTAAATCGAGAGGAGTTTGTTGTCTTTGTGATGCCAACATAAGATAAACACTCCTCCCAGATACAAAGTGCAGAACAAATCAATTCACGGGCTTATAAACTCGCGAAAGCCCAACAACTTCCGAATACAACAACTCATCAAATTACAAACTCATCAACTCAAAAACTCATCAGCTCATCAACTCAAAAACTTATCAACTCACCAACTTATAAACTCACACACTCATCAACTTACAAAGTCATCAACTCAAAAACTCACCAACCCAAAACTAATCAACTCAAAAACTTAAATTATTACTTTTTATTTTACAATTCCACTCTGTTTTTCACTCCGTTCTAGCGAAAATATAGGCTATAAAGTAGTTAAATTGGTACTCTTTCTAGTTTTTCAGGCCTTCCAATATGTTCGTTTTTAAGAAAAAGACCTGCATTTTGCACCATTTAGCCTTTCTAGATTGGTCGTTGACTCATAATTTTTCATGCCCAGATACCCACTTTTAGACCCTAAAACCCCACTTTTTAACGGTTATTTTGCCCTTTTGAACCATGTTTTTGATGGTTCGAAGAGGTTTTGTCCATACCATTGCAGTGCATTTTTATGCACACCGTTACACATTTAGCAGCATTTTAGCTTGCGTTTTGCACCATTTTGCACGGCGTTTAGCACCATTTTACCTTGCATTTAGCACCAAAACGCACTCCATTTAGCACCAAAACGCACTCCATTTAGCGGCAAAACGCACTCTATTTTGCAGCAAATAGCCCCGAAAATGGTGCAAATGGCGGCTCTTTGAAATAAATATTCATTTTTCCGTATGCACAGACTGCCCACTTTTTGCACCAAAACCAACCTTCGCGAGAATCGTTTTTTTGCGGCAAGGTGAGCGATTGGTGAACGAAAATGGCACTCACAATGTTAAATTTCTTACCAAAAACTAGACAAAAACAATTGCGCTGTGTACACGCGCGTATGCAACGACACCTAATGCACGTGCGCTTACAACCGCCAGCGCGTGGGGTTGCAGGGCATGCAGCCAACGGCCAACGGAGATAGCATCATGGAAACGCAGAAGTAATCTGCCATCGACAGTCAGTTTTCTGGCTTGTAGTTTTCCAACTCGGCAACTTGTTAACCAGGTTACTTCCTACCTCATCAACTCGTTAACTTTATGGTTGAATGAAAGTAAACACGCCTAAATCACCCCGAAACGTGCGCGAACCAGCCGAAGTTAAGATCCTATCACAATGCGATGAGACAGCGGATAAGGACATATTTGAGCGGCACATAAAGCACGAAAAACATTATTTCGTGCTAAAATCGTGCTAAAATCGTTTGTCCGTGCAATGGGTTCACACACTTTTTACTATATTTGTATCTGCAAAAGACGAAAAAGACATGGTTCTACCACAAGAATTTACCGCTTATACAAGGGCACTCATGGGCAACGAGCTATATGGAAAGTTGCTTGTCGCACTAGAACAAGAGCCTCCCGTGAGCCTCAGACTGAACCCGTTTAAGACGAAAAACGGCGAGGTGGAGGTGTGTAACGCGGACGAAAGTGTGGCATGGACAGACTATGGTTATTACCTTTCGGGACGTCCAAACTTTACGTTCGACCCGCTTTTTCACGCTGGCGCATATTATGTACAAGAGGCATCGTCGATGTTTGTGGCGTGGATAGTGAAACAATTGATACACTCGCCCATCACAATGCTCGACCTTTGTGCGGCTCCCGGCGGCAAGTCTACGGCATTAAGGAGTGTTCTTCCACAAGGAAGTCTGCTGTTTTGCAATGAACCCATAACGCAAAGGGCGAGCATCTTGGCAGAAAACGTGCAGAAGTTTGGGCATCCCGACATGGTGGTGAGCAGCAATTTCGCCGCCGACTACCGCAAAAGCGGCTTGCAATTTGATGCCATCCTAGCCGACGTGCCCTGCTCTGGCGAGGGTATGTTCAGAAAAGATGCAGGGGCAATTGCCGAGTGGAGCGAAACAAATGTGGAGCGCTGTTGGCGATTGCAGCGCGAGATAATTGCCGATATCTGGCCTTGCCTAAAACCTGGCGGACTGCTTATATACTCTACTTGCACCTTCAACGACAAGGAAAACGAACGCAATGTGGAGTGGATTGCACAAGAATTTGATGCTGATTTTGACCTGCCACCCATCCCATCTGCATGGAATATCACGGGGAGCATCGGTTCGGACATCCCTGCATGCAGGTTTATTCCAGGCATATCTAAGGGCGAAGGGCTCTTCTTATGTGTGCTTAGGAAGAGGTACGAGCATGGTATGGTACACGATGAGCGGAAGAAACGTTCCTCAAAAAGCATGACAACAAAGGTAAGCTTGCCCGAAATGCCACAGTGGTTAAACGCAGATTTGGCGTTCGACACACGCCAAATAAACGGCAACATCCACGCTATTCCCTGTCTATGGACAAGTCTGTTCGACAAGGCTAGCGCAACATTGCGCATTGTTCATGCAGGAGTTGCGCTGGCTACACCAAAGGGAAAAGACCTCGTTCCACACCCAGCACTCGCCCACTCCATTGCACTCAACAGCGACGCATTTTGCAAATGCGAGTTAGATTACGCCTCGGCCATCGCCTTCTTGCGCCGCGAAGCCATCACCTTACATGCAGATACACCCCGTGGATACGTGTTAGTTACCCATCAAGGCATGCCGCTGGGCTTTGTAAAAAACATCGGCAACCGCGCCAATAACCTCTATCCGCAAGAGTGGCGCATAAAAAGCACGCACATACCACAACCACAACAGATTATAAAGTTAAAATGAAACAATATCTAGACTTGCTACAACGCATCGTGAACGAAGGTACACGCAAGGAAGACCGCACAGGAACAGGAACGCTAAGCGTTTTTGGACACCAGATGCGCTTTAACCTCGAAGAGGGTTTTCCGTTGCTAACCACGAAGAAACTACACCTCAAATCCATCATTCACGAGTTGTTGTGGTTTCTTAAAGGAGACACTAACGTAAAGTATCTGCAAGAAAATGGCGTGAGGATTTGGAACGAATGGGCCGACGAGAACGGCGAACTGGGGCCTGTTTATGGGCATCAGTGGCGTTCGTGGCCCAACTACAATGGTGGGCATGTCGACCAAATACAAGACATTGTGAATGCCTTGAAGAACAATCCAGACTCTCGGCGGATGATTGTCAGTGCGTGGAACGTGGCCGAAGTAGACCAAATGGCACTCCCACCCTGCCATTGTCTGTTCCAATTTTATGTGGCCAATGGCAAGCTTAGCCTGCAATTGTACCAACGTTCAGCCGACACTTTCCTCGGCGTACCCTTTAATATTGCCTCGTATGCTCTGCTAACGATGATGATGGCACAGGTTAGCGGACTGAAACCTGGCGACTTTATCCACACCACAGGCGACACCCATCTTTACCTAAACCACTTGGAACAGGCCAAAGAGCAGCTGAAACGCACTCCGCGTACATTGCCTAGGATGGTGATTAACCCCAATGTGACCAGCATTTTCGACTTTAAATACGACGACTTTACCCTCGAAGGCTACGACCCCTTGCCGCACATCAAGGCCGAAGTGTCGGTGTAGCCCCCTAACATAATAAGGACATGCAGATAAACATCATCGCAGCCGTGGCCCGAAACAGAGCCATAGGCCATCAAAACAAACTTATATATTGGTTGCCCAACGACCTAAAACGCTTTAAGGCACTTACCACTGGGCACACCATCATCATGGGGCGAAACACCTTTTTGTCACTTCCCAAGGGCGCATTGCCCAATAGGCGCAACGTGGTGTTGAGTAGCACACAGTCTGTTTTTGCGGGTTGCGAGCACTTCTCTTCGCTATCCGATGCGTTACAAAGTTGTGCACCCGATGAAGACGTATATATAATAGGTGGCGCAATGCTTTACAACGAGGCCATTGCCTTTGCCGATAAGCTGCTTTTAACTGAGATAGACGACACACCCGACGTGGCCGACGCCTTTTTTCCCAACTATAACGGATGGAAAGAAACGGCACGCGAATGCCACGAAAAGGACGAAAAGCATGCCTTTAACTATTGTTTCGCCGACTACGAACGCCCAACTGCGCTCTCTCGCGGTTAATTCCAAACACCTAAAATTACACTTATACACAAACGTATGATTATAAAGTTATGTGGCATGCAACATGCCGACGACATCAAAGCTGCCGAGCAATTGGGCGTTGACCTTCTTGGTTTCGACTTCATTCCCAAAAGTCCGCGATATGTAAGGATGATTTCATCACGAGCTGGCATCATTCCTGATTTCAGCGAAGAGCGACTTCGCGCCCTGAAACAGCCCAATTCGCCTCAACAACAGCCCGTAAAAGTCGGCCGTGTGGGTGTTTTTGCCGACGATATGCCGCAAAACATCGTTACGCGCGTTTATAACTACGAGCTCGACTATGTGCAACTTAACGGCGAAGAGCCTGCCGTTACACTCGAAAACCTGCGTCGTAGCATCGACCCAGACATTAGGAAGGGCATTAAAATCATCAAAAGAATAGTCGTCGACACGCAAGCCGACCTTGCTAAGGCTACGGAATACGAGGGAAAAGCAGACTTGTTGCTGTTTCATATCACGGCGAAAGAAACAGAATTACAAACCACTGGCGACGACAATTCGCCGCTAAACCAGTTGCTCTCAACCTACCACGGCTCCACACCTTTCTTAATAAGCAAGCCAAACGCCCCTTTCGACACCTTATTAATTAAGAGTATCACTCATCCACAGTTCGCAGGGATAAACCTTGATACGCAATTCGAATTGGAACCAGGCAAGAAAGACATGGAACAATTGCAGAAGTATGTTGAAGAACTTAAAGCCATCGAGTAAATGTGTTTACAACAAACGCCGCACCCCATCAGTACAACCATGAATGTTGCAATTATCGACAACTACGACTCGTTCACGTTTAATCTGGTGCACCTCATTGCAAGCCTAGGAGCAAACGTAACGGTATTGAAGAACGACGACTTTGAGCTTGCCGCCCTCGAACACTACGATAAGATTGTGCTTAGCCCGGGGCCAGGACTTCCTTCGGAGGCTGGAAAGACAATGGACGTGATAAGAACTTATGCCGAAACTAAACCTATTTTGGGCGTATGTCTAGGCCATCAAGCCATAGCGCAAGCCTATGGTTGTAAGCTAACCCACCTTTCGGAGGTTTGCCACGGACAGTCAACCCGAGGTTTGAACCTTGGTAACGACCCTATCTTTGAGGGATTGCCCACAGAAGTACTGATGGGCAGATACCATAGCTGGGTGGTGGAACGCGAAAGCGTGAGTAGCCCGCTGGAAATAACCGCCATAAGTTGCACCGGAGAAGTGATGGGCATCCGCCATAAACAACTTAGACTGCATGGCATACAGTTTCATCCTGAGAGTATTTTAACACCCAATGGCAAAACAATAGTGAATAATTGGTTGCATAAAGGTTAGGCAAAAACATCGAACAACAAGTTAATTACAAACAATAACCACTTACATAACAACAAATTAAGCGCATAAGATAAAGTCATTGTGTACCAATTAGCACTGCAAGTACAAACCTTATTTTATAAGAAAATGTATATTTAGTACTTAAAAATTAGGTGTTTTATAAAATAAAATCATACCTTTGTAAGAGAAAAAAGGACTTTATGAATACCACGAGCCCCATTATCATGACAACCAAACACTAAAACAGCCTTTAAAATGGAGCAGATGGTATCGGAACCTTAAGCTTGCCAGAACTTATGACGAGAAAACAACGACACTACAAATGGCACCTTGTTGGAAATGTAATTCTAAACATGGTCATGTTTACCGCTATCTCGGTAATCCTTAAACCTGTATTCATGTTTTACAACCACAGTGCCTTTAAGGATTGCAACTTTACAGATTATCTTGCAGTAATTTGGCATGGCCTTCCAATGGACGTATCTGTGGCTGGCTATTTCACAATCATTCCAGCTCTGCTTGCCCTTATCTCCATTTGGTTGCACCCTGCCCTTATTCGCATTCTGCACAGAACGTATTTGGCCCTCGCCTCGTTTTTAATCAGTATCGTTTATTGCACAGATGCCGTGCTATACGGCTTTTGGCAGTTCAGGATAGATTCCACACCGTTTTTCTACTTTCTCAGTTCGCCCAAAGATGCGCTGGCATCAGTGCCCATCTGGTGGGTACTGTTGGGCGTTGTGGTGGTGTTGCTGCTCACTGCCATGTTGTTCTTCATGCTATGCAAGACCATAGGCACGTTCCCCGAAAGCAAAGGTATCGCCAAAGATAGGCTTATCGCATCGGGCGTAATGGTTGTTGTGCTTGCCTTGCTGTTCGTTCCCATACGCGGAAGTCTGGGAACATCCACAATGAATCTTGGACGCGTATATTACAGCGAGAACCAAAAGTTAAATCACGCAGCCATCAATCCCTGTTTCAGCCTGCTCAGTTCGTTGATGAACGACGAAGACACCAAAGACCAATACCGCTTTATGGCTGCCGACGAAGCCAACAAGTTGTTTTCGCAAATCACCGATAAGACAAAGCAAGGGGGAACAGATGCGGTTTTTAAGTTACTCAACACCAACAGGCCCAACATCGTGATGGTGGTGTTAGAAAGCTTTTCGGCACACATCATGAAAAGCATGGGAGGAACGGCCAACGTGGCCGTGAACATGGACAAATGGGCTAACGAAGGCGTGCTGTTCACCAACTTCTACGCCAACAGTTTCAGAACCGACCGCGGATTGGCAGCCATCTTAGCCGGTTATCCTGCCCAACCCACGATGAGCATCATGAAGTATCCCAACAAAACAGGCAACATGCCCATGTTTCCACAAAAGTTAAAGAAGGCGGGATACCAGCTAAAATACTATTATGGCGGCGATGCCGACTTCACCAACATGCGTTCGTTTGTAACAACAGCGGGCTTTGAAGACCTCATTTCGGATGCCGACTTCCCCATTAAGCTGCGGCTTAGCAAATGGGGAGTGCCCGACCAATACGTGTTCGACCGCGCTTTGGCCGACATCAAGAGCCAAGCACCCAACGCTACACACCTCAGCGTGATACAAACAAGCAGCAGCCACGAACCATACGACGTGCCCTTTAAGAAACTGAACAACAAAATTCTGAACGCATTTGCCTATACAGACAACTGCCTAGGTAAGTTCGTGGCCGCCTTAAAGAAGCTCCCGTCGTGGAAAAACACACTCGTTGTACTTGTTCCCGACCATCAAGGATGCTACCCCGAAGACATGGATAACTATTCGCCACAACGTTATCACATTCCATTGCTTTTGCTTGGCGGCGCACTTAAAGCCAAAGGCCCCATCGCCACGCTTGGTTCGCAAGCTGATATTGCAGCAACCTTGCTGTCACAGCTAGGCTTTTCGTACAGCGAATTTACGTTCAGCAAAGACATGCTCAACCCCAATGTGCCCCATTTTGCCTTCTCAACCGTACCCAACGCGTTCATGATGAAGACAACAGACAACACCGTGTTCTACAATTGCGAAACAAACAAAACCATTTTGGACAACGGAAAGACGCCAGGAAAGAACCTGCCATACGGCAAAGCCTACTTGCAGAAACTTTACGACGACATTTCCAACCGCTAACAACATAGATGATAAAGACGCTCAACGACTTAGATGCAGCCTTGCTGCTATGGATTAACAGTTTCCACTCGCCCTTCTTCGACCAGTTTATGAACCTTGTTTCAGGAAAATGGGTGTGGGTTCCCATGTACGTGGGCATCTTTATTGTGCTAGCCATGCGCCTTGGCTTTAAGCCCAAGCTTGTGGCAATACTGGCAACCATCGGGGTTGCGCTTTTCTTTTCCGACTTCGTTTGTGCCGAAGTCATCCGCCCAATCTTTAATCGCCCCCGCCCAACTCAATTGGGAAGCGGCATTAGTCACCTCGTTCACATTGTAGACAACTATCGAGGTGGCGATTATGGATTCCCCTCTTGTCACGCCTCCAACTCGTTTATGCTAGCCACTACCGCCGCCCTACTCTTCCGTAACAAGATTTTATCTGCGTTCTTCTTCCTTTGGGCACTTGCCATGTGTTACAGCAGAGCCTACTTGGGCGTTCATTATCCCGGCGACCTACTTGCAGGAGCCGTATGGGGCACCATCGTTGCCTTTGCGCTTTACGCCCTTGTAAACCGCTACTACGCGCTTACCGAGGTTAAAACGGCCAAACACACCCAGCTTATCTCCATCGTAGGGACATCTACCTTCGTGCTTTTAGCCATTGTTTCGGCCGTACAAACCTGTGTTCAATAGCACATAGACACATAGGGTCACAAGCTCCCAACCACGGATCTCATCCTAGCTTTATATCACACGGTGAAAGCAGCAATAAGCCCGCTTTGCCCACAAAGTACAACCAATAAAGGCAAAACAAGCCAGCCTTTGTTTGTGTTGTCAATCTTTTTAAGTACATTTGCAGATACAATAACATAACAGGTAAACAATGAAACCAACACTTTTACTACTCGCCGCAGGCATGGGAAGCCGCTATGGTGGGTTGAAACAGCTCGACGGACTTGGCCCTAATGGTGAAACCATCATGGACTATTCCATCTACGATGCCATCAAGGCAGGGTTCGGAAAGATTGTCTTTGTTATTCGCAAAGACTTTGAGAAAGACTTCAAAGAGAAGATATTGTCTAAGTACGAGGGGCATATCCCTGCCGAATTGGTGTTCCAAAGCTTAGATGCCCTGCCCGAAGGGTTCGCCGTTCCCGAAGGAAGAGAGAAACCTTGGGGAACAAACCACGCCGTAATGATGGCCAAAGACGTTATCAAGGAGCCGTTCTGCGTTATCAACTGCGACGACTTCTACAATCGCGACTCGTTCATGGTGATAGGTAAGTTCCTTAGCGAACTACCCGATAATGCGAAGAACGCTTACGCTATGGTGGGTTTCCGCGTTGGAAACACACTCAGCGAAAACGGAACAGTGGCTCGCGGCGTTTGCTCGACAGACGAAAACGAACTGCTTACCACTGTGGTTGAGCGTACCGAGATTATGCGCGTAGACGGTAAGGTGTGCTATAAGGACGAGCAAGGACAATGGGTGGCCATTGCAGACAACACGCCCGTGTCAATGAACATGTGGGGTTTCACTCCCGACTACTTCGATTACAGCGAGGCTTATTTTAAGGAGTTCTTATCAGACGAGAAGAACCAAACCAACCTGAAAGCAGAATTTTTCATTCCATTGATGGTGAACAAGCTTGTTAACGACAAGACGGCCACCGTGAAAGTGCTTGACACCACCAGCAAATGGTTTGGCGTTACCTATTCGGCCGACCGCGAAGGAACGGTTGAACGCATACAATCGCTCATTAACGAAGGCGTATATCCTGCCAAATTGTTCTAAGGCAGGCTCAAAGGATAAAAGATAAGTGGTAGTCTGTTGTGTGTTCTGTTTCGCGCACAATAGTCTACCACTAGTTTTTGCATGTGGCTTAGCGTGTACAAAAAACATTCGTTGCCACAATATTCAATGCGCGGTAGGATTGCAATCTCACAAACAGAACAACTCGCTAACTTAAAAACTCATCCACAAACAAACCCATAAACTTAAAAACTCATCAACCAACAAACTTATCAACCCAAACAACTCAGCAACTTAAAAGCTCATGAACTAACAAAATCAAAAACTTAAAAGGCTACGCAAGACTTTACAAAACACACTATCCTCCCCACTCCATTCTAGCGAAAAAAGGGTCTCTAAACAGACAATTATACCCTAAAATCCGCCAAATCCATTTCCAATTTTGTCAAATTTTGAGCATATCGGTTGCATTTAGCACCACTTTGCCTTTCTAGTTTGGTCGCCAGCTCGTAATTTTTCAAGCCCAATTAGTCGTTTTTAGGCACCAAAACCCCACTTTTTAACAGCTGTTTTGCCCATTTTGGCCATGTTTCTAATGCCTCGAAAGGTTTTTGTTTATACCATTTCAATGGATATTTATGCTTTTCGGCTCGCATTTAGCAGCATTTCACCTTGCATTTAGCATCAAAACGCATTGCATTTAGCACCAAAACACACTGCATTTAGCACCAAAACGCACTGCGTTTAGCGGCATATTGCACGCCATTTAGCAGCAAAACGCACTACATTTTGCAGCAAATAGCCCAAAATCTGGTGCAAATGGCGGTTCATTGAAATAAATATTCATTTTGTCGTAAGCACAGGCTGAGCCCTTTTTGCATCAAAACCAACCTTCGCGAGAATCGAATTTTTGCGGCAAGGTGAGCGATTGGTGGACAGAAAGGGTACTCAGAATGTTAAAATTTGCACTGAAAACTGTACAAATTCGGGGTTGACTGCATCATTCTGATGCCAGCCAAAGATAAAAAAGGACACAAGAAATAAGGCCTAACGCAAATATGCGAAAGGTACAAAAGGACTAAAAAGATGCCAACTTAATCCTTATCTGCATACAACGATGCCGCCCTAACACGCGAAAGGGTTTCGGGAGTCATCTGCAAATAGCTGGCTACATACACCAACGGCGCACGCAAAACAACTTGTGGCGACTGTTTACAAAGTTTCAGATAGCGGTCTTGTGCCGTTTCAAAACGCAACATGTCGGCATGCACTTGCGAGATAATGAGACTCTCCTCCAATATCTTTCTGTACAATATCTGAATGTTAACGTTGTGCAAGGCCACCTCTTCCAATCTATGTTTAGGCATGGCATAGATGAGCGTAGGTTCGAGTGCTTCCAGTTGTAAGTAAGTGGGTTTCTCCTTAAAAAGGCTTTCGATACACATCACGATAGTGTGCTCCACCCCGATATGCTCGGTAAGTTCCTTGCCATTCTTAAAGTAGAATTGGCGAGTAAGGCCACGTTCCACATAATAAATATGTTCGCAAACGTCGCCCTCTTTGAGAATGATTTCCCCCTTGGCAAACTTCATCGGCACCAAGACGCTCTCTAAAATGTCGAGTTCGTCGTGAGTCATGGTGCTATACTTTCTCGCCAACTCGCGAGCAATGTCACGTGTCGTATTGTTGAGTTCTTTCATGTCTCCACTCCTTTCTTCTCTCTTGCAGCGGTTTAGTCGAGTTTCAGCACGGCCAAGAAAGCCTTTTGCGGAACTTCCACGTTTCCAATCTGCTTCATACGTTTCTTTCCTTTCTTCTGTTTCTCAAGTAGCTTACGCTTTCTACTAACGTCGCCACCATAACATTTGGCCGTTACATCTTTTCTAAGGCACTTCACCGTTTCGCGTGCAACAATCTTTGCACCGATGGCAGCTTGTATGGCGATGTCGAATTGTTGTCTGGGTATAAGCTCTTTCAGTTTTTCGCACATCCTGCGACCAAAGGTCGTGGCATTGTCGAAGTGGGTAAGCGTAGACAAGGCATCAACGGCCTCGCCGTTCAGCAAGATGTCGAGTTTCACCAATCGCGAAGGCCTAAAACAATCGACATGGTAGTCGAACGAGGCGTAACCCTTGGAAATAGACTTCAACTTATCGTAAAAGTCGATAACGATTTCGCCCAAAGGCAGCATGAAATGCAGTTCAACGCGATTGCCGCTAACATATTCTTGGTTGATAAGTTCGCCTCGCTTATCCATGCAAAGTTTCATTATCGGCCCAATATAGTTAACGTTGGTAATGATAGATGCCCTGATGTAGGGTTCTTCTATATGGTCTATCATCGTTGGGTCGGGCAATCCCGAAGGGTTATGCACCTCGCGTTCGTTGCCCATCTTGTCGTAAACCATGTACGAAACATTGGGTACCGTGGTGATGACATCCATATTAAACTCGCGGTCTAGTCGCTCTTGTATAATCTCCATGTGCAGCAAACCCAAGAAACCACACCTAAAACCAAATCCCAAAGCCACCGACGACTCAGGCGAAAACGTCAGCGAGGCATCGTTCAGTTGCAGTTTTTCGAGCGATGCGCGCAGGTTTTCGTATTCCGAAGGTTCGATGGGATAGACGCCAGCAAACACCATTGGCTTTACTTCTTGAAAGCCTTCTATGGCCGATTGACATGGTTTGTCGCGATGGGTAATGGTATCTCCCACCTTCACTTCTTTGGCATCTTTTATTCCACTGATGATGTAGCCCACCTCGCCGGTACGCAACTCTTGCTTGGGCACCATATCCATTTTAAGCACGCCCACCTCATCGGCCGCATACTCCATGCCCGTATTGAAAAACTTCACGTTGTCGCCCTTGCGTATAACGCCGTTCATCACCTTGAAGTAGGCAATAATTCCACGAAAGGAATTAAACACCGAGTCGAAGATAAGCGCTTGCAGTGGAGCATTATCATCGCCTGTGGGATGTGGCACCCTTTGCACAACGGCTTTAAGGATGTCTTCAACGCCCTCGCCCGTCTTACCCGATGCGCGTATGATGTCGGCCTTATCGCAACCCAGCAGTTCAACAATCTCGTCTTCAACTTCTTCTGGCATGGCGCTGGGCATGTCCACCTTGTTGATGATGGGAATAATCTCCAAATTGTGTTCGATGGCCATATAGAGGTTCGAGATGGTTTGCGCTTGTACGCCTTGTGTTGCGTCTACAACGAGCAATGCCCCTTCGCAGGCGGCGATACTGCGTGAAACCTCATAAGAAAAATCCACGTGTCCCGGAGTGTCGATGAGGTTAAGCACATAGTTTTGTCCCTCGTACTGGTATTCCATCTGTATGGCGTGGCTCTTAATGGTGATGCCGCGCTCTTTCTCCAAGTCCATATCGTCGAGCATTTGCCCGCCTGTAACTTGAATGGTTTTGGTAAATTCCAGCATACGGTCGGCCAAAGTAGACTTCCCGTGGTCGATGTGTGCGATGATGCAGAAGTTTCTTATATGGTTCATTCTTGGAAAAGAAGATTTATTTTTAACGGCAAAGTTAAGTATTTTAATTGGGATTTTATTGCTTACGCCTATAATTTTGGCAAATAATAGCTACCTTTGTACTAAAATAAAGAAACGATGAGAAAGATATTCTTCTTATTATTGGGTGCGGCGATGCTTACCGCGTGCCACGAAAGCATAGAAAAACGAGCAGAAAGAGAGGCTAAGGAGTACACGGCAAAGTATTGTCCCACGCCCGTAACCAACTATACGCGCACAGATAGCGTGGTGTTTTATCCCGAAACAAAGACCTATCACTATTATTGTTCGTTTGTAGACAAGATGGACGATGCCGCCATCATCAACAAGAACAGGCAGTTAATAGACGACATGCTGCTTAAATCGATTATCGAGTCAACGAGTTTGAAACCTTATAAAGAGGCTGGTTTTAGCTTTGCCTACACCTGCCATTCGGACAAAGAGCCACAAAAGGTGCTGTTTGAAACGAAGTACACCAAGAAAAGGTATTAACTAACAATTGGGCCAACAAGCACTTGTCTTGTTGGCCCAATTGCTTACCTGCTGTGCAAGGTGTGGGTATCTTTGCAATACAATAAAATATCTTTGATGGTGTTTTGTCTTATTTTTATCCATGAAACAAGGGTGAAACACATCTGGTTAATCATTATTCAAGGCCGAAAGCAATATCTTTTCGGCATTCTCCACGCGTTCGCTTGTTGGACTGTCAATGTGGTCGAGCGTATAATTCAGACCCAGTTTCTGCCATTTGTAGGCTCCCATCGAATGGTAGGGCAACACTTCTATACGTTTTACGTTGTGCAAGGTCTTGATAAAATCGCGCAAAGCATATAGATAAGCATCATTGTCGGTAATGCCTGGAACAAGCACGTGGCGTATCCACACGGGCGTTTGGATTTGCGAGAGATAAGTGGCGCAATCCAACACGTTGGTGTTGTCCCACCCTGTTAGCTTTTTATGCTCTTGGTTATCTATGTGCTTGAGGTCGAACAGCACCAAATCGGTAAAGCTCATCAGCTTAGTAAACTTAGAGAAGAAGGGTTCTTGGCGTGTAAAAGGCTGTGCGGCAGTGTCTAGACAAGTGTTTATGCCTAGTGCTTTTGCCTTTTCGAAGAGTTCGAGCATAAAGTCTATTTGCAGCAGAGCCTCTCCCCCGCTCACCGTTATGCCACCTTCCTTACCCCAATAGGGGCGAAAACGTAACGCCTGCTGCAAAAGTTCGTCGGCCGAACGCATGTCGGCAGACTTCATTGCCCACGTGTCGGGATTGTGACAATAGCGGCAACGCATCTTGCATCCGCTTAAGAAGATGATGAAACGAATGCCTGGGCCATCTACTGAACCAAACGACTCGATGGAATGAACGTAAGCTTTACGTGGCATTGCCTCGTTGGTTGCGTTCGCGTTGGTTGGAACAAACGTGTTATTGTTTTCCATTATTTATCCTGCTGGGCATGAGATAGCCCTGATTGTTGTTGTTCGCTAAATGCTGATCTGATGAGTTGGTGAACAGCGTTAGAAGAAAGTCCCTCCACGGAAAAGCGCAGAGGGACTTAAATATATGGCCGTAACGCCAAGTTTCTTTATGCCAACTTGCTGTGAGCCTGACGTGCAATTACGTCGAGTTGCTGCTCTTTTGTTAAGTCGATGAACTTAACGGCATATCCGCTTACACGGATGGTGAAGTTGGCGTACTCCTCTTTCTCCGGGTGTTCCATGCAATCGATGAGTTTCTCAACACCAAACACGTTCACGTTAAGATGGTGTGCGCCTTGGTCGAAGTAGCCGTCCATCACGCCTACAAGCGTATTTACGCGTTCCTCTTCATTGTGCCCGAGTGTGCTGGGTGCGATAGTCTGCGTATTAGAGATACCATCGAGCGCATATTCGTATGGAAGTTTGGCCACCGAATTAAGCGAAGCCAGCAAGCCGTTCTTCTCTGCACCATACGAAGGATTAGCACCTGGCGACAAAGGAGCACCTGCTGGACGGCCGTCGGGCATGTTGCTGGTGAACTTGCCGTAAACAACGTTCGAGGTAATGGTGAGGATGCTCGTGGTGGGTTCCGATTTGCGATAGGTGTGGTGCTTACGAATCATATTCATGAACGTCTTCAACAGCCACACGGCGATGTCGTCTGCACGGTCGTCATCGTTGCCGTAGCGGGGGAAATCGCCAACAGTCTCGAACTTAACGGGGAAGCCCGTGTCGTCGCGGATGATGTTGACCTTCGCATACTTAATGGCAGAAATGGAGTCTACCACGTGGCTAAATCCAGCAATACCCGTTGCGAATGTACGGCGTACATCGGTGTCTATCAGGGCCAACTCGGCTGCCTCGTAGAAGTATTTGTCGTGCATGTAGTGGATAAGGTTAAGCGTGTTGACGTAAACACCAACCAGCCATTCCATCATATCCATGAAACGAGGCATGAATTCTTCGTAAGTAACCACGTCGCCAAGTATCGGACGGAGGGCAGGACCGCATTGTTCGCGGGTTTTAGAGTCGACACCGCCGCTGATAGCGTAGGTTAGACACTTGGCCAAGTTGGCACGTGCACCAAAGAACTGCATCTCCTTACCCGTCTGTGTGGCCGAAACGCAACAACAGATGGAGTAATCGTCTCCCCAGATAGGACGCATAACATCGTCGTTCTCGTATTGAATGGAGCTTGTTTTCACCGAAATTCTCGATGCATAACGCTTAAAGCCTTCGGGTAAGCGCGAACAATAGAGCACCGTGAGGTTGGGTTCGGGCGATGGTCCCATGTTTTCGAGGGTATGAAGGAAACGGAAATCGCTCTTCGTAACCATCGAACGGCCGTCTTGTCCCATACCGGCCACTTCGAGCGTTGCCCAAACGGGGTCGCCAGAGAAAAGTTGATTGTAAGCTGGAATACGGGCAAACTTCACCATACGGAACTTCATCACAAGGTGATCGATAAGCTCTTGCGCCTCGGCCTCGGTGAGTGTGCCTTCGTTAAAGTCTCTTTGGATATATATATCGAGGAAGGTGGAGATACGTCCAACAGACATTGCCGCACCATTTTGCGTTTTAATGGCACCCAGATAGCCAAAGTAAAGCCATTGCACGGCCTCGCGAGCGTTGTTGGCAGGTTTAGAAATGTCGTAACCGTAAATCTCGGCCATTTCTTTCAGTTCCTTCAATGCCTTGATTTGCATTGAAATCTCTTCGCGCAAGCGTATGATATCCTCGGTCATAACGCCGCAACCGCAGTTGCGTTTGTCTTTCTCCTTCTCGTCGATAAGGAAGTCTACACCATAAAGCGCAACACGACGATAGTCGCCAACGATACGCCCACGACCGTAAGTGTCGGGCAAACCCGTAAGGATGTGATTGTGGCGAACGAGCTTCATCTCGTCAGTATAAGCATCAAAAACGCCGTCGTTGTGTGTTTTACAGTATTTAGTAAATATCTCGTGCAGTTTTTCAGATGGTTTATAGCCGTAAGTAGTGCAAGCCTGTTCGGCCATGTGGATGCCGCCATAAGGCATAAAGGCACGCTTGAGGGGTTTGTCGGTTTGTATACCTACAACCTTTTCGAGGCTTTTGGTGTTCTCGCCGATGTAGCCTGGGCCGTAAGCCGTCATCCCAGACACCACTTCGGTCTCCATATCCAAGACGCCTCCCTTGGCGCGTTCTTCTTTTTGAAGAACTTGCAGCATACCCCAAAGCTTGTTGGTGGCGTCTGTCGGTTCGGCCAGAAAACTCTCGTCGCCATCGTAAGCGGTGTAGTTGTTCTGTATGAATTCACGCACGTTGACTTCATCAAGCCATTTCTTGCCTGTGAAGCCTCTCCATTCTTGTCTCATTTTTGTTCAATGTTTGTTTGACATAATGTGCCGTAACGCACAAAAACATAGCTGAATATCTGCTTAATAGCTGATTTCGGATGCAAAGTTACACCGAAAAACAGTACCAAACAATACTAATTTATGGGTATTTTGCATTAATTACAAAACAAAGAGTGCGTGCCTATCTCCCTATCAGCCAATAAGTAAAGAACAAAATAACACCAAAAAGAACATTTACCCGAACGCTTTATGCGAAAACATCATAAACTGATGGACAAAAGTAAGCACATATAACGTAAGAGCAAAAAAAAGAGATAGGCAGCGAAATGAACGTAATTGACGATACGACAGGAAGGAACAAACGGTTAAAATAGCAAAAAGGAGATAGGCTGGTAGCCAAACGAAACCAAACTAACAATTGGGTTTCGTTTGACAACCAACCTAATATGGTATAAGCACAGCCCTAAGCCGCTGCCGACGGATGTGGCCTACACCAACTTGAAACGAACGCGGAAAGTACGTGTCGTTTCGTCCCAATTGGTACCCAATAGCACGAATTTGCCAATCTGCCCCGTAGAACGCACGTGCTTG
The DNA here is from genome assembly GCF_000162415.1 of Prevotella sp. oral taxon 317 str. F0108. Classification (NCBI taxonomy): domain Bacteria; kingdom Pseudomonadati; phylum Bacteroidota; class Bacteroidia; order Bacteroidales; family Prevotellaceae; genus Prevotella; species Prevotella sp. oral taxon 317. Next base: position 522,780 of record NZ_GG740072.1, on the reverse strand, counting down.
CCTATGCAGGGACAAGCATCGAAATCGCCTATTCTAACGATTCTCACCATGCTTGAATAGTCGTCGGGCACGCGCGAGAGGTCGATACCTTCGGGTAAGTCGTACCTATCTACAAGCTCGTAGGTAACTGGGAGGTCTTCTTCTATCAGCTCGTTCATGCGTCGTTCTATCTCCTTCTCGTCTTGTCGCGAAGGTTTTCTATCAAGCGTGTAGCTTATTTTGCTCTTCTTTCGCTCTACGTGCGCATTGGTTGAGCGTCCACAATCGAACATCCTAATCATCACTTGGTTAAGTAGATGTTCGGCCGTATGCGCTGGCGGGAACTCGTCCTTATTGTGCGTGCACAGCAATAGTTCGTTGTCTTTCATCTTAGTGTTAAACTTAAAAATTCTTCCGTTATATGGAGCGAGTGTCATCGAGATGTTCCCATCGCGGCCGAGGTTCTCAACGGTAGTTTCGCCAGTGAGCAAATCTATCGCGCCAAAATGTCCTTCGGGCAGTTCCAGATAGTCGAAAGCATGACCAGGGATGTTAACCTGCACGCTATTGCTTTCGCCAGAAAAGTTAACCACAATCAAAAGCAATTCGTCTTGCCACTTTCTTAGGAAGGCGAAATGCCGTGCAGGATTGAAATTATCTGACTGCGGATTAACGTACATCAGGTCGAAGAAAAGCCCTTTACCAATAGCCGACTCGCCACGCGCAATGCGAAGAATGTGCTGATACTGGGCATAAATCTCGTTTTCTTGTGCAGAAAGCTTTTCGCGGTCGAAGTAACCACGATAAAGAGAGCCAACCGTCCAATAGTCGAAGATGGTTGTGCGCCCGTCTATACCGCTAAATCCTTCGTTGTCCATGCCTGGTTCGCCGAACTCTTGGCCAGCATATATCAGCATGGGGTTGCGTTGCATCAAGGCCGATACAATAAGTGCGGGTATGGCTCGCTGGGCATCGCCACAGAAGAAGGGACTTGCAATGCGCTGTTCGTCGTGGTTTTCAAGGAAGTAAAGCATGTGCTTACCAATGTCGTCGAGCGATTGCCACTGATAAGTGATGGCTGCCGCATGGCTTTCTTGGCGCACAATGCTCTTCATACAATCGTACATGCCCACCTTATCATAAAGGTAATCAAAGCCCGACTGCACATAAGCGCGGTATTGGTAGGGGTCGTAAACTTCGCCAATGACGATAGTTTGCGGATAATTTTCCTTTAAAATGCCCGTGGCGTATTGCCAAAAGGCTGTTGGAACCATTTCAACCATGTCGCAACGGAAACCATCCACGCCCGCATCTGCCCAAAACAAAAGGATGTCTACCATCTTTTTCCAAGTGTTGGGCACAGGAACGAAATGCTCGCTACGCCCAGCAGCGTCGCAATAGTCTACGCCATAGTTCAGCTTAATGGTTTCGTACCAGTCGTTAATGCCAGGATGATTGTCGAAACGATCGTTGCCTGTGGCTTTTGCAGGCTGTTCATGATAGGTGTTTCCTGCGCTATCGGTAAGCGAAATGGAGGGTTCGAACGGCTTTCCCCAACAATAATAAAAGTTATTGTTGGTTGAGAAATGCAGGCTTGTGTCGTCGTTTTCACCTAAGTCGGCCACGCCATTCGGCCTGCAAACCGACTTATATTCTCGTGCAACATGGTTGGGTACAAAATCAACGATTACCTTCATGCCGCACTTGTGCACCCTTTGCACCAATGCCTTGAACTCTTCGAACCGATGTTCAACGTCTACGGCCAAATCGGGCGAGACGTCGTAATAGTCGGTAATGGCGTAAGGCGAACCTGCCTTACCCTTCACTATGGCGTTGTGTTGCGCGGGAATGCCGTACTCAGAGTAGTCTGTTTGCGATGCGTGACGGATAATGCCCGTAAACCAAATGTGGCTAATGCCCAACTTGCGGATGCGTTGCAGAGCCTGTTCGTCGAAGTCGTTCATCTTCCCACAGCCATTTTCGGCAATCGTCCCCCACTTCTTATTAGTGAGGTTGCGATTGCCGAAAAGCCGTGGAAACACCTGATATATGATAATCTTGTTGTTCACGATGGTGTGTTTATTCCAAAGGTGGAACGCGCAAGAAATGCGTTCCCTAGTAATGATTATTCTATGCCGTGTGCAGCAACAGCCTTGTCGATGCGACCAATCATGCCCTGTAAGGCTTTACCTGGACCGCATTCGGTGAAGTCGTTGGCACCGTCCTTTATCATGTTTTGCACGCTAGAAGTCCATCTTACCGAGCTGGTAAGCTGTGCTATGAGGTTTTTCTTAATCTCTTCGGGTGCAGTGTGGGCCTGTCCGTCCACGTTTTGGTAAACGGGACACTTGGGTTCAGCAAACGTAGTGTTCTCAATGGCGGTCTGCAATTCGTCTTTTGCGGGCTGCATCAAGGGCGAATGGAAGGCTCCACCCACCTTCAAGGGCAACGCACGCTTGGCGCCAGCCTCTTTAAGCAGTTCGCAAGCTTGGTTTACAGCATCAATGTTACCCGAAATAACAAGCTGTCCGGGACAGTTGTAGTTGGCAGCAACCACCACGTTGCCCGTTGTGCTTACCTGTTGGCAAACCTTTTCCACCGTTTCATCGTCCAAACCAACGATAGCGGCCATTGTTCCGGGAGCCACTTCGCAAGCCTTTTGCATGGCCATTGCACGGGCATAAACCAAGCGCAAACCATCTTCAAAGCTCAATGCACCAGCTGCTACGAGTGCAGAAAACTCGCCCAAGCTATGTCCGGCAACCATTGATGGGGTAAATTCGTCGCCCAAACAAAGGGCCGAAATAACGCTGTGCAAGAACACAGCAGGCTGAGTTATCTTTGTTTCTTTAAGTTGCTCGTCAGTTCCGTTGAACATGATGTCCGTGATACTATAACCAAGTATCTCGTTGGCCTTATCAAACAATTCCTTTGCCAAAGGCTTTGAGTCGTACAGGTCTTTGCCCATACCCGCAAATTGTGCTCCCTGACCAGGGAAAACGTATGCTTTCATACCGAATTTAATTTGTTGTTGTAATTGATTTTAACTATTATGCAAAATTAATACTTTTCTTCCAACTCTGCAAATAATCGCCGCCCTATACTTATTTGCTCACTGCAAATGCTGTACATTATTCCATTACACACATTTAACCACAATCAGTTCATTAGAAAAAAACGCTTTGAATTTGCCAAAGGAAAGACTGAACACGCGCAAAGCGTGAACTCGCCGGTCATATTCCAAATAATAAAGGAGGATTTTCATAACACGCTGCTTTTGAAAATCTGTAATGAACCGATTTGGGTCTAATAAAATGCAACCGAGCATATAGCGTTTCCAAACTCGTTGCCATCTTGACAACAAAACACCTTATACACCTGCAAGGTCTGGATTATCATTTAGTTCGCTTACGGCAATACTTTGAGGAACAAACTTTGCTCGATTATGAATCATGAAATTACCTGACTTACCATTATAGTTTACAGCAGCATCAGGAAATGCAACCAGATTGTTCTCTGGCTTAGGTGAAATTTCTCTTGTTCCATCGGGTAAGGTGTAATACCAATATACTTTCTGTCCTATTTTCTTTAGAATAGCATACACCTTATTCTTCCATGCCCTTTCTTCTTTGTCGACTATCTTATACGAATCGGCTATCCTGCCATGCTGCAAACAACCTTCTACATTTCTATCAGGTGCTGAACGTAAGAATTGCATTTGAGCTCGGCCTAGTTGGAAAAAGTGGTAATATCCGCTACGCATTTTGTAACACTTGCTCAATTCTCCCTTACTAATCATGTCAAGATTGACTATTGAGAAGATATCACTATCCAATCTCGTTACATCGGTAACTAAGCGCTCGTCTATACACGCTTCAAAAGAGGGCTTTACATCCAAAAAGTATATATTAGGATTAAAAACTCTCAAGGCCTTACAAAACATCTTTTCGTCTGTTGTTGTCATAAACAACTGACAATCTCTGACCTTTTCCATCATTAATGGTGTTAATGGTTGGATAACTCCCTCATATTTAGTCGCACATAAACCAATGGGGGCATGTCGAAAACCACAGTGATCACTGCCCTCGGTAGAACAGCGGACACGATGTCGCTGCTATTGCACATTGTTTATCTCCTTATTGTCCAAAACTTTTTTACAATGAAGTTGTCTCGACTTTTATTGTTTATACGAATTGAGAGGAGTATATTATCTTTGTGATGCAAAACCAAAACAAACACCCCTCTCATGCACGAAGTACTGGACAAAGATACGATAAAATCCAAAATTCTGCACCATTTGTCTGTGGCTAAACGTGGTTATGTCTCAAAAATGACCTGATGGAAGTCATTCTATACATTCTCTACAAGCCCAAAAACCGGCTGTCGATGGCAGATGACTTCTGCGTTTCCATGATACTGTTTCCGTTGGCCATGAGCAGTATGTCCTACAACTACTCGCGCTGGCGGTCGTAAGCGTACGTGCTTTCTGTGCCGTTGCCCATGCGCGCGTACTTAGCACAACCGCTTTTGTCTAGTTTTATGTAATAAATTTAACATTATAAGTGCCCTTTTCGTCCACCAACCGCTCACCTTGCCGCGAAAAATCGATTCTCGCGAAGGTTGGTTTTGACGTAAAGGGGGGTTAGCTTGTGCATACGGTAAAATGAATATTTATTTCAAAGAACCGCCATTTGCACCAGTTCTTAGGCTATTTGCAGCAAAATGAAGTGCAATATGCCGCAAAACGCAGTGCATTTTGGTGCTAAACGCAGTGCGTTTTGGTGCTAAATGCAATGCGTTTTGGTGCTAAATGCAGTGTGTTTTGGTGCTAAACACAAGCTAAAAAGCTGCTAAATACGTAACGAAACGCATAAAAATACACCGCAATGGAATAAACAAAACCTTTTAGGACCATTGAAAACAAGACCGGAAAGGGCGAAATTGTAGTTAAAAAGTAGGATTTTAGGGTCTAAAAGTGGGTAATTGGGCTTGAAAAATTACGAGCTGGCAACCAAACTAGAAAGGCTAAATGGTACAAAATGCAGGTTATTTTCTTAAAAACTGACACTTCAGAAGACGTGAATGGCTAGAGATAGTGGCTATTTACCTACTTTTTTACCTTAATTTTCGCTAGAACTGAGTGGAAATTAGAACGCTATTGTAAAATAAAAATAATATTTTTAAGTTGATGAGTTGATGGGTTGGGGTGGGTTTAAGTAGATGAGTTGGTGAGCTCTTGAGTTGATGAGTATTTGAGTTTACGAGCTTTTGAGTTGTTGAGTTGATGAGTTATGAGCTTGGGGGGGTGATGAGCTTGGGGGTTGAAGAGTTGATGAGCTTGTGTGGGTTGTTGAGTTGATGAGTTGATGAGCTTGCGGGTTTATGGGTTGAGCAGAATTTCGTTCAATATCTCAAAATTACACATCCCACCTTATTAGTCTGATGCCTGGATGTAGAAGGCATGAAAACAGAAACCCCGACTGACCTTTGGCCAATCGGGGTTCATATAGATTTGCTTTACAGTGCAAAATTATTCTGCTGCGGGAGTTTTCTCTACTTCGGCGTTGGGAGTTTCCTCAACAACCTCAGCAACGGGTGCTTCTTCTACTGCGGGTGTTTCAACAGCTGCGTTTTCGGCAACAACCTTAACAGGAACAACTATTTCCACTTCTTTATGGAAGTGAACAACAGCCTCGAAATCGCCAACACGCTTAATATCGCGCATGGTGATAATCTTCCTGTCTACCTCGATGCCTTGTTTCTTCAATTCTTCGGCAACGGTGGCTGCGTTAACCGAGCCGTATGTTGCGCCAGTTGCAGAAACCTTGGCCTCGATAACAAGTGCCACGCCTTCTAGTGCTTTCGCCTTCTTTTCGGCCTCGGCCTTGATGGCAGCAAGCTTGTGAGCCTGTTGTTTCAAGTTCTCGGCGAGAACCTTCTTAGCCGACTCAGAGGCAATAACGGCCTTACCCGTAGGGATGAGATAGTTACGGCCATAGCCGCTTTTTACATTTACAATATCGTTCTTATAACCCAGTCCGATAATGTCTTCTTTGAGTATTAATTCCATTCTGTTCCTCCTCTCGTTATTTCATCAAATCGGTTACATAAGGAAGCAACGCTATTTGGCGTGCGCGCTTGATGGCTTGTGCCACGCGGCGTTGGTATTTGAGCGAAGTGCCTGTGATGCGACGGGGCAAAATCTTACCCTGCTCGTTAAGGAACTTCTTGAGGAACTCGGGATCCTTGTAGTCGATGTATTTGATACCGCTCTTCTTGAAACGGCAATATTTCTTCTTTTTGGTATCCACCGAGGGTGGGGTCAAATAGCGAATTTCTGATTGCTTGTCTGCCATGTTTAAGCCTCCTCTAATTTTTTAGTCCATTTGTGCTTTCTCTTCTCGGCGTATTGTACAGCGTACTTGTCGAGTTTCACTACCATGTGACGGATAACTTTCTCGTCACGACGATAGCCTGTTTCGAGCGATTTAATCACTTCTGGCTCGGCCTTGAACTCCAACAGACAATAGAAGCCTGTTGATTTCTTCTGAATAGCATAAGCCATTTTTTTCAATCCCCAGGCCTCTTCGTTCACAATCTCGGCACCTTTATCGGTGAGGAGTTTCTTGAATTTAGCGACCGTTTCCTTCATCTGTTCATCAGACAAAACGGGAGTCAAAATGAAAACGGTTTCGTATTGATTCATACTGAAAATGTAATTAATAAATGTTATTTTGCAAATTGCGGTGCAAAGGTATTGATTTTTATTGATTTAACCAAACCTTTTTTGTAATTTTGTCTTCACATTAGATTGATTATGAGGAAATTTTATCCATATATCGGCCTTGCGTTGGTCTGCATGGGCGTTATTATATTTATCGTTAGCTACTTTGCCAAGTGGACGCACAGCAACCTTCCGCTCTTTGTAGGACTGGTTTCGGTGGTTTGCGGTGCCGTGCTACATGTTGTTTGGCAAAAGAAGTCGAGCGAATATTAAGCCCGCGTCACATACGATGGGGTTAAAGCATACGCGTCAACGGGGCACTGGCAGATTTGCCAAGCACCCCGTTAAAATGGAAAGCTAAGGTTAATTAAGTTACCTAAGTTTTTGAGTTATTGAGTTTGTGAGTTATGAGTTTACACGCCATCTCCTATTCTCCCCAAATTAAAAGCTTACGAACTTATAATTGCAGAAGAACTTGAGAGTTTAAAAACTCATGAACTAGCTAGCCCACGAACCAACGAACTCGGAAACTTTTTAGTTTATAGCCTACTCCACATCGGGTGTTATCAGTTTATAACCCTTACCGTGGATGTTGATGATTTCGATGTCTTCATCGTCCTTCAAATGCTTACGCAATTTCGTGATATACACGTCCATTGAGCGAGCATTGAAATAATTGTCGTCTATCCAAATGGTTTTCAGTGCAAAGTCGCGCTGCAAAATCTCGTTGGCGTGCGAACAAAGCAGTGCCAACAACTCATTTTCCTTGGTGGTAAGCTTGGTTTGCTTGCCGCCAATGGTAAGCAATTGTTTCTGCGTGTCGAACAAGAACTTGCCTATGTGATATAAGGTATTTTCCTTGTTCTTCTTTCCGCGAACGCGGCGCAGTATGGCCTCTACGCGGAAAACCAACTCTTCCATCGAGAAAGGCTTGGTGATATAGTCGTCTGCTCCAATCTTGAAACCTTCCAGAATGTCTTCTTTCAGCGTCTTGGCCGTTAAGAAAACAATGGGGATTTCAGAGTTAGCTTGCCTTATCTCCTGTGCTAATGTAAAGCCATCCTTTTTAGGCATCATCACATCTAGCACACAAATATCAAACTTCGTTTTCAAAAAGGCCTTGTAGCCAGCCTCGCCGTCAGGACAAAGTTCAGCCATATAGCCCTTAGCCTGCAAGTACTCGCGAAGCAACATTCCCAAATTCTCATCGTCCTCGCATAACAGGATTTTTAATTTCTCGTCCATAGTCTTTAATCTTTTATTATTGGTAATTTTATCGTAAACGTTGTTCCTTTGCCGTATTCGCTCTCTACGGAAATCTCACCTTTGTGTACGTCTATTATCTTTTTTACGTAAGCGAGCCCCAGTCCGAAACCTTTCACATTGTGAAGGTTGCCTGTATGAACACGGAAGAACTTCTCAAACACTTTCTTTAAATTATCTTTCTTTATGCCGATACCTGTATCTCGCACCGAAAGGTAAAGGTGGTCGTCATCGTTCCATGTGCGAAGGTATATGTCCAGTGGGCCATCGGGTTTCTTATACTTCACTGCATTGTCCATCAAGTTGAAGATGGCGTTTTGGAAGTGCATTTCATCTACATAGATGGTAGAGTCTAGCGCCTCTATGTCCGTATATATCTTACCACCCGTATGCTCAACTCTTAGGGTGAACGTGTGTGCAATATTCTCGACCATTTCGTTGAGGTCGAGCTGTTTCATGTTGAAGATGGCTTTCTTCTTGTCGAAGAGCGACATCTGCAAAACCTTCTCTACAAGGAACCGTAAGCGTTTCGACTCGTCGTTTATAACGCCCCCCAGGTGTTTCATCATGCTCTCGCTCTTGGTAACGCTGGTATCGTTCAGCATTTGGGCGGCAAGCGAAATGCTGCTGATGGGCGTCTTCAACTCGTGCGTCATGTTGTTGATAAAGTCGTTTCGCATCTCGGTGTATCGTTTCTGGCGGAAGATAACCACGATGGTGAAGATGAAAGTGACAAGCAACACCAATGTGAATATTACCGAGGGGATAACAAAACGCACACTCGAATAGATGTAGCTGTTCATGTCGGGGAAGTGTATCTTCACCAATCCCATTTTAGAGGCGGGGTCGTTTCTGAACAACACCTGCGAGTAAGAATAGTCTTCGCCCTCTTCCGAATAGTCAGAACAGCGATAAATTTCTCTACCATCGGGCGTTGACACCGTGAAATGGTATTGCAGGTTTATGCCGTTGCTCATCAATTCGTTTTTAAGGTCCTGATCTAGCGACTTGAAGTTGATGCGCTCTTTCAGCGGACGCTCAGATGCCGAATAAAGAATGGTGTAGACCACCTCGTCTAACAGCGCGCGTTGGTAAACATACCTGTTCTTCACCACCTCTTGCATGGCTTTCGATGCTTCGGAGAGCGAGTTTTTGTCGCTCCTCAAAATCATAGCCTTTGGCATTTGGGAGGGCTTGGTTGTAATGGTTTTCAGTTCGAAAGCCGTGTACATCATGCCGCCCTTGTCGCCAAGCGACAATTGGTGCGAACGTTGGTAAGAGCCGTCGGGCAAACCGTTTCGCCCACTAGCACTATCGTTTTGAAGTGCCTTATGCTCGGTTTCGTTAATGTCTTTTTCAAGATAGCGAAGCGTTTCGTTAAGTTCCATGTTACGCGACGCTTGATATAAAGCTCGATTTACAGACTCATCAAACTGCTCCTTCTTCATGTCCGCCATCTCCTGAATATACTTCAGCTGTACGAACAGAAGAGCAAGGAAAGAAGTTCCCATTATGATTGCTATTGTCCAAATCGTTCTTTTCTTCATATTTGCAAAATTAACAGGGCAAACGAGATAACACAACTCGAATGTTAAAAACGTTTCCAGTTTTCAAATACGTTAACGAAAAAGCCGGTGTGTATGCGAATATAGGCAATTAACTCTCAGTGCTTTCCTGGTAAAAAGGCGTTTTTCGAATGGTATCAATCCCCGACAGCCACATACGATGGCTGCCAGGGACTTAATTAATGATAAACCTAAACAAATTTACTCTTCTTCATTAGCCAGCTCGGCCTCGTGTTCCTTAATAAGCTCTTGCTGTATTTCGTTCGGAACAAGCTCGTAGCTAGCAAACTTAGTGGTGAATGATGCGCGTCCGCCAGTAAGCGAACTCAACGATATAGAATAGTTAGACAGCTCCTTTAAGGGAATCTTAGCCATCAGCTTTTGGTATCCCGCTTCGCTGTCCATACCCATTATCAATGCGCGTCTTCCTTGCAAGTCGCTCATCACGTCGCCCATGAAATCGTCTGGAACGTACACTTCCAAGTCGTAAATGGGTTCGAGAATCTTTGGTCCTGCTGCCTTAAACGCGTCAGAGAAGGCGCGACGTGCAGCCAACATGAACGAAAGTTCGTTTGAATCTACGGGGTGCATCTTGCCATCATACACGATAACACGTACGTCTCGTGCATAGCTGCCCGTTAACGGACCATGTTCCATACAGTCCATGATGCCTTTCAGTATTGCCGGCATGAAACGTGCATCAATGGCTCCACCAACAACCGAGTTGATAAACACCAGCTTGCCTCCCCACTCCAACGGCAATTCTTCTTTGCCCTTGATATTCATCTTCACATCTTGGCCATTCAACTTATAGGTTGTTGGGTCGGGCATGCCTTCTGCATAAGGCTCGATAATGAGATGAACTTCACCAAATTGCCCTGCACCACCACTCTGTTTCTTGTGGCGATACTCTGCGCTAGCCGACTTGGTGATGGTCTCACGATAAGGAATTTTCGGTTCACCGAATTTCACTTGCAGTTTCTCGTTGTTTTCCAGTCGCCATTTGAGGGTTCTTAAATGGAACTCGCCTTGACCATGTACGATGGTTTGTCGCAACTCCTTGCTTTGCTCCACCACCCATGTTGGGTCTTCCTGGTGCATTCTAAGCAAGGCAGCCATCAACTTCTCGGTGTCTTGCGTGTTAACGGCCTTTATTGAGCGCGAATATTTTGAATTGGGGTATTTGATAAAATCGAACTTATTGTCGCAATCCTTAGCGTTGAGGGTGTTACCAGTCTTTACGTCTTTAAGTTTAACGGTACATCCGATGTCGCCTGCATTCAGTTTGTCTACGGGTATGCGGTTTGCGCCAGCACAAGCGTAAAGTTGTCCGATACGTTCTTTCGAACCGCGGTCGGCGTTCGTCATGTCGTCGCCCACCTTTACGCACCCGCTCATCACCTTGAAATAAGACACTTCGCCGATGTGCGGTTCCATTCCCGTTTTAAAGAAGTAAATGGAGGTAGGTCCTTCCGCTGCAGGTGTTATTTCTTCACCGCGAGTATTGTGCAGTTTGGGCATCTCGCTTACGAACGGAACCACATTACCCAAGAACTCCATAAGTCTACGCACACCCATGTCTTTGCCTGCGCACACGCAGAATACGGGGAAAATGCTGCGCGTTACAAGACCTTTGCGAATGCCTTCACGCAGTTCGTCTTCGGTAAGCGTTTCGCTTTCGAAGAACTTCTCCATCAGTCCTTCGTCGTTCTCGGCTGCTGCCTCAACCAATATCTTATTCAAAGCCGTAGCCTTTTCCATTTCTTCAGCAGGAATGTCTTCCACCTTTGGCGAGCCTCCCTCAGCGTTCCACGAATATTTTTTCATGGTAAGCACGTCGATGATGGCATTAAAGCCTGGCCCTGTTTGCGTTGGATACTGAATTTGCACACATTTCTCGCCATAGATATCCTTCATGGTCGAGATGATATTATCGAAGTCGCACTTCTCTGAATCCAGCTGGTTGATAAGGAAGATAACAGGTTTCTTGAGTTTTTCCGTATATCTGAAATTGTTTTGTGTTCCCACTTCGGGACCGTATTGCCCGTTAATCAGGATAACGGCCTCGTCTGTAACGTTCAGCGCGGTTATTGCTCCGCTCACAAAATCGTCAGCTCCGGGACAGTCGATGATGTTCAGCTTTTTGTTGTTCCACTCTACATGGAATATTGTCGGGAAGACCGAGTAGCCATATTCCTGTTCAACGGGGAAATAATCGCTCACCGTGTTCTTTGCTTCCACCGAGCCACGGCGCTTGATTACACCACTACCAAAAAGCATTGCCTCGGCAAGAGTGGTCTTGCCGGAACCCGCACTGCCCACTAGGGCAATGTTCTTAATTTCGTTCGTCTGATAAACCCTCATATCAAAAGATTTAAAGTGTTAGTAATCTCACGTTTCATGGAGAAAAGCATCGTTGCCTTTTCCGCCGTCTAAGATAGGTATTTTATACCACCCCACCAAAACATCACATAAAAAGTGTACAGAATTTAAAACATTTTAGTACTTTTGCTCCTAAAAAGAAAAAGATGGCTGGTATTTACATACATGTTCCTTTCTGTGCAAGCAGGTGCATCTATTGCGCTTTCTACACCACAACTACCCTTTCTAGCCAAGACCGCCTTGTGCAGGCACTGTGTTCCGAGCTGGCAATGAGGCGCGATTACCTGCTTGACAAGGCCTTCCCCTCGTCGGCGATAACGATAGATACCATTTATTTGGGCGGTGGAACGCCTTCGCAACTAAGCGAACAAAACTTACAACGGCTGTTCGACACCATATATAATAAGGAGCAACAGCTACCTGCCTTCCATATTTCGCCCAATGTCGAAGTAACCATCGAGTGCAATCCCGACGACATAACGCCCCAATTTGCCCAAACCATCAGCCGCCTGCCCGTTAACCGCATCAGCATGGGCGTTCAAACATTCTCCGACGAACGGCTAACATTCCTTCGCAGACGACATAAGGCTACCGACATAGCACCTGCCATTGAAAGGCTTAGACAAGTGGGCATCAACAATATCAGCATCGACCTTATCTTCGGATTTCCCAAACAGACACTTGACGAATGGGCCATAGACTTACAAAATGCCATTGAACTTGGCGTTGAACACATCTCGGCTTACAGTCTGATGTACGAAGAAGGCACGCCACTATTCCGACTTCTACAACAACAACGCGTGTCGGAAATAGACGACAACCTAAGCCTAGACATGTTCAACCTACTTGTAGACACGCTCGTTGCCAACAACTACGAACATTACGAGATAAGTAACTTCGCTCGCGAAGGGTTCAGGTCGCGCCACAATGCCAGCTATTGGCAAGCCATTCCGTACCTGGGACTTGGCCCATCGGCTCACTCTTACGATGGTAACTCGCGCCAATGGAACGTCTCCAACCTTCGAAAATACATGGATGCCATTGAAAACGGCATCCTGCCAATGGAAAGAGAAGTGCTAAACGAGGACACAAAATACAACGATTGGATAACAACAGCACTCAGAACAAAAGAGGGATTAGACCTCAATAGGTTAAGCAATGCGCATCGCCAGTATCTTTTGGAAGCCGCCGAACATCATTTAAAGCAAGGCCACCTAGTGCTTTCGGGCAACAACATTGCGCTTTCAAGAACGGGTATCTTTATCAGTGATAGCGTAATGAGCGACTTGGTGAAGGTGTAAACGAGCCATGCAGACCATAAACCCAAAGCCACGGCAGGGCCCATCTAAGTAAAGCCCACTTGTTATGCAGCAGGAACTTTTAAACCAGCCATTATAATAAAACGCCCAAAAGCACGTTGCTAATACAAAAAGCTGCCAACTTCATACGAAGAAACAACAAGATGAAACCAATTCACATAAACACCCTTCTGATGGTCTTAACCATCATCGCCACATCGTGTGGTGCCGACGCTTACATCAAGAAGGGTGAAAAAAACTTGGCACTGGGCGAATATTTCGATGCCGCCAATAATTTTAAACAGGCTTATACGCGAACGCCAGCCAAAGATAAAGCCGCAAGAGGGCACATCTCTACCAAGCTGGCGTTCTGCTACGACAAAATGAACGCTAGCCAAAAGGCTGTGGGCGCATACCAAAATGTGCTGCGTTTTGGGCTAGCCGACGCCAACACGCACCTTCTTTTGGGCAGACAACTGCTCAAAACGGGAGCATACAAGGCAGCAGAAACGCAATTTAAGATTGCCCTCGACTCGTTGCCTGGAAACAAATTGGCCAACGAAGGACTTATCTCTGCACAACAAGCGGCGCAAGCTAAGAGCAAAGGCTCACACTATATTGTAAAACGCATGGACGCATTTAACTCTCACAGAGCCGACTATTCGCCCATGTACTTCGGCGACGACCACAACAAACTTTACTTCTCGTCCACGCGAAACGAGGCCAAGGGCGATGCGCTAAGCGGAATAACAGGCGCTAAACCTGCCGACATTTTTGTTTCGGAACGCGATGACAAGGGCAAATGGAGCAAGCCCGAACCCGTGCAAGGCGGACTGAACACCGAATACGACGAGGGGGCTTGTACCTTCTCGCCCGACCAACGCACGATGTACTTTACCCAATGCGCCACAGACCCCAACTATCCGCGTTATGCGCAGGTGATGACTTCTGCCCGTTCGGATGCTGCTTGGGCAAAGGCCACGAAACTAGACATATCGAAAGACACGCTTTCAAGTTTCGCCCACCCTGCCGTTTCGCCCGATGGACAATGGCTTTACTTTGTTTCGGACATGCCAGGGGGACAAGGTGGGCAAGACTTATGGCGCATTAGACTTACCACCAACGGCTTGGGAGAAATGGAGAACCTTGGAGAAACCATCAATACAGCCGGCAACGAATGTTTCCCTACATTCAGACCCAACGGCGATCTTTACTTCTCGTCCGACGGACACGTTGGCCTGGGTGGGCTAGACGTGTATGTGGCGCGGCAAAATACCGACCAACGATGGACGATAGAGCATCTAGGATTTCCCCTAAACTCGAATGGCGACGACTTCGGACTTACCTTCGAAGGCCCATACAACCGCGGATTCTTCTCTTCGAATCGTGGAGATGCGCGCGGATGGGACCACATCTACGCCTTCGAATATCCCGAAATAGTGCAGAGCATTAAAGGATGGGTGTACGAACAAGACGGTTACGAACTGCCCGCGGCACAAGTATTTATGGTGGGAAACGACGGAACGAACCTCAAACTGAACGTGCTGGCCGATGGTTCGTTCAAACAAGTGGTGAAACCAGGCGTTGAATACGTGATGTTGGCCACCTGCAAGGGCTACCTCAACCACAAAGAAGAACTAGCGGTGAAACCTTCCGAAACCTCGCACGAATACGTTTTGCAGTTTCCCTTGGCCTCCATCACGGCTCCCGTACTCATCGACAACATCTTTTACGATCTGGATAAGTACACCCTGCGCCCCGAATCAAAGCAGGCACTAGACGAACTTGTGAAACTTCTTAACGAGAACCCCAACGTCACTATCGAACTAAGTGCGCACTGCGATTATCGCGGAACGCCCGAATACAATAAGGTATTGTCACAACATAGAGCCAATGCCGTGGTGCAATACCTTATCGACGCAGGCATCGCCCCACAAAGACTCACCCCCGTTGGCTATGGTAAGGAAAAGCCTAAAACCATCAGAAAGAAACTGACTGAGCGTTATAAGTGGTTGAAAGAGGGCGATGTGCTGACCGAAGACTTTATTACCAAGCTAGACAAAGACAAGCAAGAGATATGCAACCAGCTGAACCGCAGAACAGAATTTGTGGTTCAACGCACAACCTATGGTTTGCTAGACGATAAGGGCAACTTGAAAAAACAGAAGAAAGTGCCAAAACAATCGGAGAAAGATAAGGAGGATGTGTTCGACATCGTGGAATAAACATCCATGCGAGGGCACGTTTCAGCCATTCCACTCCACTTTCGACAGGCTAACTCTCGTGATATACACTCACACCAACAAACAAAACGATGAACGGAAAGCCACATAAAGTTGTTTAATAGTACGCCATGACATAGAGATGGCGTACAACCGACAACCATTATCATGGCAATCTGCATTCAACACAACACGAAATCAAATGCAATGAACACAGGAAAACTACTTTTTGTACCCTCAGGCGGACTAGCCAACAGAATGCGCGCTATGGCATCGGCATGGCAGTTAGCCGCAAATACAGGGGTTAAAGTCGAGACGATATGGTTTTGCGATTGGGCACTTAATGCGCCTTTCCATTCCATTTTCGAACCTATTGATAACGTAGCGATGGTGGCAAGGGAGGCCAAAGCATGGGAACTACTTACGCTCGACCGACCTAGAAAGCGTAATTTCCGCATTCCATTGTTATATCAGAGGCTCCGTTTCGCGCAACGCATAGACGAATGGCAGGTTACACCCTTAAAAAATCAAAGATTCAACTTTAATGAATGGGCAAGAGGAAAGAACAGCTATATGAGCTGTTACCAAGATTTTGGGAACGTTCCCAATTCTGTTTATAAGCATTTGTTCCATCCCGTCGGCCCTGTTCTCGATGAAATACAAAGCTATCGCGAACATTTCTCGGCGCATACCATTGGCATGCACATTAGGCGCACAGACAATAAGGAGTCGATTGAACGAAGTCCGCTTAGCTTATTTGTCGATGCTGCACGACGTGAAATTGATCAACACAATGACACGTGCATATTTCTTGCAACCGACGATGAGACTACCAAGACGGCATTAAAGGCCGAATTTGGCGACCGCATCATCACTTCGCCCAAGCCTGCCGCACGCAATAGCATTGCAGGCATTAGGGGTGGAGTGGCCGAACTGTGGATGCTGGCCTCCACCACTACCATCTATGGCTCGGCGGGAAGTAGCTATTCGGTTATGGCTGCTAAGATTGGAGATAACAAGTTGGAAGTATTAAGCAAGTGAAGAAAGGAGATTGGTTGACAAGTCAACAAGAAGACAAGTTAACCAGTTGACGAGATACAGGTTAACCAGTTGACCAGTGAACCTAGGATAAGTTTATGAGTTGACAGGTAAACGAACTAACAAGCAAACAAGCTGACGAGTCGGCAAGAAACGAGTTAACCTTTTCCTTTGCCTTCCCGTTAGCCTGCAAACCTGCTTATACTTCTTTATCTTAACCCAACAACAGCTTGCTCACCTCGGCGGTGTTCAGCGCCCATTGGTAGTTGTAACGTTCATCGGCATCGCTTTCGTTGCCAACCAGCGTCATCCCTTGTGCCTCAGCCCTTATTTCCAGCAGTTCGCCAACCGTTGTTTTCTCTTCCAATCGTTTGAGAAGAGCCTCAACACTAGTTGTATCAACGCCTAAAATGGTTTGTGAAGTGTAGGGCATCTCCAGCCAAACTATCTCTCTTTGTAGCACATTGAGCACACCAAACACTAATCCCTTAGACAAATTGGACTCGTCAACACGCACAATATGTTGAACGCACGACGGGTCGTAGGCCACACCATCCTTATCAGAAACGGTCATGGGATAGGCAGAATTCATCCAACCAACCATTAAATTGGGCGACAGTGCACCGCAAGAGTAGGCATTGCAACTAAATGTTACGTATCGCGCACCAGCCTTTTCCAATTCGTTTAAGTTCAATTCGATGTACTCGGCCGTACCAACCTGCTCTGGAATATTTCGTATATCGCCCGAATGCTTTGCTCCTGGGCAAGATAGATTGAAATAAGAGCAGAATATTGATTTACCATTTTCAAGGGCTATACCAGCACTTAGATCCATGTCTAGGTGTTGGGCATGCAACCCATTGCCCCATTGCATGAACAGCCTAACGGCATTGCCTTCTACCTTAAATCGCGTTCCTTGCAACGCACATGCCCTGTCTTGAACGCTATTCGACCTATCGCCAACGCCGATTGGCACCTGATAAAGTCGTGGGTCAATATAAACGGTGCCACCAACACTGTGAGGTTGTTGCGCATATCGGCTTTTCATTGCTCGCTTGTACATCGCATTTACGTCTGCAATCATCTGTTTCAGCTGTGCATCATCGAAAGAAACGAGCAGCGGATGAGGGTCGAGATTGTGCATCACACCCGTTATGGGACGTGCCAAACGCATGCGCTCTGGGTCGAAATAGGCCTTAGCCCCATTGTTTAACGAGAGCAACAGACGCGCAGGCAGCTGATGAACAATGCCTTCGAAGGCCGCAAGTGTTGTCTGCGAATCAAAGTTAAGCATGGTTGAGAACAGACTGCGGGCAAACAAACCAGGGCGTTGGGACAATAACGAGAGGGTAAGTTGCACGTCGTTAGCCCTTCGCGCCTTGTCTAACGTACCTAACCAAGGGGTGTAAGTTTGGCAATAAAACACGTCTAGCAATGCGGCAAGTCGTTCGAACCCTTTCTTACGCGCATATTCAGCCAGCCGCAATGCCCTAATCATACGCACCCACATTCCCCTTTTGGCGTGCATTGCCTCTGCCGACTTCTCGCTAGATAGGGGAATGGCATTCATCCACGTGGCCACAAGTCGGCAATACGCCCTGTTGTATTTCAGTTTTAGTCGCTCGCGCATAGCCTCTCCCGCTTCACTAGCCTTGTTTTCTTGTGCGGCCATGTGCCAATAAAGACCTCTGGCGTTGGCAATGAGCGTTCGGGGGTCAATAATTCGTGCGCATCCATTTTTCTCGTACCATAGAAACCGCAGTATATCGGCAGGCGTTTCAAAAAGCCTTGTTGCCTGTTCGCCTTTTCCTGCCGCCACCAATGCCTTAATGGCAATCATCGCCGTCTCTTTCATGGCAATGTTTACATCGCTAGGCAAATCGAACAACATGAGCAGTTGCGCCACCGATTGCGCCTGAGTAGCATCTAACGGCGTGGGCGAGGTAAGCAAAGTGCGAAGTTCGCGCTCCAAGTCAACGCGTGTAAAGAGGTGCAGGGGTTTTAGTTTCTTTCCCTGTCCCTCGTAAACGAATGTTGAAGTGACAAACGGTGTGCCGCAATAAGGGCAACCGTTGTATCGTTCTAACGGGAAAGTGCCGTAGGGAATGAAGTGTCCGCAAGGCAAAGTTGTGCCTTCCAGTTGAAGTTTCCCCTTAAACAAGTTGGCCACATAGGTGATAAAATGGTCGATAAGGCTTTCTTTTGTTGGCGTACCCCAACCTTTTACCAAGGAAGCCCAATTCTGTTTCAGGCGCAACACATCAGCCATCACTACATAAACAGCCTCAATTTGTTTGGCAGACGCCCAATAAAACGCCTGCAACAAATCTTGTTCTACGCCATATCCAAACTTGCTAAGGCGCGAAACCAAGGTCAACGCAACCACAGTTGGTTCGTGGGGTTGCTTTATCTGTTGGCTATCAATATCTATAAACAGGGCTTGATAACGCAAAGCCACTTTGTTTGCTATGATGTTGTCCATGTTGTGGAATTGTTGATGCTGGTTGTTTTCCAAGCTGTTAAAATATGGGCGAGGCGTTATTGCTCGCCATTGGCTTTATAATCTAGAAATAAAGACGTAGCGTTTCATCGCTGTTTAGTTCCTAATTGTATTACGTTCCCCTGCATACGCCTTAGCTTACGAGCTATAAACTTAGGAGGATGTTTGAGGATTATAACTCATCAACTCACAGACTAACGAAATCGCCACCTAAATAAAAAAGGGGGTGAGAGGGCGGTAATTGCTGGTCTAAAATCCCTTAGATGTTGAAGTAAGACCAACTTGACCGTCCCTCCATTTCCCTTTACAGTATGCGCCAAGCTGCGCCGTTAGGGTGTGTTAGCGATAAACACATGCCTCTATATAAAGGAGCACTACGTTTTATCACTCGTTGCGCAGCTTTGTTCATTGCCTAGCCACCTTAACCCTTAATCACCGCGATGGGTAACAGTTTGGTTTTCACCTTAATCAGGTCTGTTTGGTTGGCAATAACCTCTTCGATGTCTTTGTATGCGCCTGTTGCCTCTTGCATATCGTCTTGCGAACGTATGGCATGAACAATGCCTTTGGCCTCGAGCTGTGCCACTTCGGCCTGCATATCCAGTGACGCTATGGCTGCCGTCCTACTTAAAACGCGACCTGCACCATGCGAACAAGAATTGAACGAGGCTGCATTGCCAAGCCCCTCCACGATATACGATGCCGTGCCTTGCGAGCCGGGGATGATGCCCACCATGCCTTCGCGAGCCAAAGTAGCACCTTTGCGATGTACAATAACATTCTTACCATAATGGTTTTCCCATGCGGCATAGTTGTGCGCAATGTTTATCATCGGCTCGAACGCAATGCCGGGCAGTGCATCTGCAAGCACCTCTTGCACCCTTTGCATCATCAGGCTTCTGTTGCATAACGCAAAATCTATACAATATTGCATTTCTGCCCAATAATTTTTAAACTCTGCCGACCCAACGGGTAAGAAAGGCAAATGCAATTTCTCGTCTACCACCGTGTGCCAACGGGCGTTAAGCTGCTGGGCAAGCTTGTTATAATGTTCGCAAACCAGCTTACCAAGGTTTCGCGAACCCGAATGTAACATTACCCAAAGATTTCCTTCCTCGTCTTTTTGCAGTTCTATAAAGTGGTTTCCTCCGCCAAGCGTACCCACTTCGTAAACAATGGCCGCTTGCCTACGTTTCACCACCTCCATGCGGGCTATCTCATGCCCCTCGGGTAAGTAACATTCGGGTTGGGGTTCCGTATGGTGCACCATGCCTAAGGGTATGCGTTGCCTAATGCCGCTCATTATTTTCTTCCTCAAAACATCTGGCGATATGTCGGCCACCTTATAGTTCGACTTCACTGCGCACATGCCGCAACCAATGTCTACGCCCACGGCATTGGGTATAACTGCATCTTTACAAGCCAGCACACCGCCAATGGGCATACCCATTCCTGCATGCACGTCGGGCATGATGGCAAGATGGTGAAACAAGAAGGGCAACGTGGTAAGGTTCTCAATTTGTTGCATAGCCTTTGCGTCTACGCTGCTAGCCCATATCATCACAGGCCTGTTGTTTATCATTTTTGTTTCCATTGCTATATATATATTTAATGTGTTATGTTGCCGATATGTTGTTTTTTAGAGTTCGGCTGGTTGCCTTCCCTTTTCGTTTGCAAAGTTCGTTTAAGGGTACGTAGTGTTTTTGCGTAATGAGAAAAAACTTGCATTTAAACTCCATTTTTTTCAATTTTAGCACCTCTACGCAAATAGGTTGCGTAGAAACTCGTTATCTTTGTGATGTTTTAGTACAGCGAACAGCCATCGCCATAACACTACCGCCCTTACAGAAACCACCAATTTGGCATACTAAATGGTAGTTTCTCCATCACATGGAACAAGCGAACGGCCTTCGCCATACACCTAATTTAATATATATATATAACGATGCCAGCCAATAAGAATGCACTGATAAGGTATAAAACCATTGACAACTGCCTGCGCAACCGTTACAGGCGATGGACGCTCGACGACTTGGTAGACGCATGCAGCAATGCCCTTTACGACTTGGAGGGAATACGAAAAGGCGTATCGGTAAGAACGGTTCAGGCCGACTTACAGATGATGCGTTCGGACAAATTAGGCTATAACGCGCCCATCGAAGTGTACGAACACAAGTTCTATCGCTATGCCGACGCCACCTTTAGCATCAACAATATGCCCCTTTCGCAAAACGATTACGAGGTGATGCAAGAGGCAGTGGACCTGCTTAGGCAGCTTGAAGACTTTGAGCAGTTTACCGAAATGAGCGATGTTGTAAATCGCCTGCAAGACCATTTGGCCATTGCTCGCAATCATCGCAAACCCATTGTGCATTTCGACAAGGTGCCAAATCTGAAAGGTTTGCGCCTGCTTAACCCCTTATACAACTACATTGCGCATCGACAAACCTTGCGCATCAGCTACCAATCGTTCTCGGCCAAAGAGCCTATAACGCTGGTTTTGTGTCCGCATTTGCTGAAAGAGTTTCGCAATCGTTGGTTCCTGTTCGGTTCTACTGCAGACGACATGGTGCTGTTTAACCTGCCCTTAGACCGCATTGTGAAGGTGGAAACAGCCGACGAGCCTTATCGCGACAATCCCAATTTTGATGCAGAACACTTTTTCGACGACGTTATCGGAGTGAGTAAGAATGTGGGAGACAGGCCTAAAACCGTGATGTTCTGGGCGGACGATGAGCAAGCAGGGTACATTTCCACCAAGCCGCTGCACCCTTCGCAACAAGTTGAGGACGAGCATCCGGAACAAGGAGGTTGCGTTTTCAGCATAAAAGTGGTGTTAAACTTCGAGCTTTACTCGGTGTTGATGAGTTATGGACCTGGCATCAAGGTGCTTTCGCCACAAAAGGTGGTTCGCCGTATGCACAACATGACGAGTAAAGCGCATTGGCTTTATCGGGAAGAAAAGGTGAAAGAGTGAAAAGGTGAAAAGGTGGAAAGGTGAAAAGGTGAAAAGATGAAAAGGTGAAAAGATGAAAAGATGAAAAGATGAAAAGGTGGAAAGGTGAAAAGGTGGAAAGATGGCTGCGTCTTTAGAAGGTGAAAAGGTGAAAGGGTGAAAAGGTGAAAAGATGGCTGCGCCTCTAAAAGGTGAAAACGTGAAAGAATGGCTAACGCCACCATTGCAATTGGCTTAACTCCTTAACTCCATAACTCCTTAACTCCTCCACCCCATAACTCCTCCACCCCATAACTCCTCCACCCCATAACTCCTAATGACGAAAAGGTGAAAAAATGGCTACACCTATAACATGTTAGATATCTAATCCAGAAAAAAACCATTGATTCGCTTTATGTCCCTTATGTTCTTATGTCAAATATGGGGCAGAGTTTGTGTCAAAGCACGGCATAAGAACTTGTCAACTCGTCAACTAAAATATGTCTAATTTTCAGTGCAAGTTTTAACATTATGGCTACCTTTTTCTCCACCAATTGTCAACACGGCCGCAAAAATTCGATTCTCGCAGAGGTTTCTTTTGATGCAAAAAAGGGTTAGACTGTGATTGAGGGAAAATGAATTTATATTCCCCCCAAACGCCATTTGTACCAGTTTTTGGGCGATTTGCTGCAAAATGGAGTGCGTTTTGGTGCTAAACGCAGTGCAATATGCCGCTAAACGCAGTGCGTTTTGGTGCTAAATGCAGTGCGTTTTGGTGCTAAAAGCAAGGCAAAATGCTGCTAAATGCAAGGTAAAATGTCGCAAAATGCGGGCCGAAAAGCATAAACATACACTGAAATGGTATAAATAAAACCCTTTCGAACCATGAAACACATGGCTAAAAGGGGCAAAACAGCCGTTAAAAAGTGGGGTTTTAGGGGTTAAAAGCGGGTAATTGGGCTTGAAAAAATACGAGTTGGCAACCAATCTAGAAAGGCAAAATGGTGCAAAATGCAGGTTCTGTTCTTAAAAACAGACAAAACAAAAGACGTGAAAGGTTAGAAATAGTAGCCATTTACCTACTTTATAACCTATATTTACGCTAGAAGGGAGTGGTAAGCGGAAGGCGTTTTGTAAAATAAAAACACTAGAATTAACACCACACTAGACGTTGGGAAAAGAGTGCAAGTGGGTTGCTAACGTTCGATTTGGGTTTAATAAGCTAGTAAGCACTTGTCCTCTGCCTTTAATACAATTAAGACTAATCAAACGAAAAGAGCTTTAAAGGGCTTAGAAACCTAGGTCAACTCGTACACGCCTGTTGGACTTTTACGTTTCAAAACCTCCAACTCAAAGTCTTTACCTGCCACGATACCATAGCTACGCAAAGTCTGTTCTACAGTTTTCTTGGCCAATTCGGGATGGTTGTTCTCCTCGCTTAGATGACAAAGCCAAACGTGGCGAAGTTTTTCAGACGCGTTTTGGGCCAACGCCTCGGCACAGTCCACATTGCTGAGATGGCCTGTTTTACCCAAAATACGTTCTTTAAGGTGTTGCGGATAGGGGCCGCCCGAAAGCATTTCCACATCATGGTTGGCCTCAATCACCAAGTAGTTGGCCGCATTGATAAAAGGTTTCATCTCGTCGGTCACTTCTCCCACGTCGGTAAGCAAACAAAACGTAATGTCGCCAAACTGCACTTGGTAGCCCACATTGTCTAAACTGTCGTGCGGAACATTAAAGGGCGTAACCGTAAAGCTGCCCAAACGAAATGCAACACCTTTCTCAACCAACTTCAATCGTTCGGGACTTACCTTGCACCGAACGCAATAATTCTTCTCAATGCCCACGTGAACGCGATGGGTGGCATAGATAGGCAACCCATAATCGCGACTAAGACTGCCAACAGACTTAACATGGTCAGCATGGTCGTGTGTGATTAGAACATTTTGTATGTGTGCAAGCGAAAGGCCGTATTCACGAAAATGCTTTTTTAAAGTGCGAATACCCACACCTGCATCTATAAGAAGTCCCTCTGTTTCTGTATATAAGTAATAGCAATTGCCGCTGCTACCGCTTCCCAACGATATGAAATTCAACATCCTGCGTTTAAAGTTTTCCACAAAATTAGAGAAAAAGCGCGAAATAACCAAAGTTTTTCCTACCTTTGTCTTTGCTAAATTAACTGACACATGAAAAAGTTCCTCGCCGTATGCGCATTGCTCCTCCCCACCCTGCTTGTTGGTTGCGACGTGCGCAAGGTTGCCTTTTCGCGCGAATTTGACGGCAGCGTTGACTCGTTCGCCGTCTATTTCTTCAATTGGCGGCTCGACAAGGCTGCCCAGTTCTGTACACCCGACTCGAAGAAATGGCTGCAATTTGCCGCCAGCCAAGTGCAACCCGAAGACTTGGAGCAGATGAAAAGCCTGCCCAACAACTTTGCTTACGCTTACGAAATAATTCAAGGCGACACCAAAGGCGTTGCTGCCGAAGTGGCGTTGAACGTGGAAAACTTCTTCGTTCTCGACTCTATTGGCAAGCCTGGCAGACTGAAAGAGAGTGCTACCTTTCCTTTGCAACTGGTGAAACAAAACGGTACGTGGAAGGTTCGCTTAGATGGGTTGCCCCGAATGGATAAGAAGTATCAGCAGAAAAAGCCCGAGGAGGAAAACGGATAAGGGCCAGCCACCCGCTTGCCGCTTGTGTTTCGCCCCCGTTTGCATGGCAACCCATTGCCCCCTTGGCTACAACGAAAGATTAATACTTGCTAAAAACGAGCCAAACCCGAAGGCATTTAAGCGGCAATTGCTTTAAATTCACTACATTTGCAAATATTTTCAAACCACATTAAAGAGAAGAAAAAACGGCGTTCATATAATGCGCTGACAACTGATTACATCAATGAGACACAAGTTAAGCCACTTATTATTCATAGGCCTGTTGCTCTTCGCTGCAACAGCCCAACTGCAAGCGCAAGGCAACAGCAAGACACCTACGCCACGTAAAGCAAAGCCTGCCGACAGCGTTAGCGCACAGGTGCAACCCAAAGACACGGCAAAGGCCATGCCCGACACACTGGCCGTGCCATTGCCTAACCCTGGTTTAGACCTTGCCGACACGGAAGAAAGCATGGGACTACACCAATCGCTCAAAGTGAAATTCATCGAAGGTAACGCAGGTTTCATGTCGCTCGTGGCCTTGGCATTGGTGCTAGGACTGGCTTTCTGCATCGAACGCATCATCTATCTTAGCCTCTCGGAGATTAACGCCAAACGCTTTATGGCCGACTTAGACGCGAAAATAAGTGCAGGCGACATAGAAGGAGCAAAGGAACAATGCCGGAACACGCGCGGGCCTGTGGCATCTATCTGCTATCAAGGACTGACACGCATCAGCGAAACGATAGACAATATCGAACGTTCAATCGTTTCGTACGGCACCGTTCAATCGGCCAACCTCGAAAAAGGCTGCTCATGGATAACGCTCTTCATCGTTATGGCTCCCTCGTTGGGGTTCTTGGGCACGGTTATCGGTATGGTAATGGCCTTCGACCAGATAGAGCAAGCAGGCGACATCAGCGCACCTGTGGTGGCCGCAGGTATGAAAGTAGCCCTTATCACCACCATCTTCGGTATCATTGTGGCGCTTGTCTTGCAGGTGTTCTACAACTACATACTCTCTAAAATAGAGCATTTGGTGGCCCAAATGGAAGAGTCGTCCATTACGTTACTCGACTCTATTATGAAACATAAGCTGTCGAAATGAAAAGGTTAAACCTCAGAAACATCCCTGCCGAACGGCTCTCGCAACGCGTTTTCTACGTGTTGGTGGGCTTGTGCGTTGTTGTTTTCGGGCTGTTTTACATGGTGGGCTACGACATTCCCTATGTATTCAACCCAGACATCACCGCACCCATGTTCACGGGCGTGGTTCTCGACACCATGTATGTGCTCTTCTTGCTGGCATTGGCATGTGCCATTTGGAGTGCCGTTAAAGGTTTTAGCGTTTCGGGAAAGAGCAACGGCACGGAGAACAACGTCCCCTATCGCGCCATTTCGTATGCCGTGTTCGTGGGAACAGCCGTCATTCTGTTGCTCGCCCTGCTCTTCGGGTCGTCTAAGGAGATGGTGGTCAATGGCTCGTTGTATGCCAATAAGTTCCTTCTCAAACTCTCCGACATGTTCATTTACACCATCGGCATCTTGCTTTTTGTGGCATTTGCTGCCGTTGTTTTCGGGTTTACCCGTTATTACCGCAAAAAATAAAGAGGAGGAAAGCCCATGTTTGCCCGACGAAGAAGAACTGTTCCGCAACTCAACGCCACATCAACGGCCGACATTTCGTTTATGTTGCTCATCTTTTTCCTTGTCACCACGTCAATGGACCTCGACAAGGGGTTGTCTAGGAAGTTGCCACCCGTAGAAAAGAACAAACAAGAGGAGAGTCTGGTTAACAAGGACAACATCATCAAGGTGTATATAACGGGCAACAATAAAATTCTTGTTGACGATGAGCCCAGCACGCTAGACGAACTAAAAAGCAAGCTGAAAAAGTTCGTAGTCCGCAAAGGCAGAAACCATCTTATACAGCTACAAGCGAGCGAAAACGCGAACTATGATACATACTTTCATGTGCAAGATGCCATCGTATCTATCTTTAACCAGCTTAAAAACCAACTGGCTGTAAAGATGTTTCGCCATCCTTACGCGCTATGTTCGGCCGAAGAGAAAGACGAAGTGAACCGATTGATGCCCCAACGCATGGTGGAATCGTTCGATAATAAGGATAACAACACGCCATAAGCATGATACGTAGGAGCAAAAGAAACCACGAAATACCCGCACTCAACACCTCGTCGCTACCCGACTTGATATTTACGGTGTTGTTTTTCTTCATGATTGTAACCCACATGCGTAATGTTACTGTGAAGGTGAGGTATCAAGTGCCACAGGGAAAAGAACTGAATCGGCTTGCCAAGAAGTCGTCGGTGATGCACATATATATAGGTAAGCCCATCGAAAAAAGGCGCACCGACAACTCTGAAACCACCATCGTACAATTCAACGACAAGGTTATTCCCCTTTCCGAACTAAGAAAATACGTTGCTGCCGAACGCGCCAAACACTCTCCCGACGAGGCGAAAGAACTAACGGCATCAATAAAAGCCGACAAAGATACGAAGATGAAAACCATCGCCGAAGTGAAACAAGCCTTGCGGGAGGCAAGAGTGTACAACGTGAACTTTACCGCCACGCAAAGCAAAAGCAAGCGTTAAGTTGCGCCGTCTGTTTGTTCGCTACCAACAGAATCCAAGCCAAGCTTTGCCTACCAACAACCTTTAACCACACCTACATATGTTTAAATAACATAAAAATAAGCATACAATTAAGAAACAGTAATAACATTATAACAAGCATTAAAGGTAGAAGTAATCGCCGAAAAGGTTACATTGTAAGGCTGTTACGCCAGTGTGAGGTTGCGCTGAGCATTTTGGCAGTTTCCCAAACAATCAGTAAAAAGATTTTTCTTACCTCTCGGCTACTTGCCAAATTCATTTTTATATGTTACCTTTGCAAAGAAATTGAATAAATATGTCACATCATAATCTAGATCTTCTGGACAAGAAGATACTTCAACTTATCTCTGCCGATGCACGCACACCCTTCTTAGAGGTGGCGCGCATTTGCAAAGTTAGTAGCGCGGCCATACATCAGCGCATACAAAAGCTCTTAAATCTGGGCGTAATAAAAGGCTCGCGATTTATTCTTGCCCCCGAAAAAGTGGGCTATGAAACGTGTGCCTACGTTGGACTTCACCTCAAAGACCCCAGCACTTCCGACAAAGTGGCAGAGGCTTTGGAGAAGATACCCGAGGTGGTTGAGTGCCATGTTCCCACTGGGAACTACGACCTTTTCATCAAGTTGTATGCCATCAACAACCGCCACTTGATGTCCATCATCCACGATAAGCTACAACCGCTCGGACTTTCGGGCAGTGAGACCATTATCTCTTTCAATGCCCTTATCGATAGGCAGGTGTCGGTAGACCAAGTGGCCGTTGAAGACGAGGAGGAATAACACAACGAAGGATGCCGCCCTGCCCCACATAGGCAAGCAAGTAAAAAGGCATTATCTGCGTAATATACATTTACTGCAACGCCCCGCTTAACCCTTACAATGGTTAAGCGGGGCGTTGTGGTAAAACATTTACTCAAAAAAGCTGTGCTACGGGTGCTAATCCATCCGCGCCTTATAGTCTTCGTAACCATAAGTGCGCAGCATTTCCAGTTCTCCCGAAGTGCGAACAATAGCCAACGAGGGGTGTGAAATGCCGTTAAACATGTTCGTCTTCACCGTGGTATAGTGTATCATATCCTCAAATATTACGTTCTCGCCCACGGTCAAGGCATGGTCGAACTGCCACGAACCCATAAAATCGCCCGACAAACAGCTGTTGCCGCCCAAGCGATAAATGTGTTTCGCACCGCCATTCACCGCTGCCTCCAAGTCAAGCGACTGCGCATTGCGAACCGAAGGCTGGTAAGGCATCTCCAAACAGTCGGGCATGTGGCAAGTAAAGCTCACGTTTAGGATGGCCGTTTGTATGCCTTTGTCTTCAACTATGTCTACCACCTGTGCCACAAGCGGCCCCGTTTGCCAGGCAAAAGCACTGCCAGGTTCGAGTATTACGTGCAAATGGGGATGGCGTTCCTTAAACGAACGCAGCGTATCAACGAGCAATTCCACATCATAATCCTTGCGCGTCATCAGGTGTCCCCCACCAAAATTAATCCATTTCAATGCAGGGAACCACCCGGAGAACTTGCTTTCGATGTGCGCTAAGGTTCTAGCAAACACGTCGGCGCCACTCTCACAATGGCAATGACAATGAAAACCCTCGATGTTCGTCGGCAACTGACTTGGCAATCGTTCTGCCGACAGGCCAAATCGCGTACCAGGAGCACATGGATTATAAAGCTCTGTTTCTACTTCCGAGTACTCTGGGTTAACTCGCAAGCCAAAAGAAAGACTTGCATTACGTTCTTTTGCGAACGTGGAATAACGATCATACTGCGTTAGAGAGTTGAAAGTGAGATGGCTAGAACAGCTGGCAATCTCCTCAATCTCATCGTCGGTGTATGCAGGAGAATAGGTGTGCGCCCTCGAACCGAACTCTTCGAAAGCCAATTTCGCCTCAGAAAGCGAGCTGGCAGTGGTAGAACGGATGTACTCTTTAAAGATGGGGAAGGTTTTCCACAAGGCAAAAGCCTTGAAAGCAAGTATAATCTCCACCTCAGCCCTTGCCGACACTGAGGCGATAAGTTCCAAATTGCGCCTCAGTTTGGCCTCCTCCACAATGTACATCGGCCTGCGCACTTCTTCGAAAGTATCTAAGTTAATTCTCATATCTCAATGATTTGCGTATGCAAAGGTAACTTTTATATTGTTTAAATTGCAGGTTTGCCATAAAATTCCTACTTTTGCATGTGAAATAAATGGCTGCGATGAAGCTCGTAATTATGACAAAATCTACATATTTTGTAGAGGAAGACAAGATACTTACTGCTCTTTTCGACGAGGGGATGGACAAGTTGCACCTATATAAGCCTGGTTCACAGCTCGTTTTTTCGGAAAGACTGTTGTCGTTAATCCCCGAAGGATACCACGACAAGATTGTGGTACACGAGCATTTTAGGCTGAAAAACGAATACGACTTGGCAGGAATACACCTCAACAAGCCGACGGAGATAGTGCCGAACGGCATCAAAGGGAAAATAAGCAGAACCTGCGAAGACCTCGATTTGCTCAAAGACATGAAGAAAAACAGCAATTACGTCTTCTTACGACGCATATTCAGCTGTGCGGGCAACGCCGACAAGCCTTCCAGTTTCTCGGTTAAGCAACTGGAAGATGCAGCCGACAAAGGACTTATAGACAAGCGTGTGTACGCCCTAGGCGGCATCGACGTCGACAATGTGCGGATGGCCAAGGAGCTGGGCTTTGGTGGCGTGGTGGTGTGTAGCGACCTTTGGAAACGGTTCGACATACACAACGGAACCGACTTTCGCGACTTGCTCGCTCATTTCCGAAACTTCCAAAAGATTGTAGGATAGCAATTTCATTATTCATTAAGGCAAAGAGATAACAATCAATCACATATTAAACCATTAAAGAAATGAGTGAAGAAAACTCTTTTTTAATTTTTTCGGGTACGAAAAGCATGTATCTTGCCGAAAAGATATGCGCCAGCTTGGGCTGTCCCTTGGGCAAACTGGTGGTTACACACTTCTCGGACGGCGAGTTCGCGGTATCTTACGAAGAGACGGTACGCGGCAGAGACGTGTTCTTAGTGCAGAGCACGTTCCCCAATTCGGACAATCTGATGGAGCTACTCCTTATGATTGACGCTGCCAAGAGAGCCTCGGCTAAAACCATCAACGCCGTTATTCCCTACTTCGGATGGGCAAGACAAGACCGCAAAGACAAGCCGCGCGTTAGCATCGGAGCCAAGCTTATTGCCGACTTGCTACACGTTGCCGGCATCAACCGCTTGATAACGATGGACCTCCACGCCGACCAAATTCAGGGTTTCTTCGATGTTCCCGTCGATCACCTCTATGCTTCGGCCGTTATCCTGCCCTACTTGGAAAGCCTTAAACTCGACAATTTGGTTATCGCCTCGCCCGATGTAGGCGGAAGTAAGCGCGCCAACACCTATGCCAAGTACCTGGGATGCCCCTTGGTGCTATGCAACAAAACCCGCGCACGTGCCAACGAAGTGGAGAGTATGCAGATTATCGGAGAAGTAGAAGGCAAGAACGTGGTACTTATCGACGACATGGTAGACACCGCAGGGACTATCGCCAAAGCTGCCGACGTGATGATTGCAGCAGGTGCCAAGAGCGTTAGGGCTTGCGCCTCGCACTGCGTAATGAGTGGGCCTGCCTCTGAAAGGGTGCAGAACTCGTCGCTTGAAGAAATAGTCTTCACCGATTCTATTCCCTACCACAACAATTGCCCGAAGGTAAGGCAATTGTCGGTGGCCGACATGTTCGCCGAAACCATTCGCAGGGTTGAGTCAAACCAGAGTATTTCTTCACAATACCTGATATAAAATAGGTGTGCGGACTGCCGCATACATCTAACAAATATAAAATCTGGCAGCGGTTTGGTTAAGGCCAAACTTGCTGCCAGATTTTCTTGTTCAGTGCCTAATGGCGTGACATAAACAAGTGCTTTAAAAGTCATTAAGCGAGTGGTCGACCCACGGAACTATCGCGTACGCAGGGAACACACCTTATTATAAGGGCACGGCAAATGGACGTGTACCCTACGTCAACACCACTGTCACTCCCCGTGCAGCCTGTGCACCCATTACCAAAGCCTGCTCGATGTCGGCAGTTTTGGATGGTCCGCTGATAAAACAGCCATAACCATAATCGTTCATCGCAATCTTCGTATATGCCTCGTGCATGTTATTCACAAGCTTGTTGCGATCGAGCAGCAACACCAACTCTTCGCTAATGAACATCACCGCCTTTTCTTTCATTGTTTGCGGAACCCAAACGCAAGCGTTTTCTGCCACGCCCAATTCACCCCGTAGTATGCCCACATCCGTTCCGTTAAGGTCTTGCGCCTCGGCCACCGTATCGGGATCTAGCGTGGCAATCGTTATTTCGGACAAGTTAGAGGCAAAAACCTTGGCATCGGGATAAAGTCGTTTGATGGCCTCGTTCACGTCTTCACCATCTGCCAGCACTGCAAACTTACCACCAACAGCAACCACCATCTCGCAAAACTGCGCCAAAGGGTCGTCGTAAACAATGCCAACCATGTTCATATCAGGCATGTCGCAACGCACGTGCGTGTTGCGTTTCAACTTCTCAAACAAGTTTTCTTTCTTCATTTCACCTTTCCTTTCTTCCACATTTGTTCAAACGACTCACTAGCAAACACGGGCATCTCCCTACCCTTTCCCCAATCGTTCAACCCATGATAAACCAAAAAGCGAGGCAAATGGTTAACGATGGGCGCGAATTTAAGCGACATGCTGAACAGCGATGGATTATAAAACAACATGCCCATGCCGTTAGAGATAAGCTTCTTCGTTGAGTTGGCAAGGCCCAAGCCACTTAACGACTGCCGCCAAGCATACACTTGCGAACCTGGGGCAACCTTCGTGGGGCACACATTGTCGCACGATAGGCAGAGCGAACAAGCAGAAAGGTTGCCGCTATGTTGCTGTGGACTTTTAAACATGCCCAAGTTGATGCCTATGGGGCCAGGGATGAAGTAAGAATAAGAGTAGCCAGTGGAACGGCGATACACCGGACAAGTGTTCATACATGCACCACATCTGATGCACTTCAAAGTTTGCCAATGCTCATCATTGGCAATCATGTCACTCCTTCCGTTATCAACAATCACCACGTGCATCTCTCCTCCTGGCCGTGCTTTTCTAAAATGCGAGGTGTATGTGGTTGAAGGCTGACCCGTTGCGCTGCGGCACAGCAGCCGCTGAAACACAGCCAACGAGCGATAATCGGGCACAACCTTCTCCAATCCCATTACGGCGATGTGCAGTTTAGGCACAGACGTGCTCATGTCTGCATTGCCTTCGTTGGTACAAACCACGATGTCACCCGTTTCGGCAACACCAAAATTGCATCCCGTCAAACCGGCATCGGCATCCAAAAAGTCGTTGCGCAGGCTGTGCCTAGCACATTGTGTGAGGTAAGTGGGGTCGTAATTGCCAATCTCTTTGCTTATGCCCTCACGTTCAAACAGTTCTCCCACCTCCTCGCGCGTAACATGTATGGCCGGCACAACGATATGACTAGGTTTCTCATCAAGCAATTGTAAGATGCGTTCGCCCAAATCTGTTTCCACCACATGGATGCCCTGAGCCTCTAAATAAGGGTTCAACTCGCATTCTTCTGTAAGCATCGACTTGCTTTTCACCAGTTTCTTCACCCCATGTTTCTCTAATATTTCTAACACGGTTTGATTAAACTCTCGCGCATCTTCGGCCCAATGCACAATCACGCCATTGTTTTCTAGGTTCTTAGAAAACTGCTCCAAATACTGGGCCAGATGTGTAGCCGTATGCCGTTTTATTTCGCTTGCATGCTCTCTAAGACTCTCCCATTCGGGCAATTTGTGCTCCATGAGGTCACGTTTGCCGCGCATCAACCAAAAAGTCTGATCGTGTCGCGTTATCTTTTCCACGTTCTTCAATGCAGAAGCGGCTTTTTTAGAATGTAAGGTACTCATAATCCTGCGGCTAAAATTTGTGCAATATGAATAAACTTAATGGGGCTTTTCTCTCTTCTAGCCAACCCTTCCATGTGCATCAGGCACGAACTATCGGGGCCCGTAACGTATTGCGCCCCGGTATCAATGTGCCGTTGTATCTTGTCGTGTCCCATTTTCACCGACACTTCTGGTTCTTCTATGGCGAACATGCCGCCAAACCCGCAACATTCGTCCTTGCGTTCGGGTTCTTTTATGGTTATTCCTTTCACTAGTTGCAGCAAGTCTACCATTTTATTATAGGTGGGAATGTTCAGTTCCGTTGGTGCGGAAAGTCCCAACTCCCTAACGCCGTGGCAGCTGTTATGTACGCTTACCACGAACGGGAAACGCCCTGGAAGCGTCTTTACTTGAAGGATGTCGTGCAGAAACTCCACAATATCCATTGTCTTTGTAGACGTTTCGCAAACGTGTTTCTCGCCGCTAAGCAAGCGTGGATAGTGTGTTCTTACGAAAGCCGCGCACGATGCAGAGGGTGCAACCACGTAATCAAACTCCTTAAACATGTTTTCGTACTTCTCGGCCAGCGGCACAGCCTTCTTTTCAAACCCCGCATTGGCCATAGGTTGGCCACAACACGTCTGCTTTAAGGGATAGGTTACGCCCACCCCGAAGTGTTTTAATAACTTATATGTAGCCACGCCTGCCTCTGGATACAAGGCATTAACATAGCATGGAACAAACAAACCGACTTTCATTTTCTTTCTCGCTAAATGTTTATTTGCAAATATAGTGAAAATATATCAACTAAAAACGAGCCGTAAAGAAAACGTTTTTCATTTGAGGATATTTAACGGAGAAAGGCAATGAGTACGCCTCAGTAAGGCCTTTCTACCCCCAGACAACCATACAACAACCAACAACAGGATATTGCACAAATAAAGAACAGGCCCTAACATGCAAGTCCACCAACGACAAGAGCCATTGCCAACGTGACAGAACATCCTCATTAACAGAAACTCGCCATACTGAAACACACATTCAAAGTTACGGATGCAAGGTTGATATTACTACAACATTAACCCACAATTGCAGCAATAAAGGCCGCCATAATGCCTTATCACCCATACAAAAAGGCTTTGTTTTCGTACCTCGCAGATACAAGTACGTCACAACAGCTCTGCTTTATATAAAGACAAAAAAGTTAATAAATCGTTTGGCAAATACGAAAAAAGTAGTAACTTTGCAGTGCAAAAACAAGTATTGGGATATGGTGTAATGGTAACACTACAGATTCTGGTCCTGTCATTCTTGGTTCGAGTCCGAGTATCCCAACCAACAAGCGCATCTTCTTCACGGAGATGCGCTTTTATTTTTCCAATACATCGCTGTAAAAGTGAAAGGGTGAAAAGGTGAAAAGGTGAAAAAATGGGCTCACGCCCTTTAAAGGGTGAAAAGGTGAAAAGGTGAAAAAATGGCTCGCCCTTTAAAGGTGAAAAGGTGAAAAGGTGAAAAAATGGCTGCGCCCTTTAAAGGTGAAAAGGTGAAAGGGTGGAAAAATGGCTCACGCCCGTTAAAGATGAAAGGGTAAAAAGGTGAAAGAGTGAAAAGGTGAAAAGGTGAAAAAATGGCTGCGCTTATTAACTGGCGAACAGGCTAACTCGCCAAATCGTCAACTGGTTAACTCATCAACAAGTTAACTCGTTAACTTATCAACTCATAAACTCGTCAACTCAAAAAATTGTTAACTCATCAACTTATCTACTCAAACTTTTGTCTTCTTTTCAGCAAGTTTTTTAACATTATGACTAACTTATTTTTCACCAACAGCCCGCTCGGCCGCAAAAAATCGATTCTCGCGAAGGTTGGTTTTGATGCAAAAGGGGATAGCATGTGCATGCGGAAAAATGAATTTTTATTTAAATAAACCGTCATTTGCACCTGCTTTTGGGATATTTGCAGCAAAATATAGTGCAATATGGTGCTAAATGTAGTGCATTTTGCCGCTAAATGCAGTGCGTTTTGATGCTAAATGTAGTGCGTTTTGCTACTAAATGCAAGGCAAAATGCAGCAAAACGCAGGGTAAAATGCCGCTAAATGCGAGACGAAAAGCATAAAAATCCACTGAAATGGTATAAACAAAACCCTTTTGAACCATGAAACACATGGCCAAAAGGAGCAAAACATCCAGTAAAAAGTAGGGTTTTAGGGTCTAAAAGTGTGTAATTGGGCCTGAAAAATTACGAGCCTTCAACCAAACTAGAAAGGCTAAATGGTGCAAAATGCAGGTCACAGGCTGAAAATTGGACTAAAAATGGAACGTATAAAGTGAAAATTAGCGCTTAATTTCCTACTTTTGGGCCTTATTTTTCGCTAGAAAGGAGCGGAGAGCAGGGTATGTTTTGTAAAACTTTTTATAACATTTTAAGCTTATAAGCTTGTGAGTTCATGAGTTTAGAAGTTGATAAGTTTATCGGCTTATGAGTTTGTTAGCTCATAAGTCTCGAAGTTGATGAGTTGCCTGCTTATGGGTTTGTTAGTTCAACGGTTTCAAAGCTAATAAGTTGGTCGGTTGATAAGCTTGCCAGTTCATAAGTTTTAAGCTGGCGATTTTTGTGTAATAAGCAGCTTGTGAGTTTATGGACTTTTGAACTTATACGTTTAACACATTCGCTAACAAGCAAAATACATGGGGCTGTTCGAGCAATGAATGCTTTCGAACAGCCCCATATCGCAAACAGAAGTACGGGTTTAAAAACTCATGCGCATCATCAGTCGCACGCCTTGTTTTTGCGCGGTGGGCAAATCATTGTAGTTTAACCTGCGCACATATTGCACATGGAACAACTTGAAGATGTTGTGCACACCCACTATCAACTCCATATAAGGACGCTTGGGGTTCATTACATGCGACCCTTCTGGGAAATACATCAATGTTGCATCGCCCATATTCTGGAACAAAAAGGGATTGTTCTTATCTGTAAGCGAACCCCACAGGCCCTTAAAACCGATGTACTCGCGCCATTTCAGCTTTTTAAGCAGCGGTATGCGGTTGAATATCTTACCGTTCATATCCCATGCCAGGTCTACGCTAGCATACCTATCGTTAAGAAATTCCATGTTGTTTATCAGGTTGAACGAACCTTTCTGTACGATGTACGACAGGTTGGCGGCAGGCATAATCAACAAGGGGAAGGGCACTTTATCCCATTGTGCACCCGCTCGCAGTTGCACATCAAACTTACCCCAGCTTCTCAACCAAAAACGTTTGAACAGTCCTACTTCCGAAAAGTTGTAGCGATACTGTCCGCCCAACACGCCATTTAACCCCACAGCATGCGAAAGCGTTATCACAGGTGCCTCCAAGTTAATGGCAATACGCCTCTGCTTGGTGTTGATAAAGGTACGTCCAGGGGCAATTTCCAACTCGAAAAGTAGTTCTGTTGTGCGTATCTTACCATTATGCAACAGGCTACTAACATCCGTATTTGGAAAGATGATGGGTGGGAAAAAGTTGCTTAGTTTCTCGAAGAACAAAGAACCAGCAGCCTCGTTTTCCTCAGTTCGAAGGCTTAGTGTGGTTTTCATCCCCCACTCTTCTTCGCGTTCTAAGGTAAGCTGTTGGCGATTGTAGAACATCATCGCGTCTACCTTCGCCCACTTTAAGGCCGTAAACACGTTGTCTTTGTCGGTTCGCAAGAACTTATCCGAGGGCGACATGATGTCGTAAGTAGACTTGAACGACACCGTTCGCTTGGGAAACTCGCGCGGCAGATATTCTTTTCTGTTGAACGAATAGGTTATTTCGCCGC
Source organism: Prevotella sp. oral taxon 317 str. F0108 (assembly GCF_000162415.1). NCBI lineage: Bacteria > Pseudomonadati > Bacteroidota > Bacteroidia > Bacteroidales > Prevotellaceae > Prevotella > Prevotella sp. oral taxon 317. Next base: position 485,809 of record NZ_GG740072.1, on the reverse strand, counting down.
TATAATAGTTCTTTTTGCTACCCCATCCACGCGCCATATAGCCTGCCAAAAACCAATGCCGGCTAAGGTTTGCCGTGGTTTGCGCGCTGATACGCGTTCTAAATCCGTCGATAAAGTTTCTTGTAAACATCGTGTTTACTGGCCCGATGTCTACTTTGCTGGGATGATCTTTCCCTCCTGTCTCAACAAAGTTCTCTATCAGGGCTTTCAAGCCGAAGATGATATACTTAAATCCCTTCATCTGTTCCACGCGATGCACAAACTCGTCCATCGACGATTCGCTCTTGCTAAGCTCCACTGCGCGATATTTTTTCCAAAAGGCCTCGTCGCGCATCATGGCATCGGCCTCGCGTTTTTCGCGCCCACTGCCCTTAAACAGCTTAGCGGGCAATTCGTCAAAAGCATAGTTGTTCAGGCGTGTGGTTCGGATAACGATGGCTTTCTGCAGCAGGTCGTTCACTTCAATCTCAGCAATCATGTCGTCTTCGCTCAACGCCCACTCGCCGTTTTCAAGCTGTGCGAACTCTTGCCTCACTTGCAGGTTTTGCACAAAGTTAACACTGCTCTGTATGGGTAGCGTAAGGTTGCAACGCTTAACGTGCAGGGTTGAGTCGGCCACAATATACAGTTCGCCACGAAAACCAATGTCTTGTCCGTTGTTTGGGGTGAATTGCAAGTGATAACAGAGGTCTTTACCCACATAAAGCGTATCTTCGATGTAATAACGGTAAAAGCTAATGGCACTATTTCCAATGGGACTAGTGAAGTGGTGTCGCAGCAGTCGCACATCGTTATCGTAGATGTTCACGTCTGTAAACACGTCTTTGAGCATGATGTCCATGATGTCGCCCGTTTGAATCAGCTGATTAATGCCAGTGCTGCTCTGTCCTTTTATAATGTCGCGTTCGGTCTTGGGCTGCTTGCGATATATGTGTTGGGTAACGGTTTCGTCTACCGACACGGGCAAAATAAGCTTGTTGTTATACGGGCAATGTTCAACTTGGTCGAGCATCCAACGCCTTTTGCCGATAAAGCCACTGTCTATTTGCGTTGGCGTGATGTCGTTCATGGCCAGCGTTATCTTTTGATACTTGGTGTATTGAAAGAAATCGTGGTTTTCCAATCGCGTGCGTTTCTTGGCCGCAATCACCCTTCGCATCAACTCGACAGCAGGATTATCCTTGCGCGAATACTTGCCCCTTTTCTGCCTTACAACCACTTCGGCCAGCTGCCGAGTGTCGGATTTGAGCTTTATGTTTAAGGTTTTGGGCGTAGACGCCTTAACAACCACTTGCACGGGAGCATAACCCACGGCACTGAAAGTAAGCACAAGTCCCTCCTTTCGCACGATGGTGTATTCGCCCTTAGCCGTACCCGATACGGCTATGTGCGGCCCTTTGTAACTAACACTGGGGTAATATATGGTGTCGCCTGTGGCTGCATCGGTAACAATACCCGTGAGCATGCTCTCTGTTTGGGCCGAAACAGTTAAGCCCGCAAAGAGCAAAGCAAATACCATTAATAGTCTACTTATCTTGTAACTCATCTCTTAAATCTACTGTTTAACATCGTGACCTCCTCTTGTAAAGACACAAACAAGAGCCATGCGGCTGCAAGAGCTAGTTCACAGAAAACAACTAACGCAGCCCGAATGGCGACGTGACCCCACACGTTGGGGCTAATCGCCAGTCGATACTAGCCCAACAAGTCCTCCAAATCTTTAATTATCATTTGCGGTATGCTTTCGTCGTGGGCCTTATCTTCCCAGGCTTCGCTCTTAAACCATGCCGTTGGGCAACCCAACGCGTGTGCTGGCACAATGTCTTTATCGAAACTATCGCCCACCACCATCACCTTTTCGGCAGGCAGTTTCAAGGTTTCGATACCCAGCGCAAATATCTTTGGGTCGGGTTTTCGCACGCCTACAACCGCCGATTCGATAACGTCTTCGAAGAGTTCGAGCAAGAAGTAATCGTCAAGAACGGTCTTTATGTTGCCGTAGAAATTACTAACCAGCACCAGCGGATAACGCTTGCGCAGTGTTTCGAGCACGAAACGGCTATGGTCGAGCGTTCTTTTCAAGTTGCGAGCAAGGTATGTCAGCATCACATCGTGCATGATATCGAGTTCCAATTGCGGAACATCCAGCACCTTGTTGTCGCGCAAATACGCCAGTTGCATCTGCAACTTGGTGCTCAACACCGCATCGAACGTAAAGTCGGGCATGATTGTTTTGTTGGTTGCCAACGTGCGTTCAACATGCACATAGGCGGCTCTGTAATCGCTTTCGCTAACAGGTACGTCCGCAAATTGGTACGCATGCCAAATAACTTGCCCCCAATGGTTGCCACAGGTGTCAAGGGTTGCACCGTAATCGAATATTATTCCCTCGATGCCAAGGGCGTTAAGCTTGTTGAACGAGTATTCTTTTGTTATCATGTTTTCGTGCATGCGTGTTATTGCTTTATCGTGTTCGAACACCTTTCGCACAGTTCCTCGTGCTGCTTGTGCATGTAAATGTATATGCCGCTCAACACTGTGAGTTCGAAAAGAAAGTAAACCCACGGGCAATTAGCTAGGCATGCGGCATACAGAACGATGGCACGTAGGTTGAAACTGAGCATGTTGGTGTACTTCATCAATGGTCTGCTGCCCTGTAAGAAGTCATCGCGCAGTTGGGCTGGAGCCTTTTCAGCATCGCCGTATGTGGCATTAAGCTGTGCGAAGAGAGCCTGAAACTTGGGCGTACGTTTCTCTTGACTCTTGCAATAGTTGGCGTAATTATAATGAAACAGGCGCTTAAACCATTGCCCACGCTTAGGCAGAGCCTCGAAGATAGCGCGCTGTTGGGCGTAAGTGTCTAGCTCGCTGCCTTTCTTTCCTTTTAAAAACAGCAGGTGTATCTGCCTGTAATAGTCGGCCAAAGAACTTTGTGGCGAGTGGCACAGCAGTCCCGACACGGCAGCTAAAGCCCAAATCCATAAGCCCCACTTAACGTTGGTGTAGGGAATAAGGCTCGACTGCAAGCGCAAACAGAGGGCAAGATAGATGCTGAAAAACCATAAGTCGCCCGAAAAACCATCGAGAACACGCCCCAAAAGCGTTTTCTTGCCCGTAAGACGAGCCATTTGTCCATCGGTAGAATCGCAGAAGTTGGCCAACATGAGCAAGCATACGCCCATGATGTTATGGGTTAAGTCGGGGAAATAGAACATATAGCCCGCCCCAACACCCAAGAAAATGGAGAGTATGGTAATGGCGTTGGGATGTATTCCTAGCTTGTTCCACAGCAAAGCGAACAACAACCCAATGGGACGAGTGAAGTATATGTCGATAGTTTCTTCTGTGTCGCTAGATTTTAACGACTCGCGAAACAGGGTTTTGAATTTATTATCCATTCTTCTGTTGTGAGTTATTTTGTGCTGCAAGCAGCTGGTTTACGAATAACGAAATGGCATCGGCAGCCTGCTCGCGACATGGCGAAAAGCTGGGCCAATCGTTAAAGTCGATGATGAAAAAGCGGCCCTCGCGGTCTACAATGCAGTCGCCACCATACACGTCAATGCCTGTTAGCCTTGCCAAACGCGTTGCCGCAGCCCTAAGTTCGTGTAAATTGAAACCGAAATGCTGGGCAATGCCGTTGCGTTTTTCGTTGCCGAACTTGGAATGACCATTGTCTGTGGGATAGAAATACCAAAAGAAACTATCGCCAACGCCGTAAAACTTAATGAGATCGCCCACCACATGGGCACTAACCACCACATCGTTAACTCCGCGCAGCGCGAAATTGCGCTTGGTTTTCTCAGCCGTTGCCTTGTCCGAGCAAAACACCACGTCGGCTTTTGTTTGTGCAGCAGCATCTGCTCGCTTCACCCAATAGCCGTGTTCGCAAGTTTCGGGCGGAGTGGGAATGCCGTTTTCTTGCATCATTTGCAGAATGTGGCGACGCGAAAAGCGTTCTAACGCAGCAGCGTTGTTAATTACCAAGGCGCGGTCTTGTTGCTCGCGCGCCTTCAAAAGCTGTATTGTGCGAGGAAGTCGGCCCATAGATAGAAACAAGTCTGCACGATGTTGTTCGCTAAGTTCGTGTTCGGCGATGACCAACACTTGGTGTTGACCCAGTCGGTCTATCGTTGCATCCATTATAGAACGGTCTGCCGCTACCGAATTAGGCGAGAAACGCACGTCTCTATAAATGGCAATTACGCTGCTCATAAAGGAACTTCTCTGCTTTGTTGATGTCTGAAACGTGGTCGATGTCCAACACTTTGCCCATTACGTAAGCCTTTAATTTCATACCATTGGCAATCAATGCCCGCTGGAAATTGCGCATACGGCTTTCTCCACGCTCAATGCAAGTCTTCAACACGGGTAAGCATTGGGGTGTTAAGCCATAGATACCAGCCGAGATATAGTGGCAGTTGGGGGCAAGTTCGTCGTAAAAGCCCGATATATATGGTGGGTTGTTGGTTTGCACATACAATGGCTTTTCGTCGTCGACAAAGCCTGTTACAGCCATCATTCCGTTGTCGCCGGCCGCTAATGCCGTGTTCATCGAGTTGACGAAAAGGGCAAATTCGTCTTCCTTAAAGACGGTGTCTACCGTTGTAAGGACGAAAGGCGAGGCGTGAAGATAAGGGCTTAACTCGTAAAGGCTGTGCATAGAGCTGGGCGTACGCTTAACGATGAGCCTCAAAGGTACGCTTTTTCCTGCCAAGCCATTGCGCTGTACAACCCTCAAATGGGCAGCAACGTCGTTCATTTGCTCGTTACAAATAACCACAATCTCGTCGGCTTTGTTGGCCAAGAATATTCTGATAAGCCTGTCAACAAGGTGTTCGCCCCCCACTCTGACCAGCGGTTTGGGCAATTGCACGCCTTCTTGCATAAGGCGCGAACCTTCTCCTGCGGCTATAATTGCATACTTCATAATGTACTTTACGTTGTAAGAACGAAGTTAGAGACTTATGGAAAAGCCCCTATAAGTGCTGTTTACCACTGCATAAAAACATCGACCAGTCCTCTAACTTAACGTGTTTGGGAATACGATGGGTGGTTAGAACCAACTACAAAGATAAGTAATTGTTGGCGAACACGGAAACTTTTCAATCGCAAATCGCCACACCAGATGCAAACAAGAACACTGCTTACGAAAGATAGACCAAACAAGAGTGAGACAAAAGTCCTCTGCAAGAAAGCCTTTTACAAGGAAAATACAGAGATCAAAGAAGGAGACCACAACACCGAGCGACTTTAAACGCACGCGCCACTTCACTCAACCGCATAGGTAAAAACGGCTAAATACGGCATTGCAAAACTTCATAGGGACAAAAAAGCGACGACCTTCGCAGGCTATCGCTTCAGATCTTCAATAGGTATCAGTCCTCTTCTAAGGTAAAAAGATTGTTTTCAGGATAACGTTTGCAAAGGTAGTTCTTTTTTGGCAGCTACCCAACTTTTATCATAGTTTTCCGCTTGGTTGTCCTATTAAAGAAATGTAAATTTACATTTTTAAGTGTTTCAAATGGTATACTTATGCACATCAACAAGAAAAGCATTCTTTCCAAAGCAAGCGCAACGCTGTTCTTCTGTCACAACCAACAGGCTTAACCGCCCCCTTTCGCAAAATGCAAAGGGCGAACTAATCGCGCATCAGACTAGACCTAGGGATAAAAGCGCAATGAATGGAGGTAAAAGTAGCAGGTTAAAATGGGCTTAATAAGGAAGGCGGCGCAGATTTCTGGTTACGTTCTTGTCTCCAATGTCCGGTGTAACTTGTAAGAATTGAATTGGGGATAACCAAATCCTTGACGACCAAGAGATGCAATCATCACCACGCCGCCTTATTTATCTGTGTGCAAAATTAAATGGTTTTCGATTATAAAGCAATACTTAAAAGTTGGTAATTATGGTTTCATCAGTAATAGGTATGTACACTGCTTATCTTTACATGCCCACAAAGTATTATTTGGTACGCGCGTGTAAAATACCTATAAATAACTATTGGCCGTCTCGTTTTTTTTTTATTACTTTGCAAGTCGTTATAGCCCACATAATAACAAATAGGTAATCATTGGTATGAAAAATCATAAGATGTACGAACCCGACGATAAGATGATATTGCTTATCAAAGACAATTACAGCATCTTGCAGACGCTTAGCGCCTTCGGCATTAGCTTGGGTTTCGGCGATAAGACGGTGCGCGACGTGTGCGAGAGCCAAAGCGTAGACACCTATACCTTCTTGGCTGTGGTGAATTTCGCCATAAACGGCTATCGCGATTACGATGATGCCGATAAGCTTTCCATACCCACGCTTATCAAATACTTGAAGGCAAGCCACGAATATTTCCTCGATTTCCAACTACCCTTTATGCGTAAGGCGCTCGTTGCGGCACTGGATGAGAAAGACAACCTAGCCCGACTCATACTTAAACTGTACGACGAGTATGCGCACAGCATACGTTCGCACATGAAGTACGAAGAGAAAATGGTTTTCCCATACGTAGACTCGCTGCTCAACAACAAGGCGCAGAACAACTACGACATAGAAACCTTCTCCAAGCACCACGGCCAAACGGACGTGAAACTGCGCGAATTGAAGAACATCATCATCAAGTACCTGCCTTCCGACGGTCTGCACAACAACCAACTGACTGCCGTTCTCTACGACATCTACAACAACGAAGAATGGCTGTTGCACCACGGACAAGTGGAAGACGAGATATTTGTGCCGGCCATACGCCGCTTGGAGGCTAAGTCGAAACAAAACGACGTGTCGGTGAAGATTTCGAACATGATTAACCAAACCAACGACAACGTTGACAACCTAAGCGAACGCGAAAAAGAAGTAATTATCAGCCTAGTGCAGGGAATGACCAACAAAGAAATTGCCGACCACCTTTGCATTTCCATCAACACGGTGATAACCCACCGGCGAAACATTGCGCGCAAGCTGCAAATACACTCGCCAGCTGGGCTGACCATCTACGCCATTGTGAACAACCTGGTAGACATTTCCGCCGTAAACCTCTAAAACGCCCGCAAATGATGCACAACAAACCTGAGCACATGCTCAAAGAACGCCCACGCATTGCCATCGTCGACCCAAACACGCTGGCCATTTTGGGACTGAAACAGATATTACAAAACGTGTTGCCCATCATGCAGGTAGACACTTTCAACACATTTGCCGAACTGAAAAGTGCCAATCCCGAAGTGTTTTTCCACTATTTTGTGGCCACTAGTGTTGTTATTGAAAACAGACCGTTCTTCCTTGAACACAAAAACAAAACCATTGTGCTGACTGCATCGACTGAACCAAACAGCCAGATGGCGGGTTTTAATAGCCTTTGCATCAACGTTCCCGAAGAACAACTGGTGCGTTCAATCCTACAATTAGAGCAATACGCCCACGCGCATGGCCGCAATTTGCCGCCCCTACCCCATGCCTTACAGATGAAAATACTATCCGACCGCGAGATAGAAGTGCTTTCGCTCATTGTGCAGGGGCTTATCAATAAGGAAATTGCCGACCGTTTGAACATTGGCCTAACAACGGTTATCACACATCGCAAGAACATTATGGACAAGCTAGGCATGAAAAGCGTATCGGCACTTACCATCTACGCCGTGATGCACGGCTATGTAGACATCAGCAAAATCTGATGTCGGCCACTTCCTAGGTTTTTCCTCTTCAGTCCCATCGCATTAAGTATAACAACGTGTAAACCATGCCCGATTTCTTCCAGTTCAAGCAATTCACGATACACCAAGACCGCTGTGGAATGAAGGTTGGCACCGATGGCGTGCTGCTGGGAGCATGGGCAGAAGGCGGAAAGCGCATTCTCGACATAGGTACAGGAACAGGACTTATCGCGCTGATGCTTGCACAACGATACCCCGATGCTGAAATTACGGGGGTGGAACTTGACGAACAAGCCGCCCTGCAAGCACAAGAAAACGTGGCTGGCTCACCGTTTGCCCAACAAGTAACGATAAACAACACGCCCATACAGCATTTTTCTCACCAACCAGACCTGCATGGGCGTTTTACTTCAATCGTATCTAACCCGCCCTTCTATCACTCATTAAAAAGCAAAAGCCACGAACGCACGCTGGCTCGACACACCGAGAGCCTTACTTTTACCGAACTTTTCCAGTGCGTTAGCCTGCTCCTCGCTCCCGATGGCTGTTTCAGTGCGGTTATTCCCACCGAACAGATGGACAACTTTTTGGCCGAGGCTTGCATCAAAGGCCTATTCGTCAGCCGTCTTATAAAGGTGAAAACGGTGGAAACTAAGCCCGCCAAACGCTGCTTAGTGGCCTTTTCCAAACAACGTGCCGCCCACTTCGCGGAAGAAGAAGAGGCCACAATAAGAGATGCCCTTGGGCAATACACGACCTGGTATTCGCGACTTACAGGCGATTTCTACTTAAAGTAATTGTCCACCCTTACACAATGAAACAACAAAACTACCGAATTTTGGGCGACAAGGATGCCGACTATTGCTTGATACAAGCCGTTGACGAGCACGACGAACAGCTGCTCGAAAAAGAGTTCGACGCCATTCGCCAACGCTGCAACGATAAGAAAGTGATGCTCGCCGCCTTTCTTGTAGACGATTGGTTTCACGACCTTAGCCCGTGGAAAGCCCCTGCTGTGTTCGGCAAAAATCATTTTGGCGACGGCGCTACCAACACATTAAATTTCGTTGTCAACACCTTTATCCCCCATCTTACGAACAATGTATTGGCGAAACCCACCGAAACGCACTTCATCATCGGCGGTTATTCGCTCGCAGGCCTGTTTGCTCTTTGGGCGGTTACCCAAACAAAGCACTTCAAAGCTTGTGCAGCGGCCTCGCCTTCGGTTTGGTTTCCCAACTGGACTACATACGCATCGACATGCCATTTTCATGCCGACACCATTTATCTAAGCTTAGGAAATAAGGAAACCAAGGCCAAAAATCAGCTGCTAGCCCATGTGGGCGAAGACATGGAGAGCCTTATGCACATACTTGAAAACAAGAAAACAACGTTTGAATGGAACGAAGGAAACCACTTCGCCGAAACGGATGTGCGCACAGCCAAGGCCTTTGCTTGGTGCATCAACCAATTAGAGACCAATTTGCCCAAAACAATTTGAGACAAGTTCTAAAAATTACCTTTGCTGTATTTTTAGCTTTTAGCAGAGCAGGTTTTGCTTACTTCTTGAAGGAGCATAGTGAACTATAACTACTGAAAGAGAAAGCAAAAGATGCCAGACAAAAACAAAAAGGCAGTGAAGAGCAATACGAGGAACATCAATTGAACCTTTGCAGGGAATTTTTAGAACATGCCTTAAACGTCCCCCTCACTGCTAGGCATGTAAACCAAACCGATTTGTTAGAACCATCTTTCAACCATTTTTCAACGGCTTGTTTTAGTTCAATACAGCATAAAGTCGTCCAGACTTTTAGTATCTCTACAAGTTGTGAGGTGCTTGTTATCTTTGGGATGCCAACACAAAATAAAAATAACTCTCATATACGAAGTGCAGGACAAAACAACTCACTGGCTTACAAACTCGCGAAAGCCCAACAACTCCCGAATGCAGCAACTCATCAACTTACAAACACATCAACTCACAAACTCTCAACCCCGCCAAACCATCAACTCATCAGCTCACAAAATCATAATTCCACAAGCTTATCAACTTACAAACCCACCAACTCAAAACCTTAAAATTATTTATTTTATTTTACAAAACCGCTCTGATTTTCACTTCGTTCTAGCGAGAATATTGGCTATAAAGTAGGTAAATAGCTACTAATTCTAACCTTCCACGCCTTTAATTTTGTCTACTTTTAAGAACACAATCTGCATTTTGCACCATATTGCCTTTCTAGTTTGCTTGCCAACTCGTATTTTTTCAACTCCAATTACCCACTTTTAGCCCCTAAAACCCCGCTTTTTGATGGGTGTTTTGCCCTTTTCTGCCACGTGTTTCATGGTTCGAAGAGGTTATGTTTATACCATTGGTGTGGATATATATGCTTAATTGCCTTGAATTTAGCAGCATTTTGCCTTGCGTTTAGCACCAAAACGCACTCCATTTAGCACCAAAACGCACTGCGTTTAGCACCAAAATGCACTGCGTTTAGCACCAAAATGCACTATATTTAGCAGCAAATAGCCCCAAAATGGGTGCAAATGGCGTTTCTTTTAAATAAAAATTCATTTTGCCACATGCGCTTGCTAACCCTATTTTGCATCAAAACAAACCTCCGCGAGAATCGATTTTTTGCGGCGTGGTGCGCAATTGGTGGGCAGAAAGGGCACTCACAATGTTAAAATCCTTACTAGAAACTAGACAAAAGACGATTATACTGCATACACGCGCATAAGCAACGGCACGGAAAATACGTACACTCACAACCGCCAGCGCAAGTGGTTGCAGGGTATAACTCATGAACTTCAAAAACTCATGAACTTCAAAAACTCATGAACTTCAAAAACTCATGAACTTCAAAAACTCATGAACTCAAAAAACTCATGAACTCAAAAACTCATGAACTCAAAACTAAATTTACTTCAACTCCAATTGTTCTTGCAAGCGGGCAATTTCATCTCGATACTGAGCAGCCTGAATAAAGTCGAGTTCTTTGGCCGCCTGTTTCATCAAAGCCGTTGTGTTGGCGATACTCTTTTCCAATTGTTGGCGCGTCATTCTTTCTACAATGGGGTCGGCAGCAAAGGCAACAGCATCGGGTTCCACATATCCACCCGCTTGCGAACGGTAACCCTTCGCGGTTTCCACAGTTGTGGTGTTTCCCGTTAATGCCCCCTTGATGTCTTTCACAATCTGTTGCGGCGTGATGTGGTGCTCGGCGTTGTATTGCATCTGTATGGTACGCCGCCTAGCCGTTTCGTCAATGGTGCGTTGCATGCTTTGGGTAATGGTGTCGGCATACATAATCACCTTTCCGTTAACGTTTCGGGCAGCACGTCCTGCGGTCTGTGTAAGCGAACGATGACTGCGCAAGAAACCTTCCTTGTCGGCATCTAGAATGGCAACAAGCGAAACTTCGGGCAAGTCTAGTCCCTCGCGCAAAAGGTTTACGCCCACAAGCACATCGTATTCGCCTGCACGAAGTGCGTTCATGATACGCACACGGTCCAGCGTAGCCACATCACTGTGTATGTAATTGGTCTTTACGCCATGATCCAACAAATATTCCGTCAGTTCTTCGGCCATTCGTTTGGTAAGCGTTGTCACCAAAACACGTTCGTTTTTGTCACTTCGCTCCAATATTTCTGCCAAAAGATCGTCTATTTGGTTCTCGCTCGGACGCACAACTATCTCAGGGTCCAGCAGTCCTGTTGGCCTAATCAGCTGTTCAACCACCACGCCTTCGGCCTCTCCAAGTTCGTAGTCGGCAGGTGTTGCCGACACATATATCACTTGATTGATAAGGTTATGAAACTCTTCAAACCTAAGCGGACGGTTGTCGAAAGCAGCAGGCAGCCGGAAACCAAACTCAACAAGGTTCTGCTTTCGCGCCCTATCGCCTCCGTACATGCCGCCAAGCTGAGGAACACTAACGTGACTTTCGTCGATAATCATCAGATAATCTTTTGGGAAAAAGTCGAGCAAACAATACGGACGTTGACCAGGTTGGCGGCCATCGAAATAGCGCGAGTAGTTCTCGATGCCCGAACAGTGGCCCAACTCTTTCATCATCTCCATGTCATACTCCACCCTTTCCTTAATACGCTGAGCCTTAATGCCGTCGCCAAGCTCGTTAAAAAAATCAATTTGCTTAACCAAATCGTCTTGAATACAGCGAATGGCATGCTCCGTTTGGTCTTTCGTGGTGACGAAAAGGTTGGCGGGATATATCTTGTAATCGTTAAAACGCTCAATGCGGTGATAGGTTAAGCTGTCCACTTCTTCAATGCTGTCTATCTCATCGTCCCACCATGTGATGCGCAAAAGGTTGTCGCTATAAGCCATAGCCACGTCTACCGTGTCGCCTTTCACTCGAAAGTTTCCGCGTTGCAGGTCGATGTCGTTACGAACATAGAGCGAGTCTACCAGCTTACGGAGAAACTCATTGCGGTCGATACGTTGCCCCTTCGACAGCGAAATAATTCCGCTTTCCATGGCGGTAGGGCCTCCCATGCCATAAATGCACGACACAGACGACACAACTACCACATCTTTACGCCCCGACAGCAAGGCCGACACCGCACGCAAACGCAGCTTATCAATCTCATCGTTGATGGCCAAGTCTTTCTCGATGTAGGTATCAGTGGTGGGCAAATAAGCTTCGGGCTGATAATAGTCGTAGTACGACACGTAATATTCAACAGCATTGTTGGGAAAGAACCCCTTCATTTCCTCGTAAAGCTGCGCCGCTAGGGTTTTGTTATGGCTCAGAACAAGTGTGGGCACGTTGTGCTGGGCAATAACATTGGCCATGGTAAACGTCTTACCCGACCCCGTAACGCCCAGCAGAACCTGCGCCTTGTCACCCCTTTCCAATCCTTCTGTAAGCTGTTTGATGGCTTCCGGTTGGTCGCCTGTCGGCTTATATTTCGACGTTAGTTTAAATTCCATAAGTGCAAAATTACAAAAAAACATCCGCTCAAATTGCTAAAAATAGCTTTTTATACTTTGTAAATAAGCGAAATATGTGTATTTTTGCACTTCAAAAACAAGAACAAAATAATGAAGAAGCCACTGCTCATCATTTCTACGGCCGCTTTGCTGCTTTCTAGTTGCGCACACGAATTCAATCAGGTGTACAAAAGTGACAACATGCAATACAAGTACGAGTACGCAAAAGAATGTTTCGCAAAAGGAAAGTATGTGCGCGCCATAACGCTTTTACAAGAGCTTGTAACCCTACAGAAAGGTACCGAGAATGCACAGGAAAGCCTTTACATGCTGGCTATGGCCCAATATAACAGTAAAGACTACGAAACGGCTGCTCAATACTTCAAGAAGTATTACCAGTCGTACCCCAAAGGACGCTACGCAGAGATGGCACAGTTCTACGTGGGGCAAAGCTTGTTCATGAGCACCCCCGAGCCTCGCTTGGACCAATCGAGGACTATCCAGGCCATAACCGACTTCCAAACTTTCTTAGACCTGTATCCCGACTCGAAGTTAAAGCCACAGGCTCAGCAAAGACTCTTCGACCTGCAAGACAAGCTGGTTGAAAAGGAATTGTACACCGCCAAATTGTATTACGACTTGGGCACTTACTTTGGCAATTGCAACTTTGGCGGCAACAACTACGAGGCTTGTATCATCACTTCGCAAAACGCTTTGAAGGATTATCCTTATAGCCGGCTGCGCGAAGACTTTGCCGTACTGCTGATGAAAAGCAAGTTTGAACTGGCACAACAAAGCGTAGAAACAAAGAAGTTGGAACGCTTTCAGGATGCCGAAGACGAGTGCTACGGTTTCATCAACGAATATCCCGACTCGAAAGAGCGCGTGCTGGCAGAGAAATACATTGCCAAATGCAAGGAGATAACGAAAAATTGAATTAGTAATTAAACAGAATAGGAACATTAAATTTATGGATTACAAAAAGTCGAAGGCACCGCTAAACACTGTCACAAGAGACATTATGGACTTGTGCAACGAAACGAACAACATCTACGAAAGCGTTGCCATCATTGCCAAGCGGGCCAACCAAATAAGCATCGAAATTAAACAAGACTTGAACAAGAAGTTGCAAGAGTTCGCCTCGTACAACGACACGCTGGAAGAGGTTTTCGAAAACCGTGAGCAAATTGAGATTTCGCGTTACTACGAAAAACTGCCCAAACCCACTTTGTTGGCCACGCAAGAGTTTATTGACAACAGCATTTACTGGCGCGACCCGTCGAAAGAAGGACAACAGGTAGACTAATGTGGCAACGTAAGCAAACCGTATTCATGGTGTTGGCCATTGCCTTCACCATTGCTTGCCTGTGCTTGCCGTTGGGATATTTCGAACCAAAGGGCATGGGACTGAATGCAGACTTGTTTAACCTCTGGATTAAACAACCGGAAGGAGGGGTAAGTATGGCACCAAGCGTGCTTTTCGCCATTCAAGTTCTTACGGCATCCATCGGCGTTTGGGCGATATTGGGCTTTCGTAATAGGCCTCGCCAAGCCAAGTTGTGCGTTGTTAACATACTGCTTTTGATTGTTTGGTACGCGCTTGCAGCCTTTTATGCGCTGTATGTTGGATTTCGCGACTATACTTTCCACGCCAACATCGCCATTTGTTTCCCTCTCGTTGCCATTATTCTTTATTGGATGGCACGCAGGGGTGTGCTTGCCGACGAAAAACTGGTGAGGGCAGCAGACAGAATAAGATAAAGCCTTTAAGTAAAAGTCAACATTCGCTTATCAAGGAGTTAATATTGGCTTATCAAATAGAGAAAGGGGAAACGCCATTGCGGCGTTTCCCCTTTCCTATTTTTATTACTATGCAATAAGCTTATTGGTGTTCGGGCCTTAACAGGTCGTTTACAGTCTTTACGGGGTTGAACGTAGACAACGGCACCTCAACAAACACCGTATTCCAATCGCTCATGGCACCATTCCACAAGCCAGGAAGTTCCAAAGCTTTCAGCTGTTTGCCGTTCTTGCTCTTCGAACTGATAAAGCCAGTGTTGTGATCAACAAAGTCGGGCAAATGGAAAGCCTTTCCACTGTAATCGCGGATGCCGCAAACAAGGTCAACAGGATTGAAGTGTGTGCCATCCTTAAAGGCCTTAACGTACTCGGCATTGTTGCTGTCTATTTGGCTACTTTCAAGAATTTGCAAGCTAACAGTTCCGTCTTCGTTGTAAGTAAGGAACGGTCCGCCGCCAGGTTCGCCCACATTCTTAACCATACCGCAAACACGCATAGGCCTGTTAAGCTTCTTGTGGAGGTACTCGGCCAATGCCTTATCGTCGAGTTTGCTTACACCCTCGCGCTTACAGCACAGTTCCTCTTCAAGGAAGTGCACCATTTCATCAAGCTGTTTGCGCGAGCATCCGCCTTTATCAAGCATCGACAAGTAGGCAAACGCCCGCTTTTGCAAATGTACAAGAATGCCGCCAAGCAACTTTTTATAGGTAACGGTGTCGGCTTTCAGTCTATCGGGCACCACGTTATCAATGTTCTTAATAAACACCACGTCGCCTTCTACATCGTTCAAGTTTTGAATTAGCGCGCCATGACCGCCCGGACGGAAGAGCAACGAGCCGTCTTCGTTTCTGAAAGGCGTGTTGTCGGGGTTCACTGCAAGCGTGTCTGTAGAGGGTTTCTGCTCAGAAAACGAGATGTTCAGGCGCGTATTGTAAGCCTTTTCGTACTTCTCAGCCTTCTCGGCCACCTTGTCTTTGAAGAGTTGCAGATGGTCGTGCGACACGGTGAAGTGAACATTTGCCTCGCCATTAGATGCCGCATAGAGAGCCGCCTCAACAAGATGTTCTTCCAAAGGCGTGCGCGGTTCGTCGTCGTAGTTGTGGAAAAGCAACAACCCTTTGGGCAAATTGCCATAGTTCAGCCCTTCTTCGCCCAACAAATGCGCCACAATCTCCTTATAACGGCCAGCCGCTTTCAAGTCGCAAACACTGCTTTGCGTGTCGGCCTTGCAGCTTTTGCAAAGCTGTTTCCTAAATGCAAACAACTTTGTATTGTCAAAAAACTCTTTCTCAAACGCGCTTGTGGGTTCGTTGTAGGGCGCATCGAGAAACGCGAAGAGGTCTTTGAACATCCTACTAGCCGCTCCCGACGCAGGAACAAACTTCACAACCTTGCGCCCTTCGGCCTGATAACGCTCCCATTCGGCCAAAAACGCATCGCGTTCTTTTGCTGTTGGCACCATAATTCCATTGCCGATTGATGCTGCGGCTTGCAGTTTAAGATAAGGAAAACCCTTGCGGTGCTGTTCCATTTGGTGCTCAACCATTGCCTCACTGATGCCTAGGCTCTCAATCTGTTGTAGGTCTTGTTTTGTTAACATAATATCTAGGTTTTATATTATATGTGTAAAGTGCTGAACAAATGTAACAACTTTTCTGCTAAACAAGAAATTATTGGGCTATTTTTTGTATCTTTGCAATAATCGGAGTAGCCAATCTACTCCTTATTTATTATATATATAGGCAAAGATGGAGCAGGTAAACGGATGCCCATTGCTAACGTTCAGGGTAACCCATCGATATGGTGAACAGGACATTATGTCACAACACATATCGCCAAACACTAAGAAAGGCGTACCCCGTCCTTAACAATGCCTATGAGGTTGACTAAGAAAAAAGACAGCGTATGGAAGAAAAACTCGTTTTCAGTACAGAAGAACAAGACATTGCTAACGGCCTCTTGTCTAAGCTGTTGGCCAACGATGCCAACGGCTTTCAACCTAACGATGCAGAAAAACTACGCCAACGCATTGACCAATACGTTCATTCAGGAACACTACAACGCAACATCTTCGGTCTTAATCCCGTTGTCTACGCCCTAGAAACGGCCGAAATAGCCTTCGACGAAATAGGATTGAAACGCGATGCGATAATAGCCATCGTGCTATACACGGGCGTTGTGGCTGGACTTAGCGACACAACACAGATAGAAAAAGACTTTGGCCGAGGCGTAGCGCAAATAATTCACGGGCTTGTTAAGGTGCAAGAGCTGTACAAAAGAACGCCCGTGGTGGAGAGCGAGAATTTTAGAAACCTGCTTATCTCGTTCGCCGAAGACATGCGCGTGATACTCATCATGATTGCCGACCGCGTTAATCTGATGCGACAAGTGCGCGATACCGACAACAAAGAGGCACGATTGGAGGTGGCACAAGAGGCTAGTTACCTGTATGCACCCCTCGCTCACAAGCTGGGACTGTACAAGTTGAAGAGCGAACTGGAAGATTTGAGCCTGAAATACTTGGAGCACGACGCCTATTACATGATTAAAGATAAGCTCAACGCCACCAAGAAGTCGCGCGACAGCTATATCGAACGTTTCATAACGCCCATACAACAACGGCTGGAAGAGGCCGGATTGCACTTTCACATGAAAGGCCGAACGAAGAGCATACACTCTATTTGGCAGAAGATGAAGAAACAAAAGTGCAACTTCGAGGGCATTTACGACCTCTTTGCCATACGTATCATCATCGATTCGCCCATTGATAAGGAGAAGATGCAATGCTGGCAGGCCTACTCTATCGTAACAGACATGTACATGCCCAACCCAAAACGCCTGCGCGATTGGCTCAGTGTGCCCAAAAGCAACGGCTACGAAAGTCTGCACATCACGGTGTTGGGTCCCGAAAACAAATGGGTTGAAGTGCAGATACGCACCGAACGAATGGACGAAATAGCCGAAAAAGGACTGGCTGCACACTGGCGTTACAAAGGAATTAAGGGAGAAAGCGGCATAGACGAATGGCTTTCGAACATCAGAGCCGCCTTGGAGAACAACGACGACTTGCAGTTGATGGACCAATTCAAGATGGGACTGTACGAAGACGAGGTGTTCGTGTTCACACCCAAAGGCGAATTGCTCAAATTTCCCAAGGGAGCCAACATCCTCGACTTTGCTTATCGCATCCATTCAGGCTTAGGAAACAAGTGTGTTGGCGGCAAAATCAATGGCAAGAACGTTTCGTTCAGAGCCGAATTGAAGTCGGGCGACGAGGTGGAAGTGGTTACTCAGAGCAACCAAACGCCCAAACAAGAATGGATAAACATCGTTAAAACCCCACGGGCGAAGGCTAAAATAAAGCTGGCACTTAAAGACACCATCGCCAAAGACACCGTCTATGCCAAGGAACTGCTGGAAAGAAGGCTCAAAAACAGAAAGATTGAGTTCGACGAAAGCACCATGATGCACCTCATCAAGCGCATGGGCTTTAAGGTTGCAACCGACTTTTACAAGCAAATAGCCGACGAAAAGCTCGACGTTAACGAGGTTATCGAGAAGTATGTAGCGGTGCGCGACTACGACCAAAACCTTAATGCGCCCCAAACGACAAGGAGTGCAACCGAGTATAGCTATGACAATCCCGACGAAGAGATTGCCAGAAACAACGACGACGTTTTGGTTATCGACCGCAATTTAAAAGGAGTTGACTACTCGTTGGCCAAATGTTGCCAGCCCATATATGGCGATCCGGTGTTCGGTTTCGTTACGGTGAGCGGCGGAATTAAGATACATCGCGCCAATTGTCCTAACGCCCCCGAACTGCGCAAACGCTTTGGCTACCGCATTGTGAAAGCCCGATGGAGCGGAAAGAGTGCAGGACAATATAGCATCACCATCAAAGTGGTGGGCAACGACGACCTCGGCATTGTCAACAACATTACGAGCATCATCTCGAAAGAAGAGAAAATCGTGATGCGTTCCATCAATATCGACTCGCACGACGGCCTGTTCGACGGCACCATCGTTGTGCAATTAGAAGACGTCAGCAAGTTGGAGGCGCTGATGAAAAAGCTACGAACCGTTAAAGGCGTTAAGCACGTGTCGCGTCTGTAAGGCTAATCCCAGCAACAACACCAAGGGGAACGAACAACAAGAGACGGGATAACGCAGACTCATCCGCGCCAATAAAGACCGCGTAAATGCCCCTTCGCCCTCCTTTACAACAACCAAAGTATAAAGCAACAGAATGAACAAACAAGATTTAAGAATAGTTTTCATGGGCACGCCCGAATTTGCAGTGCCATCGCTTAAACTGCTTGTAGAAGGCGGTTACAACGTGGTGGCCGTGGTTACACAGCCCGATAAGCCCGTGGGCCGACACGGTTCCACCCTTCAAGCACCCCCCGTTAAGCAGTATGCCCTGTCTAAATCCATACCCGTATTGCAGCCAGAGCGCATGAAAGACGAGGATTTTCTATGCCAACTCCGCGCTTTCGATGCCCATCTGCAAGTGGTTGTGGCCTTTCGCATGCTGCCCAAGCAGGTGTGGAACCTGCCACCCTTCGGCACTTTCAACGTACATGCAGCCCTACTTCCCCAATATCGCGGGGCCGCCCCCATCAATTGGGCGGTCATCAATGGCGAAACAGAAACAGGCGTTACCACTTTCTTCCTTGACGAAGACATCGACACGGGCCGAATTATCAGCCATAAACGCCTGCCTATACCCGATGATGCCAACGTAGAATGGGTGTACAACCACCTGATGAACCTTGGTGCAGAGCTATGTATCGAAACCGTAGACCGCATTTTGCAGAGCGACGGCAAGGTAGAGAGCACCGAACAACCCCAAGACCAACCCTTAAAACATGCGCCGAAGATATTTAAGGAAACCTGCCAAATAGATTGGAACCAACCTGCAAAGCGCATATACGACTTTATTCGCGGACTAAGCCCCTACCCTGGCGCGTGGACCGAGATACAAAAAACAGGCATCGAGGGCGAGAACAAACCCCAAGTGCTGAAAATTTTCAGTGCAACAAAAACCCAAATACCTGCAAATGCCCAGCCGGGAACATTTGTTGTAGAAGGCAATCGCCTGTTTGTAAACACGGCCGACAGCCTACTTGAATTGCAAGAAATACAGCTAGCAGGCAAGAAACGCATCTCCAGCCGCGACTTTCTCAATGGCACTCGCGATGCAAACCTATATCGTGCCATCACCAAATGAACCTTGCACACACCACGTTTTAGCAACTAAATAAAACGCCATTTGCTTGGGGCTAACGTATTTTTGTTTTATATTTGCAAGTCGAACAGAAGAAAAACATCATGACAAGAGAAGAAGACATCAAGAAAGCCGTTGAGGTATTAAGGAAAGGCGGCATCATACTCTACCCCACAGACACGATCTGGGGTATCGGATGCGACGCAACCAATGCCGAGGCGGTGGCCAAAGTGTACCAAATAAAACAGCGCGACGACTCCAAGGCAATGATATGCCTTGTAGATTCGGCCACGCGCATGCAACGATATGTGCGTAACGTGCCCAACGTGGCTTGGGATCTGGTGGAGCTTGCCACCAAACCCACAACGCTAATACTCGACGATGCCGTTAACCTTGCACCCAATCTCATTGCCGAAGACGGCTCGGTGGCCTTGCGTGTAACGGACGAACCATTCTCAAAAGAACTATGTTACCGCTTTCAAAAGGCTTTGGTTAGCACCAGTGCCAACATTAGCGGACAGCCCGCAGCACAAAATTACAAGGACATTAGCGAAGAATTGCTCAACGCCGTCGACTACGTATGCTGGTCCAGACGGCAAGAACACAAGCCGCATACGCCTAGCTGCATCATCAAGTTGAACAAAGACGGAGAAGTAACCGTAATACGCAAGTAACGCCAACACGCTTAGAACAACACAGACAAGCCTAAGAAATGGATACGACAATAGAGATTGAAGACAAAACCCCGATTGGCAGGTTTACCAAATGGCGCACCCAACACCTTTCAACAAGGCAATTCACGCTCATCCTCTCGTTCTTCGTGGGGTTGTTCGCTGCCATTGCGGCCTATTCTCTGCATTGGATTATCAAGCAGATACAAATGCTCCTCACCGAAGGGTTCACCATATCTTCCATCAACTGGTTGTATCTTGTTTTCCCCGTTGTAGGTATTTATCTCACGTCCCTGTTCATTAGGCATGTCGTTAAAGACAATATCTCGCACGGCATCACCCGTGTGCTCTATGCCATATCCACCAAGCAAGCGCGTTTAAAAGGCCACAACTGCTGGTCGTCTGTCATTGCATCGGCCATCACCATCGGGTTCGGAGGCTCGGTGGGAGCAGAGGCACCCATCGTATTAACGGGGTCGGCCATCGGCTCTAACCTCGGACAGCTCTTTAAACTCGACAACCGCACCATGATATTGCTTGTTGGTTGCGGTGCATCTGCCGCCATTGCAGGCATTTATAAGGCGCCTATTGCAGGCTTGGTGTTCACCTTAGAGGTACTCATGGTAGACCTTACTATGGCCTCTTTGCTGCCCATACTCATCGCTTGCGTAACGGCCACATGCTTTACTTACATCTTTGTGGGTACCGATTCAATGTTTACCTTTCACCTCGACGGCGAATGGATGATAGAACGCGTGCCTGCAAGCGTGTTGTTCGGCATCTTCTGCGGTATGATTAGCCTTTACTTCATGCGCACCATGACCGCTTGCGAAAACGTATTCGGCAAGATGAAGAACCACCCTTACCAACGATTAATCTTAGGCGGCATCATTCTCAGTTCGCTTATCTTCCTTTTCCCTTCGCTCTATGGCGAGGGTTTAAGCTCGGTAAACACCCTACTCAACGGCAATACCGAAACCGATTGGAGCCAGATACTCAACAATTCGCTGTTCTATGGCCACGACAACCTGCTGGTTGTGTACGTTGGTCTGGTGCTTTTCACCAAGGTATTCGCCACATCGGCCACCAATGGCAGCGGCGGTTGTGGCGGAACGTTCGCCCCTTCGCTGTTTATCGGCGGCTTTGGCGGCTTTTTCTTCGCCCGTTTGTGGAACATGTACAACATCGGTGTGTACATTCCAGAAAAGAATTTCACGCTACTGGGCATGGCAGGCGTAATGACTGCCGTGATGCACGCGCCGCTTACGGGCATATTTCTCATTGCCGAGATAACCGGGGGCTATCAATTATTGTTGCCACTGATGATTGTTTGCATCAGTTCTTACCTCACCATCAACATTTTCGAGCCGCATAGCATTTATAGCATGCGTCTTGCACGCGAGGGAAAACTCATCACCCACCACACGGATAAGTCCATCCTTACACTGATGAGTATGGAAAGCATCATCGACAAGAACTACATTGCCGTTAATCCCGAAATGCCTTTGGGCAAGTTGGTGTATGCCATCAGCCGCAGCCACACCAGCTTTATCCCCGTACTAGACCATGCGGGGAGGATTATTGGCGAGATAGACGTTACCAAGATAAGGCACATCATGTTCCGAACAGAGCTATATCAAAAGTTTAGTGTGGCGCAAATAATGATTCCCACGCCTGCCGTGCTTGGACGTAACGACCCAATGGAGGAGGTTATGAATAAGTTCGACAAGACAGATGCCACCTATCTGCCCGTTGTCGATGCCAATAACGAACTGCAAGGATTTATTTCGCGCACGCGTATGTACGCCATGTATCGTAAGATGGTGGCCGACTTCTCCACCGAATAAGGGGAATGGTGAAGGTGTGAGTTTTTCAGTTAGTGAGATTATGAGATTGCGAGTTGATAAGATTGTGAGTTGTTGATATTCATAAGTTTTTAGCATGTCACCGAATGTAATACAAACTCATAAACGCATGCACCCATCATACTAGTTCGCTCGTTAACTGGCCAACTCGTCAACCAGTCAACCCATTTATAGTTTCACACAACGTTAATTAGATAATTAGAGATGAAGAAAGAAAAGTTTTTTGGTTATGTAGGATGGGTGGGCATGTGTACCTCCATCCTTATGTACGTGTTTTATTTTCCACAAATACAGGAGAATTTGAACGGCAACAAAGGCTCGTTTATTCAGCCTTTCATGGCAGGCATCAACTGCACGCTATGGGTTTGCTACGGTTTGTTTAAAGAAAAGCGCGACCTTCCTTTGGTTCTGGCCAATTCGCCAGGCGTTATTTTCGGGTTCTTCGCTGCGTTCACCGCGCTATAAGCCAATCCTAGATTTGTTATGAGCTTGTAAGTTGATGAGTTTATGATGCTGTGAAGTTTCTCGCAAGCCAAAACCGCTAAACCCATTAACTTACCAACTCATAACGCTTACCCAATTATCAATTCACCAACTTGTTAACGCAGCCACTTGTCGACTCCATCCACTTGTCAACTCGTCAACTTGTTAACTCGTCAGCTCGTAAACCATTTAACCCATCAACTTGTTAACCTGTCATCACATAAAGTGGCGAACCCTCCACCCTTGTCAACTCGTTTGCTGGTTAACTCATCAACTAACCAACTCAAAATCCATCAACTCACAAACTCATAGGTCTATAAACCCACAAACTTAAATTGTTGCTTTTATTTTACAAAACCATTCCTTTCTTCACTCCATTCTAGCGAAAATATTGGCTAAAAAGTTGGCAAAAGACCACTATTTCTCGCTTTTCACGCCTTGGGGTTTGTCTATTTTTAAGCACGACACCTGCATTTTGCACCATTTTGCCTTTCTAGTTTGGTTGCCAGCTCGTATTTTTTCAACCCCAATTTCCCACTTTTAGCCCCTAAAACCCCACTTTTTAACTGTTGTTTCGCTCCTTTTGGCCATGTGTTTCATGAATCTAAAAGGTTTTGTTTATACATTTACTGTGGATGTTTATGCTTTTCGTTTCGCATTTAGCGGCATTTTACCCTGCATTTAGCACCATTTTACCTTGCGTTTAGCACCAAAATGCACCGCATTTAGCACCAAAACGCACTGCGTTTAGCGGCATATTGCACTGCGTTTAGCGGCAAAACGCACTTCATTTTACTACAAATAGCCCGAAAAATGGTGTAAATGGCGGTTTCGGGGAATATATATTCATTTTGCCAGCATGTACAACAACCCCCTTTTTGCATCAAAACCAACCTTCGCGAGAATCGATTTTTTGCGGCAAGGTGAGCGATTGGTGATCGAAAAGGCCACTCATAATGTTAAAAAACGCAGTAAAAACATTACAAAATCCGAGTTGATAAGGCCATAAATGAACCAGTTGACAAGTTTATAAGTCGGCGAGAGCAGATTTAGCTTACTTCCTATAGATGTGTATAGTGAATGGTGTTAGTGAAGGAATAAACCAAAGATACCAGATAAGATCGAGAAAAATCCCGAAGAGCAATACACAAAAGCGGTCTTGCTAATTTGTAAACTTACTTTATTTATCTTCAGAATGAAAAACTTTTGTCCAAACCACCAATCTAAATCGATGCGACGTGGTATCCTAGCACTTGCGTTTGTTCGTTTTATCCATTATTATTTTCAGTAAGTTATCTGATTAGCAAAATAAAACATCATAAACAAATAATTATATTTATTTATCATGGTTAAAGGTAACCAAACATGTTTTATAACATTTTACGCACTTTAAAATAATCAAATAAAAAGAATCAACTTTGCGGTATATTCTAAAACACAAAACTAATTTTAACCGCAGAATTTATGATTCCAAAAGAACAACGATGGTTTGAGCCCCTAATGAGATGGCTTACCTTTAAACAAAGAATGGTCACAATGGCAAAAATAGCTACTTGCGCCGTAGTGATGGGCCTTGCGGCTTGTGGTAACAATGATGACCTGAATGATGAGAGGCTAGGAGACATTAAGGTTAGCGTAAAAGAGAACTTAGATGGTCAGCCCTACTCCGACCTAAACTCCGTTAAAGTTGGAGACTTTATACGTTATGATCTAGAAATAACAGGATCAGGAGATGCTGAAAAATATGATTACAAGTTCAATCCTTATAGTGTAGGCAACATTCCACATCAACTTTTGGGAAAAGACTACGAAGCGTGGCTTTTCACCGATGCCAATTACAAGGCATACAAAGACAAAAACACAGCTCCTGCACAGCGTAAAAAGATTATGCAAGAATCGAAACTAAAGGATGGAGAAATATTAATCCAACCTAACACGAAGTACGTCCTACTTATTAGGCCACTGGTCCCTGGTACATTCAAATTAGATTCACGCTGTTCAAAATCTAAAAAGGGAGAAAGCTATTCAGTAATTGGTGATGTTCCAATAAGCTTTAATTGCACAAAGCTTGAGGCTTGGTGGGTTGAGATAGAAGATAAACGTGGTGGCCTTTTCCAAGAGTCACGTAGCCATAATGCTTTCTACTTCCAAGTGAACGACAGGACAGCCGAAACAGACAAATTCTTGGCTGAAAAGGAAAATAAGAAAATAACTTTTGAGATTATCTATGATGAAAACACATATACAGGAGATTTTGTTGAAGGAAAACCTATATGGTTTCACAATAGCGAACAAGGAAGAGGCGCACCCCCTGTGGATAACAAGATTATAAGTTATGTACGACTTAGTATAGCAGAGACAGGACAAAAGCCGATAAATATAGAATACCACAATATATATATGAACAAAAGAAATTAAGTTCTAAGATAGCATGAAGTTGTATCTTTGCTTGTAACTTACATTCTTCGTGTTATTTGTATAAAAGTATTAGCCCCAAGCAAGACAATGCTTGCTTGGGGCTAACCTTTTTATTCTTGTTTCTTCCGTTCGGCCTCTTTTATTATGCCATGTCGGTAGGCATAGAGCAGTTCTTCCAAGTCGGCCACCTGCTTGTTCAGTTCAACACCCTTGTCGGTATCGGCCACCAACATTCTATGCGACGACATTTCTATAATCTGCGTGGTACTCTTAATGTCTCTTCCTGTGCGAATGGCATCCATTGCACTGGCGAATGGCTCGTGCTGAACCAATTGGAAACCACGGCTATGATATACCAAAGTGTAGCCTGCAATGCCCGTTTCCTTGTGATAAGCCTCAGAGAAACCACCATCAATGACCATTAGCTTGCCGTTGGCCTTTATTGGATTCTCGCCATTGGCCACGTGTACGGGTACATGCCCGTTGATGATGTGCCTGTTTTCGCCCTTAACATCGAAGGCATCAAGAATGCTGTCAACCACCGCCTCGTTGTCTCGCAGGGTAAAGTAGTTGCCTTTTTTCTCCTTATGCGTTTCTTTTTCGGCGATGAAATAACGTTCGAAGGTGGCCATTTTCGATTTGTCGAAGAGGGGCGAGTCGGGTCCGCACCACAGATAAAGAAAGTAATCAATGGCATATTCGCGTTCTTCGGGCTCGGCATCCTTTTGGTAGGCAGTGCGAACAAGCATGCCTATTTTGTGCAATAGCTTTCGCCCCGAAAGGGTTTGCCCAGGAAACACCTCCACTTCTTTAAGTGTAGCATCATCGTTTAGCGGCACCGAGGCATGGAAAAGCAAGTTGTTGTTGTAGATGGCGTACATGCAACCATGCTGCAAAAGCAGGCGTACGTGGCGTTGCAACTTCTCGCTCACCTTGAAAGAGTGGCGCAAACGCTTGGCCAACATCTTCTCTTCGGGCGTAAGTTCCAACGGATTGTTGGGGTCTATCGTTGGGAACTCGTTGCTGGTAAGTTGGTACTCCTTTCCATCGAGCGTGATAACACCTTTTGTATAGTCGATGTGGCGCAACACGGCTCGGTTGGTCATCTGCCAATGGGGATGCTTTTCAAAGAGTTGTGCCTCTACCTTGAACTGTATCACGGCAATGGCCTTGTGCATAAGTGCCGTAAGCCGCATTGTTTTTTCATCGAGTTTCATCGACTCGCCACTGCTCTTCGGAACGAACTCCTTGCATGCGGTGTCGCCATAAGTTTCCATTGCAAAAGTGGCAAGCGGCACAAGGTTGATGCCGTAGCCTTCTTCGAGCGTGGTGAGGTTGGCATAGCGTAACGACAGACGTATCACATTGCAGATACATGCCACGTTGCCGGCAGCCGCTCCCATCCAAAGCATATCGTGATTGCCCCATTGTATGTCCCAACTGTGGTAGCGTTCCATCGTGTCCATGATGACATGCGCCCCTGGTCCGCGGTCGTATATGTCGCCAAGTATGTGCAACTGGTCGATGGCCAAACGCTGAATAACGTTGCAAATGGCCACGACAAAATCGTCGGCACGCCCTGTGCTGATTATCGTTTCGATAATACCGTTTACATAAGCGGCCTTGTTCGAGTCGTCAACACGTTCGTGCAGCAACTCTTGTATAATATATTTGAAGTCGGTTGGCAACGACTTGCGTACCTTCGAACGCGTGTATTTGCTCGACACGTCTCTGCATACGCTCACAAGTTGGTGAATGGTGATGTGATACCAGTCGTTAATGTCGGTTTCGCTCTCCTTAACTAGCTCCAGTTTCTGTTCAGGATAGTATATCAGCGTGCACAGTTCGCGTTTCTCGGCCTCGCGCAACGTGGTTCCAAAAATCTCGTTCACCTTGCGTTTGATGTTTCCCGATGCATTTTTCAGCACATGCTGAAAGGCCTCGTACTCGCCATGCAGGTCGGCCAAGAAGTGTTCTGTGCCCTTGGGCAGGTTAAGTATGGCCTGCAAGTTGATAATTTCAGTGCTAGCCTCGGCCACAGTTGGGAACGATTGCGCCAAGAGTGTAAGGTAGCGCAAGTCGCGTTCTATCTCGTATTTCTTCTTTATCATCTAATAGTAAACCTTAGTTATCTTGTTCGTTAAGCTTTTTGTTTGTTTGTCGTTGAGCGGAAGAATGGGCATGAACCCTTCGGGCAGTTTGAACAAATGGTGCATAACGCTCTCTACCCGCCTGAAAAAGGGCAACAGCTTAACCTTGTTTAGTGCTTGCACAAGTGCCTGTTCGTCGTAATCGGTGAGCCTTAAATTGGCGTAAAGCGTTGCCAACAATTGCAGGTGTGCCGTGTCTTTGGGCAGGGCATCGTACAAAGTACGCACAATTTCGACGATACCATCGACAGTGGAATTGTCGTCAGGGTTGTCCGTCTCTTCTTGTTGTTCGTCCTCGGCCTCTTGTTCTTCTCCCTCAGCAAGGTTGTCGTCTTCGGGAATGGGGTCGAAACAGAAGGTTTCGAACTTAGAAAGGTCGGTCGAAGGCGTTTCGGTTTGCAGCCTTTCCAGTCCTTTTCTCACCAAGTCGAGCACGCGTTCTTGTGCGGCATACATCAATACGTACCGCCATTGGGGCGTTGTAAGCGCATCGATGGTTTCGAGGCGCAAGTCCATTGCGGCGAACATTTCGGCATCTATGCCGGCAAGCACCAACGCACCCACTAGTTCGAGGTCGGCCGCGGTGAGCATCGTGGCAGGCCAGGTGTTGAGCGTTTTATGATAAAGGCGCACAAATTGGGCAGCCATGTCCGCAGTGTCAATGGCTCCACTGATACGTGGATTGTCTATACGCACGATGTTTGCGGTGGCGTTTAGGCTTTTTAGTGTGTCGCTTTCGAACTGTCCGCAAGCGTGAACCACCTCTACCCTACTCAACATCCGTTGCACAGGAATGTTGAGCAGCATGCGTTTTACTTTCAGAAGGTTGCGTATTCGCCAGGGGTTTAGTTCGCCAAAGGGCGACAACACCACGGGCGTATGCGTGCGTAATGCCATGTTGTATAGGCGTAGCGCCTTGGCATCCCAGCAACCAAAGATATGAAATAGGGAGAAATCGTGTCGCCACAGGGGTGCATCGTATGTTATTTCGATGTCGGGGTTGGTATCTAAAAGGGCAAAAAGCGTTGTCAGATATTGTCTGTCAACATCTGATACACCTTTTGATATGTACACCAACACGTTCATCTAATTTAGAGTTTATGGCTTGTAAATTCGTATTTGTCGGCCTTCATGTATTTGAGATACGACCGCATCTTGCGCCAAGGCACCATCAATTCGAACCCTATTACGCGCCACGCGGGTATGCAAGCCTTGAATATCTTAATGGCTCTGTGGGCAAAAAGTATGCGCAACACGATGGTGAGCAACAGATTGGCCGATGCCAATGACACGATGAACCACCTTTCCTCTATCAATCCGTAGGCCAAACAAATGGCGGCAACGATGTAGTTGAGGTAAAGCATGATGTTGTCTAGGTTGAACAAGAACCTAATGACCCCTCCCCTTTGCAGGCTTTTGCGCGTTTCCCAAAAGAAAAGTTGCAGCGTGCGCCACTCTTTTAGCGTGGGCGCCTTGGTCTGCGTATGCGCATCGGGATGCAATGCCACCGCAGCAGAGCCTTCGTCGCCAAACTTATTCACCAAGAAATCGTACTCGCCGCGCAACAGATTGAGGTTTCCCGAAAAGCCGTCGCGTTTCATGAAGTCGTCTTTCCTTATGGCCACCACTCCGCCTGCATGGCAATAAGGCTTGCCTTTGATGGTTCGGGTGAGTATGTAAAAACTTGACCTAAACTGCTGCATGCGCCAAGAGGTCTTGGCATCGGTGTCGAGTGCGGTGTACCCAACAACTAGGCGCTTGTCGTCTGTGAGACTTTGGGTAAACGCGGCAAGCCATTTGCAAGACGTTGGCACACATGTGGGTTCCATGATAACGACCCAATCGGTTTCGGCTGCCTTTACGCCAATGGTTAACGTTAGTTTCTTGCGGCTCATGTAGCGCGAAGAATTGGGCACGAAGGTGCAATATAAGTGTTTGTCTCCTTTGTGTTCGGCCGACAACCGCTCTACTAGCGCATTGCCTTTGTCGGCAACCAATATCACGCGGAAAGGCGCGGCGTATTCTTGTTGCAGCACCGTTTCTACCATTGTAGCCAGTTCGGGAGCGTCTTCCAATATGGGTATGATAATTGATACGGGTGTGGCGGAGGCGTCGGTAACGTCCACTTCGATTTCAGCATTCGCCAAAGCCAACTTCTTCAAGCGTCTGCCCCGCAAGAAAGGATTGCAGAACAGGGAGATGAAAAACAGCATAATTAACGATACACAGCAGACTATCGTTATTGCATCAATATATAAGGTTAAAACCATAAGGCTTGTTTTAAATGTTTAAATCGCTACTAAAATAACTCTTAGGCAACTGACGGCAATTGTACTGCGATGCCATCGCCTCGCCATAAGCACCTGCCGAACATATCGCAACCAAGTGCCCACGATGACTTGCAGGCAAAACAACATCGCTGCCAAATACGTCGCTCGACTCGCAAACGGGGCCAACCACATCATACACTTCGCTTGGAGCTGATGGTTTGGACAGGTTTAAGATTTGATGCCGAGCATGGTAAAGGGCTGGACGGAGCAAATCGTTCATTCCTGCATCGAGGATGAGGAAACGTTTGTTTTGTCCTTGCTTGACATAGAGCACTCGCGAAACCAGCCAACCACATTGCCCAACCAACGCCCTACCTAACTCGAAATGTACCTTTTGTTTCTCATTAAGTTGCAAATGCCGAGCATAGGTGTCGAAATAGTCCTTAAAGTCGGGTATGGCATGCGTGTCGGGATTGTCGTAGTCTATTCCTAACCCACCGCCCACGTTTATATGTTCGGGTTCGATGCCATGCTGTTTCAAAAGGTTCAACAAGCTGTTCACACTCGTACAGACTTCACGAAAGTCGTTCATGTCTACAATCTGCGACCCAATGTGGAAGTGCAGACCGATAAAACGAATGCGTTTCAATACTTGTAACCTCTCGATGGTTGGCCGAACATGGCCTATGGGGATGCCAAACTTGTTCTCGGCCAAACCCGTTGTTATCTTCGCATGCGTGTGGGCAGCCACATTGGGGTTGACACGCAGGCACACATCAGCCGTTCGGTTCAGTTCGCTGCAAAGTTGCTCAATAACTTCTAGTTCTTCTATGCTTTCCACATTAAAGCAGAAAATGCCGTTTTCCAAGGCCAGCTTTATTTCCCAGTCGTTCTTACCCACACCTGCAAATACAATGCTGTCGCCCTTAAAGCCAGCACGCAATGCCGCCTCTATTTCGCCACCGCTTACACAATCCACTCCCAGACCAGCCGCTTTCATCGTCTGCAAAATGCGTTTGTTGGCGTTGGCCTTCACTGCATAATGCACGATAAAGTTTGGATGTTGAGCCAATTGCTCGTTCAGCGCATCGAGCGTGGCGCGCAACATGCCTTCATCGTAATAGTAAAAAGGTGTAGACAGGTGCTTAAATGCGTGTGTAGGTAAACTAATCATCGTTAATTAAATTACAACCAAGAGTGTTATGCAATAGTGTGCGGGGTGCAACCAGATGCAACGCGCGGTGCCTAAATAATAGTCAGCGGCCTGCCTTACAAGGCCTCGTGCTGGCACCGAAGCTCACATTGTTAGGAATTGAAAAGCTTGTGGCTAAGGCTTTGCAGCGCCCTTTGCTTGTCTTCTTCTTTGATTAGGAAGGAGATGTTGTAGTTGGAACCACCATACGAAATCATCCTTACAGGGATGTTTTTCATCGCATCGGTCACCAATGTTTCAAATCCAACGTTGTTCCAATCAAGGTCGCCTACCACACAAACGATGCACATACCTGTATCTACGGTAACTGTGCCATACTTTTTAAGTTCGTCGACGATTTCTTCAAGATGCGAGTCGTTGTCGATACTCATCGAAACGCCCACCTCGGAAGTTACAATCATGTCGATGGGCGTTTGGTAACTCTCGAATATCTCGAACACCTTGCGCAAGAAACCCGTGGCAAGCAACATGCGACTAGACTTTATCTTGATGGCCGTTATCTTGTCTTTGGCGGCGATGGCCTTTATCTTGTTGTGCAAAACCTCGTTGTTGATGATGGTTCCCTCGGCATCTGGGTCCAGGGTATTCTTCAATCGCACGGGGATGCCAGCATACTTGGCCGGCTGCACGCATGTGGGGTGCAATATCTTCGCGCCAAAGTAGGCCAACTCGGCAGCCTCTTCAAAGTTCAGTTGCCTAACGGCCTCGGTCTTATCTACCACACGTGGGTCGTTGTTGTGCATGCCGTCGATGTCTGTCCAAATCTGAATTTCATCGGCAGGCAATACTGCGCCCACTAGTGAGGCCGTGTAATCAGAACCTCCACGCAAGAGGTTGTCTGTTTCGCCATACGCGTTCTTGCAAATAAATCCCTGCGTGATGTATATCTGATAGCCCTGGTTCTCTTCCATCAGTCGAGCTAGGTTTTCTCTGATGAAAGCCATATCGGGTTCGTTGTTCTTGTCTGTTCGCATGAAATCTAAGGCATCAAGCAACACGGCCTTAACACCAATTTCCTGCAAATAGCTAACCATCATGTTGGTGCTTATCACTTCGCCTTGCGCCACAATGGTCTTTTCTTCAAAGCTAGTGAAGAGATCTTTGGTGAACGAACGAAGGTAATTGAACTCATCTACTAGGAAAGCGCGCAACTTTTCCCGGTGTTGAGGGTCTGCAAGCAGTTCGTCAACATGCTTTACATATTGCTTTTCCAGGTTGTTTATCACCTCGTTGGCCCCTTCGGGGTTTTTCTTATAAAGGTAATCGGCCACTTCCACAAGTGAATTTGTAGTGCCCGACATGGCCGAGAGCACCACAAACGTGGGTTCACCCGATGCCGTTATGAGCGACGCCACGTTCTTCATACGGTTGGGGGAGCCAACGGAAGTGCCTCCAAATTTCATCACTTTCATACCCAATGTAAGCTAAAAGTAAGTGTAACTATGTTTAAATGTCGTCTTCTTCGGTGAGGTCTATCTTACTGTACTCGTCGGTAACCTCTTTTATTTTTCCGTCTCCGCAACGGTACACAATGCCAGGATACTTGCTCAGCATCGACAAATTGTGGGTAGACATCACCACGGCCGTACCGCTTTGTGTGATGTCGCGCAACAAGGCAACGATGTTCGTGGCCGTGTCGAGGTCGAGGTTGCCCGTTGGTTCGTCGGCAATAATCACTTTCGGATTATTCAAGATGGCACGCGCAATGGCGATACGCTGCTGCTCTCCACCCGAAAGTTCGTAGGGCATGTTGTGTTTCTTATCGCTCATTCCCACGTCGGCCAGAACCTTCTCGATACGTTCGGCACGCTCAGCCTTGTCTTTCCATCCCGTATATTTAAGCACGAACTGCAAGTTTTCCCATACACTTCGGTCGTGAAGTAGTTGAAAGTCTTGGAATATCACGCCCAACTCTTTCCTTAGTGCGGGAACTTCTCGCCTACGCAAAGTCTTCAAGTTGCGCCCCAACACCTCTGCCGTGTCGGCGTCTTCTTCGTCAATGTCCAGTTCGCAGTAGATGGTTTTGAGGAAAGAACTCTTGCCAGTCCCCACCTTACCTATAATGTAGATGAACTCGCCTTCGTCTACATGAAAATCAACGCCGCGTAACACTTCGCGGTCGTCTTGGTAAACATTTACGTTTTTATATTCTATAAGCATTGGCCATCTCGTTTTGTTATGAAATACAATAGCCCGCGCCAATTAATTGCTTGCACGGTACAAGTTGTGCAAAGTTAGTGATTTTATTGCGATAAGTTCAACAAAATCGAAATAAAATGGGGGTTATTATCGCGTGTTCTGCAATTTGTTTGCATCTACGCACGTGCGCTTTACTTTTCTTCACATTATTTGTTTAGAAGAGAACTAGCCTGAAACATAAAATAACGAGCACAAAAAAAGAGGACAGAATCAGTCCTCTTCGTCTAGTGTTCGCAAGATAATGCTTGTTGCGCCGATGGTGAACAGCGAACCGTTTTCGAGCAAACGCCGCTCTCGGTCGCCCAATATCTCATTGTCAACGAATGTCCCCGTGTAGCTTGGGCCATCGCTTAACACATATTTCAAACGCCCACGTTTATCTCTGCTCACCTCAATAGCGCAGTGATTCATGTCGATGCTTGGGTCGTTTGTTTCTATGGGGCAGTTTATTCCGCTATTCTTCATGTATCGTCCAATAACGTTTCTACCCATACGGAGGGGCAAAACCTGCTTATAATGAAACACATTCTCGATAACGGTTAGCGTGCCGCAGTGGTCTTTGCAGTCTAGTTCGTCGGCGTTTGTTTCCTTTTGACGGTTATGTAACTTTGAAACGCCAATGCGTATGCCGAACTCCTTACCACAATCTGGGCATTGAAAAAAGAGCGATTGCCCTTCTTGATAACGTGTTTCGTCGAAAGTTATGTAATTGTCGCACTTCGGACATCTTACTCTCTTCATGCTTTGTTAGTGTGTTTAATTCTACATGTAAGACGATTCTGCTCAACGAACGTCGCTGCGCATCACCCAACAATCCTTAAATTCAGCCTTGCCATGCAATTTTCCAAAAGCCAAATAAGCTTCGTTCTTTGTTTCGTAACGGCCATAAGTAACTTTCACGTCCTTATCATCAACCAACACTTCGGTCTTATCGTAGCCCTTATCCTTCAACATTTGGGCATAACGGTTGGCGTTGCGTTTTGTTATTTTGCTAGCCAGAACCAAACAATAAAATGTCTGGTTGGCGTGTTTGGCCTCGGTTGGCTTGGCCTGTTCGCACTTTGGTGCCGTTTGTTTAGCAACAGAAGTCGCAGGCGCCTTTATCTCGGCTATACTCTCTGTGCCCTTTATCATCTCTTTGGGCATCACAGATGTTAGCAGACCTGTATCTACTACGCTATGCGACATGGTGTTCACTTCGCCCTCGGTGACGGTAGAGGGGAAAAGCAAGAATGCAACAACCGCCACACACACGGCAACTGCGTTTCGAACCCAAGCAACGGGGATGATAAGGTCGTTATTGTTGGTTTCGTCGTCGTTATCCTCTTCCGCATCGCTGTTGGAAAGCGACTTAGCCGCTTCGTCCATTTCTAGTAGAATGGGCTTAGACTCACGTTGTTGAACTCTTGCCGCTTCGATTTCTTGCACATTGCCGACTGATTCAACAGCAGGAACTTCGCTGAAAGCATCCTGAACAGAAAGGCGCACAATATCAATGGAACCCAACCCATAAAGTGATGGCGTGAGGATGCCCGACTCGCAAGGTTCAAAAGTGTACGTGCCATTATCTGCATAATAAAGCACTCCAAGGTCGTTCAATTCGTAATACCCCTCGTTGTGCAGGTGCTGGCGCATCTCTTCAACCTCGCTCGCAATACGTGTTAAGGCCTCAGGATAGCTCAAATCGTAGGCCTCAACATACGATTGAGCAAGCAAAGAATCGTTCAAACGGAGTTGGCGATTGAACCCAAGCGTCCTCGTCGGCGGCAGAAATGTATGGTCGCCGTCGTCGTACCTAGCCTCAACATGGTGCGCCATAAATCCCCCAAAGTCGGGAATGATGACGCAGTCGTTATCCAGCAGTAAGATTTCGATATGTCTATGTAGTTCAATCACGAATGCAAAGTTACGATTTTTCCCCCATAGTTCAAACGCATAAAGTTATATTTTGGATAATATTTTACTGAAATATAATGATAATTTAACTCTATTACATCCAAAAATCTGTAAACGAATTTCGCCAAGCTTTACGCTAACTGCTCACAACCAAGCACCTACCACGATTTGCAACCAACACTACATCCATAACATTAAGCAACACGCCCTATTCCTTTTACTCAATATTTATGCGCTTCACACGAAGAGCAGCGTGCCGTTTATCAGTAAAACATGCTATTAGAAAAGACTTTTATAACAATCCGCATCTACTCCGCAACAGGTTTACCACATAGATATTCACCCCTTTATTAAACGTTTATCTTCTGTGTTCTACCCTCCATTCAAGCAATAACCCTTCTTACCTAGCACTTCTATAATTGATACAAAAGTACTAAACAGTACTAAACGCACGTAAACATTTATTACCATATTATATGGTGTACGGTGACAAGAAATAACAAATCGCACTAAGACTTGCTACTGATGTAACAAACAGGGCTACAACCACGGCGCCAACAAGTGGGCAAACCAGCCAACGAACTTCTGCCAAGGGGTTCTAAACTTGTTCCACGATTCGGGCGTCAGCTTAAAGCAGTCGGCTTTGTCCTTATCAAACAGGTCAGACAGCTGTTGCGTTGTCTCCTTATCCACAATAACGGCATTCTCTTCGTAATCAAAACGCAGGCTACGCGCATTAAGGTTGGCACTGCCCACAGTACAAAACTTACCATCCACCATAATCACCTTGGTATGATGAAAGCCCGGCTCGTACATCCAAACCGTTACGCCGCGTTTCATTAGCTTATGAACATTGTAGAAAACGCAATCGGGCGTTAAAGGAATATCACTGTGGGTAGATACCATTATCTCTACTTTCACGCCACGCTTAACCGCGTTGCGTAAAGCTTTCTTCAACGCCCTATTCAACGTAAGGTATGGATTGATGAGCTTAATGCTATCCTGGCTATCATTGATAGCCTTGGTATAAAAACTCCGAATAATCTTATTTGAAATGCGTGGTTCGCGGTTTAATATGCCCACCATCTTCTTTCCAGCCGACTGACAAGTGTCGGGCTTTAAGTTGTCAAAGTAACCAAGGTCATCGTTTCCGCGGTAATATTCTGCCCCATGCACGTTCTGTTTGGCCACCTTATTCCACATTTTCAAGAAGATAGCCTGCAAGGTATTCACCTCCTGTCCCTCAATTCGGCAGTGCATATCGCGCCAACTCCCCACCACTTCTGTGCCCTTGATGTAATAGTCGGCAACATTCATGCCGCCAGTATAGGCCACATTGCCGTCTACGACAACAATTTTGCGGTGGTCGCGATGGAAAACATGGTTCACCCAGGGAAACTGAACAGGGTCGAACTCAAAGATTTCGATGCCCCTTTCGCGCAGGGTGCGCAGGTGTTTCTTCTTCAATGGGCGGTTGTTCGAGTCGTTTCCAAATCCGTCGAACAAGGCGCGTACCCGCACACCTTCGTTCGCCTTCTCTACAAGCAACTCGAAAAGGCGGTCGGCAATGGAGTCGTTTCTAAAATTAAAGTATTCTAAATGCACGCTATGTCGCGCCCTTGATATGGCCGAAAACATGTCGTCGAACTTCTCCTGCCCCGTGGTGAGCAGCACCACCGAGTTGTTATGGGAGAACTTAACCCCCTCGTCGCGCATCTGTTGCACGATAAGCGAGTCGCTGCCTTGCGACAAGGCAGCCAACGATATAAGGAGCGATAAAAGGAGCGAGCGTATTCTCGATGGTTCAATCATAATTCGTTAAGTGTTGCAGAGACCTTACAGCATGCATCGGTAATGGTCTACAATGCCAACAAGCCTTTCATTTTCGTCTGCCACGAGTACCGTGTGTATTTTGTATTTCTGCATTATCTGTTGTATATCGGCAATCTTTGTCGTAGGCAACACAATCTTAGGATTGGTGGTCATGATGTCGTTAACCGTCTTGTTAAAGAACTCGGCCTGCCATTTTTCCATCGCCCTACGAATGTCGCCATCGGTAATCAATCCAACAATCTTGCCGTCTTCTACCGACACTCCAAGCCCCAGCTTACCTTTACTCACCTGTATGATGGCATCGCCAAGGTGCATTTGGCGTGGTATAACGGGCAAATCGTCTACCCGCATCACGTCGGCCGCTGTGGTAAGCAATCGTTTTCCCAACTCGCCACCAGGATGAAACCTCGCGAAATCTGTGGGTTTGAAGTTGCGCACCTGCATCAATGCCACCGCCAAGGCATCGCCCATAGCCAATGCAGCCGTGGTACTGCTTGTAGGAGCAAGGTTCAGGGGGCACGCCTCCTTGTCTACCTTCACCGTAATATGGGCCACGCTGTATTTGGCCAGCAACGAATGGGGGTTGCGACTCATGCCAATGAGCGGCACATCACGATGCAATATGGCAGGAATAAAGCGCAGCAACTCGTCTGTTTGCCCCGAATTGCTCAATGCCAGCACCACATCATCGGCCGTCATCACGCCTAAGTCGCCGTGATATACGTCCAACGGATTAATAAAAAAGGCAGGGGTGCCCGTACTAGAAAGCGTTGCGGCAATCTTTGCGCCGATGTTTCCACTTTTTCCAACGCCCGTTACAATCACCTTACCCTTGCAATTGAACATCATTTCCACGGCTTTGTCGAAATGATGGTCTAGTTGCGGAATAAGGTCGAGCAGTGCTTGCGCCTCATCTTTCAGGCATTGCGTGGCGTATGCCCTCACATTGTTAAGCCTGTTGTCTGTCGAATCTGTTGCCAATGTAGACATAAGTGTTTCTTCTCCGTATATGTTCTCGATGAACGTATTTGTTATAATAGGTTCGCAATCAAGTTTTCAAGCTTGTCTAGTTCAAGCATGTTGGGGCCGTCGCTCAAACCTTTGTCGGGATTGGGGTGCACCTCAAAGAAATAGCCCGTTGCGCCAAAAGCTTTTGCGGCAAGGGCCATTGATGGCACAAATCGGCGGTCGCCACCTGTTTTTCCACCCATTGCGCCAGGACGTTGCACGCTGTGCGTACAGTCCATGATAACCGTTGGAACGATTTCTTTCATGTCGGGAATGTTTCTAAAGTCTACCACAAGGTTGTTGTAACCAAAGGTATTGCCGCGTTCGGTGAGCCAAACCTCGGCTGCACCGGCCTCTTTCGCCTTTTCCACAGGGTATTTCATGTCGGGCCCACTCAAAAACTGGGCCTTCTTTATGTTCACAACCTTGCCCGTTTTGGCAGCGGCCACCAGCAAATCTGTTTGTCTGCACAAAAAAGCAGGTATTTGCAACACGTCTACCACCTGCCCCACAGCCTCGGCTTGGCAGCTTTCGTGAATGTCGGTAAGCAACTTCAATCCATATTTGGATTTCACATTAGCCAACATTTCGAGTCCCCGCTCTAGTCCAGGGCCGCGAAAAGAGCTGATTGACGTTCGGTTAGCCTTGTCGAAAGAGGCTTTAAAGATAATGTCAACCTCTAACTTTTGGTTTATCTCCACCAGCTTTTCTGCAACCGTGTACAACAGTTCTTGGCTTTCTATTACGCAAGGCCCAGCGATAAATGTCGTTTTCATACTTCGTCCAATCAATGGCTTTCGCCCGTGCATCCGCGTTCTTGTCGCGGAGAATGCGGCACGGACTTAGCTGTGAGTTATGCTTATTGTTTACGCAAAGGTACAATAAAAAATGTATTATGCAGGCCTTTATGTTCACTTTTTGTGTAAAAGACCGAACAAAGCGCACCAACAGAACCCAGACTAAACTGCTTAGCTCCTTGCCATCATTATAGCAACCCACAATACCCTTGCCAATCGTGCCCAAGAAAGCCATGCTAAAAGCACCGCACCCACAAGCACAGCCCACAGGCATAACGCCACAAGAAAGCCAGCGACATCAGTTCCATTTACGGCCTTTAACGTTAAAATATGTATAAAAGCAAAGTGTGTCTTGCGGTTTTAATGGAAAAGTATTACCTTTGCACCGCAAAACGGGTAAGTCTTGCACGGCCAGCTCCCTTCGAACCCTCCAGGACGGGAACGTAGCAAAGGTAGTTGGTTGTAGCGGCGCGATGTAAGTAGCTTACCCACCCCGCCTCTTTAGCTCAGCTGGTCAGAGCGCATGATTTGTAATCTTGAGGTCGTTGGTTCGAATCCGACAAGAGGCTCAACGAAGAAGTGTCGTTATCGACACTTCTTTTTTTATTCCCCTATCTCCT
The DNA here is from genome assembly GCF_000162415.1 of Prevotella sp. oral taxon 317 str. F0108. Lineage (NCBI taxonomy): Bacteria > Pseudomonadati > Bacteroidota > Bacteroidia > Bacteroidales > Prevotellaceae > Prevotella > Prevotella sp. oral taxon 317. Next base: position 446,753 of record NZ_GG740072.1, on the reverse strand, counting down.
AAACCCAACAACCCCACACAAACTCCCCTAGTTATAAACACACATACTTATAAGCCCATGAAATCACAGATTCACGTACTTATAGAAGTTGTCTTGACTTTTACTCTTTCTTTAAATTAAAAGGAGCTTATTCTCTTTGTGCTGTAAAACCAAGATAAACACTCCTCATTCATGTACGAAGTACTTGACTAATATACGATAAAACCTGAAATTCTGCCCCATTTGGCTCTGGCAAAACGTGGTTATGTTTCTAAAAGCAACTAAGTGGAAGTCATTTAATGTATTCTCTACAAGTTGAAAACGGGTTGTCAATGGCAGATGTCTTCTGCGTTTGCATGGTGCTCTTTCCGTTGGCCGTGTGCAACAAGCCCTGCAACCGCTCGCGCTGGCCGTCGCAAGCGTACATTCTTTCCGTGTCGTTACTATGCGTGCATATACGGCAGAATCGCTTTTTGTCTAGTTTTAAGTTAGAATTTTAACATTCTGAGTACCCTTTCCGTCCACCAATCGTCAACCTTGTCGCAAAAAATCGATTCTCGCGAAGGTTGGTTTTGATGCAAAATAGGGTTAGCATGCGCATGCGGCAAAATGAATTTTTATTTAAAAGAAACGCCATTTGCACTCATTTTGGGGCTATTTGCTGCTAAATGTAGTGCATTTTGGTGCTAAACGCAGTGCGTTTTGCAGCTAAATGCCTTGCGTTTTGGTGCTAAATGGAGTGCGTTTTGGTGCTAAACGCAAGGCTAAATGCTGCTAAATGCAAGGCAATTAAGCATATATATCCACACAAATGGTATAAACATAACCTCTTCGAGCCATGAAACACATGGCAGAAAAGGGCAAAATACCCATCAAAAAGTGGGGTTTTAGGGGCTAAAAGTGGGTAATTGGAGTTAAAAAAATACGAGTTGGCAAGCAAACTAGAAAGGCAATATGGTGCAAAATGCAGGTTGTGTTCTTAAAATCAGACAAACAAGAAGACATGAAAGGCTAGAAATAGTGGCTTTTTACCCACTTTTCAACCTATATTTTCGCTATAACGGAGTGAAATTTGGAGTGATATTGTAAAATAAAATATAAATATTTAAGTTTTCGAGTTGATGAGTTGATGAGCTCGTGAATTGATAAGTTTTTGAGTTTGTAAACTGATGGGGTGGTAAGTTTGTGAGTTGATGTGTTGGTGAGTTTGTAAGTTGATGTGGTGATGTTTTCGGGAATTGTTGGGTTCTCGTGAGTTATTGGGCTTTCGCAAGTTGACAAAACCAGTGCGTTAAATTGTCCTGCACTCCGTATAAGAGAGGGGTATTTATCTTGTGTTGGCATCTCAAAGAAAATAAACTGCGCTCAATTTATTAAACATTAAAAGCCAAGACGGCTGCATAGTCTTAGTAAGCCCAACACAACAAACAACCAACAGGCGTTACAAACAAAAAGGCGTTAGGCCAGAAACCCGACCTAACACCTCTATATAATGCACAATATTGTGTTCGTTAATACAGCGTTTGCACCATTTGGGTGTCCAACTTAGCCCGCCAATATGCAGATTTAACCCATATCGGTCGTTAGAGCCTGCGCAGATTTTGTTTGATTGTTGAGCATATTGTCTGCCTTATTCTTGAAGACGTAGCGGGCTACGTCGAGAGAATAAG
>NZ_GG740072.1:442881-444737 GCF_000162415.1 Prevotella sp. oral taxon 317 str. F0108 | reverse complement strand
ACAGACAAGATGCCGACAAGCAAACGAAAGATGAACAGGAAGCGATGGAAACAACCTAAAATAATAGGTCAGCGGTCTAACGACCGATTGGGGTTTAATAGCTGCGTGCAATGATAACGCGGTGCTTAGCAGGCTTTCCGCTAACCATGTCTACACCCTCTGTCTGTTCAAATTCAAAGGGAACACACCTGATAGTGGCCTGCGTATCTTCCTTAATGCGCGCCTCCGTTTCTTCCGTTCCGTCCCAATGACAAAGGAAGAAACCGCCATCTTTAATACGTTGCTTAAACTCTTCGTAGTCGTTGCATTCGTAAACATGTGCGTTACGATAGTCTAATGCCTTCTTAAAGATGTTGGCCTGCATGTCGTCGAGCACCGAAACAATGTGTTCGGCCAAACCTTCGAAACCGATAGTTTCTTTCTCTAAGGTGTCACGACGCATAATTTCCACCGTGTTGTTTTCTAGGTCACGCCCACCCATAACGATGCGAACGGGGATGCCCTTCAACTCATAGTCGGCGTATTTAAAGCCTGGGCGCCTGTTGTCCGAGTCGTCGTACTTCACCGTTACGCCAGCTTTGCGCAACTGTTCGATAACGGGTTGCAGTTTATCTGCGATGGCTTGCATCTGTTGGCCGGCTTTACCAATGGGTATGACAACCACTTGTATGGGTGCAAGTTTTGGTGGAAGAACCAAACCATTGTCGTCCGAGTGGGTCATTATCAATGCACCAATAAGCCTAGTGCTAACTCCCCAGCTTGTTGCCCATACATATTCGGGTTTGTTTTCCTTGTTGAGGAAAGTAACATCGAACGATTTGGCAAAGTTTTGGCCAAGGAAATGGCTCGTTCCGCTTTGCAAGGCCTTGCCGTCTTGCATCATAGCCTCGATGGTGTAGGTGTCTAATGCACCGGCAAAACGCTCAGTCTCGCTCTTAACGCCACACACAACAGGCACGGCCATCCAATCCTGTGCAAACTTGGCATACACGTCTAGCATCTTCTTTGCTTCTTCTTCGGCCTCCTCACGCGTTGCATGCGCCGTGTGTCCTTCTTGCCACAGGAACTCGGAAGTGCGAAGGAAGGGACGTGTGCGCATCTCCCAACGCATAACGTTGCACCATTGGTTGCACATTAGGGGCAGATCGCGCCAAGAGTGTATCCAGTTTTTATACGTATTCCAAATGATTGTCTCGGATGTGGGGCGTATGATAAGTTCTTCATCGAGTTTGGCCGAGGGGTCTACTTCAACGCTGTTCCCATCCTCGGATGCACGTAGGCGGTAGTGCGTTACTACGGCGCACTCTTTGGCGAACCCCTTTACGTGTTCGGCTTCACGCGAGAAGAACGACTTTGGTATCAACAGTGGGAAGTAGGCATTTTGTGCTCCCGTCTCCTTAAACATGCGGTCAAGCTGTTGTTGCATCTTCTCCCAGATGGCATAACCATAGGGTTTGATAACCATACATCCTCTCACGGCGGACTGTTCCGCCAAGTCGGCTTTCACAACCAAGTCGTTAAACCACTGACTATAATTGTCGGCACGCTTGGTTAAATCTTTTAGTTCTATTGCCATTTATCTTTCGTGTTATTTCTTTTCAGCCTACAAAGTTACGCTAAAATGCTTAAAGCGCAAAATGTATGGGCAAAGTTTAAGCGGGCAGTACGAAACAAGTGCAACGCCATTTGCCGCCCATTAGTTTTTTCCGTGTCGCCAAATGCTGATTGTCTTGCGCCATAAGATGGCGAAATTGATACCCGTAACAAATAGAAACAGTGCCAAGCCAATACCCAAAGTGGCTGCCACTCCCGTAGAAGGGAGGTCGGGGAAAAGTGTTTCCACAATGTCTATGTAG